>CABUKU010000051.1 GCA_902492205.1 uncultured Bacteroides sp. | reverse complement strand
TGGGTGTTCGTACATTACTGTTGTTATTGTTTGTGGCATATATTGTGAAAACGGACTTCCCCTTGCAGCAGATACCTGTTATAAACCGATACATAAAGAAATAGCTATGAGTGACCTGAAGAATGATTTGAAGAATGTGCCTTATATAAAGCAGTTCTTTGGTGAATATCTTGATTTGCGCAAGGATAAGGATAATGAAGCCTTGATTGTAGAAAGTATTCGTAACGGTGTTGAGTTCAAAGGAACTAATTTGTGGATTCTTATATTCGCAATTTTTATTGCTTCATTGGGCTTGAATGTGAATTCTACGGCAGTGATTATCGGTGCTATGTTGATATCTCCGCTGATGGGGCCGATTATGGGAGTGGGGCTGGCTATCGGACAGAATGATTTTGAACTGTTGAAACGTTCTCTGAAAAGTTATTTGGTGGCGACTGTATTTAGTGTGATTACATCCACGATTTATTTTTCGCTGACTCCGTTGGATGAAGTGCAATCGGAGTTGCTGGCACGTACTTCTCCTACTATATATGATGTGCTTATAGCTTTATGCGGTGGCTTGGCCGGTATTATCGCCTTGTCTACAAAGGAGAAGGGGAATGTTATTCCGGGGGTAGCTATTGCTACGGCTTTGATGCCGCCTTTGTGTACTGCCGGATTCGGGCTTGCTACCGGAAATTTACTTTATTTTTTAGGTGCGTTCTATTTGTATTTTATCAATTCAGTATTTATCAGTCTGGCTACTTTTATCGGGGTGCGTGTCATGCATTTCCAACGTAAGGAGTTTGTGGATAAGGAGCGTGAGAAATTGGTAAAGAAATATATTATTTTTATTACTTTGGCTACGATGTGTCCTGCTGTTTATCTGACTTATGGCATTGTAAAAAGTACTATTTATGAAGCTTCTGCCAACAACTTTATCAACGAGGAGCTGAATTTTAATAATACCCAAGTAATAGACCGGAAGATTTCTTTCGAGAAGAAGGAAATACGTGTTGTGCTAATAGGCAATGAGGTTTCGGAAACAGAAATAGCAACCGCAAGGGATAACTTGAAACTTTTTAATCTGGCAGGAACCAAACTGGTTGTTCTTCAAGGAATGAATAATGATGCGATGGATATTGGCAGTATAAAGGCGCAAGTGATGGAGGACTTTTATAAGAATAGTGAGAAACGTTTGCTGGAGCAGCAGGAAAAGATTAAGTCTTTGGAAAACGAACTTAATGTATATGCCGCATACAATACCGTAGATAAAAAGATAATTCCCGAACTTAAAGTACTTTATCCTGCAGCAGAAGCTATAGCCATGGCGAAGACTGTGGAATTGCAGGTAGACTCAACCCAAACGGACACATTGACAATAGTCTTGATGAAATTCAGTAAAAAACCTGTAGGAAAAGAACAGGAAAAGATTTCCGAATGGTTGAAGGCACGTGTCGGGGCGAAAAAACTTAAATTAATTGTAGAGTAAAACCATGAAAAAACTACTATTGCTGCTGTCTTTCCTGCCTTTATGTATATGGGGTAATGAGGGAATGTGGCTTCCTTGTTGCCTTAGCAAACAAACTCAACAAGTGATGAAAGAAATGGGATTGGAACTTTCATCTGAACAATTGTATAATCCCGGAGGAAAAGCATTGGCTAATGCTGTTGTTAGTTTTGGAGGTTTTTGCTCGGGGGTTGTTGTATCTCCGGATGGCTTGGTTTTTACTAACCACCATTGTGGGTATGATGCCATTCAGCAGCATAGTTCTG
>CABUKU010000050.1 GCA_902492205.1 uncultured Bacteroides sp. | reverse complement strand
TAGGTATCTGTTATGAAGGTGGCTTGGATTGCAACGGAAAGCCCAAAGACACGAGAACGGAATGGCAGGAACATTCGCTGCGGGTATTGGTGCTTGCATTACTGAGGGAATATCCCAGTGCGCGGATATGCGGGCATCGTGACCTCAGCCCCGACCTGAACGGAAACGGGGAGATTGAACCCGAAGAATGGATAAAAGCCTGTCCCTGTTTTGATGTGGGGAAAGAGGATTTTGCGGTGGAAAATTAGATGAAAAAAGCCTCTGCAAAGTATGCAGAGGCTTTTGTATATATGAATCCGTGAGTTCTTTTATTCCCACTCGATGGTGGCGGGTGGTTTTGACGAAATATCATAGCAAACGCGGTTCACGCCTTTCACTTTATTGATAATATCGTTTGAAATCTTACCCAAGAAGTCATAGGGTAGGTGAGCCCAGTCGGCAGTCATGGCATCGGTCGATGTTACTGCACGAAGAGCAACAGCACGTTCGTAAGTACGTTCGTCACCCATTACACCTACGCTTTGCACGGGAAGGAGGATAGCTCCTGCCTGCCAAACAGTATCATACAATCCCCAGTCGCGAAGTCCCTGGATATAAATATCATCGGCATTTTGTAAAATGGCAACCTTTTCGGGAGTAATGTCTCCGAGGATGCGCACAGCCAATCCCGGTCCCGGGAAAGGATGACGGCCGATGAGGTGTTCGGGCATTCCGAGTTCGCGACCTACGCGGCGCACTTCATCTTTGAACAATAAACGCAATGGCTCGCAAAGTTTTAGGTTCATTTTTTCGGGAAGACCGCCCACATTATGGTGGCTCTTGATAACGGTTCCTGTGATGGAAAGAGACTCGATGCAGTCCGGGTAGATAGTTCCCTGTGCCAGCCATTTCACATCTTTGATTTTATGTGCTTCTTCGTCGAATACGTCGATAAAGCCTTTGCCTATAATCTTACGTTTGCGTTCAGGATCTGTTACGCCTGCCAGTTCACTAAAGAATTTGGCACTTGCATCTACGCCGATAACGTTCAGGTTCAGGCATTCATAGTCATGCAAAACATTCTTGAATTCATTTTTGCGGAGCATTCCGTGATCTACAAAAATACAAGTAAGGTTCTGACCGATTGCTCTGTTCAGCAAAACGGCTGCCACAGATGAATCCACACCACCGCTCAGGGCAAGCACCACTTTGTCGTTGCCGAGTTGTTGTTTCAGTTCGGCAACTGTGCTTTCGATGAATGATGACGGAGACCAGTCTTGCTTGCATCCGCATACGTCTACAATGAAGTTTTTCAGAATTTGTGTTCCGTCTTCACTGTGGAATACCTCCGGATGGAACTGCACCCCCCACACTTGTTCGCCCTCTACCTGATAAGCTGCTACCGCAACTTCTTTGGTGGAAGCGATGATTTTAAAGTTTTCGGGAACGGAAGTAATAGTGTCGCCGTGGCTCATCCACACTTGTGAGTGTTCTCTTACATTCTTTAATAAGACATTGTCTTTGTTGAATTCGCCGAGGTTGGCACGTCCGTACTCGCGTGTAGCAGCCGGTTCCACTGTTCCCCCGTTGCTGTAAGCCATGAATTGTGCACCATAGCAAATACCGAGAATAGGATATTTGCCGCGTATCTTACTCAGATCAATTTTGAAAGCATTCTTGTCGTAGACAGAGAACGGGCTACCCGAAAGGATTACTCCTTTAATGGTATCGTCGTTTTCCGGGAACTTGTTGTAAGGAATGATTTCGCAGTATGTGTCCAACTCACGAACGCGACGGCCGATAAGCTGCGTGGTTTGTGAACCGAAGTCAAGAATGATAATCTTTTCTTGCATATTTCTATGTGTAATAGTGAGTTAAATGTTTTGCGTGCAAAAGTAGTAAAAAGTAATTAGTGATTAGTGTTTAGTGATTAGTGTTTAGTGATTAGTGATTGGTATTTAGCATTTTTTCACTAATCACTAATTACTAAACCACTAATCACTGCTTTTTCAGAAGGTCCCTGATTTCGGTGAGGAGAACTTCTTCTTTTGTCGGAGCAGGAGGGGGAGCGGGTGCTTCTTCCTTTTTCTTATTAAGCTGACTGATTAATTTGATAAACAGGAAAATGGAGAAAGCAATAATGATGAAGTCAAATGTTGCTTGTAGAAATTTACCATAATTAAGAGTCACGGCAGCAGCTTTTTCTACCCCGTCCACAATTTCGGCAGGTTTCATTACCCATGCCAGATCTGTAAAATTTACTCCACCTACGAGTAGTCCGATGGGGGGCATGATAATGTCTGCTACAAGTGAAGATACGATTTTGCCGAATGCACTGCCGATGATGATACCGACTGCCATGTCAATCACGTTTCCACGCATGGCAAAGGCTTTGAAATCTTGTAAAAAAGTACTTTTTCCCATTTTTTTTTTATTTAATAGTAATTTATGCGCTAATATAAAAACATTTTCTTACTTTTGCACCGCAATAAGGAAGAAAGATGTTGCTATTGTAAGTATATTATAATGAATATGTGATATATAACAAAATAGCCGGAAACAAGTTGCAGATATTTTAAACGAAATATTATAAAACCCTTAAAAGTTTAACAAAATGATTAAAGTAGGAATTAATGGATTCGGACGTATTGGACGTTTTGTTTTCCGCGCAGCTCAAAAAAGAAACGATATCGAAATCGTTGGTATCAATGACCTTTGCCCGGTAGATTACTTGGCTTATATGTTGAAATACGACACTATGCACGGTCAGTTCGACGGAACTATCGAAGCAGATGTTGAAAACAACAAATTGATCGTTAACGGTAAAGCTATCCGCATCACTGCTGAAAGAAACCCTGCTGACTTGAAATGGAATGAAGTAGGTGCAGAATACGTTGTTGAATCTACAGGTTTGTTCTT
>CABUKU010000049.1 GCA_902492205.1 uncultured Bacteroides sp. | reverse complement strand
ATACATACTTTTTCTTCTTTTATTACTTTTACTTTAGCAACAAAGTGAAGCGGGAGTTTGTATGTGTACGTTAAACAATGATTAAAACAATGCGATAATAACAACGAAATCCCGCTTCCGGCAGAAGCGGGATTTTTTTATAATATATATACGAATGAAAAAGATAGCAATACAAGGTGTACCGGGCTCGTATCACGACATTGCCGCCCACAAGTTCTTCCCCGGAGAAGAGATCGAACTAATCTGCTGTTCCACGTTCGAAGAAGTCTTTGCGAACATAAAGCAGGATAGCAATGTAATTGGTATGCTCGCTATCGAGAACACCATTGCAGGCAGTTTGCTGCACAACTATGAGTTACTGCGCGAAAGCGGCATGACCATTGTCGGCGAACACAAACTACGCATCAAACACAGCTTCATGTGCTTGCCGGACGACAATTGGGAAACACTGACAGAAGTCAACTCCCACCCCGTTGCCTTGGCACAATGCCGTGAATTCCTGATACAACATCCCAAACTGAAAATAGTAGAAACGGAAGATACGGCAGGAAGTGCGGAAGCCATCAAACGGGAAAATCTGAAAGGACACGCCGCTATCTGCTCCAGATACGCCGCCGATTTGTACGGAATGAAAGTATTGGAAGAAGGCATCGAAACAAACAAACACAACTTCACGCGTTTCCTTGTAGTGGCCGACCCATGGAAAGCCGATGACTTACGTGAACGTTCGAAAGTAAACAAAGCCAACATCGTTTTCTCCCTCCCTCACAACGAAGGAAGCCTGTCGCAAGTGCTCTCTATCTTTTCTTTCTATAAAATAAACCTGACCAAGATTCAATCATTACCGATTATAGGCCGAGAATGGGAATATCTGTTCTACGTAGACGTGATCTTCAATGATTATTTAAGATACAAGCAATCTATCGACGCCGTTTCACCATTGACAAAAGAACTTAAAATATTAGGAGAATATGCAGAAGGAACATCAACCATATAATATTCAGCCGGCAAACCGTCTGGCGAATGTTAGCGAATACTACTTCAGCCGTAAACTGAAAGAAGTGGCACAAATGAATGCCGAAGGTAAGAATGTAATCAGTTTGGGTATCGGAAGCCCTGACATGCCCCCTTCGGAAGAAACCGTCAATGTGTTGTGCGAACAGGCAAAGCGTCCTGATGCGCACGGATACCAACCTACTGTCGGCATTCCTGAATTACGCAAAGCCATGGCCGACTGGTACAAGCGTTGGTATCATGTAGAGCTTGATCCGGCAACCGAAATCCAGCCGCTCATCGGTTCCAAAGAAGGTATCCTGCATGTGACGCTGGCATTGGTCAATCCGGGTGATCAGGTATTGGTTCCCAATCCGGGGTATCCTACCTACACCTCTTTAAATAAAATATTAGGCAGTGAGATTGTGAACTACAACCTGCGCGAAGACAACCATTGGCAACCCGATTTTGATGAACTGGAGAAGATGGACTTGAGCCGCGTCAAGATTATGTGGACCAACTATCCCAATATGCCGACCGGAGCGAACGCCACGATGGAACTTTATGAAAAGCTGGTAAACTTTGCACGCCGCCATAATATTGTGATTGTAAACGACAACCCATACAGCTTTATCCTGAACAAGAAACCACTGAGTATTCTTAATGTGCCCGGAGCCAAAGAATGCTGCATCGAGTTCAACTCTATGAGCAAGAGCCACAACATGCCCGGCTGGCGTGTGGGAATGCTCGCCACCAATGCGCAGTTTGTACAATGGATATTGAAAATAAAGAGTAATATTGACTCAGGAACTTTCCGCCCCATGCAACTGGCCGCCGCACAAGCTTACAACAACAGTGTGGAATGGCACGAAGAAGCGAACGTCAATGTATATAGCCGTCGCCGCCAACTGGCAGAAGAGATTATGAAAGTACTCGGTTGTAGCTTTGACCCTAATCAGGTAGGTATGTTCCTTTGGGGACGCATTCCCGAATCTTACAATGATGTAGAAGAACTGACCGAAAAAGTTTTGCACGAAGCACGTGTGTTCATTACTCCGGGCTTTATCTTCGGCAGCAACGGCAAACGCTATATCCGTATTTCCCTCTGTGCCAAAGAAGAAAAGCTGGCAGAAGCATTGGAAAGAATTAAAAAGATAATGTAACAAAACAAAATATCAGATTATGGAATTAGATTTAAAACCCATCGAACTTCCGGGAATTGAAAAAAAACGCCCGATGATTATCGCCGGCCCATGTAGTGCCGAAACAGAACAGCAAGTTATGGATACAGCTCTCATGCTGGCCAATAAAGGCATCAAGATTTTCCGTGCCGGCATTTGGAAACCGCGTACCAAACCGGGAGGTTTCGAAGGCATCGGTGTAGATGGCCTGGCATGGCTGAAACGTGTGAAACAGGAAACCGGTATGTATGTTGCCACCGAAGTGGCTACAGCCAAACACGTTTACGAATGTTTAAAGGCAGGTATTGATGTGCTTTGGATTGGCGCACGCACCACTGCCAACCCGTTTGCCGTGCAGGAAATTGCTGATGCTCTGAAAGGTGTGGACATTCCTATATTGATTAAAAACCCTGTCAACCCTGACCTTGAATTGTGGATTGGAGCTTTCGAGCGCATCAACAATGCAGGTTTGAAGCAACTGGGTGCTATCCATCGCGGATTCTCTTCTTATGATAAAAAGATTTACCGTAACCTGCCTCAATGGCATATCCCTATCGAATTGCGTCGCCGCATTCCCGAACTACCGATTTTCTGTGATCCCAGCCATATCGGTGGCAAGCGCGAGTTGGTAGCTCCCCTCTGCCAGCAGGCGATGGACTTAGGTTTTGACGGTTTAATCGTAGAATCACACTGCAATCCCGACTGTGCATGGAGCGATGCCGCCCAACAAGTCACTCCCGATGTGCTGGACTATATCCTAAATCTGCTAGTCATCCGCAAAGAAACCCAAACCACCGAAAACCTGGGTGAACTGCGTAACCAAATCGATGATTGCGACAATGAGATTATCGAGGTATTGGCAAAACGTATGCGTGTCTGCCGTGAAATCGGTACATTCAAGAAAGAACATGATATGACCATTCTGCAGACAGGCCGTTACAATGAAATTCTAGACAAGCGCGGTGCACAAGGCTCACTGTGCGGCATGGACTCAGATTTCATTAAAAAAGTATTCGAAGCCATCCACGAAGAAAGCGTAAGGCAACAAATGGAAATCATAAATAAGTAAACCGATGAGAATATTAATTTTAGGAGCCGGTAAAATGGGCTCCTTCTTTACCGATGTATTGAGCTTCCAGCACGAAACCGCTGTATTTGATGTAGACCCGAAACGCCTTCGTTTCGTTTACAACACCTACCGATATACCACACTCGAAGAGATTGAAGAATTCAAGCCCGAACTGGTTATCAATGCGGCAACCGTGAAATATACACTGGATGCTTTTCACCAAGTATTGCCTGCTCTCCCCAAGGATTGCATCATCAGCGATATTGCCTCGGTAAAGACCGGACTGAAAGAGTTTTATGACCAATGCGGATTCCGTTATGTATCTACCCACCCCATGTTCGGTCCCACATTTGCCAACCTTGACAAACTGAGCACCGAAAATGCCATCATCATCAGCGAAGGCGACCATCTGGGTAAAATCTTCTTCAAGGACTTATACCAAAACCTTGGTCTGAACATCTTTGAATATACCTTTGAAGAGCACGATGAGACAGTGGCTTATTCGCTGTCCATCCCTTTTGTTTCCACTTTCGTTTTTGCGGCAGTGATGAAGCATCAGGATGCTCCCGGTACTACTTTCAAACGCCACATGAAGATAGCCAAAGGAGTATTGAACGAAGACGACTACCTGTTGCAGGAAATTTTATTCAATCCCCGCACCCCTGCACAGGTAGAAGGTATCCGTACAGAATTAAATGAGCTGTTGGATATCATCAACA
>CABUKU010000048.1 GCA_902492205.1 uncultured Bacteroides sp. | reverse complement strand
GTGTCACGGGTTATGACAATACAGTGCGGTTGTTTACTCCCAAACAGGTGGGGTTGATTGTGGAATATATCGGGGAACCTTGATTTAGTTGAGAGTTAAAAAGAACTGATTCTTTTTTTCAGTGGAGTGAAGCGGCGGTCTGGAAAGGCTGCCGCTATTTTTTGTTTATTTGTTTGTGGGTAATTAAATAATTACCTATATTTGTCTGATAATAATTTGCAAGCATATGCCAACGATATTTATTTTGTTCGGTTTTCGTTTTATGTTTTATGCCAATGACCATGAACCCATTCATATTCATGTGATAAAAGGGGATGTGAGTGCTAAGTTTACTTTGTTTCCTGTTGCATTAGTGAAAAATAATGGTTTAAAGTCGTCAGAATTGAAACTTATGGAATCGATAATCGAAGAAAATCAAGAAGTGATAGCAGAACATTGGAATAAATTTTTTAATAAAGTAAACGGTTATGAAAGATGTAGCAGTGGATAAGGTATGGTTGACCGATACGGCTGTATGGATACGTACGGTTGACGGTGAAGAAGCATGTGAGAAGTTTGCAGACTACCAAAGACTGAAGTTTGCTACTCCGAAACAACGTGCAAACTTCAAGGTGAATAAATTTGGTATTCGCTGGGAGGAGTTGGATGAGGATTTAAGTTTTGATGGTTTTTTCCAAGAAAAGAAGTCGAATCCTTTATATGATCTGTTTATAGCTCACCCGGAATTGAATGCCGCTGCCATAGCGCGTCGGTTGAATATGTCACAAAGTTTATTTGCTCAATACGTGAGCGGAACAAAGAGGCCGTCTAAAAAACGTTTTGAGGAGATATTGGAAACGATACGTTCAATTGGTCGTGAATTGATGGCTGTATCTGCATAAGCTGTTGTCATTGCCGGCTTGACCGGCAATGACAACAGCTTAACTCTCCACTCTCCACTTAATAAATCATATCACGTTTCTTTTTCCATAATCACAGCCCATTTCTTTATTCTTTGCTCATTCTTTTCCCTGATGCCTATTACTACCGTTTTATTTCTCAGGATAGCATACAGGAATGTCTTCATCAACGTAATGAAATAAAAATTACGGTCGGAGTATTGCAACAGTAAATCAAAAAGTTGCAGGTAATAAGACAATTTTTTATCCTCCCCTTTAAGAAGTGCGTCAACCGTATGGTTAGACCAGTGAAAATCAATACAAATATCCGTCTTTTTCCAGTCGCATTGTTTAAACAGAGCCGACATAATAATGCCGAAAAATTTGGTGTGTCTCAGAACTTGTTTATCTATCATTTTTATTTATAGTTAAAGCTTGTTTCAGCCGGTTGCGCTAATGATTTAAATATACTTTTGCATAGTCGAAAACGTTGGATATTCCAATGTTATATAAATATATTAATCTCAATGAAGGCCATTGAACAAATTAAAGTTTCGTTTTATAAAAATGTTTACTCAAAGGGCCCCGATGAACTTTCTCTTTTTCTTGTACTGCAACACATTGTCAAAGGTAAATATGCCGAAAGTATCAATACTATCCGCCGCTTTCACGATGAAGGCGATGCTGCTGCGGTTGCCCGGTTGAAATCCGGCTTGCCCTGTTTTACGGCTTCCGGCACTTTCAACGGTGCACATTCCGTCAGGCAGCTTAAAGAGCCAAACGGCATTTTGCTTGTTGACATAGACCACCTTGCCGGCGATATTGAACGGGTACGCCGTCTTTGTGTGGAAGATCCGCACACGGTAGCCGTTTTCCGCAGTCCCACGGACGGATTGAAGGTTGCTGCTTTTGTTGAAAACATAGAAGGACGTCACCGTGAGGCTTTTACCCTTGTGAGCGAATACTATGACCGTCTCACCGGCGTGAAGTGCGATGTTGCCTGTAAAGACGAAAGCCGCTTGTGTTATGTGAGTTATGATCCCGATGCTTATATTGCCGCGCTTTATGAGAGCTTCGTGCTGCCCGCGGTGGCGGAAAGCGATACGGACCGTTTCGTTTCGTCCTATCTTTTCCTTAATCCTTCCGTGAAGGGAGGTCGCAATGCCAACCTTTTTAAATTAGCTTGCGAAGCATGTAAAAGGGGGTATGACAGGGAGGTCATTTACAGCGCAATTTGCAGGAGGCTGGCAGAGACGGATTTTACCGAGAGCGAGATTGCAAATACATTATTGTCTGGCTATAAGAAAGTTAAGGAAAGTGTTCCGGCTCCCGGCTTTCTTCCCGCATCTGCCGTCCAAACGGACAAAAGGACAAACGGACAGTATAACACGCCCACAGACAGTGAGGGAGAAGAGGAGGGCTATTGGCAAGGTGAAGAATATCGTAAATGTACGCCTTTCCTTCCCGAAGAAGTGTATGAAAATATTCCTTCTTTGTTTAAGGATTGCCGGATAGATGACACTACTTCGCGGGAGAGGGATGTGTTGTTCCTTTCCTGCCTCACCGCTTTCAGTGCCATATTACCCGCCACTTTCGGCGTATATAACCACGACCTGTTTTCCCCCCATTTGTACACCTGCTGCCTTGCTCCCGCAGGCAGTGGAAAGGGGGTGGCACGGTGGGGGGCACATTTGCTCAAAGTAATACAGGAAAGAACTGTTGCCGAAAGTGATTTGCTTGCGGAGAAATACAAGAAAGAACATCGTGAATGGCAACTGGGGTGCGCCCGCCGTGCCAAGAATAAGGCAGACGGGGACTCTCCCCAAGAAGAGCCTCAGGAACCGCCCTACAAGTGTTTCGTGATACCTGCCACTACCAGCAACACCCGTATGCAGATGCAGTTGAGGGATAACGGCAACATGGGGGGCATTATCTTCGATACGGAAGCCCAGACCATGACCAATGCCGGAAAACTGGATTGCGGAAACATAGACGATATGCTTTGCAAAGCGTTCGGACATGAAAACATATCTTCGTCTTACAAGGCAAACGGGATGAAACCCATTATCATTTATAAACCCCGCCTTGCATTGTTCCTCACAGGCACGCCCGAACAGGTTACCCCTTTGATAGAAAATGCCGAGAACGGACTGACAAGCCGCATCCTGTTCTACACCTTCCGTGAACCGCCCGTGTGGAAAGACATGGGCAATGATACTTGTGATGCCGAAAATTATTTCGACCATTATTCCGAAACGGCCTATGACCTTTACCGCTTCTGTGCGGAGCATCCGCTACGTTTCTCGTTCACTCAGTCGCAATGGGCGAAATTGAACAAAACGTACGGGAAACTGCTTGCCGAAGTGGCGCTCGAAAACAATGACAATCTGCAGGCGGTGGTGAAACGCTATGCTTTCATCACGATGCGCATTGCCATGATTCTTACCCGGCTGGATCAGTACGAACACAAAACGGATTCACAGGCATGTAAGTGCAGTGACACCTATTTTGATACCGCCATGAGCATTGTGCTTTGTTGCTACGAACATAACCGCTTGCTGCTCACTTCCGTTCCTCCGCACAAGCGTTATTCGTTGAAGAATCCCAATGCAAAGCGTGAGTTCTTCAATGACCTGCCCGATGAGTTTACCCGTGAAGATGTGGCGCGTTGCGCTGCAAAGTACGGCTTCTCGGAGCGCACGGCGATGCGTTACATTTCAGAGCTTATAGGCTTGAAAGTAAAGAAGTTGTCTCACGGCAAATACGGTAAGCTGTTGTAGGGTGGGATATACTGTCCGTTTGTCCGTTTGTCCATTTGGACAGACGGCCCTTGCCGGCCATACTGAGATTAATATAATTATGTCAAAGAGCGTTGAGTCATCCTTGTTTTGGAGACCATGTATTCATATCATGGCGGTACTTTTTTTATCATATTTCTTATTAATTTTGGTTTATCCTTTTAAAGATGTCCTTACGTTTTGGTTGGAACGTAAGGACATTATAAAATAAAGTAAGGTTGTTTTTTAAAATCACTCTGTACTATTGTCATTACCCCGCGGGCAACCGTATTTTTTTGCTGAGTATGAACTTGCATATTTTCCTTGCGGCAAACACTTCTGCTTTCCCGGTAACGGGGTTGTAGCCATTGTGTGCAGCAGATTCTTTTACGGTGAATGAACCTATGCCGTGCAGGCACAGGCTTTCTCCGTTTTCCATCGCTTCGCCAAAGACTTCGATAAAGGCGGTGACAAAGCGTTCTGCTTCACCTGCGGTGCAGTTCACTTTTTTGGAAATGCTGCGGATGAGGGATTTTTTATTTATTCGTTTGTTTTGTTTCATCTTTTTTATTACTCCCAATATAGTTGAGGATAGTCTCCGTTACCAAATGATTTCCAGTGATCGCTTGTCCAACCGTCACCGTTTCCTGAACTGTAAACGGGCCATTTACCGTTTGCGGAATCGAATTGATTAACATTAGTCACAGTACTACTGTTTTGATTATCAGCAATTAAACTTACGTTTGAGTCTGTTATTGTTCCCCAACAGTTTTTACATGTACTTTTTGAAAGAAATCCTATGCGCCCGATCACACTACCCATTTTTACAACTGTTGCTCTTTTTATTTCCCCGGCGTTATAGCAATATTCCATTGTTCCGTTTGTTCCTAAAGTAGAACATACTCCGCCACAAACATCAACGTCAGTATTATTTCCTGTAATTGTTCCTGTATTATAGCAATATCTTATCGTGGCTCCTGCAGTATATCCGGCTATTCCCCCCGCGTTTCTTTCGCTGCTTATTGCACCTGTATTTTTACAATGTTCTATGATTGCCGTACCATATCCCAATATTCCTCCTATTTCCCCATTAGTAGCGGTAGCGGTAATACTGGCTCCGTTGCTGCAATTCGATATTTTAGTGGCATTACCATTCGATATTCCTCCGACTTTGAGTCCGACCACAATTATTTCTCCCGATGCAAGATGCACATTCTGTATCGTGCCGCCGCCGGTAAATATTCCCCCGTGATTACTCTTGAAATTGGTTACTTTTTTATGATTTCCGTCATAGAGAGTACCGTTTCCCACTGATCTCCAGTCGGTGGTATATTCGCTAATATTAATATCATTCATTTGGCTGTAATATTTACCACTGTTGCTTATTCCTACTCCCCTCAGTTGCACGGGTGTAGTCACTTGATAAGGACTTGACTGGCTTCCTGCTCCTTCCATTCCGCCTGCACCCAGACTTACGGTAATCTTGCTGTTGCTGTCGCTGAGTGCGGCATTGGTTGTGGTTAGCAACCTTACTTCTTTATTTTCTTGATTGTCACTGATATACAGTTCCATTTTATTTATCGCGACGGGAGAGTTGCTGCCCGGTATGATTATTTTATAGGTGTTATTGTTTTGCTTTACTGCTTTGCATGAGTTTCCGTCCATTACCACCCTTACAATGTCTCCCAATGCTCCTGTGTAACTTCCGGTGCTAAGTGTCACGTTGGTTTGTGTGCATTTCAGGTCATAGTGTAAGTATTTACCTGCTGCGGGCATGGCAACACCTGTTTCCGTATAGGCGTAATCTGTCTCTCCAACGATATAGTTCAGTTTTAAATCAACAGTTGTTCCCGGTTTCAGCATCATTCGGTAGCGTTTGTCGGTGGACTGTGCATTGAAGGTGTAGTTTTTTCCTCCGGATGTGACGGTAAGTGTGCTTCCTG
>CABUKU010000047.1 GCA_902492205.1 uncultured Bacteroides sp. | reverse complement strand
CACTCTTATATAGAGTGAGTAAAGTTCCTGTCAAGAAATAATTAAAATCCATTCTTCCGATTGGCTTTATCTGCCGGATTATTCTTAATATTTGTTTGGCGATGCATTTAAAAAGCAGTTTTGTCATTATTAAAAAAGAATAAGAATCGTATCGCCGAACAAAGATTATGTGTACCTTTGCCTAACTAATTTTACTTAATATAAATATAGATATGGCAACACCTCCGTTTAAGTATGCCCCGATGTTCCAACTGGGACCGGACAAAACTGAGTATTATCTGCTTACAAAAGACTATGTGTCTGTAAGCGAGTTTGAAGGAAACCCAATTCTGAAAATTGAAAAAGAAGGTCTTACGGCAATGGCTAATGCTGCTTTCCGTGATGTGTCTTTCTTGCTTCGCCGTTCACACAACGAACAGGTTGCTAAAATTTTGAGTGATCCCGAAGCCAGTGATAACGATAAATATGTAGCATTGACTTTCCTGCGTAATGCAGAAGTATCCGCAAAAGGTAAATTGCCACTTTGCCAGGACACGGGTACTGCTATTATCCACGGTGAAAAGGGACAGCAAGTGTGGACAGGTTATTCTGACGAGGAAGCACTGTCACTCGGAGTCTATAAGACATATACGGAAGAAAACCTGCGTTATTCGCAGAATGCTCCTTTAACTATGTATGAAGAAGTGAATACGAAATGCAACCTTCCGGCACAGATTGATATTGAAGCTACCGAGGGCATGGAATATCACTTCCTTTGTGTGACCAAAGGCGGTGGTTCTGCCAATAAAACATATTTGTATCAGGAAACAAAAGCAGTGCTCAACCCTGATACTCTTGTTCCTTTCTTGGTTGAAAAGATGAAGACTTTGGGAACTGCTGCTTGTCCTCCTTATCACATTGCATTTGTTATCGGCGGAACTTCTGCGGAGAAGAACTTGCTTACAGTGAAATTGGCTTCTACTCATTACTATGATGAGTTGCCAACTACCGGTGATGAAACCGGACGTGCTTTCCGTGATGTGGAACTCGAAAAGAAAGTGCTCGAAGAAGCATACAACATCGGTTTGGGTGCACAGTTTGGCGGTAAATACATGGCGCATGATATTCGCATCGTTCGTTTGCCTCGTCATGGTGCTTCTTGCCCTATCGGACTGGGTGTTTCCTGCTCTGCCGACCGTAATATTAAATGTAAGATTAATAAAGACGGCATCTGGATCGAGAAGATGGACGATAAACCGGGAGAATTGATTCCGGCAGAATTGCGTGAAGCCGGAGAGGGTGATGTGGTTAAGATTAACCTGAACCAGCCGATGGCCGACATATTGAAGGAGTTGACCAAATATCCGGTAGCAACCCGTTTGTCATTGAACGGAACTATCATCGTTGGCCGTGACATTGCTCATGCTAAACTGAAAGAACGCTTGGATAGAGGTGAAGATTTGCCACAATATATTAAGGATCATCCTATCTATTATGCAGGTCCGGCAAAAACTCCGGCAGGAATGGCCTGCGGCTCAATGGGCCCGACCACCGCAGGACGTATGGACTCATATGTAGACTTGTTCCAAAGTCATGGCGGCAGCATGATTATGTTGGCTAAAGGTAACCGCAGCCAGCAGGTAACGGATGCTTGCAAGAAGCATGGCGGTTTCTATCTGGGAAGTATCGGTGGTCCGGCTGCTATTCTTGCCCAAGATAATATCAAGAGCATCGAGTGCGTGGAATATCCGGAATTGGGTATGGAAGCCATCTGGAAAATTGAAGTGGAAGATTTCCCTGCATTCATCCTTGTCGATGATAAAGGAAACGACTTCTTTAAACAGTTGAAACCACGTTGCGCAGGTTGTAAGTAATAATATAATTACTTGATATATACCGCCATTAGGCAATGGATAAATTGTAGGTTTATCGTTTTGCCTAATGGCGGTTTTTTATATATTTGCATATAATCATAAAAGGCATAACCATGTCAACGAAGAGAGTTATAGTGCCGGGAGAGAGAAAAGGGAAAAAAGGAAGTGAAGATATTCGCCTGTTACAATATACCCGTGCCGATACGCAGGAAAACTTCGATGCGTTCCTCACTCATCATGCTTTGGTATATATTCTTTCGGGGGTAAAAAGGATTAATGTGGCACAGTCTGTTTATAAAATACAGCCGGGCGAATTATTCCTGATTCCTAAAGGAGAGTATGTTATGTCCGAGTATATAATGGGGGAGGAGGGATTTAAAAGCCTTATGCTGTTTTTTGACAATAAGGCGGCACAGGATATTATAACCCGGTTAGAGAAATATATACCGCTTGAAGAGTTTGTCGGTAATACAGAAAAGAAGGAAGCTATAAGAATTATTCCCCAATCACCGGAAGTTCGCCGTTTGTTTCTGGCTATTGTTTCATACAGTGAGGGAAACAGTCCTTTTCTCTATGAATTGATCCGCACAAAATTTATAGAACTTATTTATTTGCTGCTCGACAGTCCCTATAAGAAGTTGATTCTCTCTTTTCTGAAAGATGCCGTTTGCAGTGAGAAGCCTGATATAGCTGCAGTTGTAGGAAAATGTGTTTATTCATCGGCTACGGTAGATGAAATGGCATTGCTCTCCGGTAGGAGTGTGTCGCAGTTTAAACGTGAATTTAATGAACTTTATCGTCTTCCTCCCCATCAGTGGATAACGAAGAAGAAATTGGAACGGGCTGCTTTCCTGCTTCATACTTCGGATAAAAGCATAGAACAGGTGGCGGAAGCCAGTGGATTTGTCAGCCAACCCCACTTTGCGCGTGTGTTTAAGAAAAGTTATTCTGTTACTCCTACTGAATATAGAGCCAAACAGAACAAAGGATGAGCTAAATGGATAAAAACATCTCTTTATGAATGCACTATCTTTGCAATACAAAGAATCAATGTTGCTACTAAACAAATGATGATTATGAAAAAAGGTTTTATGTTGAGTGTATTATTTATTGTATTGGCAGTGCTTAGCTCATGCGGCTCCGGCAAAAAGCAGAATGCACAAGAACAGGAGCATAACGCAGTCATGGTTATTAATGAAGATATGCGTTTTTGTGAAAGTACTTACCCTTATAAAGGAGGATTACTGATTGCAAACTTTGGAACGGAAGAACTTAATCCGCTTAACATGGAGGGAAAGGGATACATTCTGTTTTATAAAGAGGGAAAGATTACTACTTTGATACCGGCAGACGGAAACTTGTCCGGTCCTAAAGGAATGTTTGAGAAGGATGGCTACCTCTTTATATGCGATGTGAATAAGATAGTGGTGTATAACCTGAATGCTCTTTGCGATGCTCCGCAGGTAATAAAATTGCCGGAAGGAGACTTGTTTGTGAACGACCTTGCTGCCAATGGTAACACGCTGTATGCATCGGTTACAAATACTGGGCGCATATATAGCATTGACATAACGGATCTGGCTAATATGGATAAGGCAGTTCCTGTAGAGTGGTGTGAGGTGCCGGGTCCTAACGGATTGGTAGTGAACGGTAATTCCATGTATATTGCTTCTTATCCGGCGGACGGTAAAACAACTGAGGATAATGTGGTTTATTATATTGCAGACTTAAAACAACCAAAACCTGAAAAGTTTATCACTGAAGCCGGTCAATATGACGGTGTGGTATTATCGGCGGATAAAAAGACTTTGTATGTTTCAAACTGGGTTCCTGCAGGAGTTTCTGCTATCAATATGGAAACGAAAGCGATTGCTCCTTTGGATTTGAAAGTTCCTGTAATCGGAGCAGCCGATATGAGCTTGGTGGATGGTACATTGTATATTCCCGATCTTCCGAATAGTCAGGTGATAATTTATCCTTTGAAAAAGTAGAGTGAAGTGGGGTGTGTCCGAAAAGGTATATTTGCAATATCATAATGTCCATTGTAGGGGCGGAATGCTTTCGCCCGGTGTCACAAGTTGGTGCATTCGGGCGAATTCAATTCGCCCCTACAAAGAGATAGTACAATAGACCTTTTTGACACACCTCCATTTGTAAACGCTCAATTAAGATATTCCAGTACTTTCCCGCTAATCTGCATCAGGGATATTTCACAGAGCTTTGTATCATATTCGGCAGACAGGATGCGTTCTTCGGCATCTAAAAGGCTCTTTTGGGCTTCACGCATTTCGATACCCGACAGGTTGCCGAGCAGGTAACGTTCCATAGCTATCTCGTGGTTCTCTTTGGCGGCAACGATATTCTGACGTTCCAATTTCAGCATCTCGATATTATTCAGATAGGCTTGCCACAGGTTGCTGAGATCAGCCTTCAGGCTTTGCTCCAACTCCTGCTGTTCCAGTTGGGAATTGGCAATGGCAATTTGGGCGTTTTGTTTCTCCCGCCGGCGGTTGCCGTCGAAAATGTTGAATCCTACAGTCACCCCGAAGTTCAAACCGAGAGATTGCTTTTTGGCAGTGTTTCCTATTTCATATTTATTGAATGTATAGCCATAGCCGGAGTTCAGTTTCAGGTAAGGATAATTGCGTGAGTTTACAGTCTTGAGATCTAAGCGTGCCAATGTTCTGTTTTGCTGTGCTTTGATAAGGGATGCATTCGTGTTGAGAGTGGAATTCCACAAATCCTTGAAAGCAAGCAGTGTGTTTACGTTGATTACGGAGTCGGGAATAAAGAATTCTTCGTCTACATCCTGATTCGCCATCAGCTCGTTGAGGCGAATGCGTGACGTGTGCAGAAGTTCCTGTTGCTTCATGTATTTGGCACTGTCTGCATTGAAGTCTACACGGGCTTGCTGAAGGTCGAGGCGTGAGAAGTTACCGATGTTGTATCGTTCTTCCACAATGCGGAGACGTTCTTTGGAAAGTGAAACGGCATAGCGGAAGTTCTTCAAGCGGATTTTTTGCTGGACGTAATTGTAATATTCCGCAGTCAGTTCGGATACAAAGTCTTCTATGGCAATACGGGTATTGGTTTCACCTTGTTTTTCCAGTTCTTTTAACCGTTGGTAGTTGGCAGTAATCTTGAAACCGTCAAAGATAGTCCAGTTCAGGTTTAAGCCTACGTTGACACTTTGGTCGAATACTCCGTTGCCTTTTGTTATATCACCGCTGCGAGGAGTGGTTTCACTGTTGTCGAGGTTGCCATTGTATCCTCCCGAAAGATCGAGGGTAGGCAGATAACCCGCATTGCCCAAAGTAGCATTATTCTTGGTTACCTGTTCGTCATTTTTGGAAATGCGGACAGAGTAATTCTTTTCCAAACCCAGTTCGAGACAAGATTTCAGCGTGTAGGAACGGGATGGCATTGAAACACTCTTTTTGCCTTTGATGTTTCCCAAATCCGATTCGGGGATTTTGAATTGTTGTGCCCGGACAAGTGAGCACGTAAGGCAGCAAACGGTTATGTAGGTGAAGATTCGTTTCATTTTTCTACTTGGTTTTTACGGTTCGTTGAAATATAACTGTACATGGCGGGGACGATGAACAAAGTAAGCAAAGTAGATACCAGCATTCCACCTACAACAGCCGTTCCCATGGCAATACGCCCGTTACAACCTTCGCCGGAGGCAAAAGCAAGCGGAATCAGCCCGAGGATGGTGGAAGCACTTGTCATCAGGATGGGACGGAGGCGCTGAATGGAAGCATCGATGATTGCAGTTGCCTTCTCTTCTCCCGCTTCTTGTTTCTGGTTGGCAAACTCAACAATCAGGATACCGTTCTTTGCTACCAGCCCGATAAGCATAATAATACCGATCTGACTGTATATATTCATGGTGATGCCATTAAAGTACATAAATATCAAGGCTCCCGCAATGGCGAGGGGAACGGTAAGCATAACCACCAACGGATCTTTGAAACTTTCGAACTGTGCTGCCAGAATAAGATAAATAAGCAGGATAGCGAGGACAAAAGCAAACATCAGACTGGAAGAACTCTCGCGGAATTCTTTTGAATCGCCTGTCAGTGCTGTGCGAAATGTTTCGTCCAGTGTTTCTTTCGCAATCTTGTCCATTTCGTCCAATCCCTGTCCGATTGTCTTTCCGTCGGCAAGTCCTGCCGAAATGGTTGCCGATACAAAACGATTGTAGCGGTATAGCTGCGGAGGAGCAATGTCCTCGGTGAGACTTACGAGATTATCGAGCTGAATCATTTCTCCTTTATCGCTGCGGATATAGATAGACATCAGGTCGGTGGGCTTGTTTCGTTGTTGTCGGTTGATTTCACCGAGAATCTGATATTGCTTCCCGTTCATGTAGAAATATCCCATACGCTGACCGCTCAACCCATATTGCAACGTTTGTGCGATATTACGGGTGCTTACTCCCATAGTACTCGCCTTGTCGCGGTTAATGTTGATACGTGCTTCGGGCTTGCTGAACTTTAAATCCACATCCGCCATCTGGAACACAGGATTGTCATATACCTTGTTCATAAATACAGGTAATACTTCCTGTAGCTTCTCTATGCTTGTTGCCTGAAGTACATATTGGATAGGCATTGATCCCCTTCGTCCGCCGAAAGTGGTTTGCTGCTGAACAAATGCTCTTGCCTTTGTCTTTGAACGGACGGCACGTGACAGTTCTTCGGCTATTTCCATCTGGCTGCGCTTTCTGTCAACCATATCTACCAGAGAGATACGTATATTTCCGCTTCCGCTCCACACACGTGCGCTGACAGATTCGGATTCGGGAACCATAGAATCTACCAATAAGTTAAGGTCTTCCACATAGTCGCGCATGAATTCGTAGGTAATGCCTTCCGGGCCACGTGTGTTGACGGTAATGGAAGAACGGTCTTCGAGCGGAGCCATTTCGGCGGGAATATGTGTCCATAAGAAATAGATAAGCCCCAGAGTAACCGCAATCAGGGAAAGGGCTATGACCTTTTTACGCAGGAAAGCAGTCAGCCCCCGGCGGTAGAGGTTATTCATTCCCACAAAGAAAGGTTCTGTTTTACGGTAGAACCAATTATGTGTTTCCTGACGTACCAATAGTTTAGTGGCAAGCATCGGCGTAAACGTCAAAGCCACGAAGGTGGATATAATGATAGCTCCCGATATAACGATAGCAAATTCACGGAACAGCTTACCTGTCATTCCGTCCATAAACACAATGGGGAAGAACACGGCTACCAGAGTGATGGAAGTGGAAACAACGGCAAAGAATATTTCTTTCGCGCCTTCGATACCGGCTTCTTTCGGTTTCATTCCCCGTTCGATGCGGATATAGATGTTTTCCGTCATTACAATGGCATCATCCACCACCAGCCCCACGGCAAGAACCACGGCAAGCATGGACAGCACGTTAATGGAGAATCCTGCCAGATACATTACAAAGAAGCAACCAATCAGCGAAACCGGAATGATGATACACGGAACAAGCGTTACACGCCAGTCGCGCAGGAAGAGGAAGATAATAATGATAACGAGGATGAATGCTTCATATACAGTGTCTTCTACTTCTTTAATGGAAGAACGGATGAATTTGGTGTTATCGAAACCGAAAGTAGTAACGACATCTTCCGGCAAATCTTTTCGCATGGTTTTCAAACGGTCGTATACTGCATCGGCAATCTCGATGTGGTTGGCTCCCGGTTGGGGTATCACTACGACACCGACCATCGGCACACCGTTCATTTTCATGTAGCTGCGCACGTCTTCCGGTCCCAACTCTGCCCGCCCGATGTCGCTGAAACGCACAATGCGGTTGTCGTCTTCTTTAATGATGAGGTTGTTAAATTCATCGGCAGTGTGCATTAGTCCCAGAGTACGGATGGTGAGTTCGGTCGTGTTTCCTTCGATGCTTCCGGAAGGTAATTCCACATTTTCTTTGTCTACTGCGTTTTTCACATCAATAGGAGTGATGCCGTAGCCCGACATTTTGATAGGATCGAGCCATAAACGCATGGAATACCGCTTTTCTCCCCAAATACTGACACTGCTGACATCCTTAATGGTCTGTAATTGCTCTTTTACTGTGAGGTCGGCTATTTCGCTGATTTCAAGAAGTGAACGTTTGTTGCTTTGAACGGCTACCATGAGGATCGGTGTGGCATCGGCATCGGCTTTCGATACGGTAGGAGGATCGCAATCACGGGGAAGGTTGCGTTGGGCACGGGATACTTTGTCGCGCACGTCGTTGGCTGCCGTTTCAAGGTCAACGGACAATTCAAACTCCACGGTAATACGGCTTGATCCCTGTTGGCTGACACTTGACAGGGAACGAATACCCGGAATACCGTTGATATTCTGTTCGAGGGGTTCGGTAATCTGATTCTCGATAACGTCTGCATTTGCACCGGGATAGGAGCATTGCACGGAGATAATCGGATTATCTACCGACGGATATTCACGTACTCCCAGTGAAGAGTAGCCGATGAAACCGAACAGTAGGATAATAAGTGTGATAACTGTGGCTAATACCGGCCGGCGTATGCTTAATTCGGATATATTCATAGGGCGGATGGATTAGTCTATATTATCAAGAGTGACACTTAAACCTGTGCGTAGCTGTAATGTACCCGATGTAATAATGGTATCTCCCACTTGCAGACCTTTTAATATCTGTATTTGTGAATCGGTACGTATTCCTTTGATGACTTCTACCGGAATTGATTTCCCGTCTTTGTAAAGAAACACTTTGTCCTTACCCATTTCGGGCACAATGGCTTCGGTTGGTATGGCTATTGCATTCGGTATGTCGTGTAGTTTGATGCTTACACTGGCATATCGTCCCGGTAAGAGTGTATTTCCTGTATTGGGATAAAGTGCACGGACGGCAAGTGTTCTTGTGGTTGGGTTTACTTTCGATTCGGTAGCATAAACAGATGCATTGAACTCGTTTAGCTTTCCTTCTACCTTAAAGGTTAACCGGGTTCCTTTCTGGATCTGGTTGGCATAGCGTTCCGGTATGTTGAACTCCACTTTCAATGGAGTGATTTTAGTCAGTTTGGCAACAATGGTGGTAGGGGAGGCATAAGAACCTTCACTCACTTGGCGCAAGCCGATAACTCCGTCGAAAGGAGCACGAAGCTCTGTCAGTGATATGTTCGCCTTTATTAAATCAATATCGGCATTCAGCGTGGCGAGGTCGGTCTTTACTTGCTCGTAGGCTTCCTTACTGACAGCATCTTTCACCAGCAAAGCATTCTGGCGGAATACTCTGTCTTCGGCAAGTTTAAGCTGTGCTTGCAACTTCTTGAGTTGTGCAAGCAGAGGACGGTCATTCACTTTGGCAAGCAGTTGGCCTTTTTGCACAACAGAGCCTTCTGCAAAGTTTATTTCCGTAATCTTACCGGAAGTTTCGAAAGATAAGTCCACTTCTTCATCGGGCACAAGATTACCTGTGGTATAAATGCCATCGGTTAATGCCTGTTCTTTAATGATCAGTGCATTCACGTTAAGTGGTTTATTACTTCTTCCGCTGTTGGTTGACGGAGGTGCTTTTTGTAAATCCTTATTAACCCCCTTATCTCTGAATGTGTAAAATCCCAGTCCTGCCAAACCGGCACAGATGAGGATTACTAATCCCCATTTTGTCTTTTTGTTCATGCTATGTTTTTCGTTTAGTTCCTTTCGGGATATACTATATCCTCTCAAAAGTTAGATAGGGCAAGAGTGAAAAGGTTTACTCCCGGTTATGCAAAAGTATGTTAATAAGCGGAACGGTATTTCCCTTCTTCCTTATCTTCGAGCATGTTGAGATAAGAAGTGTAACGGGATTCACTGATAAGATGTTGCTCAACGGCATCGCGCACGGCACATCCGGGTTCGTGGCGATGGGTGCAGTTGTTATATTTGCAGTTGGCGGAATACTCGAATATTTCTTTGAAATAATGTCCTACTTCCTCTTCTTCCATATCGAATGTTCCAAAGCCTTTGATGCCCGGAGTGTCGATGATATATCCGTCTCCTGCTACGGGAAACATTTCGGAGAAAGTGGTGGTGTGCATTCCTTTGTTGTGGTAGGTTGATATTTCCGCTGTTTTAATGTCTAGTTCCGGCAAGATAGCGTTGATAAGTGTAGACTTTCCTACTCCCGAATGACCTGAGAATAAAGTTACTTTACCCTTCAAGTCTTGCCTGATTGCTTCAATGCCCTCACCATTCAAAGCAGATACTTTGAAACAGGGATAACCGATGTGGGTATAAAGGTTAATCAACACATCGAGGTAATTCAGTTCTTCCGTGCTGTACTTATCCACTTTATTGAATATCAGTTTCACAGGGATGCGGTATGCCTCTGCGGAAGCAAGGAAACGGTCAATAAAAATGGTGGAGGTTTCCGGATAGTTAACCGTAACTACCAACATGCATTGGTCCAAGTTGGCAGCAATGATATGTGATTGTTTTGAAAGATTGGAAGAACGGCGAATGATGTAGTTTTTACGGTCTTCAATCTCATTGATAAAAGCCGTCCCTTCATTGTTGATTAGTATTTGTACATGGTCGCCCACAGCTATTGGGTTGGTGCTTCTGATTCCTTTCAACCGGAAGTTACCCTTTATCTTACATTCAATAAACCGTCCGTCTTCGGTTTTCACCAAATACCAGCTCCCTGTATTCTTTATTACTAATCCCTTCATTTATTTAGTTGAGAATGGAGAGTTGAGAGTTAAGAGCTGCCGTGCGGTATTCCACTTTCAACTCTCCATTCTCAACTCTCAACTATATTAAACAGTCATAATTTCTTTATCTTTCTCGGCAAGCATGGTATCAATTTTGGTGATATACTTGTCATGTATCTTTTGCAGCTTGGCTTCTCCGTCTTTCTGCATATCTTCGGAAAGTCCGTCTTTTACAGCTTTCTTCAACGCATCTATGCCGTCACGGCGTGCATTTCGTACGCTGACTTTTGCTGTTTCGCCTTCGCCTTTACATTGTTTTGCCAGTTGTTTACGGCGTTCTTCTGTTAATGGAGGAATACCGATGCGGATGATTTCACCATTGTTTTCGGGCATGATACCGAGGTCTGAGTCGATAATTGCTTTTTCAATGATGCGGAACATGCTTTTATCCCAAGGCTTGATTGAAATGCTGCGTGCATCGGGTGTGGTGACAGCGGCTACATTGCTAATAGGCACCATGCTGCCATAAGAATCCACACGGATTCCATCAAGTAATCTTGTGCTTGCTTTTCCTGCACGGATGTGTGCTAATGCTTCTTCAAGGTACATAATGGCCATATCCATTTTCTCTTGTGCATTGTCGATACAAGTTTTTACGTCTACCATATTATTAAGTTATTTATTATTGTTTCCGGATGATTATATGAACAAAAGTAAGCTATTTTTTGATTTCATGCAAGAGTTTGGGCTACATCATTTAGTGAAGCTGCTCTTTTTTCTTTAGGCAATAGCTGTATGTGCAGATTTGGCTTATTTTTGCTGTACTCTTGTCATTGCCGATCAGGTCGGCAATGACAATGGTTTCCTGCGCTTTCACTCCTTTCAGCGATTGCTGAAAGTACTTACTATAAAGAGTTACAGATGAAAGCAGAGCCTCTTTTTCTGCTTTCATCTGCTTTCAGTCCTTTCATAAACAAGCAGTATCCAAGTCTCCCCTCTTGAGCTACCCTTTCTACACATCTTTCCTTTTTTATTTCCCCTCCTTATGGAGGAGGGGTTAGGGGTGGTGGTAGACAATAAATTCTTATTTACTAGTGTTTTAAAGGTATTCTTTCCTACCACCACCCCTGCCCCTCCTCCATAAGGAGGGGAAATAAGAGATAAAACATTATGTTAAAACGATATGTAGAAAGAGTAGCTCTCAAGAGGGGAGTTAAAGATACTTTCTCCCAATAAACATTTGTAAACAATTTACTTGCACCTGAGTTTTTCTTTTCTTAT
>CABUKU010000046.1 GCA_902492205.1 uncultured Bacteroides sp. | reverse complement strand
AGTTAAATGTTCATCGTAACCTATTAGTAATTGGAGATGTAAATGTTAAATGAAGATATGAAGGTAAAAGTGGAAAATATTCCTTATTATAGTCTTTTTACCCACTATTGCCTTTAATGGGTTGTGTCAAATTAAAACTTAACTTACTATTTTGACACAACCCCAATGTATCGGGGAATTTCTTAGTTTCCTGTTTGGTCTTTATAAATTTTCCCGTCTTTCATAATGAAAGAGATGTTGCTTTCGGGGTTTTCAAGCAAAGTAATGTCCTCAAGAGGATTTCCGTTTACTAAGATGATGTCTGCCCATGCACCCTCTTCAATAACTCCGAGTTTGCCCGGATAGGGGTTTCTGTCGCCTGAGAGGGCAAGCAGTTGCGCATTGTCATGTGTAATCATCTTTAGGATTTCAAAGTTGGTGAACCACGTTTGCAATTTACCTATGTCTTTGTTCTCATTCTTTGTATTGGCAGGGTTGAACAGTAAGTCGGTTCCCCATGCCAGCTTCACCCCGTATTTCTTAGCAAGACGGTAGGTGTTATCTGTTCCCTGAACCACCATTTCGTGCTTTGCCTGTTGTTCTTTGGTAGGAAAAGTATTGTCTTCGAGGGTAAACGGCTGCATGCTGAGCCAAACGTCTTTTTCCGCTATCAGTTCCATCGTTGGTTCGTCTATCAGGTGTCCGTGCTCTATGCTTTTCACTCCGGCTTGGATGGCTCTGGCTATGGCACGGGGCACATACACGTGTACCATTACATATGTGCCTGCATCTTCGGCTGCTTTCACTGCCGCATGGATTTCTTCTTCAAAATATTGGGTATCTTCCAACCGGTCATAAAGTGAGGCAACGCCGCCTCCGGTCATCAGTTTAATCTGGCTTGCACCGAGCCGCAGGTTGTTCCGGGCGGCTACGGTAACGGCATCCACTCCGTCGGCAATGATGGCGGCTCCTATTTCTTCGGTGTGTGTCAATCCGCAACAGTCGAAGGGGCGTGGTTCGTCATACACGGCACGGAAATCTCCGTGTCCTCCTGTTTGCGAAATGATAGCTCCGCTGGGGTAGATTCTCGGCCCTGTGAGGATACCTTCGTCTATGGCGCGTTTCAATCCGAATACAGGGCCTCCGGCATCGCGTATGCCGGTAAATCCTCTCATTAATGTTCTCCCTGCTTCCTGTCCGGCTTTGAACTGGGTGTAGGCGGCATCTGCTGTGAGTAAATCCATCATGGTATTGCATGACATGTATGAGTGCCAGTGGGCGTCTATCATCCCCGGCATCAGGAACTTGCCTTTTCCGTCGATAACGGCGGCTCCTTCTGCAGGGAGGGGAGATTGTGATACTTGCTTGATGCGGTTGCCTTCAATCAATACGTTGCCGTTGAATGCTTTTTCATTCGTCCCGTCGAAGATAAGTACATTGGTGATTAAAACTGCCTGTTCCATACTTTCCTGTATTTTAGTTCTATAACCTGTGGGGTGGGAATTTGTTCAATGGCTTTTAACTCTCTTTTCATTAATTGGAGGAGGAGATGAAAAAGAATGTTTCCGTGAAAAGTTAAGGAGAATAAGAGAAAGTGTAAAAGT
The DNA here is from genome assembly GCA_902492205.1 of uncultured Bacteroides sp. Classification (GTDB taxonomy): domain Bacteria; phylum Bacteroidota; class Bacteroidia; order Bacteroidales; family Bacteroidaceae; genus Bacteroides. The sequence goes on along the minus strand of CABUKU010000046.1, from coordinate 10,827 downwards.
GTTCAAATATTAAATATTTCTCATTTCTCATTACCATATGTCAGCAAAACTTTCTATCTTTGCACATGAAATGAAATATATGTACTGAAATATGCGCAGAATAGTAGGCAATATGGATAAACGGAAGATGCCTACCCCCACGTTGACGGGAGGCGGGGCAAAGATTCCTTTTTTATATTGCTCTCCGTTTGTTCCCGCTTCGTTTTTCCGCTTTCCTTTCTTTTTCTGCTTCTTTCTATTTCACTTTTTCTTTCCTCACAGAATTTACTTTTCACAATTTAATTTATATAAGCTATGGAACCTTTGAAACATGAATGTGGAGTGGCCATGGTGCGCCTGCTGAAACCGTTGGAGTATTATCAACAGAAGTATGGCACATGGATGTATGGGCTGAACAAACTCTATCTGCTGATGGAGAAACAACATAACCGCGGACAGGAAGGTGCCGGACTTGCCTGTGTGAAGCTGCAAGCCGATGCCGGAGAAGAATATATGTTTCGCGAACGTGCCATGGGTGCCGGAGCTATAACAGAGATATTTGACGCGGTATATTCCAATTATAAAGACCTCACACCGCAACAAATGAAAGATGCGGAGTTTGCAAAGTGCTGCCTGCCCTTTGCCGGAGAACTGTATATGGGACACCTGAGATACAGCACCACGGGCAAAAGCGGCATTTCTTATGTTCATCCGTTTCTTCGCCGGAACAACTGGCGTGCAAAGAATCTTGCTTTGTGTGGTAACTTCAATATGACTAATGTGGACGAAATCTTCAAGCAGATTACAGCTATCGGGCAACATCCGCGTAAGTATGCCGATACTTATATTATGTTGGAACAAGTGGGACACCGTCTCGACCGGGAGGTAGAACGCCTTTACCAAAAATGTGAAGACGAGGGCTTGAAGGGGATGGATATAACGCATGCTATTGAAGAACAGATAGATCTGGCAAATGTGTTGAAGAAGTCGAGTGCGGTATGGGACGGTGGTTACGTGATTTGCGGCATCACCGGAAGCGGGGAGATGTTCTCAGTTCGCGATCCTTGGGGAATACGTCCGGCATTCTGGTATGCAGACGATGAGATTGTGGTATTGGCATCCGAACGACCTGTCATACAAACTGCTTTGAATGTAAGCAAAGACACGATTAAGGAATTGCAACCCGGTCAGGCTTTGTTTGTGAACAAGGAAGGGAAACTGCGCACGGCACAGATTAACAGGGCTAAAGAGATAAAAGCATGTTCGTTTGAACGTATTTATTTCTCACGTGGAAGTGATGAAGATATATATAAGGAAAGAAAGCGTTTGGGGGAGAATCTGGTGGAACCGATTTTGAAAGCTGTAAACAATGACCTCGAACATACGGTATTCTCTTTTATTCCCAACACGGCGGAAGTTGCTTTTTATGGTATGCTCGAAGGCTTTGACAACTATCTGAACCGACAGAAAGCGGAACGGATTGCAGCCCTCGGCCATCAGCCTTCACACGAAGAACTGGAAAAGATACTTTCCATGCGCATCCGCTCGGAAAAGGTGGCAATAAAGGACATCAAACTGCGTACATTCATTGCGGAAGGCAATACAAGAAACGACCTTGCAGCTCATGTGTATGACATAACATACGGCAGCCTTGTTCCCAATGTGGATAACTTGGTTATCATAGACGACAGTATCGTTCGCGGAACTACATTAAAACAAAGTATCATCGGAATCCTCGACCGTTTGAACCCGAAGAAGATTGTGATTGTTTCTTCTTCACCGCAGGTTCGCTATCCCGATTACTACGGCATAGATATGTCGAAGATGAGTGAGTTCATAGCTTTCCGTGCAGCCATCGAACTGTTGAAGGAAAGAGATATGAAAGACGTCATTGCGGCTGCCTATCGTAAGTCGAAAGAACAGATGGATTTACCTAAAGAGCAGATGGTGAACTATGTGAAAGAGATTTATGCACCGTTTACGGATGAAGAGATTTCTGCCAAGATGGTGGAAATGCTTACTCCGGCAGGAACGAAAGCAAAAGTGGAGATTGTGTATCAGCACCTCGACGGTCTGCGCGAAGCATGTCCGGGTTATAAGGGAGATTGGTATTTCAGTGGGGATTATCCTACTCCGGGAGGTGTGAAGATGTTGAACCGGGCATTTATTAATTATATAGAACAGGTATATCAGTTTTAATACAACATATTTGAGATGAAGAATGTAACTTTAATCCTTGACGATGGAAGTCGTTTCACAGGCAAGTCTTTCGGTTATGAGAAACCGGTTGCGGGAGAGGTAGTTTTTAACACTGCAATGACAGGCTATCCCGAGAGTTTGACCGATCCTTCTTATTCCGGTCAGTTAATGGTGCTCACCTATCCGTTGGTGGGTAATTACGGTGTTCCGCCATGCAGCAGCCACAACGGTCTTTCCGACTTTATGGAAAGCGATAAAATCCATGCCGAAGCTATCATCGTTTCCGATTACTCCGAAGAATACAGCCATTGGAATGCAACCTGTAGTTTGGGAGACTGGCTGAAAGATGAAAAAATTGCCGGAATATGTGGTGTGGATACCCGTGCATTAACCAAATTACTCCGGGAGAAAGGCTCGATGAAAGGAAAGATTGTGTTCGGGGATGATAACGAGATAGAGTTTGTAGATCCTAACTTAATCAATCAGGTAGCCCGGGTGAGCTGCAAGGAAGTTAAGACCTACGGCACTGGAAAGAAACGTGTGGTGCTGGTGGATTGCGGAGTGAAAGAAAACATTCTTCGTTGCTTGTTGAAAAGGGATGTGACAGTGGTTCGTGTGCCTTGGGATTATGATTTCAATACATTGGAATATGACGGACTGTTTATCTCTAACGGACCCGGTGATCCTGATACATGCAGTGCAGCAGTAGATCACATTCGCGAAGCGTTGAAAGGAGATAAGCCTATCTTCGGAATCTGTATGGGTAACCAACTACTTGCCAAAGCAGGCGGAGCCAAGATATATAAATTGAAGTACGGACATCGCAGTCACAACCAGCCGGTGCGTCAAGCAGGTACAAACAAGTGCTTCATTACTTCACAGAACCACGGCTATGCAGTAGACAACGATACGCTTGGAGCTGATTGGGAACCATTGTTTATCAATATGAATGACGGTACAAATGAAGGTATCAGACATAAAACAAAACCTTTCTTTTCAGCACAGTTTCACCCTGAAGCTGCAAGCGGGCCAAAAGATACGGAGTTTTTGTTTGATGAGTTTGTAGGAATGCTTTAATACTAAAAAAGAAAGAATCAATGAAAGACGATATAAAGAAAGTATTGATATTAGGTTCCGGCGCCTTGAAGATCGGTGAAGCCGGAGAGTTCGATTACTCAGGTTCGCAAGCGTTGAAGGCACTGAAAGAAGAAGGTATTGAAACGGTATTGATTAATCCTAATATTGCTACGGTGCAAACCAGCGAAGGAGTTGCCGACAAGGTTTATTTCCTTCCTGTTACTCCTTACTTCGTGGAGAAGGTAATTGCCAAAGAACGTCCGCAAGGCATATTGCTTGCTTTCGGTGGTCAGACAGCTTTGAACTGTGGTGTGGCACTTTATAAGGAAAACATTCTTGAGAAATATAATGTACAAGTGCTCGGAACTCCGGTACAGGCAATCATGGACACCGAAGACCGTGAACTGTTTGTGAAGAAGCTCGACGAAATCAATGTGAAAACCATTAAAAGCGAAGCTGTACAGAATGTAATAGACGCACGTCGTGCAGCTAAGGAACTGGGTTATCCGGTAATCGTGCGTGCTGCTTATGCACTCGGGGGCTTAGGTTCAGGTTTTTGTGATAATGAAGAAGAACTGGATAAACTGGTCGAGAAAGCTTTCTCATTCTCGCCGCAGGTTTTAGTGGAGAAATCATTGAAAGGCTGGAAAGAGGTGGAATATGAGGTAGTACGCGACCGTTTCGATAATTGTATCACGGTGTGTAACATGGAGAATTTCGATCCTCTTGGCATTCACACCGGGGAAAGCATTGTTATTGCTCCGAGCCAAACGCTTACCAATGCCGAATACCATAAATTACGTGAACTTGCCATCCGCATCATTCGTCACATAGGCATTGTAGGAGAATGTAACGTGCAATATGCTTTTGATCCCGAGAGTGAGGATTACCGTGTAATTGAAGTAAATGCACGTCTCAGCCGTTCATCGGCACTTGCTTCCAAAGCTACCGGTTATCCTCTTGCTTTTGTGGCTGCCAAACTTGGCTTGGGTTACGGATTGTTTGACTTGAAAAACTCTGTAACCAAAACAACAAGCGCATTCTTTGAGCCGGCTCTCGACTATGTGGTGTGTAAGATACCACGCTGGGACTTAGGTAAATTCCACGGAGTAGACCGTGAACTCGGTTCATCCATGAAGTCGGTTGGTGAGGTAATGGCAATCGGACGTACATTTGAAGAGGCTATTCAGAAAGGACTCCGCATGATAGGGCAGGGAATGCACGGCTTTGTGGAAAACAAAGAACTGCAAATTCCCGATATAGATAAAGCACTTCATGAACCTACGGACAAGCGTATTTTCGTAATCTCCAAAGCCATGCGTGCGGGTTATACCGTAGACCAAATTCACGAATTGACCAAGATTGATAAGTGGTTCCTGCAAAAGTTGATGAACATTGTACGTACAGCCAATGAACTGGAAGAACATTCTCAACTCTCAACTCTCCATTCTCCACTATTGAAGAAGGCAAAACAACAAGGCTTTACCGATTTTCAGATTGCACGTGCCATATGGAAAGAGAAAGTGGACGATATGGAAGATGCTATCATAAAGGTACGTAACTATCGCAAATCTTTGAATATTTTTCCGGTGGTGAAGCAGATAGACACACTTGCTGCCGAATATCCGGCACAGACCAACTATCTGTATCTCACATATAATGGAACAGAGAACGATGTGCATTACTTGGGCGACCACCGTTCCATTGTGGTTCTTGGTTCGGGAGCATACCGAATCGGTAGTTCCGTTGAGTTCGATTGGTGTGGTGTTAATGCTCTGACTACTATCCGCAAAGAGGGATGGCGCAGTGTGATGATTAACTACAACCCCGAAACAGTATCGACAGACTATGACATGTGTGACCGTCTTTACTTCGATGAACTAACTTTTGAGCGTGTAATGGACATTCTTGAATTGGAGAATCCTCACGGAGTAATTGTATCAACGGGAGGACAGATACCCAATAACCTTGCATTAAGACTGGATGCACAAGGAATAAACATACTCGGCACATCGGCAAAGAGCATTGATAATGCCGAGGATAGGGAAAAGTTCTCTGCCATGCTCGACCGTATCGGAGTAGACCAGCCTCGTTGGCGTGAGCTTACTTCCATGGATGATATTAACGAATTTGTGGAAGAAGTAGGATTTCCTGTATTGGTTCGTCCGTCTTATGTACTTTCGGGTGCGGCAATGAATGTATGCTCCAATCAGGAAGAATTGGAACGTTTCTTGAAGTTGGCAGCCAATGTCAGCAAGAAGCATCCGGTTGTGGTGAGCCAATTCATTGAACATGCCAAAGAGGTGGAAATGGATGCCGTGGCAGACAAGGGAGAGATTATAGCCTATGCTATCAGTGAGCATATAGAGTTTGCAGGGGTACACTCGGGAGATGCTACCATTCAGTTTCCGCCACAGAAACTATATGTGGAAACTGTTCGCCGCATTAAACGCATCAGCCGTGAGATTGCCAAGGAACTTCAAATCTCAGGTCCGTTCAATATTCAATTCCTTGCCAAAGACAATGATATAAAGGTTATTGAATGTAACCTTCGTGCTTCGCGCAGTTTCCCGTTTGTAAGCAAAGTGTTGAAGATTAATTTTATAGAACTTGCAACGAAGATTATGCTTGGTTTGCCGGTAGAGAAGCCGTCGAAGAACTTGTTTGAGTTGGATTATGTAGGTATCAAGGCAAGCCAGTTCTCTTTCAACCGCTTGCAGAAAGCCGATCCTGTATTGGGAGTGGATATGGCAAGTACGGGAGAAGTGGGTTGTATCGGTTCCGATACTTCGTGTGCCGTGTTGAAAGCTATGCTATCCGTAGGCTATCGCATCCCGAAGAAGAATATACTTCTTTCAACCGGAACCATGAAACAGAAAGCAGACATGATGGATGCTGCACGCATGCTGGTGAAGAAAGGCTACAAGCTCTTTGCAACGGGAGGTACACACAAAGCTTTTGCCGAGAATGGAATAGAGAGCACACTTGTTTACTGGCCGAGTGAGGAAGGACAACCACAGGCACTCGACATGCTTCATAACAAGGAAATAGACATGGTAGTAAATATACCGAAAAACCTTACCGCCGGAGAATTGGATAATGGTTACAAGATACGCCGTGCAGCTATCGACCTGAATGTGCCTTTGATTACCAATTCCCGTTTGGCGAGTGCCTTTATCAATGCATTCTGCACATTGGATGTGGATGATTTGGCAATAAAGAGTTGGGACGAATATAAATAACTTCTGAAATATTCCGTGGGACTTTCTTTAACTTTCCACGAGACATTGAACATAAGCCCGTGGGAGTTTACTGGAACTCTCACGGGCTTTTTGATAGATACTTTTATGGCCTTTCGGTTAACATTATGAGGTGTTTTTTTGTTACTTATGTTAAACATGAGAAAATAGTATGAAGAAATTAATATGCTTGCTTTTGATCGGATTCTTTATCCTGCCCTCTTCATTTGCCCGTAAGAAAGTTGCTGTCGTATTAAGCGGCGGGGGAGCGAAAGGTATGGCACACATCGGCGCTTTGAAAGTGATAGAAGAAGCGGGTATTCCTATTGATATTGTAGTAGGAACCAGCATGGGATCTATCGTTGGGGGATTGTACTCTATCGGCTATTCTCCACATCAACTGGACAGTATGGTGAATAAGCAAGACTGGACTTTCTTGTTGAGTGACCGTTTGCAAGCCAATCAGCAAAGTTTTGCCCAACGTGAAAGGAATAAGGAATATGTGCTATCCATACCGTTTAACCTTAAAACAAAGCAAGTGTTAAGTGGCGGATTGATTAAGGGAGAGAATCTGGCAAGTCTTTTCTCCGAACTGACTATCGGTTACCATGACAGCATTGATTTCAATAACCTTCCTATTCCTTTCGCCTGTGTGGCTACGGATTTGGTAAACGGTTCGGAAGTGAACTTTCATCAGGGGCTTCTTCCTGTTGCCATGCGAGCCAGTATGGCTATACCGGGTGTGTTTACTCCAGTAAGACTGGACAGCATGGTGTTGGTGGATGGCGGACTTGTGAATAACTTCCCGGTGAATGTAGCTTTGCAGATGGGAGCGGATTTGGTGATAGGAGTGGATGTACAATCTAATTTGCTCACTGCAAATGAACTCAAGAACGCGAAAGATATATTGGGGCAAGTAGTAAACCTCATGGGGCAGGGCTTGTATGACAAAAATCTCAAACTGACAAATGTTTATATTCATCCCGATGTTACAGGATTCTCGGCTGCAAGTTTCACAAAATCGGCTATCGATACTCTCATAGCAAACGGTGAACGGGCTGCACGTGAGAAGTGGGATGACTTGATAGCTCTGAAAAAGAAAATAGGCATTCCCGAGGATTATCATGCCCGGAGGCAGACTGAATTCGTACCTTTCCTTGAACGGGGAGATTTCTTTGTGAAAGACATTAAGTTTGAAGGAATAAAAGATGAAGACGAAGAATGGTTGTTAAGGAAATGTGGTTTGCAGGAGAATACGAAAGTAACTGTGGGGCAATTACAGAAGGCAATCAATGTATTGGCTAATATGCCTGCCTATTCCAATGTAAATTATGTGCTCAACGACGGACCTAAGATTTATAATTTGGTGTTCAAACTGGAAAAGAAACAGCAGAACAGCCTGAATCTCGGGATACGTTTCGATACGGAAGAAGTAGGGGCTATCCTTGTTAATGCTACGACTTATTTCCGGGGAAAGATAGATTCGAAATTATCTTTGACCGGACGTATCGGGAAGAATCTTTTTGCCCGTGCTAACTTTTCTTTGGAACCTACGATAGCCCGTAATGTTAACTTCGCTTATATGTTCCGTTATAATGATATTGACATTTATAGCAGAGGCAAACGCATGTATAACACCTCTTATCAATATCACTTGGGAGAGATAAGTTACTCCGATGTTTTTAAGAAAACATTGAAGATACAGGCAGGAATCCGTTATGAATTCTTTGATTACAGCGAGTTTCTTTATAGCGGGGAAGGACAGAGCGTAAATGTGAAGCCGGAAGGCTTTATCAGTTATTTTGCTTCGTTGAATCTTGAAACGCTAGATAAATGGTATTTTCCCACGAAAGGTATTTCCTTGAAATTCGGTTACTCTCTTTATACAAAGAACTTTGCCACTTATGACGGACATACTCCGTTCTCGGCACTCGATACTCATTTTACTACCGTAGCAAAAGTAACCAACCGTTTCAGCCTGTTGCCTTCTCTTTATGGTCGTGTACTGATAGGTAGGCATGTGCCTTATCCCTATTATAATACGGTAGGAGGATACGTATCCGGCAGAAATGTTCCTCAGCAGATACCTTTTATGGGGCTTAATCACATGGAGATAATGAATAATTCGGTAGTCATAGCTAAATTGCAGATGCGTGAACGAATAGGGGGAAAGCATTACGTTTCGCTGATAGGAAACTATGGCATTCATAATAATGATTTCTTCCGTTTATTTAATGGCAAGAGCCTGTGGGGAGTAGGAGCGAGCTATGCTTACGATAGCTTTATGGGACCGCTCGAAGCAACTTTCTCGTTTTCTAACCAAACAAAGAAAGTTGCCTTTTATGCAAGTCTCGGATATGTATTTTGATTATATTGTTTCTGTAATATCATCCAGGTCTTTTCGTGAGATAACCCTGCTTTCTTTGTTGGCAGCGTAGCCTATCGGAATGATTACTGCCGGATAGATATGGGCCGGCAGGTCGAATGATTTTCTGCAAAGCTCCACATCAAAGTTGCATACCCAGCAAGTGCCCAGACCTTGCTCGGTGGCAGCAAGGCAAATATGTTCTGTGGCAATAGCCACGTCTATGTCGCAATGATCTCTTCCATCCGATTTGCGTTTCCATGACTGGCTTGTATCCCCGCAGACAACAATGTACATCGGGGCTGTTTTTATCCAGTCGCGATTGTAGCATTTTCTAACCTTCTCTTTTGCTTCTTCACTTTGCACAATAAGGAAATGCCAAGGTTGGAAATTAACAGCAGAAGGAGCCAGACGGGCACATTCCATTATATAGTCCAACTTGGATTGTTCCACTTCTTGTGAAGTGTATTCTCTTTCGGATTTACGGGTTTTTACAAGTTCGAGGAAGTTCATGTTTTTTCGTTTTATTGATTATTTCAGGCAAAGGTAAGAATTTTATTCTTCTTCCCATTCATTTACTTCTTCTTTCAGAATGCTGTACACGTTGATGTCGGCATATTCACCGGTGTGAAGCAGTTCTCCGCAACGCTCTGTCCCTTCGAAAGTGAAGTCAAGCCTTTGGGGAATGGCATTGCTTGGCTCATTGCCTACGGCACATTTTATCTGGATACGTTTCATGTTCCTTTCTTCCACTGCCCAACGGCACAGATATTTCACAGCATTCGTCATGATACCTTGCCCTTGAAATTCGGGAAGAAGCCAATAACCTATCTCTGTACGGTTATTGATCCGGTCGGTATTGACAAAGCCGATCAGCCCGCATAATTGTCCGTCTTTCTCGATGATGAAAACAATGTTACGTTGTTCATACTCCACAGCGAGAGTTTCTGCAATAAAATCCTCTTCGCTCTGTTCGGTCAGGTTAGCTACAAACGGAAGCCATGTTTTGAGATATTCCCTGTGACCGTCAATTACTTTATAAATCTCTTGGGCGTCACTTTGTTCCGCTTCGCGTAAATAGAAAGAATTTTCTTCTGCTGTTTCCATCATTATAATAGTTTAAAACGTAATCTTAGCCTTTCCCCCTCATAATCATGGCTGATAATCTTAAACGTACCTACTTCCGAAGTATTCCTGACATGCGTGCCGATGCAAGCACAAGTATCGTAATCTCCGATGCGGATGATACGCAAAGTCTGACTTGCATCTTCCGGTAGTTTGCTTAAATCCACGCCTTCGGGGATGTTATCCCGTGTAACGAACTCCACGGTTACCGGTAAATGCCGGGCGATTACTTCATTGACTTTGTCCTCAATTTCCTGTATTTGCTTATCGGTGGGGCAGGTTGGTAAAATGTAGTCGCACTTGCTTTTCTTCCTTTCTATATGAGCATTTCTTGAACGCGGACAGCCGAATGTACGAACCATTGTTTGGTTCAGTATATGCTCAGCCGTGTGCATGGGAGGGTATTCCTGTTTGTTATGTTCGTTTAGTTGGGGTTGTTGTTCCATTTTATTCTTCTGATTAATGAATGATATGAGTGCAAATGTAACTTTTATATGTATATATTTCAAATGCAAGGAGAATAGATTTTTTTAATAGTATGAACCACTAACCCGAAACGTCCCATAAGTTAACCCAAAAGGTACGGTCGTCTTAGGTAAAACGTATGGAGACATACATAAAAAGGTGTAGACCTTCTTTGTTGGAGGTGTACGCTTATTTGTTAAAAGGAGTAGAGCTTTTTAGAATATGGGGTAGGCCTATATGAAAAGTAGCAAACTGATATTCATATTTAGAATATACTGTAAAGATACAACTTTTTAAGCGGATTTCCAAACATAGGAGAGGATAGGGCATAAAAAAAGGAGTCACGCCTGACTCCAACCTTTGTTAACCTTAAATCTA
>CABUKU010000045.1 GCA_902492205.1 uncultured Bacteroides sp. | reverse complement strand
AGAGTGGGATCTGGATAGTTTGACTACTGTTATTGTTAAGAAAACAGCCACTAAAAAGCAATAGCCCTTCATTGAAACTCAGAGAAAAATAAATTATTAATAGTTCGAGATTATATGTAATGAAGAAAATAATGTCTTTGGTGATAAAGATGAGTTGTTTAAATAAAGGGCTAAAGGATCGTCGGCAGAATGAGATAAATATTTTAAAAAATAACGTTTATAAAAATCATAAATAATGAAACAGATAATCACAATAGTAGGTGTTCTATTTATGCTTTTTTCGTGCGATGCTCAAACAAAAAGAGTAATTCCAGACTACGTTACAGAGTGGGATTTGGTGCGATTGCATGAATATCAATATGATCCACTTAGTGATTCCCTGAGAAATGTACTACTTAATACGACCGTGCAATTTAGCCATGATACTATAATCATAACTGTAAAGCATAGATACCGAGCACGGTTTGTGTACGAAAAAGATGAAACTGAACACTATTTTGGCACTGATAGGTATTATATTGGTGAGGATCATATTAATTTATTGAAACAGTATGGATGTGATATTTCAGATTCGATCTCATATATACGGTTTGTGGACTATTTCGATTCTGATTATGAAACCGATGATAAATTTTCATTTGATTCTTACTCTCTCTGGCAAACGCTAATAGTTGCAGATGATTTTTTATGCCTCACTTATGATAAATTTAACATATTGCTGTATCAAAAAAAGAAGAAGTAAATGCAAAATATAAAATTGCCGAAACAAGATACTTTATAAAAGTTGAATAAACAAGAACAAACAACTTTTCTATGACATTCAATTATTATATTGAGCTGATTTTGCGGATATTCACAATGTAGCTCTGTTAGATTTGATAGTAAGGAATCTGTTATTCATGTTGAAATTATAAATTAATATATTATATATAATGAAAAATATCCTGACTTTAATTTTGTGCTTATCATTCTGTGGTTGTTCTTTCTGTCAATCAAAATCAGATAGCACATATCCAGCAATTATCACTCAAGATACGACGGAAATCGATGGATATGTCGTCGAGATAGATAACTACAAGGCAACACGACTGGGTGAAGCTTGTAGCAAAGGCGATTTAGTAGGGGTTAAAAAGTTGCTTAATGATGGAGCGGACAAAGAACAATGCCTCTCGGACGACCTCTATGAATACGACATCGTTTATGCGGCGGTTTACTTCAATAAGGTCGATATATTAAAGTTTTTGATTACACAAAAAGAGGATGTAAATAAAGTGTATAACGAAAATGGATTGACAGCCCTGTCGCTGGCCTGCATAAACTCAAACTCGGAGATTGCCTTGTTGTTGTTAGACGTAGGAGCGAATCCGAATGGTGCTGGAAATTGCGGTGGAGATTATACTTTCTATCCCATAATTGAAGCGACACAAAGGAACGATATCCAGACCGTAAAAGCATTGTTGAAACACAATGTAGACCGCAATGTAACCGACCAAGATGGCTCAACCCCTTTGCAAATAGCAAAGAGTAATAATTATGACTCATTAGTCACTCTTCTGGGTAAAGTTAACCCCTAAAAACGGTGTGGTTTAAAGATACTTGAACAAATTTTTAATCATACAATGAATCTATTAACAAGAGTTTTTCTTTTTCTCCTTCATCACCTTCACCCGTCCTGAAACCTTTTATTTATCGGATATAGCGGGTGAAGGTGAGGACGGATTGCAGTGCATGTTTAATCGAAAACATCAAGGCATTTAAAAAAAACATAAGGGCAACTAAGTGAAAACAACGGGGCATGTTAGCTTGTTAGTGTACAGTAACTGGCAAGAAGACGTAGTGTAACTTTGTTTAGGTGGGAATATAATAAAGGAAATGACAATGTTTTGTTCCTTTTCATATACTACAAATATACGAAATATTTCCGGGATTTCCAAATTTTCATGCCTTATATTCCCTTCATTTGCCTCATGCTTTGCCTTCACCTGCTAACAGCCATGAATAGCACGTTTCAGCACGAATGAAGGTAATGAATGTAAGAATTGAAATCTCTTGTTATATTACATAGAAAGAGAAAGACCATCCCAAAATATGATTTTGAGACGGTCTTTGTTAAACTATGACTTTATTAAGCTATGTCCTGTCGAAAGTTTATACTATGCCTTGAGCCATCATTGCTTTGGCAACTTTCATGAAGCCGGCAACGTTTGCACCTTTCACATAGTTAACATAACCGTCAGGTTCCGTACCATATTGTACGCAAGCTGCATGGATGTTTTTCATGATGCTCTTCAACTTTTCGTCTACTTCTTCTTCACTCCAGCTTAATTTGATGGAGTTTTGAGTCATTTCAAGACCTGAAACGGAAACGCCACCTGCATTAGCTGCTTTACCCGGAGCATAAAGAATTTTAGCTTCTTGGAATACGCGGACTGCCTCCGGAGTAGAGGGCATGTTTGCACCTTCAGATACTGCCATACAACCGTTTGCTATAAGTGCACGTGCGTGGTCGCCATTCAATTCATTCTGGGTAGCAGATGGAAGAGCAATATCACATTTTTCACCCCAAGGTTTAGCTCCCTCTACATATTTGCAACCGTATTTTTCTGCATATTCGCGGATACGTCCTCTGTAAAGGTTCTTAAGCTCCATGATATAATCGAGCTTTTCGCGGTCGATACCATCAGGATCATAAATATATCCGTCAGAGTCTGACATGGTAACTACTTTACCGCCAAGTTCGATAACTTTTTCTACAGTGTATTGAGCAACATTTCCTGCACCGGATACTAGGCATACTTTACCTTTCAAATCCGTGCCTTTACTTTTTAGCATTTCCATTAGGAAGTAAATGTTGCCATAACCTGTTGCTTCCGGACGGATAAGAGAACCTCCGAATTCACGGCCTTTTCCGGTTAACACACCGCTAAATTCGTGAGTGAGTTTTTTATACATACCGAACATGAAACCAACTTCGCGACCACCTACACCAATATCACCGGCAGGGACATCTGTTTCAGGACCGATGTGACGCCACAATTCAAGCATGAATGCTTGACAAAAGCGCATGATTTCGGCAGTAGACTTGCCACGTGGAGAGAAATCCGAACCTCCTTTACCACCACCCATCGGGAGAGTAGTCAAAGAATTCTTGAATGTTTGTTCAAAAGCTAAGAACTTTAGAATACCAAGGTTGACTGAACTGTGGAAACGGATACCGCCTTTATACGGGCCGATAGCATTGTTGTGTTGTACACGGTAACCCATGTTGGTTTGAACATTGCCTTTATCGTCCATCCAGGTAACGCGGAACTGGTACACTCTATCTGGAATACATAAACGTTCGATTAAGTTTGCTTTGTCGAATTCCGGGTGTTTGTTATATTCTTCTTCAATAGTAGAAATAACTTCTTCTACTGCTTGATGATACTCCGGTTCATTGGGAAATCTTCTCTTTAAGTCTTCTAATACCTTAGCTGCATTCATAATCTTTTTCTTTTATTGGTTTTATAGATTTAATTGTTTCTTTACTTGCTTCTTGATTCGGTTGCAAATGTAAATAATAAAATTGAATCTCCAAACAAATTATAAATAAAATGCTAAATAAAATATCAAATTGCTTTATTTAGTTGAATAAAAGAAGTAAAAAGATACTATTTGTTTTTCTTGAAAGACTTATATAAAGGTATAAAGACCAATGCTCCCGATATTATAATGGAAAGAATGGTAACGCCGTCAATTCGCTCGGCTGTTATAATAACTATATAACAAAGTGCTATCCAAAGAAGAAAAAGACAAACTATTTGTGATTTTGATAAAGGCTTTCTCATGTTTCAAAGTGATATTAATATCATTGCCGGCAAGAACGGCATTCTTGTTTGAATATACAAGATTGCAGATCGGGCCGGCAATGGATATGGTAAAAAGAAGAATCTTCTTATTTGCAGTTATTTTTTTTCTTTTCAACGATTGCGTCAATTACCGCAACTGCTGTAATATTGACAATATCGCGAACGGAACTTTCGATGTCGGTAAAATGGATAGGCTTGTTCAGCCCCATCTGTATCGGACCGATAAATTCTGCATCCGGACACATTGCCTGAATTAACTTGTAACCGGAGTTTGCCGAACTTAGATTAGGGAATACCAACGTGTTGACTTCTTTCCCCTTTAAGCGGGTAAACGGATATTTTTCATCGCGCAGTTTGGTATTCATAGCAAAGTTTACTTGCATTTCGCCGTCGATTGCCAGTTCCGGATAGTTTTTTTGCATATAATCTACCGCTTGATGCACTTTCAACGGGCTACCTGCCTGATCCGAACCGAAGTTTGAATAAGACAACATGGCCATTACCGGGGTATGATTGAAGAAACGTACAGTTTGATCTGCCAATTTAGCTATATCAGTCAGTGTTTCTGTATCGGGGTGACGGTTAATCAGTGTATCTGCAAGGAAGTAAGTTCCTTTTTTGGAATTTAAAATATGCATGGTACCAAAATGCTTGTATTCGTCACGAATACCGATAACTTCTTTAGCTACTTTGATGGTATTCGAATATTTGGTATAAAGCCCGGTGATAAATGCGTCGGCTTCTCCGGTTTCCACCATCATCATACCAAAGTAATTACGTTCGAACATTTTGTCGTTTGCTTCTTGGTAGTTGGCGCCTTCGCGTGCACGCTTCTCGGAAAGGATGCGGGCATAACGTTCGCGGCGTTCTGCTTCGTTGTCATGGCGTAAGTTAATAATTTCAACGCCTTCCAGACTTAGATCAAGTTCTTTTGCCAGTTTCTCGATGCGTTCGTCGTTACCTAATAATATAGGATGGCAGATACCTTCACTTTTCGCTTCTACGGCAGCTTTCAGCATGTTGGGGTGGCCACCTTCGGCAAACACAACACGTTGGGGATTACAACGGGCAGTTTCATGAAGTTGGCGTGTTAGCTTGGATTCATATCCCATTAATTCGCGCAAACGTACTTTATAAGCATCCCAATCTTCAATGTGTTTGCGTGCTATTCCCGAGTCCATGGCAGCTTTTGCAACAGCCATGGAAACTTCTGTGATTAAGCGTGGATCAACAGGCTTCGGAATAAAGTATTCCGGTCCGAATGAGAAGTTGTTAACATGGTATGCTTCGTTAACCACATCCGGAACAGGCTGTTTGGCGAGGTCGGCAATAGCATGAACGGCTGCCAGTTTCATTTCTTCATTGATAGCCTTGGCTTGTGTATCCAATGCTCCACGGAAGATATATGGGAACCCTATTACATTATTAATCTGATTAGGATAATCGGAACGTCCTGTTGCCATTAACACATCCGGACGTGCTGCCATTGCATCTTCGTATGAGATTTCAGGGGTTGGGTTGGCAAGAGCGAAAACAATGGGTTGCTTTGCCATGCTGCGAACCATGTCCTGAGATAGCACATTGCCTTTAGACAATCCGAGGAATACATCTGCTCCTTTAATTGCTTCTTCTAATGTGTGAATGTCTGTACGATTGGTAGCAAAATAGCTTTTTTGTTCGTTCAAGTCAGTGCGTGTCTTTGAGATAACTCCTTTACTGTCAACCATGACAATATTTTCAAGACGTGCACCTAATGAAATGTATAGTTTGGTACAAGATACTGCAGAAGCTCCCGCACCGTTAACTACGATTTTTACGTCTTCAATTTTCTTTCCGGCTACTTGGAGTGCATTTAATAATCCGGCACTTGAGATAATTGCGGTTCCATGTTGGTCATCGTGCATCACTGGAATGTCCAGTTCTTCTTTCAGACGTTGTTCTATCTTGAAACATTCCGGTGCTTTGATGTCTTCCAGATTGATACCTCCAAAAGTTGGAGCGATTGCTTTTACCGCTTCGATAAATTTATCGGGATCTTTTTCATTTACTTCGATATCGAATACATCGATTCCGGCGTATATTTTAAATAAGAGCCCTTTACCTTCCATGACAGGTTTGCCGCTCAGTGCACCTATATCTCCCAGCCCTAATACGGCTGTACCATTTGAGATAACTGCAACTAAATTACCTTTCGCTGTATATTTATAAGCGTCTTGCGGATTTTTCTCGATTTCCAAACAAGGTTCTGCTACCCCTGGCGAATATGCAAGCGATAGATCTGTTTGAGTACTGTAAGGTTTGGTAGGAACTACCTCAATCTTTCCCGGTTTGCCCTGTGAGTGATAGAGCAAAGCTGCTTCTTTTGTTATTTTAGCCATTTTCGTGTGTTTTGTATATCAAAGATTCTGTTCGCAAAAATATTAATAAAATTATATTTTATAGCTTTTTGATAGAGAAATAATACGGATTTATGCAAAAATAACACTAAATGTTTCATATGGAAGATTATGAACGTGGCTTTGTCTTTCTCTTTTTAATTGAAATGTCCTTTAACTATGTGTTTGATGTTTTTTATTTCATTGTGCAACGTTAACGATAAATATTAAAAATTTGATAACGATATTGAATAATAAAATAACTTGACAATAAAAAGGCTAATTCTTATGTTTGCAAATAAAATGAAGAATAATTGCACGAAAAGAATAAAACTGTAAGATTATCTGTTGTACGACTTGTAAAATGCAAAAGATTTGCTTTCAGTTTTCTTTTCTGCTCTATTTATACATTATGTCGTTTTATGTCATAATGATAAATTACTTTAACGAATAGATATATATTTTATTTAATTAATTTAATGCAGAATAAAATGAGTGAAAGGGCAAAACGCAAATTAATGTTATTTGCAAAATTAGGCAATGTTGTTTGTCTTTTAATGGTTTTATTGGTTTGTTCCGGCTTATGTAATGCACAAACTACGTCGCAAAAGAATGTAGTGGCAGTTACAGGACATGTTTCCGATCAAAATAATGAGGCATTGGTAGGAGGCGTGGTTGGAGTTAAAGGCACTAATATCAATGTCGTTACTGATGTTGATGGAAATTATTCTATTAAAGCATCTCCTTCGGATGTCTTAGTCTTTTCTTATTTGGGATTTCGTACCAAAGAGGTTCCTGTTCAAGGCAAGAAGATTATTAATGTTGTGCTTCTGGAAGATGCACAAACTTTAGATGATATTGTGGTGACCGGTTATCAGACTTTGTCGAAAGAGAGGGTTACCGGAGCTTTTGGGCTTATTTCTTCTAAAAAGTTGGAAACAAAATTGCAACCTGATTTAAAATCATTGTTGGAGGGACAGGCTGCAGGTGTGGTTTTAGATAAAAAAGGTAATATTGAAATTCGAGGTGTTTCTACCTTTAGCGCAGAAAAAACTCCATTATTGGTTGTTGATGGTTATCCCATTGAAGGTAAATTAGAAGATCTAAATCCTGATAATATCGAAAATATAACAGTGCTGAAGGATGGTGTTGCAGCTTCTATTTATGGTTCCCGCGCAGCAAATGGAGTAATTGTTATCACTACCAAACGCGGACAGAAAGGAAGAATGCAAGTCTCTTACAAAGGCTCTTTCAATGTAACTTTAAAACCGGATTTGAGTAAACTGAACAGAGCATCTTCTTCAGATTATATTGATGCGGAAATTGATTTGTTTAATCAAAATCCTAATAGCTATGATCCGTTGGATGAATCTAATATGAGTCGTGTCAGTTACTTGCTGATGCAGGCACGTGATAATAATATCACTCAAGCGGAAGCTACAAATGAGATAAATAAGCTTCGTCAGGTAGATGGGCTGAAACAGATTGAAAAGTACATGTTCCGCAATCAACTTAGCCATCAACATAATGTTTCAATTTCTGGTGGGGAAGATAAATATACATATAATGTAGCTGCTAATTATAATTATAAAAGAGGTAGTTTCCTTCATACTGATGAAGATCGTTTGATTTTGGATTTTAATAATCAATGGAAACCATATCGGTTCTTAACCATAGATGTGGGTGCGAATGTGCTTTACAATAGAACAAACGAACCTACTGCTACTTATTCGGATCTGACAGGTTATAACAGTAGTTCTGATTTGCAACCATATACGGCCATTGTTGATGAGAACGGAAGACCTTGTAATGTATGGGGGATTAGTCAATATAAGGTGAAAACTTACCAGAATACTCCGGGGATGAAAGACTGGACTTATAATCCGATTGAGGATTTGGCAAAGGACGGCATTCAAACTACAGATTTTAAGACAAGAATTAGTGGTAAGGTCCGTGTGAATATTATAGAAGGTTTGAATGTGGAAGTCGGTGGCGTATGGCAAAGAGGAAATTATCAATATAAGCAACTGCGTCAGGCAGATTCTTATGCAGTGCGGATTGCATATAATGATGCTACTTCCCGTGCAAATAATGTAAATCACTATTTACCGGACGGAGCAGTTATTAATGAACAAAGAAATGTGAATGAAGATTGGACTATCCGTACTCAGATAAATTTCAATCGTGCTTTCCTCAATGATAAACATCGTGTAACAGTGCTTTTGGGAAATGAAGTTCGTCGTTCCACTTATGATAACAATGAAATGGCGACTCGCGCCGGCTATAATGAGGTGGCTGGTTCTTTTATTCCGATGAACTTGAAAGATTATATTGGAAACGTGAATTATGCTGATATGCTGTTTGCTTCACAATGGGGATATCCTTTGAATGGCTCATTTACAAATGGTGAATATTCTTATCGCGATAATCGTTTTGTTTCCTGGTATGGTAATGGCTCTTATGAATATAATAATAAGTTCATTGTAAGTGGTAGCGTTCGTATGGACTTAACAAACTTCTTCGGTACAGATCCCAAATATCGTCATAAACCGCTTTGGTCTATAGGTGGTACTTACAAATTGGCAAATGAAGATTTCTTTGATGTGTCTTGGATAAATAGATTGAATATCCGTGCTTCTTATGGTATAAATGGTAATATCTCTCTAAGTGAAGGTCCATTTTTGATATTGGCTGCAGGAGATTATAGCCAGACAACGGGTGGGGTATCATATGGTGTAGCTTCTCCTCCCAATAACCAATTAAGATGGGAAAAAACAAAAACAGCTAACTTCGGTCTTGATTTTTCTTTTATGAATAGTCGTTTAGATCTTAGTGTAGATTACTATACAAAAAACAGTTCTGATTTGTTGGCTAAAGATGCAATAGATCCTACTACCGGATTTACCTCTTTGACAAAGAATGTTGGAAGAATGACAAATGACGGTTTGGAAATTACTTTAAATGCCGATGCTATTTTGAATCGTGACTTCAGGTGGAATATCAATTATAATTTTGCTTATAATCATAATAAGGTAAAAGAATATAATGTAACACGTAGCTATGCAAGTAGTTATACTTCAAGCTATGGTTCTGTAATGGTAGCAGGCTATCCGGCGGACGGGCTTTGGGGCTATCGCTTTGCAGGATTGAATGACGAAGGAGCCACAATGATATATAATGCTGAAGGTGAGAAAATACTGATTGGTAATGCAGAGATAAAAGATGTTTATTATCAGGGAAGCTTACGTCCTAAGTTTGATATGTCTCTAACTAATAGTTTTACTTATAAAAATTGGGATTTGTCTTTTATGCTGATTGCAAAACTCGGTCATAAATATCGTAAGGATTACTTCGGTGGATCTAATTATTCTAATCGTCATGTTGGCGAAAGATGGCAAAATCCGGGGGATGAAAGTACAGCTATGTATCCTGTCTTGAAAAGTTGGAACATGGATTTGTTCGACTTTCCTTATATTGATAAATTGGTTGGAAATGCAAGTTACATGAAATTGCGTGATGTAACACTCGCTTATACTTTTGATCGTGATTTGATTAATAAGATTCATTTAAGTAATGCGAGGGTATATTTCCAAATGCGCAACTTGTTTAGGGTTACTGCAAAAGGAGTTGATATAGATCCGGAGGTTGCGGAAGTAAATGAAACCGGCTATTCCGGTGCTAGCATCGATCAGGCATTTTCTTCATTGCCTTTGCGTCCTGAGTTTTATGTTGGTTTGTCATTCTCATTTTAATTGAATATATATATGAAACTGAAATATTTATTTTTATCATTAATTGTATTTACATCTTGTAATGATTTTCTGGATGTAAAACCTGTAGGGAAGTTAATACCCACGCAAACAGAGGAATTTGAAAATCTTTTGAATAACGTAAGGACACTTCAATTCCATTTTATGAATAATAATAAGAGCTCTATGTATGCCATGTTAGGAGATAATTTATCCATCAGTGAAAATCAGGATAAGTATCTTTATATAAGCTCTTATGTGAATAAAGAAGTGTATGCAGCTTATGTTTTTAGTTTGCCTTACGAAAATCCTAATCAGCCTCAATATACTTGGGAGTGGGGGATATATAGAGCTACGGGCATATTCAATAATGTAATAGAAGGAATTGAAGGCTTGGACGGAGCAGCGGAGACAGAAACTGGTAAAGCGGTTATTGCTCAGGCAAAGGCGGGACGTGCGTGGTCTTATATGGTAGGAGGACTGGGGTATGGACGGATGTATAATCCTAATGGTCAGAACGATGCGAAAACTATCCCTTACCGTACGTCGGCAGATCCGGCAACTGCAAATCCTGATTTATCAACTACGGCTGAATTAATGGCTTTGGTAAAGAAGGATTTGGATGATGCTTTGGATGCTCCTGAAAATGTAGCGAATCCTTGCCGGGCTAATAAAGCGGCAGTGCATGCTCTACGGGCAGAATATTTTATGTACATGAGAGATTGGACAAATATGTTGAAAGAGGCATCCCTTGCATGGGAGAAATCTGTGGCATTAAAAGGAAGTGTCGATAATTTAATTTATGATTTGAATCAGTTCTATTATCAAGACGATCCAAATGCACAGCCGGCAGAAGGAACTGATAAAGAATTGTCTCTTGAGCTGGTTGGTCAGGATTTATTGATTACTCAAACGACTAATAAAGAAAATCTTTTTTATAGAGAGGCTCCTAATGGAGGCGTTACGAGTAATGGTACTGCTACTTTCTATCCTTCGGATGATTTCTTAGCTCTGTTTGATGCAGCAACAGACAGGCGTTATCAGTTGTTTGCATTAAGATTATTAGGCTATTCTACTACTGTAGGAGGAGTTAAATATGATGATGGAATAAGAAGAACTTATTGTCGTGAATCAAAAATGATGGGAAATCAGGGTATTACTTATCCTCAGTTGTTATTGATGAAAGCTGAGGCTGAAGCTCGTACTTCCGATAAAACGAACGCTTTGAAGGATTTGAATTTATTGCGTAAATATCGCTACTCGGGTAGCAATACGGATTTACCTAATGGCAGTTCCTTGACAGAAGATGAATTGTTATATGAAATATTGAAAGAACGTCGTCGTGAATTGCCTCTTTCTTCTTATCAAAGGGCATTTGATATTAAACGTTTTGTATATGATACAGGTAAACCTTGGTGTCAATCTGCTATGACTCACAAAATAGGAACTAAAGTCTATTCGGCTCCGGTTGATGATGAATATTTTACATTGCCTAAGGCGAATTCTATTATTAGACTGAATCCTCAATGGGGATTGGAAGAAGATCACCGTTCATATAATCCTACCGGAAATAAATAATGTCTATGCTTCATAAAAGTATATTAACTGCATTATGTTTCTGTGCATGCATAGTTCTGTGTGCACAGAACCCTTTGAATTTGCCTTCCATTTTAATCAAAGGAAGTATTAGATTTCCTGATGCAAAGTTCCCGGTTTTAGTTTATTACTATGACGGATCAGAAAAAGTGGTTGTAGACTCACTGCCGGTGTCTTCCCAAAATACATTTGAAAAGAATGTACAGCTTCCTAAAGTCGGAGCTTATTATTTGGATTGCCAGCGATGGGAAAGGTTGCCATTCTGGGGTGAAGATGAAAATGTGGAAGTGAATTTTCGTGGTCGTGATACTGCGAAAATAGTGATGAAAAATCCTCCTTATGAACATATTATCAATGCCGGCAAGAATAATGAATTGATGAATCTTATTAATTATTTTGATTATCAGTCTTATCAGGCTATGATTGCGGCAAGTCGGGAAATGTATCAGGCTAGTCAAAGTAATTGTGACGATTGGAAAAAATATGTTGAAAAGGCTTTGGATAAATCCTATGAGCTTGGTGAATCTTATATGAATTTCTTAGCAACTCATTATGCTGATCGGAATAGCATCTTGTATTTACTTCCGAGAATACGTGATAAGAAAGTGAAAGAAAACTTAATAGCTCAATTAGAGAAGGAAAAAGCTTTATATCCTCCTTTTGTTGCTTATAAAATAGAACAGGCAGAAAAAGAAGAGTTAATGGCAAGGTTGGCTCCGGGTAAATTAGCTCCGGATTTTGCTTGTCCCGTTAAAGGAGGAAAAAGGAGTTTAGGACCAAAAGACTTTCGTGGAAAATATTTGTTAATAGATTTTTGGGCATCTTGGTGTGGTCCTTGTCGTAAAGCTATACCTCGCGTAAAAGAAGTTTATGATAAATATCATGGAAGAGGATTGGAAGTACTTTCCGTATCAATTGATGCAAAAGAAGCTGATTGGTGGAAAGCTATGGAAGAAGAAAATATGCCATGGGAACAAGTCTGTGCTCCTCATTCGGGAAAAGAACTGTTGAAATTATATCAATTTAATGGTATTCCTCATTTGGTTTTATTAGATAGAGAAGGAAAAATCATTTCTCGGGGTATAAATCCTACTAAATTGGATGAAGAGTTATCTAAAATTATAAAGTGATTTTCTTAACAACCGATTTCATAAATTCTCTAATACCCTCATTGAGTTGTCTTGATGAGGGTATTTTTTATAGAACTAAATTTTACCCTCTCAAGAGGAGGCTTGAAATGACTGTTTAATATTAAACGTTCGAAAGAACCCTCCTTTTTGTATTTTGTCAATTTTACCTTCAAATGTTCATTTAACATTTAGTTTTTTCATTATAAATAAGTTACGATGAACATTTAACTTTTCTAATCTCCATTTTATCTTCACTCTGTGTATCGTCCTGAGTTTAGTTGACCGGATTACTGCTTCGTCCTATGGGACATTGTCTAAAAATAAAAATTAAGCATAAAATGGTTCTTAATCCTGAT
>CABUKU010000044.1 GCA_902492205.1 uncultured Bacteroides sp. | reverse complement strand
TGGGAGACAAAGATAACAATTTATAAATTTACACCTCAGGTTTATTCATTGATCCATTATTACTATATTTGTGCTAATCATATTAATGCTATCAACTGAAAATATGAAGAATCAGATACCTAAAGAATAATATAAATGGCGAATACAATCCAGATACAATATTATCAGTCTCCTTGTGGAGAATTGCTTCTAGGTTCTTATGGGGATCAACTTTGTTTGTGTGATTGGCGACAGAAAGAAGAACGTGGAAAGACGATTGATGCAAGAATTCAAAAAGGATTACAGGCTCAATATGTAATGGGTGAATCAGAAATAATGACAAAGGCTATCACTCAATTAGATGAATATTTTGATGGAAAAAGAAAAGTATTTGATATATCGTTACTTCTGGTCGGAACAGATTTCCAAAAATCGGTATGGGATGAATTGTTGAATATTCCTTATGGGAAAACGGAATCGTATGCAAGCCTTTCTCAATTATTAGGCAATCCAAAAGCAATACGTGCAGTTGCAGCAGCTAATGGTGCCAATGCTATTTCCATATTTGTTCCATGTCATCGGATTATTGGAAGTAATCATAAACTGATAGGTTATGCCGGTGGACTTTCCGCAAAGAAATATTTATTAGATTTAGAGTCATCAATGAAGTTATTGCTATAAGCAGAATAGTATATAATTAAATGAATGTGCATTGTTTGTCTCCTACTTTTTTATTTAGAATAAGGAGAATTGGCTGTCCCGTAAACTTTTCATAGCCCGTTCTTTTACAATATCATCTGTGTGCAAATGACCGATTAGTAGGGGAGAATCTTTATCATGTTTCTTCATGTTATATTCCACTGTATTATAGTTGCCTTTAATAGCATAACAGTAAATACACCCGTTAAGACACGTTTCATAAGTTCCTATATCAATACTTTCTATACAGTTACAAATATCTCGTTGGTTTTTATCCTTTTTTGCTGAAATAGGATAGCCTGTAATGCGCTCGATAAGTTGTTTGTCGATACATAAACCACTAGGAATATCCAGATGTCTTAAATCTACTTTGACGGTGCAAGTATTTAAAAGGAAATTTTTGTTCGCTATCTCTTTAAATGAAACTGCAATTTCTTCAATTTCTTCTTGACCTAATGGCTTTATATTGAATTTACTGACAGAGTTTCGTATATGCTGATAATGATCAATAAACCCCAGCATACATTTTTCTGTATAATCTTTTAATTTGTTTGCCATTGACATAAATGCTTCTTGGTGGAAAGATACATTATATTTCTCATTGGTTAAGATAGGATCGTATCGCCAGATTACTTTCTCCTTGCCTATTTTGTCGGATAATCGTTTAAATGTATCAATCCGTTTTTCTATTGATGGCAGATTCTTTTCTATTTCCGGTCCATAAGGATTGAGAGTGAACTGAAAATAATATTTATATGGGTTCAGTTTATCTAATTTATTAATTATCGGAGCCGGATTCTTTGTCCAAAACACGATACAATCTATTATGGCAGGATCAAGTGAAACCTTGCTTATCATTTTAGGATTGAAAGGATTGGGAACCAAAACATATCCTTCTTTTATCCGATTGAGAAACCATTGAGAGTAAAAAGCAGGAATATCTGTCCGGCGGCTGGCACTTATTATCATGTTATAAAGAGCTTTATATATTCATCCATTCTCCTGATTTTGTCACAAAGCTTTGTAAGTCGTTGATAAGTTTGGCTGTGTGGTATCCATCGGCTACGGCATGATTCACAAATATGGCAAAAGGGATTAAAATTTTCTCTCCTTCTGTAAAGTATTTCCCAAAACGTATCAAGGGGAATAAAAAAGGAGATTCGGTATAGGTGTCTTGACTGTAATTGGTGAAGCTCAGCCAAGGTAGCGATGATATAGAGCAGAAATTGACCGGTTGATCGGGGCGCCCTTTGATTGCTTTCACATTTTTATAAGTTTCCATATCATGGAGAACACCATAATAAAATGAGGGATAATCTTCTGTATAGTCGCTCCATATATCGGAGAATGTTTTCGTATCTTCATGGAAAATAGTGTATGACGGAATTACATAATTCCAATATCCTAAATTTCCCTCCTTATCAAAGCTCATGCGGAATTCTTTATTTTGATTAATAATCCTCATGATGGCATATAAAAAAGTAGGGAAAAACTTCAACTTTAATTTTCTGGTGTTTTCTAATAATCCCGAAATATCAATATTGGCATTGAGAGTATATTTGCATTTTATTTGATAATAGAAATAATCAAAATACTCTTTACGTTCCCATGTTTCAGGATTAAGCGGGATAAATTCAACTGGAGCTGACATGATTTTCGGAATTAATGAGTTTATTTTTTCTTTGCAGATACGAGTAGCATCATCGGTCTGCGAAGTTCATTTTCCATACCGGGTATAGTTTTCAACATTTCGGCATCGGGTTCCGGTTCTCTGAGTTCTGTAATTTCAAATCCGGTTTGAATGAGGCTGTTTACATAAGTTGTCAGTGTCTTATGATATTTGATAACCTCTTCGCCCAAGAAATTTGCTTTACGCAATCCTTCATTAAAGTATTTGTCCACCGGCCAATGAAGAATGTTACCTTCGTTGTCATAAAACCAATCCTGATTTCCATATGCTGTGAATATAGGATGTTCTACGGAGAATACAAA
The DNA here is from genome assembly GCA_902492205.1 of uncultured Bacteroides sp. Classification (GTDB taxonomy): domain Bacteria; phylum Bacteroidota; class Bacteroidia; order Bacteroidales; family Bacteroidaceae; genus Bacteroides. The sequence goes on along the minus strand of CABUKU010000044.1, from coordinate 13,183 downwards.
AATTCCTCCATGATTTAGGCAGCGATATACATTTTTGCATATGTTGCTAAAAGATTCCAGATAATGAAATGCCAATGAACTGATTACTATATCGAAAGAGTTGGGAGTGAAATTAAAATCTTCTATAGCCATTTGCCTGTACTCTATGAGTGGGGAGTTATTTCTTTTTCTTGCTTCTTCCAACATTTTTTCAGATATATCGATACCTGTAACGGCTTTGGCTTCGTGCTCCACTGCATATTCACAATGCCATCCAAAACCGCAACCTAAATCTAATATCCGCTTATCTTTAAAGTCGGGCAACATTTGTTTTAATATATGCCATTCACCGGCACCTTTAAGACCTTCAACGGAACGAGGCATCCGGCTATATTGTTCAAAAAAACTTTTATCATCATATTTATTTTCTTTCATAATGGTTGGTTTTGGTGTGAAATTACAAATATTATACTTTTTGTGATAAGCGAAGCGTTTTTAATGAATATTTCTTCCTTATATAAGAAATATTATATCTTTGCCTTTACTAATAACTGAAAAAATGAATTGCATACGGAATGCATGGGTTTGGTGTAAACGTATCCGCCATCGGAAAGGCTATGGAGTGCATTCTCCTTTTGCCTTTAATTTAATAACTTGGGTTATCTATGAAAACCTGCCTTACTATGCGTATGGGGAGTTAAAGGAAAAAAGGAAAGAATATTTAAAAAATTGCAGATGCCTGTTACCTGACAGGGCATATAGAACTGAGAAGGTAGATAAACTACTTTTCAGGTTGGTAAATTATACTCAGCCTTCCACGTTATTGGATCTTGGAACTTCTTCCGGTTTACCTCTATTATATATGTCTTTTGTTAATAGCTCTACCCGCTGTGTCACTTTAGATGTGGAAAACAATACGAATGATTTTGCCAAAGAGCTTTTCAGAGAACGTAAAAATATAGAGTTTCATACCGGGGAAATAACATCGGAACTGGTAAATGTTTTAGGCTCAATGCAAAGCTTGGATTTTATACGTTTGAATTATCTTTGTGCAAACGATGATGTTTTTGAAAAATGTTTGGATAAGATACATTCCGGTACAATGATGGTAGTTGAAGGTATACATGCTACCAAAGCAATGGAAAATTGGTGGAACAAGTTGGTTGATAATGAATATGTGGGAATTACTTTTGATTTGTACTCGGTTGGAATAGTCTTTTTCGATAAAACAAAGATAAAACAACATTATCTAGTCAACTTTTAGTTATATTTGTATGTTACGTGTTTGTATAAACAAATTAAAAGGATGCTTATGAAAAAAAGTATGATATATACGAAAACCGGAGATGCAGGTACTACCAGCTTGGTGGGCGGCACACGTGTTCCCAAAACCCATGTTCGTTTAGAATCTTATGGGACCATTGACGAACTGAATGCGAATTTAGGTTTGCTGTGCACCTATTTGAAAGATGAACGCGATATAAGGTTAATGCAAAAAATACAATATAATCTGTTTGCTGTGGGTTCTTATCTTGCAACCGATCAAAATGTAACACAACTGAATAATGCGAGTGTTGTTACGGTTGCAGATATTGAAGAGTTGGAACAAGAAATGGATTATATGGATAGCATTCTTCCTCCGTTGTGTGCTTTTGTATTACCGGGAGGTGCAAGAAGTGCTGCGATTTGTCATATTTGCCGAACGGTTTGCAGGCGTGCCGAACGTCAAATACTAACTGTTGCCGAGACGTGTGAAGTAAGTCCTGAAGTACGTAAATATGTGAATCGGTTATCCGATTATCTTTTTGTTTTATCAAGAAAGCTTAACTTGTCTGAAAATAAGGCAGAAATATTTTGGAATAAAAGTTGCGAGTGAAAGATTTTATTATACTTTTGCGGAAAAATAAAAGATAAGAAGTTGTATTCACTTTAAATAGTTAAAACTATGTATTGGACATTGGAATTAGCATCTAAGTTAGAAGATGCTCCTTGGCCAGCTACCAAGGATGAGCTTATAGATTATGCGATGCGCTCAGGTGCGCCTCTTGAAGTGATAGAAAATCTCCAGGAAATGGAAGATGAGGGTGAAATCTATGAAAGTATCGAAGATATTTGGCCGGATTATCCAAGTAAAGAAGACTTTTTTTTCAACGAGGAGGAATATTAAGAAGCTAAAATCAAATTAAATGATTTAATATCAGCGGGATAAGCAAAAATAATTTGTTTGTCCCGCTGGTGTTTTATAGGCTTAAATGGTGTGGTTTGTTTGTCTAAAATGCAATTTTTCTTCTTGAAAACAGAGTTTGTTTGTCTAAAATACACTACCTTTGTGCATCCTCAGGAATATTAAAACAAAAGGAAGCGTATGGGAAGACCGAAGAGATTATATCCGTTGGGCAAATATCGTCTCCGCACACCGAAGGAGTCTGACAAAAATAAAGCCTACCCTATTGAGTTGGAATATACTTGGAATAGGCAAATTATACGTAAGACAACAAATGTCTTTGTTAAGGAAACCGACTGGAATCAGAACGGCAATCAAGGTCGTGGAGAAATTCGTGTCAGTTATGGATCTGAGTACAAACGTCTCAATCAACTGTTGTTGGCACGTGTTGACCGGATTGACTCTATGCTTGCAGAGTATAATGAAAAGCATCCCAATCAAATCACTGCTGACATTATTTCGGGATTCCTTGCAGATAAGCCATTGACGCGCCCAGACCAAGGAAAAGATTTTGTTGAGTTCACATTGGAGCGTCTTTATTCAGAATACTCAAGAAACAAGATTGGCCGTAGTCGATATGAAAACGGTAAAAGCGGAATGAATATATTCCAAACCTTCCTTCGTTCCACGAAACAGGGTACATATCGTGCCGATTCTATCTATGTTGGCGATATCACTCCTGAATTATTGGATGCATATATTTTGTGGCGTAGAGAGATAAAGCAGAATAGTGATGCAACAATCAATCACTCTTTAACACCAATATTAAAAGCATGTGCTTACGCATGTGAGATGGGTATGCTGGAACCTTCTGTTAATGCAAGAATACAGGATATGCGTATTATTACTAAGGTATCTTTGTCGGAAGAGGAGAGTGAATTTGATGGGAAGAGCCTGAATAAAGAACAATTACTTGCTCTATTGGAATACTACAAAACCTGTCCTGAACCACGTAGGAGAGAGTTTTTAGAGATTTTTTTTCTTTGCTTTCCATGCTTGTGGACTTCGTGTTGTGGATGTAATGACATTGCAATGGGGGCATATCAACTTTGAGAAGAAAGAGTTGAGAAAAATTATGATTAAGACAAACAAACGCCATGTTATTCCTCTTACAGAGCAAGCTATATCTATCTTAAGACAGTGGCAAGAAAAACGGGAAGGCTGCAAATATGTATTCAATCTTGTGAAAGAAGAATTAGACCTAGATGATGCTGAAGCCCTTTATAAAGCTCGCAATAATGCCACTAAATGCATCAATCAGTCACTTGTGGTAGTGGGCGAACAGATTGGGTTGCCGTTTAATTTGTCAATGCATGTAGCTAGACACTCATTTGCAGTGTTTGCATTAAACAAAGGGTTGTCAATGACTGTAGTAAGTCGCCTTTTAGGGCATGGCAGTACAGATGTTACAGAGAAAGTATATGCCAGATTTCTGCCTGAGACTCTTTCGTCCGAGGTGGCACGTTTAAAAGATGAATTTAAAACTCTAGAAATAATTTGAATGAAGTATGTTGCAGATTATATTTCTTAATATTGGTCTTTGCGTTATTTTGTTGGCAATTGCCTTCGTCTTCAAAAAATATGCAAGAGTAATTCTATGGTCGAGTGCAATTACATTATTCGTAGGCACATTATTACTCGTTGGACTTAGGGTTGTAAACCCTGTCAGCGATAACGAAACTGGCTCATCAGAGTTTTGGGGCACAATTATGTTTCTGATTTCAGCAGCTGCATTAGTCATTGGTGCAGAAATTCTTCGTGAGAAAAATATTAAGAATGTGGAAGAAGTTGTATCTGTTGATGCTGAAATTATTCTTTCTGAAACATTGGATACAGAATTGGCTCGTAAAGTTTTTGCAAAGGCCATAGAAGCTGGTTATATGAAAGAAGATGGCACACACTATATATGGAACGAGTCTAAAGTTCTTTTAGCATATATGTGTGGTCGCATATATTGTGGAGATAAGCCAACGGTCTCCAATATTGATGATAGGGAATTTTGGAAATTTGGAAGAACTGCCTTTTTCCCTGATACGGAACTAAATAATTTATTTGATGTTTCAGGATTGGGGCAATCACGTTCAAATAGGAAAGATCTTCCAGTACCAACAAAATCAACAGAGATTGATAAATTTTTCGAGTAGCCACTTGGCTACTCTTTTTTGTTTATAATCAGGTGGTTATATTTCAATCCTAATATCAAAATAACTCAATCCTAACATTATTCCTAACGCATTAGCCTAATTCATCCTAACTTTTCACCTCCTAAGGATTCTATACTTTCGCTGCGGTTATGGACGATGTGCACAATCGTACCATGGCAAAATAACCCGGCTTAAAAGTCCGAGTGCGCATCAGGACAGTTGAGCCATAATTTAAATTGTATATGGCTAAAATTAAGAATGTAGAGTCCCTATGTGAACGGGAATTGCTGGAGAAAATTCTCCACACTGTAGAGAAGCATGAAAAGGCTTTGGCTCAACATCAAATGCCCCAAAATCATCTATATGATAATAAGGCACTGATGGCAAAATTGGGTATAAAGGAAAAATATCTGAAGAAATTGCGTGATAATGGCTACCTTGGATATTCACGTCAAGGAGACAAATATTGGTATACTCAAGAAGATGTAGACCGATTCCTGCGCAATTTTCACTATGATGCCTTTGCGGCAAGTGATGAACTACCCCAACGGAGAGGAGGTGGTTATGGTCGATAAGTTGCATTTAACCAATATGCTCCGAGCAAAGGTAGAGCATAATCTTGATGGAGGATTGCCGTTGGATGTTTTCCCTGATAAAATTCAGGAAATTATTCTGAACCTTTCTCGTTATGAAAATTTCAATGTTGAGTATGTGGCATCCATTATTATATCTGCGATGGCGGCTGCCATTGGCAATTCGTACCAAATCAATATCAGGAATGAGTGGAAAGACAGTCCATCTCTTTATATGATGCTTATTGGGCGACCTGGTTTAGGTAAAACTCCTCCTCTTAACTTCCTTTACAAACCTATCAACGATTTGGACGATCGTCTTGACGAGAAATATAGCGAGGAACTTGAGAAATATGAGTGTGCCAAGCAGGCGAACGGAGGAAATGATAAATTGAAAGTGCCCAAGTGGTTGACCAATATTATATCTGACTTCACACCAGAAGCAATGGTAGAGGCTCATTGGCGCAATCCACGAGGGATAGCTATAATTGTAGACGAGATAATTGGGCTATTCAATTTCGCAAAGAGATACAATGGCAATAATAATCTTATTGAACTTCTGCTAACAGCTTATAGTGGTGGTACGATTAAAGTTCTACGCAAGTCCTCATCACGTCATATTCGTGTTAAAACGCCGTGTATTAATGTAATAGGAACGGTACAGACCAACATGCTACATGAGGTGTTCAGAAAAGAGTTCATTGCTAACGGATTCCTTGATAGGTTTATCTTCATTTTTCCAAAAGACAGGAAGATTTCAAGATGGAGAAGAAATGATAATAGTGTTCCTAAACCTGATATAGCAGGGCAATGGGCGACTATTCTCAACAAAGTACTTGAAATTCCCTGCACGATTAATGAAACAAGGAATGTTGCAGAACCAAAAGTTTTGGAAATGACCGAGGAGGCAGAGGTGTATTTTTATGATTGGTATAACAATATCATTGATAATGTTAATAGCATTGATGATGATGCAGATGTGGAGAGTCGCAGCATGAAACTTAATGGCCATGCAGGACGTTTATCGTTGATATTTCAGATAATGAAATGGGCTGTAGGCGAAGAAGATATGCAGCCAGTAAGCCTGTCTTCTGTGAAATCCGCTATTCGTATGGTTGATTACTATGAAGATACTTACCATAGGATACAAGAGATACTTTTGTCTAATACTATCGGTGATGTAAAAGAAGACTGGTTATCTCAGTTGGGTAATACATTCACAGCAAGCGATGCTATCGCTGCTGCGAAAATATATGAAATACCCAGAAGAACCGTATTCTATGCATTAAAGAAACTCTGTCAGGCAAAGCAGCCAATTCTGAAAAAAACCAAGCATGGCGAATATCGAAAAATTCAACACCAAACATCAAATGCATCTTGCACTATTGCACTTTCAACCCAAGTTGAGGAATTACAGACAAAGCATAGTGCAAAAGTGCATAGTGCAAACGAATAAACTTATCTATCCATGAGCAAGTATAGATTTCATTTGCAAAAGTATAGTTTGGGAAGCAAGATTGCTTGCCCTAGTTGTGAGAGACCTCGATGTTTTGTGAAATATGTTGATGAAGAGGGAGTTGTAAGTTTTCCCAATGAGGTTGGGAAATGTGACCATGAAATCAGTTGTGGTTATCATTACACTCCACGTGATTTCTTTCGTGATAATCCCAATGCAAACATCAAGGAAGAACGGTCTAGTGATTATGTACAGCCTGTGAAAAGTACTCATGAAAAAGAAATTATTGTGCCACCCTCTTTTATTCCCTTAGAGTATTTTAATGCGAGTCTTGCTCATTTTGAGAAGAATCCCTTATACAAATACTTATGCAGGGTGTTTGGTGAAGCTGAAGCCCAAAGGGTATTCCATTTATATCATGTTGGTACATCGGCTAAATGGGGAGGTGCGACAGTTTTTTGGCAAATTGATGCTAATGAGCAGGTACGTTCTGGTAAGATTATACTTTATAATTCTGAGACAGGGCATAGGGTTAAAGAACCCCACAGTTATGTAAGCTGGGCGCATCGTGAACTACAACTTAAAGATTTCAATCTGAAGCAATGTCTATTTGGCGAACATCTATTGAAAAGATATCCTGATGCACCGGTCATATTGGTGGAAAGCGAAAAAACGGCTATTGTCATGAGTCACTTCATCCCGAACTATGTTTGGGTGGCAACTGGCGGCATTAATGGATGCTTCAAAGAAGAATTTGTTCATAGTCTTAAAGGTAGGGATGTAACTCTAATTCCTGACTTGGGAGCTACACAATTGTGGAAAGAGAAATCGATAATTCTGACAAGAATCTGTAGCAGAGTTGTAGTCTCGGATATGCTTGAGCAGATAGCAACCGAAGAAGAACGATCTAAAGGACTTGATATTTCTGACTACTATCTATTCTCTCCATCCAAACACCAGATTCTACAAATGATGATTGAGAAGAACCCTCTTTTACAAAATCTCATTGACGCTCTAGGCTTGGAGTTGATAGATGCTCAGCAGATGACAGAATCCACTTAGATTGTACAAAACTAAAATGGTAAAGGAACTTGTTCCAGGAGTTAAAATAAAATCCATAACACAATAAGGACTTTTTGCTTTGCAGCAAGAAACTCCCATTTGTGGTTGGCAAACACAACTCTAAATGAGCAAGCTCAAATGTGTAACTTTTAAAACATTAGATCTATGAATGAAAGTATTAAACAAGCCATGCATTTAGATGCATGCAAATCTTTTGGCGCAGCAGAAGCCAATGAAAACGAAAGAAGATGGGATGATAAGATGATTGATTCTAAGAACAACGATTCTATTAATAACTACGACAAAACCAGAATGAGGCTTAATTTTGAGATTGGCCCCGATGGTAAGATTCACTCTTTGGGCTATCAGGATAAAAGACTTGATGTTCGCTTGCAAGAACGGCTAAATGAACTTGGTTGGCGTCCATTCAAAGCGGATAGTAAGATTCAGCCCAATTGTTGTGCTCGTCTCATCTTTGGTGGCAATCGAGAGCGTACATTGGGAATGGCATTTGGCACTCAGGATCTAAAACTGGATAAAGGTTCGGACAATAGCCATATACATAGATGCAAAGAGGTGGAGCAATGGGCTTTGGATGTATATAATTGGTGTTGCCGTAGGTATGGGAAAGAGAATATCATCGGCTTTCAGGTTCATCTTGATGAAACGTCACCACATATTCATGCACTTATTGTTCCTGTTGGGGTACGTCCTAAAAGTGGCCGTGAATGTGTGATGTGGTCTGCAAAATTCGGAAAGAATAAATATGAGTATGGTTCAATACTCAAGGAAATGCATACCTCACTCTATGAAGAAGTTGGTAGCAAATACGGTTTGGAGAGGGGGGACAGCGTAGAAGGTCGCAATATCCAGCATCTGAATAAGCGAGATTATATCCGTAAACTCGCAAAGGAGCAGAAGAAGATGGAAAAGGCCATCAGAGGATTGCAAACCATGAAAGATAATATCGAGGCTGAAATGAAAATGTTTTCCGATGAATTAAAAATCTTGGAGAAAGATTTGGCTGCAGGACGTGTTGTATTGGCTGAATATCAAAATAAGAAAGCGTGCATTGAAGATTTGATACATGATTGCCAAGAAAGACTCGATGATAAGGAAACCAAATTGATGATAAAGCAGCAGGAATTAGACTCGTTACTGAAAGATATCCAAAACATTCATTCTGTGAATAGACCGTTCAAGAATTACAAGATTGAGTTTAATGCTCCACAGATTACAGAGAAACCGCCAATGTTTGGAACTGATAAGTGGTTGGAACGTCAAAATACGATTATCGAGAAGCAATTTACCGCTATGGGTCGTAAATTGGAAGAACTTTATAGGAATGAAGCTGCTAATCAAGTTGAAGCTGTTCGCCAGAACATTTTGGTGGATATGAAAGATGTCCATACGTTGAAGGCAGAAAACAAGACTCTTACTGAATGTATGAATTACTGGTCTAATTTGGCATTAAAAACATTTGACTACCTTTCGATACCATCTTTACGTGATGAGTTATGTGCAGTAGCAACAGCTCTTATAGGTGGAGATTATGTGGTTCCATCAGGGGGTGGAGGCGGAGGAAATGAATCAGACCTACGTTGGGATGGTCGCAGACCTAATGAACCTGATTTTGCATTCCAAAGAAGATGCTTTTCACATGCCGTCAAATACATTATGGCTAAATACAGCGTAAAGCAGAATAAGGGGCGCGCCCGATAGTTTTTCAAAGACCGCTATCACCAAGAAATATGGTGGTAGCGGTGATTTGATTTTTACAAATAAGGGAAAAATACATTTTTGCAAAAGAATTATTATAGGAATTGCAGGTTTTAATGGACTTTTAATTATCTTTGCGTTTAAAGCAATAAAAATTACGTCATGAACGACATGAATAGAATAAAAGTAGTTCTTGTAGAAAAGAAGAAAACTAGCAAATGGCTTGCAGAAGTTTTAGGCAAAAACCCTGCAACCATTTCTAAATGGTGCACTAATACATCCCAGCCCGATGTGGCAACACTCCGAGAAATAGCTCGAGTGCTCGATATAGATGTAAAAGAGCTTCTTAACTCTACAAAATAATTCACTATCTTCATATGATAGCAATATATTATGGCAAAAAAGAAAAATAAAGAAGAATCTCTGGTTCCCAAAGACGAGAAAACCCTTAAAATGGAAGGTGTGCAGAATCTGTACAACTTTCTGTTTGAGGCATGCAACATATTGCGTGGTCCTGTGAGTCAAGATAACTTCAAAGATTATATAACACCAATCCTCTATTTTAAGCGTATATCTGATGTATATGACGAAGAGACTCAAACTGCGCTTGAAGAAAGTGGTGGCGATGAGGAGTATGCATCCTTGCCTGAACAACATCGTTTTGTAATTCCAGATGGTTGTCATTGGAGTGATATTCGCGAACGCTCCGAGAATCTTGGTGCTGCAATTGTTGGTGCGATGCGAGGTATAGAGTTAGCAAATCCTGATACACTATACGGCGTGTTGTCGATGTTCAGCGCACAGAAGTGGACCGATAAGAAAAACCTTTCTGATGGTAAGATTCGTGATTTGATAGAGCATCTATCCACCCGTAGATTGGGCAACAATGATTACCCAGCTGATTTGATGGGTGATGCATATGAGATATTGCTGAAGAAATTTGCGGATGACAGTAAGGCTCAAGCTGGAGAGTTCTATACGCCTCGTTCGGTCGTAAGCTTGCTTGTACGCATTCTCGATCCGAAACCAGGTGAGACTGTGTATGACCCAGCATGTGGTAGTGGCGGTATGCTGATTGAGGCGGTACAGCACATGAATCACTCAAGTCTTTGCTGTGGAAGCATATTCGGACAGGAGAAGAACGTTGTCAACTCGGCCATTGTAAAGATGAACTTGTTCTTACATGGCGCCAGTGACTTTAATATTATGCAAGGCGACACACTTCGTTCACCCAAGATTTTGCAGAATGGAGAGATTGCCAAGTTCGATTGCGTTATAGCTAACCCGCCCTTCTCACTTGAGAAATGGGGTTCAGTAGAATGGTCTTCAGATAAATATGGTCGTAATGTTTGGGGAACACCCAGTGATTCGTGTGGAGATTATGCTTGGATTCAGCACATGGTGAAAAGTATGGCATCAGGCAATGGTCGTATGGCGGTTGTTATGCCTCAAGGTGTATTATTTCGTGGAAATGAAGAAGGCCGCATTCGCGAGAAATTGGTAAAGAGCGATTTGGTTGAAGCTGTTGTGACATTAGGCGATAAACTCTTCTATGGCACACCTCTTTCTCCCTGTTTCTTGATATTAAGACGTTTGAAACCGGCTGCACATAGTGCGCGAGTACTGATGATTGATGGCACAAAGATTCTCACCGTAAAGCGTGCACAGAATATACTTTCTCCAGAAGATGTAAATCGTTTATACGAACTCTACACCAATTACGAGGATGTAGAAGACTTTTCTAAAGTGGTGACTCTTGATGATATTGCGGCTAAGGATTATGACCTTTCTCCTAATAAATACGTGGAATATCACAAAGAGGAAATCCGTCCATATGCAGAAGTGCTTGCAGAGTTCAAGGCGGCATACGAGGAGGTAAAGAGATTTGAAGAAGAATTTAGAAAACTGATAAACTTATAACCCTATGGAACAACCTGTAAAATATTATAGAAATCCCGATGAGCCTATTTCATTGGAAGACTTGAAATCGTTCCTTTGGGGAGCAGCCACTCGCCTTCGTGGTCAGATTGATGCTGCTGGTTACAAAGAATATATTTTCCCTTTGCTATTCTTCAAACGAATTTCTGACGTATACGATGAGCAGTTTGAAGGCTATGTTTGCGAAGGCGGTATAGAGTATGCCAATGCTCAAGCTCAAGAATTAGTAATTCGTATTCCCGATGGTGCCCATTGGCGTGATGTACGTGAGTGTACTGAGAATGTTGGCCAGCGTTTGGTCGAAGCCTTTATTGCTATTGAACAAGCCAACCCTGGCGAACATGCCGATGGACGTGTTATCGGAGGCCTGGAAGGTATCTTTGGCCCTAAAGATGGGTGGACCAATAAAGCCAAGATGCCCGACCACATTATCACCTCTTTGATAGAAGATTTCTCACGTTACAATTTGTCGCTTAAAGCGTGTCCAGCAGATGAGATGGGACAGGCATATGAGTATCTTGTGGGCAAGTTTGCCGATGATGCTGGTAATACGGCACAGGAGTTTTACACCAACCGTACCGTTGTGGATTTGATGGCAGAGATACTTCAACCTCGTCCGGGCGAAAGCATCTATGACCCTACTTGTGGTTCGGGTGGTATGCTTGTAAAATGTTTGGACTTTCTTCGCAAAAAGGGTGAACCATGGCAAGGAGTAAAGGTTTTTGGGCAAGAGATTAATGCACTTACCAGTGCTATTGCTCGAATGAATCTTTATCTAAATGGCGTTGAAGACTTTTCTATTGTCAGAGAAGATACCTTAGCATACCCCGCCTTTGTCGATGGAAGCAAATTGCGTAAGTTTGATATCGTATTAGCAAATCCGCCATACTCTATAAAGACATGGGATCGTGAGGCTTTTATAAACGACAAATGGGGACGCAATTTCTTAGGAACACCGCCTCAGTCTAAAGCAGACTATGCCTTCATACAGCATATTTTATCATCTATGAATGATCATGGAAGATGTGCTATTCTATTGCCTCATGGTGTTCTTAATAGACTTATAGAGAAAGATATACGTCAAAAGCTCATTCAGAACGATCTTATTGATGCCGTTATTAGTATTGGGAAAAATTTATTTTTTAATTCACCAATGGAGGCCTGTATTCTTATTTGTCGATCAAATAAACCAACTGATAGGAAAAATAAAATTCTTTTAATAAAGGCTACCGATTTAGTGGAACGGAAAAATACTGAAAGTTATTTAACCAATGAGCATATTTCAATAATAACGAGTATTTATACCCGATATACCAATATTGACGGACGTTCAAAGATTATTAACAATAATGAAATCCCTGATAACAAGTATAGCATTTCACCAAAATTCTATGTAAAATCCAACGATCCAAAAGATATTGAAGATATTTCTGAACTTTTAGAAAATTGGAAGTCAAACTCAGAGTCTTTACACGAGTCATTTACCAATTTAATAGATTTATTATGAGCATAGTCAAGTTTTCTGAGGTTGCACACCGAGCATATACAAGAGAAGATAGATTCAATACTGAGAAAATCTATTATGTAGGTGGTGAACATATAGATTCATGTGAGTTATATGTTACAAAGAAGGGTGTAATAAAAGGTTCAACAATTGGACCAATGTTCTATTGCGGCTTTACTGCAGGGCAAATTCTATTTGTTACACGAAATCCTCATTTAAAGAAGTGTAGTATTGCTGATTTTGATGGAATCTGTTCAGAAAAGACCTTTGTAATAGAAACTAAAGATGAAAGTATTCTCACACAAGAATATTTAGCAATAATTATGCAAAGTGATGATTTTTGGAATTATTGTGAAGAAAATAAAAGTGGTGGTGTTAATTACTTTCTAAACTGGAGTACTCTTGCTGATTACGAATTCGAGTTGCCTCCAATTAAGCAGCAATTAGAAATTGCCCAAAAAGTGATGTCAGCTTATCGCCTAAAACAATCATATAAGAAGCTTCTTGATGCTACTCGAGAAATGGTGAAATCGCAATTTATCGAGATGTTTAAGGGCGATAATCAAGTACCTCTTGGAGATATTT
>CABUKU010000043.1 GCA_902492205.1 uncultured Bacteroides sp. | reverse complement strand
TGGGAGACAAAGATAACAATTTATAAATTTACACCTCAGGTTTATTCATTGATCCTAGATAAAGGGGGATTACCAATTTAATTATGCGAATTTTATCCTCTCGGACTAAATTAAATGAGTTGTAATAAATGATTCTTTCTATTCTCACGAACAACAAGAACTGCAAACCAACAAAATACTTATAATTAATTATTTATCAAATTGAAGTTTATTTTTATATAATTATGGAACAAATATATATGTTTATATTTTTGTGCGAAAATATAAGATATAAAATTCATAAAATAAAACCACTTAATAATATCAGTATACAAGAGATTTTATAGGAATGCCAGACTGTCCGTTTTTAGCATATACATGAATCCTGATAAAATAATCGTCTGGATATAAAGACTGAATAGGGGAGACTCGACCTTTCAAAACTGCTTTTCATTAAATACAAACTTCTTGTTATCTATGCCTGTGTGTATATTGATTTATGATAAAGCTTTTGAGATTAACGCTTATCTCAGTCGTTTTGTCTCTTTTTATATGTAGTATTTCTAATAGTTAATATAGAAAATCTAATCAAATAACATTAATTAACTAGAAATACTATATATTATATAGAAGTTCTAGTATATTTGCATCGTTGAAACGTTACAGCGTTGCACTGCAAAGGTAACAGTAAAGTTCCGGAAAAGCAATAGTGCCTATCTACTAAAAAAATAGCTCTTTGACAGATTTACATACACAAAAAGACTGAGGGAAGCGGAAGCCGGCAAAGATGTCGGAATACTTTTCGGAGCCTCAGTCACACAGGGATTCAGCACAGAAAATCATCCTTATTGTAGCGAGTATGCGGGGCGGGTGTCCGTATCGCTGAAATCCTTACAATAATCCGGAACATTCCGGTTGAAATAATTACTAAATACTGAATAGATTATGAAAAGAGATTCCTTTGTTTTTTATTCTTCGTGGATGGATGCGGTCAACGTTCTGCCCGAAGAAATGCAGGCCGATTTATTAGCCACTATCGTGCTCTATGGTATTCAGGGGGAAATGCCTGAACAACCAAGCCCGATTGCACAAGCAATACTTGCGATGGTAAAACCCCAAATCGACCTCAATAACCGAAGATACAAAAGAGGGCGAAAAGGCGGTGAATTCGGGTATTTGGGAGGCAGACCACGCAAGCACCTTGTCAATAATGGCGAAGTATCCGAAACCCCTAATGTAAATGTCAATGATAATGAGAATGTATTTAAGATAGAATCTACTAACGTAGATAAGAAAGAAGCCGAGGCTTCTTCACTCTCTCTCAATCAAGACTATATAAAGTTTAAAGAATGGATAAAACAGAAAGCCCCCTACTGCGCCAGCCCTAAAAACTTCCCCTCCTCGCAGATAACCGAAGCAGAGTTCCTGAAACTTAAAAAGCTCTACACCGGTCAGCAGATAGCCGAAGTGATAGAGCAGATAGAAAACCGCAAAGACCTGCGCAGGAAGTACGTCAACCTGTATCGCACGGTGCTCAACTGGGCTAAGAAACAGTATGGGATGCGAGCCGACAGCATGAAAATGTGAAGCAGTAGATAAAAATCATCCCATAGTAGTGCGCCGGCTACTACGGGAAGGTTTGCAGTTTACCGCAGGGTAACACGGCGATTACCTTGCGGTAGATTTCATTTCGCTTTTAATCAATAAAACTTATACAGCATGAGAAACAAAAAAGTGTATGGCAAAGCTATACGTGCCGCCCTGAGGGTGGAATTCCTCGAAACGAGCGAAGAGATTTTCTTATATGCCGGTGCTATTTACGAAGCCCTGATGTGGGGCAGGGAGATAAACGGCGAGTGCGGAACCCAATAAATCAGATGTGAGCCATGTTTTCAGAAATAACCGAATTGAAATCTCTCAGAGAACAAAAAAAGAAGATTATATGCCGTGAAAGAGAGCTGGCAGTTCCCTTCATCACCGATTGGGGAATGCTTCCCCGCATCTATGGCTGGTTTCGTGAAATCCTTGCCAACAGGGATTTTTCACCTCCGGCAGATGGGATTACGCAGCGGAAAGAGTTTATTTTCATCGTCCTCTATCTCTTTGCACCCGCTGTGCTGGCGGGCGACCGCATGCCTGTGGGACTGCGTGACAAGATAGCCGCAGCCATCAATTTGAGGGATATAACCTTCATTTCCCACAACATAGATACGGTGGTCTTTCTGCACCGCTACGATAAGGCTTTTCGTGCAGACATAGAGTATATTTACACCGAAATACTTAAACGCCTGACAGGACAGCGGGCAGCCGATCCTGCCTATGTCATGGATGGTGTTATGTGAATTATTATATTTTATTTGAAAACTTAAATTTTTAGAGAAATGATTACAGCAGTAGGAATTAAGAGAATTTTGTATGCAGCAAACGATGTAGTAACCGCCAACCTCACAGGGGCAGCTTTGAAGTCAATCATTGATGCAGCAGTTACGGCTAAACATGAAATCTCGAACGTGCATGGTGAAACATGGTCATTGGAGGAAGCCGAAGCAAGTGTGACAAGCTACAAAAATCAGTTGACCGGACAAAACTACCGTCAGGACACAGTGATGGGCGACATTAAAGCTACTTTCACAGTGGGGCAGTATGACTATCAGACTAAGGCGGACTTGATGGGGGGTGAAATCATTGAAAGCGGAGAAGGCGAGAACAAGAAGATTGTGGGCTGGAAACGTGCTTCGGGCGTTATTGACCAAAAGAAGTGCCTGGTTTTCCAAACCAACGATGACCAATGGTGTGTATTCCCCAATGCGGCTATTTCGGCACGTGAGGCAAACACCGACAAGGCTATCGGTCTGACTGTGTCTGCTATGGCTTTGGAACCGACAATGGCAGGTGTCAGCCCCGAATACTGGTTTGATGATGCAGAAGTAACAGTTGCATAACCGGG
The DNA here is from genome assembly GCA_902492205.1 of uncultured Bacteroides sp. Taxonomy (GTDB): domain Bacteria; phylum Bacteroidota; class Bacteroidia; order Bacteroidales; family Bacteroidaceae; genus Bacteroides. The sequence goes on along the minus strand of CABUKU010000043.1, from coordinate 12,976 downwards.
AGAAAAAGGCTGTTGAGATGTAACACCAAAAGGGTGAGCGTAATTGCCCACCCTTTTTAATTGACTGTAAAGACTGAAAAATATGAATGAAGCAGCAAGACTGATAGCAGAAAGTTTGCTTGGAATGGATTCCACAAGTATTTCGATTGGGGGCGGGAGTTATCCCGTTTATCCTCCAACCATAAAAGTAATTTGCCGTGCCATACGGAGTTTTGCCAAGATAGGCATGGATGGCGAGTACACCCGTTTGAGCGTGATAGCCGAAGTGCCCGGAAACATGCCCCATATCATCCGCGGGCTTGCCGAACTGATGGTGGGCGATGTCCGTTTCCACCACTGGAAAACCCGCCGGATGCGTGCGGTGCTTCGCTCGGCAACATTGGCAGAGCTTCACGCGGCTGCCGAAGTGGCGGTTTCGCTCATCGGGGGCAACGATTTTTTCGCCTGTGCCGCTTATCTGAAGAACATAGTAAAGATAGCGGCAACACAGAAGTAGCAGGAAACCAGACCATTGCCGGGCAGGTAGCTTCTTTCATGGAGAGTTTGCACCTCACATACCGCGAAGCCACCGAGGTTATTCCTTACCGCAATCTGGCATTGATGCAGAGAGACAAACTGCATGTGGTCTATGGCGAGCTTGTGAAACAGGGTTCGGGCAGGGAAATGGCGCAGCGACGCAGACGCAAGTGAACACAAACGCCTCATTGTGGAGCTTTCGCCCCACACTATTGTCTCCATGAGTGAAGGATATTGTAATTTTATCGGGTTGGAGAAAGTAAAGAATAACAATTAAAATATCAGGATATATGGCAAAAAAATCTTTGAGTGATAACATACAGGGCTTGCATTCTTCGCTGAACAGCAACAAGGAGGAATTGCAAACCTTGTCTGCCCGGATGGACGGTTTCGAACCTGCCAACGAGGTTTCCGGGCAGGCTTATGCCAGAGCTAAACAGGAGTATGCAAGGGCATCGGCCATGCAGGAGGAGTTGGAGACGGCTTCGGGATTCAACACTGTGAACACGGCTTTGGGAGGTACTTCGGATGCCTTGACGGTGGGCATAGACGTGATGAACATATTCAACCAAAAGACAGACGAGTTGGTGAAGCTGCAAGACAAGTTGCAACTGGCTTTGTCGGTAACGGCAAGCGCGCAGCGCCTCATGGCTTTGGCAAGCGAAACCTCTGCCATGCGCATAACGGTATTGGCGCAGGCAAAGCTTTTCCTTACCGGCATGACCAACTCGCTTACTGCGGCATTCGTGGGCATGGGGTTGTCTGCCACTGGTGCAAGCATAGCCGTGAATGTTCTCTATGGAGCATTGACTTTAGGCATTTCGGCGGCTATCACAGGGATAGTGGCAGGCATCAGTGCATGGGTGAGCAAATCCAACGAACTGGAAGAAAAACAGCAGGCGCAAAAGATGTTGCTTGAGGAGGAAAGCAGGGTAAGGAAGCAGGCGGCCGAGTCGGTTGCTCCACAGCTTGCCTCCTATAAAAAATTGCAGGAGGAGTATAAGTCCTTGGGTGGAAACATGGATAAACAGCAGGAATTTGTCAAGAATAACCAAGCGGAATTTGATAAACTCGGCTTGTCTGTAACCAGTGTGACCGAAGCCGAGAACCTTTTTGTGCGGAATGAAGCTGCTTTTGCCACTTCGCTCAAAAACAGGGCGATAGCTGCCGCAGCCACCTCACAGATGGAGGCGGAGTATAAAAAAATCATGGGTAACTTGATGGAGAAGGAGGAGTTCATCAAGAAAGGCGGCAATGAGCAGACAAAGTCCGATGCTGCACAAATTACCAATGAGTATATGAAGAAACTGTTGGCATAAAAGAAAGTGGTGAACTCACCCGAAAACGCAACGGCCTATCTGGAAGTGATAAAGAACGGCGGACAGTACCGGCATTCCGATTTGAAAAGGATTGACCTCAACTTGAAGGACGAATATGATGCTTACTATCAGAGTCAGTTGAAAATGTTGGCAGAGGCGGAAGCGGCAGAAATGTTCGACTTGTCGGATGCAAACCTCGAAGTTGAGAAAGTAACCGCGCGCCTTGCTGCTGTGATTGTACGTGCAAACGCTGCCACCAAAAAGGTGCTTGACGATGCGGGTATAAAGACTAAGGAAGATAAGAAAAAGGAAATATCCGGGAAAAAAGAGGTGAAGCCGGAAAAAAAACAACAGAATCCAAAGCCTGCCTCCGATGTTATTCCTCCTTCTGCACCGGTGGAAACGAACGAAGCAGAGATAACCGACCTTAACAAATTGGAAAAAGAAAAAGCCAATAAACAAGAACTGCTGCTTGACAAATATGCGGATTATACACAAAAACGCATTGACCTTGAGAAGAAATTCAACAACGACCTTGCCGAACTGCGAGTTGCTAGAGAGGAAGCACAGAAGGCAGGAGACACCGAGAAAGTGAAAAGGATAGACCTTGCCACTGCTGTTGCCACCAAGCAAAAGGGCAGCGAGTTGATGGAGATGGACTATGTACAGATGAAACAGTCTCCCGAGTATGTCGAGGCTTTCCGGAATCTTAAGGCTACCTCAAAGGAGACTTTGGATTCGCTGTTGTCCCAATTACAAAAAATTGGAAGAGAATCCGATAATGCCTTTTCACCCGAAAGTTTGAAAGAATACACTGCCGCTGTTCAGTCCGTAATGGATGAATTGAGCAGACGCAACCCTTTTCAGGAATTGGTTAACCGGAAGAAAGAGCTGGCGGAAGCGAAAAAAGACGAAGACAAGGCATTCGACAATCTCGGTCAGGCAAAGCAACAGGCAGCTTTGGTGCATAATAACATTGCAGTAGAGACTGTTTCCACCAATTATAATAAGGAAACCGGCAAGATAGAGTATGTGAAATCTCATATGACCGAAGCCCAAGCCCTGGCCAATGTGAAGCAGAAGACCGATGAATACAATAAAGCAAAGGAAAACACAGCCCAGAAAAGTGAAGAGGTACAAAAAGCCGAGAAGAAGACCAAGGAGGTGATGGACGAGCTGTTCAACTCGATAAATGGGTTGGGTAAAGCAATCGGCGGACCTGCCGGAGAGATAATTTCCTTGATTGGTGATATAGGTACTTTTGCAATGACGGCAATGAGCGGTGTGAAGACTGCTGCCGATACATCGACCGCTGCCGTGAGCACCGTGGAAAAAGCGTCTGTGATTCTTGCCGTTATCAGTGCGGCCATTCAGATTGCTATGAAGATAGCTAGCCTGTTTAAGGATACTGAAGGTAAGGAAATATATGAAGACCTGAAAGAGCAACTCGAAATTATCAATGGAATTTATGATAAGATAATAAGTAAGAGTAAAGATAAAATAACGTTCGGTACAGGGTTTGAAGCTATACAGGCGGCAACCGATGCTATGGATACTTTAGAGAAGAAGTTACAAAATTATCGTGACCTTGCTGCTGCTGGTATTAATTATAAGGATGGTTCAAAAAAGGATGCAGGTTGGCATTCCAATAAAAATGTAGGAGTTGATAACTTTACAAAGATGAGCCAGTTGGTGGAAAAAGATATAAATTCAGTCAGTGATTTGGTGAATTTGGGCGTAGAAGATTTATATACTATCATGTCAAAGATGCCCGGAGCATGGGCAGCGATTGACGAACATATCCGTACAAATCTTGAGTCTATCATCGATTATAAAGATGAGACTATAGAAGTAAAGGAGGCGCTTAGTGAAGCGATAACGGGGACTTCGTTTGAGGGTTTCTATAATAGCTTCATAGACCAGCTTTCTAATATGGAAACTTCGGCAGAAGACTTCACTAATAATTTCGAAGATCAACTACGTAAATCAATTATGGCTTCAATAGTAGCCGATAAGTTTAAGACACAGATTGATTCTCTTTATAAAAACTGGGTGGAATATGGAAATAATGATAATGTCTTTACACCAGATGAAGTAACTGCTCTGCGACAACAACAAAAAGATATAGCCGATGCTATGCTTGCCGAAAGAGAAAATCTTTCGGCTGTGTTTGGCTGGGAGTCCAATAATACTACATCTCAGGAAGCCACAAAAAAAAGCTTTGAAAGCATGTCGCAAGATACGGCGGACCAACTTGACGGACGTTTCAGTGCTCTTCAGATAGCAGGGGAAGAGATAAAGGCGCAAAGTATTCAGCAAACCGATGTTTTGGGTATTGTGGGGGCAAAAGCCGATGAAATACTTATGGTAAACTCCGAAACAAGAGGCATAGCCGATGAGATAAGGACTATACAGGTCAATTCTTTTTTAGAGTTACAGGGCATCCGTGAGAATACGGGCGCAATTATAAAGCCAATCAAGGAAATGGCTGCCGATATTGCTATTGTGAAACAAAATACAAGTAAACTATGAGTGATTTGATAATTAATGGCAAAGACGCCTGTCAGATGTGGGGCGTCAAGATGGGAGATGATTTTATAGATTCGATTTTTGCCCCTGCTCCCTTGAAAGAGCTTATTGAAAACAAAAGCCGGGCTCAACACGGTAAACAGGTGATTTACAATAATCTGAAAATGGATGAAAGGGACGTTACGCTGACTTTTACCCTTGAAGGCAATTCCCCGGCCGATTACATGGCTAAGTATAAAGCCTTTCAGGCGGAACTGGCTAAGGGTAAAGTTGAAGTGAAAGTTCCTGTGTTGGGCGGAGAAGTGTATAAACTCACTTACCAGCGGTCGGCTTCTTTTGCTATGAATTTAGCCCGGACCTTTTCGAAGATTTCCGTTAAGTTCAACGAACCTAATCCGGCAGACCGGAGCTGATTTCTTCCACAAATATTCTGTTATGGGTAGTGCATGTTTTGAAATTTAGGGATTGTTTCTTTTTTATCCGAACTTTGAATTATGATTGAAATTAAAGACATATCCGGTAATATCCTTGTTTCAGTTCCGGTAACTATGGAATGTGAGCAGGTAGAGGAGCTGATGAAATCTGACTATGTTCAGCTTTCTTGGAGCTCAGATAGTAGTTTTATCCTTTCTGTGGGTGCCTATATAGAATACAAAGGAGAAAAGTATTCTTTACTTGAGCCTTATACTCCGGAGCAAAAGGATGAGTTGGAATATAGCTATAGTCCTCAGTTTAAGTCACGCGTCATGGCTTGGGGAAAGATACCTTTCTTCATGTACACTTATGATGTGGACAAAGCAATTACAAACAGAGAGCCCGATTGGAGCCTTACAGACAATCCGGGGAGCTTTATGTCCGTTATTTGCAGTGCGATCAGGAATGAAACAGGTGAAGAATGGACCTATACGGTTGATGCATCATTGCCTGTATCTGCTTCTTTGTCTTTTCAATCCAATGATATTTTCTCGGCTCTCAATGAAATAGCCAACGCTTTTGAAACCGAGTGGTGGGTGGATAAGGCGAATAACATTATCCATCTTTCGAAAGCTTCGCACGGCACTGCTGTTACATTGGAGGTTGGTAACAATGTATGTAATCTTTCCATTACCGCAGGAAAAGAAGAGTATTATACCCGTTTCTATGCCTTTGGTTCAACACGTAATATCACTCAGGATTACAAGGGGAGTAATTCGAATAACATCGTAAACAAGCGTTTGACGCTTGATCCGGTAAAGTACCCCAATGGATATAAAGACATCCGACCGGACTTAAAGGATGGCGAGATATTTAGCAAGGTTCTTATCTTTGATGATGTATATCCGTCTTCCAAGTTGGCGATTAGTGACGTGCGTTCACGTTTGATGTATAAGCTTGATGAAGGTGGAAATAAGATACAGATTGGTACTAAGGATGGCAGCCCCGTGTATGACCAGTATGCTATCTGGTACTTTCAGATACCCGGATATACTTTTAAAGCTGAGGACATTATCGAGGATAAGAATTTGTCTGTACGCTTCGATTCGGGTACGCTTGCCGGTCGGGAATTTGATCTTGTTTACCATGAAGTCGCCCAAAAGATAAGCACTTCAGACGGTTTGACATTTCAGGTGAAATCAAAGGATTTTGAGATAAAGTTTATAGAAGAAAGTTCTTACATCATTCCTGCCATGACGGGGCTTGTTCCTGCTGATACCAATGAAATCATCCTTTTCAACATTGAGATGCCTGCCGAATACACAGCATCGGCTTATGTAGATTTGGAAGCAGCATTGGATAAGGAGATAGAACGGCTTTCTTCCGACTTGAATAATTATCAATTCCAATCAAATCCTGTATCGTTTTACAATAGTAATCCCGGTCTTTCCATAGGCCGGATAGTGACTTATAAGAATGGCTCTTACTCATATACCACTCGCGTAATTAAATTGGTGACAAAGATTGATTGTGAGTGTGAGCAGACTGTTACTATCGGGAACGAGAAAGTAAGAGGGAATACCCAAGAGCTTAAAGAAGAAGTAGCATCGGCTAACAAAGACTTGAATCTGTTATCAGTGTTCAACGATATGACATCATCTTTGCAGCAATCATACAGTCGTACCCAGCAAATGATGCTTGACGGGTTTGCTGCCATTAAGAATATCTGGCAACTAAAGGAGGATGAGCAGGGGAACAGGTATGCTCTATCAAGGTATAGTGTGGTGACCGAGGGGGATCTTATTTTATATGGTAGAAATGAAGATTTAAAAGTATCTACAGTATTAGATGCTCTTCCTTTGGGTGATGGTCTTGCAATAGTTGATGGCAAACTAACCGTGATCGGTGGGACAGGTGGTGGATTGGATGAAACTGAGTTGGCTAATTACCTTACGGAGTATAAATATATTAAGGCTGATGGAACGACAAATCAATTATTGAAGGCGGATGGGAGTACTACAGGATTTAAAGAAGATTATGTATCAGGTGCTCCCACATATTTAGTTGGTGGCGTTAATGCAAAAGATTACCATTTATATATGCCGGGAGCTTTACAAGTCTTGGGCTCAACGTACCTTAAAAGTATATCTGCATATGATACTCCTAAAGATGATACGTTAGAACAAGCGGCACATATTGGCTCTTATGTACTGGAAATGAAAGGTACAGCTATAGGTAGCTATGGTGGTTATGATACTATATTGAATGTTGGTGCTGACAAAGGTAGAATATTTCAATTAAGATCTGTGAAGAATGCAGACGAGATATATTACAGAAACATAATCGACACATCATTTAGCGAGTGGCGTAAATTATGGCATTCTGGGAATGCTAATTGTAGCAATGCAGATTGGGCGGCCTATACATTACGCTCTTATCGTTATATTGAAGTTAATTCGGAGGTAGATACAAAGCTAGTATTCAATAATACTGATGGTGAGAAATATTCTACTATTTCTTTCCAAGAGAATGGTGTGCAATATGCTGCAATCAATGCAAATAAGGATTATATAAACTTTTGGGATAAACCAATAAAAACAAGTCGTTTATATTTGGATAGTACAGGTAATCCATATATTGACGGCGGCGGAAGTTTATTTATTCCTATGGTTTCAACAACAGGAGGAGAAGCAAGGGGCATTTGGTATAGAAGTACTTCAACTGATAATCCGACTAGTTCAGGTATAGGAGCTTATTACAGCAATACTAATTTCAGTCATTTATTTATGGGTTGGGGAGATTCACCGTGGAATTCTTCTACAAACTTCCATGTAAATAGTACGGAAATACAATATAAGGGCAATACTGTTTGGCACGCTGGTAACATGGGTGCGGGTAGTGGATTAAATGCTGATACGTTAGACGGGTATCACCGACACGCTTTGTTTACTGGCGGCATTTGGGATTTCCTTAATAATGGCACAAACGGCAGTTGTTACAGGTCTATTGTCGTTAATGGTGATAAAGATACTTATTACCCCGTAGTGATAGCGGTTAATAACAATGATAATTGGATAGACAATATTATTACCGTGTCTAAAACATTAGGCAGTCAAACGCCTAATTGGTCGGGTAATCATAGCAACGGTACATCTTCGGGGATATTCCGCTTTCATTATAGAACGAATGTTTGGGACGGGAACGCAGGTCTTTTAAATACAGTAAATAGAACAATGCCTTATGCTAATTGGGTAGGTCATTTAGAGTTTGCAAGTAGTTCTTCTGGTAAAGCAGTCGTATGGTTAAGAGGCGGTGGAGCGCAATATAATATTCATTGTAATAATGCATTGAGTGAAGCTAATATTTATTATTCAAGGACGAATATAGCATCAGACCAATACCCTGCTTGGGTAGAGCCTAAAACATCGGGTAATTATGGATATTTTGCCAATGCTACGGTTGCTCCTTGCTTTTCTACGGTTTATTTTAGCAATAATGAATATTATATTAATGACGCAAGCTTTAAAATAGGTCTTTTTGAAGCAACATCACAGGACTTTAAAATAAGGAGTAAACGCGCTTTGGTAGGTACAACGGATAGACTTTACATTAATTATGGTAATGATTGGACTAATGTTCAGATAAATGGGATAATAGATTTTAATCGGGCTATATTCCCAAACGACAGGGTATCAATTGGAGCTAACGACTTTTGGGACGCTCCAAAACTTTCTATTGCAACGCATCTTTACCCAATAGCTTTCTATAATCCAAATGGAACATCAAACAAGAGAAGATACTATTTTTCTTTAGGTGCTGACAACCTTTCCATTAATTCTCTAAATGACGGTAATTCATGGGTTAGGAATTTGGTTACTTTTTATCACGACGGACAAACAGAAATACACGGAAACAATATAATAAAGGGAAAAACATTCGCACATGCTCAAACGGCTTATGGCTCTACTCCTGCAATCTCATTAGCGATTGGTGACAGTGATACAGGTTTTAATTGGAAATCTGACGGTATTATTGGTATTTGGTCTAATAACGGAGAAAGAGGTTATTGGGATAGTAATATCTTTTATTGGGGTGGTACTATACAGGTGGGTGGTGACTTCGTTATATACAAAACTTCCGATATACGTTTGAAAATAAACCCAAAAGAATTTGATGCTCACGATATTCTTTCCCGCTTTGGTGGTGTGTGGGAATATGATTATACGGATGAAGCGTTATCCCGAAATCCTTCTTTACGGAAGCATAGTATCGGTTTGATAGCTCAAAACGTGGAAAAGGTTTTTCCTTGGATGGTACATGAACATGACGGTTACAAGTCTGTGAATTATTACGATACACAATTCATTTCCCTTCTTGCTGCTTCTGAAATTCAGACCATTAACCAATTAAAAGTTTTGAATGATTGGAAAACGAATGAAGAAAAAGAGATTGATAGGTTGAAGAAAGAGAACATAAATCTTCGTAAAAGAGTGTCTGCATTAGAGGAATTAGTAAACGATAAAACTATAATGTAAAATGAGATATGATAAAGAATTTATTAATCTGTTGTCTGGTTCTAATTGGGCTGACAGCTTGCGAAAAGGAGGTAGATATGAGTAAGTTACCGAGTAGTGATTTATATGGGCATCAGATAAGGGATACCATTACTTCTGACAATACCGGAAGTAACTGGTTTAGCGATAAGGATATTAATAAATGGTCGCTCTGGAAACCTATTGTTTATAATAAATTGGCAGGTATGACATTGGCTGACTTTAAAGCGGCAAAATATGGTCTGACAATTCCTGAACTAACTTATTTTGACCTATTTCAGTCAGAAGAATATGTATATACAAAACCTAATGGAAATGCGGGCCAGCCTAAACGCGTCGGTGACTTTAGGAACTATAAACAGGACGCCGTCATACCGTATTATATCAATTTCCCGCTTGTGCTTTATCATAATTCCAATAATCAGGCTCTTACTATTGATTATATTACTACCGATAACGGCAATATGCTTCTCAAGCACATCTGCGAGGCGACGGGATTCCGTACTGTGTATTTCGGCGTATGTATCATAAAGACCTACGACTTTGCCTCTTCACCGGCATTCTATATCACTGCAAATGCTCCAATGCTTAATAATGGCGAATTTGCTATTGACTTATCGGAATTTATGATACCCCTTGACGGCATTATGGAATTAGGCTTTCAAAAAGAAGAAGCTGTAACACTTATCCCCTTTATGGGGTTAGGTGCAAGTCCTACTCCAAGTGAAAGTTATCCTTATCAGAAATTCCTGTTTGCAAAAAGTACGGAAGTACCTAATTACATGGAGTACTTTATGCAAGAATATGTACCAAACGATCCGATAAAGAATAATCTTAGTCAATACGGAGATGGACAGATATTACTCGGAAATGCGCTTCCGCCTTTAGACTTTGTAATGAGCTTTGTTATACGAGGTTCTTCCAATGGTGGTGCTATATTACAACGTAACAGGATGTCATTCACTGCCACAAGTGCATGGGGTGAAGAAATTACCAACTTTGGCAACATACAATTCTATAAAGATGCGGCTTGTACTATTCCTTTTGGAAATACCATCAGCATAGGGGCAAACGAAATAGTAAATTTCTATTTTAAAGACCTTTTCGTTTACTACCATAGTAATGGCTCAAAAGAGATTCCAAAGTCTGCCTACTGGAGTGCAAGAATGAAAATGAACTATCAATCAGACTTTAATTATATGAACTTAATTAGTGTTACCGTTTGGTTCGGCGGTGATGCCGGTGGCCCGTTTTAACATCAAATAGAATAATAAAATATGAAACCAACACTTATAATTTACGGAAATGTACTGTTAACAAAGTGTTTACAAATGTTAACGGGGGGGGTAAAAGTGATTATATAATTTTCGCTACCCCTGAGAAATACGATTTATCTAATGCAATAAAAATTTATGGTGATGTACGAATTGAAGAATTACATGTTAACGGTCTTGTTCTTATTACTGGCGACCTTGTGCTCGAGAGAGGAGGGTGTCATGGGTAGCATTCTTCCTTCAACGGGCTTGCAAGGTCATGAAATCAGAGATGTCGTTTCATCAGACAATACAGGCAGTAATTGGTTTAAATCTAAATATATTAATATATTTTCTCGTAATAAGCCTGTGATTGATGAAAATATAAACATCATTCGAAATTCAGATTGGTGGAGAAGTCATTACAACAATTGTGGCATTATTCTTCCTAAAATAGTGTCAGGGAGTGAATTAGTAACAAGTTTACAATGGCAGTACCAACGTCCGAATAGAGATAATTTGCAACCATTAAGAAATGGTGATTTCTTGAACTATAATCCAAACGCAAAGACCATGCTCATAGGAGTATTGCCCAATTACCTCTATACAGATAGGGAAAACTTCTTTTATCTATCAATAAAGGATAGGACTAATGATAATGTAGAGATATTAACGAAAGATATATGTGTGCCTAATGAAGATAACGGGGATTATGATTTGCCTTTATCTAATTTAAAATTTGGTGTACTACTTAATAATAAGGCTTTTAAGGAGACAACGGTATCTATTGGTTATGTGCAAAACTCCATATCTCTTTCCGTCCCTGCTTCCGTAATTAGCGGACTTGGGATAGCTAACGGACGTAGTTGTAAGTGCATATTGTATCTGACAAGTGGCAGAAACAGGTATTCATTAAATACGGATGGGATAAATACAGGAATTGGTGATGTAATAGTTGACACTTATACTAAAACACAATACGATGTCAATATATTGTGTGATAGCTATGTCGGCAGAGAAGACTACTTTTCATTCTCCAATCTTAGAATTGAATTTGATGCTACCAAAGGAACGGGAGGTGATTATAATGTAAGTGTCTTTGTCGATGGATATGATGGCACTGAAATTGAATCAGGCAATGAGCGTTGGAATATATCAAGTAAGGTATCATCAGGCAATAAGTATGTCTATAAACTTCCTATTCAGTATTATACGACCTTTTCGGGTAGTAATGGCTCAAAAATTAGAGTATATGTTCAAAGTGGTTCAACCCTGATTACATCAAAGATATTTACTCAAAACTAAATATTAACAATTAAAATATTGATAAAATGGAAAATTTAATGAATGTGGAAATTGAGAAAGTGCTATCAGCACAGGTTAAAGTAAAGGGTAACGATAGTGTTTACCGCGTTGAAACCAATATTACTTTCAACGAAAACAAAGAGATTACCAATGCGGACGGACAGGTATATCGAATATCTGATAATGTACAAGTGGCTAACTTCAATAAGTACATGGGTAATTCGTTGAATGTGAATTATCAGGTTGCGGGAAAAGAAGAACAGTGTGCAATAACAGGAGTTATAAACGACTGTCTGGATAAATCCATAGAATCCGCAGGAGTACAACCGGTAACATTATAATAACTAAAAAGCAAATTATTATGGCAACAAAAGAAAAAGCAACAATGAAAAGAAGAAATGTAACAGAAGTGTATAAAAACCTTGCTAATACTACAACAGAAGGTTTGGAAGGAGACAAAGTAACAACCATGCTTGTGATGACAAGTAAGTTAAGACGTATTGCAGAGGAAAACGATTCTTTGATAAAAGGAATAGATAAACAACGCCCTCAAGAATTGAAAGATTTGAAAGAGATTCCGAAAGATATTGCGGGGCAAAATAAGATTATATTCCTTCAAAACAAATGGCGTGAAGACAAAGAAAAGGCTATTGATGCTATTCTTGATGAGAAAGTAGAGATTGACATTCATTTGTTTGAGCAGGCAGATGTGCTAAAGTTCCTTGAGAAGCAATCCGGATTGAAAATAACGGAAAAGGCAACTCTTTTAGATTGTCTGTCTAAGTAAAAATAAAAAGCCGCATCTTCCCATAAAGAGATTTTGTGGCTAATTAAATTTCAAATTATTAATGCAAATATACGTATAATAATTAAGTGGCAATAGTAAAATGGGGGAAAATGAATGGTTGGCGATACTTGGCTCAATCGGAGGGCTTGAAGCTATACGGTGGGGAGTTACGTTTTGGGTGAATCGTAAAACAAATGCGCGGAAAGAAGATGCTTCCGCTGATGGTATGGAGATACAGAACCTTTTTTATGTAGAGTAAATCATTATGTAAAGTGTTTGCATCGTCATTATTGTAATACA
>CABUKU010000042.1 GCA_902492205.1 uncultured Bacteroides sp. | reverse complement strand
TAGGTAGTCGCCGTTTTAGTTGTAGAGAGCATCACAGGTAGGAATACCAGGTGATGCTCTCTTTTTTTGTTATATATACCAAAGAATAATAACAAGAGATAATTTAATATTAAATCTTCCTCTTTTTTATCTATTTTGTTTTTAACTTTTTCTTTTTTTATCGTCTTTATTTAATTGAATTTTGTACATTTGGGCGAATTAATATGAAGAAATGAATATGCTATTTCTTTCATAGATTCATATCTTTGTTTTCGCTAAATAAAAAAATGTATAAACCTCTAAATATCCGTTGAATATGGAAAACAAAATTCAAGAGCTAACCGATAAGATTTATCGCGAAGGTGTGGAAAAAGGTAATGAAGAAGCACAGAAACTTATTGTAAAAGCTCATGATGATGCAAAACAAATTATTGAAGATGCTCAAAAAGAAGCAAGTTCAATTATAGCCAATGCTCAAAAATCTGCAAAGGAATTGGCTGAAAATACAAAATCTGAATTAAAACTTTTCGCAGGACAGTCCGTTAATGCACTAAAATCGGAGATTACTTCTTTATTGACTGATAAAATTATTAAGGAATCTATAGGAGATTTTACTCAGAATAAAGACTTCTTAAATAGCTTTATTGTAGCTCTTGCTTCAAAATGGTCTGTAAATGAGCCGATAATTATTTCTACAGAAGATGCAGAAGCATTGAAAAAATACTTTGCTGCTAAAGCGAAGGATCTTTTGGATAAGGGAGTTAAGATAGAGAAAGTTAATGGTATGGATACTTTGTTTTCTGTTTCTCCTGCAGATGGTTCATATAAAGTGAATTTTGGTGAAGAAGAATTTGAAAATTATTTCAAAGCATTTTTGCGCCCGCAATTAATTGACATGTTATTTTAAGCTATCATTATGAGTAAATACTATTGCTTAGTAGCGGGTTTGCCAGATATTTCTTTAGATGATGGCAAATTAACTTATACTGTAGCCAATTTTAAATCAGATATTTATCCTGAATTATCCGTTTCTGATAGAAAACTAATAGATCTGTTTTTTTTGAAATATGATAATTTGAATTTGTTGAAACTTTTGCGAGATAAAGAAGCAATAGTTGATCCTAGGGGAAATTATTCTACGGATGAATTAATAGCTTTTATAGCTTCGGTTAAAGAGGGTGAGACTCCGGTTTGTCCTTCTTATATACCATTATTTATATCTGATTATTTACAGAAAGTTTCTACTGATGAGTATTTCGTACCTGAAGATGGTTTGGCTAATTATTACTATGCTTATGCTATGGAATGCCATAATGCATTTATTTCTTCATGGTTTGAATTCAATCTTAATATTAATAATGTATTAACTGCGTTGACCGCTCGTAAGTATAAATTTGATGTTGCATCTAATATTATTGGACGTACAGATGTGAGTAATGCAATTCGTACTTCTAATGCTCGTGATTTTGGCTTAACTGGAACTTTAGAGTATCTGGAACAGTTGATGAGGATTAGTGAGACGGAAGAATTGGTAGAGAGAGAAAAAAAAATTGATATATTGAAATGGAATTGGATGGAAGATGGCATCTTTTTCGATTACTTTACTATCGAACGAATTTTTGTTTTCTTACTTAAGCTCGAAATGATTGAACGTTGGATATCTTTAGACAAGGAGAAAGGGAATGAAATATTCCGTAATATAATAGAATCTTTAAAGAACGAGGTGCAAATCCCCGCTGAATTTCGGTAATAAATAAAAATAATATAATGGCAACAAAAGGAACTGTTAGTGGCGTTATTGCCAATATGGTAACTCTCATCGTTGACGGACCGGTTTCTCAAAATGAGATATGCTATATCTCTACGGGAGGTGATAAGTTGATGGCCGAGGTTATCAAAGTGGTAGGTAGCAATGTTTATGTGCAAGTGTTTGAAAGTACACGCGGATTAAAAGTTGGTGCTGAAGCTGAATTTACCGGACATATGCTCGAAGTGGTATTAGGTCCGGGAATGTTATCACGTAATTATGATGGTCTGCAAAATGACCTTGATAAGATGAAGGGTGTATTCTTGAAACGTGGTGAATACACTTATCCTTTGGATAAAGAAAAAAAATGGCATTTTGTCCCCTTGGCAAAAGTTGGAGATAAGGTTAAATCGTCAGCTTGGTTAGGTCAAGTAGATGAAAACTTTCAGCCGTTGAAAATTATGGTTCCGTTCACATTGGAAGGCACTTATACTGTTAAGTCTTTAGCTGCTGAAGGTGATTATACAATAGAAGAGACTGTGGCAGTGTTGACTGATGAGAAAGGGAATGATATAAATGTGAATATGATTCAGAGATGGCCGGTAAAAAAGGCTATGACGAATTATACAGAAAAACCGAGGCCCTTCAAATTGCTTGAGACAGGTGTACGTGTAATTGATACAGTTAATCCGATTGTAGAAGGAGGCACAGGATTTATTCCCGGCCCTTTCGGAACAGGAAAAACAGTGCTTCAGCATGCTATTTCAAAGCAGGCGGAAGCTGATATTGTAATTATGGCTGCTTGTGGTGAACGTGCCAATGAGGTTGTGGAAATCTTTGCTGAGTTTCCTCACTTGATTGATCCACACACTGGACGTAATCTGATAGAACGTACAATTATTGTTGCAAATACTTCCAATATGCCGGTAGCTGCTCGTGAAGCATCTGTATATACTGCTATGACAATGGCGGAATTTTATCGTGCAATGGGGTTGAAAGTATTATTGATGGCGGACTCTACTTCACGTTGGGCTCAGGCTTTGCGTGAGATGTCTAACCGTATGGAAGAATTGCCCGGTCCGGATGCATTTCCAATGGATTTGTCTTCTATCATTTCAAACTTCTATGGACGTGCGGGCTATGTTATCCTTGATAATGGTGCTACGGGTTCTATTACCTTTATAGGTACAGTATCTCCGGCAGGTGGTAACTTAAAAGAACCTGTAACAGAGAATACAAAGAAAGTTGCCCGTTGTTTCTATGCATTAGAGCAAGAGCGTGCCGATAGAAAGCGTTATCCTGCTGTGAATCCGATAGATTCTTATTCTAAATATCTTGAATATCCGGAATTTGAAAAATATATTGCCGATAGAATTAATGACGAGTGGATTGGCAAGGTAAATGAAATCAAAACTCGTTTGCTTCGCGGTAAGGAAATTGCAGAACAAATTAATATTCTTGGTGATGATGGGGTACCTGTAGAATACCATGTTACATTCTGGAAATCGGAATTAATAGACTTTGTTATTCTGCAACAAGATGCTTTTGACGACATAGATGCTGTAACTCCTATGGAGCGTCAGGAAGAAATTGTGAATATGGTTATTGATATCTGTCACACAGATTTTGCATTCGATAACTTCAATGAAGTAATGGATTACTTTAAAAAGATGATTAATATCTGTAAGCAAATGAACTATTCTGCTTATAAGTCTGAGCAATTTGAGGGATATAGGAAAGAATTGGAATCATTAATTACAGAAAAGAAAATCGGATAATTATGGCAACAAAAGCATTTCAAAAAATATACACTAAAATAAATCAGATTACCAAGGCTACTTGTGCTTTGAAAGCAACAGGAGTAGGGTATGATGAGTTAGCTACTGTGAACGGAAAATTGGCACAGGTAGTAAAAATTGCTGGTGACGAGGTAACTTTGCAGGTGTTTGAAGGAACTGAAGGTATTCCAACAAATGCAGAAGTCGTTTTCTTGGGTAAAGCTCCTACATTAAAGGTGAGCGAGCAACTTGCGGGACGGTTCTTTAATGCCTTTGGTGATCCGATTGACGGTGGTCCTGAAATTGAAGGAACCGAAGTTGAGATCGGTGGTCCGTCTGTGAATCCGGTTCGCCGTAAACAGCCTTCAGAATTGATTGCAACAGGTATTGCCGGTATTGACCTTAACAATACATTGGTTTCCGGACAAAAAATACCGTTTTTTGCAGATCCCGACCAGCCATTTAATCAGGTTATGGCAAACGTAGCTTTGCGTGCGGAAACAGATAAGATTATTCTTGGAGGTATGGGTATGACAAATGATGACTACCTTTACTTTAAGAATGTCTTCTCAAATGCCGGAGCTTTGGATAGAATTGTCAGTTTTGTAAATACTACAGAAAATCCACCGGTAGAACGTTTGTTGATTCCGGATATGGCATTGACTGCTGCCGAATATTTTGCAGTGGGACACAATGAGAAGGTTTTGGTTCTCCTTACAGATATGACTTCCTATGCCGATGCGTTAGCTATTGTATCTAACCGTATGGACCAGATTCCATCTAAGGATTCAATGCCGGGTTCACTCTATTCGGATTTGGCTAAGATATATGAAAAAGCAGTACAGTTCCCGGAAGGAGGTTCAATTACAATTATTGCTGTAACTACTTTGTCGGGTGGTGATATTACGCATGCAGTGCCGGATAATACAGGTTATATTACTGAGGGGCAGTTGTTCTTGCGTCGTGATAGCGATATTGGTAAAGTTGTTGTCGATCCGTTCCGTTCATTGTCTCGTTTGAAACAGTTGGTTAGTGGTAAAAAAACTCGTAAAGACCATCCTCAGGTAATGAATGCAGCTGTTCGGTTGTATGCAGATGCTGCCAATGCCAAAACTAAGATGGAAAATGGTTTTGACCTTACCAATTATGATGAACGTACATTGGCATTTGCCAAAGATTATGCTAACCAGTTGTTGGCTATTGATGTGAATTTGGATACAACGGAAATGCTAGATGTTACGTGGGGATTATTTGGCAAGTATTTCCGTCCGGAAGAAGTAAATATTAAGAAAGACTTAATAGACCAATATTGGAAGAAATAAAGATGTACGGACGTTTTGGATAAGATGTCCATACGTTTTGAGGAAAACGTCCTTACGTTTTAGTTGAAACGTCCAGTCGTTTTTAATTACCGATTAAAATAGAAATATGGCTATAAAATTTCAATATAATAAAACCTCGTTTCAGCAGCTCGACAAGCAGCTAAAAATTCGTATGCGTACACTTCCCATCATTAAAAGTAAGGAAAGTGCTTTGCGTATGGAAGTGAAGCGTTGCAAGAGTGAAACCGTTGAATTGGAGGTTAGGCTGGAGAAACAAATCCAGGAATATGAAGCCATGTTCGCACTTTGGAATGAATTCGATCCTTCATTGATTAAAGTGAGTGATGTTCATCTTGGAATAAAAAAAATAGCCGGCGTGAGGGTTCCCGTTCTCGAGAATATAGATTTTGATATACGTCCGTTCAGCATGTTCAGTAGTCCTAAATGGTATTATGATGGAATACAGCTATTGAAAAAACTTGCACATACGGCAATTGAGAGGGAATTTATGCAGGCTAAGTTGAACTTACTGGAACATGCACGCAAAAAAACTACTCAGAAAGTAAATCTTTTTGAGAAGGTGCAGATACCGGGTTATCAGGACGCTTTGCGTAAGATAAAACGATTCATGGAAGACGAAGAAAACTTGTCTAAGTCTTCACAAAAGATACTTAAATCTCTGCAGGAGAAAAGAAAGGAGGAAGAGGCATGATTACGAAAATGAAGAAACTTACCTTCCTTGTTTACCATAAGGAATATGAGGAGTTCTTGCAGAATATCCGTAATTTGGGTGTAGTTCATGTTGCAGAAAAAATGCAGGGAACGGCTGAAAATACCGAACTCCAGGAAAACATAAAGCTTTCCGGCAGATATGCAGCTACACTGAAATTACTTCAAAATCTGAATGCTGAATTACATGAACAAACGGCAGATATTGCTTTTGGTCAAAAGATTTTGGAAGAAGTAGATAAGATTTTGAATGAAAAGGCACATTTGAATCAACAACTCCAAATGTATGCCAAGGAGCGTGATAGCCTTGAGGTATGGGGAGATTTTGATCCGGCTTCGGTAAAACGTTTGCAAGAAGCGGGTTTTCAGATTGACTTTTATATTTGTACGGAAAGTCAGTTCAAAGACGAATGGTTGGAAGAGTATAATGCGATTGAGATAAATCGTATCGGTTCTAAAATTTACTTTATCACTATAACTAAACCTGGTGAGTTGCCGGAGTTGGAAGTGGAGACAGCAAAATTGCCTGCTAACTCCTTAACTCGATTGGAGGCTTTGTATAAAGAGGCTTTAGAAAAATTAGGGAAAGCGGATAATAAGCTGAAAGTAATAGCAGAAGAAAGTATTCTTTCTTTGCAGGCAGCACAGAAAGAAGTACATTCCAAAATTGAGCTTTCCAAGGTGATTTTGAATACAGAGCATGTTGCAGCAGACAAGTTGATGTTATTGCAAGGGTGGGCACCCGCTTCTAAGATAGATGAAATAGTAGATTTTCTGGAAAAACAGAATGTTTATTATGAGGTTTCAGATCCAACTCCGGAAGATAATGTTCCTATTGAATTGAATAATAAAGGTTTCTTTAGATTATTCGAACCTATCTGTAAGCTGTATATGCTTCCAAAGTATAATGAACTCGATCTTACTCCGTTCTTTGGTCCTTTCTTTATGGTCTTCTTTGGACTGTGTTTGGGGGATTCCGGTTATGGATTGTTCATGGTGCTTGGAGTGACACTGTATCGCATTTTTGCAAAGAATATTAGTGATTCAATGAAACCGATTCTTACATTAGTGCAAATATTGGGAACGTCCACTTTTTTCTGTGGTTTCCTGACAGGTACATTCTTTGGATTCAATTTGTATAATTTGGATATACCTTTCTTTAAGAAACTGAAAGATTTGGTTTTCCTTGATAATCAATGGATGTTTAATCTTTCTTTGATATTGGGAGCTGTCCAGATTATTTTTGGTATGATTCTAAAGGCTGCGAACCAAACAATCCAGTTTGGCTTTAAATATGCTGTCGCTACTGTTGGATGGATTATATTGCTAATAAGTGTTGCTTTTGCATTTTTGTTCCCGGCAGTTATGCCGATGGGAGGTACGGCACACCTTATTGTATTATGTATTGCAGCAATCATGATCTTCTTCTTTAACAGTCCGGGTAAGAATCCTTTGTTGAACTTCGGTTTGGGATTATGGGATACTTATAACATGGCAACAGGACTGTTGGGGGATGTTTTATCCTATGTACGTTTGTTCGCCTTAGGACTTTCAGGTGGTATCTTGGCAAGTGTATTTAATAGCTTGGCTGTGGGTATGAGTCCAGATAATGCTGTTGCAGGTCCGATAGTGATGGTTCTTATATTCCTTATCGGCCACTCGATAAATATGTTTATGAACGTATTAGGTGCTATGGTTCACCCGATGCGTTTAACTTTTGTAGAATTCTTTAAGAACTCCGGTTATGAAGGAGGAGGAAAAGAGTACAAACCATTTAAGAATTAATTAAAAACAAAACAATAAAATAACTAATTATGGAAATGAATTTATTGATTGCCTACATCGGCATCGCAATTATGGTTGGATTATCAGGTATTGGAAGTGCATACGGAGTAACCATTGCAGGTAATGCTGCTATCGGAGCTTTGAAGAAGAATGATAGTGCATTTGGTAACTTTTTGGTGTTAACAGCTCTTCCCGGTACACAGGGACTTTACGGATTTGCCGGATATTTTATGTTCCAAAGTATTTTTAACGTATTGACTCCGTCTATTACAGGTATTCAGGCAGCAGCGGTGCTTGGTGCAGGTATTGCATTAGGTCTTGTTGCTTTGTTCTCTGCTATCCGTCAGGGACAAGTTTGTGCCAATGGCATTGCTGCAATTGGACAAGGACATAACGTTTTTGGTAATACTTTGATCCTTGCTGTATTTCCGGAACTTTACGCAATCGTAGCTTTGGCTGCTACTTTCCTAATGGGTTCTGCACTGGCTGCATAATCAGTATAAAGGCATCATAGGCAAAAACCGGAGAGACACCAGTTTCTCCGGTTTTTTTATTATTTTGTCCAATCTACATTACATTTTGATATTTTTTATTTAAAAAGTCTTTTACTTGATTTAAGTATCTCCTGTATATCTGAAACCCTTATGAATAGGCGCTTTCTATCTGTTATGCAAACGATTACTTAATTTTTATTTAGTATAAATTCTCAAACTTATTTAGTTATGTCGTTAGAATTATGTACTTTTGCATCGCAAACAAATATGTTTTTATATTAGAATAATGATAAATCAACAATTATCTCCTGATTACATCTTCGAAGTAAGTTGGGAAGTCTGTAATAAAGTAGGAGGCATATATACCGTTTTATCAACCAGGGCAAAGACTTTACAGGAAAGTCATAGAGACAAGGTCATATTCATAGGCCCTGATGTGTGGAAAGGTAAAGAGAATCCTTTGTTTATTGAGTCTGATAATCTTTGTGCTGCATGGAAAAGACATGCCGAAGAAAAAGAAAAACTATCTGTTCGTGTAGGCCGTTGGAATATACCGGGCAATCCGATTGTTATTCTAGTGGATTTTCATTCTTACTTTGCTCAGAAAGATGAAATCTATACTGATATGTGGAATCTTTATCAGGTAGACTCTCTTCATGGTTATGGCGATTATGACGAATCATCCATGTTTGCTTATGCTTCAGGTAAAGTAATAGAAAGTTTCTATAAATATAATCTTACAGAAACGGATAGTGTCGTTGCTCAGTTCCATGAGTGGATGACAGGTATGGGAGCACTTTACATTCAGACAAATGTTCCTGCTATTGCTACTATCTTTACGACACATGCTACTTCAATTGGTCGTTCGATAGCAGGAAATAAGAAACCTCTTTATGATTATCTCTTTGCTTATAATGGCGATCAGATGGCACGTGAACTTAATATGGAATCAAAACACTCCATAGAAAAGCAAACAGCACATCACGTGGATTGTTTCACTACTGTGAGCGAAATAACCAATACGGAATGTAAAGAACTATTGGATAAGGCTGCGGATGTAGTGCTTATGAATGGTTTTGAAAATGATTTTGTTCCTAAAGGAAGAAACTTTATTACTAAACGAAAAAGAGCTCGTGCGGCTATGCTGAATGTTGCCAATAAGTTATTGGGAACTAATTTAGGTGACGATACGTTATTAATCGGAACCAGTGGACGTTATGAGTTTAGAAATAAAGGAATCAATGTATTTCTTGAAGCTTTAAATCGCTTGAACCGCGATAAAAATCTGGATAAGGATGTAGTAGCTTATATTAATGTTCCCGGGTGGGTAGCAGAACC
Organism: uncultured Bacteroides sp.; assembly: GCA_902492205.1. Classification (GTDB taxonomy): domain Bacteria; phylum Bacteroidota; class Bacteroidia; order Bacteroidales; family Bacteroidaceae; genus Bacteroides. Next base: position 8,355 of record CABUKU010000042.1, on the reverse strand, counting down.
CCGTAAAGATTTGGTTGAAAGATTGAAAAGCAAAGAAACTTTCGATACTCCTCTTGAAGGGCCATACATTACTCATTGGTTACACAATATGAGTCACGACCAAGTATTGGATATGATGAAATATCTGAATATGGCGAACAGTGTGAATGATAAGGTTAAAGTAATTTTTGTACCTTGTTATCTGGACGGAAAAGACGGCATCTTTAATATGGATTATTATGATATTCTCATAGGTCAGGATATGAGTGTTTATGCATCTTATTATGAACCGTGGGGATATACTCCGCTTGAAAGCATAGCTTTCAAAGTTCCTACTATAACAACGGATTTGGCCGGATTTGGACTTTGGGCTAAGTCGTTGAAAGAATATAATGGACTTGATAGTGGGGTAGAAGTAATTCATCGTTCGGATTATAACTATTCTGAAGTTGCGGATGTACTAAAAGAAAATATTATTGTTTTCTCGCAGAAAGAAGCAACTGAAGTAGAATCCATTCGCAAATCGGCTGCTGACATTGCCGAGAAAGCTTTATGGAAACATTTTATAAAGTATTATAATGAGGCTTATGACATAGCTTTACGCAATGCTCAAAAACGCCTTTTAAAATAGATATTAATTACCAAAAATAAATTGAAACATTATGCAGGTTAAAGTAAGTAATGTAAACGCTCCTAATTGGAGGGAAATAACTGTAAAATCTAATGTTCCCGAAGAATTACAGAAACTTGAGATTTTAGCACGTAATATTTGGTGGGCTTGGAATTATGAAGCAACAGAACTTTTCAGAGATTTAGATCCTGCTTTATGGAAAGAGGCTGGTCAGAATCCGGTAGCTCTTTTGGAAAAACTGAGCTATGAAAAGATGGAAGCTTTGGCAAAGGACAAAGCTATTGTTAAGAGGATGAACGATGTTTTTGATAAGTTCACTGCTTATATGAACGTTGAACCCGATAAAAAACGTCCTTCTGTTGCATATTTCAGTATGGAATATGGTTTAACAAGCGTTTTGAAAATATATTCAGGAGGTCTTGGAGTATTGGCCGGTGACTATTTAAAAGAAGCATCCGATAGTAATGTAGATTTGTGTGCTGTTGGTTTCTTATATCGTTATGGTTACTTTACTCAGACTCTTTCTATGGATGGACAGCAGATTGCTAATTACGAAGCCCAGAACTTCGGTAGCCTTCCTATTGAAAGAGTGATGGATGCCAATGGCGATCCGTTAATTGTAGACGTTCCTTATATGAACTATTTTGTTCATGCATATATCTGGAAAGTAAATGTTGGTAGAATTACTCTTTATTTGCTTGACACGGACAATGAAATGAATAGCGAATATGACCGTCCTATTACTTACCAACTTTATGGTGGTGATTGGGAAAACCGTTTGAAGCAAGAAATCTTGTTGGGTATCGGTGGTATGCTTACTTTGAAGGCTCTTGGAATCAAGAAGAATGTATATCATTGCAACGAAGGACATGCTGCTCTTATTAATGTTCAGCGTATTTGTGATTATGTAGCTACCGGATTAACATTCGATCAGGCTATCGAGTTGGTTCGTGCATCTTCATTATATACTGTACATACTCCGGTTCCTGCAGGACACGACTATTTCGATGAAGGTCTGTTTGGTAAGTACATGGGAGGCTATCCTGCAAAGATGGGTATTAGCTGGGATGACTTGATGGACTTGGGACGTAATAATCCCGGAGATAAGGGTGAACGTTTCTGTATGTCTGTATTTGCTTGCAACACTTCTCAGGAAGTTAACGGTGTGAGTTGGTTACATGGAAAAGTATCTCAGGAAATGTTTTCTTCAATCTGGAAAGGTTACTTCCCTGAAGAAAGCCATGTGGGATATGTTACTAACGGTGTTCACTTCCCAACTTGGAGTGCTACCGAATGGAAGAAACTTTATGCTAAGCATTTTGATCCTAATTTCTTATACGATCAATCAAATCAGAAGATTTGGGAAGCTATATACAATGTTGCAGATGAAGAAATCTGGAATACCCGTTTAGCATTAAAGAATAAATTGGTTGACTATATCCGTAAACAGTTCCGTGAAACTTGGTTGAACAATCAGGGAGATCCTTCACGCATTGTTTCTTTGTTGGATAAGATTAACCCAAACGCTTTGTTAATCGGTTTCGGTCGTCGTTTTGCCACTTACAAACGTGCTCACTTGTTGTTTACCGACTTGGAACGTTTATCTAAGATCGTAAATAACCCTGATTATCCGGTACAGTTTATCTTCACAGGTAAGGCTCACCCGCATGATGGAGCAGGACAAGGATTGATTAAGAGAATCATTGAAATTTCTCGTCGTCCGGAATTCCTTGGAAAGATTATTTTCTTGGAAAACTATGATATGACATTGGCTCGCCGTCTGGTATCCGGTGTTGATATTTGGTTAAACACTCCGACTCGTCCTTTGGAAGCATCCGGTACATCTGGTGAAAAAGCTTTGATGAATGGTGTATTGAACTTCTCCGTACTCGACGGTTGGTGGCTTGAAGGCTATCGTGAAGGTGCGGGATGGGCATTGACTGAAAAACGTACATACCAGAATCAAGAATATCAAGATCAACTTGACGCTGCTACAATTTATGCAATATTAGAAGGTGAAATTCTTCCGTTGTATTATGCACGTAACAAGAAAGGATATTCGGAAGGTTGGGTGAAATACGTTAAGAATTCTATTGCTAAGATTGCTCCTCACTATACAATGAAGAGACAGCTTGACGATTATTATAGCAAGTTCTATAACAAGATGGCTAAACGTTTTGCTGCGCTTTCCGCAAAAGATAACTTGAAAGCAAAAGAAATTGCTGCTTGGAAAGAAGATGTTGTTGCTAAGTGGGATCAGATTGAAATTAAATCTGTTGAAGTACAAGACGATACACACAATGCTTTCGAAGCAGGAAAAGAATATACTGTAACAGTCGTAGTTGATGAAAAAGGACTGGACAATGCTGTTGGTATTGAATTGGTTACTACTTATGCTGACAAAGACGGTCGTCAAAGAGTTTATTCGACAGAAGACTTTGAGTTGGTAAAGAAAGAAGGTGACTTATATACTTTCACAACGAAGTATAATTTGTCTAATTCAGGAAGCTTTAAGGTAGCTTATCGTATGTATCCTAAGAATGCAGATCTTCCTCATCGTCAGGACTTCTGTTATGTTCGTTGGTTCTAATCCGATAAGCATACAAATATAAGAAAGAGGGGGATGTATCCATTGCGGAAACATCCCCCTCTTCTATATTTAAAGAAAATGAATAAATTATTTTCAAATGTTTACTTCATAGTCAGTTCAGTGGAGAGTGTTTATAAACGACTGGATGTTTGTGAAAAACAACAGGTCGTTTGTAAACAAACGTCAAGTCGTTTGCTACAATCGACTTGACGTTTGAAATAAGATAGTTTGTTAGTTATTTAGCCCATACACCGATAATTTCACCTATATACATAGTATGGGTTTGTTTTCCTTCCCATTCCTGTTTCAGCTTTGCATCATGCATTGCATTAGGATAGATCGGTTGAGAAATTAACTTTCTGCATTCTATGATAAGCCATGCTTCACCAAATGCTTTACTTCCGTTGGGAGTAGTGATAGGAGTCAGTCCGGTTGCTTGTACTTTATCACCGTCTTTTCCTGAATGGCTTCCGCAATACTTCAAAACATCCCGATAAGTTTCTGTATAGAATGTGAGTGTGTAAGTATCTCCATTGTCGAGTAACTGATGAGTGTAGCGTGCCGGGTTGATGAAACAGAAAGCAACAGGTTTGTTGTATAGATGTCCCAAACCGCCCCAACTGGCAGTCATCATGTTAAATTTCTGATCGTTTTCTGCTGTTACAAGCATCCAGTCGTCAGTAAGCATTTTGATGATATTTCCCGGTATTTTGTCAGGAGCTATTTGCTTATAGCCTTGCAGAACACCGCCAATCACAGGGTTGGAAGCAACTTTGTTAGCAACAGGAACCTCTGTTACAGTCGGAGTTACAGGAGTAACAGTTACTACTGTTTGAGCCGGAACTACCGTTGCAGCAGGCATAACAGCCGTATTGTTACTTACAACATTGGCACCAAGTGCAGCTTTCACACCTTCATAAAGTTCATCTACCAAGTTGACTGTAGCTTTGCGGAATTTTCCGGTTCCGTAAGATAACTTTGTTTTGTTCTTGTTCAATGCATTTTCATCAGTGATGTATTCTTCTGCACTGAACTTCTCGGCGTCTTTTCCTTTACCACCATAAACATAACGTATGCTTTCTATTTCCATTTTACATTTGCCCGGATAGCAATAAACAGACACACGGTAAGTCATTTCACTCCGGTCTAATGAAAGGAAAGAAGAAGAAAAGACAATGTATTCGTCACCCAAACAGGCAATTTCACCTTTTTCCTTGTTTGAATAAAGAACCCGGCTTTTGAAATCATCATTCATTTTGAATCTGTTTTGTGCCCATGCAAGCACTGATTCATAAATCTGGTCTTGGGATAGAGTAGGGGTAACGAACTCTTTGGCGAAAACAACTCTTCCGTCGACTACCGGAATTGCTCCCTCCAGATATTTCTGGTCTTCGTTTTGCGCAAACAAAAGAGTCGGGAGACATAATAAGATGCATAAATATAAATACTTCATAGTAATTTATTAAAATAGTTGAAACAAAGATATAGAATAGAATCAATCTTTCCTGCATAATTTCGCTAATTATTGTAAAAGTGGAGGGAAGTTCACCGAACAAAGACAGGAGCGGTTTGTTTTAAGTATACAATTGTTTAATTTAAACTATAAGATTATGGCTAAGGAAAATGTTGCAATTCTAAGAGGCAAACTAGATGTAGATGAACTTTTATCACAGCTTAACGCTGCATTGTCTGAAGAATGGCTGGCTTATTATCAGTATTGGGTAGGTGCATTGATAGTAAGAGGTGCCATGCGTTCCAATGTACAAAGCGAATTTGAAGAACATGCAGAAGAAGAAAGACAGCATGCACAATTATTGGCAGACCGCATTGTGGAATTAGACGGTGTTCCTGTTCTCGATCCGAAACAATGGTTTGAACTTGCAAGATGCAAATATCTTACTCCGACAGAATTTGATTCAGTTACTTTATTAAAGCAAAACGTTGCATCCGAACGCTGCGCTATTTTGCGTTACCAGCAGATTGCAGAATTTACAAATGGCAAGGATTTCACTACTTGTGACATTGCCAAACATATCTTGGCCGAAGAAGAAGACCATGAACAAGACTTACAGGATTACTTGGAAGATATTGCTAACATGAAAGAATATATTCTGAAAAAATAATCTTTTCAATTTGTTTTGTTTCATAAAAGAGGATTGGGCCGGGTGGTTCAGTCCTCTTTTTATTTATCCCGCTTCGTTTCTTCTCCTAATCCGAACAAAGCAAAATCATAAACAATAGGATCTGCCGGATTTAGCTCTTGCAACTTAGAAGTTAATTCCTCGACAGCCTTGCGGTCGTTTGACTTCCTTTCCATTATTCCGAATTCTCTTGATACTCTTGCTACATGTACGTCCAAAGGTATGTAAAGTTCTGAAGGAGAGATTTGTTTCCATACTCCTATATCTACAATCCCGTCTTGGCGGATGAGCCAGCGCAAAGCCATGTGAAGGCGCTTGCAAGTGGAACTTTTATCGGGGTTGGATATGTGTTTGCAACTTATCCCGCCATTGGCTGCTTGTATGATGCTTCGGAAAGAAACGATGCCGTCCCATAGGTCTTTGCCTGCAAACACCTCTTCCAAACTGCTGTATTTAGAATATATTTCATGCAATCCGCTGCATATATATAACAGGTCGTGTTCAAAGAAAGTGCGGTGGATGTTTTTTCGTCCCAACGCCTGGTAATCCTCATTCATAATATAATCATAAGGAGCATGGTTCATCATGGCAAACATCTTTTCTGCCGATTTGAGAACAGAAGCTCTGTTGCCCCATGAAATTGTAGCAGTGAGGAAAGCCGCCACTTCAATGTCTTGCAGTTTACTGAACCGGCGCGGAAACTGAACCGGATCTCTTTCTATGAAAGAGGGAGTATTGTAATGTGCAGCCAGTTCGTCCAGCTTGTCTTTTATATCTATAATCACTTGTATTTATGTTTTATTTGAAGAGCAAAGATATGAAAAAATGAATGTTTTGCTACCTTTGCCGGTCTTAAATAAATACCGCTATGTTCAGTAAGATTGAAGAATTATCAAAAGAACAGCTCTTGGAACTTGTTCAGATGTATGCAAAGAATTGGTTGGCTATGGATGGAGTGTGGTTTCAGTCCGTGGAGCAAAAGTTCGGAATGGATGAGGCTATGGAACACGATGCCAATGCGTGGCGACGGTTTACCGAAGTGGAAGCCAAGAGAATAAAAGAGTTTCTGAAATTACCCGATAATTCAGGCATCGAAGGCTTGAAGCAGGCTTTGGCTTATCGTTTTTATTCAGCTTTGAATAATGATGAAATCCTTGTCAATGGCAATACATTAATATACAGAACATGCCTTTGCCGGGTACAGAATGCCCGTCAAAGGAAAGGGATGGAGTTTCACCCCTGCAAATCGGTAGGGATTATCGAATATACTTATTTTGCAAAAGTAATAGATTCGAGGTTTGAGTGCGAGGCTGTCAGTTGCTATCCCGATATTACGGACAATACTTGTGCCTGCTCATGGAAATTTACGTTGAAAGATAACGGATAGTTAGATGAAATTTACTAATTTTGCGAGCTAAACAAAAGAAATTAATCGTTTAAAACAGAATATTATAATGGCAAAGGAACTGAAAGAACTTACCAAGAGAAGCGAAAACTATTCTCAATGGTATAACGACTTGGTGGTAAAAGCCGATTTGGCGGAACAGTCACCGGTTCGTGGTTGCATGGTGATTAAACCTTACGGATATGCTATTTGGGAGAAAATGCAGCGTCAACTCGACGATATGTTTAAGGAAACAGGTCACGTAAACGCTTACTTCCCTCTGCTTATCCCCAAATCATATTTGAGCCGTGAGGCAGAACACGTAGAAGGCTTTGCGAAAGAGTGTGCCGTTGTTACCCACTACCGTTTGAAGAATGCGGAAGACGGTTCGGGCGTAATTGTAGATCCTGCTGCCAAACTCGAAGAAGAGTTGATAATCCGTCCCACTTCCGAAACAATTATCTGGAGTACTTATAAGAATTGGATTAACTCTTACCGTGACCTTCCCATCCTTTGCAACCAGTGGGCAAACGTGATGCGTTGGGAAATGCGTACCCGCTTATTCCTGCGTACTGCCGAATTCCTTTGGCAAGAAGGACACACAGCCCATGCAACCCGTGAAGAAGCCGAAGAAGAAGCACAGAAAATGCTTCATGTCTATGGCGACTTTGCCGAGCAGTTCATGGCTGTTCCGGTTGTGAAAGGTGTGAAATCTGCCAACGAACGCTTTGCCGGAGCACTGGATACATATACTATCGAAGGATTGATGCAGGACGGTAAAGCACTTCAGTGCGGAACATCCCATTTCCTCGGTCAGAACTTTGCTAAAGCATTCAACGTACAATTCGTTGACAAGAATAACAAACTCGATTACGTATGGGCTACCTCATGGGGAGTATCTACCCGCCTGATGGGTGCGTTGATTATGACTCACTCTGACGACAACGGTTTGGTTCTTCCTCCGAAGTTGGCTCCGATTCAAGTAGTTATCGTTCCTATTTACAAGAACGATGAACAGTTGAAGCAGATCGATGAAAAGGTTGCCGGTATTGTTGCCAACCTGAAAGCAATGGGTATATCGGTGAAATATGACAATGCTGACAACAAACGTCCGGGATTCAAGTTTGCCGATTACGAATTGAAAGGTGTTCCTGTTCGTTTGGTAATGGGTGGTCGTGACCTTGAGAACAACACAATGGAAGTGATGCGCCGTGATACGCTCGAAAAGGAAACCGTAACTTGCGACGGCATTGAAGAATACGTGAAGAATCTGCTCGATGAGATTCAGGCAAATATCTATAAGAAAGCATTGGATTACCGTAACTCACACATCACTAAAGTGGATTCTTACGAAGAATTCAAAGAAAAGATCGAAGCAGGCGGCTTTATCCTTGCTCACTGGGACGGCACTACCGAAACAGAAGAAAAGATTAAGGAAGACACCAAAGCAACCATTCGTTGCATTCCGTTTGAGGCAGACGAAGAAAGCCTCACTCCGGGTAAATGTATGGTTACCGGTAAACCTTCCGCACGTCGGGTTTTGTTTGCAAGAGCTTATTAATAGAATTTCTCTTTTCCCCTCTTGAGAGACTGTGTAAAAACTAGTTTTTACACAGTCTCTCAAGAGGGG
>CABUKU010000041.1 GCA_902492205.1 uncultured Bacteroides sp. | reverse complement strand
TCCCTCTTGAGAGACTGTGTAAAAACTAGTTTTTACACAGTCTCTCAAGAGGGAAATAAATTACTTTTCAAGTTTTTCTTTAAGGAATTGCCCTGTATAGGATGCGGCACAGTCGGCTACTTCTTCCGGTGTTCCTGTTACAACGAGATTTCCTCCTTTATTTCCTCCCTCGGGACCGAGGTCGATAATATAGTCGGCACACTTGATTACATCCATATTGTGTTCGATGATAACTATTGTATGTCCTCTTTCAATGAGTGCATCAAAAGCTTCGAGCAACTTTTTGATGTCATGGAAGTGAAGACCGGTAGTTGGTTCGTCGAAGATAAAGATTGTAGGCTCTGCTTTCTCTATGCTGAGGAAATAAGCCAATTTCACACGTTGGTTTTCACCACCGGAGAGAGTGGACGATGATTGTCCCAGTTTGATGTAACCTAAACCGACACTTTGCAACGGCAGTAACTTCTTCACAATCTTTTTCTGCCCGTGTTCCGTGAAGAATTCGATTGCTTGGTTTACTGTCATTTCCAGTATGTCGTAGATGTTTTTATCTTTGAATTTCACTTCCAGTGTGTCACTCTTGAAACGTTTGCCGTGACAGCTTTCACACTCCAGAACCAAATCTGCCATAAATTGCATTTCCACCGTGATAGTTCCGTCGCCCTTACATTCTTCACAACGTCCTCCTTCCATGTTGAAAGAGAAATAAGAAGGGGAGTAGCCCATTTGCTTGGCTAGTGGCTGGTCGGCAAACAGTTTACGTATCTCGTCATAAGCCTTCACATAAGTTACGGGATTGGAACGTGATGATTTGCCGATAGGGTTCTGGTCAACGAATTCTATGTCTTTGGCCGATTTAATGTCTCCCTCTATGGCAACGTGCTCACCGGGGCGTTCGCTGGTTTCGCTGTATTCACGTTTCAGTGCCTTATAAAAAATATCTCGCACTAAAGTCGATTTACCCGAACCACTGACTCCTGTCACCACAGTCATTACATTAAGCGGGAACTTTACGTCAATGCCTTTGAGGTTATTTTCCCGCGCACCTTTTATCGTGATATAATTGTTCCACGGACGATGATGGGACGGGAGATCTATTGTTTCTTCTCCCAATAGGTAACTTACCGTATGGCTTCCGCTTTCCGGTTTCAGTTCATCCATGTTTCCGGCATATACGATTTTTCCTCCCAAGCGACCTGCTTCGGGGCCTACGTCAATGATGTAATCGGCTGCGCGGATTATTTCTTCATCGTGCTCCACAACCACTACCGTGTTACCCAACTGTTGCAACTGACGGAGAACTTTTATCAGTTTGTCCGTATCACGTGAGTGTAGCCCGATGCTGGGTTCATCCAGTATATATAAAGAACCTACAAGGCTGCTTCCCAATGAAGTGGCGAGATTGATACGTTGGCTTTCACCACCCGAAAGAGAGTTACTCAGACGGTTCAGGGTGAGATAGCCTAGACCTACATTCACCAAGAAGTCGATCCGGTTGTTTATTTCTGTCAGGATGCGTTTTGCCACTACCGTGTCGTGCTCATCCAATTTCAGGTTGTCAAAGAATTGTTTCAGCTCGGTGATAGGCAAGTCCACTAATTGCGAAATAGGGTAGCCGCCTACTTTGACATATCCTGCTTCTTTCTTCAAACGTGTGCCGTGGCAGACAGGACAGGTTGTTTTTCCTCTGTAACGTGCCAGCATTACACGGTATTGTATCTTATACTGATTCTCTTCCAGCATACGGAAGAAATCGTTAATCCCGTGAAAATATTGGTTTCCTTCCCACAACACCCTGCGTTGTTCGTCGGTCAGTTCATAATAGGGAGTGAAGATAGGGAAGTCGAACTTAGCCGCGGCATGTATCAGGGCATCTTTCCATTCTCCCATTTTCTCGCCACGCCAGCAAACTATTGCACCGTCATATACGCTCAATGCGCGGTTGGGAACAACAAGGCTTTCATCTATACCGATAACCTTACCGAACCCTTCGCATTCGGGACAAGCTCCGATAGGGGAGTTGAAGCTGAACATCTGGTCATTAGGTTCTTCGAAAGTAATGCCGTCGGCTTCAAACTTCTTGCTGAACTTATGCAGTTCCGTACCGTTGTCTGTATAAAAACGAAGATAGCAGTTACCGTCACCTTCATAAAATGCAGTTTCCACGGAGTCGGTGAGGCGGCTGATACTGTCTTTCGAACTGTCGCTTGCCATGCGGTCAATCAGCAAATAAATCTCCTTGTAATCTTCAGGGGCTCCGTTTGCCAACACATCTTCTATGGGAACAATGTTACCGTCAATCTCCACACGGGTGAAACCTTGCATCAAGTCCATTTCGAGTTGCTTGCTCAATGTGCGGTCTGCACGCAGAAAGATAGGGGTAAGAATCGTATAGCGTGTTCCGGCCGGATAAGAAAGCATGCAGTTTACCGCATCTTCCGGACTGTGCTTTTTCACTAATTCACCGCTAACGGGAGAATAGGTCTTACCTACACGGGCATAGAGCAGTCGCAAATATTCGTAAATCTCGGTAGAGGTTCCTACCGTAGAGCGTGGATTGCGGCTGTTCACTTTTTGCTCAATGGCAATGGCAGGAGGTATCCCTTTGATAAAATCACATTCCGGCTTGCTCATTCGTCCGAGAAACTGGCGGGCATAAGAAGATAGACTCTCCACATAGCGCCGTTGTCCTTCTGCATATAGTGTATCGAATGCAAGAGAAGATTTTCCCGAACCCGATAGTCCGGTGATTACAACAAGTTTGTTGCGCGGAATATCCACATCAACATTTTTAAGGTTGTTGACACGGGCTCCCTTGATTGAAATATATTTTTCTTGAGACATAAATAGCTTTCTAAAAGTGGCTTGCAAAGTTACACAAAATATTCTTTCGTAATTCATAAAAAAACACGACTTTTGTCAAAACTATCAGCAACTTAATGAATAAAATGAGAATAAGAACGATTGTAGCAACAGTGATTCTGTTGTTGTGCGCGCAGTTTACAATGGCGCAACTAACCCCTAAAAGAGAGTTCCGTGGTGTGTGGATGCATACGGTTGGAACAAATGATTTCTATAAACGCACTCCACAGGAGGCAAGAGTATGGTTACGCAACCGCTTGGATTCTCTGCAAAAAGCAGGTATCAATGCGGTGTTGTTTCAGATACGTCCCGAAGCAGATGCTTTTTATCCTTCCCGGCTCGAACCGTGGAGCCGTTTCCTCACAGGAGTGCAAGGACAGGCACCGTCTCCCGTTTGGGACCCTTTGGCTTTTATGATTGATGAATGCCATAAACGCGGTATGGAGTTTCATGCATGGGTTAACCCTTATCGCGTGCAGACAAATATCAACGTTAAGCTTTCTCCCGGGCATATTTATTACAGCCATCCGGAGTGGTTTGTTGTTTATGGCAATCAGCGTTATTTTGATCCGGGATTACCCGAGAGCCGTAAGTTCATCAATCTGGTGATGGCAGATATTGTGAAACGTTATGATGTAGATGCCATTCACATGGATGATTATTTCTATCCTTATCCCATTCCCGGAAAAGAATTCCCTGATGATGCCAGTTTCGCCCGCTATGGTGTGCCTTATGGTTTTGCCGGACGTAAAGACGATTGGCGTAGGAATAATGTAAATCTGTTGATAAAGGAACTTCATCAAACTATTCGTGACACTAAGCCGTGGGTGAAGTTCGGTGTATCTCCTTTTGGTATCTATCGCAATAAAAAGAATACTCCCGACGGATCAGGTAGTGAAACCAATGGTTTGCAGAATTATGATGATTTGTATGCCGATGTAATTTACTGGGCAAAAAAAGGTTGGATAGATTATAATATCCCTCAGGTTTATTGGGAGATAGGACATAAAGCTGCCGATTATGAAACTTTGATAAACTGGTGGTCTGCCAATGCAGCCGGGATTCCTTTATTTATAGGTCAGGATGTGGTACGCACTGCCAAGTTCCCCGATTTAAAGGATAGCCGCATGAATCAGTTGCCTCGCAAAATGTATCTTTCACGTACTTTGCCCAACATACAGGGAAACTGTTTTTGGAGTTGCAATGCTTTGATGACTAACCCCGGCAATTACATGGAAGCTTTGACGAAAGTTTACCAACGTAATCCTGCTCTTCCTCCCGTATTTGCTCATATGGACGACAAAGCTCCGAAACCGGTTGCCAAATTAAAGAAGAAATGGACAAGTGAAGGATATAAATTAACGTGGAATTCTCCGAAATATAAAACGGAGATGGATAGAGCCGTAACTTATTGCGTCTATAAGTTCGACCGTAAAGAGAAAGTCGATTTGGATAACCCTTCAAAGATAGTTGCCGTAACGCGTGACAGTTCTTATATTATGCCCTACGAACTTGGAAAGAAGAAATTCCGTTATGTAGTGACAGCCCTCGACCGTTTGCAGAATGAATCGAAGGCGAAGAAAACAAAAGTGAAACTATAAACCTCATACAAATAAAAAATCGGTGTTATTACTTCTTATGTAATAACACCGATTTTTATTTATAATGGTTAAAGAGATGCCGGATAATACAACCGGTTATCCATATTAATAATCCACCAATAAAAGCATATATCAATCGTTCTAAAATCATTTATTTTCTCTCGGTTTTCTATTTGCGTGCAAAAATAGAAATCCTTTGGAAATGAACTATCATTGTCTTAATAGTTTTTTCATATATTCTTTTACCGCTTCTGTATCATTAGTATCCGGCGCCCAAGGAGCAAAGTTTTCTTTGCTTAATGGGATGTAAGGCCCTTGCTTTGCTTCATAAATTACTGTGCCTTTTTCTAATACAACAATGGAGTGCCATACACCCGGTGGTATCTCTATACCATATTTGCCTTCTGCCGGATTGAGTTCTATGCGCTCGGTTATATTCCCGTTATCATCAAAGAAAAAAGTGATTAACTTGCCACGCAAAACCAGATACATTTCTTCTCTATCCGGGTTCTTATGCCGATGAGGCGGCAGATAAGTGCCCGGTTCAAGTGCATTCAGCATTCTTTGTACAGGAGCTTGCGGGGATTCATGGAAATTATGGTTCATTCGTAAACGAGGGCTTGCTTCTGCTTCTTCGCTTACCTTATCCAATAACTCTTCTGTGATTAGTTTCATATCCCGTTATTTAGCTGCATGCAAATGAAAATACTTCTTCATAAAACAAACATAAACAATACTCAAAACAATGATAGTGGCAATTAAATACCAATAATGATAAGAAGCTGACATAAAATATCCAATCAATATGATAGCTTGTACCACCATGTAAACCAATGAAACCACTACATGTGGAACTTTCAACTCATTAGCCATCAATTGATATAAGTGCTTCCTGTGTGGCAATCCGATATTCTCGTGAAGCATCAGGCGATGGATAATAGTCAATACACTGTCCACCCCGTATACTGCCAATAATATAATATAGCTGAAATCATTGCCGACAAGAATCAACTTACCAATCAGGAATAGCAGAATAAAGGAAATACTAACCGAACCTACATCTCCTGCAAAGCATTTGGCTTTCTTCCTGAAATTGAAGAAGTTGAAAACCAGCACGGCAAATATCATGATCCAAATCATTTCTTGTTCTACGAAAGCAGTGATGAACCGATTGATATAAGCCAAAACTCCAAGAACCACCAAACTATACCCCCCTGTAATTCCATTGATACCGTCCATGAAGTTGTATGCATTGATGATTCCCGTGCATACAATCAGTGCTACAATAATCGTCCACCACGGTAAAGCGAACAATCCCCATTGATAAAACATCAAAGCCATGGCAGAGAAGTGAAACAACAGCCTTTTCCCCTGTGAAATGGAATGAATGTCATCCGCAAAGCTGATAAAGGTTATCAATGTCAGCCCCAGAATGAACCACGGATATTCCAAGTGGTTAGTGAGAAAGAATGCCAATGCACCGAAGTAGAAGATGATTCCTCCACCGCGTAAAGTGATGCGGGTGTGCGAACTCCGTTCGTTGGGTTTGTCTATGATGTTGAATTTATCTGCTATTTGGAAGTATAAAAGCTCTGTTACGAATAACAAAAACAGAATGATGAGGTAATACATTGGTTTTATTGATTTTTTAATTTAGAAAAGAAAGCAAATTGTCTATAACTTTTTCTTTTGAAAAATTCTCTTTATAAAATTGCATACCATTATTTCCCTTGCTTTCTAATATTTTTCTGTCTGTATTAGCTGCCAATATTACATTATCAGCTAATTTCTTGTAGTTTCCTGCCGTAGCATTATATCCGCAATCAGCTTCTTTGATTATTTTATTTCCAATACCATTCAGCATGGATACGATTGGTTTGCCAAATGCCATGTAAGATTGTATTTTAGACGGTATTGTTAAAGAAAAGATTTCTTCATCTTTTAATGAAACTAACATGAGGTCGGCATGTGTGAATAAATTAGGCATTTCTTCTACTGGATATCTTCCCAATAAGAAAACAGTTTCAGTCAATCCCTTTTCTTTAATTATCTTTTCTACTTCTTTCTTCTTTCTTCCATCCCCTATAATAACCCATTTTATCTCTACATTATCTTTAGTTTGGATAGCAGCTTTAATTATAGAATCAAAATCTTGGGCTTCACCTATATTGCCTGCAAACATGACAATAAAGCCTTTGGGAATGATCCCCTTATACTTTGTTTCATTTATTTGCCTTTTATCGGTAAATAAATCCTCTGCCCAATTAGGAATATAATGTAGCTTGGTAGGTGATACTCCTTTTGATTTTATAGATTGTTCAAAGGCTTCAGATTGGATAAATATTTCATCTGTATTTCGATATATATTTCTCACCATAGAATTTAATAAATTCATTATGAATTTATTGCTCATTTTACCTGCTGCAGATACGCTTTCCGGCCATAAATCCTGTACCCATATAGTTGTCTTTGTTTTGTAGAGTACTTTATGAAGAATAGCAGGATAAACTGAAGTAATGGGAGACAATGCAAAAGTTAAAGAAACATCATATTTTTTTCTATGAAATAGAATGTATATACAAGAAAAGAATACAAATGATACATAATTTAAAGCTAAATATTTTCCAGATCCGTTGCCACGGGGAGCTAAGGGTACACGAATTATATTTATTCCTTTATAATTTTCTTTAGTATATCCCCAAAAGGAATATCCATTGTAGATTTTGCCTTGGGGATAATTAGGTTTTCCTGTTAGTACTGTGACCTCATTTCCACGTTCAAGCAGACTTATTGCTAAATCGTTTATTCGGAAAGTTTCCGGCCAAAAATATTGGGATACTAATAAAATATGCATTAATAGATAGAGCTATACAAATTACTATACTTTTTCATCCATTGAGATTGTTCTAATAACATGTCTTTGTAGGATGGAACTTTATACTCAAATTTATTTGATTTAGCAATGGATTTATTTATTCCATTACCATCATAAGGCAGGATTTCAATATCTTGCCTATTCCATATTTCTTTGAACAAATGGAGTAAATCGTATTTAGATATACCGATACCGTTACTTAGTTGTACCAGTCCGGTTAATTGCTTTTCAATGGCTACATCTATGGCTTTAGCTAATTCTAAAGTGGTTACTCCTCCCCAAATAGCAGTTTTGAATCCGTTAATCTTACCCGTTTGCTGCATGAACCAATGAAACAATCCTTCACCGTTTTTCTTTAATTCGGGACCAATGATTGAGGTTCGTATTGTTAAATCCTTTTCATTTATGATTTCTCCAAGAGCTTTGCTTCGCCCATATACATCATCTGCATCTCTGAAATCTTCTTCCGTATAGTTCCCTTTTTTGCCGGAAAATACACAGTCGGTACTGATATGAATCAGCTTCGCTCCGACTTCATCAGACAGTTTCTTTAATAAATGGGGAAAATAAGCATTAATGAAAATTGCATTGTCTGGATGTTCTTTAGAACCTTTTATTAGAATCCCGATGCAATTGATAATTAAATCGGGATTGGTTTTGCATACAACTTCTGCAACAGCATCTTTATTTGTTACATCTACTATAATACTGTCATCTGTCAGCTTGGTGCGATAAACAACATTGGTCAGTTCATACTTACCTGTATTTTTCAAATAATAGTATGCAACATGCCCTGCCATACCGGTAGCACCGAATAGCAATACTTTTTTCTTTTCCATAAAATGTGATTAGATGCCTTTATGCCAAACCGTACGGTTGATGTAGTCTGTGTAAGAAAGAATGATGCGGACAACTTTCTTGGAAACATTGTCTGCCGCATAATCAGGGATAGAATGAATACTATCTTTTCCCTCTGCATATTGTGATGTCACAACATCAATGGAGTCGAGAATACGTTCACTGTTCAGTCCGGTCATGATTAATGTTCCTTCATCCATACCTTCGGGACGTTCATGAGCTTGACGAATAGTAATTGCAGGGAAGTGAAGGATAGACGACTCTTCGGTAATTGTTCCACTATCGGATATAACACAAAATGCATTTTGTTGCAGTTTGATGTATTCCATAAAACCGAAAGGCTTCATAAACTCAATCATCGGATTGGAATTGACAAATCCGATGGCTTCCAACTTCTTCCGTGTACGGGGATGAGTGGAAACAATAACTTTCTTATGATACTTGTCAACAATTGCACTGAGTGAAGCTAATAAATCAGAGAAATTCTTTTCGGAATCCACATTCTCTTCACGGTGGGTACTGACAATGAAATATTCTCCTTTCTTTAAGTTTTCTTTTTCAAGTACATCATTCCTCTCTATTTCTTCTTTGTGGAAAAGTAAAACTTCTGTCATAGGGGAACCTGTCTTTATTACAGTTTCAGGACGTAGGCCTTCTGCTAACAGATATTTACGTGCATGTTCAGACAACGGCATATTAATATCACTCAAATGGTCTACTATTTTACGATTGATTTCCTCCGGAACGCGTTGGTCGAAACAACGGTTTCCCGCTTCCATGTGGAAGATGGGGATTTTCTTCCGTTTAGCTGAGATTACGGAAATACAACTATTGGTATCTCCATAAAGCAACACGGCATCCGGCTTGATTTCATCCATCAATTTATCCGATTTTAGAATGACGTTGGCAATCGTTTCTGCCGCATTCTTTCCCGCCGCATTTAAGAAATAATCCGGTTTGCGAATATGCAGTTCCTGAAAGAATATTTCATTCAGTTCATAATCGAAGTTCTGTCCGGTATGTACAATGATGTGTTCTGTGTACTTATCCAGCTCTGCCATCACACGGCTTAATTTGATTATTTCGGGACGAGTACCTACGATAGTCATTACTTTAAGCATACATCCTCCTTTATCATATCCAGTTTAAGAAGCAGATTCTTCATTTCTTCTATATTCAGGCGATGAGTATTGTGAGAATGGTAATCCTCAAATTTGGCAACTTTTTCTTGTCCTTCCACAAAATACTTATCATAATTTAAATCACGTGCATCGCAAGGGATACGATAGTAATCACCCATATCTTCCGCTTTGGCCATTTCTTCACGGGTTACAAGCGATTCATAGAGCTTTTCGCCGTGACGGGTTCCGATAACACGTACCGGAGTATCCATTTTATATAACTCTTTCAATGCTTGTGCCAATACATTGAGAGTAGCTGCAGGAGCTTTCTGAACAAACAAATCTCCATTGTGTCCATGTTGAAAAGCATAGATAACCAAGTCTACAGCATCATTCAGTGTCATCATGAAACGTGTCATGTTCGGATCGGTAATGGTAATGTCATTACCCTCTTTCATTTGTTCCACCCATAAAGGAATCACAGAACCACGACTTGCCATTACGTTGCCATAACGGGTACAACAAATGGTTGTTTTTCCATTTTCCCCCATTTGACGTCCTTTGGCAATAGCCACCTTTTCCATCATGGCCTTACTGATACCCATTGCATTGATGGGATAACAAGCCTTGTCGGTAGAAAGAACCACTACATTCTTTACTCCGTGTGAAATTGCTGAATCAAGCACGTTTTCTGTACCTAATACATTTGTGCGAACTGCCTGTGTAGGGAAGAATTCACAAGAAGGAACTTGCTTCAATGCAGCTGCGTGAAAGATGTAATCTACTCCATCCATCACTCCGTCAACCGAACGCTTATCACGCACATCACCGATATAGAATTTAACTTTGTTATTTTGCAGATGATGGCGCATGTCGTCTTGTTTCTTTTCATCACGAGAGAATATACGGATTTCTTTTATATCAGAGTCAAGAAATCTTTTAAGAACTGCATTACCGAAGGAACCTGTTCCACCGGTGATTAGTAAGGTTTTGTCTTTGAATAGGGACATGATATTAAAATTTTATGATTTCTATGTTTTATTTGATCAAATCGAAGAAATTTTTCCATGACGACTCGAACATTTCAATCGGAGGAAATTTGCCTCGATTATAGCATTGGAATTCAATAGAATTAGCCCAATTGTCATATATCTTAGGTTTAACATATGTTACTCCACTATATGAACTAAGTACTTCATGGGCGTAGTCTAAATCTGCTGCAATAATTGGTAACCCAAATTTTGCAGCTTCTATCAGAGGCAATCCTAACGTCTCAATAACACTCGGAAAAACTAAAACATCAGATGCTTTGTATAATGAAAGCAGATTATCATGAGACATTCGACCTTCAAAAATAAAGTTATCAATTAATCCTTTTTCGTTTATAGATTCGACCAGATTTAAGGAGTCATCTTTTGATAAAGTAAAATGGACTCTAATGTCTTTTAGAAGATTGGATCCTTTTTCCTTTAGAATAAATAATGCTTCGACGATTGTACGATGTTCTTTGTACGAAAAATAAGTTGCCGGATAAACAACATGATATTTAGTTTTATCAATAGCACTTGGTATAATGCTTTCGACATCTATATCCTCAATATCAGGAAATAAGACATGAACATTCTCAGAACTTAAGCTAAATCGTTTTACAAATTTTTTTTTGATAAAAGGTATTTGGACAACAACATTGGTAAATTTATTAAAAGTCGGAGCAATTATTGTCGGATACAGATATTTATATAATGCCATAACCCTCTCTTCCGCTTTAAAGATGCACCATCTTTGTGGATAAAAAGGAATGGGTTGGTGATAATAAACCACTTGCTTACAATGAGTTATGATACCTGAATTCTGCAATGAAACAATCACATCAGGTGATATGCCATTCCTTTTCAACCATTTTGTACAGCCCCAATAATCCCAATATATACGATGTAACCAACTATGGTTGTCATCACAAATATAACGGACACGCTCTATTATAGGTTGAGGCATTGAAGAATCTATAAAAATGTAATATGAATCATTCCGTAAATAATCCTTCAAATGCGAAATAAACTGTTTGTAAATGGTAAGTGCTCCTGATGACCTTGTTGCCGTGGCGTTTACGATAATATTCACTATTTTGTATTTTGATGCTATGTTATACTTCCTCAATAATCATTCCGTTTAACGAATCCTTCATTTTTAAGATGCGAGATAAATTGGTTATATATTGCTATTCGTTATTCTTAAGAAATTCTAAATAAAAATTATGACAAGGGATTCTCATATCTTCAGGAGGAAGTTGCATATAATTACCGTATGTTTCTTTTAAATACTTTTCTGGATTCTCAATAGAGTAGAACATGGCATCAGCATACTTCACTTCTTTTATATTTTGAAAATACGACTCCTGAAAAACCGGACCGAATCTTTCGCTGTCTCCGGTAAGATTTTGTACTACTTTACTACTTGACGATTCATACTTGGAAGACTCTGATATAATACTGTCTATTACTGTCATAAGATTATAACGCTTCCGAACGAATGTAACAATTTTCTGCTTAAAAACACTTCTATCTTTTGAAGGATTGACTACCAAAAATCGTCTGATTGTTCTTAAATATGAAATCTTAATATAATGAATCACTCTGGTAAAAAAAAAATGCGGAACTTTGTCATATATAAAAATATCAATGTAAAGCCCGGACTTAACACCTAAATGTTCAATTGCATTTTCAATTAATAGAGTTCTTGCATTTTCTATTTTTGCAAACGTATATGGATAGTTATCATTATCGTTTGCATTATCACGATAATGCAAACGTAACGGAACCGGCAATTTGTGGGCCACCGCTATCAACTTATTATATTCACTTCTTAACATCGCGATATCTAAATCATCGTCCCATGGTATGAATCCTTGATGACGCATAGCTCCTAACAAAGATCCTGCAATTAACGTATATTTTATGTTATGTTCTACTAAGAAGCTATGAAGCGATTTCATCATATTTAGAAGTTCAGAATGCAGAACCTCTAAAGAAACTTCCGACTTATTCTCCATTGTATAAATTTATTAATAATTATATTGATAAAAACCTTGTTCGATATTATGAAAAGGACTACAGAAATAAACATTGATATCAAAGTCAATAGTATGTTATTTATCATAAAAATAATGCTGACAAGTAATATCAGAAGCATATCTCCTATTGTCTTTGTGGCAGAAATATTTAAATTAATTTTAGCTATCTTTTCAAGCATATATTTAAAAACAGCGATACCAACAATTTCGGATACTATAAGTGACACCGGAGAACTATATATCCCTATTTGTTTCACTAATATGTACATAAGAATACAATTTATGCTGCCAATAATAATTTTTTCATATAAAACAATTTTTGTCCTTTTTGTCGCAGATACAACACTTGATAAAATCCATGTAAGACTTGAAAATAAGAAATAGATATAAAATAAAGGTATTAAGTTATATCCTTCTACATATTCTCCGGATACAAACAATGGATATATAATGGATGTACCCAATAGTAAAATAGATATCATCCATCCCGCTATTTTTAAAAATTTTTGTATGACATCATTTGCATTTTCTTGAATTTTATTGTAGTCTACAGAGTAAATAGCTTCTTGGAAAGACAATACGAATGCTGTCATAAATACACTCAAGATGGCTAGAAATTTATTTGAGATTGCATAAATACCATTCGCTGTATATCCTAGAACTGCAACAATTATTATACGGTTTACACTATTTAATAACCAGTTGAAAATTGTCCCTACTGACTCTGGAGCACAAAATTGATATAACTCGGTCAATATAATTTTATCGATATTTTTAATAGAAATTCTTTTGATTATCCTTAATTTATATTCTATATAAAAAAATTGGGCGATATACGATAATATCTGAGAAATATATAGGGTTTCAATTTGCAAATGAAAGAGATAGACACATATCAATGAAACAACAGCAACAACAAATGCACTGACTAACCCCGATATTATATATGTGATGTCTTGCCTTAATCCTCTGGATACATATAAATAAAAGGAATGTATCATCATTGCAAAGAAGCACAAAAACACCAAAATTTTATTTTGAAAATCTACAAAAACGCAAAATATTAAATAACCGGTAATCAATAGTAACAAGGAGCAGGTCAGCATGAAAATTCCATTACTTATAATTTTATTTTCTTGCGATTCATATCCTTTATCATTTAAAAAGCGCAGCATGCCTTGCCAACAACTTACTCCGACTAACGGAACAATAATTGATGAATATGCCATGATTGCATCATATTGACCATAAGCCTCTGTTGATATGTAACTTGTATACAGAGGTAGCATAAGGAATGATATCAGCTTTGCAGCAACGGTTCCTATTATATATATGAATGTTGTTTTAGCTATAGAACTCCAAAAAGATGCCATTTCCTTAGTTGTTTAGATGGTTTCGCTTGATATCATTCCAACGAAGTTCAATCTTTGATAATAGATATCCTGCATCTGCAATCGATTTATTATCAAATACCAGATTATTTATTTCATTCGGATCCTGTTTGAGATTATAAATAGAACATATCTCTCTTTGACTAAATGGCGTATTTAAACCTATTTTGACAAACACTTTCCACTTTCTGTCAAATGCACACATCCATATTTTCCGTCTATTCATATCCGGGCATCCCGGACCCATATATTCTTGCACGATACATTCATATCCTTCCTGAGATAAAATATCTTTTCCTGTAGAATGGTATTCGGGCGAAACTCCGATATATCCTGCCAAAGTCGGGAGTATATCTTTCGTTAAGCGAAGTTCTTTATCAATTCCGGGTTTAATATTGTTACCTATCATTATATAAGGTACATGGTAACATTCTTCGTTGAAATTCTGTATTGGTCCCCTCAATGGATTATAATTCGTACCACATCCATGATCTGAAGTAATAACGATTGTCGTGTTTTTTAACAGACCTGATTTATTTAGTCTGACAAAGATTTGTTCGAGCTGATAGTCAATGTTTAATAAGCCTAAATCATAAGCTAAGTTGCCTTTATAATTTCGCGGGATCTTATCTAAATAAGCAGATAACCTTGTATGTTGCTGCTTTAAGGATGAAATAGATGATGAACAATGATCAAATAGCATTGGGTTTCCATGTATATCCTCGGTATGTATGTATGCAAAAAAAGGCTTATCTGTATTACGTTTCTCATACCATTCACTAAATACGTCATACCATTTTTTTAAAGATAAGCTGTCTTTTTGCATGTCGTATGAACCATTTGCTTGGTCAGCTAAAGATTGATTCATTATTAACGAATAATAATTTCTTAAATATTGAGAAAAAGGTGTACGAGTCCATATCTTCCAGGGAGCTTGGCTTTGTTTCCACAAAATTCTCATTTCATTATATGATAATTTTGTATTTCGAAGATTCAGATTCCTATTCATTTTATGGGCTCTTTTAATGGAATAGGTAAATAAGTTGGTCGCCTCTTCTATTATAGATCTGTCATGAACTTTATTCGTTAATAACTCACTTGAATATAATGTAAATAATTGATGACTTGTACCTAAAATAAAAAGATTTTCAATATAACTGTGCTTATCTTGTAAATAGATGTTGATTTCTTTATTTAGGATTTTCAAGTCATCATGTATATTCGGCAACTTTGAATAGCTTTTAATTGTTTCTACCTGTTGGTCACCGTTAATTAACATTTGATAATAACTCTGCCAGAAAGTGAAATTATCATCCATTAATTCTATTATATCCAACCAATCTGAATTTAAAAGTTCCTTCTTGAAAAATAAGTCCCTGTAATAGACAAGTCTATAGCACCACAATGCATTGAATGAATATGGGCGCAAACAAAGATGATCAATTCCTCTTAGTGCTGATGTCGGATGTATATGAGGCCACATTTGAGCATAGACCTCATATCCTCCCCGCTGGGCCATCTCAAATAATGTCTCCGGTTCATTTTTATATCGTTTTAAATAGCCCCCGAAATCTAGGGTATCATGCCCACACATTGTAGCATTCAAAGCGGCTTCAGTATAAGGAGCTTGAGAAAACATCGATTCTACCCAACATCCTTTTTCTTTTAATGAATCAATGAATGGTGTTGGTGATAGCCTGTTTTCGTTATTTCCGATTTTAGTATAATCAAAACAATCTATAAGGATAAATAAAATATTGTTCATTATCTCAGACTAACTTAATTTAATATACAAAAATTTCATAAGGAAACTGTTATTTAGAATCATGTAAAGGTAAACCTTCTTCTTTAATGGGAAATGCTTAGATGTAAATAAATGAGACTTATTTAAACGCATCCAACTTGTAAGGTTATTTAACGTTTCTATATATTGTTTTTCTGCATTGAATTTTATTGCCAGTAAATGAATAGTAATATAATTACTTGCAACAAAGCATAATAATTCCTCGCTACAATTTGACTGATTGTATTTAAATCTATCAAATATTATATCTGTTACTTTCAGTAAATCTAATTTCTTTTCATTAAACTTGCTATGCGTTGTTGATACATTATGTATACGGTAAATATATCCTACATAAGAGATCGTTGCAATACACTCGGTTTTCAGCATACATCTTGAGAGATACTCAACATCCTCAAAGATAATACCCTCTGTAAATTTTTCTTCTATGAATTTCCCCCTTTTGTATAATTTTCCACAAGGACCAAAACCAAACTTCTCTAATAAGAAAGCCGGTATACAACCATCAGACTTGTATATATATTCTTTATATTTTACAAAGCTACTCGTTTTGTTATTAATCATAGAATCTGTTCCACAGACAGCTATATCTGCATTCGTTTCTATAATACAATTATATAAATTTCTAATTATATCAGGATATACACAATCATCACTATCTACATACATAAAAAACTCACCTTTTGCTTTTGATAAAGCTTTGTTTCTGGCAGATGATTGACCGCCATTTGTTGTTTCTATGATATGAATCTTATTATTACTTGCATAACTTTTAAGTATTTCCAAAGTATTATCCGTTGATCCATCATCTACAATAATAATTTCATAATTATCCCACGTAAGATTTAAAATACTATTAATGCATTCTTCTATATAATACTCCACATTATAGGCGGGCACAATAATCGACACTAAAGGATCCATGTTTTTTAATATTTAGAATATAAACGAGAACAGAGAATAGGAAAGACATACATAAATAATGATATATTCACACCTCTGAAACCAATGGCAAAATAGTTTGATGTTTCAAAACATGAATAAATTAAGTACCCTATAATAAACGAAAGAAATAGGTTATATAATGTTTTATTATGATATTTGATAATAGAAATACTTTTGAAAACTGATGCATATATATAAATATATACTATAATGAATGAGATTCCTCCCCACGCAATTATTTCAACATAGGTATTATGAAATGACGATCCTGCATTGGAGCCCAAAACACTTAATATAGGTAATGCGCATCCCGGCCCATATCCAAATAATGGAGAATCTGCAAATTTATCCAAAGCAAGTTCCCAATAATCTATACGGTTGGAATCTGCATAGTCGGAACGGAGTAAAAAATGCTCAATAAAATCGGAATAAGTTGAATAGATTATTATACCTATCATACCTATCAGAGTAGCAATAAATGTATATAATAGTTTTCGTTTAATACTATTTTTTGAATCTAATAAGTAAAACAAGAGAATTATTATTCCGGAAAATAATATCGAAGATCTTGAAAAGGTTAATATTAAATTAACGAAAAAGAAAGCAAGAGAGAAGAGATACTTTTTTTCTTTTATAAAGATAAATAGACCAAATGCCGAAAAAATGAAGATACATAAAACAAATCCAAAGGCATTGCGTCCTTGATAAATCGAACAGAAATTCGCACTATATGCATTAGATGTTAAGCTTAGGGACATAATGTCACCGATATTTGTTATTACATTATAAACACATACTGTCAAGCCTACTATATTTACCAATTTGAAAACATTATATATTTGTTGTTCAGTTGAGAACCCCGGGAAATTATAGGCTGCATTAATATATAACAAAAAATTAAATGAAATTCCTATTACTGTTATCCAACTGTTATTGTTTATTCCGTTGAAATATGAGAGAAAAACACCTAAGCCTAAGGTTAGCACTACACATAATGAACAAATAATTGCGTTTCTTGAAAAGCTCTGTCTCACAATATAACTCAGCACAAAAAATATAATTATCGCAACATAATCAAAAATTGGCAGAAATGAACTAATAATAACCATCAAATTTGTTAATATAAACATTGAATTAAAGACAGAGCTTGTATTAACACGTATAGTTTGCATATAAATATCTGTAAATTTGAAAATGTAAATTAAACTGTGTCAGCAAAGAAATAAATTATTAATTTTGCTAACACAGTTTTATTATGAGCTAATAATTTGATTTTGAAAGTATCAAGAACAAGGTAGTCTAACAGCTTAAGACCTGCAAACCCTTGTTGGGTAAAGACGGAGCATTTCCTTATTCCTGCTGTTGAAATTATTGCTTGTATAATTGAATTTTCTATTCTACTTCCCCTTAAAAACCACTTTCTCCACTTCCAAAATCTTCTCACTCTTCCCATCCATTCTCCCAACAACGAATACATCCCCTTCACTGACAGCCTTTTCCATCATTTCACCGATACGGGAAAAGTCACTTTCCCATCCGCTTACTTTACTGAGAAAAGACAATATCTCTATGTAATGTTCTAAGTTATGACTGTACCCATGAAGCACATTCCAAGTTGTACTGTCCGAGTGTTCCAGTTCGCAGCTCATGGCATGGATAGACCATTCTGTACAGTCTTTGAGAAATAATGCCAAATGTTCCAATGATTTATGCTGTGTTTCTACCTTGTTCATTTTATGCGTGTAATGATTTGTTTTGATAATCTTGTTACCTCTTAGGGTAACAGGAAATGATTTCGGTTTATCTACTTTTGTGCTCGCCAACGAATGGCAAGTATTAACTAAATTATTTAACATGGAAGAAACAAATTCCAAAGATTCATGCTCTTTTTTCAAG
>CABUKU010000040.1 GCA_902492205.1 uncultured Bacteroides sp. | reverse complement strand
AGAGTTAAACAAACGAAGAGTTTACAACTTTACATAATGATTTACTCTACATAAATTTCCGAATCCTTATACAAATTGCTGTACTCCCCCTTCACCTCCAATAATACCTGATAGGAGAATCCGGACGTTTGCGCATGCAAAGAAGAATATTGCGCCAAGCAACCCATGAGCAGAAACATCACAATGTACTGTTTCAAACCATTCATAGCCGTTACCGTTTTAATGAACCTAAAGTAAAGAACTCGGTAGGCTTGTTTCCCTTGCGTTTCACATTCTTGTAATGCATGACGGTTTGCGTATTCTTCTGCAACTCATCCCTGATTTTCAGTACAGCCGGGATGTACTGCCCGTCTATTTTCACCAAATCTTCATAAAGGATTGTCTTGATCAGCTTCCCGGAAAGGCTGAACATCTGTTGTTTTAAAGGAGCTTTCTTCTCCACATCATAAGTTACCAATACTTTATTGTAGGACACGGCAAGGTCTTTCGCTTTTAATTCCAAAAGCATAACAGATGCATCCTGCGGAGTGACCTTTACCAAATCATAATCCTTCTCAAAGGAAATTTTCATTAAATCCCTGTTGGACGCATCACTTCCCATAAATGATTGTTTCAGGGGCAGCTTCATCACTTTACCCGTGCGGGGCATATACATCCAGAAGTTGGAATTATCGTTCAACATTCTTCTCCCTCTTTCGGGAGCGGGATCGGTGAACTCCATCCGGATGTTATCATCCAAACGGTAGAACTGCAAATCATAATACTTCAGCATTCTGCCATTCTTAAAAATCTCCATTCTGACAGATGCCTCCCCGGCATAAAGGCTTTTGTCTATGCATCTCAAATAATCAGTTTCTTCTGCGCCTTTTGTGAAAGAAGGCAAACACATAGCTATCACAAAGAATAATACAAACGGTTTCATAACGCTTAATTTTTAAAGTGGATAAATGAAATAAGTGTGGCAACAAAAGGATAAGCAAATGCAACAAGAAAAGTAACCGCCACATCTTGCCAAACGAGCAGCGGATCGACTACTGCCGAACCGAAAGCAAACGAAGCATCGTGTCCCAAAAAGATTCCTTCCCGGTAATTGATGACTAAAAGAATAATCCGCACAGCCAACCAGCCGGCAAAAGAAAAAAGCAGGCAGACGTACAAGCACTCATACAAGAATATTTTCTTTATGGATAGCCCGGTAAAGCCAAACGAAGAAAGAGTTTCTATCTCCAGCTTCCGGCGACGGATGTTCTCTGTCTGCATAGACCAAATGCCAACAAACGAAATCATGATTAAAAAGAAAGCAAGACCAAGCATTCCATATTTATTGATAGTCGACAAAGATTTTGCCAACCCCATGTGGTCTTGATAAGAGGTTATTTCCAAGCCTTTGCATTGCCCGAACCGACTTTTCAAGTCCTTTTTCAATGGCTCTGCATCATCCGGATTTACCAAATTGACAAGTATACGGGAAGGCAGGTTACAGTTATACAACTGTTTGGCGGTATCGTAATCCATATATACATCATTCTTGTTCATTTGCGAAGTGTATTGGAATACTCCCGTAATGGTGAATTCATCCAGATTAATGGTTCCGTCCACGGATTCAAGCATAATATTGCACACATCCCCTACCTGCAAATGATATTCGGAAGAAATACCGTCACTGATGAGAATACTTTTCCCACCTTGCCGAAAACGAGCTTCTCCTTTAGTTATCTTCAACATTTCGTTTATCAAAGAAATCTCCTCCGGAAGGATTCCCTTTATATTTATCAGTTGGGTATTGTCTTTCAGATACAATGCCGAGTTATGCGGGTAAATCCTGTACACATACCCTCCAACGCGTTTATCGGTCAATGCATATTCGATAGACAGAAGAAGGCTGTCCCCGCTCACTTTATTACTTACCCCGGCGGTTTTCTTATCTATGGCAATAGCCAAAGCCCCGGTTTCAAACCTGATGTTACGTGAAACAATCTGTGAAGTTATTCCCCGCGAAAGCGAAAGCACAAGCAAGACAGCAAAAACAGTCAACGAAATGCCCAGACCATTGAGCAAGGTCGATTTCATATTCCTGTGAACATTCCTTACGGCTAATTTTATAAATAGGTTCATGGCTTTATGTATTTATTTAAGATTCCTGATCAGCTCCACGGGAGTGAGCTTCTTTATATGTGAAATACTTATCAGAACCGCCATCATGACGGTTGTGACGAACAAGCAAAAAACATAGGCTAAGTCTTGCGGATAAAAGATAAAGGGAATGGCATCCGTCATCAACGCTGCTTGCATATCTTTTGAAGGAATGGCAAAGCCTCCGGCGGGCAGCATAATGATAAGACCTGACAACAAGAGATACCCCACCGCCAGCGAACTGCAAGTTATGATGAGATATTCGAAGGAAACCATACGGGTTATTTTTCCCCACGAAAAGCCTATCGCCAATAAGGTCCCGAACTCTTTCTTCCGTGATTGGATGATGAGAGTTGTTAAATTGATAAGTATTATCAAGCTGAACAAAACGAATATCATTTGTGTGAGTCTTCCTCCCCCTTTCCAGACATTCACTATCGTAAAGAAAAGGGGAACTGTTTTATCCCATGAATCCACCCGGAGCTTCCCGCCATATTCCTGAAGATACGTGCCGATTTCTTTCTCCCGACCGGAAGATATATCCGAATGGTAAGCCGAATTAATAATCAATTCCAAGCAAGAGTCATCTTCCAAACGGACAATACTCTCACCCAAACCATAGGGTATAAAGCCGGTATAATTAAGATAAAGAGCCAATCCCTTTTCTTCAAAGATACCCGAAACCACCGCTATTTCATCACTCATATACTGATAAGTGTTTTCGGCAACCAAGAGCAAAGTATCTCTCAACCCGCAATGAAGGTCTTTAGCGGTTGTTTCACTAATCAGGATTTCGTTTTCCTTTGTGGGCAAAGTACCCTCCTTTAAAGTAAGCAAACGGTTTATCCTCTCCAGATGAGGTTGTTCCACGGCATGCAGAAAGATATAAGATGTTTCTTCACCGTAAGAAACCAAAGAACCAAAACGAATGCGTCTGTTCACTGTGATACCCTCCGCAAACTTTTCCAGTTTCTCCGTATCCTCCATGTTCCAAGCAAATTTCCTTTGCTCTTTCAACTGGGATTCCAGAATATTCAGTCCGGCACTGTCACCGGCATACACAGTGAGTTGTCCCGACACGGCTTCATTAATTCCCTCTTTCAACCGATAGCGTATGCCGTTATTCATGGCAAGGTTGCCCATAATGATGAAAGAAGAAACAAGGATGCAAAGCACCGTAAATATCGTTTGCTTCTTCTTTCTTCCGATATTCCGCCAGACGTACTTAATCTGCTCTGCACTAAAGTTACTCAACAGTCTTTTCATAATAGAATTATTTTATAATATAGTTTATAGTATAAACCAAAAAGGCAATAAGTATCCACCTAACATAAACCTGTAACAGTCCATGTTATCATCTGAAAAAGAAAACCGGTATCTATTTCTTTATTTTACCGATATATGTTTTTATTGCATCCACATATTCTTCAAAAGCATTAATACCTTTGGGAGTGATTTTGCAAATGGTGCAAGGCCTCCTACCCCTAAAGGTTTTAGTCACTTCGATATAACCCGCTTTATTCAACTTCTCTACCTGCACGCTCAGGTTTCCTCCTGTCGCTTTGGTTTGCTCCATAATGTACATAAAGTCCGCTTCCTGAATGGATACAAGAAGGGACATCACCGCCAGCCGCAGTTCCGAATGCAATAAGGGATTTAATTCTCTGAACATAGCATCGGTTATTTATCAATGTGTTTTTTAAGAATATGTCCCGGTACAAGAACCGCCACCACAACAATCAAAGCAAACACAGGTATGTGATACAATGCATTGCCGATAAACAGCAAACAATGTGCAAGCAGCATTCCTGCCACTGCCCCTACTATCACCGGTTTATATTTTATAAGCAGCCCCAGCACAAACATCCATAAGGATATAAGCAATCCTTCAATGAAGAAAACAGGATAAGCTACCCAGATAGTGGACAACGCAGTAGTGGCACAAAGTATTCCAATCATTACCGTTACATAATCTATAACCTTCTCAATGTAAGAGGGAGGTATCACTTCTCCTCTTTTTGAAAGGAAATAGACTGCCGGATAGCAAATAAGGGGAATCAGGAACCATAGAAAAGAAGAATACGCAAACGGAGCAGTCAGGTTTATCAACCAAACGGCCATTGCTACGATAACAATCACATATCCCCAAAGTAAAAGGGCATAACGGTTAATCTTTGCTCTCAGATTAGTGCGGGCATTCTGTATCATCTGTGTGATAAGTCCCAGACTTTCAATCTCATTCATACTTCTTTCTTCCATATCCGATGATAGTTTACAGTTAAATCATTTGCAAACGTAATCTATTTTATATTATAAAACAAATTATATTATAAAAAAGATTGGAGGAAAGAAAGATATTATTGAGATTAAAGTAATCCGTTCATCCTTGAATATGGATATATTCATCGGGAGTTATTAACCACTTGACAGTTGTCGCGTACTCACTTGACAATTGTCACGCAATCACTCGACAGTTGTCAAGTGAGTACGCGACAACTGTCAAGTGATTAGCCAATAAGCATGAATACGGTTAAATACAGTGTGTAATCTATTTGGATTCCTGCATGTTTTCCAATGCCTCCTTTATCTTATAAAAACGTTTGATTGCAGGGTGAAACAAAGGGTTCTCATAATTTGCCAATGACATTTGAGTCAACCCGTCAACCGTTTCTTTTAAATTAGGAATATATGCCGATGCATCCAATTGCAATGATTCAGGCAAATCTTTCCGGTTGGCAAACCATGCTATCAATTCGTTAATTGCTTCTAAGCTGAATTTATCTTCTTCCATTTGCACGCATTTTAATTTGTTTCGTCAAAGGTAAGGCGAACTTTGCAAATTACAAACGGTAGAAATCAATTTTTAGCTACGGGAACGCTCTTATCTTTCACAACCATGTTCCGGAAAGTCTGCCACGGCAACCCGGTGAGAATATCAGGACTCTTACCGGCTTCCAGCACTGCACTGTTGATATAATCCCTTGAAGAAGGATTTTGATAAGCATACAAACCGAACTTGGGAAGAACGGAAACAAAATGTTCCATGATCTCCGCCTGAATGGATTCATAGCTCACCCAGTCTTTATTGGATGAAAAACAATATACTTGCAGAGGCAAGCCGTTCTCTGTAGGTGCAAGTGTGCGCACCATTAATGTCAATTCTTGGTTGATTGAAGGGTTTTTCATCAGATACATAGTCATATAGGCACGGAAAAGCCCGGCATTCGTATCAATAGTTCCATTTACCAAACCTTCGGGATTGTCCGTATTCACTTCTTTACCTGCTGCTTTTTGCTCTTGTTTCTTGGTAATATAATCACGCAGCAAATCGAATTCGTTTTTCATTTCTTCCAGATATTCGGGCGTACATGGCTGGATGTTCGACAAAGCTATCTCATAGGAACGCATGATTCTTCGCCCGCCCGATTCCGACATTCCGCGCCAGTTAATGAATGCACCCGAAATCAATGAATAAGGCGGTATGGTTACTATCGTATTATCAAAGTTCTGAACCTTAACGACATTGAGTGAAATATCGGTAACTACCCCGTTGACCGCATTCTGCGGCATCTCAATCCAGTCGCCAATGTGTACCATGTCATTTTGTGATAACAACACACCTGCCACGAAACCTAAAATAGAATCTTTGAAAATCAGCATCAACACAGCGGCAAATGCTCCCAAACCGGTTATCAGGTTCCATGGAGATTTATTGACTAAAATGGAAACAATCACAATAAATGCCATGAAGGAAAAGAGTACTTGTATTATCTGTATGAATCCCTTCATCGGCTTGTTTTGCAACTTCGTTTTGTTCATCAGCACATCGCCTACGGAGTTGAGCACCACATTGACGGATATAATCAGTACTACCACGAAATAAATCCATGTGATTTTCTCGGATATATCCAATATATGAGGATCTTGAAAAGCAAAGGGAAGAAGCGCGCTCACTATAAGCGGAGGAATAATCCAGGAAAGTTTTCTCAAGGCATTATATTCTATCAGCGAACTTAATATCTGGATATTCTTGAATTTAAGCACTTTCCGGGTGAAATAAACCGTCACCCAATGCACAGTTTTACCTATGGCTATGGCAATGATTATTATCAAAATCAGGAAAATTACCTCATCCAGCTTGTCGAGCATCTCATGGGGAATTCCCAAATGGGCAAGCAAATCCTTTATCCACGTCAGCAAAGTATTGGCAAACTTATCTGTTTCTTTCATAACGGTCTGTATTATTATCTTTCAAAACAAAGTTAAAGAAAAAAGGTTTATAAACAAAAATAACCTCTGACATCCACCGATAATCAGAGGTTAAGTTCGTTTATTGGTGAACGCTTTCACCATTAAGTACTGACTTTCACAAGCGAATACTAACTATTAATCTTAAATCTATTACTATGAAAAACACAAGTATATAACACGACAGGAAAGGAAGTGTTCAACAGTAATCCAAAAAACTTTCATAATTTAATTATTTTAAGACTATTATATTCCCAAAGGTAGCTTCAACAAGTACCAAACCACGAATAACAGTGTCCATGCAAGGAATATATAAAGTGAGTATCGCCAAGTATATTTTAACAAAGATCCATAATTGGATGTTTTGTCATACTGTTGCATGTAAGCCAAAACCAACGGCATATAGAACAAGAAAGGAGTAACGGCATTCGTCACACTGTCCCCTATCCGGTAAGCACATTGCGTCCAATCGGGAGATACGCCCAATGCGGAAAACATGGGAATAAAGATAAATGCCATAAACGCCCATTTGGCAGTGGACGAAACCATGATTAAATTAATTATCGCCGTAAACAGAATGAATAAAAGCAAAGTTCCCAACGGACCTGCCTCAACGGAAGTAAGCATATTAGCACCAAAGATGGCAAGGCATTTATCCAAATGGGAATATTCGAAGAAGGCAAACATCTGTGCGGCAAAGAAAGCTATTACAAAATAAACGGATAATAAGGACATCGGTTGGGATAAGCCTTTTATCACATCTCCGTCCGAGCGGTAACGTCCGGAAACGAAACCGTAAATCATTCCCATCAGCCCTATTCCGAAAGAAAGCAGGAAAATGGCTCCCGCAATGAAAGGCGAACGAGTCATACCGCCTGTTATTCCCCTGAGGAATCCCCACGGCGAGAAAGTGGCAATAATAATAATGATTGTGTAAATACAACCGGAAACAACCGCAATGGTCAGTGCCCTGTGTTCTTTCCGTGATAGTTGTTTATATCCTTTAAACTCCGACTTTCCTGTATATTCACCCAAAGCCGGAGAAAGATATTTCTTTGTAATCCAATAAACCACCCCTGCAATAAGAAAAGTGGATATAAACATGAAATAATAATTCGACAATGCTCCCACATTACCGGGATATATATCGAGTGTGGCAACGGCTTCTTGCGTATAGCGGGCAAGCAAAGGATCGAGTGTACTTAAAAACAAGTTCGCACTGAAACCACATGCCACAGACACATAAGCAGTTATAATTCCCGAAACAGGATGCATCCCCACCGACTGAAACAGCATGGCGGCAATAGGAATAAGGATAATATAACCCGCATCGCCCACCACATTGGAAATTATCCCAAGGAAGATGACCAATAGCATGGCAAAGGGACGGTTCATCCTGTCTTTCAGCCCTTGCCGGATACATGCATTGATAAAGCCCGAATGCTCGGCAACCCCTATACCGAACATAGTTACCATAACCATGCCCAAAGGAGCAAAACCTGTGAAGTTGGTTACTACATGCCTTAACATCCAACGCATTCCTTCGGCACTGAGCAAGCTCTGCACCTTAATGGAATTTCCTGTTGCGGGATCAATGACTTTCAATCCGTAGACATCAAATATCCACGAAAGAAAGATGACCGTCAGCGTAAGCAAAAGGAACATCGTGGCGGGATGAGGCATGTGAATCCTATTCTTCATCCGGTTCCAGATTATCCAAGTCTATTATTCGTAATTCCAAAGCACGCACCACCAAACGGGTTGCATTCACTCCTACCCGGTCACCGGATGGGAACAACCTGTTTACCAAATCATTCTGACGTTTCTCCAAAGACTTCACTCCGAAAGGCATTCCTTTCAGGTTGGCTATCATATCTTTGGTATATCCCAAAGCCAAATGCCGCAGAAAACGTTCGTCATATTCATCAATATCGTAGTTAATAACAGCTTCCTGACGTTTGGCATCGTTAGCAACCGAGCGTTTGAAACGTTCTACAATCTTCTCCAGTATCGGATAGTTAAAAACCAACTTCTTCCCGTCCATTACTGCCTGAACATCGGTTTTAGTAAGCAGTTCACCCGTTTTAAGAATGATACCGTCCGCCCCGGCATTCAACACATCTACCCAGAGTTTCTCATTCAGCACTTCGCCGGTGAATATCAGCACACGCAAATCTTTATATTTCTTGCGCACGTTTTTGCATATATCCACTCCAATTGTGGTAGAGCCTCCCAAGCCCAAATCAAGTAAAACCAAGTCGGGCACTTGCACTTCGATGAGTTCCCAAAACTCTTTTTCGGTCATTGCCGTTCCTATGATTTCAGCATTCGGTATTTCATGGCGGAATATCTCTTCCGTGCCTTTCAACTCCAATTTTACATCCTCAACAATGATTACTTTAAACTTCTTGTCGTCCATATCTTTTGTATCTTTATTTTTATCTTTTAGGTATCGTAAAATAGACCGTAAATCCTCCGTCCGTTGAAGGTTCTGCATTAATCCTGCAACCTCTCCGTCCGGCAAACTCATCGTGATCCCGAATTATTTGTTTACAAATTAAATATTCCGTTCCGCTCAGTTTTCCTTCCTCTCCATCTGTCATCCGGGCAAGATCAGGATAAAATAACTGGTTCAATTCATCCATAGTTTTGTTTCTGCGCAAATCAGTGAACAGGAATCTTACAAATTCTCCGTCTTCACGGACAAGTAACTCCAAGCTGCCATTTTGACGATAGCTTAATGCCTCATCAATCAGGCTTTCCAAAAGGAATTTAAGTTGTATTTCATCTCCCGTAACTTTCAATGCTGAAGATTCCGAAGAGAGTTGTACCAAGAAATCATTTTTCTTATTCGCTTTCTTCAGGTACTTTTGTGCATGTTCTATCAGGTCATTAACCTTCACCGTTGTGCGGCGGAAAGTCACTTCTTCCAACTGCCGGGCTGCACAAGAACTCAATATAGTAAAAATATCCTTATAATAAGAAACTAATTCGGCAATAGTATCTACATTCTCTTTTTCTTCATCCGATGAAAGTCTGCCACTATTGAGCTTATCAATTATTTGTTTAATTTTATTAGGATAATAAATAGTTTCATGCTTGATAGTCGACAAACAGTTATCCAACACCATATTCTGCACATGGAGTTGTCCGTCTTCCCATGAAGCACGGAGCGTATCATCTTGTGCCGATTCAATATCACGGTATTTATTAGCTAGTTTTACCACTGCATTAAAGACTACTATTCCCATATAACGGGCAACCAATTCAAACAACAAACGATCTGTTTCCCGTCCCACCCCTTCGGGTTTTACGAGTATCAATACTCCCACGCAACTGTGAGTATCACCCACATCCACCAATAAAGGAAAACATTGTATGGTAGAATCGGCAGAAGCGACATACTCACTCGTTTCAAAGCACCGCCTCATTAACGCCTTGAGTATTTCCACCTTTGCATCTGTTTCTCCCTGCTCCTCCCTCAATTCGGGCAAACGAGGATTGAATACGGAACAGAGTTCGTGCTTATCTTCATCAAACACAGCAAGACCGAGCATATCAATCATTTGGATTTCATTAATGGCATCGAATGTCCTGTCTATCACCCGGGAAGGGATTTGAAGTATATCATCCGCATCTTGCTTCCTAACCATAGAAGAAGCGAAAACAAGATGATTGATCTCAAATACCTGTTCCAGATTCTGCCGGTTTTGTAAACGGCGGCGGGCATACAGTATGTAATAGCCCACAATAATTATCAGCAATAATAATCCGCAAAGGATAATCCCCACTATCTTATTATTGGTAGACTGTTGCAGTTTCCTGCAATAATCATCCAAAGAATTATCCTCACCAAGTATCTTATACATCATGGTATATGCCTCGTTATTATAGCGATAGCCATCCAACTGCTTCAAAGCCAGATAAGCAACAGCCGCCTCATTCCTTATGTCCTGTATCACCCGGTAATCGGAATCAAAACCACGCTTCCACCAAAATATTTCGGCCGGGGTATCTTCTCCGGTCAGCATCATGAAATAACGGGGATAAGCGGAATACTTCACGTAATGGGCATTCAGCTTCATCATTGCCGAATCTACATATTGCAAAGTCAGAGGATAATCGCCCATGATATTACAATAATAAGCAGAATCGGCAAAACAGGCAGCCTCATCAAGTAACTCGTCATATTCTTCCTGTGCAGCAACAGTAATCGAGTCGAGTTCATTTATCGACACCAGTTTTGAATTCTGATCCGGCTGAGTGCAAGCGGTAAAGAAGCATGGCAAAACAAACAATAAAAGTAT
Source organism: uncultured Bacteroides sp. (assembly GCA_902492205.1). GTDB lineage: Bacteria > Bacteroidota > Bacteroidia > Bacteroidales > Bacteroidaceae > Bacteroides. The sequence continues at coordinate 8,603 of CABUKU010000040.1, read as the reverse complement.
TCCCAAAGTCTTACGTACTCCTTTAGGCAAACGGAAAAAGAAACGGCTGCCTTTGCCCGGAATGCTTTCAATATTGAACGAACACACCTTAAAAACTTCATTTGTCTTCCTGTACTTTTCAATAATGCCTTTACAATTCATCAATCCGAAGCCGCTTCCCTTGCTCTTCTTCAACTCTTCCGCATCATCTGCCAACTGCACTCCTATCTGACGGGAATCATATACTTTCTCACCAAGAATACGGGTAACGTCTTCCTCACTAAGCCCGCGACCTGTATCTTCAACAGAGATTTCCACATAATCCTCTCCATTCCGGGCAAACAAGCTGATTGTTCCCCCTTCAAGAGTATATTTACGCGCGTTCTCGGTCAATGTATTTATCATGAATAAAGTCAAAGCTTTATCGGCCTTGACTATTGCATCCACTGCCTCTACTTTAAAAGTCTGATGCTTCATTTCAAAGTTCTTCCTTCCTTTGGCAAGCACTTCAAACAAATCATTCAATTGGAAGTTCTCAATGTTCAAGCTCAGTGAACCTTGCTTCATTTTAATCCACAAAGCAAGAATATCATTATACTCATTTATCTTGGTAATCAATTCATCAATATACTGATATTTGTCACTTTTTATTTGCTCATCATTGATATATCCTTTTGCCGTCAGTTTATGCACTTCATTAATAATCCTGTCTATATACGGATTAATGCCCGACACGATAGACATACATGCTTTCTTAATTAAATTCTGACGTTTATTATCGGCTATGTGTTGTTCATAAACATATCTTTGCTTCTCCAATCTGCGGCGTTGGTCACCCAAAGAAATAAAAGTAAGGCCATTATCGAGCGTCCAAGTAATATACGGTACAATCACCTTCATCAATGCCCTTTCATCTTTCGATAGTTTATGCCGGGTATAGAGTTCTATCTTCCCAATCGGATGTTCTTTATCCGGTACAATCAGATTAAACTCCGACTTTATATTATCCGGCATATCATTCTCTATATCTGCATCTTGACATTCATCTTCATCCCATACTACTATTCGGAGCGAAACAGCATGGAAAAGTTTCTCCAAATCCGGAAGCACAAAAGTTTCGATAGAACTGCTTATCTCATCAGCGCACGTTGCATCGGCAGGAATAGAAGCGGTTATCTTCTGGCAAATCTCCAATGTCTGTCCAAGTATACCGATATGCCTTCCGTTACGTATCTTCCAGCGACGATTAAAAAACCAGAACAGTATAATTAACAAGACAAATCCTATCAGCACAACAGATAAAAGCACATTCAACTGCTTAGATTCTTTTTCCAAAGACAGGTATCTGCTTTCCAACTCCTTATCCTGTCTCGTATAGTCCAATATGTCAAGATAAATATTCCGGTTATAATCCGATGCAACCTTCAATCCCAATCCTGCATAAGCCACACTGAGCTGTTCGCGTATGCGGGCAATCCACTCGGGAACTGTCTTTATATCATCCTGATTAATCCAAGTCAGTTCGGCAAAAACAGAATCATGAGCAATGAAAGGTTTCAAACGATCAGTGGTATCAAGACAATGATAATACAATTCATGGTGCTTATTTACATAGGTCAATGCCCTACTCAAAGAATCCAATGCTTCCCGGTATCTGCCGTGCTCATTCAGATATGTGCCGATAGTACGATAAGTCCCGGCTATCTGATAAACATCTTTGTATTGCTTGAATGTCTGCAAGGCACGTCTTGCCAATTCTAAAGGTAATAAAGAATCCGGTACTACTGTGGTATTGAGTAATTGTAGAGCTTGCATCCGGCGATTATACAGAACATTTGAAGTCTTGCTGTCAATCAGCATCTCAGCTATGCCCTGCAAACTGTTTCCCATGAAATACAGATAATCATTCTGTGAACTTAGAAGCCAACAGGAAAACAAGTCATCGAATTCAAGAGCCGTCTTACGGGCAAAACTCTTTTCGTTACTCAACCCGGCAGAGCCTTTTATATAGTAATAATAAAGTAATTGGTTGGTATCCGCCTTTAAAGCATCGTTCAACTGTATGCTGTCCATGCATTGAACAGCTTCGGGTTTCTGCTGAAGATAATAATAATAGATGGCGGAAACAATGTAAAATTCAGTATAAGCATAATTCAGTCGCAAACGTTCATGTGCCGCCACGAACACAGTTATATCCTCATTAATACGCTTCATCCGGCGAATGGCACTGTTACGGTAATCATAATATTCCTTATTCATGGATGTACGTTGGTACACTTTCATTAAGCCAACATCTGCAATGAGGCGTTCCAATTCATTGGAAGTGACTTCGAGTGCTTCTTTGTGGTAACGTTCCGCTCCATCGAAATCCATACGCATAAATGCACAGAAGCCCAGATTATTACAGGCTTCCGCCTTTCCCTGACCGTAGAGCTTTGCATTTTGATAAGCCTTCAAAGCTGCCTGATAAGAAGAATCCAGATTTTTGTAACGGTAAGCATAAGCCCGCTGGTTCAAAGAGTCGAGTAATCTCGCCTCTTGTGTAGGTGCAGTATCGCCACACGAAAAACTGACCGATACAAGTATCAGCAGTAAAAGTATTAAAGGAGTATGGCGGGTTTTCTTCATACTTTGCGTATTAAGCAAAGCAAAACTAAGAAATATTTCCCGAAATACGCATATTTTAAATGAAATTAAAGAAGCAATTTACGCAAACCTTCTACATCTTCTATTATATAGTCAGCGCCCGCTTCTGTCAACTCTTGTTTATCACCATAGCCATAGAGCACACCCACCGAATCCATACCAACCGATTTTGCACCTATAATATCATGTTTACGATCACCTATCATCACAGCTTCCTGCAAAGAAGTTATCCCTACCGCACTTAATACATAGCGAATCACCTCTGCTTTTGCCGAGCGGGTACGTTCCATTGTATCGCCCCCGATAAAAGAAAAGTATTGAGACAAATTGAAATGATCCAGAATCTTGCGAGCAAGCGGTTCCGGTTTCGAAGTAGCAACAAACAGTTGTTTACCACTCTCCTTCTGTTCACGCAGAAAACTGTCTATGCCTTCGTAAACTACATTCTCACACCAACCTTTATCCACAAAACGTTCGTGATACTTGTTACAGGCTTCATTGGCTTGTACCTGCGAGAAATGGTAGAAGTCCTGAAAAGAATCCTGCAAAGGAGGGCCTATAAAAGGAGTAAGTTGCTGTAAATCATCCACTGTAATACCATAATACTTTAACGCATATTGCACAGACCGGGTAATTCCCATAAAAGGATCGGTAAGAGTTCCATCCAAATCAAAAAGGATGTATTTATAAGCTTTATTCATATAATTTCATTATTTTGCGCCAAAGATAATTCGTTTCCTCCGATATTTTATGCGATATTTGCAAAACAATCAATAGAAATACAATTATGAGCCACATACTTTTCTCCCCGAAGATGAAGTTGGCAGATGTGTTGCTGACTAATTACAAGCTCCTTTTAGTGCTCAATCGTTTCGACATCCATTTGGGATTCGGTGAAAAGAGTGTCGATGAAGTGTGCAGGAAACAGAACATTCCTACCTCATTGTTCCTGCTCGTTTGCAACGTGTATACTTTTGCCGATTATCTCCCACAGGAAAAAGACCTGCAATCCTTTGATACGGAAAGCCTGATGCGATACCTTCTGAGTTCGCATTTGTACTACAAACAAAAGTGCCTGCCCGGAATAAATTCAAAGTTGAACGACGTGGCAAAAAAGTTGGATGAAAAGACAGCCCGTGTGTTGCAGCGTTTCTACAATGACTATCAAACAGAAGTGCTGAACCACTTCGAGTACGAAGAAAACGTTGCTTTCCCTTATATCAACTATGTGGCAAAGGGAGATCACACAGCCGCCTACAACATCGGTCAATATGAAGAAAACCACAGCAATATAGATGAGAAGCTGAACGACTTAAAGAACATCATCATTAAATACCTGCCTTATGTAGATGCGCAAGAAGAACTGAACGCTTTATTGTTCGACCTCTTCGAGTTGGAAGACGACTTCCGGAAACATACACTTATGGAAGACAAAGTGCTGGTTCCTTTAGTTTCACAATTAGAACAGAAATAAGGAGATGGAACAGAAGAAGAAATATAAAATCGTCATTATCGAACCATCGACGATTATTTGTGCCGGAATAAAAAGCCTGCTTGCTCCTTATCCTGAATTTGAGATAAACCATGTTTTTGCCGACCTTACACATTTCATTGAACGGGTAAGCATCACTCCGGCCGACATTGTTCTGCTGAACCCTTCCCTTTTGGACTACCAAAAGCGCATGAGCATTAAATCCTTATTACCCACCGTGCCCGGAACATTGCTATTTGCCCTGCTCTATGGATATGCAGAAGCCGAAGTACTTAAGCAATACAACGGAACAATAGAAATAACAGACGATGCAGCCACCATTACCAGAAAACTGAAACAAGCAATAGAAAGCAATCAGGACAATGCAGACACAGCGGATAGTTATGAGTTATCCGAACGTGAAAAAGAAATCCTCGCATCCGTAGCCCGGGGAATGACCAATAAGGAAATTGCCGATGTGCATAATATTTCTATCCACACAGTAATCTCACACCGAAAGAATATTTCCCGTAAAACAGGCATCAAGACAGTTTCCGGACTCACTGTTTATGCATTGCTGAACAATCTTATCGACCAGTCGGATATAGAGTAAAAACCGGAAGTTTTAAAAGCGATTCATTTCCGATTCAATATAAGATGCTTTGGAATGGCTCTTTTTACTGCTTCCGAATTTATAAGTGAAGTTCAACTTTACTAAACGGCTCTCCAAATGCCCGTAGCTCACAGCTTCCAAACCGTCGAAGCGGTTCACATTATCCCAATTACTCGTCCAGAACGCATCCGAAAGAGATAATTTGACGATAGCATTATCCCCGGCAAACTTCTTTTGGAAACCGATATTGACGGAACCGTTATTTCCCGTTATTTCCGTTGAACCACCCAAACTCTTGGATGAATAGACTCCTAGAATCTCCGAACGGATGCCCCAAAGTAAAGGGAAAGAAGTCTGCACAGTGAAACCTCCCGCCCAACGGTTGCGGTGATAGAAACGTTCTTCATCAAAAGCCATTTTATTATCCAAATGAAACACCCTGCCCGACAAACTTATATCCCATGCATGAAAGAAGCGGAATGACTGGGAAGCCGACAGACCATAATATTTCTGTGTTCCCAAATTACGGGGAATCATTACTACCTTATCCGTTCCCACTGTATCGGTAATGCTTACGCGATAATTGTCCGTGCGTGAATAAGACAATTCCACCGATGTGTTTCTATATTGGTACTGCAAAGCAAAGCGATGTGTCTTTTGCGGTTCCAAGAAAGGATTTCCCCTCCATGACGACAATCCATCCAAAGGTTGGTCTATCGGGTTAAGGTCGGAATAGGCAGGCCTGTCTATACGTTTACCGTAACTGAAAGAAACAGATTGTGCATCACTCAATTTATAAGTAACGCCGAAAGAGGGAAACACATCCACATAGTCACGTTTCACTTTACTTTCAATCAGCGAACTTCCGGGAAGCGGAAGCAAATGCCCGTCGGAATGGGTATATTCTATGCGGCAACCGGCATTAAATATCCATTTGTCGGACAAAGAGAAATCATATTGCAGATACCCGGCAAGTATGGACTCCAAGTAATTGAAATCATTGGAAGCATTCAAATCCACACTTTCTTCCTCGTCTTCCACAGCAAAAAGATTATAACCATTCCGGGAAGAAACATTGGAAAACTTCACCCCTGCAAGCAAATCTCCTTTCCATAGTTTCTGCTTATAATTGGCAGCCGCCGCATACAAATTAATGTTCCTTGTGCCTATGGAACGATAGTTTAACACAGAATCGACCTTTCCTTCGGGCGAAAAATAAGTATTTGGCTGAGCCATCCTCGAATTTCCCCGGAACCAACTGTAATCAAAGTCAAAGGTAAACATATACTCATCGGGCAGTTCAAACTTATAATTCGCATTCAGGTTATAACGGTTAGCTGTCTGATGCTGATATTCGCCTACTGAATACATGGAATACAGCAAGTTCTTTTTATCATAAGAATCATATACCTCATTGGTAGTCATGATAATACCCGGACCGAACAAAAAGTTACCCGATGCTTGTATGCCTATCTGGTTATTAGCATTCAGTTCATAATCCATTCCCAAAGTAGTAGCGGCGATGTTGCGCTTATCCGTATCATCGGAATGTGCATCAAACAGTTTCCCCGATTGTTTGCGCTCTGTTCCGTAGAACATATCCACATGCCCGAACGTGTGACTGTAATTTCCGTAAAGATTCAGCTTGTTTTTGTTGTAATTGAATGCCAGTTCCGTGTTCTGTTTCAGTTTGAACCAATAGGAAACACCTACATTCACGGTCATGTTATAACCTGCTTTCCGCTCTTTCTTCAAGATAATATTCAATATTCCTCCCGAACCGGCAGCATCATATTGCGCTGTGGCATTGGACATGACTTCGATAGATTTAATATTGGAAGACGGGGTGGACTTCAACAAATCGGCAATTTCCGATTGCTGCATGTAAGTTTGTTTACCGTTGAGCATCACCAAGATACTCCCTCTGCCGTTGATACTGAAAGATTTAGTACCGTCATTCACCGTTACCCCCGGTGTCTGTTTCAGCACCTCATAAGCATTCGAGCCTTGCGCATTGATACTGTTTTCCACATTAAACACAATCTTACCCGCTTTCTGTTCTATCACCGGACGAATCCTCTCCCCTACTACAACCACATCGCCAAGCTGCTGCGCATCGTCTTGCAGAATTATCTCCGGGAACTGACGCGCACTGACCGCCCCAAACGGTTCGGATATATAAGTCGAATATCCCAAACAAGTAACCGTCAATTTCACCCGTTTATCAATGCAGGAAATGGAGAACTTACCTTTCTCATCCGTTATTGCCTGAGACAGACAGTTATTTGTATCCTCTCCCACAAGCCACACTAATGCAGCTTCTACGGGAACTTTATTGGCATCGACTACCGTTCCTGTTATTTGTTGTGCGATAGTTACTTTACAAATAAATAAGAAAAATATAATAAGCAACTGTTTTTTGTGTGTTTTCATAGTATCACCATATATGGGGATAGCAGACCGATAATATACCATAATCAAGTGATTGCGGGTGAACCTGCCATGCCCTATCTTTGCAACATCAGAATTGAATTAGTTAGTCATAATTTTATTACGTAGCCACATTTAAGTAAAATTATCAGCATTCCCGTCGAAGTGATTTCGCCGGGAATGTTGTTTTAAAGGGAGCTAAGATACATATATAATTCGGATAAGCGAAAATCTGCGACACAAACATTATCATAAAAGCTGAAACCTAAGCAAATTCAAGAGCAAAACCAAGCCTTTTCTTCTTCATACATAAGCCAATTTATACTAACAGCTTAGTAACTTGACAGCTGTCAAGTTACTAAAGATTGCAGAGAAATGCACTTAGATATGCCGGATAAAAGATTTAGTTCTGCCGTTGAATCTGCTTAACGTGAATGAAGGATGAAAATAAATACCTGTATCTTTTCTCTGTGATAATAATAATCATTACTTTCGGAGAGTAAACATAAAAATCAATATCTAAGCACATGAAACGCAATCTATTTACCGCTCTCATTTTGAGCTTTTGCTTCTGTTTAAACAGTTACTCGCAAAGCACAGTACAAGAATCATTGAAGTTTCCCAGCAAAATATTGGGAGAAGACATGCATTACTCTATTTATCTGCCCGACGGTTACAACACATCGTCAAGGAACTACCCGGTTCTTTATCTGCTGCACGGATATTCGGGCGACGAAACAAACTGGCTGCAAAGCGGAGAAATGCAACGCATTGCCGACAAAGCCATCGGAGACGGAGACGCCACACAAATGATTATCGTCATGCCGAGAGCGCGGAACTCTTATTATATAAACCAATATGACGGCAAAGTGCCCTACGAAGATATGTTTTTTGAGGAGCTTATTCCTTACATAGACAAGACCTACCGCACCCGTTCCGAGAAGAACTTCCGCGCCATTGCCGGGTTGTCAATGGGAGGATACGGGGCTTTCTATTACAGTCTGCATCAACCGGAATGTTTTTCTGCCTGCGTGCCTATAAGCGCTGCCGTTTTCCAAGATGACACGATAGAAAAGCGCAGAAACGATCCTGAGTACAAGGAATTATATGCCCGCCTTTATGGTACGGACGGATTAGAGTACTGGCATAAGCATAATGTATTCAACATTTTATCAAACTTGAGCGATGACAAACTGCCTAAAGTACGCTACTACATTGATTGCGGAGATGATGATTTTTTATTGGAATGCAATTTCCAATTACATAAGCTGATGCAGAAAAGAGGAATAAAGCATGAGTTCCGGGTTCGTGACGGTGGACATACATGGGAGTACTGGCGCACTGCTTTGCCCGATGTTCTTAAATTTGTGAGTCAGCCTTTCCGTTATAATTGATGCAGGTATATAAATTCCCCTCTTGAGAGACTGTGTAAAAACTAGTTTTTACACAGTCTCTCAAGAGGGG
>CABUKU010000039.1 GCA_902492205.1 uncultured Bacteroides sp. | reverse complement strand
TCAAAGCGTTCAGGGCACAGTTCAGAGGAGTAAGAGATAAAGCATTTTTCTTGTACAGACTCGCTAAATTATATGCATAAAAAGAAAAGCCCTCAGACTTTTACATTGATCCTTTATCTAACCTTAGATAAAGGGGATTTTCATTATACAAAAAAAGCCCCATCATAGAAATGACGGGGCAATACACAAACCAAACACAACACACCCTTTTGCAGTTTTTCACAAAGCCACTCAGGGAGAATTATCAGCCTCACCGCGGCTAATAATATAAACAAGATGATAAAAAGGTAAACTGTATGTCAGCCTCATTATTTATCTTGTTACAAAGATAACGAAAAATTCTAAAGGAAATCTGAAGTAATATATCATAAAAGAGAAATAACATAAAATCCACAAACTTTATTAAACGGATAAACTTTCTTGCCTATTTGTTTGTATTACTATAATCAAATTTAAAATCAATGTTATGGAGAAAATAAATGAAAACGATGAAAGATTAGCCAAACAGGTTAATTACCAGTATTCCGGTACTCCTGCAAAAGAAGAGTTCAGCGAATGGAGTGAAGAACTGGAAGAAAGAGCAGATAATCCTTTTCACAAAGGAGAAAAGAAAAATGAAGAAAGTGAAGCCGAAAGAAAAAAGAAATTGGAAGAAATGGATGAAATTGTAAAAGAAGACATCAAGAACGCTAAGCGGTAATGTATAAATAACCCCTTCCTTATTCTCTAAAGAAGGGGTTATTTATGTCCCACGGTTCTCTTATTTAGCAAACTCTTGCAAAACCAGATTCAATTCTTCCAGAGTCAATTCTCCAGTTCTTTTCCAGAGTTCCTCTCCTCCTCTCATTAATATAAATGTCGGTACATCATAAACCTGAAGTAAATCTGACAAATCTTTGTCACCTTCAATATTAACTTTTATCACCTTTTTGATCTGTGGCGCATACTCGCGGATAGTCGGTTCCAGCCATTCATAATGGGGAGACCAGTCGGCATAGACTATCACCATAATCAACGCATCTGTTTGCGAAGCCTGCTTTAATTGTTCTGTTTTATCCATAACATATCTTTTTATTTATTCGTATCATCATTATGTTGCAAACAACAAAAGAGAAATAAAAAGGTTTTCATATCCCGGAAATAATTTGAACCATCACATTATATTATACGTTGAATAAACATAAACCAATTAATATTTTCGATTATGGAAACAATCAATTCTTCAAACATCAAAGAAAGGAATGAGCCTTCTCCAAGTGTAGGGACAAAAGGAGCAGTTCAACAAACTATTGTAACAAACAAACCGGTAACGGAAAAACAAGTAAAAGCAGCTGTCAGGGAATTAAATCCAGACAAGAGCAGTATGGAAAGCAGAGGGTAAACAAAAGAGCCGTTAAGCCCCCATATAAATTAATGATGATGAATATAAAGGCGGTAGTTGCCTTTATATTCATCATCATTTATCTTTGAGTTTATCAATATTATCTCATCTTGTAAACCAGCGTTCCACCTTTCATTATATCATCATAGCTAATATAATTCTTTGTGTATGGCTCTCCATTCAAAGTTATGCTGTCTACGTATTTATGCTCTTTCGATAAGTTCTCGGCAATAACCGTGAAAGTCTTTCCATCTGCCAAATGAAGAACGATCTTCGGCATCTGAGGCGCACCAAACACAAAGTTTCCGCTAACCGGGTCCACAGGATAAAATCCCATTGCACTCAACATATACCAAGCAGACATTTGTCCACAATCGTCGTTACCACAAAGACCATCAGGTTCCGGTTTATATTGTGTATCGAAAATCTCACGAACGAGTTCTTGTGTGCGCTCCGGCTTACCGGCAAGTGTATATAAATAAGCTACGTGATGGCTTGGCTCATTGCCATGTGCATATTGCCCGATTAATCCGGTCACGTCGGAAAGCGAACCTTCCAGTTTCACAATAAACAAAGAATCCAGTTTATTGAGGAACAGTTTCTCACCGCCAAACAATTCTATCAATCCCGGAACATCATGTTGAACATGCCATGTATATTGCCATGCATTACCTTCCGTATAATCTCCCCCTACGCTTTCGGAATGAGCGAGATCACTCGGATTGAAAGGAGTTTTCCAACTTCCGTCAGACAGTCTCGGACGCATGAATTTAGTATCCTTGTCGAACAAGTTCTTGTAGAAGTCTGCACGTTTATAAAAATATTCGGCATCTTCTTTTTTACCCATCAGTTCTGCCATAGTAGCAGCAGCATAATCATCATAAACCGATTCGAGAGTGGAGGAAACGGATTCTGTTTTAATCAAATCGGTTGGCAGATAACCATATTTCATATACGTTTCCCACTCTGACTTCAACGGGTGAGATACGGTTTGTGTCTTTTTAACTGCCTGGAATGCACGTTCTGCATCAAAACCGCGGAAGCCTTTCTTATAAGCCTCAGCTATCACCGATACTCCATGATTGCCTACCATGCAAAAAGTTTCTTTTCCCCACAATCCCCAGATAGGCAGGAAGCCCTGAACCTCTGCCTGTTCTACCAACGAATTGACAAATCCGTCAACTTTTTCAGGAAGTATTATGGTATAAAAAGGATGAGCAGCACGATAAGTATCCCATAAAGAGAAAGTGGAATAGAAAGCATCCATGCCAACCTTTACAACAGAATCGGCAGCATTGCGATACATACCGTCTACATCAGAAATCTGATTTGGCTGAATCAGAGTATGATAAAAGCTGGTATAGAAATTAGTCAACTCATCTTTTGTTCCAGTTACATCTATACGGCTTAAATAGCTGTTCCAAGTATCATGCGCAGCAGTCTTTACACCCTCAAAGTCCCATTCCGGGATTTCAGCTTCAAGATTCTTTTTGGCTCCGGGTACGCCTGTTGTAGAAAGGGCTACCTTCATCAGCAACTCATCTCCGGGCTTCATATCAAATGTAGCAACTATCCGTTTTCCTTTCTCAGTTTCGCCCATTGGCAAATAAAGAGTATCTATCACCGGACGGTTGAACTTCATCACAAAAAAATAATCCTGATCTACCCAGACTTTGTTACGCACATGTCCGGTCAATGTTTGTGCGTCTTCCCAATTCACTTCGCAACTGAGAACTTGCGAATGATACTGTTTTTCATTCCATGCAGGTCCATGCTGCAAATCAATCAGCAAAGAAGCCGAATCGGCTTTATTGTAAGTGTAACGATGCAAAGCAGTGTGAACAGAAGCCGTTAATTCCGCCTTTACATCCGGATCGGAAAGCTCTACCGTATAATATCCCGGGGTTGCCGCTTCCTTATCCTTAGAGAAATGGCTTCTATAAGCTTCAAGTGAACGGGCACGGGTACCGGTTACAGGCATTACCAATATATCTCCCAAATCCATACATCCCGTACCATTGAGATGCGTTTGTGTAAATCCCCAAATCAGAGAGTCGCTATACACATATTCAGAACAATACCTCCACCCCACTGCTCCTGTTACCGGACTCGTCTGCACCATACCAAATGGCATGCAAGCTCCGGGAAAAGTGTGTCCGTTATCGGCAGCTCCAATAAAAGTGTTTACGTACTGAGTGTAATCTTTCGCTTCTTCTTTTGGCACCGATGAACATGATGCATACAAGAATAAGCCTGAAAGAGCAAGAAAAGAAAGTGTATTCTTTTTCATAAGTATGATTGGATTAATAATTATTCTATCGACCGCAAAGATAAAAAATAACTGTAAACATATCAATTAAATTATAGATTCAATCAATACATTTACAGTTAGTATTTGCAGCATACCGCTGTACACTTAAAATAATAATACCTACTTATCACAAGCCGGTACATTAAAAAACACAACAAAACATCTGTCATTGTAAAATGAATGGAAAAGTGATTTATCACAAACGTCCTTTCCATTACGGGGATTAAAAACTTTCAATGTGCTTAAAAAAATAAATCAAATAACCATAATAACAACCATTATTTATACAATATAAATGGCAAACCCCATGCCAAAAGCCCTGTTATTCCAACAGAGACTTGAAAATTAATGATTTAAGCTAACTTTAAAAGAGGACCGTATGTAGAAAAGTGTGGAATTTTTCTCCACATATGTGGAAATTATACACAAATCCTATTATCTATAAAAAAACGTCCATACGTTTTAGGTGAAACGTAAGGACGTTTTGATCAAAACGTATAGACGTTTTAACTCAAAGCTTTAAACTCTACTTCGGAGTATTTTGAGTAATTGTTCCATTACCCGGATTATCAATTACCTTTTGCGGGAACGGCATAATCCAAAGATGTGAATCGGGTTTCAACTCATAAGTCACACCATTCACCGTTTTAGTTAAAGTTTTGGCATAAAGCGGATCTTTATTTAACCGACGACGGTCGCAGAAAGACACCATGTTCTGAATAAACTCATTGCCTTTATCAGCCATGATCTTTTCAACAGCTTCCTGAGTAATAGAAGCAGTCAGATCACTATAATATTCCGGCAATATACGAGTTTTCCTAACCGCATTCACAACATCCATGGCGCTCTTTATATTTTCCGCACCTCCCTTACGAGCCAGACATTCTGCCTTAATATAATACATTTCCGCCGAACGAATGCCTCCTTTATTGGGCTCAACTGCATAAATGCCATAATAATAATCCCCCAAAGCAGCTGTATTCTTAAATTTCCAATGTGTGAGCAAACGTGTATCCCCCTTTTCAAATTGTTTTGTACGATCCACACCCAAACCATAAGCAGTACCTCTGTTTCCATTATAAAACATCTGTGATGAATGTTTAAATAAATAGTTTTCCACATTTGTCTGCTCCAGATTATCATATCCCGGTGCAAGTGAAGTTAAATAATCTTCCGGATCATCAAAACGTGCTTTATCTGCATTATAATAATCAACCCAACTAAAAAGTTTATCATTTAATTTCAAGGCTGCTTCTGCATTTTCTAAAGCTTTATCATAATTTCCCATAGAAAGATACACCCGGGCTAAAATACCATAACCACTTGCTTTCGTAGGATGATACATATTTTCAGCAACTTCCGGTAAATAAGGAATCGCCAGTCCCAGATCTTCTATTAAGAAATCATACATTTCCTTTATGGTAACCTGGGGAGAAGGCGCTTCAAGTGATGTGGAAGTAACCAAAGGCACACACAGCTTATCAAGCGTAGCATCGCAATATTGATCTGCAAAATAGTTGGCAACATAAAAATAGGTAATACTTCTAAGTACTCTTGCCTGAGCAATCAACATATCACGTTGTGCTTGTGTACACTCCGTTGCCTCACCTCCATATTCGACAATTAAATTCCAATAAAAAATACCTTCATAAGCACGGTCATAAGCACGGTCAGTAGAATTAATCAGTTTGCGGTCTTCACTTTCATCCCAATAATAATGAGTACGAAGCAACGGATCAGAATTTAATGAATTATTGGATTTAAACGACTCATTCATCAAACAACAAATCTGGTCGATCTCCATCTGCATTTGGTCACTATAATTTATGAATGCATTATAGTCTATAAAGCTCTTAGGAGTTTTTTGACCTTTAGGAATATCTCCCAGATAGTCATCACAAGCTCCCCATATGAATATACTTGAAAGAAGTATAGTAAACCGAATTATATTAGTAAACTGTTTCATGTTTTCTTCTCTTTAAAAGTTTAGATATGCACCAAAAACAAAGTTAGGTTTCTGTTTTCCGCCTAATGAATAATGTGCTCTCGAGTCGAAAGCTATTGTTGCAAGGTTCTCAATATTGAATTGCAACTTCACACTTGACAAGAATACTTTCTGACACCATTCAACAGGCAAGCGATAAGCTAAAGAAATATTCCTGATTCGGATATTTGAAGCGTTATAAATGAAAAGGTCGGAATAATGATACAGTTCCGAACGATGGGTGTTATAGTTCTCCGTATCATTAGAGAATAACAATCTTGGAACATCGGTAGTATTCTCATCTCCGGCTTGTTGCCAACGATTCATTATATCTTTAGATGTTGAAGTAATATGTCCGCTAGACATGCTGATAGAGGGGATATTGGCATCTCTCAATTTATATCCTGCATTAAGAACCAACATGGCTGAGAATTCAACATTCTTATAACGTAACATATTGGTTAATGTACTGCTATGCACCGGAACAGTAGTTCCGCAGTAATGAACAGCTTCCACATCCTGAACTGCTTCCGATGTTATATTGCCTTCAGCATCGTATACCTGAGGTTCACCGGTCTTGCTCAATCCTGCCCATTTATAAGCATAAATACCATTCAAAGGTTCGTCTTTTGTTGGGTAACTATTCGGCAGTTTAAAACGGCTCGAATAATCAGTCGGTTCATAATATATTTTAGTTACTTTATTCTTATTGTATGCATACAGTAAAGTCGCATTCCATGAAAAATTCTTTTTATTGATGATGTTTCCATGTAAAGTGATTTCAACACCTTGATTAATCATAGCTCCATTATTAGTCGTAAGTGATGAACTTCCCCACCCTTGTGTCGGACTACCATTAATATAAGCCAATAGGTCAACACTATTCTTATGATAATACTCAATAGAACCCGACAGACGTTGCTTGAATAAAGCAAAATCTGTACCGATATTAACTGTCGTTGTTTTCTCCCAACGAATATCTTTATTAGGTGGCGAAGTCACAACACCGGCCAAACCATCTACTTTATAAGCCGAGAAATATTGTGCAATCAGATAAGGTGCAGTGTTTCTTCCTATATTACCACCGATACCGTAAGAAGCTCTTAACTTCAACATATCTATAAAAGGTACTTTAAAGAACTTTTCTTTATCAATATTCCAACTACCTCCGACAGACCACAACGGACGGTTCTGATACTTGGAGCTTTGTCCCCACAAGTTAGACTTATCCCAACGGATACTTCCCGATACTACATATTTATCATCAAAGGTATAAGAACCATTGGAATAGAACGAAACAAACCTGTTCAGAAGTTCTTTTTTAATTGGGCTGATACTTAACCGGGCTGCTCCCAATATACCTGATACATAACTTAATGTATTTTCGTTAAGGGCAGGCCAGGTCAATAATTCAGGATCGTAACCATAGTGTGTATCATCCTCGTAATATAATTTAGTATGTCTCAACTCCTGTCCTAAAATCCATGCTATATTATGCTTACCAAACGTTTTATTTAGATTTAACTGCTGACGGAAGTTATAAGCTCTTTTTTCATTTGCCTGCAAATATAGGGCATCTCCTTCCGGAAGATTATAAACAAGAGTTCCATAAGCACTTTGCGAAGTAAAGTTATTGATTCTTGTAGTCATAAAATCCGATTCCTGCTCCCTCAATAGCTCTAATTTATCATTTGTTGTTTCGTATTGGAACATTACATTATAATTCAACCAAGAAGTAAAGTCCACCTTCAACCTCGCATTGGCACGTGTTTCCAATGTCTTAGTCTTGCCCAAACCATAATTTAATTCATTCATACCAACAAGCTGTTCTTGCTTCAGCCCATATTTCTCTATTAAATCCCTTCTGTCCTTTGTACTTTGGGCAGGAGCCACCGTATAACTTCCATCCGAATTTACCAACGTATTATACGGCAAAAAAGAATATCCCGGAGAATATGCATCAAACGACTGGGAGTCAGTTTCTCCATATTTCAGGTAAACACCTAAATCAGCTTGCAACCATTTGGTCACTTTCAATGAATTGGTAAGGTTAACTCCCAACTTCCAATCACTGCTATTCACATCTTCATAATTATTCTTCCAATAAGAAGTCGAAAAGTTTACAGAATTACGGTCTGTGGTCTTAGCTACACGTAGATTATATTGTTGGTAGAAAGGATTACGTTTAGTGTACTTCTTTGCCTGATTATAATATTCATAACCTTTAGAGGATAATTCATTTAATTTTTGACGTCCTTCCGCAGCACTGATCTTATTCGTGTACATGTCCAAAAGAATATCTACCCCCTGACTTGGATACATGCCGTTTTCACGAATATCGGCAGCTTCTTTCTCTGCTTCTGCTCCCCCTGCCAACAAAGCTACATTTTGTGAAGCCCAAGCTTCTTCCAAAGAAATGACATCGGCAGCATCCGTCAGATTTTTAGTATAGTAAGAATAAGGCTGGACAGTAAATGTGGTAGAAAAACTAATATCCGTTTTACCTTGTTTTGCTCTTTTAGTTGTGATAACCACAACTCCGTTTGCAGCACGGGCACCATAAATGGAAGCAGCGGCGGCATCCTTCAATATCGTGATACTTTCAATATCTTCCGGATTAATATCAGGCATATTTTCTGTTGTTGTTCCCGTCTGATCCATTGAAGTATTCTCTATTGGAAATCCGTCTACCACAACCAAAGGATTACTAATGGCTTTCATTGTAGTTACACCACGGATCTTTCCATCTACATAACCTGCAAATTCGCCTTCCATCATATTACTCAGGTTATTCATTCTCTTCAACTCCAAAGTTTCCGATGTAATTTTTCCGAATGAACCGGTAGAACGTTCTTTAGATAATGTTTGATAACCGGTTACAACCACATCATCCAATAAATGCTGGCTTTCTTTCATTACAATGCGGAAAGTATTCTTATCTCCCACGTTGACGGTCTGCGGATCCATTCCTATATAAGTAAGATCAATAGCAGTAGATGATGATGGAATATCCAAAGAAAAATTACCATTAAAGTCTGTTACGGTTCCAATATTCTGCCCTTGCACTTTAATTGTAGTACCAATAAGCGGTTCGTTTTTCTGATCGACGACTTTGCCCGTAATATGCCGGGACTTATTATTCTTGCTCTCACCATTCTGACGTTTCAACGTAACATTGATGAATTTGCCTTTAACTGTGTACACAAAAGGAGTATTTGCCAATACACTCTTTAAAGCACTTTCCACCGATTGTTGTTTCACGGAAACTGAAACTTTGTAGTTTTGCACTTCGTCATAAGTAAAAAGAACCTTATAACCCGATGTTTTCTCTATTTTCTTTAGAACTGTCGCCAAAGGCTCGTGACTGCACTCTAAAGTTATCTGCTTGCCCGCCGATTGGGCAAAAGCACAATTGCCTGCTATAAAAAGTATCAATATAAGCATTGACATTTTTATAGACAAAGAACAAGAGACTCGTTCACAATGATTTGTTTTCTTCATAAATCCCAGTTTATTGTTAATAAAAACCATTTATTAAAATAAACGAAGCCGGATTTATTTTAGTCACCGAAAGTTTTATCTTTTTTTAGAAATAATTATTTTATTCCCCTCTTTTACGACCGACAAGTAGCTAAAATTATTCAAATTTTCAATAACTTGATCAATTTCAGCATTGCGTTCCGCTACGAAATGCAAACGATAACTCATTAAAGAATTGGATGTTATCTCAATATCTACATTATACCACCTTCCTAATTCTTTCATAACTTCTACCAACGGCAGATTATCAAAATAAAAATAACCTTCTTTCCAATAAGTATAATAATCTGTATCTACTGTAGTAATATCAAAATCATGATCTTCACGCAAAGCTGCATTTTGTCCCGGCTTTAATTCTACCTCATGGTTGGTTTGATTATCATTAACCATTACAGATCCCTCAATAAGAGTAACGTTTATCTCTGATGTAGGATAAGCACGCAGGTTAAATTCGGTACCCAATACGCGGGTTTTTACTTGGTCTGTATACACAATGAAAGGATGCTTACGGTCTTTTGCCACTTTAAAATAAGCCTCTCCCACTAACCTCACCGTACGTTCTTTACCACTGAAACGAGTTGGAAATACGAGTTTACTATCGGCATTCATCATTACCATTGTGCCATCACTGAGAATAATTTTATATTCTTTGCCACGGGGAGTAGTTATGGAACGTGTTGCTATGTGCTCATGACTGGCATTTGTGAAGTCTGCCATTTTATCTGTGATAATTAGATTCTGATCTTTCGCTGCAACCTGTTGCACACCAACAGAAGAGTTTTCTTCATCATTAATTAAGACTTCCTGAGGATAATGATTGGCAGAAAAAGCTATGATAGACTTATTTGTTTCTTCGGGTACAACCTGATTCCATGAAAAATTAAACATGACTAACACTGCTATTGCAGCGGCAACACTAACCAAACCTGTCAGCCATACAGCTCTCTTCATCATCCTTTTGCTTCGTGGCAGAGCAATGTGTATATTTTCAAATTGGGTCCACTCCTTCTCTACGTCAGGCAACGGGGTTTCTTTATACAATTTAGCCTTACCACATTCAATGAGTGTCTGACAGCAGGACATGCTTTCTTCATCGGAAAGGAAATTTTCAAATTCCTCATCCGTCATGTTTTCCAAATCATCCACTGCATCCAGTATCCGGTTCAGATGATCTTCATTATTATCAATATGTTCAGCTTCTGTATTCATGATTGTACGCCTTCATATATATATTAACGATTTTATTTCTCTTTTGGGTACTGTCCTTTCTTATAATTAACAGAAAATTCTTTCCTAATCATACCTAAAGCTTTCATTATATGCTTTCTAACACCATCGGTAGAGATATTTAATATATCGGCCACCTCTGCATATTTCTTATTGTTGAAATAACATTGTTCAACAACAAAACGTGTACGCGGTGGCATTTCCTCCATCACTTTATATATTACCTCCAACCGTTCATCCTGCTCTTCCCAATCCGGAGATTGTTTCTCAGCAATATTCATGTAGAGAGCCAGATAACGGTTTTCAACATCCGAATGCCGGGTATAGTCAATGCATTTATTATATATGTTTTTATACAGGAAAGCGTGAGTATATTCTTTTGTATCAGGATCAAAACTCTCCCAAAGATTCGCAAACACATCATTAACCAAATCTTTGGCAGCTTCCGAATCTTTTATCAGATAATATGCAATAGAATAGAGCCGGGAATAGTTCTCGGAGAATAATTTCTTGAACAATTGCTCTTTAAGTCGTATCCCCATCTTTATAAAGAATAAATTCGTTGCAAAAATAACAAAATATAATAAACTTACAAAAAAACATTATTAATTGCATAAAATTGGAATATATAACTAACTTTGTGCAAGTTTTTTAATATTTACCTTTACTGTCATACTTATGAAAAAGAATATCAGCATTCTCTTTTTGGCAGGAATCCTACTCCCCTTTATAGGATTACATGCAGCCCAATTAACCGTACAAATCAACAATTATCAACCTAAAAATGAAGTAAGCATTATCTTCCCCGGCAGAGAAAATCCATCCATAATAAATATGGATAATACAGGAAAAGGAACTTTCAAGTTAGATAATGAACCTACCGGATATGCTTTACTCACCTATGCCACTTATTACTTCAGAACAATCTGGGTAGATGCCAAACATGACTTATCTATATCTTTCGATTCCGATTCTTTCAATAATAAAATATCTTTTGACGGAGCAGATGCCAACATCAATAATTATCTGAATAACACGGAATTCGGCTCCATTATGATACATGATGCCAGATTATCCGAAGAAACCTTTATGACCAAAGCGGACAGCATTCTTACTGCCAATCTCTCAAAACTGGAAAAGACCGAATTACCTCCTTCCTTTATAGCAAAAGAACGTTCAAGGTTGAAATATGTATCTTACGATGCTTTCCCCTATTTCGAGACATTCCATATCCGCATTACCAATGATTCTACTTTTCAGGTATCAGACACATATTGGAAGAAAATGAAAGAACTTTCCGTTTACTCACCCGAGTTATTGCAATTGGATGAATACAACAAGTTCATATCCAATGCTGTATCTGAACTGGCAAAGCAAGAATATCAGCAAGAAACGGGAATGAGCATTATGGACAAGCGCTTAAAATACATCGAAAGCCATGTAAGCAGCGCACCGGTTGCCGAATATTTAGTATTCAAATATATCTATGCAGCATTGAAACGCCAAGGCATAAAAGTTTTATCTCCCAATAGACTTGCAGCCTTCAAAAAATATGTAAACAAGCCGGAGTTCGTAGAACAATTCAATACTTTGTATGCCAAGCTCAATAAATTATCACCTGGCAACCCTTCCCCAGTATTGATTGCAACAGATATAAACGGAACAAAGAAAAGCCTGTCGGATTATCTTGGGAAATATGTATATATCGACATTTGGGCAACTTGGTGTGTTCCTTGTAAAAAGGAAATTCCTTTTATGGAAAAGCTAGAAGAAAAGTATAAGGACAAAAATATCTATTTCATAAGTCTGTCATGCGACCAGAAAAGAGAAGCATGGGAAAAAGATATAACAAAAAGGCAAGTTCGCAACATACAATTACACATGGGTTCAGATAATACTTTCATGAAAGATTATGAAATAAGCACAATACCCCATTTTATTTTGTTAGATCCGGAAGGTAATATAGTCAATTCGGACATGAGCCGCCCGTCTAATCCTGCAACTGTAGAAACTTTAGATAAGCTATTACAATAATATATTAAATAAAAATCCTCGGAAACATACATTCCCGAGGATTTTCATTTAACCGGTAAACCCGTTCTGTTAATTCCTTATTCGACCACAGGCAAGGGCAATGCTTTCCCGTTTTCATCATAAATTTCCACTATCTGCATATCATATCCCCAACCACGTGCCCGACGTTCCTTTACAGCTTTCACTTTCTGATTGCGATAATACTCCTTGACATAAATTTCATTACCACCTTCATAGCGCCCTTCTTCGCGGAGAATGCCGTCTTCATAATAGCGTTTGAAAGAGGTCAACCGGCCGTCTTTGTAGAAATCCTCTATGTGAAGTACCTCCGTACCCGGATAAAATGTTTGGTTCACTTCTAACTTCCCATCTGCTCCATAACGGCTTCTTTCCTTCATTTTGCCGTCTTCCGAATAGAATATGCGTTCCCCCTGTAAAGTACTGTAATCAAGCATTTCCTGCAATGTGCCGTTCTTGAACCACTTCTTCCAGATTCCGGTTTTTCCTCCTTCATCGGTATAGTGCTCAATAGCTTTTGGTTGCCCGTTATTCCAAGTTTCTTTATAGTCGCCTGCTTTGTTAAAATCATTCAGATAAACGCCCTCACAACTATAATCATCATAGACCGCCTTCATCGGGCCTTTTTTTACACCATTTTCATAATGCTCCTCAAGAGTTACCGCACCGCTTGAATCATAGGTGCGGTACACTCCATTCTGTACCGAATTAGAGTAATAGCCTTCGGAAGCAATGGTACCATCCTGATGATAAGTTGTTTTCTTTCCTTCCAACCTGTTTTTAGCATTGAATGTACATTCCGACTCCAATTTCCCGTTCCAATGGTAAGTGCTGTATTTACCGTTCTTCAAACCGTTTACATAAGTTCCCTTTTCTACCAGAACATTATCTTTATATCTTTCATAAGGACCGTTCATAATACCATCTTTAAATGCCGCAATAAAATATTGGTCATAGCGTACAACGATACGAACCTTTCCTTGCAGCGGAGTACGCTTCTCCACGTTTCTCCATTGATAGGTATAATCCCCTAAAGGTACTTTTTCTACATTCTCTATTTGCAAAAAAGATTGTGCAAGGCAAGGAATTGCGCACGTTAGTAACAGTATCAGAAATGTAATTGTAGTCTTTCTCATTAGTTATCAGTATATAATTAAATTTTCAATTACAAAGATATTATTTTATTTCTCCTATGCCGCAACCTTATAAAAGAAAAGTTTCCAATCATTATTCCACCTTAACAAAGGTATTAATCGTATAAGACTCCATATCTTCATCAATCCAATGATTTGTCAGTGTGAATCCGTCCGAAGTTATTTCTACATCCATCGTATCGGTTACCATTTTTTTATCTTCAGCATCATAAACCGTTATTGTCATTTTCTTAACTGATTTATCATATTGATAAGTATCTGTCGATGATTCAATAACATTTCCAAGATTATCCAAAGTACCCAAGCGCCCGTTTGCAAGAAAAACAATTATTTTGTTCACTTCTTCTTTTCTTGAAGTAAGTTCCGGATCAGACAACAACCTTTCTCTCCATTCCACATACGTGTTTCGCCAAATACCTATTGGGAAATTAGACGATAATATTTTCGTTTCCCCATAAACTGTTCTGTCTTCAAGTACGACAAATGCCCTGTAATTATAGATTTCGTCATCCTTTAAGCCAGTAAGCCGAACTGAGAAGTTTCCATCCATATCCACATTATTGGCTAATACTTTACTATCGGACACAGTAGGAACCTGATTACTGAAACTGTAACAAATGCCATATGAAAGCGGTAGCTCGTCGGGTGGCAACTGGTAATTGCCTTTGCACGTAGCTTCACCCGTTTTTATATTAACGGCATCCAAAGTAGTTATCTCATTTTTCTCTATAATAAAGTCTTTTATCGGAGAAGCTTTAAACGTAGCATTGAAAACAGGAAACTTAATAATCGGACGGACATTATATTTCGTATTGGCTTTAAGCGAAGTAAAAGGCACTTGCCACGGGTTCGGGAATTCGTCTTCCTTACTGTATGCCGTAAGGTCGGAGGACTGTACCAACTTTTCATTTTTATCATACAATCCCATGTTCATTTGAGTGCTTTTAAACAGCAAATCCCTCTTGACAGATGCAGACACCACAGCCGTCATCTTTTTCTCATCTGTAGTTACTTCCATATCATTGAAAGAAGGAAACAAATAATAATCTTTTTTCATCAACTGAATGGGTTCTATCAAATCTTTCGGTCCCCACGATTTTTCATCTCCAAGTATAGGAATTGCAGCTTCACCTTGAACCCCTATTTCCAAATAAGTCTGCAAATAACTGTCTTTAAACTGGTCATAAAAGTTCTGTCCCATCATATCCACTTCTAAGTGAGCTTTCTGTCCCAAACCGGCACGAACATTAAAAGAGGCATTGGCTAATTCTGCTGTAAACAGTACAATATTTACCCCCATTCTAACTCCTTCAAACAAACTGCCATCCATTTTAAATTCGGATTCCGTGATTTTGAATCCGTTTATGCCTTCACTCTTTTGTTCATGGCTACCTCCTTTCCAATTACCATCTTTATAAACCATTCCAGAAATTACTTCTTTGAAGAATTCACCTTTAGCGTTCAACGTCATTTCTCCTTTTGTCGAAACTATAAAGTCCAAATCAATTGATGGCTGCATCACTATAGTTACGGCTGCCCCGACAGGGCTTATCGTTGCAATCTTTAAAGGAAAATGGCCAAAAGGAATTTTCAAAACTTCTTTTTCCCCTTCACACTTAAGGTCTAAAGACAAATTGGCTTTAAGCCTTGATATCAAGACAAAAGATGCCATCGGCTTATGAGCCTTATTGTTGATATCAATCACACATTGCAACTTGCAGCCTACAGATAACCCACCTTCGACTTTGTTGTCTTCATCTCCTTTTTCACAGTCTTTTTCTATCCAAAAGAAACCATCTTCATCGGGCAATAAAGAGCGAGTTGAAGTTTCATTTTCGGGAACAAAATCAATCGTCTGGTTAATTGACAGTTTTTCAAAAGCAACATCCAGCGGCACGCTTTCAGTTGATATTTTATACCCACCGGCTTCTTTATTTATTTGAGTAACCTTTCCAAGAAAGCCATAAGGAAACTTTTCCGAAGCTTCGGATACCAACAATACCTGTCCTACTTTAGGAACTTTACTTTCCTCCACCGACGAATTCAGAATAAAATCCCTGCCTTTCACCACTTCCGAAACTTGACTTATCATTTCCTGTGTCAGTTGGATAGTATTGTCAGCCAATATCACCGGAACATCATCACCCGGTTCTTCCGTTTCAGGTTCTTTTATTTCTATTTTACTCTCCGTTTCTTCTTTGGAACAAGACACGAATAGCAAAAATAAGAACAATGTTCCCAACAAATGTTTTTTCATCGTAGTCAATTTAAGTAATTAATCTTTTAACAAAAATATGAATAATATCTTTTTAAAAAAACTTTTATACAAAATCTTTTCACCCTCAACCACTTATCCCACAAACGTCAAGTTGTTTATAAAAAACAACAGGTAAACTAATGTCATTCTCCCTATTAATTAGTATTTTTGTCACGGCAACTAAAGATAAACGCCAAGGCAACTTAGTTTGACAGTGTACACCAACAAGTGAGACAGTGTACACTAACCGGTAAGTCAGTGTACACTAACTAACGAGACAGTGTACACTGACTTAATTTATAATATAAACAATTTATGGCAATCAGATTCCGATTTACGAAAATCAACAATAATATTAACGGAGACAATGCTTCGTCTGCCGATAAAGACGGCAACAAGAAAGCAGCAGTGCGACCTGTTCTGCTAAGCGACAAGACTTTGGGACAAAGGGAACTGGCTGAGAAAATAGCCAAACAATATTCCCGACATTCGGTGGAGGCATACAGCATGGTGGAAATGGTGCTCGAAGCTATCAAAGATACATTGAAAGAAGGAAATATCGTGCATATAGAGGACTTCGGCTCTTTCTCCGTGAATGCACAGTTCAGAAAGAATACGCTTGGCAACATGGATGAGACCTCACGGGGAAACTCGCTGGAAGTGAAAAGTATCGTATTCAAGGCAGACAAGAAACTGAAACAGGACATTAACAGTGCGGGATTTGAAAGGTTCAACCCTCAAAAGCACGGGAAAAGAAAATACTAACAGAATTATGCAATACGACAGAACATACAGCATCCGCCGGGGGGAATACCTTGGCGATGCCCTTTTACGTGCAGGAATCAAATTCATTCCGCGCAACTGTATCATCAACAAAAGACTTCCGGGTATCGGAGCCACTCATTTGGAACTTACCTCACCGAGAAAATCCATTATCATCGAGCCGAATGTTCCCGTTATCGAGAGCAAATCCAAGAAGCACGAGCACTGCTTGGCGGTGATGCAAGGTGTGAATGTAGCCAAAGTAATGGCATTCCTTGAAGAAAACAGGGACGAGAACTACAAACTGCTGAGCACGCCGGAGAGTTTTCCGAAAATAAAAGAGGCTATGATGCAGTTGGACATCAATATGTACCACGAATGTTTCCTCCTGTTCGATGAGTGTGAAAAGATTATTCAGGATGTGGACTTCCGCAACAGCATCATGTTACCGATGGAGGATTTCTTTCAATTCACGGACAAGGCATTGATTTCTGCAACACCTATCGTAGCAAGAGATGGGCGTTTCCGCGACTTCATGAATGTGCTTATCGAGCCAAACTATGATTACAAGCTGAAGTTGAATGTGGTAAACACCAATAATATCACGCTGGCACTCTCGGAAACCATTGCAGGCAAAAAGCGGCCTATCTGCATTTTCTGCAACAGCATTGATTCCATTAACTCTTTCTTCCGCATGATACCCGAATTACAGGATAGCAGCACCTATTGCAGCAAAGACGGAATGGAAAAACTATTTTTATCGCGACACAGAAGCACGTATGCTTTCATTACGGAACTGAGACACTACAACTTCTTCACTTCCCGCTTCTTCTCGGCAGTAGACATCGAGTGCGAGCCTCCCCATGTGGTGATTATATCGGACATTCACGGTGCCACTCAATCGGTGATAGATCCCAAGACACAAGCCATACAGATAGCAGGGCGTTTCCGAAACGGAGTGAGAAGCGTTACCCACATCACAGCTATCGACGAGAATCTGGAATATCAGTCAAAAGAGGAAGTGGACTGTTGGCTGAAAGGAGCGGAAGACACCTACCGCCAATGGACACGGGAACTTGAAACAACCGATAACGATGGCAGACGCACTCTTCTGCGCGAAGCATTGGACAGCAACAGTTACACTCGTTACCTGAATGACAACCACCAGCCCGAACCTTTCATTATTGCCAACTATTATGAGGAACAGGCGGTGAAAAAACTATATACTGATATTCATCATCTGCTGAATGCTTATGAGGAAACGGGGTATTTCAAAGTAGACTACCGGGAGCAAATGTACGACATAAGCGACCGCGAACGGCTTGCCATTCAAAGGGTACTTTCCAAAAGGGATAAATATGAATGGCTTCTCCGCAAGTTCGAGCAGATAGAGTATCTTAAAATGAGCAAGGACAAAAAGCAGGCGGAACGGCATCATCAAATGCTATTGGGGTTGCTGAACTCGGAAAGCGAACGGAATCTTTACCAATGTTACTCCCGCTTCGGAGCGGATTATGTGCGTGGCACAGAATTCAAGGATAAAGCTATCCGTGAATCGCTCGGCGAAGTTCCGTCCATGATTATCAAACGCAGTGAACGTGCCAAAGAATTATTTGCCAAGCGGTTTGAAGTGGGCAAAGAATATACGCCCACCGAGATTAAAAGCATGATGACCGGGATTTATAAGGAGCTTAATATTTTTACAAGAGGCGTTACAGCTAAAGAAATAAATAAATTCGCAAAAACGGAGGAATGCAGAACTACCAAGAAAAGAAGTTTTAAAGTCATGGAACTTATATAAAAACAAGAGTGCGAAAAGTATGACAGATTTGCAAGAAACAACCTTATGTTTCGTGTCACAACTTTTCGCACTACCATTGTTATACGCCTTGTGAGCATGTTAAGAAAAGGGAAATGATTGATTCTCACCGAAATGACAAATTTGTAATTTACCCCTTAAAAACAATATTATCATTCTCCTAACAAAAGAACTTCTTTCCCTGCCTGAATCACCTTATCATCATGGCTGGCAATTATGAAATTTACTCTTTCGTCTGCATTGAGGTGCTGCATCAGGTCAATAATGTGAATGGCATTCCGTTTGTCGAGATTGGCTGTCGGCTCGTCGGCAAACACAATCTTGGGCGAACGGGCAATGGCACGGGCAATCGCTACACGTTGCTGTTCTCCGCCCGACATTTCATCGGGGCGGCTCTTCAGTTTGTCTTTCAGTCCCACAAGCAGCAAAGCTTTCTCTGCCATTTCCTTTCTTTGCCCGGCAGAATCGGGAAACAGAGTGAGAGGCAACTCCACATTCTCCAAAGCACTGAGCACAGGGATAAGATTGAATGACTGGAAAACAAAGCCGAAGTTCTGCTTCCTCATTTCCGTTAACTGCCTTTTCCGGGTAAAGTTCACCGCAGCGCCCTCAAAGAGATAAGTTCCTTCATTGGGATAATCCAAAGTTGCAAGAATATTGAGCAAGGAAGACTTACCCGAACCCGACGGTCCGGCCAATACAGTGAAGCAGTTATCCCGAAAATCATAAGAGAAACGATCCAGAACGAGATTTCTTACTTTTCCATTCTGATAATACTTCGTGATGTCTTTTAATTGAATAAGTGTATGCATATTTGTTGTTTTTAAAAATAATAACTTACTAAAAGAGAACTCTGAAAATTGTATATTGCCAAAGAATGGTTGTATATCATGGCAGACAGTTCCACCTGAAAGTTTCCCGGCTTCCACACTCCTACCGGCGAAACCATCAATTGACGGGAAACGGGATCATGGAATGTGCGCAGGCTTGCCGACCACCTGTCATAAGTATCGGTATAATCCAAGCTTCCGTAAAGGCTGTGCTTGCTCACACTAATAGGATCAAACAAGGCTGCATCGGCTGTTTCACGGAAACGGTACTCTCCCCTGAATGATAAATTGCTGTTCAGGTTAACCGAACCGCCCACCACTATTTCGGTGTGAAAACGTTTCCGAACGGGAAGTATCTTATCGAAGTTTTTAATGACTCCTTCCGAGTAAACCGTGAAAATATCACCTCCATAAGAAACATCACAGCCAAATTGCTGATACCTGCCATATTCAAGAAAAGAAAGGCTTGCATCTATCCGATTTCCCGTATAGTCATATTTCACGGCAAAGCTGCACTCTTCCGCTTTCTTTTCCGGGAAAACATAGATGCCGACAGTTCCATTCTTTAAAAGGTAAGCGTAACTCAGCATAAAAATGCCTTCCAAACGGTTCTGCGTACGCAGAGGATCTTTCTGAACAAAGAAATTGGTAGGATTCCATATCATGCCTGTCCCCCAATCGAGCCGCTTCTTGCCTAACACAAAGAAATGCTTATCTGCCAGTGCATATTGCAAATAAAGCTCTTCAAAAGAAAAGTCGGTCGAATCCTTATCGAGATTATAGTTCCTCACAAGCCCTTCGGTTTGCAACCTGATTTCCGAGTTTTCCATGTTATGTGCAAACCATAATATCGGATATAGCTTTGACACAGAACTGAAATCATCAATCTTCATCCTGTTATCGGGATTGAGATTATTATGTAAAGCTTTACATAACCTTTTTTATGTAGAGTAAATCATTATGTAAAGTGTTTGCATCGTCATTATTGTAATACA
>CABUKU010000038.1 GCA_902492205.1 uncultured Bacteroides sp. | reverse complement strand
AGAAAACAGTTGACGGTCCTTCTATGAAAGACTGGAGAGGTGGTCGTGCTGCTTCCGGTAACATTATCCCTTCTTCTACAGGTGCTGCTAAAGCAGTAGGTAAAGTTATCCCTGCATTGAACGGCAAATTGACTGGTATGTCAATGCGTGTTCCTACTTTGGATGTTTCTGTAGTAGACTTGACAGTGAACTTGGCTAAACCGGCTACTTACGCTGAAATCTGTGCTGCAATGAAGGAAGCTTCTGAAGGCGAATTGAAAGGTATCCTTGGCTATACTGAAGATGCAGTTGTTTCTTCTGACTTCTTAGGAGATGCGCGTACTTCTATCTTCGATGCTAAAGCTGGTATCGCTTTGACTGACACTTTCGTTAAAGTTGTATCTTGGTATGACAACGAAATCGGTTATTCAAACAAAGTTCTTGACTTGATTGCTCACATGGCAACAGTTAACAAGTAATTTAAGAATTACCTGATATATAAAGCTGCTTCGGGAAACCGGAGCGGCTTTTTTTATGTGGCAGCCAAATAATTGGCAAATTATGACTTGGTTTATCATAAGAATATATATATTTGCGATTATTAACGAATTATCATTAATTTAAAAACACAAAACAATGGATGCACAAAAAGTAGATGCCTTTATTATGGCAAATGGAAAATTTTTTCCGGCTCATCAGATAGCAGCAATCAAAACAATGCTCGAAGGTGCCGATGAATCTAAATGGACAATGATTCAAACATTACAGTTCAAAGATCCTACAATCTGTTTAATTATATCTTTGATCGGTGGTTCGCTTGGTATCGACCGTTTCTTTATTGGAGATATGGGATTGGGTATTGGTAAGTTGATTACTTGCGGTGGTTTTGGAATATGGACTATCATTGATTGGTTCCTTATTATGGAAGCTGCAAGAGAGAAGAATATTCAAAAACTTCAAACTCTTCTTTAATTTGGCGGAATGACCAAAAAAAGTTTATACATACTCTCGGCAATAGCTTGTATTGCCGGGTATGTATGGCTTGCTGTTTCGTGGGCAGACGTTTATAACGGACACTCTGTCTGCTTGTTTAAACGAATTTATCACATTCCGTGTCCGGCATGCGGCTCAACACGGGCTGTTGTGGAGTTATTGCACGGTAATCTGAAAGAATCTTTTCTTCTGAATCCCAATGGAATTATTTTAGTTGCGTTGATGGTGGCCTTACCCGTGTGGCTGATTGTTGACCTGTGCAGGCGGGATGATTCCTTTTACCGCTTTTATCAATGGCTGGATAGAGTGCTTTGCAAGAGATCCATCCTTATCTTTTTTTGCTTACTTGTATTATTAAACTGGCTTTGGAATATATATAAAGGCTTATGATGACTTATAAACCCGAAGAGAATGAAATGGAGCATGCGGCAAACAGCTATCTGATGTCATTGCTTGCTGCAATGGCAGGATTGCCGTTCCCTATCGTGAATTTACTGGCTACGGTTATATTTTATTTGGCAAACAGAAAACGTACATATTATGTGAGATGGCACTGCACGCAAGCGTTGGTGTCACAGTTACCATTGTTTTGCACAAACACCGTTTTGTTTTGGTGGACTGTGAGAATCCTTTTTGGTTCTGTAACAGTTTCTTCTTTTTATTTCGCTTATCTGTTCACCGTGGTTATATTTAATCTGGTTGACTTTGCGGCAACTATCTTTACAGCGGTGAAGGTGCGTCAGGGCAGACAGGTGGAATGGTATGTATATGGAGGTTTAACCGATTTAATTTGTAAGCCTTGATTATGAAAAAAGTATTATTGCAATTTCTGGTTTCTGTTGCCACTTTTCTTGTGGTGCTATTTGCTTTTTCGCGTGTAGACTGGCTTTCCGTGTTCCGAATACATAACACTTCGGTAGAGGAAAAACTGGGAGAGATGTATTGGGACCTGTTCTCGAAAACAGAAACATTCATAGAATCCGATTCTATTCTTGCTCCCATAGATTCTTTGATAACGCATATCTGCCGGGAAAACGGGATTGAACGTAAGAAGATAAAGTTTCACGTATTGCAAAATTCAGAAGTAAATGCTTTCGCATTTCCCAATAATCATCTGGTTATCTATACTTCCCTGGTTACTGAGTGCAAGAATGAAATGGAACTGTGCGGGGTTATCTCACACGAGTTGGCACACATGGAAAAAGGGCATGTGATGAAGAAATTGATTAAAGAAGTGGGGCTGTCTGTTCTGATAGGCATCACTTCGAACGGCAACGGTGCGGAAGTATTGAAAGAAACTGCTAAGTTGCTTTCGTCTACGGCATATGACCGCACACTGGAAAGTGAGGCCGATGCTATGGCTGTTTCTTATCTGATGAAAGCAGCTATCGATCCTCAACCTTTTGCCGATTTCTTGTACCGTCTGTCGGAAGAAGAACAGTTGCCTTCGGTGACAGAATGGATAAGTACGCATCCCGACTCCAAGCAACGCAGTGAACAGATACTTGATCTTGCGAGGGAAAACGAGGTGGAATATAAACCGGTTCTTGGAGCAGACGAATGGAAGGCTTTAAAAGAGAAAGTTACCCTTATTGTCGAAGAAAGTAATTGATTTTATGTTATCTTTGTACATTATAATTGTACATTACGATGACGAACTACGACTTAATCACAATTCTTGGACCTACGGCTTCGGGTAAAACACCTTTGGCAGCAGCTTTAGCTTACGAACTCGACACGGAAATTATCAGTGCCGACAGCCGCCAGATATACAGGCAAATGGACTTGGGAACAGGGAAAGATTTAGTGGATTATGTGGTGAAAGGCAAGAACATTCCCTATCATTTGATTGATATTGTGGAACCGGGCTACAAATATAATGTGTTTGAGTATCAGCGTGATTTCTTGAAAGCTTACGAAGAAATAAAACAAAAGGGTAAATTGCCTGTTTTATGTGGAGGAACGGGAATGTATCTGGAATCGGTGCTGAAAGGCTATAAACTGATTCCCGTACCCGAGAATCCCGAACTAAGGGAACGTTTGGCTGATAAATCTTTGGAAGAACTGACCGGGATACTTCGTTCTTACAAAGAATTGCATAACACAACCGATGTTGACACTGTGAAACGTGCAATCCGTGCTATTGAGATTGAAGAGTATTACCGGGAAAATGACATAACTCATCGTGAGTTTCCTCCTTTGAACAGTTTGATAATAGGGGTTGACATAGACAGGGAATTACGTCGTGGGAAGATAACCCGCCGTTTGCGTCA
Source organism: uncultured Bacteroides sp. (assembly GCA_902492205.1). Classification (GTDB taxonomy): domain Bacteria; phylum Bacteroidota; class Bacteroidia; order Bacteroidales; family Bacteroidaceae; genus Bacteroides. The sequence goes on along the minus strand of CABUKU010000038.1, from coordinate 17,555 downwards.
GCGTTTGGATGAAGGCATGGTGGACGAAGTAAGAAGCCTGCTCGACAAGGGGATACATCCCGATGATCTCATTTACTATGGGCTTGAATATAAATACCTGACATTATATGCTATTGGTGAGTTGTCTTTTGAGGAAATGTTTACCCAACTGGAAATAGCTATCCACCAGTTTGCCAAGCGCCAGATGACGTGGTTCCGGGGAATGGAGCGCAGAGGATTCACTATTCATTGGTTGGATGCAACTTTGCCAATGGAAGATAAGGTAGAACGTATAAAGAAATTAATTACTGAATGATATGGCGGTAGATCCTAACAAATGGGGTATTATTTATAATCCCAAGGCGGGAACAAGAAAGGTTCAGAAACGCTGGAAAGAAATAAAAGAGTACATAGAATCAAAACAAGTGGGCTTTGACTATGTGCAATCCGAAGGTTTTGGTTCTGTGGAACGCCTTTCACGCACGCTTGCCAATAACGGCTATAAGACTATCGTTATTGTGGGAGGCGATGGCGCATTGAACGATGCCATAAACGGAATCATGACTTCCGATGTTGAAGATAAAAGTGAAGTAGCGATTGGTATAATTCCAAACGGTATAGGTAATGATTTTGCCAAGTATTGGGATTTGAGCATGGATTATAAAGAAGCGGTGGATTGGATTATCAATCATCGTAAACGCAGGATAGACGTGGGCTATTGCACTTATTTCGATGGTGAAAAGCATACGCGCCGTTATTTCCTGAATGCCGTTAATATAGGTTTGGGTGCAAGAATTGTGAAGATTACCGATCAAACCAAGCGTTTCTGGGGCGTGAAGTTCCTTTCTTACGTGGCAGCATTATTCCTGTTGTTTTGGGAACGGAAACTATACCGTATGCATTTGCGTATAAATGACGAACACATTCGTGGTCGCATCATGACTGTTTGTGTGGGTAGTGCACGAGGATACGGACAAACTCCGAGTGCTGTTCCTTATAACGGTTGGTTGGATGTATCGGTTATCTATCGCCCGGAATCCGGTCAGTTGATGTTGGGGTTGTGGATGCTTATTCAGGGGCGTTTACTTAATCATAAGATGGTAAAATCTTACCGCACACGTAAGGTAAGGATATTCCGTGCCCGTAATGCATCTGTTGATCTCGACGGACGTATCTTACCAAAACATTTTCCTATCGAAGTAGGTATTTTGCCGGAAGCGGCTACTGTGATTATTCCGAATTAAATTTAACAAACAACCAAAGATATGACTATAAAAGATTTAAGGAATTCCGATTCGGGAAATTTCTTTTTATTGGCAGGCCCTTGTGTAATTGAGGGGGAAGATATGGCACTCCGCATTGCCGAACGCATTGTGAACATTACCGACAAACTGCGCATCCCTTTTGTGTTTAAGGGTTCTTATCGCAAAGCAAACCGTTCACGTCTGGATTCATTTATGGGAATAGGTGACGAGAAGGCTTTGAAAGTATTAAAGAAAGTGCGTGATACATTTGGTGTCCCTACTGTTACAGATATACATGCTGCCGAAGAAGCTTTGATGGCGGCCGAATATACCGACATTTTGCAAATACCTGCTTTTCTTTGCCGGCAAACCGATTTATTGGTGGCTGCTGCCAAAACCGGAAAGATTGTGAATATCAAGAAAGGTCAGTTCCTTTCTCCACTTGCCATGCGCTTCGCTGCCGATAAGGTTGTGGAAGCCGGTAATCAACATGTGATGCTGACTGAGCGCGGTACGACTTTCGGTTATCAGGATTTGGTCATTGATTATCGCGGAATACCCGAAATGCAGACTTTCGGCTTCCCGGTTATACTGGATGTAACTCACTCGTTGCAGCAACCTAACCAAACAAGTGGAGTAACGGGAGGTATGCCTCAGTTGATTGAAACAGTCGCAAAAGCCGGAGTTGCAGTGGGAGTGGACGGCTTGTTTATAGAAACGCATGAAAATCCTGCTGTGGCGAAGAGTGACGGTGCAAACATGCTTAAGCTTGATTTGTTGGAAGATTTGCTTACTAAGCTGGTAAGAATCCGCGAAGCGGTAAAGTGATTATAAAAAAAGTCCCAATGTTTCTGTTGAAACATTGGGACTTTCTCTGAAAACATACAGACATTTCATTGCAAACGTCTGTATGTTTTTTATTTAATATACTTCTATTTCATCAAGGAATATATTACTCGGGAACTCGGCCGGCTTATTGGGATAGTCGATACAATCAACTCCGTTTTTAATCATTCCGCCATTCTTGATATGCACTCTTACGTATTCTGCTTCGGTAGCAGGGAATTCTACATTGTTGGTAAACATCTGTCTGCCTCTCGGAGCAATGTCATATTTGAATGACTGGTTGGCAACTTCTTTGAAGTTTTTACCGTCTGCCGATACTTCTACTACGGCTGCACTTGCAGGAAGAATGCTGTAAGCAGGATTATGAAGGGTTCCGAATACTACTTTGCTAACTTTGGCAGGCGCATCGAGTTTTGCGGTAAATACCACTTCCTTGTCTGCATTGAAGCCTACCCAGGGAGTGTAACTTTGGGGATATCCGCGTTTTCCGTTAGTTAATCCTAAAGTAATAGTGTCGGCACCTACCATGTCATTTTCGCCAAGAATATCACCTTTCCAACCGTTGTTTTCCGGAGTTACGGTATATGATTTTCCTGCAATCAGGTTACCATAAAGGGCTTTACTTGTGACTTTACCCACCATATCTTTACCGTCAAACACAGCAGCTTGCAGATTGATGTTACCTTCCAATGGGAATGCTTCTGTATAAACAGGAGATTCAGCGGTTGGCAAACTTCCGTCTGTTGTATAATGGATGCTTCCGTTCGGATAGAATGTTTCCATATATACTTTTAACACACCGTTGTCCGTTTTTGTATTGAAGTTTACATCAAAGAAATTGCGGCAAGCCTTGATGTCGAGAATATCCAAACGACGGAACTCTTCAGCCATGCACTCGCAGAAATTCTTAAAGTCTTTATTCTTGTTCTGAGTCCATGCAGATTCGGCAACTGCCATTACGCGTGGGAAAGCCTGATAGTCTCTGCGTTCGATGTTACCCATGTATTCGGACCACAAGTTGGCCTGTAAACCGATGATGTGTTTTTTCAACATTTCGTCGGCATCATCAGCTACCGGATTAAAACTATATACAGCTTTCAGAGTCATATATCCTCCGATTGTATTGGGAGCTACGTCGGCAGGTTCTTGGTATGTATCGAGATACATGTATGGGCTTGCAGTCATGATAGCGTTGTGACCGGCTTTAGCTGCGATGATTCCGCCTTCGGCTCCGCGCCATGACATAACGGTTGCATTGGGTGCAAGACCACCTTCGAGTATTTCATCCCATCCGATGATGTTACGGCCTTTGCCATTCAGGTATTTTTCCATACGTCCGATGAAATAGCTCTGTAACTTTTCTTCTTTCGTATGTTTCTTACCGTCTACTTTGTTAGGAGTAGTATCGTCTTTCAAACCGAGCTGTTTAATTAGATTCTGGCAGAAAGCGTTGTTCTTCCATTCTGTTTTGGGGCATTCATCGCCACCAATATGGATATAACTGCTGGGGAATAGTTCAATAACTTCGTCCATTACACCTTCAAGGAATGTGAAGGTTTCTTCTCTGGGGCAGAATACATCGTCGAATACTCCCCAAAGTCCGGTAACTTCATGTTTGGCTTCCGGGTTGCATGACAATTCGGGATAAGAAGAAACAGCAGCGATAGCATGTCCCGGCATTTCTATTTCAGGAATAACGGTAATGTATTTACTTGCTGCGTAAGCAACAATATCTTTAATTTCTTCTTGTGTGTAATATCCTCCGTGCTCTTTACCGTCGAATACAAACGGATAGTTTTCATAGTAATATCCTATGAGTGTTTCTTTTCTTTTCGAACCGATTTCCGTTAGTTTTGGATATTTCTTTATTTCTATTCTCCATCCTTGGTCATCAGTGAGGTGCCAGTGCATGGTATTCATCTTGTTGATGGCAAGCATATCGATGAATTTATAGATATAATCCGTAGAAACGAAATGACGGCAAGGGTCCAACATCAGACCACGATACTGAAGGCGTGGAGCGTCTTCAACTTCCACACAGGGAACAGACCATTCTGCTTTTGCTTTTGTTTGTCCGTATACTTCGGCAGGGAGTAATTGATACAATGTCTGTATTCCGTAGAAGAAACCGTTAGGTTCTGTTGCACTGATTGTGATAAGAGAGGGAGATACAGATAGTTTGTAAGCCTCTTTTTCCATTCCGGGGACAGTAACGAAACTGATAACAGGTGCTCCTTCGTGTTCTTTCTCCGCTTTTTTCAGTTTGATACCCGAAGTGGTGTTGATCTGCTGAATGAAGTTGTCGGCAATAACCTGTACTTCGGGAGAACATGACAGGGCGTTGACAATTACGTTGTTGTTTAACTCAAATCGTCCGTCTTTCGGAACAAGTTGATTAGGTAAAGGGATAACATTGTACTCATTTACAATGTCTTTCTTAGCTTGTTGGCATCCGGTAGATGTAAAAAACAAGCCAAGGAGAAGATACAAAAATCTTTTTTTCATGGTAATAAATTATGTTAGTTTAGATAGAGCCAAGGTTCTTTTTTTATCCTATTTTACTGATCTTTTTCAGTTTCTCTTCATCAATGATTTTGATCTTTCGTCCGTCTATGGTAATCAGTTTTTCATTGGCAAAGTTAGAAAGTGTACGGATAGCGTTGGAAGTTGTCATGTTTGACAGGTTTGCCAGATCTTCACGGGAGAGATAAATACTCAATGTGGATTGGTCTTCTTCCAGTCCGTAACAGTCTTTTAGGAATAATAGAGATTCTGCAAGTCGTCCGCGGATATGTTTTTGAGTGAGGTTTACGGTTCTTTCGTCGGCAATACCTAAGTCTATGGATAACTGGCGGATGAAGAATTGTGCCAGTTCGTTGTTTTCGGAAACCAGTTTGCTGATAACGGTCATCGGGATAAGGCAAATGGTAGAAGGTTCGAATGCCGCAGCAGCGGTTACAAAGTTTTCTTTTGCGAAAAACGCCCGGTAAGCAAAGTATTCTACCGGTTTGATTACCCGGATAATCTGGCTTCGTCCGCCAACACCGTCTTTATAAATTTTGACTTTACCACTGAGGAGACACATTAAATGTGTGGGGCTTTCACCTTCACAGTAGATAGTTTCATTCTTCTTGTAGTGCTGAACAGTGAAATTACTAGCCAAGTATTCTCTCTGCTCTTCATTAAGAGGATACCACATATCTGCGATACTCTCTGATATGACTATGTCCGACAGATCTTTTTTATTTACCATGTGTGCTATAAAACCGTGTTATAAAGCACAAATGTATAAAGAAAAAATTAATAATAGAACAAATTCGGAAGAAATTAATGTGCTAATGTAATAATGCAGCACAAATTACAGGGTAAACATAGCTTATTGTTGGTTTTAAACTATGTAAACCTTGTAATCTGTACTGCGGGCTGACTTATTCCTTATTTAGCAAATAGCAGCTCTCTATATTTGGGTAACGGCCATATTTCGTCATCTATTTCCATTTCAAGGTGGTCTATATGGTCGCGGATTTCATCCAGATACGGACGTACATGCTCTTCGTAAGAGTAAGCCATTTCAATCTGGCTTTCCAGATGATTGGCAACCTTACGTGCTTCTGTCATGTCGCGCACAAGAACTTTAATGGAGGTAACGCGGTGGGAGATTTCTTTTACAAGTTCTTTGCGGTCGGCACTCATTTCCATATATTCTTCTTCCGAGAAGATTTCTTTCAGTCCGCGAAGGTTATCGAGTAAGCGGTTTTGATAAGCAACGGCAATGGGGACGATGTGATTAATGGCAAGGTCGCCCAATACACGGCTCTCGATTTGTATTTTCTTAGTGTACTTTTCAAGTTCCACTTCGATACGGCTCATCAATTCGTTTTCATTGAATATCTTTTCACCTATCAACACTTCGCGTGCCTGCTTGTCATTGTACTTCATTAATGCTTCGGGCACGTGGTTGATGTTTGTCAATCCGCGGCGGGCTGCTTCTTCTTTCCAATCGTCTGAATATCCGTCGCCTTCGAAACGGATGTTTCTGGAAGCGATGATTGTTTCTTTCAAGATGCGGAAGATGGCCTCATCACGTCCGATGCCTTCCTCTATCAGCTTGTCCACCTGCGCTTTGAAGTCGTTTAATTGGTGAGCCATAGCTGCATTGATGGCAATCATGGAAGCGGCACAGTTGGATGAAGAACCGGCAGCACGGAACTCGAAACGGTTTCCTGTGAATGCAAAAGGAGAAGTGCGGTTACGGTCGGTATTATCCAGCAGAATTTCGGGAATACGTCCGATGCCTAACTTCAATGCAGTCTTTTCTTCCGGAGTCATTTTGGCATTGCTCACTTGCTTTACCAATTCATCGAGCATGTGTGCAAGGTGGCGTCCGAGGAAAATGGAAAGAATAGCGGGAGGTGCTTCGTTGGCTCCGAGCCGGTGGCTGTTTCCGGCACTCGAAATAGCTGCACGGAGCAAATCCTGATTCTTGTAAACCATCATCAGTACATTTACAATAAAAGTAAGGAAAAGCATGTTTCCTTTGGGGTTCTTTCCCGGAGCAAACAGGTTGACTCCCGTATCGGTGCAAAGAGACCAGTTATTGTGTTTACCCGAACCGTTGATTCCGCTAAAAGGTTTTTCGTGAAGTAACACGGTGAAGTTATGCTTGCGTGCAATGCGCTTCATTAAGTCCATGACTAACTGGTTGTGATCGTTGGCAAGGTTAGCGTCTTCAAAGATAGGAGCCAACTCAAATTGATTGGGGGCAACTTCATTGTGACGTGTCTTTGCAGGGATACCCAGTTTGTGGCATTCCAGTTCCAGCTCTTTCATAAAGCCTGTGACGCGGGGAGGTATGGAACCGAAATAGTGGTCGTCGAGTTGTTGGTCTTTGGCAGAGGAGTGTCCCATTAGTGTACGTCCTGTCAGGCAAAGGTCGGGACGGGCATTATACAAAGCAGTGTCTACAAGGAAATATTCCTGTTCCCAACCGAGATTGGTATAAACACGGGTGATGTTCTTGTCGAACAACTGGCACACTTCGGTTGCAGCCTTGTCCACGGCGGCAAGGGCTTTGAGAAGTGGAGTTTTGTAGTCGAGTGCTTCGCCCGTATAAGAGATAAATATTGTCGGAATACAAAGAGTAGTGTCTACTACGAAAGCGGGAGATGAAACATCCCATGCAGTATATCCGCGTGCTTCGAATGTGTTGCGGATTCCTCCGTTAGGGAAGGAAGATGCATCCGGTTCCTGTTGGATAAGCAATTTGCCGGAGAAACGTTCAATCACCTCGTCGCCGTCTCCGAATTCAATGAAACCGTCGTGCTTCTCTGCCGTACCGTCTGTCAGCGGTTGAAACCAGTGAGTATAGTGGGTAACATTGAAAGTCTTCGCCCAGCTCTTCATTCCGTTGGCAATAAGGTCGGCCATCTCACGGCTGATGGGAGTTCCTTTTTCGATTGCATCTGTCACGGCTTTGAATGCTTCGCGCGGAAGATATTCCTGCATTTTCTTACGGTCGAATACATGGCATCCGTAATAATCGGATAATTTGTTCGAAGGGTTAGTAATCTCAATCGGTTTTCTGTTTGCAAGCTCTTTGAGAGCAAAAAAACGCATTTCTGACATATGAGGTATGTATTTTATGGGTTGTTGCTGCAAAAGTATATGTTTTTTCTGAAAGTACCCCTATATTTTTAGGGGTATTTTTGGAAAAAAGTATGTATTTTGTGAGGATAGTCCCCTGTGCTGAAGCTGTAATACCTTATAATATAACTTCTTTCCAAGCGTGTTTGTCAAGGTCTACACAACCATTCTTGCGGAAAGCTATTCCTTCTTGTTCTAGCAGAGTGCGCTGTTTTTCCCAAAAAGGTGCTAGCCTGCCTTGGCTGTTCACCACCCGGTGGCATGGCAGATGAAGTCTTTCGGGAGCATGAAACATGGTTTGTCCCACCATACGTGAGCATTGCGGGCGACCTATCAAACGGGCAATTTGTCCGTAACTTATTACGCAACCTTTGGGGATTTGCTTCACTATGTTGTAAACTTCTTCGTTAAAAGTGCTTTTATCCATACGCTTTCAAACATCCGTTCTTGTGGTTTGTTCTTATTATATTAACGGTTTTGCAGTCAAAAATACGATATTATTTGCTGCGAAACGAGAAAAGGTTGTATCTTTATTTTCGATTAGTAAGGAGAGATAACATGGACATACGTACAACGAATGTAACAAGATATATCATGCCGTTGCGTGAAGGCGGTTCCCTGCCGGCACTTGCCGAGGCGGACGACGAGTTTAAGTACGTTGTGAAGTTTCGTGGTGCAGGACACGGAACGAAGGCTTTGATTGCCGAACTCGTTGGGGGAGAAGTAGCCCGGACACTGGGTTTCAGAGTGCCTGAGATTGTTTTCCTGAATTTGGATGAGGCTTTCGGAAGAACGGAGGCGGATGAAGAAATTCAAGACCTGTTGCAGTGGAGCAGGGGATTGAACATGGGATTGCATTTCCTGTCGGGTGCACTTACGTTTGATCCTGTGGTGAACAAGGTAGACGGGCGAACGGCATCACAACTGGTTTGGCTTGATGCCTTTTTAACGAATGTAGACCGCACTATCCGTAATACCAACATGTTGATGTGGCACAAGGAACTGTGGTTGATAGACCACGGTGCATCACTGTATTTTCATCATTCATGGACGAATTGGGAACAGGCGGCACTTACGCCGTTCAAGCAGATTAAAGATCATGTGCTTTTGCCTTATGCAGATGATCTGGATGCTGTGGATGCAGACTTCCGGCGCTTGCTTACCCCGGAGAAAATACGTGAGATAGTGAATCTCATCCCCGATGACTGGCTGAACTGGACGGTGGAGGGAGAGACTCCGCAGGATTTGCGGAAAGTATATATTCAGTTTTTGGAAGAAAGGGTTCATCATTCCGATTTATTTGTAAAAGAAGCACAAGATGCAAGGAAAGCACTTATATGAATATGCCGTGATACGTTTCGTTCCCCGTGTGGAGCGTGAGGAGTTTATCAATGTGGGAATAGTATTGTTCTCCAAGCAGGCAAACTATGTCAAAGCGAAATACCATGTAGATGAGAATAAACTATCTCTCTTTTCTACGGAAGTGGATATAGAATGCCTCAAAGCAGGCTTGCAAGTCTTTGATAAGGTTTGCAAGGGGGAGGAAGACGGAGGCAAAATCGCCCGCTTCGATGTTCCCGAACGTTTCCGTTGGCTCACGGCAATCAGAAGTGCTTGCATTCAGACCTCCCGTCCGCATCCCGGCTTCTCCGGCGACCTTGATGCCACCCTCGAAAGATTGTTTAAAGAATTGGTTTTGTAATTGAAGTGAAAAGATATTGGCAGATACTCCGCAAGTACAAGGCAGGTTTGTTAGTGTGCCCTTTCCTTGTATTGGTTACTGTGCTGTGTGAAACGGTGCAGCCTATGTTTATGGCAGATATTGTGGACAACGGAGTAATGAAACAAGACCTCTCGGTTATTGTCAGAGTAGGAGCTTACATGATAGGCATGTCCCTCTTGGGAGTGGCTTTCAATGTTATGAATGTATATGTGTCCTCCCGCACTTCCATAGGGTTTGGAACAGACCTCCGCACAAAGTTATTCGACAAGATACAAAAGCTGTCGTTTTTTGATATAGACCGTTTCAGTACCGGTTCTCTTATAACAAGGCTTACGAGTGATATATCCCGAATCCAGCTTGTAGTGTTGATGTCCATGCGCCTGATGCTCCGTTCACCTTTATTGATGTTGATGTCCGTGTTCTTTGTTATCCGGATCAACAAGGAGTTGGCTTTGGTTTTATTGGCGGCTATTCCTGTAATGGGTATCTTCATTTACCTGATACTGAGCAAGGGCTTTCCTTATTTTATCAAGGTGCAGCAGAAAGTAGATCACCTGAATGAAGTGGTACGCGAAAACCTGATAAACATTCGTGTGGTAAAGTCATTTGTGCGGGAAGACTTTGAAGAACGGAAGTTTACCCGAAGCAGTGAGGACTTGCGCGACATGGTTATCCGTGCTTCCAACATTATAGTGACCATATTCCCTGCCATGCAGTTGGTGATGAACCTTTCCATGATTGCTATCCTGTGGGTGGGCGGCGGGAAAGTAATGGCGGGAGAACTAAAGGTAGGAGAGCTTATTTCGTTTGTCAACTATCTGGTGCAGGTGCTTATGTCGCTGATGATGCTTTCGGTGGTGACAATGACTTTTGCAAGAGCTTCCGCTTCTTCCCGCCGCATAGTGGATGTGCTCGACACGGAACCTTCTTTGGAGAATACTCCGGTGGGGTTGCGTAATATATATAAGGTAGGGGCAGGCGATATAGTTTTCAATAATGTCAGCTTCCGTTATGGGGGAGGTGAAACGGATGTGTTGCGGAACATCAGTTTCCACATTCCGTCCGGCGAAACGGTTGCGGTAGTGGGAGCTACCGGCTCGGCAAAGAGTTCGCTTGTTCAACTCATTCCCCGCCTGTATGATGCTACTTCGGGGGAAGTCTTGATTGACGGTGTTTCCGTGAGAGACTATAATCTGGACGAACTGCATGCACACATCGGCATGGTGTTGCAAAAGAATGAACTGTTTACGGGAACTATCCTTGATAACCTTCGTTGGGGAAAGCCGGATGCCACGATGGAAGAGATAGAAGAGGCTACCCGTGCGGCACAGGCGCATGACTTTATCATGGGATTTACCGATGGATATGATACACTCTTGGGACGTGGAGGCATTAATGTTTCGGGCGGACAAAAGCAGCGTATCTGCATTGCCCGTGCGTTGCTCCGCAAACCTAAGATACTGATTCTGGACGACAGTACGAGTGCGGTAGACTCCGAAACGGAATTGAAGATACGGGAGAACCTGAACAGTTTGCTCCGTGACACTACTGTGCTTATCATTACCCAGCGCATCGGAACCATGCAGTCGGCAAACCAGGTGATAGTTCTTGAGGATGGGGAAGTCAATGCGATAGGCACTCCGGACGAATTGATGCAGACATCGGAAGTGTATCAGGAAATATATCATTCACAGCAATCAATCTTTTAGGTATGGGACATCACGATCATTTGAAATATAACAGCAAACCCCGATCTGCGGGAAAGACTTTTTGCAGGTTGGTGTCCTATCTGGCTTGCGACCGCTTGCTGCTGATTGTTATCGGTGTGCTTATCGTTATCGGTATTGCTGCCAATCTTGCAGGATCGTACATGCTCCGCCCCATTATCAACGATTATATTCTTCCGGGAGATTTTTCGGGGCTTGTACGCATATTGCTTGTGCTCGGTGCAATTTATCTTACGGGAGTTGCAGCCGTTTATGTGGAATATATTCTGCTGAACAAGATAGGGCAGAGGACAGTAACCCGTATGCGTTTCGATTTGTTCGAGAAGATGGAACGCTTGCCTGTCGGTTACTTCGATACGCACCAACATGGCGACTTGATGAGCCGCTACACCAATGATATAGACCGCATCAGTGATGCTCTGACAGATAGTTTGTCGGATATGCTTTCGGCTGTCCTTACGGTGATCGGGATATTCTGCATGATGATGATTATCAGTCCCATTCTTACTTTGGTGACGCTTGTCACTGTTCCTTTGATGTTTCTCAGTGCCAAAGGCATCGTGAGGCGGAGTCGGAAGTATTTCAAGGCGCAGCAGGAGTCGCTTGGGGCAATGAACGGCTATATAGAAGAAATGATTAGCGGTCAGAAAGTGATAAAGGTGTTCGGACATGAGAAGAAAGTGGAGAAAGACTTTGATGTGCTCAATGCGGAGTTGCGGGAGAAGTCGCAGAAAGCCCAGTTCTTTTCAGGTTTGATGATGCCGATAATGCAGAATCTGAGCACGCTCAATTATGTGCTTATCACCATTATCGGTGCATTGCTTGCTATCTTCCGCGGGTTCGATGTGGGCGGTCTTGCTGCTTTCTTGCAATATTCCCGTCAGTTCGGACGGCCTATCAATGAGTTGGCAAGCCTATATAATAGTATTCAGGCGGCACTCGCCGGAGCCGAACGCATCTTTCAGGTGATTGACGAGTCGCCCGAAAGTTCCGACTTGCCCGATGCCGTTACCCTCAAGGAAGTAAAAGGGGATGTGGCAATGACAGATGTTTATTTCGGTTACAAACCCGATAAGATAATCCTCAAAGGTGTTTCTTTCCATGCTCCGGCCGGTAGTAAGATTGCTTTGGTGGGAGCTACGGGAGCGGGTAAGACCACTATTCTGAACATGCTTCCCCGTTTCTTCGATATTCAGTCGGGGGAAATCACCGTTGACGGTTACCCTATCCGCAGGATATGCCGTTCCAATCTCCGCCGGTCAATGGCTATTGTGTTGCAGGATACCCATTTGTTCACGGGGACAGTGAGGGAGAATATACGCTTCGGACGGCTTGAAGCAACAGATGAAGAAGTAGTGGCAGCCGCAAAGCTTACTGCTGCCCATTCGTTTATCAAACGCTTGCCGCATGGTTATGATACTTTGTTGGAGAACGACGGGGCAAACCTCAGTCAAGGGCAACGGCAGTTGCTCAACATTGCCCGTGCCGCCGTTGCCGATCCGCCCATCCTTTTGCTCGATGAGGCTACCAGCAACATAGATACCCGCAGTGAATTGCTTATACAAAAAGGGCTCGACCAGCTTATGAAAGGCAGGACGAGTCTTGTTATCGCCCACCGCTTGTCTACTATTCGTAATGCCGATATGATTCTGGTACTCGAACATGGCAGGATTGTGGAGCGTGGAAACCACCGGGAACTGCTCTCCCTGAAAGGAAAGTATTTTGCTTTGAATCAGGAACAGATAAAGGCAGGTGGTGCAAATGAATAATTTAAAAAGAAAAAGAAGATGAAGAAAGGATTATGTCCTCAATGCAAAATAGCTTCCATGTATGTAAAGAATGACAAGGAAGAGCGATTATTGGTTTATGTAACCGAGGGAGGGAAAGTGGTTCCCAAATATCCCGGTGACAGTATGGAGGGGTTCGACCTCTCGGAAGTGTATTGCCTTGGATGCTCGTGGCACGGTTCGCCTAAAGAGGTGAAGTAACGTCTTAAGCAATTGTCATTGCCGGAGTTAAAATCCGGCTTCGGCTTCTATCGTGACGGTTTCTCCTGTTGCGGGATGCTTGAAAGTGATGCTTTCCGCATGCAGATACAGCCTGTCTGCTTCCTTTCCGTAGAGTGTATCCCCTTTAATCGGGGCGTTCAATCCATCCGGGTGGGCGGCATGGACACGAAGTTGGTGCGTGCGCCCTGTTAACGGATAAAATGCAATGCGCGTTTCTTTGCTTTCCCGGCTCAGTACGCGATAGTTGGTTATTGCCGGTTTTCCATGAACTTCATCTACTACCTGCCGGGGCCTGTCCAGCGGATTCATGCAGAGTGGCAGGTTGACGGTTCCTTCTTTTTGTACTACGTTTCCTTCAAGCAGGGCGATATAGCGTTTCTTTACTGTGCGGTTCTTGAACTGTGCCTGTAAGTTCTGGTGTATTTCTTTGGTCTTGGCTATGAGCAGCAAGCCCGAAGTTGCCATGTCCAAACGGTGAACTATCATAGGGCCTGTCGCATCGGGATATTTACGTTTAGCCCATTCGCCCACCGATTCGGCCTTCTCTTTTCCGGGAACGGACAACATGCCTGCGGGCTTGTTTACTATCAATAACCATTCGTCTTCGTAGATAATTCCGGGTTCTATGTTCTTATGTGCATCGGCAGCAAGCGGATTAGGCTCTACGTTAAGTCCCCGGAGCATATGGCCGAGGATAGGTTCGCACTTCCCTTTGCAAGCGGGATAGTAATAACCATGACGGCGTATTTCGGTTTTGGGTGAAGCTCCCCACCAGAATTCTGCCATCGCAATGGGAGTTAAGTTATGGAGATAAGCGTATTGCAGCAACTTCGGAGCAGCACATTCGCCTGCGCCTGCCGGTGGAGTCTTTTGAACGGTGCGGCGGAAAATATCGCATAAGTCTTTCACTTCTCCGTGTGCATTAAGCATTTTGAACTGTCCGAAAAGCTTCTGTTGCAAGGCTGCCGAACGGGTTTTACGTTCCGTCTTTAGGATTTCAATAAGCGCATTGAATACATTAATCTCCCCTTGCAGGGCAGATATGCGCTCTTTCCATTGACGTTCCATTCGTTTCAATTCCGCTTTTCCGAACTGGCTTTCCCGAATCATTCCGGCAAGCTCCGCAGCATCGGGATTGCTTTTCCGCCTCTGTTCGCGTTTTTCCTTTGCTGCTTTCAGTGCAGCTTTGGCGGTTGTCAGTTCTTGTTCCGCCTGTTTGGTGGTTTCCTTCAGGGTGTGCAGTTGGAGAAGATACTCTTTATCGTTTTCCAAACGCCGGATTTCCGCATTGATAGCCGATATATTTTCTTCCTCTATCTTGAAGAATCCGCCGGGTTGCAGCAAGTCATAAACGGGTGGAACAAAATAGGAATGCAGGTTTTCCCCTGCAAGTATGCCCGAAAAGGCGGCAAGGAAACCTACGTTGCCCGCAGGAGTCTGCACCACCAACACACCAAACATCTTTCCTTTGTCCAGTTCTTCTTTCCACTCTTCACGGGTGGCAAGGTAAGCCTGTACTTCATTTGCTGCTTCCACACATAGCGGATGCGGAGTGTAGTGGAAAGGATAGGTGAACTGCAAAGGGAGTTCTGTTTGTTGAATTGCTCTGTTGAACGGGTGTAACATACTTTAGTTTATAATGGAAACGGCGGTAAAGATATAAAAAAAAGCAGTCCCCGCCTCTCAAAAGAGATTTAGGGACTGCCTTCGGAGTGAGGCGAGGACCTGAGAATACAACTATGTATCGGGTTGCCCTCATATCAATCTCTTTCTATATTATATTTATAGAGCGTGGGGACAATCCTCCGGCTTTGAAAGGAGCCGCCAGACCCCCGCATACCAACAGAGAACGCCCACGCCTATGGATATACCACAGCCTGAACGTTTATCTATTAGTTGGTATGCTGTTTAATTCTGGCGGAATTTATCAAAGCCAACGTAATAAACGCTTTCGTGTTTACTTTTAATTCAAAGAACAATGCCTCCTGAGAGACAATACAAATATAAGGTAAAGTTTTGAATGAGGAAAGGATATTTAATAAAAACTGCTTACTTAAATTTAGGATTGTATCCTTCACTATTGTTATTGATAAAATTTGTCTAACCGGAATAACCCGAATGATTATGGTTTCTCTCAGTATTATTTAGTATCTTTGTACTCACATATTAACTAACGCACATTATGTGCATAAGTTAATGCACATATTGTGATGTAGCTTTTACACATAATGTGCGTTAGCTTATTGATATATTGTGCGTTAGTAAATATATACCGGGTAAACAGATAAAATAACTGTGCGGAATGGTTAGTTTCCGCATTAAAAACTACTAGTATAAAATGAGTGCAAACTATGACTTTTTCCGTACCCCTCAACCCAAAGACAAGGACAAAGAGATATACCATGCCCGCTTGGTGGTAAAAGAGAGTATTACCACCGAAAAGTTGGTGGAAACCATTGCCAATCGTTGCAGTCTTCAAAAGGGCGATGTGCTGTCCGCCTTAGTCGGTCTGGCAGACTTATTGCAAGAAAAACTCTCCGACGGATGCAGTGTGCACCTCGATGGTGTGGGCTCATTCCGCATTAAAGCCGAGTCTCCTGCCGTTTGTTCCGTGAACGAAATCCGTGCCGAGAGTATCTGTTGTGGGGGAGTGGTGTACACTCCTGAGAAGAAATTGTTGCGTGAGTTGGCGGGAACAAAATTCGAGCGCGTCCGCTTTCCCCGCCGTTCCAAGGAGTTGACCGACATAGAGATTGACGGAATGTTGGCGGACTATTTTCAGGAACACGACTGTATCACTACCCGTGAGCTTGCACAGTTATGTGGTTTACGTCCCGGTACAGCCCTCCGCCGTTTGCAAGAAAGGGTGGAGCAGGGCAGATTAACTCATCCCGGCTACCGTCGTGCCCCTTTTTATTTTCCCGTTCCCGGTAGTTTTAGGGTTGACAGGGTGAGTGAAGAAAGTGAAAGTGTATTGTAATTACATCTCTTTTTTCAGGTAAACCATGTCCGTTAGCAACACTCCGCCTTCTATTATGGGTTGACTGTAATTCTTGGTAAAGAAGTCTTTGATGCGGTGTGAGTAAGTGAATCCGCAATGTTCGTAAAACGGAATAGTGAGCGGGGTGTCACCTGTGCCTACAAGCATGGTGGTGCAACGGCTTTGATAGTGCTTGAAAAGAAACTCTATCAGTTGTTTGCCGTAACCTTGATGCTGGTACTGCGGATAAGTGGCAATGCTCTTTATTTCAGATACTCCGTTGCCTTCTTCGGTAATCACACAAATAGATTTCAGGTCGTCATCATATAAGGCAAACATTTCTCCGCGTTCCAGATAACGGTCTATCATTTGTTCTTCTTCATCGGCAAGCAATAAAAGATCAAGATACTCTTTCTTGTTTTGCTTCACAGGGCGAATATAATATTGCATGTGCAAAATAGGATAGGGGTTGCCTTGTGCGTCTGTCGCATCCCGCCCCGTCAATTTAAATCCCCTGTTGAGATAGAATTGCAGTGCCTTATCGTTTTGCTCATTCACATCCACCTTGTAAATATCCCTTTTATGAATGGCAAACTCAATCAATTTCTTGCCATGCCCTTTTCCTTGAGCAGAAGGATGTACAAATAACATCTCGATGTTGTCCTCGCTCAATCCCAAGAAAGCTTCTGGTTCTGCTTCACTATTCTTGATAACATAAAGCTCCACTGCCGGGAAATATTCATTCCGTATCAGTGGTTTATAGAATTGAATATCTTTCTCGGTCAGGAAATGGTGGGTGCTCCTGACGGATGCTTCCCACAGGCAAATCAATTTGTCATAGTCATTACTGGTTGCTGGTAGTATGGACATGGAGTTCTCGCTTTTAGTAATGGCTTTTACTTTCTTCTTCTTTTTACCGAATTTCTTTTCCCTCTCCCAAGCCGCTTTCCGTGCTTGGTATTGTTCGTATTGGTTTTCTATGTAGTTGTCTGCCATTGCATTATGATTTGTTATTTATATTGTTTTTGGGGACGGAGTTATTTGCTCACACAGCATATTTACGCTATTGACACTAAGTGTTTTGCTCTTTTAAACGGTACAACCCTTGTTTTTACAATTACATTGAACGATGCAGCATACATAGCAGCCTGAATGATAGATTATTGCAATTTAATCGGTAGAAAAGTTGTTTTTGGGACCTCTGAGACTTGTTTTTGAGGCTGTTTTACACTCTTTTCTCAATGAATCAGAACCATGAGGAAATATTGTATCCTCAATGAAGTTCACCTATCTTCTATCCGACAACAAAGGTACAAAATTCCGTTATGTTTTCGCCTATAGTATCAACTAAATACAAGATATTTTCACGGATATTATTTGCTGACCAAAAGAGAAAAATTTAGT
>CABUKU010000037.1 GCA_902492205.1 uncultured Bacteroides sp. | reverse complement strand
AGAGTACGCGTCTGGGGGGCGTGTGGTCGGAAGTTCGAATCTTCTCACCCCGACTAACCATAAAGCATTGATAGTCTGATGACTGTTGATGCTTTTTTTATTTTTATCATTTTAATAATATCTTTGAATCCTTTTAAGGGATGTTGCTATATGTCATCATTTTATTTCCTCTTTATTATTTCCCATTCTTGAATTTCTTTTCTAGCAAAGTCATAACCAGTATAGACATCCACTTCAACTTTAAGTATTTCCTTGTTTTCGTTCACTTCTAAAATCCGCCTTGCATACCCTTTTTCAGACTCAACACCTGCAGCGTAACGTATGCTTATCAGATGTTCAACAAGCGGTGCTTTTCTATACAGATAAAATCTTTCATTATTATCGGTATAATTTACATCCTCCCATTTGCGAATAACATAAGTAGTGTTTTCGCACTCTATCGGTTTGGGTATCAGAGCTTGCACAAAACAATCCTCTGCCACCTGCAAACGCCACCCTTCGGGTACAAATGCAGCCATTATAAACAAAACAACTATTGCCAACGGATATAATGCCATAAAGCATGTATTAAAAAGATAAACCCCAAAATACCATTTAATCCACTTTCGCAAAAGCATTGTTTGAGGTACACAGAAAAAGGCAAGAACAGCAGTTATAATGATTACCCAACATACTACATGCCCGATACCATATCGTAAATGGTTTTCGAATGGAATGAAGCATAATCTCAATATTGCTAATGCTATCCCTATCAAGTGTATTGTTGCCAATATTCTAAATTTCATTCGTATCTGTTTATGATAATGTGTAGCTAACAACGAAACGTTAATAACTCGCTGTTATTTCCTCTTTTTATACTTTATGTACAAATATAGAAAAAGCATAGTCCATTGTACCTTATGAACCATTTATTATTAAAAATTAACCGACAACACTTTTCAATGAAAAAAGACCGTCCTCCTACAAGAATACATTCAACTTCCCCGCACCGCAGCACAACACAGTTAACTAACTATATACAAGCATGTTTCATGTGCCACGAGCAAATGAATCGAATACTTTCATCCCCGCACAGGGATGATTCAAACAACACGTTATTTATTCTATTCAACCGGTTAACTAAATCAATTCACCGGGACAATTAAAAAAAACATAAGGACAACTAAGGGAAAACAACGGAACATGTTAGCTTGTCAGTGTACACTAACAGGTGAGACGGTGTACACTAACTCAGTAGTCAGTGTACAGTAACTGGCAAGAAGACGTAGTGTAACTATGATTAGGCAGGAATATAACAAAAGGAACCGCAGTATTTAGTTCCTTTTACATACTACAAATATACGAAATATTTCGGGAATATCCAAATTTCAGGAGCTAAACAAGCTCAGTAATTTACAGTATTTGCATTCTTTTTCTTCCCCGGTTCGCAGAAGATACAAGACCTTAATTTTATATGAATGGTGCGGGAAAAAGACTATAACTTCACAGCTTTGCGGCACACCAATTTATCTATACCACAAATATTTATCGCCCTTGTGCCACAGTGCAGGGAAGTTCAACCTTATCTTATAGAGTTAAGCCTTCTACACCACTTTTTTCCTATCTTTCATAATTGCATCCATATTCTCTTTTGCCCAACCTATCAAAGAATTGACATGAGGCAACAAAGAGACAGCGCGGTCTGTCAAAGAATACTCAACTCTCGGAGGAACTTCTGCATAAACCTTACGTTTCACAAAACCATCCTCTTCCAATGTACGGAGAGTGACAGTCAGCATTTTCTGAGAAATGTCCGGAATGGCTTTTTGCAACTCACTAAACCGCATCACAGGAGTCTGATTCAAAATATAAAGCACCAGCAACGACCACTTATCTCCTATGCGGGATAATATATTCCGGATAGGACAATCGGGATAAAATTCATTTTTAATATTCAGTCCGCTCATAAAACCTTACTCTTCACATTACTCTACAAAAGTAACTAATATTCTTATTTACACCAATACTTATTCAGGTAACTTCAAAAGAATTATTAATTGCCCAAACTTTCTCTAAGCTCCGAACGTTCTGTCTTTAGAACATTAAAATAAGTACGGTTATGGAAAAGTATCTTATTCACAGCAATGAGCTGCATCTGATTGAATCGGATAAGCTCCAACAGGCAGTAAAGAATATGGTCGAATCACTTGACATGGCTGCCGGCTCCACCTATCACTTCGATATTTACAAAGTAGTAGAGAGCTATTTCAAAGACTTGGAAAAAAGAAGAAAAATAAATCATCTGTTGGGTATCACAAATCAGGAAGAAGAATTGGAGGAGAAAGTGGACGGATTTTAAATCTTATAAGCAAATAATTAGCTATCTTTGCCAGTCAAAATTATCAAGTTAATTATCATGCAAATAAAGGTTTCAGCACCCGATAATATCCGCGCCACCATTAAACTACCGGCTTCAAAGAGTATCAGCAACAGGGCACTTGTCATTAATGCATTGGGAAAAGGCAGTTTCACACCCGATAACCTGTCCGACTGCGATGACACAAGTGTTATGGTTAAAGCCTTGAGCGAAGAAAATGAAACGATTGATATTATGGCTGCCGGAACTGCCATGCGCTTTCTCACAGCTTTTTTATCGGTTAGCGAGGGAACCAGAATAATTACGGGAACCAAAAGGATGCAACAACGTCCCATCCGCATATTGGTAGATGCCCTGCGCACTTTGGGAGCACACATAGAATATGTAGGTGAAGACGGTTTTCCTCCTCTGAAGATCACAGGAGCGTTGCTTACCAAAAAAGAAATTTCTTTAAAAGGAGATGTCAGTTCGCAATACATATCGGCTTTGCTGATGATTGCTCCCATCCTGAAACACGGATTAACCATTCATCTCACCGGAGAGGTTGTTTCCAAACCCTACATAGACCTGACCTTGCAACTGATGAAAGATTTTGGTGCAAAAGCAGAATGGATAGCCGAAAGCAGCATAAAAGTGGAACCTCACCCATATGCTCCCGTTCCCTTTACAGTAGAATCCGATTGGTCGGCTGCTTCATATTGGTACGAGATTGTCGCCCTAGCGAAAGATGCGGAAGTGGAATTGCTCGGACTGTTCCCCAACAGTTATCAGGGTGATAGCAAAGTGGCAGACATATTTGCCCGTTTGGGAATAAAAACCAAATTTACACCGTGGGGGGTGATGCTGAAAAAGACAGGCAAACTACCGGCAAAGTTAGATTATGACTTTGTGAACGAACCGGATTTGGCACAGACATTCGTAGTCACCTGTGTGGCATTGGGACTACCGTTCCGCTTCACAGGCTTGCAAAGTTTGAAGATAAAAGAAACAGACCGGATTGCCGCACTGATAAAAGAACTTGGGAAATTGGGGTACATCCTGAGAGAAGAAAACAATTCTATATTGAGTTGGAACGGAGAACGTTGCGAAGCTGATGCAATCCCGGTTATCGACACTTACGAAGATCACCGCATGGCAATGGCTTTTGCACCGATGTGCCTTATCAATCAGCATATCACAATCAATGATCCTCAAGTCGTTTCCAAGTCTTATCCCAATTATTGGGAAGATTTAAGATTAGCCGGATTCATTATCAATGATTAAATGAGTAACTTTGTTTAAAATACAATTCAGCGTATGTGGATATTAGTCATAAGCCTTCTTTTTCTTTGCATGATTGCTGCTATTGCAGGATTCATCCGTAACAAACGGATTCAAAAGAAAATAGAAAACGGAGAACTGGAAAGTTTCCCCGAAGTAAAGGAGGTGGACAGTGAATGCTGCGGCCAGCATGCCGTATGCGAAAAAGACAGTTTGCTTGCAGCAGTAAGCAAAACGGTAGAATACTATGACGATGAGGAGTTAGACCAATATCAAGGCATGCCTTCCGATGAATATACAGATGAACAGGTAGAGCAGTTCCGTGAAGTATTCTATACCATGAAAGAGGTGGACGTTGCCGGTTGGAACAGAAGTTTGCAACTGCGGGGAATTAATCTGCCGGATGAACTGAAAGACGAGGTTTTCCTTGTTGTAGGTGAAAGAAGGTTTAAATAACTATTAGCGTTTAGTGATAAGTGACTAACATTAATCACTTATCACTAAACGTTAAACACTAAAAAGAATGGATTTACTACAATATACATTTTTTCAGAACGCCTTGCTGGGTAGTTTGTTTGCCAGTATTGCCTGTGGCATTATCGGGACTTACATAGTAACCCGCCGACTGGTTTTTATCAGTGGAGGAATTACGCATGCTTCTTTCGGTGGTGTCGGTTTAGGGCTTTATACCGGAATCTCCCCTATCTTGGCGGCGGCTGTTTTTTCCGTATTCTCGGCTTTCGGAGTAGAGTGGTTGAGCAAACGGAATGATATGCGTGAAGATTCTGCCATTGCAGTATTCTGGACATTGGGCATGGCACTCGGTATCATGTTCACTTTCCTTTCTCCGGGATTTGCTCCCGACTTATCGGCATTCCTTTTTGGCAATATCCTTACCATTACACAAACAGATATTCTGATCCTTGCCCTGCTTTCAATTATCCTGATTGTATTTTTCACCCTGTTCATACATCCTATTATATCAATAGCTTTCGACAGGGAGTTTGCCCGTTCGCAAGGTATCCCCGTAGTGGTTTTCGAGTATCTGATGATGATGTTCATTGCCCTCACCATAGTGGCTTGCCTGCGCATGGTGGGCATTGTACTTGTTATATCCCTGCTTACCATTCCCCAAATGACCGCCAACTTATTTACCTATAATTTTAAGCGGATTATCTGGTTATCCATACTTATCGGATATATCGGGTGTTTGGGAGGATTATATATTTCTTACAGACATAACGTGCCCTCGGGGGCATCTATCATTTTTTTCTCCATTCTTATATACGCCGTATGCAAGGTTGGCAGAATCATCTTCAAGAAAATAACTAACAACGCATAACTATTATGGAAATAAAGATTTCATCTCTGGACAATATCCATGACGCAGCCAAGCAGTTTATCAATGCTATGGACGACAACACCGTGTTTGCTTTCTACGGAAAAATGGGAGCCGGCAAAACAACTTTCATCAAAGCTGTTTGCGAATGCCTCGGTGTTACAGATGTCATTAACTCACCTACATTTGCCATCATCAACGAATACCGTTCCGATGAAACCGGAGAATTGATTTATCACTTCGATTTTTACCGTATCAAGAAACTGGAAGAAGTTTATGACATGGGATATGAAGATTATTTCTACTCGGGAGCACTTTGTTTCATCGAATGGCCGGAATTAGTGGAAGAATTACTTCCGGAGAATGCTATAAAGGTAACTATCGAGGAACAGGAAGACGGAGGCCGACTCATTACCTTATAAAACTATGGGAGCAAAATACTTTGTTCAGATACTGTTTGCTTTAGCAGGAGTCCTATCACTACTTGCTGCTATTTTTAACTGGAACTGGTTTTTCACAGCACAAAATGCCCAAATGATAGTGCGCAATGTGGGACGGGGAAAGGCAAGGCTATTTTACGGAGTATTGGGAATTATTCTCATTGGAGCGGCAGTCTTCTTTTTCTACCAGCAATAAAACGAAATAAAAAAGGCAGTTAACAATTAACTGCCTTTTTCCATATTACTAATTTATCATACTTATTCTACTTGTCCCAGTGAATTGCCATATTCCATTTCACCTTGAACCACGAATAAAATATCTTCGGGAGCATATTCGCCCATTCCGTCTTTCTTAGCTTCATTAACAATATAGTTGACAATCTCGTCTTGGTCAATGTTAATGAAACCGTCAGCATCAGGCTGAACATCCAAACATCCGCTTGTAGAATAATAATCTACCATTACATCGAGAAAGTAATACAACTCATCGTCGGTAAACTTATCTTTCAGTTCTTGCGGCAGGTAATTCTTGATGAATTCGACAGTCTTTTCGTCATCTTCATCCTCCAATAAGAAATCGTCTTCTAAACCCATGTTTTTTTGTTTTTATCAGGTATGTATTATAACAAAGCGTCGATTTTAGCCTTAAGGGCAGCCTTTTGAGCAGCACCAACTTGTTTGTCTACCACTTCGCCATTCTTAATGAAAAGAATTGTAGGGATATTACGAATACCGAATTTACCGGTAACTCCGTCGTTTTCATCTACATCACACTTACCGATGTTTACCTTTCCTTCATATTCGGCAGCAAGTTCTTCCACAATAGGAGCGATTGCTTTGCAAGGACCGCACCATGTTGCCCAAAAATCAACTACTAAAGGTTTGCTATCATTAGCCAATTCTTCAAAATTCTGATCTGTAATCTGTAAAGCCATAATCTATTTGTTTTTAATTGTTTATTTATAATAATGCCACAAATATACTAATTTATTTTATAGTTCAACTCCGGTCGCATCTTTAAAAACGTTATCAAGTCTTTTCTAACCGATATTTTCATGGAGCGGGACATCATATTTACAGACATCTGTCCATCGCCATCCTTCACTCTAAAATAAAGTTCCGCCTTTCCCGGATTATTTTTTATAAGCGTTGCCAACTCGGTTATTAGTTCCTCATTCAAATCATCCAACGGAGCAGCAATGGTTATTTTCTCAATTTTCTCGTCTTTTACATCCGGCAACAATTCAATACCTGTCACTTTCAAGTCGAGTTCATCGGGCTTCCACTGACGCGGCTGACATTTTGCTTTTATAAATAAAAACATTCCGACAGCCAAATAGTTCCGCCATTCTATCCAATCATTTCCAAAAAATGGCAATTCTGCCGAACCTGAGTAGTCTTCCATGCGGACAATACCATAAGGTTTACCTGTTTTACCATACCCCTCACGCACATTAGTAATAATTCCTCCCATTGTAACATCACGATTTACAAGTGCTGCCTTATCCGCCAGATCGGTCATGTGAGTATTACAAACCTCTTCAAGTACTACGGAATATTCGTCGAGGGGATGGGCAGACAAGTAAATACCAACCAAATCCCTTTCTTTATTCAAACGTTCCAAATCACTCCACGGGGCAGCCGGAAGAATTTCGGGAGTAGCTATGTCAATTACATTATCACCGCCAAACAGTGAGTTTACAGCAGCATTTTTATCGTCCTGATATTTATTTCCATAACGAAGCAGTGTTTCAATAAAGGTTTCCCCTTTGGTGTTCACTGCAAAATATTGTTCCCGCTTTAGTTCCGTAAAGTTATCAAATCCTCCGGCAAGAGCCAGATTTTCAATGTTCTTTCTGTTACATGCCGTCAGATTGACGCGTTGCACAAAATCAAAGATGCTCTTATATGGACCGTTCTTCTTGCGTTCGGTAACAATAGCCTCAACAGCACCTTCGCCAACACCTTTCACCGCCCCCATTCCGAAACGGATAGCACCTTTCCTGTTAACGGTAAACTTTAAATTACTTTCATTCACATCCGGCCCCAAAACCGCTACCCTCATCATTTTACATTCATCCATCAACTTTGTGATTTCAGTAATGTTCGAAATGTTGCGGCTCATCGTAGCAGCCATATATTCCGCCGGATAGTTGGCTTTCAGGAAGGCAGTCTGATAAGCTACCCACGAATAACAGGTGGCATGAGACTTGTTGAACGCATAGGAAGCGAACTTTTCCCAGTCTCCCCAAATCTTTTCGAGCACTTTAGGATCATGCCCGTTCTTCTGACCGCCCGCAATGAATTTAGGCTTCATGTGGTCTAGCTTGTCCCTCAACTTCTTACCCATTGCTTTACGAAGTGCATCAGATTCACCGCGGGTAAAGTCGGCAAGCAATCGGGACAAAAGCATCACCTGTTCCTGATAAACCGTAATACCATAAGTATCTTTCAGATATTTCTCCATAACGGGAATATCATACTCGATTGGTTTACGTCCATGTTTACGGTCAATGAAATCAGGGATATAATCCATTGGGCCCGGACGATAAAGGGCATTCATGGCAATCAAGTCTTCAAACGTTGTGGGCTGCAATTCCCGCAGGTATTTCTGCATTCCGGCAGATTCAAACTGGAATGTACCGATTGTTCGTCCGTCACTATATAGTTTATAAGTATCGGGATCTTCAATAGAAACCTGATCTATGTCGAGCACGATTCCCTGACTCTGATAGATATTCTCAACGGCTTCTTTAATGATTGACAAAGTTTTCAATCCCAAGAAGTCCATCTTTATCAATCCGGTATCCTCGATTACAGAACCTTCATACTGGGTAACCAGCATCTTTTCTCCGGTTTCCTTATCATCCGCCGTACTGACCGGAACCCAGTCCGTAATATCATCACGGCAAATAATAGTACCACAAGCATGTACACCTGTTCCGCGAACATTACCTTCGAGCATTTTCGCATACTTAAGAGTAGTGCGCACCAAAGGATCAGGCGAAACTTCCGCCGCTTGCAACTCCGGTACGTATTCAATGGCATTCTTCAGATTCAGCTTTTTATCGGGAATCTTGTCCGGAACCAATTTAGCCAACCTATCCGACTCCGAGAGCGGAAGCTTCTGAACACGGGCAACGTCCTTGATAGCAAGTTTAGTCGCCATCGTACCATAAGTAATAATGTGGGCAACTTTCTCTTGTCCATATTTCTCAGTTACCCAACGAAGCACTTCACCACGTCCGTCATCATCGAAATCGACATCAATATCAGGCAATGAAATACGGTCGGGATTCAGGAAACGTTCAAACAGCAAGTCATATTTAATAGGATCAATCTTGGTAATTCCCAAACAATAAGCCACGGCAGAACCGGCGGCAGAACCACGTCCCGGTCCGATAGACACTCCCATGGCACGTCCCGCAGCAATAAAATCCTGCACAATAAGGAAGTAACCCGGGAAACCCATTGTTTTCATGATATGAAGCTCAAAGTTCATTCGCTCTTTCACTTCATCCGACAGTTCCTCTCCATATAGTTTCTTCGCACCCTTGTAAGCAAGTTCCTTCAGGTAGTCTGCTTCGAGCTTAATACGGTAAAGTTTGTCATAACCGCCAAGCTTCTTTATCTTAGATTTTGCATCTTCCTCCGTGAGCACCACTTTTCCATTCTCATCCCGTGTAAATTCATTAAAGAGGTCTTCTTCCGAAAAGCGTTTGCGATACTCTTCCTCCGTTCCAAACTCCACAGGAATTTCAAACGTCGGCATGATAGGTGCATGGTCAATGCTATAGAACTCAACCTGATTGCAAATATCAACGGTATTTGCAAGAGCTTCGGGAACATCTTTAAAGATTTCATTCATCTCCTCTTTCGTTTTCATCCACTCCTGTTTGGAATAGAGCATACGATTAGGATCATCCAAATCTTTACCCGTACTTAAACAAATCAAACGATCATGGGCCTCGGCATTCTCTTCATCGACAAAGTGAACGTCATTCGTGCAAATCAATTTGACATTGAACTTCTTCGAGTACTCGATCAAATGTTTGTTTACGTTTAACTGTAAATTATAGGCTTCATGGTTGGCAC
Source organism: uncultured Bacteroides sp. (assembly GCA_902492205.1). GTDB lineage: Bacteria > Bacteroidota > Bacteroidia > Bacteroidales > Bacteroidaceae > Bacteroides. Next base: position 15,394 of record CABUKU010000037.1, on the reverse strand, counting down.
GGGGAACTGTTGCTTTATGAAGCTGCAACTCCAAATAATAATCTTCCCCGAACAGATTCTTGTACCAACGGATAGCTTCTTCGGCTTCATCGAAACGTCCCTGTGTTATCTTCTTGGGAACTTCACCTCCCAAACATGCCGAAGCTACAATCAATCCTTCATGATATTTCTCCAACTCGGCTCTGTCGGTACGCGGACGGGAATAAAATCCATCTGTCCATGCCTTCGACACGAGTTTGATCAGATTGTGATAACCTTTTTTATTTTTAGCCAGCACAATAAGGTGATATCCGCTTTGGTCTTCTTTCCCGTTTTTATTGGTCAACCGCTTACGGGCAACATACATCTCACAACCGATAATCGGTTTAAACAGTTTTTGTTTAGCTTCCTCTAACTGAGCTTTGCAATGGGCTATCTCCGCTTCTCTATCTTCGCATTCTCCCTCGCCGTTTTGGAGTGCAACGAGTTTCTTCTTTAAATCTTTTATCTCGCCGTTCGTCCCACTGTTCTTCTTATTTACATAATTGAAGAACTCCTTTATACCGAACATGTTACCATGATCGGTAATGGCAATACCGCGCATTCCGTTAGCTATGGCTTTATCTACCAAACGGGGGATGCTTGCCTGACCGTCAAGGATTGAATATTGGGTGTGAACGTGTAAATGAACAAAATCCTGCATAGGACACATATATTATATTAATTCGCTACTATTTTAAAAAGGTTATAAAGATACTCAGCTTCGGGATTATGTGCAAAAAGAAAAGCCAAAAGTTATCAACCGTAATCTTTTTTTAGAGAAAAGAAGTGAAAAACAAGAAATGTAGAGCTATTTACTTGGCAGGTTTTCAAATTAAGATTATTTTTGCGAACTAAAACATTAATACAAGAAATGGGTCGACGACTAAAGAAACTAAAAAAAATAAGACTACATAGAGAGGGAACACACATCCTGATTGGGAGTTGCGCGTTCTTCATTGCCATCAATGCAATTATGTTTTTTGCATTTGAGACAAAAATACCATTCTACATACTGGCATTGATAAGCATCGTTGCCTATTCTTTAATGGTTAACTTTTTCCGTTGTCCGATCCGTTTGTTCGAAGGCGATACCGAAAAAGTGGTTGTAGCTCCTGCCGATGGCAGAATTGTAGTAATTGAAGAAGTGGACGAACATGAATATTTTCATGACAAGCGCCTGATGATTTCTATTTTTATGAGCATCCTGAATGTACATGCCAACTGGTATCCCGTTGACGGAACAATCAAGAAAGTGGGACATCAAAACGGTAAGTTCATGAAAGCATGGCTGCCTAAAGCAAGTACCGAGAACGAACGCTCCACGGTTGTAATTGAAACTCCGGAAGGTGTGGAAATAATGGCACGCCAGATTGCCGGTGCAATGGCACGCCGAATTGTCACTTATGCCGAAGTAGGAGAAGAATGCTACATCGACGAGCATATGGGCTTCATAAAATTCGGTTCGAGAGTAGACGTTTATCTGCCGTTAGGCACAGAAGTCTGTGTCAAAATGGGACAACTGACTACCGGAAACGAAACCGTCATTGCTAAACTTAAATAGTCACCACTATGGCCAACAGCATCACCCGTTATATCCCTAACACCGTAACCTGCCTAAACTTGTTTTCAGGTTGCATAGCTTGTTTAATGGCTTTCCAAGCTCAATATGAATGGGCTTTCTTCTTTATCCTACTAAGCGGAGTTTTTGATTTTTTCGACGGAATGCTTGCCCGGTTATTGAATGCCCACTCACCTATCGGCAAAGACTTGGATTCACTTGCCGATGACATCAGCTTCGGTTTGGTTCCGGGGCTAATCGTCTTTTCATTATTCAAAGAAGTACACTATCCCGCTTTTCTGGAGAGCATCCGGTATATATTTCCTTATTTTGGCTTTATTATTGCGGTATTCTCGGCATTAAGACTGGCCAAATTCAACAATGATACTCGCCAAACGAGTTCTTTCGTAGGATTGCCTGTCCCGGCAAATGCCATATTCTGGGGAGCATTGACAGCAGGAGCACACGGGTTTGCAGTATCCGAATCTTTCAATGCTATCTACCTGCTCATTCTGGTAATCCTGTTCTCCTATTTGCTCGTTTCGGAAATACCGATGTTTTCATTGAAGTTTAAAAATCTTTCATGGAAGGAGAATAAAGTGAGTTTTATATTTCTGCTTGTTTGCATCCTTCTTCTTGCAATATTCCGAATCAGTGGTTTTGCAACTATTATCATATGGTATATTATTCTTTCTCTGGTTACACAAAAAAGCAATAAACAATAAGTTGGCATACTTGTTGTAATACTATTACTTTAACCAGTATAAACGAATTTATTTATGGCAAGTATATTTGGCTTTCTTTTCATCATACTTCTTATTATCTTTATATTCGGCATATCGATTATAAGCGGCATTCTGCGCCTGTTTTTCGGATTGGGCAGAAAAGCAACGCGCAATCCGGGCGAACAGCATTCCGAACAAAGAAAATCTTCACAAAGCACCTCCCGACCGAAGAAACAAAAAAAGATATTCGACGATGACGAAGGAGAGTATGTAGATTTTGAAGAGATAAACGATAACAAATAGTCCCCAACCACCACTTGTGCTTTTTCGATCCGGACAACGGCTGCAAACATCAAGTCGTTTGCTGCAAACGACCTGTTGTTTGTCTCCAATCAACTAGTTGTTTTTCAAAAACAACCTGATGTTTATAAAATCTCCCTAGGGTAGTTACTCAACTTCCCTAAGGATAATCCTATGAAAGCAATGAAAGCATAGTTGTTACCTTTATTGTCATGTTATATATAACCAGAATGTTGAACTTCTGAATTATTTCTGCAAGTTTTTTCTTTTTAATCGTTAATATAAAGTAAGTTTTATTATTTTTGCACCAAACACTCTTGCAGAAAGGGGTTTTACTATCTTTACCAATACATTTTAATTGGAATACATGGACGGAAGCGTTGTATTATATGGCCTTGATTATGTAATGTATTATCTATATTTATTATATTATACATTCACCGGTTATCCCTTGATAATACGAATCTGTGTTATAGTTGTCACCGTCTGCGTTATTTTTTATTTCATCCTGTCCCTGTATTTGGCTTATGGAGTGTATTCCCGGAAAAAAGAAAGAAGTAATCAAGCACAAATACACCAACAGTATTATGAGCCGATGAAAGCTATCGCCCTTGATCGCCAATTAAGAACCAAGGAAGAGATAGCGAAAGAGTTTCACCACAAAAAAAGACGTCTGAAATCATCCGAATATCACAATATTATTGAGTTGCTTATTGAAATCAAGGCAGAGCTGGTGGATAACATGAACAAAGAAAACTTCCACAACATTGCCACTGCATTTGAATTGCCTGCATTTTATGACCGGGTACTCCAATTCGGACATACCGGTGAAAAGATATGGATGCTAAAGTCCATCCAATCCCTGAATGAATATGTGTCGGAAGCCGTTCTTGTGAGACTGCTTTATCATAGGAAGTCACGACTGAGAAAGGCTGCCCGCGTTTGCTATATGGGGGTAAGCCAGAATGCCCCGTTCCGCTTTTTCGATGAAGACAAAGAACTGACATTAACGGAGTGGGATATGGTGGAACTGCACAATGTGTTTATTTTCCGTAAAGAAGCAGGATTTGTTCTGCCCAACTTCATGCGTTGGATAAACCAGTCGTCGGATGAAGGCATGAAAATATTCTTCATCAACGAAATCGTCCATTTCAATCAAATAGAAAGTTGCCCGTCACTAATGAGATTATTAAACAACCCCAATATCAGAGTACGTGAAGAAGTGATTCGTGCGTTGGGTAATCTAAAATATACCGAAGCAGAAAGACAGCTCGTTACAAGCTACAACATACAAGTTGAAACGGTAAAACAAGCCATTGTGCGGACCATTGTAAAAATGGATACGGGAAACAGCTTGGATTTTCTTTGTGCTGCTTATGACAATGCCGAAGATTTAACCACCAAGCGTGTCATTATCGAGGGACTTTATAAATATGGTAAAAACGGCAGGGAGATATTTAATCTATTTGCGGCAAATGCTAAAGATTTCACAGCACAGCTATTTGCCCATGTAAAAGATCCCCTTATCAATAGAGAATAAAATATGGGAGATTTGGTATTCGATTTCTTTAATTATTTTGTATTTTTCTATTCGGGCTGTCTGATTATCGCTTTTGTGATATTAATGTTTCTTTCATTTACATCACTGAAAATGCGTAAAAGATACCACGTGGAGAACTATGTAAAAAAAGTTCTTGAAACCTCCCCATACACTCCCGGTATTTCCATTATTGCCCCGGCATATAATGAAGAAACAACTATCATTGATAATGTCAATTCTTTGCTCAGCCTTGAATACCCCCTTTATGAAGTGGTTATTGTCAACGACGGTAGTGAAGACTCCACATTGGAAAAATTAATAGAACACTATGAGTTGGTAGAAGTGCCTTATGCTTACATCGAACGTATAAAAACAAAGCCTTTCAGACGTATTCTTAAATCAAAGAACGATAAATATTCCAAACTAATCATAGTGGATAAGGATAATGGCGGAACAAAGGCGGATGCCTCTAACGCCGGAATCAATGCAGCTTCCTATCCTTATTTCATTTGCACGGATGTGGACTGTATTCTAGCCAAGCATGCCTTATATAGCGTTATCCTGCCCGTACTCTCTTCCGATAAACAGGTTATCGCAGTTAGCGGAACCATGCGTATGGCTAACGGTTGCGAAATAAGCAACGGACAGATTACAGTAGTAAAACCTCCCCATTCCTTGATTCCGCTGTTTCAGAATCTGGAATATATGCGTTCTTTCCTTGTAGGAAAAATGGGGTGGTCAACAATTAATTCCATGCCAAACGTATCGGGTGGTTTCGGCCTGTTCGATCGGGATATAGCTATTGCCGCCGGAGGATATGACGGAACTTCCTTTGCAGAAGACATGGACATGGTGGTACGTATGGTTAGTTACATGTGCGACTTTGCCCGTCCTTACCGGATTATACAGATTCCGGAAACCTGCTGTTGGACGGAAGGGCCTCCCAACCTTTCCATTCTGAGCCGTCAGCGTACCCGTTGGGGACGTGGTTTGATTCAGGCATTCGACGTACACAGAAAAGTTGTATTCAACAGGAACTATAAGCAAATGGGATTGCTCACACTGCCCTACATGCTTATCTTTGAGTTTTCTGCACCTATAATCGAGGCAGTAGGCTTCATGGTATTTATCTATTTAGCCTTGCAATCGGCTATTAACTGGCACACCATGTGGTTAATATTCCTCACAATTTATGTATTCTTCCAATTCTTGTCTATCGTAGTCATTGCTTATGATTATTATGTGGGAATGCGCTACCGGAGAGGATTTGAATACTTATGGATTCTATTGGCATCCATTCTCGAACCTTTCCTATATCATCCGTTTATCACAATCTTCTCACTCAGAGGATATTTAGGATACATGGCAAAGACAGATTTTAAATGGGGCAAGATGACGAGAAAAGGCTTTGGCAAAACAAAGAAGAAAGAAAAAATAAATACAGAAGAAACTATAACCCAAAACCTTGGCAAATAAAGCATTCATTCGAAAGATTTATGTATGAGAATAAATAGAACACTTATATATTTACCCGTTTTGCTACTTTACATCTTCACATGCGCAGATGTATTTGCAGACGACTGGACACAGGAGGTGGAAACACCGGATTATTATGTCCAGACTGTTCAATCCCATTTTTCAAAAGAAGATTGGCAAGGGGGTAAAAGTGTGTTGGATAAAGCATTGGAGAAATATCCGTCCGATTCCAACCTCCGTTGGCTTATGGGTAGATATTATGTTCATCAGGAGGATTATGACAAAGCCCGGTATAACCTTGTAAAAGCCGTGGAGATTAACTATAACAATATTAATGCCAAGCAGTTGTTGGTGGATGTAGAAGAAGCTACCGGACATTACTCCAGTGCCATTTGCTATGTTAACGAATTGTTGGAGGTAAACCCCTATTGGCGCGGATTATGGAGACGTAAGATTGTCTTATACAGAAAGCAAGGAAATGATGTGGAAGCAGACAGATTGCTGAAACGTATCAACCAGATTTATCCAAATGATACTTTGCTCAGAAAGGATTATATTTACTCCATGGAGCAGAATTATCTGAGCCAGAAAAAAGGCGGTAACAAGAAAGAAGCGATAGAAACTCTTACCAACCTGATAAAGCAAGTTCCGGGAAATGAAGAATACTATTTAAGCTTGGTAAACCTGCAACTGCAAGACGGTAATCAGGAGAAAGCACTCGAAGTAGCCAATAACGGTTTATCGGCATTACCGGGAAGCCTCAACCTGATAAACAAGAAAGTAGGTATTTTATCAGACTTGTCACGGCATTCCGAAGCATTGATATTTATGCGCAATCTTATTAGCAAAGGTGGAAGGAACTCGGGAGCACTGCATACCATCTATAATAATCTGGTACTCGAAGCTGCCAGAACACAAAGGTTAAACGATCCTTATACCCTTTATGGAATCAGCTATGACAGCAACAAGAAAAACAAAGAGGCTTTGGATTATTTACTTAATATATCCTTAACACGCGGATACAACGAAGACGCACTTTATTACATAAGAGAGGCGAAAAAGATATATGGAGAAAATGACAAATCCCTCTTATATAAAGAATACCTCTTATATAGCAAAATGGGAAAGGATGAATATGCGCGTCCCATTTTGCAAAAGCTATATTCCCTTTATCCCGATGACTATGACATTGTAATGACTTTGTGCGAACTTCGCATGAAAGAGGCTAAAGAGCTTATGGATAAAGGGCTGTACACGGAAGCCGTCCCACTTATCAGGTTTGTAATCAGCCGACAAATTGACAGTGAATTGACAGATATGGCATGGCAAAGGGCTTTGGAATGCGATATTTATTTAAAACGTTACGCCAATGCACTTTCTACATTGGACACCATTATGACTCGTAATCCGGAATACAGCAGCTTCATTGAAAAGAAAGCTTTCATATTGGATAAGATGGGAAAGACACCGGAAGCCTTGAATTTGTATTTCAACGAAATAGAAAACGGTAATGAAGACAACCGGGAACTGTATATCATCGGTTATGAGGAAATCGTTATCCCTTACATAAAGCAATGTCTGGAAAAAGGTGCTGTCGGAAATGCTTATACCGCTGCCTGCAATCTACTTTTGTTAGATCCGAAAAATGATTTAGGATTACGCTACGCAATCAATGCCGCCGGATTTTTAAAGAAAAACGATGAATTCCGCAAATATACGGAACAAGGTATGTATTATTATCCCGATGAAGTCTTTTACAAGATAAAAGCAGCTACTATTCAAAATATAAATAAAGAACATCAAGCCGCCATTGATATATTGCGTCCGGAATTAAATACCTATCCGGGCAGCCGGGAGTTGGTGGGAGCTTTTTCGGAAAGCAGTGAGTGCTATGCTTTACAACTTTCCAAGAAAAAACATTTCGAAGAAGCACTTGCCATACTTGATACCGCATTGGTTTTCGATAATGGCAATAAGTCGCTCAAATACACAAAGGGAATAGTATTTGAACAAAACAGACAATATGATTCGGCATACTATTACCAAAAGTTTTATGAACCGTCTCTGATAGAGCAACATTCTTATACCAGACATCTCACCGGATTGCTGAACAAAACGTTGAATAACGAAATCGGATTGCAATACCTGCAAGCACGTTATGGAGAAGAAGATGTTATAACCTCTGTAGCCACAACAGAATATTCCCATACAACCAGAAACAATGTTTTCACCGGACGAGTTAATTATGCAGGCCGTGATGGAGGATTGGCAGGTGACACTATATCCAAAGAGCAAACTTCGGGTGGTGTCGGAGTTCAGTTGCAAGGCGAATGGTCACATCGGTTCTCTCCTACCTGGCAAGCAATGATAAACTTGGCATGGGCTAACAAGTATTTCCCTAAACTGACTGCAAATATCTCGGTAACAAAGTCTTTCAGCCATGAATGGGATGTAGAATTACATGCAGGCTACAGACGTATCGAATCTTATATAAAGAAATTCAGAGAAGACAATGAATTAATAGCCGATCCGGAAGAGAAGAATACTTGGATATTCGATTCTTGGGAAAAGTCTGCAAAGAATTTGATTTCGGCAGGGATAGGAGTAACCAAATCGTGGGGGATAGTCTCGCTCAATCCCAAACTGGATCTATTCTTCCTAGGCTCCAAAGTCTACTATAATGCGATTCTGCAAACACGCTACTACCCGATAGATGATAAGAGGACAAGCATCACGGCAATGGCGGGAATCGGTTCCGCACCCGAAACTTCCATCATTGACTTTGCGATGCCGAGTTCCTTCTCTTACACAAATACAATGGTATCACTCGGTGGGCAGTTCCTTATAAATCCCAATATATCCCTTGGGCTGACAGGAACATGGTACACTTATTACAACCAGAACCAACGGAGACTGGGGCGTGGAGATAAGTTCCTTGATGAAGTTTTGTTACGCTATAAAAACCTGTATAATATCTATGCTCAAATCTTTATTTTCTTTTAGCCGGAGAGCTTCCATCATGGGATTTATTCTCTTTTGCTCATCTGTTATGCAGAGTTGTGCAAAAGAGGCAACCTCTTTATCTTCCAAAGAGGGTTATCTCATATTGACGGACGAGAACCCCGCTAATAAAGAAACAAATACATATTGGGCAAATTACCTTTATGAACATTTAAAAAACAGATGTACGGATAAAGATATTGTAACGCAAACAAGCTCAGACAAAGATTTGTGTCGGATAAATATAAAAATAAGCCCTTCCTCCGAGTATGATTTCAAAATTGAGCGTAGCAATACAGACATTACCCTTATTGCTTCCAATGACAGAAACATGCTATGGCTCCAATATCAGTTAATGAAAAAGATTGGCGATGAAGATTCGAGAGTGAAAGCATCGGATTTACCACCAGCCATTATCAGCCTGAATGATACAGCCGGACTCTTTCCTTTCGAATATAGGGAAGTTTATCTGCCCGATAACAGAAACCCGGAATATTCAGCAATAATCGGAGCCGATAATTTGGATTTAGAATGGGGAATCTGGGGACATAATCTGCCCAAAGTATTGGGAAAAGATAACCTTCCCCGTGACATGTATGCCATGATTAATGGCAAAAGGAATGATGAGCAGTACTGTTTCTCTTCCGAAAACTTATATTCACGATTAGAAGCATATATAACAGACAGGTTCGGAGCAAGCGAAGAAAAAAGTATCCGCTTCATGATTATCCCCAACGACAACAACTTGGTATGTACCTGCCCGGATTGCCTGAAAGTCGGCAATACCCCACAAAGCGCAACTCCCGCCGTTACGAAACTAATAACCCGGTTGGCCAAACACTTCCCGAATCACAGTTTCTTTACCATTGCTTATTTGACTACCCGGGAAGTGCCCCAACAACGATTGCCCAAGAATGCAGGAGTCATGATCAGCGCAATAAACCTTCCTTTACGTCCGGTATCAGAGAATAACAAATTATATGATTCTTTCGCCAATACATTAAATGAGTGGAGAAAAGTAACCGACAAAATCTATATCTGGGATTACATAAACAACTTCGATGATTATTTATCTCCTTTCCCCATATTGAAGACAGCCCAATCCCGTTTGCTATTTTTCCGTAAAAACGGAGTTAAAGGCATATTCTTTAATGGAAGTGGAGATGAATACTCCACCTTTGACAAGCTAAATACATTTGTGCTCTCTTCATTGCTGCTGCAACCGGATTTATCTGTAAGCACATTAACAGAAAAATACCTGAAACAGAATTTTCCAATATCGGGAACGTTGCTAAAGGATTTCTATCATGCAATGGAACAACAGCTATCACTTTCCGGCAAAGCACTAAACTTATATGGAAGTATCAAAGAAGCAGAAAGAACTTATCTGAATATCCCCAACTTTGTAAATACTTACAACAAAATAGAAAAGATACTTCCCAAAACAAAAGGAGAAGAACGCAAACGGCTGAATGAATTGTTGGTGGGACTAACATTTACCAGACTGGAAATTGCCCGAATGAGAACTTATGAACTATACGGATATGCAGAACGGCATGGGAATAATTTAAAAGTCAGACCGGAAATATCTCATCTGCTCAAAAGGTTATCCGAACATAATTCTTTTCCAAACATGAAGTATTATTGTGAACGAAACAATAGCATAAAGGAATATATAGACGGATGGAACAGATATATTCTCAATATCGAACAACCATATAATTTATTATTAGGCAAAAAGTTATCTGCACTTTCTACCTTGGATGAAGATTATTCCGACCTATCCGTCATTACGGACGGAACGGCAGGATTACCGGATAACTACCACCACGGTTGGCTCATTTCCTCTTTGGGAAATCTTGAAATCAGCCTGCCGGCAAAAGAGGTTCGGGAAGCACGCTTGTTTAAAATGACTTTCTTGAATGATGCCAAGCATAGGATACAGTTACCGTTACGTGTTGAAATCATTAAAAACGGAAAGACATATAAAGCATTCCCGGTTTCTTCTTTCAAAGAAGACGAAAGTATAGGTGCCGCTTTGGGAGAACTTGATGCAAAAGACGCCCAAACACTTTCAATAAAAGTTATCCGCCCCGACGGGAACAAAGTACAGATAGCAACAGATGAAATTTTATTAATGCCATAAGTTCATGAACAGAAATAAGAAAATACTCGGAAAAGTCCTCATAATGATTTGTGGAATGCTTATCCTCCTTTCATGTAAGAAGCAGATACAGCCCACCACTCTGGAAATAAAAGATCCGGATCGCCATTATTATCCAATTCTGCAAGGACAGGAGCTAGACCTCGTTTTCCAAGTTACCAACACGGGAAAGAATCCTTTGGTTATCCAAGATATACAACCTTCATGCGGATGTATAGTGGAGAAAGGTAAATTCCGCAACATCATCCCACCGGAAGGGAAAGAGAACATTGCCCTCACCTATAACAGCACAAAGAATATCGGATTGGTTGCTCATTCCATACGTATTTATGGCAACATAGCCGACTCGGGAATGATAGAAATCAAATTTGATGTGAATGTTGTGCCGAATGCCGACTATACACGTGACTATGAACAACTATTTAAAGAACTTAATATAAAGAACGGAGAAGTAAAGAAGTTTGTAGACGGCGAGGAAGCCGAATTAGGATATTATGTAGGTGAGCCATAATAACAAATGCTCCTTTCTTATCTCCTTTTCCGGAAAAACTCTTTCATCAAGCTGGCGCAATCATCAGCGAGAACGCCACTTACTACAACGGTTTTAGGATGTAAAGCCTCACCGGCATATCTCTGATAACCACGCTTCTCATCGGATGCTCCGAAAACAAGTTTACCGGTCTGCGCCCAAGCAATGGCACCGGCACACATCACACAAGGTTCTACCGTTACATAAAGTGTGCATTCATTCAAATATTTGCCTCCCAAGATATTGGCAGCAGCCGTGATAGCCTGCATCTCCGCATGGGCTGTCACATCATTCAGTGTTTCCGTAAGATTATGGGCACGTGCAATAATCCGTTCTTTACATACAACAACGACACCCACGGGAACTTCTCCGCGATCAAAAGCTTTCTCCGCCTCAACCAAGGCTTGTTTCATGAAATAGGTATCGTCTAACATATCAGCGGCGCATATCATGCTCTCCGAAAAGAGTGGGGTAATCTTCTTCCAGTTTCTGATAAACAAACATCAAAACTGTTTCACGGAGCCAACGGGACTTGTTCGTTATCTTATACTTTTCAAGATAACGATCTACAATCTGCTGTTCTTCTTCACTGACAAAACAAATCATCCGGTGATGTCGTTTCGGCTCCGAAGGCAGCGCTTTTACCCTCTTTTTGGCATCCTTTCTCATATTACCTGCAAATTTAGTTTTACTTCCGTAAATTCAAAGGATAAAAACAGTAAATTTGCGTTCGGATAGCTATATTTAGAACAAAACAAGCCGATGGCAGAACATAATATACTTGGATTATTCGGAGAAGAAGAAGCTGCGGCTTATTTGGAGAAAGAAAGATATATCATTCGCCACCGTAACTGGAGATCGGGCAAAAAGGAACTGGATATTGTAGCAGAGAAAGACGGGGAGTTAATTGTTGTGGAAGTAAAGACAAGGCGGAATACACAATTCGCCGCTCCGCAAGATGCTGTGGACGGCAAAAAGATACGGAGAATCGTAGCTGCAACAGATGCCTATTTAAGAAAGTTTTGCATTGATCTGCCTGTACGTTTTGACATAATTACAGTAGTAGGAACCAAAGCTGATTATACAATAGAGCACATCAAGGAAGCATTTTATCCTCCGGTGTGGTAACTAAATAAATTGATTTATGGATATAGAAATTGCCAGAGAATATTGCCTTGCCAAAAAGGGTGTGGAAGAGTGTTTTCCTTTCGATGATGAGAATCTGGTATTTAAAGTAATGGGGAAAATGTTTGCTCTCATCAATTTAAGCGGAAGCAATTTGATTGATTTAAAATGTGAACCGGAGTATGCCATTGAGTTACGGGAACACCACTCCGGAATAGAAGGAGCTTTCCACTTCAACAAGAAGTACTGGAATCAGGTTACTCTTGACGGCAGAGTGGATGAAAAGCTAATCAAGCACTTAATCGACCATTCTTACGAAGAAGTTATAAAGAAATTCACTAAAAAACTACGTGCAGAATATGACGCCCTACCCTGAACAGAATCCGTTTATTGAAATACATCTGGAAGAAACCCATTCCACCAGTCTCTATTTACGTGAACTTGCAGACAAAGACGAAATAAAAGATTTCACTTTGGTACGTGCCGACTACCAGACTGCCGGCAGAGGACAGCGCGGCAATTCATGGGAAGCGGAAGAAGGAAAGAATCTGCTTTTCAGCTTCCTTGTACGTCCGTCTTTCCTCTTGGCACGGGATCAGTTCTTGCTTTCACAAATCACTTCACTTTCCATAAAGGAAGAACTGGACAACTATGCCGAAGGTTTCAGCATCAAATGGCCGAATGATATTTATTGGAATGACAAGAAAATCTGCGGCATGTTGATAGAAAACGATTTATCGGGAATGTATATATCACAAAGCATTGCAGGCATCGGAATAAACATCAACCAAGAGTTATTTTCCAGCCCTGCGCCCAACCCTGTGTCGCTCAAACAAATAACAGGGCAAGACTATGACAAAGAAGAGATTCTTCAAAAGATTCTTTGCAGATATTACCGCTATTACCAAGAACTTGCAAAAGGAGATATCGATAATATTATTGAAAGTTACCGGCAAGCTTTATTCCGTAAGGAAGGAATGCACCGATATGGCGATGACAACGGAGAATTCCTTGCAAGGATAGTAGAAGTGGAACCCGACGGGCATTTTGTTTTGCAAGACGAAACGGGTAAAATCCGCCGATACGTATTTAAAGAAGTACAATACATCATTTAAAAAAGAGGTGAACAGCAACATTATCTGTTCATCTCTTTTTCTATCATCTGTATCTTATCGAGTGTCTTCCTTGCTTCCGTAGAAGGGAATTGGCTGATTACTTTCTGCAAACAAACCCTCGCTTTCCCATATCCCGTCAGCAGCACCCGGTTAAGTCCGTCTTTATATCGGGCATACTGCATTTTGGTAGGAGAAGGAATTTTCTTATAATCACTCTCAATGGATTTCTTTTCCTGCTCGGCTTTCAGATACCAATAATTCCCAATGAAAATATTAGCCGCCAAATGATTCTCATCCAAGGCGAGTACCTTTTGGTATAAATCAAGAGCGGTTTGCTGGTTTCCCCTCTGAACTTCGATAGCTGCATACTGTGAAAGATAATCAATATTTCCGGGAGCTATCCGGACGAGTTCCTGATAATAAGAAGAAGCCTTTTCGTAATTTCTCACGCCTTTGTAATAAAGGCCTAAATCCATAGCCAACGACTTGCGTGCCTGACAATCCGGGCGTAAATTGATCCAATAAAAATCCTCTGCTTTCCCGGCATCGGTTTTAATGGCTTTCCTGAATAAATCATTTGCTTTGTCCCATTGCTGCTCATTGATAGCCTGAGAAACCCCGGTAAGGAACACGCCCTCATCGCTCTGTGCGGACAGAGCCGACGGCAGCAAAATCAATAGAAATGCAAAAGCAGCGGTTAAGGTTCTCATCGTTATCAGTCTTTAGTTTAGCTCTTTCACAAAGATAAGAATTAGTTGTTAATATTGTGCCAACATAAAGGATTTAAATCCTGCTTGGTTCACTTAATTTTTGTATGTTTGCAAAAATTAAAATATCAAGACCTATGGTTAAATTCAAACGCATTCTTTTAAAGCTCAGCGGTGAGAGCTTAATGGGTGAAAAACAATATGGTATAGACGAAAAACGTCTGGGCGAATATGCCGCACAAATCAAAGAAATCCATGATTTAGGAGTACAGATAGGAATCGTAATCGGCGGAGGAAACATCTTCCGCGGGTTGAGCGGTGCATCAAAAGGTTTCGACCGTGTGAAAGGCGACCAGATGGGTATGCTTGCCACTGTTATCAACAGTCTCGGTCTGAGTTCCGCTTTAGGAGCTGCCGGTGTGAAAGCACGTGTGCTCACTGCAATCCGCATGGAACCTATCGGAGAGTTTTACAGCAAATGGAAAGCTATCGAAGCTATGGAAAACGGCGAAGTGGTAATCATGTCTGCCGGAACAGGCAATCCGTTCTTCACTACCGACACAGGTTCTTCACTCAGAGGCATAGAGATCGAAGCAGATGTGATGCTGAAAGGAACACGTGTGGACGGCATATACACAGCAGATCCGGAAAAAGATCCGACAGCCACTAAATTCGACGACATCACTTATGACGAAGTGTTGAAACGCAACCTCAAAGTAATGGATCTGACTGCTACCTGCATGTGCAAGGAAAACAATCTGCCTATCGTGGTATTCGACATGGACACGGTTGGTAACTTGAAAAAGGTAATCACAGGTGAAAACATCGGTACTTTAGTGCATAACTAAGAATACTTCAAGTTTTGCTTTCAGTGCTTCCATAAAGTTCTGAAAGTGTTTCTATCAAAGCGAAAGCGATGAAAGCAGAAGCCTTTTTTCTGCTTTCATCGCTTTCAGTGCTTTCATGGGGTGATCTGCAATGACAAAAGCGGAAAATAACAATCAGCAGGTGTATATTTTATATTTATATGGTTCTATTTCCTATTTCATAAGGAAGAATTTAGCGTCCCACAATTGTGGGACGGTCGTCTCATATATGTGGGACGATCGTCTCATGATTGTGGGACGATCGTAC
>CABUKU010000036.1 GCA_902492205.1 uncultured Bacteroides sp. | reverse complement strand
ATGAGCGGGCGAATAATTCGTCATATTCGGCTCTCTGCTCCAAATAGGATTGGATAGCGTTCTTAAAAGGTGCTGAAACTTTCATTGTGTATTTATTTTAGGGTTGTTAAATGGTTGCTTGTATTATCTCTATCCGCCATGCAGGAATTACCTCGTTGAACAGATAGTCGATAAAGTCTTTCTTCGCTTCACGGTTCAACTCCTTGTGCAGTTCCTTAAATGAAGTAATGTTGCCGTTTATGTAGGTCGATACCATATACTCGAAAATGTTATCTACCTCGTAATATCTGCATTGCTGCGCTGCTGTTTTTCCTCGTCTTGTTTTCATTATGATATTATTTTGATTAAATTTCTACTATTTGATTGATTGTACCGTATAAGGTGTTGCGAAGGCTTGTTTTGTCGGGCGCATAATACTCGCTCCATTGTCCGTATTGGTTCACAAGGAACTTGCGGAGTACGTCTGAAAAGTCGAAACGGTAACCCATTAGCGGAACTGCGGTACGGAAATAGGTGTTGTTCCGTACATTTTCCGCAAGCCAGTCTTTTTCGGCTCTATCCATTTTATGCCCGTTATTGAGCTTTTCCCGAAGCTGGTACACACGGCTTCCATTCAAATTTTCAAGGGGTTGAACTTCCCACTGTACGAATTGTGTCGCTATCATATCCATATTGTTTATCCGATTAATATCCAAAGTATTCCACCGATGATGAAGGCATAGACAAGGCAGTAAATGACTATCGCCAACGCTATGGTAAAGAGTATGCGGATTACAAACTTGCCTGCCAACAAGCCTATTAACCACCACCAAAAGTTACCACCCAAAAGTGCTGAACCTGTTATGGCAACAAGTGCCCAAACTGCTATCTTATACCTTGTTTTCATTTTCGTTGTTGTTTGATTGATATATGCGGTAATGAGAGGAGTGTTATTCTGTTCTATTATTTTGTTTTCTTGTTTCGTTCTCATAACCTTGACTTTTTTTTATATGCGTCTAAAGAGCCGGAGTATGCTGATTCTGTTCTGGGACGACAAAAGGTGTAAGGTTTAGGACAAACAAGGTTTATGAGAAAAATACTCTCTGGACGAAGTACAGCAGGAAGATTTTTGTCAGAACCGCTTGCGGCTTGACCTTGTTTGTCCGTGAAGAACCTGTAAATACCTTTGTCCCTGAATAGAATTAGTATAGTCCGATTAGACTATCGCATATTGAGGAGAGGTTATATTAGAGAGCGAAATGAGAAACAATCAATAGTAAAATTCACTATTAAACGTCCCATAGTGGTTACCCGCTATGGTGTTAAGACTCCGTAGGATATTGAGCTATAAGATTGTTTTAAAATAGCTGATTGATAAATCCTTCACAGAGATATAATGAAATATTCTATTCTTTTTCTATCTTTGCAACCAGCGGTGCAAATAGCATCGTGATACTTGTTCGTTTACTGCAATCCGGAAATCGCCAATTTCAAAAAGCAAGAGTAAATGAACCGGATGGGTTATATCTTGACGTAACCTGTCGGTTCATCTTGTTTTGGGCGTTTGGCGATGCCTCGGATTCGTGACCGGCAGCGTTACGTCATTTTTTAATATAACAACCTATGGAATTACAATCAACCGCCTTACAAGGCATCGTGAAGTCCCCTAACGGGAAGGAACTATTTTATTTATTGCCTATTCAGGATTTATCAGCATTACAAGAATTGAAAGGACATTTGACTACGGCAATAGATGTATTGAGCAATACGGAAGAACAAAGCATGGAACATCGTCTGGATGCCATTCGCACCTTGAACAGCTTTGTTGCTGCTTTAAGTATTCACGATGGCGACCATTACGAGGCTATGGACACGGCTTTTAAAGACGTCACCAAATAAAGGGTGGGTAGATAATCATAAAAGATACCGCTCACATAGCCGGAAAAAGAAATATCCCCCGTCGGCAAGTGTATTCACTGCTGGCGGGGGATTGTTCTGCGGCTATGCCATAGTCTGAATATGGTTACCCTATTTGTGGGGTAATGGTATTCAGGCGAAAAAAAGGTCTTTTATACCTCTGAAAAGGGTGGTGTTTTAATCTTTAGATTTTATATAAAACATCTTTTGGTATATCCGTTTTTTACGCTATCTTTGCACAAAGAGTTATTTGAAGCTATGCAACGCACAGAAATCCAAAACATTCTGTATATAACTAATTCGTAACCTATTACGATACTTCATCAGAACTTAGTTCTGAAATTCAAATACTTATCTCTTTTTTGTAACTTCAGTTTGCAAAAAAACAAGAAACCATGAAGATATTCGCAAGCAGTGATATAAAAAAGTTAGATGCTTACACCATAGAAAATGAACCGATAGCATCCATCGACCTGATGGAAAGAGCAGCCAAAGTGTTGACAGAAGCTATCACAAGACGCTGGAATAATACTTATCCCGTCAAAGTTTTTGCCGGACCGGGAAACAATGGAGGCGATACTTTAGCCGTTGCCCGCATGCTGGTAGGAAAAGGATACTCCGTTCAGGTATTCCTGTTCAACACATCCGGTCATTTGTCGGAAGACTGTGAAACGAATAAACAGAGACTGCTAGAAACAAATGAGGTTGGCTTCTCGGAGATAACCACAAAATTCGATCCCCCGGCATTGACAGAACAGGATATAGTAATCGACGGGTTGTTCGGTTCGGGACTCAACAAACCTCTGAACGGAGGTTTTGCCGCCGTTGTGAAATACATCAACGCTTCGCCGTCCACGGTTATTTCCATTGATATGCCTTCAGGATTAATGGGAGAAGACAATACCTATAATTTGAAGAATCACATTATCCGCGCCGACCTGACACTGAGTTTGCAGCTCCCCAAGCTTGCATTTCTCTTTGCCGAAAATCAGGAAATTGTCGGAGAATGGAAATTATTGGATATAAAGCTGAACGAAGAAGCGCTACGCGATACTCCCACGAATTACGAGCTGCTTGAAGAAGAAGATATTCGTGAAATAATTAAGCCAAGAAAAGCTTTTGCACACAAAGGAAATTTCGGGCACGGGTTATTGATAGCAGGTTCCTATGGCATGGCAGGCGCTTCCGTCCTTGCCGCCAAAGCATGTCTGCGCTCCGGCATCGGGCTGCTTACTGTACATGCCCCGGTCGGTAACAACAATATTCTACAAACCGCCGTTCCCGAAGCAATGGTGCAGCACGACATTCACGATAACTATTTCGTTGCTCCGGTTGAAACCGATATTTATCAGGCAGTCGCCATAGGACCGGGACTGGGACAGGAAAAAGAAACAGCATTGGCATTATCCGGGCAGTTACGTCTTTGTACAAGTCCGATAGTATTGGATGCAGATGCTTTAAACATCTTATCGGAAAACCATAACTGGCTGACCTTAATTCCAAAGAATTCCATTCTCACCCCTCACCCGAAAGAAATGGACAGACTGGTAGGCAAATGCCATGATTCATTCATACGCCTGACCAAAGCTTGCGAAATGGCTGCAACCTTGAAAGTTTATATTATACTCAAGGGTGCTTATACTGCGATTGTCACACCGGAAGGAAAATTCTATTTCAACCCGACAGGCAATCCGGGAATGGCTACTGCGGGTAGCGGAGATGTGCTGACGGGTATTATTTTGGCACTGCTTGCACAAGGTTATACTTCCGAAGAAGCCTGTAAACTCGGAGTATATGTTCACGGACTGGCAGGTGACTTAGCTGCCGAACAAGTGGGTGAAATCAGCCTCATCTCGAGTGATATTATTAATTATCTACCTGCTGCATGGAATAAATTAAGCTAAATACAAGATTCGTAATGCAGTTAGTAAGAAAAGATTATTTATATTTGCGCCAATAGCAAAATTCATTATATAAGGATATGAAAAAAGCCATTCTACTATTCAGTCTATTAATTTCCGCCGGATGTTTTGCCCAAACAGATGTTTCGGTATATATGCCCGGTAAAAGTGCAGACGGTGTCACTTATGCATTACCCAAATCTGTAATTGAAATTGAAGTAAATGCCATTAAAACCCAATATACTCCGGGAGAATTCTGCAAATATGCCGACCGCTATCTGCGCCTGACCGGAATATCAAACATCGAGGAAACGTCTTGGAAAATAGGAAATATCAAAGTCAGTTCTGTTGGCATACCTGATCCCGACAACACTTATTTCATCAAGCTGAAAGATAAAAGCGTTGCTCCTTTCATTGGTTTGACAGAAGAAGGTTTGATTGAATCCATCAATGTTCCTGCCGGCAAGAAAACAGTTTCGGCACAAGCTGCCCCTCAGACAGCAAAGAAAAAGTTGAACCCGCGCGATTTCATGACAGAAGAGATTCTCATGGCGAGTTCATCCGCTAAAATGGCTGAACTGGTTGCCAAAGAAATTTATAACATCCGCGAGAGTAAGAATGCAATCGTACGCGGTCAGGCAGATAATATGCCCAAAGACGGTGAATCATTGAAATTAATGCTTGCCAATCTGGAAGAGCAGGAACAAGCCATGCTTCAAATGTTTACAGGTACAACAGACCGGGAAGTAAAGACATTCAAGCTTCGTGTCACCCCTAATGGTGATATAGACAAACAAGTTACCCTGCGTTTTTCAAAAAAATTGGGTGTAGTAGCCAATGACGATTTAGCCGGAGCACCTATCTATATCTCGCTGACTAATTTAAAGACTGTCACTTTGCCCGATGAAAAGTCCAAGAAAGATAACAGGAAAGTAGACGGTATCATCTACAACGTACCGGGGCAGGCGCAGGTAAAAGTATTCAGCAACAATGAAAAGTTTTTTGAAGGAGAGTTACCTATCGTTCAATTCGGCAACCAGGAAAGTCTCGAAAAAGGATTATTCAATAAGAACAGTACCATTCAAGTAGTTTTCTATCCTGAGACAGGAGCTATTAAGAATGTAAGTAACTAATATAATGAGGTTTCAAAGACACTTACTTTTATTCTGTTTGTCTTTGTTGGTGGCATGCCACTCTCTTGCCAACCAAAAGCCTTATGTTATCAACTTTGCCCGTGACAAATACCATGCTGCCAATAAAAACTGGTCTATAGGACAGGATAAAAAAGGTGTTATGTATTTTGGAAATGACATCGGTTTGTTAGAATCCGATGGCATGGAATGGGAGTTATACTCCATACCCAACTCCCCTATAGTACGAGCATTGGCTATAGAATCACATTATACAATCTATACCGGTGGGACAGAAGAATTGGGTAGATGGGACAGAGACCGGTCAGGCAAACTGAAATATACTTCCCTCAACAATTTGTTACCGCCCAAAAGTCTGGATAATGAAAGCTTTTGGCGCATCTGGATAGATGAAGACAAAGTATATTTTCAGACATTTAAAAACATTTATGTTTACAATCGGCAGACGATAAGAAGGCTTAGTACAACTGAGGGGTTCCTGTTATTATTAAAAGTCAGAAATGAATATTTGGTTCAGAAAATGTACGGTTCTCTGTACCAGCTAAAGAATGGGGAATTAAATAAAATTGAAGGTAGTGAGTTTCTAAATGGAACTACTACCCGAGTCATTCTGCCTTACGGAGAGAACCATTATTTAATAGGTACTTCTGCAGGTGAAATCTATATTTATGATCGTAAAAACTTTATTCCTTGGAATAATGTCCTTTCCCGCCAACTGAACGGGCAAGAACTGAATTGCGGAATCTATTGTGCCAAACGGAAAACTTATTATTTAGGTACACAATTGAGCGGAATATACGAAGTCGATACTCATGGAAAGATCCTTAACCATTTTTCCACTGTCAACTCTCTGCAAAATAATACGATACTATCCTTATATGAAGATAATCGCAACAATATATGGGTAGCCATGGATCGCGGTCTTGCCTACATTCGTTATACAGACGGGCTAAGTTACTACCAATCCGTTGATGGAAGTTCGAGTGCCGTATATACCGCAACTCAGTGGAATGACTACTTGTTGATCGGTACTAACCAAGGTGTTTACTATACTGCCAAAGAGAAAACAAATGATCTTGAAATATTTTCTTCACTGAAACTCATTGAAGGAACACAAGGGCAGGTATGGTCTTTACAGCACATTGACGGACATTTATACTGTGGTCATAACAACGGATTGCTTGAAATCCGCCCGGATCTCAACATTCGCGAGTTATATCATCTTAACACCGGAGTGTTCCGAGTAATAAAAGCTACTGTTAATAAAAAAAGAATAGAAATTGTAATCACTTATAATGAACTTTGCATAGTTAACAAAGAAACTGGTAAAGTAAATATCATGCGGCAGATTACGGATCCAATTTATGATGCAGAAATAGACCATCTTGGTAATATATGGTTAGAAACTGTCAGTAGAGGAATCTACAAATGCCGACTGAACGAAAAAATGGATGCTTTTCGCTACTATACCTATTACGGACACGAAAAAGACAATACACTTCCTGTACATATGCAGGTTTTTAAGGCAAGTGGTCGTGTTGTGTTTCTGGGAGGCAACCACTTTTATTCCTACGACGAGAATAGTGACAGCCTGCAGCCAAATTTGCTTCTGAATCAATGTTTCCAGAACATAAGCAACCTCAAACGCATCGTCCCTATCAACAGTGAAGAAAGCTGGGCTATTACAGGCTCTTCTGTTTACCGTTTTTTCTATGACGGTTATATTGCACGTATCAATGAGAGTTATAAAGTAGAGACAGATAATCTGGCACTGATTACTGCATTCGAAAATATTTCCATACTGAATGATTCGCTTTCACTCATTTGCTTGGATACCGGTTTCATTCTCCATAACTCCCAACATATCAAGCACCAGAACATACAGCTTGCTTCTCCCAATATAGAATTTGTACATACCGGGCAATATCAGAAAAATGGATATGTTGATCTTTCCAAACGTATTCAGATACCTTACGAAGATAATACTGTTACTGTAGGTTTCTCTGTCAATGATGCGTTTGCCGAAGACCTCTTCGTAGAATACTTGCTGGAAAAAGTGGACAGTACATGGAGTGAACCCAAACAACGAAACAGTATTTCCTATGCCCGTTTACCGGAAGGTAATTATACCCTACACCTCCGCACTACAGACGAATTAAACAACTACTCGGCTGACACAGTCATCAACTTTGAAATACTTCCTCCATGGTATCGTACCGTCTGGTGGTATCTCTCTTGCTGCCTGTTAGTTACTTTTGCCTTGTTCATTATCTTCTGGCTGATGAAAAGGCGATTGCAAACCAAGCATCTCAGACGTATGAAGGCACAGGAAGCCGAACATCTGCGCAGAATGAACGAAGAATTACAAAATGAAATCGAAGAAAAGAATGCTGAACTGTTTACGCAAACTTCATTCATTATCCGGAAGAATGAACTTATCTTAAAGCTAAAAGCGATTGTTGATGAAATTTGTGCAAAGAATACACAAAAGTCATTGCTTCCTTTCTATCAGAAAATAAACAACCTACTCGCCAACAACCTCGATACCGAGGACGATTGGAAAATGTTCCTGATAAAATTCGAACAAAAGCACCGCACTTTTTTTAAAGCACTAAAAAAGGAATATCCATCACTTACCAACAATGATTTACGCCTTTGTGCCTGTCTGAAACTGAATATGGATACTAAAGATATAGCATCTTTAATGAATCTTTCTATTCGTGCCGTAGAAAACAATCGATACCGTTTGCGCAAAAAGTTAGATTTAAAACCTACACAGAACCTAAATGAATTTTTCTTGGGGATAGAATAAATTCATCCCAATATTCTTTCAGTTAAAATCAGATTCCAATCATGCAGAACTTGCACAACAAGCAAATAAATTAATATGAGTATATATCTAATAACCAGATATTTATTATTAATTGAGTAGTAAATAAGTATTCTTTAAACCACCAATTTTCAAGGATATGTATTTGTAGTGAATGTATTTTTTATTATCCACATATCTGAATTTATACATTTGTGATAAAGTTGAATCCAAGCACTACGCAGCAGAGCTAAGGATCAACTAACACAAGTTATCCACTAAAAATTTAATGCAATGAAGAGTAAAACACATTTTCTTCGTAAAAGAGCCATACGGCTTAAAAGTTTGTTCTTAATGGCATGCCTGTTATTGGTAACGATGCCGGCATTCTCTCAGACAAAAATAGTAACAGGTACCGTAACCGATATATCGGGTGAACCGATGATTGGCGTATCCATTCTCGTGCAAGACACTAACAACGGTGTTGTTACCGATTTAGACGGAAAATACACATTAAACAATGTACCGGGAAATGCAATACTTACCGTAAGTTATATAGGTATGTTAACCCAAGACATAAAAGTAAACGGACGGTCAATTATCAACGTTACGCTGAAAGAAGACTCCCAACAATTAGAAGAAGTCGTCGTAATCGGTTATGGTGCAGCAAAAGCCAAAGACTTGACAGCCCCTATTACCGTAGTTAAAGGTGAAGCACTTACAGCAGTTCCATCTACCACACCCATGGCTGCTCTTCAAGGAAAAGTTCCGGGTGTTAATATCGTAAACAATGGTGCTCCCGGTGAAGGTCCTACCATACAGATACGTGGTATAGGTTCATTCTCCAACAGTAAACCGCTGTTTGTAGTAGATGGTATGTTTTATGACAACATCAACTTCCTTAACAATGCAGATATTCAAGAAATGTCTATTTTGAAAGATGCTTCGGCAGCTGCAATTTATGGAGTACGTGCTGCAAACGGTGTCGTTCTCATTACAACTAAAAAAGGTTCTCGCAATCAAAAAACTAAGATCTCTTACGATGGTTATGTAGGTATTCAAAAAGCATCCAATGTACTGGAACTTTGCAATGCTCACGAATATGCAACTATGCTTCTCGAAGGAAATTATGATTCGTATCAAACAAATTTCAAACAGTCCATTGACAAATACGGCGGCAGTTATGCCGATCCAGACTTTCACAATTGGACTTTCGGAGCAGACAATAACTGGTACGATCAACTTCTGCGTACTGCCGCCATCACAAACCATAGTTTAAATATAAACGGAGGTTCCGATAAGGCTGTTTACTCTGTAGGTGCAAGCTATCTATACCAAGATGGTATTATGAATGTTGACAATAACTACAAACGAATGAACTTCCGTGGTTCTGTTGACTATGATGCAACAAATTGGCTAAAAGTAGGTTTCAACGGTGTATTCAGTAAATCTACACAGCAAGTACCTAACAATCAGGCATGGCAAAAGGCCTTCAACTGTCCTCCTATCGTAGCTCTTTATGATGAGAGCAATGACAAGGCATTCCCTGACAAATTCGGTTCTCCTGATGCAATCGGTTATACATCAACAAACTTCTATAATCCAATTGCAACTGCCAAGTATTTCGATTCAAGCAAAGAAAACTATCAGGTATTGAGTAACTTTTATGCTCAAATTGATTTTATTCCCAGCAAACTGAACTTCAAGACAAATTATTCTTATAGTTTCCTTTCCACACAAGGCCGTGAATTTACTCCGAAATACTACGTAAGCAGTTGGCAGCAATCAGCTACTACCCAACTTACAAAAAACGAAAACAAGTATTACAACTACATTTGGGATAACACTTTGACCTACAGTGACCAATGGGGCAAGCACAAATTTGGAGCCATGGCAGGTTATTCCATGCGTCAGGAGCAATGGCGTATGTTCGAAGGCAAAGCAAGCAATGTTCCCGATGGAGCAGATGAATATTGGTACATCAAGAATGGTGATGCTGCGGGGGCTACCGTAAAAGATGACGGTTATTGCTACAGAGGTCTTTCTTACTTTGCCCGTCTAAACTACAATTATAATGATAAATACCTATTGATGTTCACCATGCGTGCCGATGGTTCCAGTAAATATCAGGAACATTGGGGTTACTTTCCTTCAGTAGGTGCTGCTTGGGTTTTGTCGGAAGAATCTTTCTTAAAAGATCAAAAATGGATTGACTTCCTGAAACTACGTGCAAGTTGGGGTAAACTGGGTAACGACCAAGTAGCAGCCAGTGACGGTTTTGCCTCTATCGCGACCGGAAACGGTTCATCCGGTGTATTTGGCAACGCCACCATCCCCGGTTATCAAAACAATACATACTTCAGTTGGTTGAAATGGGAAGTTGTTGAAGAGTGGAATGCCGGTATTAATTTCATTACCTTCAACAACCGCCTAAACATCGATGTTGACTACTATCACCGTATGACTAACAATGCTGTAATTGCTCCATTGCTTCCTTTCAGTACTACGACTCTTGCCGGAAACTATGGTAAGATTCTCAACTCCGGTATCGACATAAGTGCCAACTGGAGTGACAAAATCGGCAGAGACTTCTCTTACAATATCGGTGTGAACATCTCTACTTTAAGAAACCGTGTAAAAGACCTGAATGGCAACAGCATTATCAGAGGTGGTAAGACTGTCAATATCGTAGGCAAGGAAATGAATTCATTCTATGGTTTCAAAATGATAGGTGTTTACCAAACAGCTGAAGAAATTGCCAACGATCCTATTGCAGTTGACAACGGTTGTGTACCGGGTGACTTAAAATATGCCGATCTTGATGGAAATGGAATTCTTGATGGGAATGACCGTACTACCTTAGGTTCTTATATCCCTAATTTCACCTATGGTATCAACCTTGGTCTTACTTACAAGAACCTTGATTTCCAACTTACTACTTACGGTCAAGCCGGAGCTCAGATGTTCAACCGCAAACGTGCACTCCGCTATTCAACTCAGAACTATAACTTCGATCGCGCTCAATATGAAAATCGTTGGACAGGACCGGGCTCTACGAACTCCAATCCTTCGGCCGCTGCTCTATTGAAGCCTTGGAACGTAAGTGACCAAAAATATAGTTCTTACTTTGTAGAAAGTGCTGATTACTTCCGTATTCAGAATATCACACTCGGATATACATTCCATAACCTTAAGTTGGGTAACTACACCATGCCGGGCTTACGCCTGAGCTTGACTGCCGACCGTCCGTTCACCACCTTCAAGGCCAACACATTCACCCCAGAATTGTCCGATAGCCAAGGTTGGGATACAGAAGTATATCCTTTAACATCCACTTACACATTAGGTTTGAGACTTGACTTCTAAGAAATAATCCATTAATAATTTAAAACTAATGAAAACATTAATAAGACCTTTTACATATATAATAATGGCTGCCTTGATGATGCTGTCATTTACATCCTGCAATGGTTTTCTAGATAAAGAACCTGAAGGCAAGGTTCCTGAAGAAAAGGTAGATTATACCAATATCAGCAACATGTATCAACCCGTATCAGGTGTATATGCAAAGATTCGTACCAGCGGTTTACACTGGGTAATATGGGAAATTACCACGATTCGCGACCAAGATGTATTCAGCGGTCAATGGAATGGAAGTGATTATTACAACTTGAGTGAATACAAGTATAATGACTCTTTCTGGGGATTCAATGAGTTGTGGATGCAATATTACAATATTATCAAAACTGCCAATGCGGCCATTGAATCGTTAGATCTATACGCCGAGAATATCACTAACGATAATGATAGGAAGAACTATAAAGCATATCGCGGTGAAGTGATGTTTATGCGCGCTTATGCTTACTACCGTCTGGTTCAGGCATTTGGACCGGTTACCATCCTCCGTGACAATAATCAGATTGATTTAAGTCGCTCTACCGCTAATGCAGTAAACAAATACGCACTTGAAGATTTGCAGTACGGTATTGATAATATGCCACGCATTCGTCCCAATCAGAGCGAACATAAAGGAGCTGTTACAGCCTTCTCTGCCGAAATGTTAGCAGCTAAGATTCACCTGAACATGGGCAACTATACAAAGGTGGAAGAATTAACAGAAGATATTATCAAATATGGCAATTTCTCACTATATCCAGACTTCTACCAGTTATTCAAAATCCCCGGTAAACTTTGTGATGAATCTATATTCGAATGTCAAATGACTGACTTCGGTAATGGTTCCGGTGAGTTGATTGACGGTGACCAGTGGTTCGTTTGTCAAGGACCAAGTAATTCCGGTAGTAACATTAGCGGTTGGGGAGATTGCGGTATTTTGAAATCCTTCCGTGATTGGGCTTACGAACGTGGAGAAACAGTGCGTGCCACTACTTCCTTTCTATTGGCAGGTTCAACAACACCGGATGGGGATTATATCCAACCACAAACAGATAAGACAAAGACTGACTGCTGGAATGGTAAAGCTTACACTCCGCTCAACCAACTGACACCGGGACGAACAAAATATGGCACAAATAATAATGCACGTATTTTCCGGTACGCCGATGTTCTGTTGATGAATGCCGAAGCTAAAATCAAGAATGGCAAGAATGGTGATGCCCCGTTCAATGAAGTAAGAAGACGGGCCAAAATGCCGGAACTTACCGATGTAACTTTTAAACAGGTTATTGACGAGCGCCGCATGGAGCTTATGTGCGAATGGGGTGAACGTTACAATGACCTTTGCCGTACCGGTTTGGCAAAAACAGAATTGAAAGGATGGTCGGAAGACAAGGCACTTCTCCCGCTACCTTTTAATCAATACACCCAGATACCCGATTTACTGAAAGAACCGAAAGATGAATAATCTCTCAAACTAATCAAGTTTTTGCAAGTTAATAATAGCAGTTCATTTATTATTACTGATTATTATCAACTTGCGGAACTTGGAAAAATCTCATAACAAAACATATCATGAAAAAAATTTTCAAAAGAATAAGTCTGTTACTGGTTGCTACTTTGGCAAGCATCATTAATGTACAAGCACAAAAATCTCCACAAGACATGGAGCGCTTCATCAGTACTCTGATGAAGAAAATGACTGTAGAGGAAAAAATAGGTCAACTGAATCTACCTGTTGCAGGTGAAATCATTACCGGACAGGCCAAGAGTAGCAATGTAGCCAAGAAAATCGAGCAAGGACTTGTAGGTGGACTCTTCAATCTGAAAGGGGTGGACAAGATACGCGACGTACAAAGGTTGGCAGTGGAGAACTCCCGGCTCGGCATCCCCTTGCTGTTCGGCATGGACGTAGTACACGGCTACGAAACCATATTCCCTATTCCATTGGGACTCTCCTGCTCTTGGAATCTGGAAGCTATCAAAGAATCAGCCCGCATTGCAGCTATTGAAGCAAGTGCCGATGGTATATCGTGGACATTCAGCCCAATGGTGGACATCAGCCGTGATCCGCGATGGGGACGTGTCAGCGAAGGCAGTGGAGAAGATCCATTCTTAGGAGGTGCAATCGCAAAAGCAATGGTATTGGGTTATCAAGGGAGTAGCTTAAACAATCAACTGAAACGCAACGATGAAATCATGGCTTGTGTAAAACATTTCGCCTTATACGGAGCCGGAGAAGCCGGACGCGATTACAATACCGTAGATATGAGCCGTAACCGTATGTTCAATGAATACCTCTATCCCTATCAAGCAGCCGTTGATGCCGGTGTAAGCAGCGTAATGGCTTCGTTTAACGAAGTAGACGGCATACCCGCCACTGCCAATAAATGGCTGATGACAGATGTGTTGCGCAAACAATGGGGCTTCAACGGGTTTGTGGTGACCGATTTTACCGGTATCCAAGAGATGATGGCACACGGCATTGGAGACTTGCAAACTGTTTCCGCACGTGCACTCGATGCAGGCGTGGATATGGACATGGTAAGTGAAGGTTTCATCGGCACACTGAAGAAATCTTTGGAAGAAGGAAAAATTAACATGGAAACACTGAATACAGCATGCCGTCGCATCCTCGAAGCAAAATACAAACTTGGTTTGTTTGACAATCCTTACAAATATTGTGACCTGAGCCGCCCCGCACGCGATATTTTCACCAAAGAACACCGCAACACTGCCCGCAAGATCGCAAGCGAAAGTTTTGTCCTCTTAAAGAATGAACCGGCAAAAGCCGGCGAGCCCCCCGTATTACCGTTAACAAAGAAAGGTACGATTGCAGTTATCGGACCATTGGCAAATACACGAAGCAACATGCCCGGCACATGGAGTGTGGCAGCACGGCTCAATGATTATCCTTCTGTTTACGAAGGATTGAAAGAAATGATGACAGGTAAGGTAAACATCACCTACGCCAAAGGCAGCAACCTTATCAGTGATGCCGCATACGAAGAACGTGCCACCATGTTCGGACGTTCGCTTAACCGCGACAACAGAACGGACAAAGAAATGTTGGATGAAGCATTGAATGTAGCCGCAGATGCAGATGTTATAGTAGCAGTTCTCGGAGAATCTTCCGAAATGAGCGGAGAAAGCTCAAGCCGCACCGAACTGAACATTCCCGATGTACAACGTGTCTTGCTGGAGGCATTACTAAAAACCGGAAAACCGGTGGTGCTGACTCTATTTACAGGACGACCTTTGAGTCTAACATGGGAACATGAAAATGTACCCGCTATACTAAATGTGTGGTTTGGCGGAAGTGAAGCTGCTTATGCCATTGGTGACGTGCTCTTCGGAGATGTAAACCCGAGTGGTAAACTCACCATGACATTCCCCAAGAATGTAGGACAGATTCCTTTGTTCTACAACCACAAAAATACAGGTCGTCCTCTACCGGAAGGCAAATGGTTCGAAAAATTCCGCAGCAACTATCTGGATGTTGACAATGACCCGCTGTATCCGTTTGGCTACGGTTTGTCATACACCACCTTCCGGATCAGCGATATCGTATTAAGCAATCCAACTATGAAGCAAGACGGTTTCATTACTGCCACAGTAACCGTAACCAATACCGGTAAACGTGACGGTGCAGAAGTTGTACAGCTTTACATCCGCGACTTGGTGGGAAGCATTACCCGTCCGGTCAAGGAACTAAAGGGTTTCGAGAAGATTTTCCTCAAAGCAGGCGAAAGCAAGACAGTTTCTTTCAAAATCACTCCGGACTTGTTAAGCTTCTACGACTACAATCTGAATCATGTAGCCGAACCAGGAGATTTCGACGTTATGATAGGCGGAAGCAGCCAAACCGTGAAAACAGCAAGACTGACACTTAAATGATTATCTTATTTTATACACAATCAGAAACTAATATTTAGAAAGCATGAAATACACAACTTTTCTTTTTTGTGTCTGCAGCATCTTTCTCCTTAGCAGCTGTAAGAACCAACCTGTACAAAATGTACAGCCATTGGAAGTGATGACTTTTAATGTCCGCCTTGATGCCCCTTCGGACAGTGCTAACAACTGGAAATACCGTAAAGACAACGTTTGCAAGATGATTACCTATTACCAACCCGATTTACTGGGAATGCAGGAAGTATGCCATAACCAGATGGAAGATCTCAAACAAGGACTTCCTCAGTATACTACACTCGGCGTAGGACGTGATGACGGAAAAGAAGCCGGCGAATATTGCCCCATATTTTTCAAAACGGATCGTTTTACACTCGTGAAGCATGGTAACTTCTCCCTTAGCGAACATCCTGAAACAATCGGTATCAAAGGCTGGGACGCCTCTTATAACCGCATCACTACTTGGGCTATATTACAAGAAAAGAGAAATGGAAAGAAATTCGTATACTTCAATACCCACTTAGACAATGACGGAAAGACAGCTCGTAAAGAAGGTGTGCAGCTTATCCTGAATAAAATCAAGGAAATAGCTC
Organism: uncultured Bacteroides sp.; assembly: GCA_902492205.1. Classification (GTDB taxonomy): domain Bacteria; phylum Bacteroidota; class Bacteroidia; order Bacteroidales; family Bacteroidaceae; genus Bacteroides. The sequence goes on along the minus strand of CABUKU010000036.1, from coordinate 10,425 downwards.
CGCACATGCCTGCTGTTATCACCGGTGATTTCAATTGTGAACCTGACGAAGAACCCCTTCAAATACTGGAAAAAGGCGGAATGCAGAATACTTCCAAAACAACCGGCATAGTTTACGGCCCGACATGGTCTTTCCACGACTTCGGTCGTCTGCCATTAAACGAACGTGTATTGATAGATTATATATTCGTAACCGATGGTACAAAAGTTGACCGCTACCGTGTTGTTCAGGATACACCGGACAGCGGTTTCCTTTCCGACCACTGCCCTGTACTCGCTAATTTAACTCTTCAATAAAAGTAGGTATGAATATTAAACATAGTTTCTTATTACTCTTCCTGTTATTGAGCTTCGCCCAATGCAAAAGCCCCAATACCAAACAGAGCACGAATCAACTAAGTGACGATGCCTTGATGGATACCATACAACGACGGACTTTCAATTATTTTTGGGATGGAGCCGATCCTAACAGCGGACTGGCGTATGAACGCATCCACATGGACGGCATCTATCCGGAGAACGACCGGAATGTCATTACTTCCGGTGGCAGTGGTTTCGGAATTATGACCGTATTGGCAGGAATCGACCGTGGCTACGTCACCCGTGAAGCAGGTTTGGCACGAATGGAAAAGATCGTTTCTTTCCTCGAAACATGCGACCGTTTTCATGGTGCTTATCCCCATTGGTGGTACGGCGATACAGGTAAAGTAAAGCCTTTCGGCCAAAAAGATAATGGAGGCGATCTCGTGGAAACCGCTTTCATCATGCAAGCTCTCCTCTGCGTTCACCAATACTATGCGGGCGGCAATGAACAAGAGAAAGCCCTTGCCACCCGCATCGACAAGTTGTGGCGTGAGGTTGATTGGAACTTCTACCGCCGGAACAACCAAAACGTACTGTTTTGGCATTGGAGCCCCGAATATGCTTGGGAAATGAACTTCCCCGTCCACGGTTACAATGAATGTCTTATCATGTATATTCTTGCTGCCGCTTCACCCACTCATGGCGTTCCCGCCACCGTTTACCACGAAGGATGGGCACAAAACGGAGAAATTGTAAAGCCGCATAAAGTAGAAGATATCGAACTGAAACTGCGCTATCAAGGCACGGAAGCCGCACCGCTCTTTTGGGCGCATTACTCTTTCTTAGGGCTTAATCCCACCGGGCTGAAAGACGAATACTGTACCGACTATTTCGACGAAATGCGCAATCTGACATTGGTGAACCGTGCTTACTGCATTCGCAATCCGAAGCACTGCAAAGGATTTGGTCCCGATTGTTGGGGATTGACGGCAAGCTATTCTCTAAACGGATATGCCGCCCATGCTCCCAACGAACGCGATGACCGGGGAGTCATTTCCCCTACCGCCGCCCTTTCATCCATTGTCTATACCCCGGAAGAATCCTTGCAAGTCATGCATCATCTTTACGAGATGGGCGACAAGGTATTCGGTCCTTACGGCTTCTACGATGCTTTCAGCGAAACAGACAATTGGTATCCGCAACGTTACCTAGCCATCGACCAAGGACCGATAGCCGTGATGATTGAGAATTATCGTACCGGGCTGTTATGGAAACTCTTCATGGGCCATCCGGATGTGCGAAACGGACTGAACAAATTAGGCTTTTCAACAGCAAGCAAGAGCCCTTTACATTAAAGCTTTTCTTTAGGACAATTAGTTGTTTATATTATAGAAGATTAAGTATTTTTGTCTCGAACAAGCAATCGTCTGACAGTTATCAGACAAGCGTCGAACAGTTGTCAGACAAGCATCTTACAACTGTCAGACGATTAACTAATAAGGACGAAAACAGCTAGCCTTCAGGTAGTCAAGGCTTAATCTTGCATATCCGGATGCTTAATCATACGCTTACAACAAAATATTAAAAATGACACAATGATGAAAAAGAACAGATTCGGTTTTATTTTACTCACTCTATATTTGTTTGCAAGTGCCTCGCTGTATGCACAAGTCAACGAATTGCCACGTTCCACTCCCGAGGCGGAAGGTGTTCGTTCCGAAGCTCTCATTACGCTGTTTGACTCCTTGACTGCATTGCCTCAAACAGACATTCACAGTGTCATGGTAATACGCCACGGCAAAGTGATAGGCGAAATCTATCCCGTCCCCTTTGCACCCGAATACTGCCATACGATGTATTCCTGTTCCAAAACGTTTGTCGGCGCGGCAGTAGGTCTCGCCATTGCAGACAACCGCCTGCGCCTGACCGACCGCATTTGCACTTTTTTCCCGGAATCCCTGCCCGATTCTATTTCTGCCAACCTTGCCGACGTAACAGTTCGTAATCTTCTTACCATGACTTCAGGAATCACCCCCGACTGGAACATGCGCAGTATATGTACCAACTGGATACCCACATTTCTTGCCAAACCTGTAAAAACTCCCGGAAAGAAGTTTGAATATGACTCTATCAGTACTTATATGCTCTCTGCCATTATACAGAAAGTAACAGGCATGACATTGCTGGATTACCTGAAATCAAAACTATTCGATGCGATGAACATTACCCAAGTTGCCTGGGAAATAAGTCCCGAAGGTATTAATACAGGTGGCTGGGGGTTGTATATCCAAAGTGAATCTCTGGCTAAATTTGGTTTGTTATTACTGAATCATGGCGTTTGGGAAGGTAAACAATTACTCCCGGCATCGTGGGTTGAACAAATGATGAGCAAGCAAATGGAAGCCGGTGACGAAGATTATGGTTACCAAATGTGGCTGTGTGACTATCCGGGCGCTGTACGTGCCGATGGTGCTTTAGGACAGTATATCCTCATGATGCCGAAAGAAGACATGGTAGTCGTCATTACCGAATGTACACTGATAAATGGTCGTAACCAACGCAGATTGGTTTGGGATAAGTTGTTACCAGAAGTGAAAAATGAAGTTTTAATACCAGGTAAGGGCTACAAACAATTACAGAAAAAACAGTCTACCTATACATTGCCGGTAGTGCAAGGGAAAGCTCATTCACCGATTGCCACAAAGTACGAAAATAAAGCAATAACCCTTGAACCCAATAAATATGATTGGAAAATAATTCGCCTACAGTTCGAACAAAAGAAAGTGATAATGAAAATCAGCGATAATAACGGAGTGAAGTTTGAAATACCGTTCGGTTACAAGAAATGGTTAAAAGGAACAATAGATGCTTATCCGCCCTACTCCATTACTCCAATAGACAGATTCAAGGGAATAGAAAATCCATTCCAAACAGCAGGTAGTTATGCATGGAAACCGTCAGCAACTTTACACTTGAAAGTACATTATATCGATTGGATAAGTGCTCTAGGCATCACGCTTCAATTCAAAGGCGACAATGTGTTTCTAACGATAAAAGAGAACTTCTCTTCCGATGAAATAACAATCAAGGGAAAATTGTAAAATGCGGAAAAGCTATTTCAATATAATTAATTTTAAGAAGTTCCGTCTGTACAATTGGACAATAAATATCTCCAATCTTTGTTCAAGGTCTTTCTCATTCTTAAAATCATTTTTCAATAAATCTGCAATTTCACGAACAGTTCTCTTTCCATCTATCAAACTCCAAACTTTTGTTCCGTGTTTGTCAAGAGTAACATGAAAGAAAGGCGACATGCTTTTCGGAATCATGTATTTCTGCATAAATTTGTTCTTAAAGCGAGGAAAGGCTATCACTGATAGCCCTTCCTTATTTTCTTCCGTTTGAATGCCTTCACCAATACAGGGAATTGCATCAAACAAATTTATTTTTTCTTTCCTCATCCTTACTTTTTAATGTTAGGCAATTCCAAGCCAAAACCTTTCTTCTTATCCTCACGTTTCAAAAGTAAAGCAAAAATGATAGCCAAGATTCCGAAACAAGCGAAAATCAACATCGGGATGGTATAATCGTAAGTCGGTTTACCATCAATATAACCGGTAATACAATACTTATCAAGTACCTTGCCAATCAGCAAAGGCACACACATCAATCCCCAGTTTTGTACCCAGAAAATCAAAGCATAAGCAGTACCTAATTTATTCTCCGGTATAATCTTGGGAACAGAAGGCCACATAGCAGAAGGAACCAATGAGAAAGCAATGCCCAACAAGATAATCAACACGAGGGCGATAATCCAGTTATTCAATGCAGGAATAGCAAACATAAAATGAATGAACACCAACATAACGGCACCAATCAGCATAATAGTAGCTCCCTTTCCCTTACGGTCATACAAGTTACCAAAGAACGGAGTAAGCAAAATATTACCGAAAGGCAACAATGCAGGGATAGTACCGGACAATGCCAAAGCTACATGGAATTTGTTTATCATCAAATTCGGAGCAAACTTCAAGAATGGGAATACTGCCGAATAGAACAATACACACAACAAAGCAATGTACCAGAAACCTTTCATCTTAATAATGTCAAAAATATCTTTGGCACGGAACGGTTCTTCTTCTTCAACACCTTCATCGAGAGCCGCCATTTCCGTATCACGACGCTTATCCATCACAACAAAGACGATATATGACAACAAGCCTATACATAATAATATGAGTCCCAACAGAATAGGCATGCTGATTGAATTATCAAAAGCCTGGCAAAGTAAAGGAGTAACACCAATGGCCAATCCCGTACCTACACGTGCCGTTGCCATTTCCAATCCCATAGCCAAAGCCATTTCTTTACCTTTGAACCATTTTACAATAATCTTGGAAACGGTTATACCTGCAATCTCAATACCGACACCAAACAAAGCATAACCTAAAGAAGCGACAAGCAAAGGATACCCCCATTCACTACCAAAGATAGAAACTGTAGCACCTCCGAAATCGTGAGAAACTCCGAACCACTTGATTGACACACCCACAATCATAATGCAAGTAGCCATTAAACCTGTGAAGCGGACACCCATCTTATCAAGGATCATTCCTCCGAAGATAAGCATCAGGAAGAAAACATTGAACCAACCATATGCACTGGTAAAGGTTCCGTAATCATCAGCAGTCCACCCTAAACCACCGTCACCTACCGGAGTCTGCAACAAGCTCTGAAGGGGAGCCATCATATCAGTTATAAAATATCCGCAAAGCATGGTGAAAGCCACCAATGCAAGCACGCTCCACCGTGCAACGGGTGAGTCAATTAATTTTTTTTGCAAAAATTCTGTCATTATTATAGTAGTTTTGATTTAAAATTCAAGATAACAGATGCAAAGATAAGACATAATGTTTTTCAAGCAACGAAATAATTACTTATATTTGCCCTATCAACATAAAATATAATGATATGCACGAATGGTGGATTAATTTGGATTTCTTTATGAAAACCCTTTGGGGAATGGCTATCTTTTCCAGTCTGGTTTTTATCATTCAAAGTATTATGACGTTCGTAGGAATGGATTCGGGAAGCGATTTCAATGTGGACATCGACAGTGATGTACCTTCGGACAGTCAGCCGTTTCAACTTTTTACCTTCCGAAACTTAATCAACTTCATGTTAGGGTTCAGTTGGACAGCTATTACATTAATACCTTCCATGGAAAACACTCCGCTCCTACTCTTTATTTCCGTTATGGTAGGTGCATTACTTGTTATTGCGGTCATGTATATTTTCAAATGGCTTAGCGGTATGGAACAATCCGGAAATATAGACACCGATAGCGCAGTAGGCTGCAAAGGTACCGTTTATCTTACCATACCGGCAGGAAGGCAGGGAGAAGGAAAAGTACAAATATCCATTCAAGGAGCTATACGTGAATTCGATGCAATGACCGACGGTGAAAAGCTGGTTAACAATGAAGCCATAAAAGTAACCAAGGTGATTAACGCCAACACCTTGTTAGTGGAAAAGGCATAAAACAAACTTTAAACATAAACAATTATTAATTAAAACTCTTATTACTATGCCAATTGATTCAGGTCTCTATCTCATTGTAATTATAGTTGCAGTTCTTTTTGTATCCTTTGCAGCTATATTATCCCGTTACAAACGTTGTCCGTCAGACAAAGTTCTGGTCGTTTACGGACGCACAGGTAAAAACAAAGAAGGCGGTATAAGTTCCGCTCGTTGTATTCATGGTGGAGCCGCCTTTATATGGCCAGTTTTCCAAAGTTATGCATTCCTCGACCTCACTCCTATTTCTATTGAATGTAATCTGACTAATGCATTAAGTAAACAGAATATCCGTGTTGACGTTCCCTGCCGCTTTACGGTAGGTATTTCCACCGAACCGGAAAGTATGACAAATGCCGCCGAACGTTTATTGGGACAACGCACTGAAAATATCCAGAACCTTGCAACCGATATTCTTTTCGGTCAGCTCCGTTTGGTTATCGCCACAATGGATATTGAAGAAATCAACTCCGACCGTGATAAATTCCTTGCCAACGTCAGTGCAAATGTAGAAGCCGAACTGCGCAAAATAGGTTTGAAGCTCATCAACGTAAACGTAACCGACCTTCGTGACGAATCCGGCTACATTGAAGCATTGGGAAAAGAAGCAGCTGCCAAAGCCATTAATGATGCAAAGAAAAGCGTTGCCGAACAAAACAGATTCGGTGAAATCGGTAAAGCAGAAGCAGACCGTGATAAAGACATTCGCATTGCCGAAACAGTTCGCGATACCCGTATCCGTACCTCCGAAGCAAATGCAACAGCAGTAGAAGGAGAAAATAATGCAAAAATCGCTATTGCCAATTCTGAAGCCATCCGCCGTGAAAAAGAAGCGGAAGCAGACCGCCGTGCAGTAGCAGCCGAAAAAGTTCAATCTGCCAAAGCATTGGAAGAAGCATACCAATCTGAGAAAGAAGCCGAATTAGCACGTGCAGCACGTGAAAAAGCAACCCAAACCGCCAACATCGTAGTACCGGCAGAAATTGAAAAAGAAAAAGCGATTATTGATGCCGAAGCAGAAGCAGAACGCTTGCGCCGCCGTGCCAAAGGTGAAGCCGATGCTATCTATGCAAAAATGGCTGCCGAAGCACAAGGTATGTATGAAATACTCACTAAGCAGGCAGAAGGTTACGACCGTATTGTGAAAGCAGCCGGAGGTAATCCGGACAAAGCAGTCATGATGCTTATTACCGATAAACTTCCGGAATTGGTTAAGACACAAGTGGAAGCCGTTAAAAACATTAAGATTGATAAGATTACAGTTTGGGACGGAAACACAGGAAGCAAAGGAGATGGCAACACTTCAACGGCAAACTTTATTTCAGGCATGATGAAATCTGTACCGCCATTAAATGATTTATTCAATATGGCAGGGATGAATCTTCCTTCTTATCTGAAAGGCAATGAAGAAAAAACTGCCGACAAAACCAATGTTACCGAAGTAGAAGAAGTAAAAGAGGAAGCTAAAAAGGAAACAAAGAAATAACGGTCATAGACTGTTTGTTGAACATAAAAAAAGGTATCTCGTTGAGATACCTTTTCTTATATTTGGAAATTAATTAGCATTAAGCTAATTTATTGTCAGAACCTAAAACGTTCACAATTTTATGCTTGTACAATTTTTCCATGTTGTCACGAGCCGGACCTAAGTACTTACGTGGATCGAATTCTGCCGGTTTTTCAGCGAATACCTGACGAATAGCAGCAGTCATAGCCAAACGAGAGTCTGAGTCAATGTTGATTTTGCAAACAGCAGACTTAGCTGCTTTACGCAATTCTTCTTCAGGAATACCGATAGCAGCTTTCAAAGCACCACCAAATTTGTTGATAGTTGCAACTTCTTCCTCAGGAACTGAAGAAGATCCGTGAAGTACGATAGGGAATCCCGGAAGTTTTTCCATAACTGCATCCAATACTTCGAATGCCAATGGAGGAGGAACCATACGACCTGTTGCAGGATCGATGTGGCACTGTTCCGGAGTAAACTTGTAAGCACCGTGAGAAGTACCAATTGAGATAGCCAATGAATCGCAACCTGTGCGAGTAGCGAAGTCAATTACTTCTTCAGGATCAGTATAAGTGTGGTGATCTGAAGAAACTTCGTCTTCAACACCTGCCAATACACCAAGTTCACCTTCTACTGTTACATCAAATTGGTGAGCATAGTCAACAACTTTTTTAGTCAAAGCTACGTTTTCTTCGTAAGGAAGGTGAGAACCGTCGATCATTACTGAAGAGAAACCGGAATCGATGCAGCTTTTGCAAGTTTCGAAAGTATCTCCGTGGTCAAGGTGAAGAACGATTTCAGGGTGTTCGCAACCTAATTCCTTAGCATATTCTACAGCACCTTGAGCCATGTAACGCAACAAAGTAGCGTTAGCATACTGACGAGCACCTTTAGATACCTGAAGGATAACAGGAGATTTTGTTTCTACTGCAGCTTTGATGATAGCCTGCATCTGTTCCATATTATTGAAGTTGAAAGCAGGGATAGCATATCCACCTTTGATTGCTTTGGCAAACATATCTTTAGTGTTTACCAGGCCTAAATCTTTGTAATTAACCATGTTTTTAAATGTTTATTGTTAGTGAATCAAAAATTCTACGCAAAATTAGGAATAATCCTCTTAATAAAAGAATGGTGCAAAGGAATTATAGCATAAAAAGATATAATTATTCAGCACTTTTTTCACAAATAGCTTTGGATGACATCATATTGTAATCTCGATATGACAATCAATTATCGAATTTCTTTTATCAGATAAATAATAGTCGGGAAATGGTCACTGTATCCGTTGAGCCACTCTCCACCCGCTTGGGTTCTTAAAGGATAACCTTTATATTTGCCATCTTGCTGAAACAAATAATCCTTTAAAAAGACCTCGCTATCCAAGAATTTCAAGGAACTGCGCTTCTTGTTGAGCAATGTGGACGATACTATTATCTGATCAAATAAATTCCATTTTCCACGATAAAGAAGCGTACCTACTCCTTTATCTACCAATGTATTCCACCACGGATTATAGAATTCTCCCCGGCGTACCTCTTTCTGCTCACGGCGCGCACCGAGTGTTTCCATGCTCTTATCCATAGGATCGTCGTTCATATCTCCCATGATGATAATCTTAGCTTTATGATCTTCGGCAAAAAGAGAATCTTTCAAAATCTTCACTTGCTCGGCAGCCCGAATGCGTGCAGGTTCGGCAGCTCCGCGAGAAGGCCAGTGGTTGACAATGAAATGTACTTTTTCGTCTCCCAACATACCACCCACGATTAAAAATCCGCGAGTTTTATGAACGGTATCATTCACATATATATAAGGCGATAATTTTGCAGATGTAACAGTAAATTGATCGGGATTATAAAGCAAAGCACAGTCTATGCCTCTTTTATCGGGTCCCTCAAAATGTACAATCTGATAATTGTTGCCGGCAATAGCGGGCTGTTTCACCAAATCTTCAAGCACTCTGCGGTTCTCCGCTTCTGCTACTCCAATCACAGCAGGTCCCGCAGGAGTATTATTACGTGCCAATTCGCTAATCACTTTCGACAAGTTAGTTAGTTTATTGGTATATTTCTCTGTGTTCCATTTAATCTTTGCATCGGGAAGATACTCATAGTCATTCTTTCCTTTATCATGAATCGTGTCGAACAAATTTTCAAGGTTATAAAACGCAACGCTGTAAACAGCAAATTTCTTCTCCCGGCTTTGAGCAGTAAGGCACAAGAAAAGCAACAAAGTTAATGTAAACAGTAATTTTTTCATCATATAATTTCTTGATTAGTATACAAAGATGAAAAAAAAGAATGAGAAACAGTCCTTATGTAGATATTAAATTGGGAATTATTGAAAATAACGAAGAAATTCTTTTATCATTCAAATAAAACAATTATCTTTGCGCCCTGAAATAGACCATTACACACTATTTGTTACCAGAATAGTAAAATGATATAATAATTAAAAAACAAATACTGAAATGAAAAAAGAACTTCATCCAGAATCATACCGTCCGGTAGTTTTCAAAGATATGTCTAATGGTGACGTATTTTTGTCACGTTCAACTTGTGCTACTAAAGAAACAATTGAATTTGAAGGAGAAACTTACCCATTGGTAAAACTTGAAATTTCCAGCACATCTCACCCTTTCTACACTGGTAAATCTAAATTGGTAGATACAGCAGGTCGTGTAGATAAGTTCATGAGCCGCTACGGAAACCGTAACAAGAAGTAATATCGACTTTATAATGATATATAAGAAAGGATGCTTAAATAAGCATCCTTTCTTATTTTTACCTTCAAATGTCCATTTAACATTTACATCTCCAATTACTAATAGGTTACGATGAACATTTAACTTCTCTAATCTCCACTTTATCTTCATGGAATGTTCATTTTATGAACATTGCTTTTAAAAGAAAAATAAGGAAATACTGTAAACTGCTGTACTTTTATACACCTATTTTTACCCTAAAATTTGGAAATTACAGAAATATTTCGTATATTTACAGTATGAATGAAATGCCAAAAGCCTACGGTTCTGTTCAT
>CABUKU010000035.1 GCA_902492205.1 uncultured Bacteroides sp. | reverse complement strand
CCGCTTCCGTCCTGAAATGCCGTCTTCTTATTTACTGTTATGGTGAAGTGTATGAGGAAGAGTTGCTTCAAGAAGCCAATGAGATTATTCAAAGTTGGAGTGATAGTGAGCTGTCGGAAGAAGAGCAGGAGGTCATAAAACAAACACAGAGTGAGATTTGCAGAATGATGGAAGTTGAAAAGGAGAATCGGGGAGAGAAGTGAAATAATGTTGGTTTGTTAGGAAAAACAGTGGGAATTTTGTTACTTTGCAAAAAGGGAAATAATAATAAAACGAGCGTATGAAACCGGATACATATCGACTGAATTCTTTGGAAGAGCCAACTGATGAGCAACTGCATGCACTTATGGAGCAAGTAGCCATTGCAGCACGTGAAAGTTCTCGCAAAGCAGAAATGGAATTGAAACGGAGAATGCAAGAAGTGAAAGAAAAGCTGAAAGCATATAGGGCGAAAGAAGCTAAACAAAATTCATAATGAAAGAAAAATGTCCTACACTTTGCATTGTAGCCGGTCCTAACGGATCGGGCAAAACCTCTGCCACTGTACAGTTGCTTCACAATGAATGGGCGGAAAATAGTTTCTATGTCAATCCCGATACCATTGCGCAAGAACAATTTGGTGATTGGAATTCGCCATCGGCAGTATTAAAAGCTGCCGAATTTGCCACAAAATTGCGTTATGAATATTTAGAGAATAAACAAGATTTCGTTTTTGAAACAGTCTTTTCTTCAGATGAAAAATTACAGTTCGTAGAAAAAGCAAAAGAAAAAGGATTCTTTATCCGTATTTTTTTCGTCTGCACGAAAAATCCCGAGATTAATGTAAGGCGTATCACTCAGCGTTATCTAAATGGAGGACATGAAGTTCCCATATCAAAAATAGTTTCACGTTATTACAAATCATTACTGAATATTGGCAAAGCCATCTCTTTAGCGGACAGGGTGTATGTTTATGACAATTCGGTAGAAAATCAAACGCCTCAATTACTTTTCCGTACAGTAGATGGAACTCTTTTTAAACAATATGTAGAAAATATTCCCGAATGGGCACAACTTCTATTAAAATGATTTTTTAATATAAACTACATAGAAAACTTAACGTCTAAGAATACTATAACTCACACAAAAAGCGACAGAGGGAGAAACAGGAACTTTGAAAAGAGCGATTCTCCACAGCAGCACACTCATTTGCCAAGGAGTAAGAGCCTGATTATAGACCAAAGCAGTAAGCATCTCCGGATAATGGCGGTAGAATCCTTTGTCCACCACCATTAAATATTCAATGATTTGTTTCATAACACAGCATATTCTTTCTGGGCATCAAAGCAAGGACAAGCCTTATGAATATCAGCACTAAGCTGATAATGTCCCAAGACTTTTACTTCGGGAAATGTCTTGCAAAGTGCAAACACAAGATCATTCATAGAATCCCGTTGCTGCCAAGTGCGAGTATCGGCAGGTTTACCGTCGGCATCCAATCCGCCTTCGTAACAAATACCGATGCTGTGAAGGTTGAAACCTTTGGCATGTGCGCCGATCTTTTCGAGCGGACGGGTGGCATGAACGGCACCGTCACGGGTGATGTAAAAATGATAACCGATACCGTCAAATCCGCGGTCACGGTGACATTGTTCCAATTGCGACACGGTGAAAGGAACATTGCAGCGCGTGGCGCTGCAATGTATGACGAGCATTTTAATCTCGCGGGGTAACATTTCCCGGGTGCTCATCCCACACAAGAGGTTATGCCGATAGCACCTGCTACGGTAGTGGCTACTGCGATGATTACTTTGATGATTACGCTCCAAACGGATTTCTTTTCTGTTGATGTTGACATGATTTTTAGTGTTTAGTGAATTAGTGATAAGTGATTAGTAAATGCAAGACTATTCCGCAGGTTTCTCTTCCGCGCTTTTGGCTTCGTCTTTCTTGTAAAGAGCATATTTCATTCTCTTGCAAAGATCGCGAAGCTCTGTACCGGCATAGAAACTGACACGGCTTGCACCGATTAAGGAAGTATTGAAATCAGCGGCATTGACGGCAGGATAAGACTTGCTAATGACGAGACGGAAGTTTCCCAAATCACCCATTTGGGCAATATTGCCTTCTTCGAGTACATTCTGGATTTCAATCAGGAACTCGCCGATGGCACCTTCCAGTTCTCCGCGCGAATAAGAGGAACGTTCAGAAACACGTTTGCAGATTTCTTTGACAGTGACCTTTTTCATGCTGCGCGACTGGGCATAGAACTTTTTGGGAGCTTCCGGATTCTGCGGATTCTTTCTACCGACAATGATGTAAGATTGTGACATGATTTTTAGTGTTTAGTGATTAATGATTAATACTCTCTGTAATCGATTACTTGTGCAAAGATAGGGCTTTGGGAAAGGACGCTTTAACGCTGTGACCGCCTATGGTTTTGTAATAAAACAATCAATCATTTACTTGCCTGTTCCGTTCAAAATGAGTATATTTAAAGGATAAAAACGAATATACGAAAATGGAAAATAAAGCATTTACAGTGAGGTGTTACAGCAAATCGGAGTTGGCGGGGATGTATTTCCCCACATTGAGGCGTGCCATAGCGGTGAGGAAACTCCGAAGGTGGATTATAGGTTGCACTCCGTTAATGGAGGAACTGGAGAAAGGGTATTACTCCCCTTTGATGAGAACCTACACGGCACGTGAGGTGAAGATTATCGTTCATCATTTGGGAGAACCGTTTGATTGAAATTCGGAGTAAAAGATTTATTTCTTTCTTTATTTCGTAATATAGCCCTATCTTTACCTGAAAAATCGGAATATGGCAAAAATAACAGTACAAGATACAGATATAACTATTATCACATTTGACGACAAAGATTATATTTCACTCACTGACATGGTGAGAAGTATCGAGAATGGATTATCTCTCATTGAGAAATGGTTACGTAATAAAAATACGATTGAATTTATCGGAATATGGGAAGAAATGTATAATCCTCATTTTAATTCCCCCGAATTCGAGGGAATTAAAAATGAAGCGGGACTTAATAGATTTATTCTCTCCGTAAAACAATGGGTTGAAAAGACTAATTCAAGAGGTATTATAGCCAAGGCAGGAAGATACGGTGGAACCTATGCACACAAAGACATCGCTTTTGAATTTGCATCTTGGGTGTCCCCACAGTTCAAGCTATATTTATTGAAAGAATTCCAACGGCTCAAAGAGCAAGAACAAGCTCAACTCGGCTGGTCTGCCAAACGTGAATTATCAAGAATCAACTATCAAATTCATACGGATGCAATCAAACAACATCTCATTCCATTGGAAATCACTCCGCAACAAGCTTCCGTGATTTATGCCAGCGAAGCTGATGTTCTCAATGTAGCTATGTTTGGCATGACAGCACTTCAATGGCGCAATGCACATCCCGACTTAAAAGGGAATATTCGTGATTATGCTTCCATTAATGAACTTATCTGTTTATCCAATATGGAGAATTTGAATGCAGTATTTATCAATGAGGGAGTATTGCAAAAAGACAGACTCATTAAATTGAACCAAATCGCCATACAGCAGATGAGCGTTTTAGAAAATATCAAGAATAAGAAACTTTTGAAATAGCCTTATTTCCATAACAAAGCCGCCGTGCTTTGGCTTCGAAGCAGCTATGCTTCGGAAGTAAAGCACAGGGGCTTTGAAAGAGAAAAGCATGACAAATGACAAATATGACAGCATTTCCTATAAACTATATATAGGTATAATATAAATATAATATATATCATCAACATTTATAATTAATAATATATTGCATATATAGTAGTAGAAAACCCTGTCATTTTTGTCATTTTGTCATGGATTAGAATGGAAGACTTTGATTATCAGCATCATTCACCCTATACCCACTCCTCCCCAATCTTTCTTCGGGAGTGAGTTGGACAACTTGGAAACCACGGCTGTTCATTGTCCGTATCCGTTCAAAACCTATTTTGTCCATCGCATTATTGATTTTTGTCTTCGACAAGTTATATTTGATGGCAATCCCTATAAGAGCCATTATCTCGGCAGTAGACATGAAAATCCCTGCTTCACCCTGCTTCGGCAGACGAAGATGGCTGCAAATAAGTTCCTCCTCGATATTGGGGGCTTCGAACTCTTTGTTGTGCTTGTTCAGTTCGGTGATTTCTTTGTCGGTATACCAATATTTAAATCCGCTCCGATAAAGGGATAAGGCTTGGGCATATAATTCCCCGTAGGGAATTTCCGTAGTATAAGGATTATCAATCCCGTCTACCTGAACGGGATACCAACGGCGGTTTCCCGTATCATCGTTGAGAAAGAAACGGTTGTTGCCCGTGGCACAAAACGAGGCTACATGCGGACGGCAGGTTTTGTTTCGCTCGAAAGCGGCACGCTCGTGCGTGGCTTTCATGGTAGTCATTGCTTTCAGTTGGTTCAGCTCGGATTGCTTCATGGCGTCTATTTCTTCGATGCAGACAAGGGCATATTCGGAAAGTACGAGTTTATCGTCTTTCGTAATGACACCGCTGTTTATTTTCGTATAGAAGTAACGTTGCAGATCGGGTGGAAGCAATTTGTTGAAAAAGGTGGTTTTATAAATCCCTTGTTGCCCGATAAAGGTGAGGATAACCTGATTCACCACCTCGGGATTGAGCAGTCCGGCAACAAATGCCACCATCCATTTGCGGAAGTGGTTGTTGAAGCCGGGCGCGGAAGTGTGAATCATGGCTGACACGCGGCCGATATAATCGGTTGTCCCGTCCCACGGCGGAAGGGAATCGAAATAATGAATGAAAGGATTGAAATCCGGCACAAACTCGGAACGCAATATACTGCGAAACGTGTTTTGCGGAGAGTGCAGCCCGGCTTTCTTGGCACGCAGCCAAAGGGTGTTTTCATCAGAGTCCGAGAGGTCGGAAAACGTCTCGCTGTCCGTCCAGCAGATTTCCCTGCGTGCAAGGATAACGTTGTTGCGGATGCTTGCTTGTGTGGCAATAAACTGTTCCAGTTCTTCCATGCCGGCATAGTTGAAAGCCTCTTTTTTTCCGGAAGGAAGTCTCCGTTTGCCATGCTCGTCCGTATTTTGATAAACGGATTGCACGATGCTTCCCAACCCGGCGGCATCATAATCGGGGAACTCACCGGCAGCCCATTGCAAGGTATCTTCTTGAGGAACACCGTAAGAGTTCATCAGGTAGAAAGCAGAGGACACATATTCGTTGTAACGTCCCTCGACATACTCTTTGCCTTGTTGCTGCAATTCGAGGGCAACAGCTTGTGAAACAGCTTCGACAGTGGTGTGATGTACTTTGCGGGAACGTCCGGCAGCTTTCTTTGTCTCTTTTACAGTTTCCTTCGCAGTGTCGATGTGCATCACCTGTGCATCGGGATGAAAAAGGGCATCGGGAGCATAACAAAGATAGGCGGGACGGGTGCAATCCTTGCATTGCGAATCGTAGCCTTTCCCCAACAGGCGGGCGAAATATTCGTTCACCACGGTATAGGCAAATTTATGAAAGCGCACATCGGTCACGTCCGTGTGGCAGAAGATGTGAATACCTTCACCGGAGATGGTGGGGTGAGCAATGAAAACATAAGGATCGGCAGCGAGCAGCTTCATCAATGCAGGAATCTCGGTGGCAGGAAGATGGTCGAAGTCGGCCATTTGTCCGCCGTTATATGTCACCATATTCTTCTTGGCATGACCTCCTTCCCAAATGGCGGAGAAAGTGATGCAGGCGGAAATATCCTTGACACTCCGGGCTTCTTTCATAAATCCCTGTGAGAGAAAGTAGCGATACTTTTCGGTGCTTTCCTTGAAACGCTCGGATACAAGAAGATCGTAAATCTGTTTCGTCGAGATAATTACAGGATTCGCATCCTTGTTGCTCTTGAAAAAAGAGCATGAATCTTTGGAATTTGTTTCTTCCATGTTAAATAATTTAGTTAATACTTGCCATTCGTTGGCGAGCACAAAAGTAGACAAACACAAATTATACTTTGCTACCGAATTGAGTAACAAGAGTATCAAATTAATTCACAATACGCATAAAATGAATAAGGTGGTAACACAGCATAAAGCATTGGAACAATTGGCATTATTCTTCAAGAAGCAGATAAAATGGTCGATCCGCGCCATCAGTTGCGAACTGGATCATTCGGATAACACGACTTCGAACGTGCTTCACGGGCACAGCCATAATTTGGAGCATTACATAGAGATTCTGTCTTTTCTAAGTCGAACGAATGGATGGGAGTGTGATCTCTCCTGTCTCAGCGGGATGGTGGAAAGAACTGTGAGTGAGGGAAATGTGCTGGTTGTTGGGAGGAAGGATGAAAAGAGTGGGAAGATGATTGAGGTGAAGAAAGTGTTTTTTAAGGGAGAAAGGAAGTAAGAGATGGGAGAATCGCGTACAAGTAAAAGCATAAAAAACGCTAAGGTAGCTCTTATCTTTTATTTACTTAGTTTAATTATTGTCTTCTTCTCAAGACGGCTGTTCTTGCAATATTTGGGAGATGACTTTGTCGGACTTACAGGAACACTGACTAACATATTAGGCTTTCTAAACTTAGCGGAACTGGGTGTTAGCAGTGCTATCGCCTTTTTGTTATATGCTCCTTTACAAAATGACAATCATCAAAAGATAAAAAAGCTGATTTCTGCTTTTGGATATCTGTATAGACGAATAGGTTTTATAGTATTAGCGACAGGTGTTGTTTTCAGTTGCTTTATTCCCCTTATTTTCAAGAATGCGACTATTGATTTATCTGTAATCTTTTTCGCTTTCTATTCTTACTTGTCTTCTTCGTTAATCAGTTATTTTTGTAATTATAAACAGACCTTATTAACAGCAGATCAGAAGAATTATATCGTTGTTTCTTTCTATCAAACAGGCATACTGATAAAAACCATTATACAAATAATTTTAGTATATTATTATAGAAGCTATTATTTATGGATTGGTATTGAATTGTTCTATGGCATTATATACAGTTTCATATTGAATACCCGTATCCGCAAAGAATATCCATGGTTACAAGCCAATATAAAACAGGGGGGAAAATTACTGAAAGAATATCCGGAAATTAATTCATATACCCGCAAAATTTTTATCCACAAAATAAAAGATTTTATGCTGGGGCAGGGAGATCAGATTTTCGTCTTTGTTTTTGTCTCTTTAAAAATGGTTGCTTATTATAGTAATTATGTTTTAATTACAGCTAAACTCGGTCAGTTAGCGTCTACTGTTCTTGACAGTGCTACGGCAAGCATTGGCAATCTCGTGGCCGAAAACAATAAAGAACGGATAAATCAGGTATTCTGGGAATTGATGTCTATTCGTTATTATTTTGCCGGCATAATGGTGTTTTCACTCTTTTTTTTGCTTGAGCCTTTCATTACCCTGTGGCTTGGACAAGAATATGTGTTGTCTCAAACCGTATTGATACTGTTTTTGATCAATGTGTTTATCGCCCAGTCTCGTGGAGCGGTTGACAGTTTCAATACCGCTCATGGATTATACGGGGATGTATGGGCAGCTTGGGCGGAAGGAATTATCAATATCATTGTCACCATAAGTTTGAGTTTTCACTATGGCATTATCGGAATATTGCTTGGAAAAGTAATAAGTACGTTTTTTATTATTGTCTTATGGAAACCTTATTATTTATTTTCCCAAGGCCTGAAACAATCTATATGGATTTACTGGAAAGGTGTCGGCAGATATTATGTCGCTTTTATAGTTTCATTCATTATCATGTTCTTTTTGTTAAAAAAACTGGCAATCAATCCCTTTAGCAGTTTCTTGAACTGGATGTTTTTTTCAGCTGCCACCGTTATTCCTTTTGCTTTGCTTTATCTGTGTTTCTTGTTGCTTATTGCTTGGGGGATGAAAGAAACTCTTTTACGTTTTTCGTTATTCCGCAAAGTGGCAGGATTTATATGTAATTCCAAATAACATTAATCATTTTTTGTATGTGCAAGTATAAATTGTCTGTAATTACAATTAATTACAATAATCGTGAGAGCTTAAAAAGAACCATTGAGAGCGTTATAAATCAAAGTAATAAAGATTTTGAATTTATTATTATTGATGGCGGGTCTGTTGACGGGAGTGTAGAGGTTATAAAGGAATATATTTCTCAGTTGAGCTATTGGGTATCAGAAAAAGATCACGGCATTTACCATGCAATGAATAAAGGCGTTGCCGCAGCTAATGGCGAATACTGCATCTTTATGAATTCAGGCGACATGTTTTATAGCAATAATGTGATAGCAGACGTTTATAACAATGGATTGTCGGCTGATATAGTGACAGGTATTATTGTCTCAGGAGTAGATAAATTTCCTTCAAAATGGTTTCCTCCTTTATCTGTCAGTTTTGCTACTTTCTATTTGGGAACATTGAGCCATCAAGCTTCTTTTATTCGTACTTCCCTATTGCTCACAACACCTTATGATGAAAATCTGAGAATTGTATCGGACTGGAAATTCTTTTTGCAAGTTTTGGTTATACAAAATGTTTCATATAAAGCAATAGGAATAATAGTCGCTCAATCCGATAATACTCCGGGGGTAGGTGCTACAAATCGAATGGAGGCTGAGGTGGAGCAAAAACAAGTTTTAGCAGATATATTCCCCAATAGGGTTTTGATAGACTATGAAAAAATGAATAAAAGCATGTTTTCCTTTAAAAAGAAAATTCTAAAATTTACTCGTCGTTATCGTTTGACTAACCAATTGACGGAAGCTTATCTTCGCTACAAGTATACCCCTACCTCTTCTGCTACATCGGATACTTAGTTGAGAGAGCTCTTTTAATTGTATCAAGTCACTTATTTATGAATACTGTTTCCTTTTATAAAAAGATAAATAATGAATATTTCTGTTATTATTCCTGTATATAATGTGGAACGATTCGTTGGGCGTTGTGTCACCTCAATTATGAATCAAACTTATACAGAAGACGTAGAGTGCATCATTGTTAACGACTGCACCCCCGATCGAAGTATGGAAATTGTTGAGGAACTTGTGGCACAATACAACGGTCCGATTCAATTCAAGATACTGCAACATGAACATAATCGGGGAGTTGCAGCTGTACGTAACACCGGCATAGATGCCGCCACAGGTAATTATGTTATTTGTATTGACAGTGATGATTATTGCGAACCGGATATGCTGGAAAAGATGTATACCAAAGCTGTAGAAAAAGATGCGGATATTGTAATCGTTGACCATTGGGAAACTCATGAAACTTATGAGACCTATTTTCAACAAATAATACCTTCTACTATTACGGATAGATTAAAAGCATTACTAACTGATTCTTTATCAGTAGTTGTGTGGAATAGAATGTATCGCAGGAAATTGTGTGTAGACAATCATATTAAGAGCGTAGAAGGTATTGATTTTGGAGAAGATCTTTTATTTAATATTTATTTGTTTTATTATGCGGTGAGAGTGGAGCATATACCTCATGCTTTTATTCATCATATACATTATAATACATCATCCTACACAAAATCAATGTCTTTAAATTCTTTACAAAATATTCTGAAGGGAGAAAATGCAATGATGCTTTTCTTTGATAACTTAGAAATAAAGAAGATATTGGCTCCCTATTTATTGGAAAGGAGAATGAAGAATCGATTTACTTTGCTTTTTCACGCTAAAGGTGCATTGCAAAAGGAATGGAATGCTCTTTATTACGACATTCCTTTTAATTTTTCTCTTAAATATTTATTTACGTCAAAATCCCGAAAATTATATTGGCGGCTTCCTTTATTCTTTGCTTCATTAAAAATACTATGGCCTTTTAATATAGCGAGAATGATATGGCGAACCCTCAGAAAAAGCAATTCTACTATATATCAAAAATTAACAAAATGATAAATATTATTTGCAATATAGACAATGTTTATACGCAACATTGCGGAGTGATGTTAACTTCTTTATTTGAAAATAATAAAGAAGAGAAATTTCATGTTTATATTCTATGTGGAGAGCTGGAAGCAGATAATAAAGAAAAACTGCTTCATTTGGCGAACTTGTATAATAATCAATTATCCTTTTGTCCGGTAGATTATTCTTTACTCAAAGATTGCCCGATCCGAAAGCATGATGTTCTCACTTTAGCCACTTATTTGCGTTTATTTATTTCTCAAGTTCTTCCTTCTTCTGTGCTGAAAGCCATTTATTTGGACTGTGACATGATTGTTAATTCTTCGATCCGCGAATTGTGGGATATCAATGTGTCCCATGTGGCAATGGGAGGGGTAGAAGATTGGAGCGTAATAGAGAAAGGGGCTTGTCAGAGATTAGGATATCCACAAACCTACTCTTATGTTAATGCAGGATTACTTTTAATAAATGTAGACTATTGGCGAAAGCATGATATTACACAACTGGCACTACAATATATTTCAACTAATCCGGATAAGGTATTGCATCATGATCAAGATACATTAAACGCTCTACTTTATGATAAAAAAATAATGTTACCGATTAAGTGGAATATGATGAATTTCTTTTTTCATAAAGGGATAAAGTTACCGGGAGAATATGATGAAGTTTTAGAGAAATACATTAAAAATCCTTGTATTATACATTTCACGGCTTCTGTTAAACCATGGCACAGAGAAGACAAACACCCTTATAAGTATTTATATTATAAGTATCTGGCACTGACAGGATGGAAAGAATATGTACCGCCTTTTCATTATATGTATTATATAAAGAAAATAGTCCGCCCTTTTTTTATTTGGCTCGGATTGAAATCCGCATTGCCATCCTATCGCCGTATTTAATAAAAGGCTTTTTATTTACCGACAAATATATTAAACAAATAATATCACAATACATAAACTAATGAAACTGGTATATATGATACAAAGTACTTTCAATTCGGGAGGTACTGAAAGGGTATTAGTGAATAAGGTAAATTATTTAGCTGATAAGTTAAAACATGATATTACTATCATAACCACAGATCAGCAGAATAGAAAACCATTCTTTGAATTTTCAAAAATAATTAAACATATAGATTTATCCATTAATTATTTGGAATTAAAACAATGGGGTCCCATACCACGTCTCTATCATTTCATACTCAAACAAAAACGCCATAAAAAAGAACTTTCCAAACTATTGACACTAATACGAGCTGACATTGTTATATCAATGTATGGTTCGGAAATGCGTATTGTTCCTTTTATACAAGACAATAGCAAAAAAATATTAGAGCTTCATTTTTCAAAAGATTTTAGATTACTATATGAAAAAAGTTTAAACAGGGGATGCGTTATGCAAATAATGAGCATAATTCGTGATTATTGGGAGAAAAGAGCAATAAACAAATATGATAAATTTATAGTACTTACAAAGGAGGATAAAGAAGCATGGGGAAATAAAAAAAACATAGAAGTAATATATAATGCATGTTCATTTAAACCATCCCGGAAATCAAAGTTAGAAGCAAATTCAGCAATAGCGGTAGGCAGACTCTCTGCACAAAAAGGATTTGATATGCTTATTTCCGTATGGTATAAAGTTATAGAAAAACATCCAAACTGGAAGTTAAATATATTCGGTTCCGGTGAAGATAAAAAGAAACTCATACAACAAATAGAAAGTCTGAATTTAAATAATAATATTCAGATACTTTCTCCTACCCCTAACATACAGGAGGAATATCTAAACTCATCCATTTTTTTATTTAGCTCAAGATATGAAGGATTTGGCTTAGTATTAGTTGAAGCTATGTCATGTGGATTACCGGTAGTTGCCTTTTCATGTCCATGTGGACCTAAAGATATTATAACAGATAATATTAATGGATATTTAGTTCCCAATGGCAATATCAATGAAATGGCAGATAAAATCTGCAAATTAATAGAAAACAAAGAACTTAGAAATGACATGGGAATAAAAGCTATAGAAAATTCTTACCGATTCTCACAAGAGGTGATTATGGAGCAATGGAATACGTTATTTGACTCATTGATAAAATAATAATATGGAAATTAAAATATTCTTCTATGAGCCATCAAAAAGAAATAGTAGCATGAAAATTATTTATTTTATTACCGGATTAAAAATAGGTGGAGCAGAAGCTATTACAATTGATTTAGCTAATGCCATGTCATTGCAAGGACACAATATAAGCATTATTTATTTGACAGGAGCTAACGAGTTATCACATAGAATACTACCCTCGGTTCAGGTGATAGGCTTAAATATGAAAAAGAATTTAAGAGGATTTATAAAAGCACAAAGTATGGCCGGAATACTACTGAAGAAAGAAAAACCGGATGTAGTACATGGCAATATGTTTCATGCCAATATGTTTGTTCGCTTATTGCGCCTGCACTCTTCGATCAAATTATTGATAACTACAGAACATAATAAATTTATAGGGGAAAATAGCCGAATGTGGCTTTACAGAATAACAGATTTTTTATCGGATATAAATACTAATGTATCTGAAGAAGCTACCGGATATTTCTTGGCAAAAAGAGCATTTTCAGTAAAAAAATCGTTAACAATGTATAATGGTATATGTCTCTCTAACTTTCAGAGGAATCCTATTGCTCGGAAACTAATAAGACAGCGGTATGATATTGAAGATACTTCTTTTCTTTTTTTAAATGTGGGAAGACTGACTGATGCGAAAAATCAAATAGGCTTACTAAAGGCTTTTACAACTGTATCCGAAAAAAAACCGAATGCGAAATTAATGATTCTTGGTAATGGAGAGTTGAAAGATGATTTGCAATGTTTTATTCGTGAATATTCTTTGGAGCAAAGAGTAATTCTTGTATCGGCTCAACTGAATGTTGCTGATTATTATAACGCAGCTGATTGTTTTGTTCTGTCTTCTGCTTGGGAGGGTTTCGGCTTAGTGCTCGTTGAAGCAATGGCATGTGAATTACCTGTGATAACGACAGATGCCGGCGGATGTGCTGAAGTAGTAAAGAATCGTGATTATATTCTCCCTGTTAATAATAAGAAATTATTAGTAGAAAGAATGCAGATGGTATATGATATGTCCTTAGAGGAAAGAAAAGCGTTGGGCGAAGAAAATAGAAAGTTATCCGAACGATTCGATATGAAAAAAATAGCTTCCCAATGGATAGAATTGTACATAAATAAGCATTATTAATGCATAAAGTAAATAAATTTTGGTTCACATATTTCCTCATCCGATTATTTTATCTTCTATTTACTATACTTATTTACAATAAATTTACCAATATAGGAGATACATTCCGCTATCTTGCTGGCAGTGTCAGCTTTACCCCCAATATATTCATAAATTCTACAAATCTAATGGACTTTACGGGGGGAATTTTAGGAACAATATTAGGTCGGTCAGGTATTTTACCTAATATTCCTTTTACATTATTGTCATTTTACACCATAAAATGGGCAATTGAAAAATTAGAGTATAGAAAGTATATTAACAAATACATACTACTAACGATCATTAGTCTGCCAAACTTTTGTATCTGGACATCGGTCTGTTCAAAAGAAACAATAGGCTTGGCCTTTTCTTCCATATTGGGAGTATTACTTGTCAATTATCTGAAAGGAGATTATAAAATAAGAAAACGGGATTTTTTTGCTTTTTATTTATGCCTACTATTTAAACCACAGTATTTACCTTTCATTTTACAGGGGCTTGTATGTATCTATTGGATGCAAAAATATTGTAAAAAAGCTATAAGCCAATTCTTATTCGGATTATTTATTATTTCCATGAATGTAATCGTGTTATATCTAATCAGTGATATAGTTAACCAATATGCCGAAATGATTCCTATTCATTTTACCTCCTATGACGGAAGTTCAAATAGAAATGAAAATATATGGATACATGAAAACGACTTTTTTATAAAAGCACCGATAGGAATGTTCACGGCTTTCTTTGGACCAACATTAAATGAAATGTTATCAAAACCGACACATTTAATTGCCGGAATAGAAAGTACATTTATGCTTATTTTATTTATCTATCTATGTTGGAAGACGATTAGCCATTTTTACTACACATCAAGATTTAATGCAACAATCATCCCTACATATTTTATCATTTTCTCAGGAATCTGTTTGCTACATTATCCTTTTGGAATATTCAATCCCGGCTCCGCTATCAGATACCGAACCAATTTCATTTTCCTATTTATCATATTGCTGATGTACTTATACGCACGATACAAAAAACAAACATAAAATGTCATCAAAAATCTTATTTGTAGATAACTCCTCAAGGTGTTTCTACATCTTTCGCATGCCCGTTGCTAAAGCATTCAAACAAGCAGGATATGAAGTGTATGTCATGACACCTACGCCCGACGAATACTCCATGAAAATAAAGAAAGAGGGTATCGACCATATTTCTTATCCGCTAAAAAGTAAGTTTTCACCAATGGAGGACATGAAACTACTTTTGTTCTTACGAAAACAATATAAAAAATTACAACCTAATTATGTTATTCATTATACCATAAAACCTAATATTTATGGTTCAATAGCAGCCGGAATAAACAAAATTCCGTCATTAGCCGTAGTTCCGGGTACCGGTTCAGTGTTTAGCAAAAAAAATATTATTTCTTTTATTACTACAATGCTGTATAAAATAGCTTTCCGCTTTCCACAAAAGATATGGGTATTAAATCAAGAAGATAAAAAAGCATTTATACAAAAAAATATTTTAAAAGAAAACAGAATAGAAATCTTACTGGGTGAGGGAGTAGATATTAATTATTTTTTTGTACAAAATGCATATAAGAAAAAATCTCCTTTCGTCTTTCTTTATATGGGACGAATGCTTAAAGAAAAAGGAATTACCTATTTAGCAGAGGCTTCATCAATTCTAAAAAAGAAAACAAATGAGAAATTTGAAGTTCATTTACTCGGATTGGTGGACGGACTTGCAAAAGATATTATTTCTTTGGAACAAATCAAGGAATGGGAAAAGGGAGGAGTTGTAAAATATTTAGGTTCTATATCCGATGTAAGGAAAGAAATTGGAAACTCGGATTGCGTTGTCCTTCCCTCTTATTATGGAGAAGGAGTTCCCCGTTCGCTAATGGAAGCCAGTGCCATGCAAAGAGCTATAATAACGACTGACAACGTAGGATGCAGAGATGTTATTGAAGATGGAAAAACCGGTTTTTTATGTAAAGTAAAAGATGCAGAAGATTTATCTGATAAGATGTTTCAAATGATGTCACTAAACGAAACCGAAATTCAACAAATGGGTATTTGTGGCAGAAAAAAGATTATTGCAGAATTTGATAATAGAATCATTATAAAGAAATACATGGATTTTATTATCAGACAAATAAATGATGATTATCAAAACTAATTCGTATCCTTGCTTAAAATCATCATTTGTAATGAGCAAAAAGGAAGAGAAGAAGAACTCAAAGCAATACAAAATCATAGAAGAACAACCACAAGTGGTTGGGTTACCTACTATGGAATATTCAGTCGAAAGAGAAAGTACAAACTATTTACCTGATGAAATACTTATCGGTGCAATGAAGTATGCTAAGATTGCTCGGGAAAGAAGACAAATGATTCCTAACAATGAAGTTTACAATCTATTATCGGAAAAATTGGGATGGAAGTAATTTGGTCGGATTTGGCTTTCGAATCTTTCCGTAATATTGTGCAATATGTTCAAGAATTCTTTGGCAAGGATATAGCAGACAATACTGCTATTAAAATAATTTCTTTTGTAGAATCTCTAAAAAATTCACCTCAATTAGGGAAAAGGTTATTGCATCTGTCCCAGCATGGAGAGATCAGATGTGCCTTTTACAAACAGAACCATATTTATTATCAAATGTTAAAATACATATATAAAATATTTGAATTGAGATAAGAATGCTCTAAAAGTTAAGACAAACAAATATATCACATGAAAAAGATAGCATTAATCACAGGAATAACAGGACAAGATGGTTCTTTCCTTGCCGAGTTTTTAATAGACAAAGGATATGAAGTGCATGGAATAATCCGTCGTTCTTCCTCTTTCAATACCGGACGCATAGAACATTTATATTTGGATGAATGGGTGCGTGATATGAAAAAAGAACGTTTAGTGAATCTTCATTATGGAGACATGACTGATTCGAGTTCTTTAATCCGTATTATTCAGGAGGTACAGCCTACCGAAATATATAATCTGGCAGCTCAAAGCCATGTGAAAGTGAGTTTCGATGTTCCGGAATATACGGCAGAAGCCGATGCAGTGGGGACTCTCCGTATGCTGGAAGCGGTACGTATTTTAGGATTGGAGCAAACAAAAATCTATCAGGCATCTACTTCCGAATTATTCGGCTTGGTTCAGGAAGTTCCACAAAAAGAAACAACCCCTTTCTATCCACGTTCACCATACGGGGTAGCCAAACAATACGGCTTTTGGATTACAAAAAACTATCGTGAGTCCTATGGAATGTTTGCCGTAAACGGAATTCTTTTCAACCATGAGAGTGAAAGACGCGGAGAAACATTTGTCACCCGTAAAATCACCTTAGCAGCAAGCCGCATAGCACAGGGTTTTCAGGATAAACTATATATGGGTAACCTTGATGCTCGCCGTGATTGGGGATATGCCAAAGATTATGTGGAATGTATGTGGTTGATTCTACAACATGAAAAACCGGAAGATTTTGTAATCGCTACAGGCGAGATGCATACTGTCCGTGAATTTTGTACTCTCGCTTTTCGAGAAGTAGGTATCGATTTGAGATGGGAAGGAAAAGGGAAAGACGAGAAAGGTATTGACAAGAAAACCGGAAAAGTTTTGGTTGAAGTGGATGCCAAGTATTTCCGTCCATCCGAAGTTGAACAATTATTAGGTGATCCGACTAAAGCAAAAACGTTACTCGGCTGGAATCCAACTAAGACTTCTTTCAAAGAATTGGTAAAAATCATGGTACAGCATGATATGAAGTTCGTTGAGAAACTGCACAAAAACTGATTTTCTAAACAATCATAAATGACCATCCTAATAACCGGAATCCACGGTTTCGTGGGTTCCAACCTCGTTATGGCTCTAAAGAGTCATCACACTCTTTATGGCTTAGACATCATCGCTCCACAGAAAGAAGGAGTAATCAAAACTTTCTCATGGGAAGATTTGCAGGACAAAGATGCATTGCCATCTTTCGATGCAATCATTCACTTGGCGGGGAAAGCACACGATACGAAGAATCAAGCTCAGGCTCAGGTGTATTTTGATATAAACACCGGACTTACCCAAAAGATATTCGATTTCTTCTTAAACTCATCTGCCAAGAAGTTTATTTTCTTCAGTTCGGTGAAAGCAGCAGCAGACAGTGTTACCGGAAATATGCTGACAGAAGATGTTATCCCAACCCCGGTTGGACCTTATGGAGAAAGCAAAATCAAAGCGGAGGAATATATTCTTGATAAGTTGAAAGTTGAGAATGGAGAGTTAAGAGTTACCAATAAACAAGTATATATTCTTCGTCCGTGCATGATTCACGGTCCGGGAAACAAAGGGAATCTGAATCTGCTTTACGGAGTTGTAAAAAAAGGAATCCCCTGGCCGTTAGGTGATTTTGAAAACAGACGGTCTTTTACTTCCATTGACAATCTTTGTTTCGTAGTTAATGGCTTGATAACGAAAGATGTTCCGTCGGGTATTTACCACATGGGAGACGATGAAGCTCTTTCTACCAATGAACTGATAGCCGTCATGTGTGAAGTGATGGGCAAGAAGCCTCATATATGGAAGCTGAACAAAGGCTTGATGGAAAATTGTGCAGGAATTGGAACTTTACTCCATCTGCCACTCAACACAGAAAGACTCCGCAAGCTGACCGAAAACTATGTGGTAAGCAATGCCAAGATAAAGTCGGCTCTCGGTATTAATAAAATGCCGGTAACGGCAAAAGACGGATTGATAAAGACAATCCGGTCGTTCGAAAAGCAATAAGAAACCATGTACTATCTCATCATCCTAATTCTGTTATTCGTGGCAGAGCTTTTATATTTCCGAATAGCAGATAAATTCAACATCATAGACAAACCCAACGAACGAAGTTCGCACATCCGCATCACTTTACGCGGTGGAGGAATCATCTTTTACTTCGGTGCATTGGCATTCTTTCTGACCAACCACTTGGAATATCCGTGGTTCATTCTGGGGCTGACATTGATAACCTTTATCAGCTTTGCGGATGACATTCATTCCATTTCACAGGGGAAAAGGCTGTTGTTTCACTTCTCTGCCATGGCTTTGATGTTTTATCAATGGGGATTGTTCGCTTTACCGTGGTGGACGATTATTGTAGCACTGATTGTATGCACGGGAATCATCAATGCATACAACTTCATGGACGGTATCAATGGAATTACAGGAGGGTATAGTTTGGTGGTTCTTGGAGCTTTGGCTTATATCAATCGGTTCATCACTGCTTTTGTAGAACAAGAAATGATTTGGATCATGATACTTGCCATGTTGGTTTTCAACTTCTTTAATTTCAGGAAGAAAGCCAAATGCTTTGCAGGAGATGTAGGCTCGGTGAGTATTTCCTTTATTCTGCTATTTCTGATTGGTAAGTTGATTCTTACCGGCAATGATTTCAGCTATATTATATTATTGGCAGTATATGGGGTAGACAGTGTATGGACTATTATTCACCGCCTGATGCTTCACGAGAATATCGGATTGCCACACAGGAAGCATTTGTATCAATTGATGGCTAACGAGTTGAAAGTTCCACATGTAGTGGTTTCATTGGTCTACATGGTGGTACAAGCTATCATATTGATTGGATATTTTATGTCAGTTCCTTATCATTATTGGTATTTGATTGCTACGATCATTGTTTTGAGTATTGTTTATGTTTGTTTTATGAAGAAGTATTTTCATTTGCATGCAGCTAAATAACGGGATATGAAACTAATCACAGAAGAGTTATTGGATAAGGTAAGCGAAGAAGCAGAAGCAAGCCCTCGTTTACGAATGAACCATAATTTCCATGAATCCCCGCAAGCTCCTGTACAAAGAATGCTGAATGCACTTGAACCGGGCACTTATCTGCCGCCTCATCGGCATAAGAACCCGGATAGAGAAGAAATGTATCTGGTTTTGCGTGGCAAGTTAATCACTTTCTTTTTTGATGATAACGGGAATATAACCGAACGTATAGAACTCAATCCGGCAGGAGGAAAATATGGTATAGAGATTCCGCCGGGTGTATGGCACTCCATTGTTGTATTGGAAAAAGGTACAGTAATTTATGAAGCAAAGCAAGGACCTTACATCCCATTAAGCAAAGAAAACTTTGCTCCTTGGGCGCCGGATGTTAACGATGTGGAAGCAATAAAAGAATATATGAAAAAACTATTAAAACAACAGTTTTAAGCCAACTGCCCTATCCTATTTATCAACTCATCCCCTAAAGCTGTTTTATCATCAATGTGTTTCAAAACAGCAGTAACGAACGGATTACTCTCAAAATCTCCACGCACCTGTTCAAAGTCCTGCTCTTTCTCCATACGTGAACCGTCAGCCCCGAAGCCTGTTTTAGAAGTCAGCGAGAATTCTTTGCGAGCATCATCATAAACCAAACGATCAAGCCCTATAACGGAATCCTTCCACATTTTAACAATCCTAATAATATCTTTTGCTGTTATCTCATCGGGATTCAAACCGTAAAACTCTTGAATTTTATTATATGCCCATGTCCATTCGTAGGTATAATAGTTGGAATGCATCTCCTCAAAACATGCATTTATATCTTTCAAACGGTTAATCTTTCCCGATTCGATTCCATCGAGCAATTTATCAATCTCACTTTTAGGAGCTATCAAGCCGGACATATCCACCCACTCACCCATACCTATTTCGGTATCGGGTTTCAAGCAAGCACGTATCTCTTCACAATTTTGAAAGTTGATACCTTCCAATCTCTTTATGATAGAGTTGCCAAGAAACTTATGAATGGCAATTTCATAGAACCTGATTCCATTCACCAATGATGAGTTTCTTATTTTAGCACTTTGGTAAGAGTATATCTCGGAAGTTTCGCCGGATACCCTGCGAAGTTCCTTCAATATCTCACGTCCTTTAAACATCTTCTGAATGGTATACGGACTCAGCAAGTTGTAATTGATATAATCGAGCTTATTATCATCTGTTCTTTTGTCACGTTTCGGCCACTTCTGCGCATCGCGGATAGTACCGACACTACGCAGATTAACTCCCGGAACAAGATAAGTGGTATTTTGCTGCTCTATCAAGTAGGAAAAAGGAAGGTTGGAAGTATCTGCATGGTTTACATGCCGTCCCATAACCAAAGAGAAGGCTCCTACACGTGCAGGCCACAAAATATATGAATCAGAAGTGGTCTTCGCTCCTCTTTCAAGAGTTCCCTGGTGAATAGGGCCTAATTTATACATATGGTTACTTTGGTTAGAGCCCGAACCAGCATTCATAAATGAAAACATACCTGCAATAAGTAAAGTCGATTTATGATGTGTCACAGTAAAAGGCCCTGCAAAGATAGCACATGCTTCACCGTTTTCCCCCTGACAGTTACTAAAGAAAAGTGAATCGGAAGCAGAATAATTATGTCCCAATTGGCAAGCTTGTCCCACAAAGCAACGGGCAAGCATGGTACCGTCATCCACATGGGAACCGGAGGATATAATAAAATCTTCGCAAATTACCCCATAGCCAATATGTACGGGAGCTTTTTCATTACTATTAATGCTACCGTTCTGTAAACGGCAAGTGCCCTCAATGTGGCAATAGTCGCCGATACGCACATTCTTAATAGATCCGGTATTAACAATCATCACATGATTGCCGATAGAGCCAACATCCGATGCATGCTTATTTGAATAGAAATCCGTTATCTTCTTCATTCGGTTTATCAGTTCCGGACGATGGCGATAAAGAGCCAGAATATATGCCTGATGAGCAGACAGCTTATCATTAATCAACACTTCACGCCCACCGGTTTCATTAAGAACCGACACTTCTACTCCATTACCGAATTTAGACATGCCGTCTACCAAGATTATATCCACATTCTCAATAAACGCATTGTCTCCTATTACATAATTGGCGATGTAGTTTTGGATATTCTCAATGCAACAATTGTCGCCAATAGTCACATTATGCAAAGTAACATGCCGCAAACCCGAATGTTTCTTTATCCCACCGGTAAGAGTAAACTCACCTTGGAAAACTCCCAATTTCACTTCTCCCGAAAAACGGGTATGATGAACAAAGTCCGTTTTAAAATTGTCTGCAACCAAAACATTATCCCAATTGTCTGCCAAGCAGGATTGACTTTTTAACTGAAGGATTTCATCTTCGGTAAGTGCGCGATAAGTTTTCATGTTTGTGTCGTTTTATTCTTCCGTATCTTCTTCGTATGTCTGATATAAGAAATCATTGTAAGGGAACCTCTGAACATGCAGTTCCTTCACCTTATCATATACAATTGTTTTCAATTCTTCAATATTCAATTTCTCACGTGCAGAGATAAAGATGCAATTATCATTCATTTTCGCCATCCATGTATTCATCAATTCCTCCAACGTCCAGTTTTCTTTAGTACGCGGAGTTAAATCATCGGCAGCCTTTTCTACATATGTATAGGCATCTATCTTATTAAAAATAATCATAGTTGGTTTTCCACCCGCTCCAAGGTCGGCTATTGTTTTCTCTACCACCTGTATCTGTTCTTCAAAATCAGGATGTGAAATATCCACTACATGAAGAAGCAAGTCGGCTTCACGCACTTCGTCCAATGTGGATTTGAAAGATTCCACCAAATCAGTCGGGAGTTTACGGATAAAGCCTACCGTATCAGACAACAGAAACGGCAAATTTTCTATAATGACCTTACGCACAGTAGTATCCAAAGTAGCAAATAACTTATTCTCTGCGAAAACTTCACTTTTCGCTAAAAGATTCATTAAAGTAGACTTACCTACATTAGTATATCCAACCAATGCCACACGGATCATCCTTCCACGGTTCTTGCGCTGGGTGGATTTCTGTTTGTCAATTTCCGCCAAACGGCTTTTCAATAAAGCCATCCGGTTCAAAATGATACGGCGGTCCATTTCCAACTGTGTTTCACCCGGTCCGCGCAACCCCACCGAGCCACCTTTACCACTACCCGATCCACCGCCCTGACGTTCAAGGTGTGTCCATAACCTTTGCAGTCTGGGCAACATATATTTATATTGCGCCAACTCCACTTGCGTTTTAGCATTGGCAGTCTGAGCCCGCATGGCAAATATATCTAGAATCAGTGAAGTTCGGTCCAGTATCTTAACTTTCAGTTCCGCTTCAATGTTACGTATCTGCTTGGCTGACAATTCATCATCAAAGATAACCATACCTACTTCCTCTTCATTTTCCTCTTGTAAGGTAAGATAATCTCTTATCTCCTGCAATTTTCCTTTACCCACATAAGTAACAGAGTTTGCCTGGTCTATCTTTTGGGTAAATCTTTTCACCACTTCAGCACCGGCTGTCTCAGCCAAGAACTCAAGTTCATCCAAATATTCTTTTGTTTTCCGCTCATCCTGCGTCTGGGTAGTTAAACCTACAAGAACCGCTTTCTCTGTCTGAGCTTCGGATATTACAAATTCTTTCATTTTACAACATTAATATATATCGGCAACAAATATAATAAAAGAATGTTTGATTAAATACAAAAAGGCTGTCTTCTTGATTAAGAAGACAGCCTTTCTCTATAGAAGAAAAACTTAAATCCAATTACCAACCGGCATTTTGCTGTTTTGCCAATGTCGGGTTTCTCAACAAGTCATTGATGGGTATAGGCCAAATAAAGCGTTTATCGGTGTAAGGTATGAGTTTTTTGCTTGCGCCATACCATTTATCATCTATCGCACCATTAATATTGAAAGCGCTCTGTCCTGTTGATTTTTGATAAGATACAACATTACTGTATTCAATCTTTTTTGGAATACCGCCGGACGGACATAAATCATCAGCAGCCAAACGGTGAATATCTTCCCAACGCCGACCTTCTCCGTTGAACTCTATTCTGCGTTCCCAAAGAATTGCATTCAGCATATCAACATTCGTAGCGAACTCCGAAGCTTTATAAACATCGGTGGAACGACCACGCACCGCATTCAATGCTTTCAATGCCATACTGTTATCTGTTGCCGGATCACGAAGCGCTGCTTCCGCATAATTCAACAGTACTTCTGCATAACGTATAAGCGGAGCATTATCGGCATTAGACAAACTGGTGTATTTATCACAGTAATAGTAATTTGACTGCGGTTCTTGTTCCGATTGCAGGTAATAGAGCAAATTACGGCGTTTATCATTTGCCGGCCAATAAGTTGAATTATACAAGGTAGGTGAAGTAGGACACATGGCACGTCCCCCCTCACGTCCTGAAAACATTGCGAAAAGGGCACCATTCACAGAAGGATTGTCATCCGAACTATTCTCAATAGAAAATATGGATTCCTTATTGCTATCGGCCGATGTAAAAGGAGTAGCAGGATTATCTTCCAAGCCATAACCGCCTATCGGACTGGTGAAACTACCATCGGTTCCCATTAATTTCTTCGCTTCGGTTATTACATTATCCCAATCACGCATATGTAAATAGACACGAGTTTTCAATGCAATCGCAGCTCCTTTTGATGCACGTGTAATCGGGCTTGAAGCAATAGCTTCAGGCAATAACCTTTCTGCATCATCCAAATCCTGAATAATTTGCTTATAAGTATCCTTCACACTTGAACGGCCGATCTTCAGACCTTCTTGAATTTCTTCCGGAGTAGTATGGGGAGTCAAATATAAAGGCAAACCATAATCATTATTACCTTCTACATTATAAGGCAATGCAAAGTGCACCATCAGATTATGATACGTCAAAGCACGAAGAAACAAACACTCCCCTTCATATTGATCATAAGTATCCTGGGAAATGACTCCGTTATTCTTTGCTTCCTCTTCATTCTTCATTACTGTGTTATAACGGTTTATAGCTTCGAAAGAAGCTTCCCACATCGTAACGTTGTTTGCAGTAGAGGTAGTGTAAGTGGCAGAATAAGTATAATCATAGAATTGTGCAGTAAGATTCATATCTTCTCCACGCATTTCTCCCTGAATAATACTTGCCGCACCAAACGGATAGCCACGTGTGTACTGAGGAGGATCACTCTGATAATAGATACCACTCTGGGCAGCATCATAAGCTCCAATTACAGAAAGTTCACATCTCTCAGCCGTAGCATAAGCATCCTCATTGGGTATTGCATCAACCGGTTTTAAATCAACCACCTTATCTTCACAGGCGGTAAGGAAGCAACCTGCAAGAAGCGCCACTCCTAAAGTTCTTCCCAATATCTTATTAAATGTATTGTATATCATAATATATTTCCTTTCTATTTTTAGAATGTAATATTAGCTCCAAATGTAAATACTCTTTGTTGGGGCATTCCATCCCAATCCACTCCCATACGGGTACTTGTTTCAGGATCCAATCCTTTGTAACCGGTGATCGTAAATATATTCTGTCCCTGAACATACAAACGGATCTTTTGCATACTGAGCTTAGACACCCAATTGGCAGGGAATGTATATCCTAATGCCAAAGTAGACAATTTTAAATATGAACCGTTCTCCACAAAACGCGAATCGGCAAATCCGTCATTAAACAATACCTGAGAATCTCCGTATCCGATTTTTGGAATAACTCCATCACCGGGATTCTCCAGACTCTGCCAACGACCTAATATTTCTTTCCCATTATTAGAGAAATCCAAATTCAACAATGAAGCTTGGCGGGTAGCATTCATAATCTTATTTCCACCGGAAAAACGGAAGAACACATTCAAGTCAAAGCCTTTATAAGTCAAAGTATTATTCCATCCTCCAAACCATTTGGGAAGAGCAGAGCCTAACACCTTACGGTCGGTAGCATCGAGTGATGAACCTTCGGAAACATCGGAAGGATTATTAGGATCATATACTTTATAATCATAATCGCCAAATGTGTCGAACTGTACCAAACTTCCATTGGCTTTACGCCAGATCGGATTACCATTTTCCTTGTTTACTCCATAAAAATCATAACCATAAAGAGAATTGTAAGATTCTCCCTCACGGATTACTGTATAGTTAGTTACAATGTCGCTACCTCCATATAATGACAATACTTTATTTTTCAGAGTAGAGAAGTTTATATCCGAATGCCATCTGAAATCTTTATTATTTACGATGTCACCTCCTATGGTAATTTCAATACCGCTGTTCTTTATCTTACCGATATTATCGTAATATTTATTATATGGAATACCCAGCGACGGAGCTGTCGGAACTTCGAGCACCAAGTCTTTTGAGTTCTTCTGCCAATAAGCAAGTTCAAAAGTCAATCTGCCATCAAACAAGCCTCCATCCAAGCCTAAATCAAAAGTTTCGGTAGTTTCCCAGCTTAAACTTTCAACTCCCATATTGTTCCATGCAATACCATTTTGGCTTCCATATTTCTTAGGACCATACGTATTTAGATAGGGAAAGTTATCACCAAGTTCAGAGTTTCCTAAAGTTGCATAACTTGCACGGATACGCAAATCATTGACAACATTCCTCAATCCATCCCAAAAATGTTCTCTTGAAATACGCCATGCTGCAGATGCTCCCCAGAATGTACCCCAACGTTCATCTTTAGACAAACGCGACAATCCATCCCAACGGATTGAAGCTCCAACATAATATTTACTATCATAATTATAATTAGCACGCAACATGTATGAAGCCAAACCATTATAGGTTTTATCACCATAAACAGACTTTTCCCCAAAAGTGTTAGTGATGATATGATCTGCAAAGAAGCCATCTGAAAGCTGTTCCACAGAAGCATCCGTATATTCAAGCCTGCTATAAGTATACTCCTGAACAGCAGTTGCACTCAAATTGTGCATTGCATTGAATGTGTGGTTATAGTTTAACACATTCTGCCAGTTCCAGTTATGATAAGTAACATTGGTTTCATCTACCAATCCTCCATATCCATAGCCATCACCCGATTCTTTGTTCCAATACATATAATCGGTCAGCTTCGTCATGTCAAGTCCGCCTTGGGTACGAAGAGTAAAGCCCGGCAAGAAAGTTATTTCGGCAAATCCACCGCCAATAACACGGGTGCTTGTCGATCTGTTTATATTGTTGTCCAAGCCCCATACAATATTCTGAATACCATTATCGATAGGAATAAGGTTGCTCCCACGTCCCAAGGTCTTTCTGTTAACGGCATCAATATTATAGCCCGTAACATCATCTGCATTAAAGACAGCTACGTTAGGGAGCATACGCACACTTGCAAAACCAACACTGCCCAAAGAATTTTCTTCGTTCATCACGCCGTTAATCTTTGTACGGGAACCCTGAGCGTTTATCCCAATCTTCAGCCACCTGTTTGCCGTTTGTGTCAAATCCGCTTTAACAGTGAAACGTTCCAAATCGTTGGCTCTGACAATACCATCTTGGTTTGTATAGCCTACAGAAAAATAATACTGGCTTTTCTCTGTTCCGCCGCTAGCCGAAAGATTGTGATTCTGTTGGAAAGCACTTTTAAATACATAATCATTCCAATTTGTATTAGTACCATCATAAACGGCAGGACCATCTTCACCCCAGTTTGAATATTTTTCGTTGGCGATGGTCACAAATTCTTCTCCATTCAACAAATCATGCAGTTTTGCAGCCGATGCAACACCTACATAACCATCATAAGAAATGGAAGCTTTGCCTTTCGAACCTTTTTTAGTGGTAATCAAGACAACCCCGTTTGCAGCACGCGAACCATAAATAGCCGTAGCTGCACCGTCTTTCAATATTTCAATACTTTCAATATCATTCGGATTAATATCAGACATTGCATTGGTACTTACATAAGCCAAATCCTCACTCATATTGCCACTGACAACCGGCATTCCGTCGATGATAATCAGAGGTTGGTCATTGGAAGATATAGTGCTCAAACCACGTACGCGGTAAGTAGGAGTACTTCCCAACACGCCACTGGGAGAAATTACCTGCACACCGGCAGCACGTCCCGCCAACTGATTATCAAAAGAAGCAGTTGCCAGATTTCCAATATCTTCACCCCCAACTTTAGCAATGGAACTTGTCAAATCTTTTTTCTTTTGCGTTCCATAACCAACAACTACAATTTCATCAAGATTCTGAGAATCAGACTGTAAAATAATCTTCAGACTAGGCTTTATAGCAACATCCTGTGTCTTCATCCCCACATACGAAACAACCAAAGTCTTCGCAGAACTTGGCACGTTTGATAAACTAAATTTACCATCTATATCGGTGATAGTACCATTGGTGGTACCTTTAACCAATACAGAGGCTCCAACAACCGGTTGCCCGTCTTCCTCTGAAATTACAACACCTGTAACTTTAGAGTTTTGGGCAGTTGCCAGACCAATACCTACAAAAAGGCAGGTCAATAACAGCATTAATTTTCTTTTCATAAATTCTCTCTTAAAGTTTAACTTTACATTAATT
>CABUKU010000034.1 GCA_902492205.1 uncultured Bacteroides sp. | reverse complement strand
TCATAAATGTATCATATATAATGTGGTCGATGGAAAAAGAACGCAAGGTAGGGGAATTTGTTTTTGTGTCCATGAAAAGACAGAGGAGATGCAAAGTCGACCTGCTTGGGGAATGCAGGTGCGCTTTGGCATCTCCTCTTAATTTATTAGAATAGTGAGAGAGAGAACTTTATGATACTCTATTTGTTGTTTTCGGCTGTGAGACGATCTATTTTTTCATCTACTCTGCCTTTGGCGTAATTTACTTTGTTAACAACTTTGTCTTTCACTGCAGAAAGAGTGCCGCTTGCATCTTCTTCCAGTTCGTGAATGGCATTGCACAAATCACTTTTCATTTTCTTTCCTCTTGATGAATGAACAAAGCAAGTGGCAAGGCTGCCGATGATAGCACCCAAGCCGAGACCTAATAATAATTTTCCGTTTCCCATGATGATATAACTTTTATAAATTTATCATTGAAACGGTTGGGAGGCGGGAAAGTTTGTATATTTAGCTTTCTTTTGCAAATGAATCGACGAAACAATATTCTCTGCTTTTTTGTTAATATTCTTAATAAAAAGAACTATCTTCGCTAAGTGAATGAATTAAATAATATATAGTTATGAAAGCAGTAAATTATTATATGCTCAGAAGCATTGTTGCTTTGGTATTGGGTGTTCTGTTGGTGTTGTGGCCTGCCACCGCCATGGAATACCTCGTTATTACAATAGGTGTTTTGTTTTTTGTTCCGGGACTTATTGCCCTTATCGGTTATTTTATGCAGAAGCAGGGCGGTATGTTTCCCATAGTTGGGGTGGGTAGTTTGCTGTTCGGGCTTTGGCTCATGATAATGCCTACTTTCTTTGTGAATACCCTGATGTATGTATTGGGCTTTTTCCTGTTGCTGGGTGGCATTCAGCAAATAGCATCGCTTATTGCCGCACGTAAATACGGAAGCGTTCCTTTCGGGCTTTTCGTTGTGCCTATCCTGATCCTGATTGCAGGTATTATTGTTCTCTCCATGTATAATCCTTCGCAAATGGTTTCATGGATATTCATATTGCTTGGTGTCAGTAGCATTATCTACGGCTTGTCGGACTTGCTGAACTCTTTCCGCCTTTCCCGTAAAAGAGCACAATATGACAAGGAACACAACATTGAAGATGCGAAAATCATTGAATGAGCAGACTGAAAGAAAAGTTGATATGGCTGTGGAGGAAAATAAAGGCTATTGTAAACTTTCTTTTTGTGCCATATTATATAAGGAAAAAGAATAAATAAAAATACATTTATCATTGCCGATCAGGTCGGCAATGACAAAATAGTCTTAATTTACTATTACCGTTGTGGTATCGGGTTGTGCGGGTATACTAAGGTCTTCTATGACCTCTTCTCCCTGCTGATCGACTGCATTTTCTACTTTCTTAGTGAAGAATATCCAATATCCTAATAAGAAGATGGCTACGATAATGGCGATGGTAGTCCATACTCTGCTACTGTTTTTACTCATAATCTGTTGCTTTTAAATGTTATATATGTTCACTAAAACAGATTTGAGCTTTATTTGTTTGCTACTTTTACAAAATAATCATAGCCACCTTTTCAACCGTCTCATTGCTTCTTCACAATCGGCACGGTCGCCAAAAGCCGTCAACCGGATGTATCCTTCTCCACCGGGACCGAAGCCAACTCCGGGAGTACCTACTATATTGGCTTCATACAACATCTGTTCGAAGAATTTCCATGAAGATACTCCATTGGGAGTTTTTACCCATAAATAAGGCGCATTTTCACCACCGAACACTTTTAATCCGGCAGACTCGATGCCTTCTTTCATGATTCCGGCATTAGTCATGTAGTAATTGATAATTTCTTTCACTTGCTCCTTACCTTCGGGAGAATAAACGGCTTCGGCACCTTTTTGGGTGATGTAAGAAGTACCGTTGAATTTGGTGCATTGGCGTCTGTTCCACAGCTTGTTCAATGGTATTCTTTTTCCTTCGAGAGTTGCGGCAGTCAGTTCTTTGGGAACAACGGTATATCCGCATCTTACGCCTGTGAACCCCGCAGTTTTAGAGAAGCTCCTGAATTCAATGGCTACCTTTTTAGCACCTTTTATTTCATAAATGGAGTGGGGGATGTCGGGATCTTGTATGTAAGCCTCATATGCCGCATCAAATAAGATAAGGGTATCGTTTGCCAAAGCATAGTTTACCCATTTCTTCAGTTCTTCTTTGCTTAACACCGTGCCGGTGGGGTTATTAGGATAGCACAGGTAAAGTATGTCCACTCTCTTTTCGGGTATGGCAGGAATGAAATTGTTTTCACTCAGGCAAGGCATATATACAACATTGCTCCATTTGCCGTCTTCCAAAACCCCTGCACGTCCACACATGACGTTTGAATCTATATATACCGGATAAATGGGATCTGTTACTCCGATGCTGTTGTCATGGCGGAGAATGTCTCCGATATTGCCCGTGTCGCTTTTGGCACCGTCATTGATAAACACTTCGTTTGTGTCAAAATGGATGCCACGGCTTGCGTAATCATTTTTTATGATTGTTTCGATCAGGAAATTATATCCTTGTTCAGGGCCGTATCCGTGGAAAGTCGCTTTTTCCGCCATTTCGTCCACGGCTTTGTGCATTGCTTCCGTTACGGCTTTGGGGAGGGCTTGGGTTACGTCACCGATGCCTAAACGTATAATATCTGCTTTGGGGTGAGTTATTTTAAATGTATTTACTTTCTTTGCTATATCCGAGAATAAGTAATTGTTCGGTAGCTTTAAAAAATGTTCGTTTACGAGTGCCATAATCCTAATTATTGTTTTAATTTTTGTAATGCTCTGTTTGTTCTTTTCAGATTTCTATTTCTCCTTCAAAGACTTTGATAGCTTCTCCGGTCATGTATATATGATTGTTTTTATCCCAATTGATGGTTAAAGGTCCGCCGTCCATCATTACTTCCACTTCACGCTCGCATCTGCCTGTAATAATTGCTGCTACGGCTGTTGCACAAGCTCCGGTTCCGCAAGCTTGGGTAATCCCCGAACCTCTTTCCCAAACTCTCATTCTTATCTTGTTATCTCCTGTTACCTGTGCGAATTCCACATTTGTCCGGTCGGGAAACAGAGGATGATTTTCTATTACAGGGCCTATCTCCGAGAGGTTTACCGAATGAATGTCGTCCACAAAAATAACAAAATGCGGATTACCCATAGAAATAACGGAACCACCATAAGATATGTTGTCAATTTCGAGATATTCCGATTCTATTTGCGGTTCTCCCATATCTACTGTTACTTTTATGACAGAATCTTCTTGCGGATGCAGGAAAAGCCTTTTAATGCCTGACCGTGTTTCAAGGGTTATTTCTTTTTTATCTGTTAATTCTTTGTCATATACATATTTGCCGATGCAACGTGAGGCATTTCCGCACATCATGGCTTCAGAACCGTCTGCATTGAATATTCTCATACTGAAATCGGCTATTTGGGATTTATCGATCAATACCAGTCCGTCGGAGCCGATACCTGTGTGCAACAAGCTCCATTTCCGGGCAAATTCTTCGGGGGATTCTATATGGTAAACTGACGAATTTATATAAATATAATCATTACCTGCTCCATGCATCTTTGTGAATCTTATTTTATTTGTCATTTTAACGCTTTAATTGATAAATAAACTTCTTTTTGATTTGGTTATGCTGCAAAGATACGACATAATAGCATGTTATAAATATAAAACAAGTCATTATTCTAGTATTTTTTCATATTTTATTTTAGTTTGATTGATTTGCGTTTATTTCTGTTGTGAATTGTTATAAAATTAATTAGATCTGTTTTATATTGTAATTTTCGCTTTTTTATGCTCCACTAAAAGAATAGCTGTAAAAGAAGCATAAAACTAAACTGATTAACAAAAGAATATATTATCTTTGCGGGCAAATTAAATAACGAATTATCAATTTAGACTTTAATATGCGTAGAATTATTACTCTATTAATCTTAATCTTCACTATTACAGGCGTTGGAATGGCGCAACAGATGTCTGACGATCAGGTTATTCAGTACGTGAAACAGGCACAAAAGGAAGGAAAAAATCAACAACAGGTTACTACAGACCTGCTTAAAAAGGGGGTTACTCCAGATCAGGTTCAGCGAATTAAGGATAAGTATGAAAAGCAGATGGGAGGTTCCGGTAAAGGGGAAACCTTGAACGAAGAAAGCCGTCAGCGTAAGCCTTTGCAGAAAGGTGAAAACAATTTGCTGAAAGCTCAGGAAAAGCAACTGACTCCCGAAGACCAAGCTAAAATGCTCGAAAATTCTGATTTGGGATTGGATTTTATGTATCCCGATTCTATTCTTGTTCCGACGGAACAGTGGTTACAGAAAAAGGAAGTTGAGCGGAAAAAGAAAATATTCGGACGTGATATTTTCTCTAATAAGATTCTTTCATTTGAACCAAATTTGAATATTGCTACTCCGATTGATTACCGTTTAGGCCCGGGTGACGAAGTTATCATTGATGTGTGGGGAGCTTCTCAAACTACCATTCGTCAGACTATATCTCCCGATGGCAGCATTCAGGTTGAAAATCTCGGCCCTATTTACTTGAACGGATTGTCCGTTAAAGAGGCAAATGCATATTTGCAAGGTGAGTTCAGTAAAATTTATGCAGGAGTTTCCGGTGATGCACCTATATCCCAGATAAAATTAACTTTGGGACAGATTCGCAGTATTCAGGTTAATGTAATGGGAGAGGTCGTTACTCCGGGTACTTACACTCTATCTTCTTTTGCGAGTGTGTTTCATGCTCTTTATCAGGCAGGCGGAGTAAACGAAATAGGAACCCTGCGTGCGATTAAGGTTTATCGTGGAGGTAAGAACATTGTTACTTTAGACATCTATGATTATATATTCAATGGCAAGATTGCCAATGACATCCGTTTGATGGATAATGATGTGATCGTAGTTGGACCATATGAATGTTTGGTTGACGTTGTGGGAAAAGTTAAGCGCCCGATGTTCTATGAAATGAAACGTGACGAAAGCTTAGGCTCATTGTTAAAATATACAGGCGGTTTCACTGGTGATGCATATACGAAAGCAGTTCGCCTGATACGTAAGAGCGGACGTGAACACCAAATCTATAATGTAGAAGAGTTCGATTTCAATATGTT
The DNA here is from genome assembly GCA_902492205.1 of uncultured Bacteroides sp. Classification (GTDB taxonomy): domain Bacteria; phylum Bacteroidota; class Bacteroidia; order Bacteroidales; family Bacteroidaceae; genus Bacteroides. The sequence goes on along the minus strand of CABUKU010000034.1, from coordinate 27,369 downwards.
CAAGGTAATGGATGGCGACTCCATTGCAGTAGATTCTGTTTTAGCACGTTTTGCAAACAAAGTAGAAATCAAAGGAGCTGTTTATCGTCCGGGAATGTACCAGATGGATGGAAAAATCAATACATTAAAAGCTTTGATCGAGAGAGCGGAAGGGGTTCGTGGAGATGCGTTCCTAAATCGCGGAGTCCTTCATCGTGAAAAGGAAGATTATACGTTGGAAGTGCTTCCTATCGATGTAAAAGGTTTATTGAACGGAACAGTTGCCGATATTCCATTACGCAAAAATGATGTATTGTATATTCCGAGTATTCACGATATGCGTGAGGAAGGAACGCTGACAATATATGGAGAAATTGCTTATCCGGGCATGTACAGATATGCCGAAAATACTTCTTTGGAAGATTTGATTGTACAGGCGGGAGGTCTTTTGGATGCCGCTTCTACTGTTCGTGTGGATGTGTCACGTCGTGTGAAAGATTCAAAAGCTACTGATGTTAAAAATACAATAGCACATTCTTATTCATTTGCTTTGAAAGACGGATTTGTGGTTGACGGACAACCCGGATTTACTTTACAACCATTTGATGAAATCTATGTTCGTAAGAGCCCGGGTTATCAAAAACAGCAGAATATTATGATTGAGGGCGAAGTATTGTTTGAAGGTAATTATGCTTTGACACACAAAAATGAACGCTTGAGTGAGGTTATCAAAAAGGCCGGAGGACTTACCGATCAGGCATATTCTAAGGGAGTGAGACTGGAAAGACAGATGACTCCGGAAGAAAAACTTCGTATGGAAACTGTTCTGAAAATATCTGCCGGAGCAGGAAAAGACTCAATCTCCACCAAAACTTTGGATTTGGGAACTACTTATTATGTCGGTATAGAATTCGATAAGGCTCTTGCAAATCCGGGTGGTGACTATGACGTTGTGCTTCGTGAAGGCGACAGAATCATTGTTCCTCAATATGTAAGTACCGTAAAAGTAAACGGAGCTGTTATGTATCCTAATACTGTAACTTACCAAAAGGGAAAGAAACTCCGTCATTACATTTACATGGCAGGTGGATATGGTAACCGCGCAAAGAAAAGCAAAGCATACGTCATCTATATGAACGGAACGGTAGCACGATTGAAATCAGGAAATAAGGATGCCATTCAGCCGGGATGTGAAATTATTGTGCCTACCAAGCCTATAAAGAAAGGAATGGGACTTGCCGAAATCCTGAGTCTTACCAACTCTACTGCTTCTTTGGCAACTATGGCTGCAACTATTGCTAATATTTTAAAGTAAAGTAATTATGAGCGATATACAAAGACACGATAATACTCCTGATAACCAAGAACAGGAAATTGACCTTATAGAATTAGCCCAAAAGATATGGGCTGAACGCAAATTGGTTTTTAAGGCATGTGGGATAGCTGCAGTAATTGGAATTGTTGTGGCATTCAGTATTCCTAAAGAATATGAAACCAAGGTAACTTTAGCTCCCGAAACCACAGGGGGAAAAGGAATTAGCGGCAGTATGGGGGCATTGGCTTCTATGGCGGGTATAAACTTAGGAGGAGGCGGCAATGGCGAAGATGCTTTGTCTCCCGAACTGTATCCTAACATTGTAAGTTCAACTCCTTTTCTTGTTGAACTGTTCAATGTGAATGTGGTAAATAAGGAAGGGAACATTAATACCACGTTGTTTGATTACATGGATAACCATCAGAAATCGACTTGGTGGAGTTATATACTGTCTGCACCTTTTAAAGCATTGGGATGGACTATGTCTTTGATTAGAGGCGAAGAGAAGGAAACCGGAAATAATGAGGTCAATCCTTTCAATCTGACTAAAGACCAGCAACGTATTGCCGAGGAAATAAGTAAAAGCATCACTTCTTCGGTGGATAAGAAGAGTGGTGTCATCACTTTGGCTGTAACTATGCAAGATCCTCTGATTTCTGCTGCTTTAACCGATACGGTAATGAAGAAGTTGCAGAATTATATCATAGATTACCGTACCAACAAGGCACGTCACGATTTGGCTTTTACAGAAAAGCTATATAAAGAAGCACAGGATGCGTATAATAAAGCCCAGCAAGCATATGCCGCTTACACAGACGGTAATATGAATGTGGTGATGGCACGTTATAAAACAGAAGAAGAACGCTTGCAGAATGAAAAGAATCTTGCATACAATGTCTATAATCAGGTAGCTCAGCAATTGCAAATGTCAAAAGCCAAGGTGCAGGAAATTACTCCGGTTTATACAGTTGTTCAACCGGCAGTTGTTCCTTTGAAGCCTTCTAAGCCAAGCAAACCTTTAATCTTAATAGGTTTTGTTTTCTTGGCAGCATTTGGAAGTATTGGTTGGATATTGGTTAAAGACATGTTTAAAGGATGGAAACGACAGCAACAGGTGGAATAGATAAAGATTTGCACTGGTATGCTGTTTACACAGCTTCGAGAGCAGAAAAGAAAGTAAAGGAAAGACTGGATGAATTGGGCATAGAGTGCTATTTGCCTTTGCAAACGGTAATTCGCATTTGGAGCGACAGGAAAAAGAAAGTAGTGGTTCCTGTTATAAATGGATATATCTTTGTTCGCATTCACATCAAAGATTTCAGGAGAGTACAGGAAATACAGGGAGTAGCTTTCTTCTTGAAAGAAAAAGGGAAAGCAGTTCCTATTCCTGATGAACAGATAAAAACACTGCGTTTCATGGTGGATAATTCGGAAGATGAGGTTGAATTCTCTGCCGATGACTTTAAACCGGGAGCAGCGGTAATGATAACCAGAGGACAACTCCAAGGTTTGATCGGTGAACTTGTGGAAGTTCGTGGAAAATATAAAGTAGCCATAAGGCTTGAAAACTTTGGCTGTGCATTGACTACGGTATCTGTCGGTTCATTGAAGAAACTATAAGAAAAAAAATACAGAAATAAAAAAGAGGTGCATTACTGTTGAAAGTAATGCACCTCTTTTTTGCAGGCTTGTCTTGTTTCCAATCGCCGCCTATGGGATTTCAATCGCCGTGGCGATTGAAATCAGAATTTCCTGAAATATAAGGTAGACTCTTCGGATTTTAAAACCATTTCGCTGCCTGTTAGCTTCTCCACTTCGAATTTAGGCTCGAGGCTATATAATCCGTAAGGTTTTAAGTCTTCAAGGGTACATGGCTGCTCACTGCCTCCCGTACGGAAATCATACAGGGATAAAGAGTTACCGGAATGTTCGAAACGTCCTAAGATATAACTGCTTCCGCTCATACCTCTTAAAGTAATGAGCTTTAGTTGAACAGAGTAGTAGAGTCTCTGTTCTTTTACATCGTGGTTGCTGCCTTCTTTGGTGTCAATCTGGATTAACTGCCACATCCCGTCCAGTTTGCCGTTCATGGGTAGTTTGTCACATGATGGCAAAGTAAAGAGAATGCTTAGGATGAATAGTATTGTTAATTTTTTCATTTTCATTTCTTTATTTAGTGAATAGACCTGTTTTACGGACAGTAATCATACCTCCGGTGTTATCTCCCATAAGTTTGCCACGGTCGAAAGCAAACGATGCTGTGAAGTTCCATCCTTTTATCTGGTGTGGTGCATAACCCACTTCAAAGAGAGTGGAAGTGTTTTTAACAACATCCTGAAATGGAGAACTGTAAGTTCCCCAATTTCTTGAATAAGAAATCAAAACACGGTAATTAATATCTTGCGTGGGCTGTCCGCCTATGCCGAAATGATGTGCTTTCAAGCGGTTGCTTTTAAATATGATACTGCCGTCTTTATTATATATGGGTGACATAACCAATGGATTACCTATACCCATACCCCAATGTTGCCATCCGGTGTAGATTCCGTGATTATAGTAGTTGTCCATGGCACTGATTTGATCGGGAATGGTAGAAGTGGTATCGTGATAAACCGGGCCGGACTGGTCTTTGGTTCCTAGATATTCATAAACGAAAGTTCCGATGAATGGATTTTTGGGTAGAGTGATTTCTGCACCAACCAGGCAGTCTTTCCAACCATATTGACCGAACATCATGGAGTGGTCTTCAAAGAAGTGTTCATAATAACCACGGAGTTTCCATGTGTTGAACTTGTATGAAAGAGAGAAATTCCAGCTTCCCAAGTGGTTTCCATAGATGTTGGTTTGTTCTCCCATAGGAGTGTTGCTGTCTCCACCGGAGGGAATAAATACCTTGAAAAAGTCTTTTAATCCGTTGGGCATATCTGTTTTGCGGTAGCCATCACTGCCCCAACTGAAAGAATTACCGCCAAACTGTGCTGCCATTTCCAAGCCACCTTCAAATACTAAAGGAAACTTGTCTTCATTACCAATTCTTGCATATAAAGCCTTTGAATGATAAAGCACATGTTCCGTATATTTGTTGTGGTTCTTTATGAAGTCTGTTTGCCAGTTATCATCGGTAAACATACCGTATGCTACATGACCTTTAATGGCAAAAAAGCCTTTAGTACCGGGGATATTCCAGTATTCGGGAATACCGATCCTTACTTGTGGTACAGGGCGTGCATTTCCTGAGAATGTAAGTGCCCCACTGCTTAGTTGCTGATTTTTCAATTCGCCGTTTCTTTCTTTGCTACCGATGCTTAAACCTAAGAATGAGTATTTTAGGTCTACATAGGCTTGTTGGATAATGAAAGACGAGGTGAAATTATAAGCTCCCGCCAAATCGAGTCCGAAGGCATAAGAGAAGCGTTTGTCTTCTTCCATGGGGCGGAAAATGCCGGCTCTTAAATATCCGTTGTTTTTAGTGACGGAAGAAAGTCCCTGTTTGTTTGATACTAACCAAAATGGAGTATAGTCACCACCACTGAAATTTATTCCTGTTTCTACTGCATAGTTCATTCCTTTGGTGAATTGTGCAAAAGAAGACAGGGGGAGTAGTGACAGCAGTGTTAATGATAAGAATAGTTTGCTAAACTTCATGATAATTTGTTTGTTATTGAGCGGACAAAGTTAATGCTTTTTTCCGTCCCTTTTTCCATTTCCTGATTTTTTAATACCATTCTAATAAACAAATATCTTTCAAGGCTGTTATTGTTAAGGATATAGTTAAACTTATTGTGTGAAAAATATATACTGAAAAGAGAAAATCGTATGGAAAGAACTGAAAAAGATTCCGGTGACATGCTTAAGCTCGTTCATCGATATGTGAACGAGCATAACTTATCGGCGGCAAATAAGGTTGTGAATGAACTTTTAGCCGAAGATCCGGAGAATTTGGATGCATTATATATAGGAGAAAGAGTGAGTTTCATGTTGGGTGATTATTTGGAGAGTTTGATGAGAAATGATTGTATTTTACAGTTGAAACCTCACGATGTCTATGCCATGAAAGGAAAAGGCATGGCGCTGTATTGTCTGGGGGATATGGAAAACGGAGTTTGTTTCTTAAAAGAGGCAGCCCGTCACACCAATCGTGATTACATGGAGCCCTACCGTTTACTTTTATCCGTTCTCAGGGAAAACAATAAAATAGAAGAGTTTCTTGTGTATGCTGACGAGGCCGAAAATAAGTCTCCGGGTTTTAAGCATTATTGCCATTTGTTTTGAGTGTGTCGTTTGAAAAAAGTGTCCTTACGTTTTGGAAGAAACGTAAGGACACTTTTTTACTTTCCTAAATACCAGTCATACATTTGCTTTACTCCGTCTTCAAGTTCCACTTTGTGAGTCCATCCGAGTGAGTGTAGTTTAGACGGATCTGTTAATTTGCGGAGAGTTCCGTCGGGTTTGGAAGTGTTGAACACAATATCTCCCTTGAAACCTGTTTTTTCTGCGATGAGATAAGCAAGTTCTTTGATGCTGAGTTCTTTTCCCGTACCGATATTGATGTGGCAGTTACGTACTTGCTGATTGTTTCCTTTCAAGTCTTCAAAGTTCACATGTTCCATAACAAAGACACAGGCATCTGCCATGTCTTCACTCCAAAGGAATTCGCGGAGTGGCGCACCTGTTCCCCATATTTCAACACTTACTTTACCGTTTGCTTCACGTGTGATTCCGTATTTATTCAACTTTTGCAGAATATCCGTTTCACTTGCTTTACCGTCAACGCCTTCCACCGGGTAACGGTTGAAGTCTTCACGTATGGCTTCCCAGTTATTTTCCGTCAGGCATTTGCCTAAATGTGCTTTGCGGATTAATGCCGGCAATACGTGGCTGCGTTCCAAATCGAAATTATCGTTCGGTCCATACAGGTTAGTCGGCATTACTGCGATATAGTTGGTTCCGTATTGGATGTTAAAGCTTTCGCACATTTTTAAGCCTGCTATTTTGGCAAGGGCATAAGGTTCGTTGGTATATTCAAGTTCGGAAGTGAGCAAACAATCCTCTTTCATAGGCTGAGGAGCGTTTCCGGGATAGATGCATGTGCTTCCCAAAAATAAAAGTTTTTTTACCCCATTCAAGTATGATTGATAGATTACATTGTTCTGTATCTGAAGGTTACGGTAGATAAAGTCTGCACGGTAAATGCTATTCGCAATGATTCCACCTACAAATGCAGCGGCAAGGAATACATATTCCGGTTTTTCTTTCTGAAAGAACTCGGCAACGGCAGTTTGGTCGCATAAATCCAATTCTTTGTGCGTGTGGAGTATGAAGTTTGTGTAACCTTTCTCTTTAAGGTTCTTAAGAATAGCGGAGCCTACCAAACCTCGGTGTCCTGCTACAAATATTTTAGCATCTTTTTCCATATTGCTAATTTGATTATTTGATTTTTTATATGCCGCAAAGATACAGATAAATGGGTAATGGTGGAAAGTATTTGTATCTTTCTATGAGGCGATAGGTAAATTCTATCAAAAAAACATTCTTTCTTGAACAAATTTCTATTTAATTTGTTCAATATTTAAAAGTTTAATGATTAAAATATGCAACAAACATGGATAAATCAAACGTAGGACTTATCGGATTGGCAGTGATGGGGGAAAACCTTGCATTGAATCTTGCCAATCACGGTTGGAAAGTTTCAGTTTATAATCGTACCGTAAAAGGAGTTGAAGAAGGAGTAGTGGAGCGTTTCATTAATGGAAGGGCTAAAGATACAGGCATTAAAGGCTACTCCGATATAAAAGATTTCGTAGAATCGCTTGAACAACCGCGTGTCATTATGATGATGGTGCGTGCAGGAAACGCAGTTGATGAACTGATAGAACAGTTACTTCCTTATCTTTCTAAGGGGGATATTTTGATTGACGGTGGTAATTCAAACTTTGAAGATACTGCACGCAGAGTGAAGTATGTGGAATCCAAAGGTTTTTATTTCATAGGAGCAGGAGTCTCCGGTGGAGAAGAAGGTGCGCTCAACGGTGCTTCTATTATGCCGGGTGGTTCTGTTGAAGCATGGCCCGTTGTGAAACCTATTTTGCAAAGCATTGCTGCCAAGGCGGAAGACGATGCTCCTTGTTGCGAGTGGGTAGGTCCGGGTGGTTCAGGTCACTTTGTGAAGATGATACATAACGGCATAGAGTATGGTGATATGCAATTGATCTCCGAATCTTATTTTGTGATGCGTAAACTGCTGCATCTGTCCAATGATGAGATGGGAGGAATTTATGAAAACTGGAATACAGGAAAGCTGAAAAGCTATCTGATTGAGATTACTTCTCATATCATGCGCCACAAGGATGCTCACGGAGAATATCTCATTGATAAGATTCTGGATTCTGCCGGACAAAAGGGAACAGGTAAATGGTCTGTTATCAATGCGCTCGAATTAGGTATGCCGCTCAATCTGATTGCAACGGCTGTATTCGAAAGAAATATTTCTTCTCTGAAAGAACTTCGTGAACAAGCTTCGCACCATTATCCGAAAAAGGATTGCATGGCGGTGTATAACAAGGAATTGCTGTTGACCGATTTGCGTGAAACTCTTTATGCTTCGAAGATTGTATCTTATGCACAGGGATTTGATGTCTTGAAACGGGCTTCTGAAGTATATGACTGGAATTTGAATCTTGCTACCATTGCCCGTTTGTGGCGTGGAGGATGTATAATCCGTTCCATATTCCTCAATGATATTGCAGCAGCATTCGAAGAAGACAAAAAGTTACCGAACCTGCTTTTGGCTCCTTATTTTGAAGCCGAGATTAAATACGCACTTCCTTCATGGAAGAAACTCGTAGCCGAGGCAATGAAAGAAGAACTTGCCGTCCCTGCTTTCTCATCGGCACTGAACTATTTTTATTCATTAACGACAGACAGACTTCCCGCTAATCTAATCCAGGCACAACGTGACTATTTCGGTGCGCATACTTTCGAACGTGTAGACGAATGCAGAGGTCATTTCTTCCATGAGAATTGGACGGGACATGGAGGTGATACAAAGTCGGGAACATATAACGCATAGTGTGATTATGAAGAAACCAAAGAGTCAGATAATGGTTATATTCGGGGCATCGGGCGACCTTACCAAACGTAAGTTGATGCCTTCCCTTTATCTGTTATTTAAGAATAACCGCCTGCCCGAAGCTTTTGCTGTTTTGGGAATAGGACGTACGCCTTACACAGATGAATCTTACAGGGAGAAAATGCGCGAGCAGCTTCCTAAGTTTATCACTCCCGAAGAACAGGATGAGAACTTGTTGGATAAGTTTATTCAATTCTTGCATTATCAAACAATGGACCCGGCAGTGGAGGAAGATTACCAACATTTGCAGCCGCGCCTGAATGAACTCGATGAGGCAATAGGCAATCCCGAAAACTATCTTTATTATCTTGCAACACCTCCTTCGCTTTATGGAGTTATCCCTAAATACCTCAAAAGCGTTGGGCTGAATAAGAATAAAGGAACGGAGGGAACGAAGCGTATCATTGTGGAAAAACCTTTTGGTTATGATCTGGATTCTGCACAAAAACTGAACAAGATATATAAATCGGCTTTCAATGAAGACCAGATATTCCGTATAGATCATTTCTTAGGAAAAGAAACTGTGCAAAATATCCTTGCTCTTCGCTTTGCAAATTGTATCTTTGAACCCTTGTGGAATCGTAATTACATTGATTATATAGAAATTACCGCTGTCGAAAACTTAGGTATAGAAGACCGTGGCGGGTTCTATGACTCGGCAGGGACATTGAGGGACATGGTTCAGAATCACCTGATTCAGTTACTTGCTGTTGCTGCAATGGAACCTCCGGTAACATTTAATGCCGATAGTTTCCGTAATGAGGTGCTGAAAGTATATCAATCACTGACTCCGCTTACTTTGGAAGATATGGAAGAACATATTGTTCGCGGACAATACATTGCTTCGGGAACCAAGAAAGGATACCGGGAAGAGAAGAACGTAGCTCCCGATTCGCGTACCGAAACTTATGTAGCCATGAAATTGGGTATAAGCAACTGGCGTTGGAACGGTGTACCGTTCTACATCCGCACGGGAAAGCAAATGCCTACGAAGGTAAGTGAAATTGTGGTTCACTTTAAGGAAACACCTCATCAAATGTTTAGTTGTGAAAGCGGACATTGCCCAACGGCAAATAAGTTGGTAATCCGTATTCAACCAAACGAAGGAGTTGTGCTTAAGTTCGGACTTAAAGTTCCGGGTTCGGGATTTGACATTAAGCAAGTATCAATGGATTTCAGTTATTCCGCATTGGGCGGACTTCCTACGGGTGATGCTTATGCAAGGCTCATCGAAGATTGTATGCTTGGTGATCCTACTCTGTTTACAAGAAGTGATGCTGTTGAGGCTAGCTGGAAGTTTTTCGATCCGATACTCCGTTACTGGAAAGAGCATGAAGATGCACCGCTCTATGGTTATCCTGCCGGAACGTGGGGACCGTTGGAAAGCGAAGCAATGATGACAGAGCACGGAGCGGAATGGACAAATCCCTGTAAGAATCTGATTAATACGAATTTGTATTGTGAACTATAAACGAATTGAACAAATCAAACTTTAATATAACAAGTTATGAAAGCAAACACTTACGACAGCACCTGCCAAACTGCGCGCCAACTTATTGAAGCTATCTTGGGGGAGTTGAAAAAAGATACAGACAAGGTGTTTAACATTGCCATATCAGGCGGTACTACTCCGGTGGTTGCCATGGATATATGGGCGAATGATTATGCAGATGAGACTCCTTGGGACAGGCTGCAGTTTTATTGGGTAGATGAAAGATGTGTGTGGCCGGACAGTCCCGATAGTAATTATGGGACGGCAAAGCGCTTTATGTTTGACTTCATTCCTCTGCCTTTGAAAAACATTCATCCCATTATCGGACCTGATAATGCCGAAGAAGAAGCCAAGCGTTATTCTGCTATGGTTAAGGCAAAGTTGCCCGAGGAAAACAATGTTCCTATCTTTGATTTAGTGTTGCTGGGGATAGGTGATGACGGACATACTTCATCTATTTTCCCGGATAGAATGGATTTGATGCATTCGGATAAAGTATATGTAGTAACCGTTAACCCTTATAACCTGAAAAAGCGCATTGCAATGACAGGACCGGCTATTATGCAGGCAAAGAATACGTGGTTCTTCGTCACAGGACCGGAAAAGGCTAATGTGATTAAAAACATCTTTGAAAATAAAGAAAGGGCTTTGCAGATTCCGGCAGGATATATAGCTTTGAATGCGCGTAATACAGAGTTCTTCCTCGATCGTTCGGCTTCTGTTTTCTTGTCTCCTTTCCTTAAGTAAGCGAGTTGGTTATATGATACAGAAAAGCCCCGGTAACTTTTTTAGCTACCAGGGCTTTTTAGATTTAGGTATAAAACTATTTAAGCAACGTATGTTGAATTTGGTTTGTCCTCTTTCTTAGGTTCTTGTGTAGGTTTCTGAGCCGGTTCGTCTTTCTTCTCACATTTCTTTTGTGCGGGCTCTTGTTTCTTTTCGGGTTCCTGAGCCATAGCAAACATTACTTTGGCAGGTTCCGGCTTTTGTTGTTTGGTAGTGTCGGCAGGAGCAGAAGGTTCTTCAGCTTTTTTCTGTGGTTCCTGTGCCAATGCAATCATCAATTCCTGAGGATCGGTAGGAGTTTCCTTTTTAACTGTATCCTTCTTTTCCGGTTCCTGTGCAAATGCAAGGATTAGTTCCTGAGGATTAGCGGGAGTTTCTTTCTTCACTGTATCCTTTTTTTCAGGCTCTTGGTTCAAAGCAAACATTAATTCTGCCGGAACTTCCGGTTTTTCCTGCTTGGTTGTATCTTTCTTTTCCGGTTCCTGTGCAAATGCAAAACTACCTGCTACTAATACCATTGCGATAGATAATACTAACTTTTTCATAATCGTAAAATTTTAAATGTTATACTACTGATATTTTATTTCATTTTCTCTTCTGAACTATTAAATCCAAACCGCGTGCCAAGAACCGCAATAAATAATTATTATATTGATTATCAGTGGTATATGTGTGCCATGCCACTCTGTACCATTGTAGAAATGTGTGTAAACTGTGGGATTTATTGTGGAATTATTACCCAACTATGTGGGGAAAGTACGGAAAACAATATTCCCCGTTCAGGTCTCTACCCGACGGGGAATACAACACAAAAACTAAACTAGACTTTAACTAAACTATTCTGAACTCGAGTTTCACAACTCTTTCCTTTATGAAGGGAACCATTTAATTAACGTTACAAATATAGTCATAAAATTTTATCTGAGCAAAAGTTATCGACAAAACAGCCGATTTTATCTGTAAATCGGTCGATTTTACCTCATTCTTTCATCCAGGAAAGCCTGAAACTCCTTCTTATAGCTGTCGCTCACGGGGAGATAATTCTTACCGAACACGATGCGTCCACGGTCAATGACTTTTATCTTATCCTTTTGCACAATGTAGGAACGGTGTATGCGTATGAACCCTTCCGATGGCAAAAGTTCTTCCATTATTTTCATGCTCATTAGCGAGAGGACAGGCTTGACCTCGTCTTCCGTGTAGATTTTGATGTAGTCTTTCAATCCCTCTATGTAGAGTATATCTTTCAGCTTCACCTGCACCAGTTTGTACTCGCTCTTGACGTAAATAGAGTCTATCATCTTCGTACCGGCATCCGTGGAAGCAGGTAGTCCGCTTTTACGGGTAAGGTCGAACCATTGCATGGCTTTGTTTGCTGCTTCAACGAAGTCGGAGTAACTAACCGGTTTCAGCAAATAGTCGAGAGCATTTACCCGGTAGCTGTCAAGTGCGTATTGGTTAAAGGCGGTGATAAAGATAATCCTTGTTTCGGGCTTAACCATGCGTGAGAACTCCATGCCGTTCAGTCCCGGCATCTGTATGTCGAGGAAGATAAGGTCAATCTGCTTGTCCGCCATTTCTTTCATTGCTTGCAGTGCACCGAGGTATTTGCCTTCGAGGTGCAGGAAAGGAGTTTTGAGTACGTAGCTTTCGAGCAGGTCGAGAGCCAAAGGTTCGTCGTCTACTATGATGCAATTAAGAGTCATTCTTTTACGATTTGGTCACTGTTTATGGTTAAGACGGATATGTATCTGTTATCCTTTACTTCGCGCAGCCACACATAGCGGTCGGGATAAAGTAGTTCGAGGCGGCGTTGAAGTTGTTCCAGCCCTATGCCCGAACCGCTTTTGTCCTGTTCGCCTTTCGGGAAGTAACTGTTTTCTATGTGGCAGGTCACTTTCCGTTCCGTGTCCTCTTGCAGGCGGATGTGTATGAAAGACGCTTCACTGTAATTCACCCCGTGCTTGAAAGCATTCTCAATCAGGGAGATAAACAAGAGGGGGGCAATCATGGTTTCGGATGCGGAGGAGATGTTAATGTTCGTCGTCACTTCCACTTCCTTGGGCAAGCGGATGCGCATCAGGTCTATGTAGTTGCGCATGAACTCCACGTCCTGCCGCAACGGAACGTAGTTGCGGTTATTGTCATAGAGCACGTAACGGAGCAGTTTGCTCAAGTCCTGCACGGCTTGTTGGGCTTTGTCCGTATTGAATGCTATCAGTGCATAAATGTTGTTCAGCGTGTTGAGCAGGAAGTGCGGGTTCAGTTGGTTCTTCAGGTTCTTCAGCTCGGCTTCCGTTTTACTCTTCTCCGCTTCGCGGCGCCCTGCCTCTATTTCCGTCCAGCGTTCGCTCAGGCGGATGGCGGCACTCAGCCCCGCGGTGAGTATCAGCATAATGGTGTTGCTGATGAGGAACATCATTATCGGCGGACGGGGGTGGCTGTTTTCCATGTCTTCTTTGAGTAGCGGGGGCACATCCGTTATCTCACGGAAGTGGAATCCGATTACCACGGCGAGGATAACCATGAGGTTGAACAGAATATATGTCTTCCTCTGTTCCTTGAACAGATACTCGGGTATCAGTATGAAGTAGTTACAATAAAATACGAGCAGGCAGGAGAGGGGCATGGTGCAATGCTTCAAGTATTCCGCCCAGTTAAACCCCGTGCCCGCATGCCTGTCCATGAAAAACAGGGGAAATGCGAACATAAGCCCCCAGCCTATTGCATGAATAAGCCAGTCGAGAGGACGGGAGGCGGATAGTTGTGGTTTCATAACGATGGTAAAGTTAGAGATAATTATCGGTTGATACAAGAGAAAAAGTGTTTTCTGTCGGAAGGTATTTGCTTTACATACAGTCCTAAACAAATTTACATAAGGAAGTAAATCAATTTACATAAGGAAGTAAACCGATTTACATAAGGAAGTAAACATCACTCGTAACGGATGGCTTCAATAGGATCAAGGTCGGCCGCTTTCTTTGCGGGATACCATCCGAAGAATACGCCTGTAACGGTGCACACGGCGAAGGAAAGAACAACGCTCCACGGCTGTATGAAGATAGGCCAGTGGGCTATGGACTTCACGGCAAACGAGGTGCCTACGCCGATAATCACTCCGATGATTCCTCCGGTGATGCTGATGAGGATGGCTTCGATGAGGAATTGGGAGAGGATGTCGATGCCTCGTGCTCCGACCGACATGCGCAGACCGATTTCACGGGTGCGCTCCGTGACGGAGACGTACATGATGTTCATAATCCCGATGCCTCCCACCACGAGTGAAATGCCTGCGATACATGCCAGCAGAACCGTCATCAGGTCGGTGGTGCTGCTCAGCATACTGCTCAACTCTTGTTGGCTGCGGATGGTAAAGTTATCGTCCTCCGTATCTTTCAGCTTATGGTTGCGGCGCAGGATGGTTGTTATTTCGTCCGTCGCTTTGTCCGTCAGGTCTTCCGAAAGGGCGGAGCAGTTGATGCCTTGCAAATAGGTAATGGCAAGGATGCGCTTCATAATGGTGGTGTAAGGAGCGAGGATAACATCGTCCTGATCCATGCCCATGGAGTTGTAACCTTTCGACTTCAGTACTCCGATGATGCGGAAGGGGATGGATTTGAAACGGATGACTTTGCCGATAGGATCGCTGCCGTTGGGAAACAGATTGTCTACAACCGTCTTGCCTATAATGCAGACTTTGGCGGAGGTCAGTATGTCTTGGTCGGTAAACATCTCGCCGTCCTGCACAGAGAGTTGGCGGATGGTGAGGTAGTCTTGATTCACTCCGTAAATGGTGGAGGGGGCATTGTTGTTTTTATAGACCAACTGTCCCGAGCTGTTCACCGTGGGGCTGATTGCCGTCACGTATTTTGCTTCATCGCGGATAGCTTCGAAGTCTTCCATTTTCAGCGTTTGCATGGCGCTTGCGTCTTGGCGCACTCCTCCGCGCGTATCGGCTCCCGGATGGATCATTATCATGTTTGAGCCCATCTCGGCGATGTTTGCCTGTATGCTCCGCTTGGAGCCCTGACCGATGGCGAGCATGGTTATGACCGAGGCTACTCCGATGATGATGCCCAGCATGGTGAGGAATGCGCGGAGCTTGTTGTTGGCAAGCGCACGGAGGGCTATTTTAAACAGGTTTGTTCCGTTCATGGTTGCTTTCTTTTTTTAGTTGGGAGTTGAGATTAATCTTCTTCCGCAGGCAAGGCTGCGAGAGCCTTGGAAGCATCGAGAATGTTGGTATTACCGGAGTCTTCCGTCACACGTCCGTCACGCAGCACAATGTTGCGGCTGCTGTATTGTGCTATCTCGGGATTGTGCGTCACAAATATGATGGTACGCCCTTCGGCGTGCAGCTTCTGGAAGAGAACCAATATATCGAAAGAGGTGCGCGTGTCGAGGTTACCCGTTGCTTCGTCGGCAAGGATAACGGCGGGATTGTTTACCAATGCGCGGGCAATGGCTACACGCTGCATCTGTCCTCCACTCATCTGGTTGGATTTGTGCAGCAGGCGGTCGCCCAGTCCTACTGCTTTCAGTGCATCAATGGCACGGTTTTTCCGTTCCGTTGCCGATACTTGCGGATTATACATCAGCGGAAGTTCCACATTTTCAATAGCGGTTGTCTTTGCCAGCAGGTTGTAGCTTTGAAAGACAAACCCTATCTTGCGGTTGCGGAGCACGGCGCGTGCCGCCTTTCCCATAGTGCGGACAGATACCCCGTCGAGCAGGTATTCGCCGGAAGTGGGGGTGTCGAGGCAGCCCAATGTGTTGAGCAACGTGCTCTTTCCCGAACCGGATGTTCCCATAATGGTCACAAACTCTCCTTCATGGATGGTGAAACTCACCCCGCGCAGGGCGTGAACCGTTTCATCTCCCACAATGAAGTCGCGCTTGATGTCCTGCAATTCAATGATAGGCCTGTTTTTACTATAATCGTTCTTCATTGTCATTGCGTATTACTTGCTGTTTTTCTTTTTGTTTCCCGGAGGGCCCGGCATGAAAGGGCTGCTTTCCTGACTTCCGCCGTTCCCGGCATTCATTTCCGGAGTCTGTCCCGGCATTTGTCCTACTACGGCATCGGTTATGATGGTTGTACCTTCGGGTATGCCGGAAAGGATTTCGGTCATCGTGCCGTTTGATATGCCTGTTTGCACTGCATGGGCGGTAAATGTCTTTCCTTCGCGGGTCCATACTTTATGCTTGCCGTCACAGTCTTTCACAATGTCTTCCGAACCGATGAAAGGAACTTCGGGTACAAAGCGCAGGGCTTTGGAGGGTATGCTGAGCACATCGCTTTTTTCCAGAGTGTAAATGGTTACGTTGGCGGTAAGCCCCGGTTTCAGTTTCAGGTCGGGATTATAGGCGGAGATAACCACTTCATATGTCACAACGTTGCTTTCGGTGGTTGCTTCGAGGCGCACTTGGGTTACTTTCCCTTCAAACGTATCGTTGGGATAAGCATCAACGGTGAAGCTCACACGTTGTCCTTCCTCTACACCACCTATATCGGCTTCATCCACATCGGCTACTACCTGCATTTGGGTGAGGTCGGCGGCAATGGTGAACAGTGTCGGGGTTTCGAAGCCTGCCGCTACGGTCTGCCCTTCCTCTACCGCACGGTTGATAACTATACCGTCGATGGGAGAGGTAATGGTTGCATAAGAAAGATTGCGCTGTGCTTTCTCCAGAGAAGCTTTGCTGCTGTCGAATGCGCTCTTTGCTTTCTCATAATTATAGATGGCTTGTTCATAATCGGTGTCGCTTATCAGGTTCTTCTCATGCAGGTTTTTGCTGCGTGCATAGTTTTTCTGCTGATATTCGTATTCGGCTTTGTTTCCGTCATAGGCAGCCTTCTGTGAGTTGAGTTCGCTTGTCAGGGTTACTCTGTCCATTTCGGCAATGAGCTGTCCTTTCTTTACCACGGAGTTATAGTCGGCATACAGTTTGTCGATAATGCCCGATACCTGCGTACCTACTTCCACTTTGGTTACCGGCTCCACTGTTCCCGTGGCGGTTACGGAGTTGGAGATGTTTCCTCTGCTCACGGCAGCCGTTGTGTAGGTTACCTTGAATTTGCCGGAGCTTCCTTTGGCAAACCAAACAACAGCACCCACTACCACAATCACCACTAGGATGATATAGATAAGTTTCTTCTTTGTTTTCATATATTCGTTCGTTTGATAATTATTAAAGGTTGATGTCTTCACCTGCATAGAAGTGAAGCAGTTTGGTGTTGAGGATAGCCATATACTTTGCTTGCAACTGTTCTTGTTGTGCGGCTAGCAGGTTATCTTTTTCGGTCAGCAGTTCCACTGTGTTCTTCATGCCGAGGTTGAATTGTTCGCTGATCAGGTCGTAACTGATTTGCGTGCTTTTCAGCTTTTCGCATGCTGCGGCATAGCGTTGCTGTGCACTGTTGGCATCGAGCCAGAAAGATTCTATTGTTTTGTAAAGAGTCTTTTGCCGGTCTAAGAAATCCAACTCGGTGCTTTGCTGTTGCAGCTTTGCTTTTTGAACGGCACTCTTGGTTTGCCGGTTGTTGAAGATAGGTACACTTACTGTCACTCCGATAGAATTGTTCCAGCCGTTCTTTAACTGTTCGCCGAATGTGAAGTCACTGCCGCTTGTGTGGTTCGTTCCTATTCCGGCTGTCAGGCTGAGGCTCGGTATGTAACCCGATTTAGCTATGTTGATGTCCAGCTTGGATGTTTCCACATTCAGCCTGCCCGCTTCGATTTCGGGACGTAAGGTAAGTGCCGTACGATAAACATCGCTCTTTGCGGGTAGCGGAGTTAATACATCGGCGTTGCTCAATTCGGGTAATGTGAGTTGCATTTCTTCTTCACCATCCAGTTCCAGCAGTTGCTTTAATTGCAGTTTGTAATCCTGTAAAGTGGCTTGTGCCGTTACCAACTGGTACTTATCCGTGCTGCACTGTGCTTCGAGTTGTGCGTAATCACTCATGGCGATACTTCCTGCTTCGAGTAACTGCTTGCCACGGTCACGTTGTGCTTCCGATACTTTTAGGGTACTTTCGTTTATCTTGACTGATTCGGCGGCATAAAGTATCTGTACATATATTTGTGTGATAGACTCTTCGATGTTGTTTTCGGAAGACGATACATCGAGTGAGGCTATCTGCTTGTTCAGGTTCTGTTGCTTGATGGTATTCAGGCGTTTGCTGCCGTTATAAAGAGTCCATGAAGCATTCAGTCCGTAGTTACCGTTGTAACTGGTCTTGCTGCTTGTGGTAGATACGTTCGTGCCGTCGATAATGGTTTGGTTCTCACTATACGGGCGGTTCACCACATTGTGGCTTGATGAGAACGACAAGCTGGGAAACAATGCTGCTTTGGCGGTCTTGGTATCGACATCGCTCTGTTGCAAAGCTATTTTGCTTTTCCTGATTTGGATGTTTTGTTCCAGTGCATAATTAATGCAGGAAGATAAATCCCATTGGCGTACACCCTCCTGTGCCTGAAGGCTTTTCAGGGGAATAATTGTCATCAGTACGAGTAGGAGAAGGAAATCTTTCATAAATCTGTTTTTAATTATGCCAACAAAATTACCTGCGCGGTTGTTATATAACAATAAAGATATACGTAAGAGAAAAAACTCTCGACAAAAGCTTTGTTTTTACCGATAAAAGACTTTTCTTTGTAATTGTTACAAACTTGAATAGTTAACCATATGAGAAAAAGTTTGCCTGTGCGTGTCTTTCGTTTTTATGTGGATGGTTTCCGTGAAATGACTATTGGGAAAACCTTGTGGCTGATTATCTGCCTCAAGCTTTTCGTGATGTTTTTCATTTTGAAACTGTTCTTTTTTCCCAACTTTTTAGGTAAGCACGAGACAAAAGAAGATAAACAAGAATATGTTTCCGGTGAATTAATTAATAGGGCACAACCTTAATAAATAACAAAATATGATTGAAAACATTGATGTATCTTTGATTGATTGGTCGAGAGCGCAATTTGCCTTGACCGCCATCTACCACTGGATTTTTGTTCCGCTGACTTTAGGATTAGCCGTTATCATGGCAATCATGGAAAGCATTTATTTTAAGACAGGTGATGAATTCTGGAAACGCACCACAAAGTTCTGGATGAAACTGTTCGGGATCAACTTCGCTATCGGCGTGGCTACCGGACTGATTCTTGAATTCGAGTTCGGAACCAACTGGAGTAATTATAGTTGGTTTGTGGGCGATATTTTCGGTGCTCCGCTTGCCATTGAAGGCATTCTTGCTTTCTTTATGGAAGCCACATTTATCGCTGTTATGTTCTTTGGTTGGAACAAGGTAAGCAAACGTTTCCACCTAGCCGCTACTTGGCTGACAGGTATCGGAGCAACGATTTCCGCATGGTGGATTCTTGTAGCTAATGCATGGATGCAATACCCCGTAGGTATGGAGTTCAATCCCGATACAGTGCGCAATGAAATGGTGGATTTCATGGCGGTTGCCACTTCACCGATGGCGGTAGTCAAGTTTTTCCATTCCGTGCTTAGCGGATGGGTGCTTGGAGCCGTGTTTGTGGTGGGTATAAGTTGCTGGTACTTGTTGAAGAAAAGAAGCAAGAAATTCGCTGTTTCCAGTATTAAAGTTGCAGGTATCGTAGGTTTGGTAGCTTCTCTTTTGTCACTCTACACCGGTGACGGTTCGGGCTATCAGGTTGCCAAGACACAACCCATGAAACTGGCTGCCGTGGAAGGTCTTTATGAAGGAGGAAACGGAGTGGGCATTGTTGCGCTAGGCATGTTGAATCCTGCTAAGGAAACTTATGACGATGGCAAAGATCCGTTCACATTCCGCATTGAAATTCCCCGGTTGCTTTCTTTACTTGCAGACCGTACATGGGACGGATATGTTCCGGGTATCAATAATATCATTGAAGGAGGTTACACTGAGAGAGACGGCTCCACTGCTTTGTCCGCTCAGGAAAAGATAGAAAAAGGGAAGTTGGCTATTCAGGCATTGGCAGACTACCGTGAAGCAAAGAAGAATGGCGATGAGGCTGCCGCTGCCGGACATCGACAGATACTGACAGACAACGTGAAGTATTTCGGTTACGGATACATTAAGGATGTAAACGAACTTGTGCCCAATGTTCCTTTGAATTTCTATGCATTCCGCATCATGGTTATTTTGGGTGGATATTTTATTCTGTTCTTCATTCTGGTTCTGTTCTTTGTTTACAAAAAAGATATTGCCAAGATGAAATGGTTCCATTGGGTGGCTTTGTGGACTATACCACTGGGGTATATTGCCGGACAAGCCGGATGGATTGTTGCCGAAACAGGTCGTCAGCCTTGGGCTATTCAGGATATGCTGCCCACCTCGGCGGCTATTTCCAAACTGAGTGTAAGTTCCGTTCAGACTACTTTCTTCATCTTCCTCCTGCTCTTTACCGTTATGCTCATTGCAGGTATAGGGATTATGCTGAAAGAGATTAAGAAAGGTCCGAATGTAGGTATCAATGAAGAATAACTTTTAAATCAGAAACTCATGGAAGCATATATATTCTTACAGCATTATTGGTGGCTTATCGTATCTCTCTTGGGAGCGATATTGGTCTTTCTCCTCTTTGTGCAGGGTGGCAACTCTTTACTTTTCTGTTTGGGTAAAACGGAAGAACATCGCAAGATGATGATAAATTCTACCGGACGCAAGTGGGAGTTTACTTTCACCACATTGGTCACTTTCGGCGGAGCGTTTTTTGCATCGTTCCCGTTATTCTATTCCACCAGCTTTGGCGGTGCTTACTGGCTTTGGATGATTATCCTGTTCAGCTTTGTGTTGCAAGCCGTGTCTTATGAATTCCAGTCGAAAGCCGGAAACCTTTTAGGCAAGAAAACGTATCAGACATTTTTAGTGATTAACGGTGTGGTAGGTCCGCTACTTTTGGGTGGTGCGGTTGCTACATTCTTCACCGGTTCGGCATTCCTTGTCAACAAAGGAAATATGACAAACGAGATTATGCCTGTTATCAGTAATTGGGCGAATTCAGGTCATGGGCTCGATGCGTTGCTAAACCCTTGGAATGTGGTTCTCGGTCTGGCTGTTTTCTTCCTTGCACGCATATTGGGGATACTTTATTTCCTCAACAATATCAAAGACGAACCGTTGAATGCAAAGTGCCGCCGTGCGCTTTGGGCTAACACAGGCTTGTTTCTCGTGTTCTTTCTTGCATTCGTTATCCGCACATTGGTTTCCGAAGGCTTTGCCGTGAATCCCGATACACAGGAAGTATTCATGCAACCTTATAAGTATCTCACCAATTTCATAGAAATGCCTGTTGTGCTGGTAATATTCCTGATAGGAGTGGTTTTAGTCCTTTTCGGAATTATAAAAACTCTTTTGAGTAAGACCTATAACAAAGGTATCTGGTTTGCCGGAATAGGAACAGTGTTTACAGTGCTTGCCCTTTTGCTTTGCGCCGGATATAACAACACGGCTTACTATCCTTCAACGGAGGATTTGCAAAGTTCACTCACTTTGGCAAACAGTTGTTCCAGCCAGTTCACTTTGCGTACCATGGCATATGTGTCTATTCTCGTTCCGTTTGTTCTTGCCTATATTTTCTATGCTTGGCGTTCCATCGACAAGAAACCGATTGATGCAAAGGAAATGGAAGAAGGAGGACATGCATATTGATAAATGATTAAGATAAGCTAAAGAAAAGCCGGACTATTGGTTAGTTCGGCTTTTCTTTTTTAATTTTGTATTCAAATACAAAACAAGTATGAAAAAGCGACAGAAGAAAATCTTGAAGATAACACTAATTTCCTTAGGCAGTGTTTTGGCTTTGATATTCATAGCCATAGCCTTTGTTATAAATTTTGTTTTCACTCCGGCGAAGCTTACTCCCATTGTGCTGAATGTGGCAAACCAATCCATGAATGCCCGTTTGGATATGAAGAGTGTGGAGCTGACTTTCTTTTCCACCTTTCCCCGTTTCGGCCTGAAGCTCGAAGATGGAACGCTTGTTTCCAAAGCTCTGCAAGATACCCTTTGGAACAAAGAAGATTCGCTGGTATCTTTCAGGGAGTGCCTTATCACGGTTAATCCGATAGCTTATCTCACCAAGAATTCTATTGTTATCAATAACATATCCTTGCACGATGCTTCCGTTTATGCTTATAAAAATAAAGAAGGTAAAGCGAACTGGGATATTATGGCTGCTGCCGACACTGCGGTAGTGGAAGAAACGGACACTGCCGCAATGGAGAAACCGAGAGCCATTGTCTTGAAGAATCTTGAATTGAAGAATACGAACGTAGTGTTTGATGACCGCGACACAAGGATGTATGCCCGTTTGGACAGTGCCAACATGAAGATGAAACTTTTGCTTGCCAAGAAACGCTGTCATTTGGGATTGGAATTCGATAATAAGAATATTCTTTTCTGGCAACAAGGGGAACTGTTGGTGAATAAGATTGCCGCTTCCGTTAAAACGGATATTACCATAGACCGCCCCACAATGACGTGGACGCTGAAAGATACCGAACTGACGGTGAACGGCATCAAGCTTGATGCCGGAGGTACATTTGTGCGCGACACCGTTGCCAAGACCATTGATGTGGATGTGCACTACGGACTTCATGCCCCGTCCATGGAAAATGTATTGAAGATGATACCCGAATCTGTTGTGAAGAAAGCGAAAGTTTCGGCTAAGGGTGAAGTGATTGTGGAAGGTACGCTGAAAGGTATTTATGGCGATAAGAAGATACCCGCAGCTTCTTTGAAGATACAAGTGAAGGAAGCGTCTGCCAAGTATGCCGACCTGCCTTATGGCATAGATAATCTCACGGCGGACTTTGAGGCATATGTTGACCTCATGCGCAACGAACCCTCTTATCTCGATCTGAAGATATTCCGTTTTCAGGGGGCGTATACCGATGTGCTTGCCGATGCCAAGGTGGAAGAACTGCTGACCGATCCGCTTATCACGTTCAACACCAAGTCTACGGTAGACCTTAACTCTTTGGCAAAGACTTTCCCATTGCAGGAAGGAGTGAGCATCACAGGCAAACTGAATGCCGATTTACATGTGAAGTGCCGTCTTTCTTCTTTGAAGAAGCAAGATATAGGGCGCATCAAAGCTAAAGGTAATCTGGCTCTGATAAATTTCGGATTGAAGGATGCGAACAAAGGCTTTGACTTTACGAGCAATGCCTCTCTCAACTTTACGGGAGATAACACTTTACAGGCACAGGCGGAAATAGATAACCTCGTGCTGAACAGCAGATTGCTTACTTCTACAATAGATAAGCTTACGGCAGATATTACTACCACTAATCCGAAAGATACCACTCACATCATTAACTTGGCATGTAAGTTCGGAATGAATAAACTGAAAGCCAATATGGGGGACAGTATTGTGCTGTATAGCGGAAAGACTACAGCGAAAGTAACCATAGAACCGGGTAAGTTGAATGCAGGCAAACCATTAATCGGTTTGGCTTTGCGCACCGATTCCATGTTTGCCCGCTATGATAAAACCAAACTCGGGCTGGATGTTGCCGGATTCGATGTGCATGCCGAAAAAATAAAAGACTCTGTTTGGCAAACAAGAGGTGTCATTGGTTTCAACAGGTTGCGCATGGTGACACCCGAATTCAAGTTGCCTATTCACATGAAGCAAACTGCCGTGACATTGGGCGACCACACCATAACTTTGAAGAATGCTTCCATGCGCATAGGGCGTTCCAATCTGGTGGCAAGCGGATCTGTTTCCAATCTCTACCGTGCGCTCACAAAAGACGAAATGCTGAAAGCAAGACTGGACATCACTTCCAATAATATAGACTGTAATCAGATAATCAACGCTTTGGCGTTTCCCGAAGACACGTTGACAATGGAAACCGATACGATACCGTCGGATTTGAAAATCTTTGTTATTCCGAAGAACATTGATTTTGAACTGCAAACGGATATAAAGAAAGTGACGTTCGACAAAATGCTGTTCGAGAATGTGCATGGCTTGGTAAACGTGAAGAATCAGGCTGTACACTTGCAGGACTTGAGTATGAGGGCATTGGATGCCGAAATGAAAACAGTAATGGTTTATAAGGCATCGTCGCCGAAACGCGGATATACCGGGTTCGATTTCAAAATCAAGGATATTAATGTTGCAAAACTGGTGGATTTCGTTCCTTCGCTCGATACTATTGTGCCGATGCTTCGCTCTTTCAAGGGTAGGGTAGACTTTGATGCCGCTGCCGAAGCTGTGCTCGATTCCAACCTGAACATCCGAATCCCCACTTTGAAAGCGGCTTTGCATATCAAGGGCGACAGCCTGGTACTGATGGATGGCGAAACATTTGCCGAAATATCGAAGATGCTGATGTTCAAGAATAAGAAGCGGAATGTGTTTGACAGTATTTCGGTGAATGTCACCGTGAACGACGGGAATGTAACCGTTTACCCGTTCTTGGTGGAGATAGACCGTTATCGTGCAGCGATAGGCGGCCAGCAAGGATTGGATATGAATTTCAATTACCACATATCCATCTTGAAATCTCCGTTACCGTTTAAGGCAGGAGTAAATATAACAGGGAATATGGATAAGATGAAGTTCCGTGTGGGCAAAGCAAAATACAAGAATGCAGTGACACCTACCGAAATTCATAAGGTAGATAGTACCCGTACCAATATGGGAGAACAGATTATCAATCGTTTCCGCAGGATTGTTACTAGGTAATTTTCTTGCCGGCTTTGATGTAGGGTAGGGTGAACCAGAATGTGCTTCCTTGCCCTACTTTGGAGTCAACGCCGATCTCTCCTCCCATGTTCTCCACAATAGTGCGGCAAATGGAGAGTCCCAATCCGGTTCCTTGTGCAAAGGAGTTTAGTTTAACGAATCGTCCGAAGATATTTTCAATCTCATTTTCCGGGATTCCGCATCCAGTGTCTTTCACATAGATATATAGAAATTCTTCGTCTTTCAGATGATAGCCGAATTCAATGTAGCCTTTCTTTGTGAACTTCATTGCATTGTTAATCATGTTGACGATAACCTGACTTAAACGGTTTCTTTCCGTGTTGATGCAACATTCGGGCATTTCTTGTTTGTACATAATCCGAACGTTGCTGCTTTTATTGCGCAGGTTAGTCATTCCTTCTATGCTGATAAATAGTTCGTTCAGATTAATATCGGAATATATAAATTCCAATGTGCCTGCTTCTATTTTTGAAAGGTCTAAAATATCATTGATTAATTGGAGTAGCAATTCATTGTTATTTTCTATAATCTGCATGTAGTCCTTTTTTATTTGTTCTTCTTCATCGGCTGCTGCCATTAAAAGCCTTGAAAAACCTACAATCGCATTCAAAGGAGTGCGGATTTCATGGCTCATATTGGCAAGGAAAGCAGATTTCAGTTTATTCGATTCTTCGGCTTTTTCCTTTGCCTGAATCAGCTCTGCTTCCATTATTTTTCTTGAGGTGATAATCAGGGAAGAACCTACAAGACTTTTTGGTTCTCCGTTCTTGTCTCTTTCATCTATGGCAGCTCTGATTTCCTGCCATTCATAATGTTCGGAGTTCATGTCGGGATATGCCCTGACTTCTTCCTTAATCTTTGAAATTTCCCCGCTGATTAGTTTTTGGCAAGCTGTCATTGTCCGTTCTCTGTCTGCTTCAATCATTTTTGCGAAGTAGAGGGAAGCGGGAACAATAATTTGCCCTCCTTCTAACACAGCTTCTTTTCCCATAATCTGGGGAGCATGGTTGCGGTCACAGTAAAGTAATCCTTTTTCCAGATCCCACTTCCACGGAACTATATCGGCTACATCCAGTGCTGCCGATAGTTTGTGATTTGCCAAGCGCAGCATTTTCTGTGTTTGAACCAATTCGGTGTTGTCCATACCGAAAACATCAATGTATCCATCCTGTTTGGAATGTACTACGACAATGGTCAGGTATTTTTGGCTCTTTTCAAGGTAATATTGAAAAGAAAGCTCCTTTTTATAGCACAGTGAATTATATAATTTCAGTAATTCCGATGTCTTTGTTTTGCCTATTACACTGTATCTTTTTCCTATTACATTGCTTTTCGATGTGATGTATTTCTCAAAAGTCGGGTTTATTTCCCTGTAAATGAAATCTATGATTTGCCCGTTTTCGTCATAAACCAATTCTTCTTTGGCATATATAATGGGCATATTTTCGAAAAGGCTGCTGTAATCTCTTAATACATTCAGGCGTTTCCCCCGTTCGGAGGCGATTTTTCTTAACCACATCATGTATAAAGAGGTCATAATCATAATGAAGCCGATGATGAGTATATAAGGCCAGTTTTGTTGCAGGAATGAGGGATGCTTCATGGTGAGCATGGTGTTTACCGGGTGCTCTTTTGCTTGGGCTATGAGAGTATTGAATGCACTTAGTGTAATCAATATAAGTATAAGTGTTTCTCTTATTCTTGAATTTTTCATTTCTGGTTTGTTTTTTGCTTGAGCATATATCGAGATATTTTATTCGATTAACATTCGTTAAAAAGATGTTATGAATTTCATAAAACGTTCGTTATTTGGAACACTTTTTTCGATTTTATTATATGATTTACATGGAATGAAATATTTAAATTACTTTTTTCTTCAAAATAGTTGAATTATATAATTAAGGAACTGATAATAAATGATTTATTTATAATGAATAGAAAGATTACTATTTATTGTTGTTGAAATTTGCTGAATTGAGATTAAAGCACTATTTTTGTTCCATTAAACGAACGTTTTTTGGAACGGTTAATATTATTTATGCTAGAATATAGTTATTTCCTGTATAACTGCTTTATAAAGTATATTTATCTCATATTATATTTATCTGATTGTATTACAAATTAAACATGTTAAAATGCTTGCGAATCAAAACAGATACCCCATTTTCTGAAACGATTCATTCTGGAATATATCACAAATAATAAAGAAGTTTCAAAAAGTTGTCGTCACCCGTCACCAATTCTCTATATGTTCCTGCTATAAGTACTTTCAGAGGTGACGGCAACTTTTGAAGTACCGTCACTTTTTGATTTTACCGTCACCCTTTTTACCTGTTTTCATGCAAAAAAACAACATGAATAAGAGATCGATTAATCGTCAATAACAGATTTGAAGATACTGAAGAATAAACCACTCGACAGCTGTCGCGCAATCACTTGACAATTGTCACGCATGTACTCGACAGTTGTCAAGTGATTGCGCGACAGTTGTCAAGTGATTATATCATAAGGAAGATCATAGAGAGAATTGCCCTGTAATAATTATGAATAAGCAAAGAAAAATAAAAGAGATAAGAAGTAATTCTTGGATTTCAGAGCAAAAAATCACAAAAGGGTGACGGCAAAAGTCAAAAGTGACGCCACTTCAAAAGTTGCCATCACCCTCGAAAGTACTTATAGCAGGCGTGTACAGAGAATTGGTGACGGGTGACGATAACTTTTTAAAAATATGAAAAGAAGGATTTGATGCGGAAAAGGAATTTGGCGTAAGGGCATAAAAAAAGGAGTCACGCCTGACTCCAACCTTTGTTAACCTTAAATCTAATACTATGAAAAACACATTGCAAAGATACGGACTTCTAACGAATCTCCAAATTAACCAAACCTTAATTCCGCAACACTATTATAAAATATTTTTTTTAAGTACCTGAGCAACAAA
>CABUKU010000033.1 GCA_902492205.1 uncultured Bacteroides sp. | reverse complement strand
TCAAAGCGTTCAGGGCACAGTTCAGAGGAGTAAGAGATAAAGCATTTTTCTTGTACAGACTCGCTAAATTATATGCATAAAAAGAAAAGCCCTCAGACTTTTACATTGATCCATTGAAAGTCCGGCATCTTTGGGGATAAACTTGGGCATAAAAAAAGACAACCAAGAGTGGAAGCCTCTTAATTGTCTAATAGTAAAGTCTTTCGACTTCGTAGCGCGACCCAGGATTGAACTGGGGACCTCATGATTATGAATCATGCGCTCTAACCAGCTGAGCTATCGCGCCATCATTTTTTCAAATGCGGTGCAAAGATATGGATTCCTTTTAAAACTCCAAAACTTTTTAAAAGATTTTTCTATTGTGATAAACATTTTCTCACTCTGCAACGTTTAATATAAAATTACCAAAGAAGAGGTAAAAACTATATTTCACTGATAATCTGATAGTAAAGAACGTTAAATGGCAATCACAAATGAAGGAGAAAAGAAAAAACAATAATTTATATCGGTTATTTAGAAAAAAGTCTTTATCTTGGCGGGCATTAACATATAGAGTGCTATGAAGAAAGAGAAAATCCATATTGAATATCCTCTGAAAGCGACTTCAAGAAACATCATCTGGGGCGCAATAAGCACCCCTACGGGATTGGAAAACTGGTTTGCAGATAAGGTTAAAGCGCACGACAATAAAATATTCAGCTTTACATGGGGAAAAACAGAAACTCGTGAGGCAGAGGTAGTGAATATCAGAGTAAATTATTTCATCCGTTTCCATTGGTTGGACGATGAGGAAAGTAAAGCATACTTTGAGTTTAAAATGAATTACAACGAGTTGACAGGAGATTATACGCTTGAGATCACAGACTTTGCCGAACCGGACGAAATAGAAGACCAAAAAGATCTTTGGAACTCCCAAATTGACACACTTAGAAGAACCTGCGGCATGTAATTATATAAAAATAATAAAAACATGGGTTGCTCTCGGTTTTTTATGCTAATTTTGTACTCCAATTGTACAATCTAAGAAGATGCTGCGCATAAAAAAATTAGATATATTTATAATCAAGAGCTTTGCCCTGCTTTTTGCAGGAACTTTCTTTATCTGCCTATTCATCTTCATGATGCAATTCTTATGGAGATACATCGATGAATTAGTAGGCAAGGGATTGGAAATAAGCGTATTGGGAGAGTTCTTCTTCTATTCGGGACTAACATTGATCCCCATATCATTACCACTTGCCATATTGTTGGCATCACTTATCACTTTCGGAAATTTCGGTGAACGATATGAATTACTGGCAATGAAAGCTGCCGGTATATCATTGCTGAATATAATGAAACCCCTCATTTTCTTTATCGCATTCATTTCATGCACCTCTTTTTTCTTCCAGAACATTATAACCCCCAAAGCACAGGTAAAGCTTTGGACGTTGATTGTTTCCATGAAACAGAAATCACCGGAACTGGATATTCCCGAAGGTGTTTTTTATGATGAAATAAGCAACTACAACTTATACGTAAAGCATAAGGACAGAAAAACAGGTATGCTGTATGATGTGATGATCTATAACTTCTCCGACGGATTTGATAATGCGCACATCGTAGTTGCCGATTCGGGAAAACTGGAAATGACGGAAGACCAAAAACATTTATATCTGCGTTTATATAGTGGCGAACAGTTCGAGAACCTGAAATCCCAAGCCGCAGCATCCAATAATGTACCTTACCGCAGGGAAAGTTTCCGGGAGAAGCACTCCATTATTGAGTTCGATGCCGAATTTAATATGGTAGACGGCAGTTTCATGAACGACCAATCTATCAGTAAAGACATAAAAGGACTGCAATTATCCATTGACTCTTTACAGACAAGGGGTGACAGTATAGGACGCCAATTCTTTAACGATGCAATGAACAGCGCTTTCCGTCCGCCACATCTATCCAAATCAGATTCCACTAAATTAGAAGAGGCCAAAACCACTTATGTCAATGTAGATAGTTTATTCAGGGTTTCCACCCTTTTGCAGAAACAAAAAACAATAACGTCCGCCTTGAGCCGTTCCGAAAATCAAGGCAATGACTGGAGCTTCAAGAGTTTCACGACAAAAGCGAATGACGAAAGCCTCAGAAAGCATATGACCGAATGGCACAATAAAATAACATTATCTGTTGCCTGCCTCATCTTTTTCTTTATCGGTGCACCGCTCGGCGCAATTATCCGAAAAGGAGGATTAGGTATGCCTGTTGTAGTATCCGTGCTCATCTTCATCATCTATTACGTTATCAATAATACCGGATATAAGATGGCAAGAGACGGAAATTGGGCTGTGTGGATCGGTATGTGGATAAGCACTGCCGTACTGGCACCCTTAGGAGGATTCCTCACTTATAAATCCAACAAAGATTCCGTTGTTTTGAATGCCGACGCTTACATCAACTGGTTTAAGAAAGTTGCAGGTATCAGGAGTGTACGCCATATTGCACGCAAGGAAGTTATCATCCATGATCCTGATTACGAAACGACTCTTGCCGAACTGGATAAGATATGCAGTTTGTGTGAAGATTATATGAACAAACACAATTTAATGAAAGCCCCGAACTATATAAATTTGTGGAAGAATGATACTAGTGACAGAGATATAATGACACTGAATGAGGAATTGGAAGAACTTGTAGAAGAATTATCCAATTCCAAGTCAGCGGGGGTTATCAATACCTTGAACTATTATCCCATATTGGCAGTTCATGCACACAACAGACCGTTCAACATTCCGGCATTGAACTATATTGCAGGAATAGTATTACCTGTCGGACTGTTATTCTATTTCCGCATTTGGATATTCCGCATGCGATTGAATAAAGACTTGAAGCAAAT
Source organism: uncultured Bacteroides sp. (assembly GCA_902492205.1). Lineage (GTDB taxonomy): Bacteria > Bacteroidota > Bacteroidia > Bacteroidales > Bacteroidaceae > Bacteroides. The sequence goes on along the minus strand of CABUKU010000033.1, from coordinate 31,244 downwards.
CATTAAAACGAGCAGAGATTTACAATACATTATTAAAAAGAAAAATATATAATTATGGAAGAAATAAAGCTTAATACAGTTGAAGAGGCGATTGCCGACTTTCGTGAAGGTAAGTTCGTTATTATAGTCGACGATGAAGACCGTGAGAATGAAGGCGACCTTATCATTGCAGCCGAAAAGATAACTCCCGAAAAAGTCAACTTCATGCTTAAACATGCACGTGGCGTGCTTTGCGCTCCCATCACCGTTTCACGTTGCAAGGAATTGGATTTGGGACATCAGGTAAGTGACAATACTTCCGTGTTGGGAACTCCGTTTACCGTAACCATAGACAAGTTGGAAGGATGCACCACAGGAGTATCCGCTGCGGACCGTGCAGCAACCATTCAGGCATTGGCAGATCCTGCTTCTACCCCTGCAACTTTCGGACGTCCCGGGCACATCAATCCGCTGTATGCACAGGAAAAAGGAGTATTACGCCGTGCAGGCCACACTGAAGCAACCATCGACATGGCACGCCTGGCAGGACTCTATCCGGCAGGAGCTTTAATGGAAATCATGAATGAAGACGGAACAATGGCGCGTCTGCCTCAATTAAAGGAAATGGCGGACAAATATGATTTAAAACTCATTTCCATTGCACAGCTGATAGCTTATCGCCTGAAAGAAGAATCTATTGTGGAACAAGGTGAGGAAGTAGACATGCCTACCGAATACGGACATTTCAGATTGATACCTTTCCGCCAGAAGAGCAACGGATTGGAACACATTGCTATTATTAAAGGAGACATAAAAAGCAACGAACCTGTGTTGGTGCGCGTTCATTCATCTTGCGCCACAGGAGATATTTTCGGTTCCATGCGCTGTGACTGCGGCGAACAATTGCACAAGGCCCTCAAGATGATTGAAGCAGAAGGCAAAGGAGCTGTTATTTACCTGAATCAGGAAGGCCGGGGAATCGGGCTGATGGAAAAGATGAAAGCATACAAGCTCCAAGAGAAAGGAATGGACACGGTAGATGCGAATATTTGTTTAGGACACCAGGCAGACGAAAGGGATTACGGCGTGGGAGCACAAATTTTACGTAACCTCGGAATATCCAAAATGCGTTTGCTGACAAACAATCCCGTAAAGCGTGTCGGTCTGGAAGCCTATGGGCTTACAGTGGTTGAAAACGTTCCTATCGAAACAACTCCGAATTCATATAACGAATATTATATGAAGACCAAGAAAGAACGAATGGGACACAATTTACATTTAGTATAACCAAACCTTTAAAATAGAAAAATATGGAATTAAATTCAGTAACCAACAGTACATCGAGTAAATATGCTCAAATAGCTTTATTCCGTAATGTTTATATGTGGATGGCTTTTGCACTTGTCATCACAGGTATTACAGCACTTATTGTAGCCGATTCACCCAGCCTCGTTGAGAGCATCGTAATGAACAGAATCGTATTCTATGGATTAATTATTGCAGAATTTGCTTTAGTGTGGTACATATCCGCACGCATCCATAAAATATCATTCACTACGGCTACCATGCTGTTTATCCTTTACTCCCTTATCAACGGACTGACTTTATCGGTTATCTTCCTGGTATATACAACAAGTTCCATTGCATCAACATTCTTTGTAACGGCAGGAACATTCGGTGTGATGTGCCTTTATGGTTATTTCACAAAGAGAGACCTTACCTCACTGGGAAATCTTTGCTTTATGGCATTGATAGGTCTAATCATTGCATCCGTTGTGAACATATTCTGGAGTAACAGCACCATGTATTGGATTATTACTTATGCAGGAGTGCTTATCTTTGTCGGTTTAACCGCTTATGATACCCAAAAGATAAAAAGATTGCTACTAAGCGAAGGAACAGAAGTAAACGAAACGACTCAAAAGATAGCTCTCATGGGAGCACTTTCATTGTATCTTGATTTCATTAATCTATTCTTATATTTACTCAGATTGTTAGGCGATAGAAAATAATTTAGAGCAAAAAGAAACGATTACAAGCAAAATACTTTCATAATTCAAATATTATAATTTATTTTGCAGACCAGAATCAACCAATATAAAACAGGAATAAGCAATGAATCAACTTTCAGATCGTTTGAACAGTTTGTCGCCGTCGGCGACTCTTGCCATGTCGCAAAAGAGTAATGAACTCAAGGCACAAGGCGTTGATGTTATCAATTTAAGTGTAGGAGAACCCGACTTCAATACTCCCGACCATATCAAAGAAGCTGCCAAAAAAGCTATTGACGACAACTTCTCCCGTTATTCTCCGGTACCGGGTTATCCGGCCTTACGCAACGCTATTGTAGAAAAACTGAAAAAAGAAAACGGTTTGGAATACACTGCTGCTCAGATCTCTTGTGCCAACGGTGCAAAACAATCTGTTTGCAATGCTATCATGGTGCTTGTCAATCCGGGTGACGAAGTTATTGTACCTGCTCCTTATTGGGTAAGCTATCCTGAAATGGTGAAACTGGCAGAAGGAACTCCCGTTATCGTAAGTGCAGGCATCGAACAAGATTTCAAGATTACTCCCGCACAACTAGAAGCAGCCATTACTCCAAAGACAAAAGCCCTGATTCTTTGTTCGCCATCGAACCCGACAGGCTCCGTATATACAAAAGAAGAATTGGCCGGGCTTGCCGCTGTATTGGCTAAATACCCGCAAGTAGTTGTTATTGCCGACGAGATTTATGAACACATTAATTATATCGGCAAACATGAAAGCATGGCCCAGTTCCCTGAAATGAAAGACCGCACAGTCATTGTAAACGGGGTATCCAAAGCATATGCCATGACAGGTTGGAGAATAGGTTTCATTGCTGCTCCGGAATGGATTGTAAAAGCTTGCAACAAACTGCAAGGACAATATACTTCAGGACCGTGCTCTGTTTCACAGAAAGCTGCCGAAGCTGCTTACACAGGAACACAAGCTCCTGTTGAAGAAATGCGTAAAGCATTTGAACGCCGCCGTGACTTAATCGTGAAATTAGCGAAAGATGTTCCGGGATTTGAAGTTAATGTTCCGCAAGGTGCTTTCTATTTGTTCCCTAAGTGCAGCTACTACTTTGGTAAGTCTGCCGGCGACCGTAAGATAGAGAACTCTGACGATCTGGCTATGTACTTGCTCGAAGTAGCACATGTAGCATGCGTGGGCGGTACTTCTTTCGGTGCACCCGAATGCATTCGCATGAGCTATGCCACCAGCGATGAAAACATCGAAAAAGCAATCAGCCGCATCAAAGATGCATTAGCCAAGTTGAAATAACAAAAACAAAGTCCCAATAAAAAAGGCTGCCTCATATGAAGCAGCCTTTTATTTTTCTTTACTGATTGTATATTCTCAGGATTAAGCCGGATGAATAGCTTCAGAAGGACAAGCGTCAGCGCAAGTTCCACAATCTGTGCATACATCTGGGTTGATATGATAGATATCACCTTCAGAGATAGCTTCTACCGGACACTCGTCGATGCAAGTTCCGCAAGCAATACAATCGTCACTAATTACGTAAGCCATTTTCTTATAAATTTAATATTAGTACTAATTATACGGACAAAAATACACGTTTTATTCATTCAGCGTAACGTTTAGCCCATAAAAACATCTAATTTGTATTTATTCTAAATAGAAACTTAATCCAATAGCATTCATTTCCCGCTCATTGACTGATAAATAGCTTCCTGAATACGTGGTCTTATATCCAAATCAAGCAATTTATTATTCCAAGAGTGAGGATAAGTGCGATTGCTTAAGAATACATAAACCGTATGGTTATCAGGGTTTACCCATGCGCAAGTTCCGGTAAAGCCGGTGTGACCATAGACAAAACCGTCTTGCCTGTCAAATCCCAACCCTCTGCGGCTTATGGATGATTTGCTTGTAGTGAACAAGCGGCAAGTCGCGGCACTCAAGTATCTTTTTCCTTCATATTCCCCGTTATTCAGTAACATCTGATAAATTGCAGCTACGTCCGAAGCTGTGGAAAACAATCCGGCATTTCCCGATACGCCGCCTAAGAATGCAGCCGACTCATCGTGCACATATCCCTGCAAGATACCTTTCCTCAACAATCCGTCTTTCATAGTCGGCACAACTTCTGTTTTATCGAAACGGCGCAAAGGCAAATAAGCAGTATGAGTCAATCCCATCGGTTGGAAGAAAGCACGATCCAAAAAGCTGTCGAGACTTTCCCGGGATATGCTTTCCACTATCTCTTTCAACAGAATAAAATTCACATCGCTATATACATATTCCTTTTTCTTTAACGGTGCATCCGCTATCATCTTCATTGCATCATTATGGAAATCCTTATGCAAATAGAAACTATCTGCCACTTGCAATGTATAAACATCGGACGGAACAGAAGATACCAACCCTTTCTTATATTTATAAGTAGAACTCATATAATTATTCTCCCCTACGCGAACGGTATGGGTTGCATCTTTTTGTTTTTTGAATAATCCTCCCTTATAGCTCTTCTTATCAATAGCCAATTGGTAAAATGGCAACGAAGCGGGCAAGCCCGATTCATGGTATAATAAATCCTTTACCGTAATGTTTTCCTTATCGGTTCCTTTCAAGAAAGGCAGGAATTTGAAAATCTTATCGGTAAGGTTGAGCATTCCCTTATCATAAAGTTTCATCAAAGCCAATAGCGTGCCGGTTGTTTTAGACAAAGAAGCCAAATCATACATATCCGTTGGGAACACCTTATGTTCCTTCTCATAAGTATAGTAGCCGAAACACTTATTATACACAGGTTTACCGTCTTTTAAAATAACAATCCCGCAACCCGGATAGGCTCCTTCCATAATTCCCTCATTGGCAATAGTATCAATACGTGCAAGGATAGCCGGATTCATGCCATAATCTTCGGGGGCATAATAATGCGGAGTTTCGGATGATATAGTCACCCCGTCGCCTGCACGGTATATTCCCCGCACACTCATGGAAAGTCTTCCATTCGCCAACTCCTTGCCAAAGAGCACACCCGCTACATGCCTTTGCAATTCGGGCTGCGCAGAATGGGCAAGTATCGTAGCTGCGGCGGCATATAAGGCAACAGGTGTTTGTTCCATCACTTTATCCTGAGTAAAATAAACATATACAGTAGGAATACTTACCGACAAAGCGGAAAAGAAGTCTTCAAAATGTTTGGTTTCCTTTGTCGTTACAGACACCACCACCCTTTTATACTTCGCCAAAGACTTCTTTAACTCCGAAATCTGAAGTTCGGTCATTCTATTATTCAATGAGTAATGATTCACGGGAACATAACGCCCCACGAAACGCACAAAATCAGCATCCGCCTTATCTTCACCCACACTCAGCACAGCCAGTTCCATGTCGGAATGGAGAGGGATAGTCTGTTTCCTGTTACCCAGAACAGTAACGGCAGCCAGACGCAAACGACTTATCAGTTCATCGGCATAAGGAGTGTTTATGCGTTTCTCCAATCCCGAAAGACGAACCCGGTTATTATCCTGTACTCCCAAGGCATACTTATAAATAAGCACCTTCCGGCACTTGTTATTAATATCTTCTTCTTTCAGTTCGCCCGAATCCAAAGCCGCAAGCACAGCTTCCATTTCACGTTTGATGTTACGGGGAATTAACAACAAGTCATTTCCCGCTTTCAGAGCAGCAACGGAAAGATTTACCTCTCCGCTTAGCACACCTTTCATCTGCAAAGCATCTGTAAACACCAACCCGTTGAATTTCAATTCTTTTTCCAATAAATCATAGACTATGTTTCTGGAAAGTGAAGACGGGAAAGTGGGTTCGTAAGCCGGAACCTGCAAGTGACCTACCATAATTCCGCCAAGCCCCGCCTCAATCACTTTCTTAAAAGGATAAAGTTCCACACTATCCATACGGGCACGGGTGAACGGGAGCACAGGCAATGATTTATGAGAGTCCACATCCGTATCTCCATGACCGGGAAAATGCTTGGCAACGGAAAGTACTCCACCACTTTCCAGTCCCGAAGCATATGCAACAACCTTCTCTGCCACATTATGAGGGTTTTCACCAAAAGAACGGATGTTGATAACCGGATTATCCGGGTTGATATTCACATCGGCATCGGGAGCAAAGTTTACGTGAACCCCTACTTCCCTGCACTGACGAGCGACTTCCTTTCCATATTGCCGCAGCAAATCATTGTCCTGTATGCATCCCAAAACACCATTTTTAGGAAAAACCGGTGTGCTGCGCAATCTCATTGACAATCCCCACTCACCGTCAAACGTCATCAGCAAAGGAACTCTTGCCAAAGACTGTGCATAATTGGTCAGGGTTGCCTGATTAACCAAAGTTCCTCCCGAGAAAAGCAGACCGCCCACTTTATAGGTTCGCACGGCTTCGCGAATCAGCTCCATATTCCTTTTGGTTTGCCTCAATGCTGCCGTATAAATGAAAAGCTGCCCCACTCTCTCCTTTTTGGTCATGTGTGCCATTTGGCTCTCCACCCATTCCCGGCATTTCTCATCACCGGCTACCTTATACAACAGCGAAGGCTCCACCTGAGCCTTCAACTGAATAATAGAAAATATCAAAACTGTAAAAGCAATGAATGTCTGCTTCTTCATATAGTAAGTTCCTGTCCTTTAATTCTTTTCAAACTTCAATATCATTTCCCCCACATAAATCCCGCTCTTTCCCATTTGGTAATTGGGAACTTCCTTTCCATCGAGATTCTTATAATACTCGGGAGCTACAAACAGCGAATGTGAATGACCGCCCAGCACCACATCTATATTACGTGTATTGGCAATCAGGTTTTCATCACTTGCCGGATTCAATGTCCCCGACTTCCAGCCCAAGTGGGAAAGACAGATAACAACATCGCAATGTTCTTTGTTTTTCAATAAATCCGCCACTTTATTGGCTTCTGCATTCGGTTCGTTATAAACCACGCCTTCACAGTTGGAAGCCTGTACCAATCCTTCCAGTTTCGGACTAAGACCAAACACGCCAATCTTCAATCCGTTACGTTCCAAAATGACATAAGGCTTCACCACCCCTTGAAGCACTGTCCCCGTGAAGTCATAATTGGCGCAAACGATAGGGAACTTAGCCATTTTGAACAGACGGAGCATGTTATCCAAGCCGAAATCGAACTCATGGTTGCCGATGGTTCCGGCATCATAACCCATTTCGTTCATCAAACTGACTTCTACTTCTCCCTTAAACATATTATAATAAGGTGAGCCTTGAGAGAAGTCGCCACAGTCGAACAGCAAAATATCCTTGTTATCCTTACGTGCTTCCTTTATAAAAGTAGCACGGCGGACGTATCCTCCCCTGCCCGCCCAAACGGTATCTTTAAAGTTCTCGGCATAAGGTTCCACACGGCTATGAGTGTCATTCGTATGATAAATCACTAACTCTTTTATATCCTGTGCAGAGAGATAAACACTGAGCGACAGCATGCAGAGCGTAAATCCTAATCTCTTGATTGTATTTAGTTTCATGTTCATTCTTGTTAATCGGTTGGTAATCATTGTATGGTAATTCTTCCGTCCAGCTTGGAAGTAAGCGCTTTCCCCTTTTTGGTTTGCGCAGCCACGTAATCAAGAAATATCTGGCGGATAGTGGCTCCTTCGGGGCACTCTTTATCTTTCGCGTTCAGGAAAGCAGTCATTCCGTCATTACCTTCGGCCAGATAATCCAAAGTAGCCACTTTATAAAGAGTGTCGTCCTTTATCTCCTTGCCGCCCACGGTGGCACTCACCAATTTTCCCTCTTTAGTGATTACCAACTGTGCATTGCTGATTCCTTCACCCCCTACGCGGGCTATCTCGGAAAACAACTGTTTCACATCTTTTCCCGTCAGCGTAACAATACAAAGAGCATTTTGAAAAGGCAACACCTCATATACATTTCCATAAGTAATGTCACCTTCCGGCAAATCGCTGCGCAAACCTCCCACATTTGTCATGGCAACTTCCACCATCTGACCGGGAAGCGAGTTGGCATACTGGCGAAGAACATCGGCAACCAAATTGGAAAGCAGGCTTTCGGGACGTCCCGGTGCCATAGCCATTTCACTTTTTCCGATAACCGGAGTCATGATACTATCTACTTCAGCTTTATAAGGAGCAAGGATAGCCACTGCATCGGCATCGGGATTGGCATCGTAACCGGAATTAATTTGTACACGTTTTCCTTCCGTACCAACTAATTCATAAGAAGAATGACAGGCGGACAACAGCAACAGTCCCGACAGCAATGCTGTTCCACATACTTGTTTTAATCGTATTTCTTTCATTATAAAAAGGTTTATTGCACCAAAAGTACATAAAACAAAGTCAGCATCCAACTGATTTAAAAAGAAAAAGCCATGCCAAAATCCATATATATTTTGTTTATAAAACATAAAAGAGATACCTTTACACCCGAAATAAAAACAATGCAGTGATTTATATGAAATATTTATCTTACATATTAGCTCTATGGGTGTTGTTGCTATCTGCCGCCCCATGCTTCTTGAAAGATGAATGTTTGTTTCAATGCACAAATGACACACAAGAAGAGACATGCCCCAATGACGACGGATGTTCCTGTGAAGATTGTTGTTGTTCTCCTTTCCTGCATTGCAATACTTGTACGGGCTGCCCCATACCAAAATTGTTTCACTCACCATTAGGTGTGATCATTCAATTGAATGACAATCCTCTTTCATTTTATAAAGAGAAACCGATTCCTCAATTTTCATCTTCTATTTGGCAACCGCCTAAAATAAATGTTTAAATAATGCATCCTGACATATCACATATAAAGTGATATAATTATTTTATTTCCGATGATGAAGTTAGTATACTTCATTGCAGGTTTATTGTCTATTTATTCGCATTGCGAATAAGTATATAACACTAAATTATCAACAATAGAAAGATGAGTATAAAATCAATAATGCTGGCAATGTTTATATTGCCGGTACAATCCATATATGCACAAAATACATTTAAAGCAATTGTTAAAGACGGAGACAGTAAAGAAATACTAATAGGCGTGAATGCTGTTCTCACTAAAACAAACAACGGAGCAAGTTCCGATAAAAACGGGATAATCAATATATCAAATATACCCGACGGAGTGCAACATATCACATTCAGTTATTTAGGCTATGAGTCTGAAACAAAATCATTTTCATTTCCCTTGTCTTCGGATAAACTTATAGAAATCTTCTTGGAGCAAGATGAAGAAATGCTGGAAGAAGTAATCATTTCGTCAACCAGAGGTACGCGAACCATCCGGAATATACCAACCAGAGTTGAGTTTATTTCAAGTGAAGAACTTGGAGAAAAAGGCAGCATGAAGCCGGGAGATATTCGTATGTTATTGAACGAAAGTACAGGTATTATCACTCAGCAAACTTCTGCAACATCAGGAAACGCAGCTATCCGTATACAAGGTTTGGATGGCAGATATACCCAGATATTAAAAGACGGATTCCCGGTTTTCGCAGGTGCGGCAAGCGGATTAGGACTGTTGCAAACTCCCCCTCTTGATTTAAAACAGGTAGAAATCATTAAAGGTTCCACATCAACGTTGTATGGTGGAGGTGCAATAGCCGGATTAATCAACCTTATCTCTAAAACTCCCGAAGAAAAGAAAGATTTGAGTCTGCATCTTAACGGGACATCCGGAAAGGGCTTGGACGTAAGCGGATTTTACGGACAAAGGTTTGCTAAAGTCGGAACAACCATTTTTGCTTCTTACAACAGGAATTGGGCTTACGATCCTTCAGATACAGGATTTACAGCAATACCTGAATTTGACAGATACGTTTTCAATCCTAAATTATTTCTCTATTTAACAGAAAACACTCAAATGAGTGTGGGACTAAACACTATGTTCGAAAACCGTTTAGGAGGAGACGTTGAATACATTAAAGGAAAGGGAGACGACACGCACTCTTATTTCGAGAGAAATAAGACACAAAGGCATTCCACACAATTAACCTTTGAGCATAAATTCAACGAGAAAAGCAGGTTGAACTTTAAGAATAGCGTAACTTATTTCAAAAGGAACATAGACGTGCCACACTATTCTTTTGAAGGCACTCAACTATCTACATTCAGTGAATTATCATATACACACACGAATCAGGCAACCGAATGGGTAGCAGGATTAAATTTGTGGACAGATAAATTTAACGAAAAGGAGTTGACTGATTTTCAATTAAGAGACTACAATCAAACAGTAACGGGCGCATTTATACAAAACAATTGGGAAGCTGCAAAATGGTTTAATCTTGAAACCGGCTTAAGAACAGATTATGTTCCCGATTACGGTATTGCCGTACTTCCTCGCATATCCGCCCATTTTAAGATTACCGACAAGTTTTCTTCCCGGCTCGGAGGCGGGTTTGGTTATAAAACACCTACCATATTTACAGAAGATAGTGAAAGGCTCCAATACCAAAATGTGTTGCCCATTGACAAAGATAAAAATAAACTTGAAAGAAGTTATGGTTTAAACTTGGACTTTAACTATACCACCTCATTCTGTGAAGGCGATATAACATTCAGTGCCAACCAATTATTCTTTTATACCTATCTTGACAATCCTCTTTTATTGCAAAAAACAACAGACGGACTATACAAGCTTAATAATATAAACGGGAATACAGACAGCAAAGGTGGAGAAACAAATATGAAAATCGGGTATAAAGACTTTCATTTATATTTAGGATATACATTCACAGATACCAAAACAACCGAAAACGATGTGAAACATGAGAATATATTAACTCCCAAGCATCGGTTTAACAGTATTTTGATGTATGAAGTAGAGGATAAATGGAAGATAGGCTTGGAAGCATATTATTTTAGTCCTCAGCAATTAGGAGATGGAATGAAAGGAAAGCAATATGTAGTATGTGGGTTCATGATTGAGAAAATATGGGAAAGGTTTTCTTTATATGCCAACTTCGAGAACTTTACGGACAGGCGCCAAACCCGTTTCGATACTATATATACAGGCAGCATATCCAACCCCGTATTCCGGGATATTTATGCACCACTTGATGGCTTTGTGATGAACGCCGGCGTAAAAATTAAATTTTAAATTATAAAAAGAATTCAATTATGAAAAATATAGTAATATTAGCTATTTCAGTACTGTCAATGTTATCGGTCAGTTGTTCTTCCAGCCATAGATGCTGCAAACACAGTCACTCATCCAAAAAGAAATATTGCCGCACAATGTGCGATAATGAAAGAAAAACATTTGCAATCATTTGTCTATCTGACAAATAATTAGTTACTTTGCACCGCTTTCGCGCAATCGCTGTCAAAGAAGAGTTACTTGATATGTTGCGTTGTAACGATAAACAATTTAAAAACAAAACAATGGATTTCATTAAAATTGCAGAAGAAGCATTTGCTACCGGCAAGCAACACCCAGCATTCAAAGCAGGTGACACTGTAACAGTAGCATATCGTATTGTCGAAGGTAACAAAGAACGTATACAGCAGTATCGTGGCGTTGTTATCAAAATCGCCGGTCATGGTGACAAAAAGCGTTTCACTGTTCGCAAGATGTCTGGAACTGTAGGTGTAGAAAGAATCTTCCCTATCGAATCTCCGGCTATCGACAGCATTACAGTAAACAAAGTTGGTAAAGTTCGCCGTGCTAAATTGTACTACTTACGTGCACTTACCGGTAAGAAAGCCAGAATTCAAGAAAAAAGAGTTAACGCGTAAGCATCAACCCTTATTCGAGATAAAAAAGAGGAGATCAGCAATGATTTCCTCTTTTTTATTGTAACATCTTTGTAACATTGCTCTTAAAATATGTAAATAAAGGGCAATTCAATAGAAAAGATAAGGGGCAAAACAAAAGAAATCACATGTTTTACAACATAATTCAAATAAAAGTGTTATCTTTGCAGTGTAATAAGAAAGTAAATACTAAACCAGCTTTCCAAAAGGTGGAAAGCACAAAAGATGAAAATTATGAAGACAGTAAACAAATCTAATGAAATCGCAATGCTTCAATATCGTGCACAACGATACAAAGCTGCAGGAAACGGAACTATGTGTCAGTTCCTTAATTCTAAAATCCAGAAACTGATGGGAAAGCTATAATAGCAACCCCCTTTTTAAAAGAAAACACTTAGTTCTAACAATATTAAAAAGCGTATTCACCTGTGAATACGCTTTTTTTGTTTTAACCCGCCCCATCCATAAGCACTCTCTTGCCTAATGCTAACTTGTTTTTCCGGCACGATTAATTCATTTTATGCTTACACCTAAATAACTTGACAGACGTCAATTAATAACTTGACAGTTGTCAAGTATATAATTGACAGTTGTCAAGTTACTAAATCATAAGCACAAACAGACTTATGAATAAGCAGAAAACTACTTAACCCACGGCTATAAAAACCTTAATATTGCCGGAAAATATAGAATATGCCATGAGAAGCACGGCTGTTTCATGCTTTATCGGTTATTATTTTCCCCAACTTTTCCACTTCGGCATTATAATTAACGAGAACATTGTTTATTAAATCCTTGAAACCTACCAACTCATTGACAAGAACCGACTGTTGATACAACATTTCATTGAGTTGAATACGTTTGGCTTTGGATTCATTGATGTCCATAAAATATTGTACGCACGCTTTGCGTATCTCTGCCTCATTCGTACCCCACGGATAGTTGTGCAGAGTGGAAAATAGTTTAGCCAACCTATTTAATCTAAGGTGCAGTATTTTCAAACGTTCTTTCTCGGATTTATCTTCCGTTGCGGTAGGACATAACTTGGAAGCAAGCTGTAAAAGAAAAGCTTTTTCCGAATCTTTGGAGTCAGTGATGCAGGGAATAGCCTCCCCAATGTTAATTTGGTTGTTTTCCATGATAGTGAATGTTAAGTGAAGGCGATAAAAAAGACGGTTTCGCCTATCCCGTTGCATTTCACCGTTCAGGGCAGTAGATGCATTAACATTCCACACGGGGGTACGAAACCGCCTATGTGAAATGAAGTAGACATAATAATGCCTACTGGTAATCGGCAGGTTTCCCTACCCTGAACGTTATGAAATGCAAAAGCAAAGATACAACATTCTTCACAGAATCTTATATATTAACAAATATATTTTGAAAAACCATGAAAGCAATGAATGTTAAGTGAAGGTAATAAAAAGACGGTTTCGCCTGTCCCGTTGCATATCGCCACTCAAGGAGATGTGGGTGCGTTAACATTCCACACGGGGGGATACGAAACCGCCTATATGAAATGAAGTAGATATAAAAATGCCTACTGGTAATCGGCAGGTTTCCCTACCCTGAACGTTATGAAATGCAAAAGCAAAGATACAACATTCTTCACAGAATCTTATATATTAACAAATATATTTTGAAAAACCTTGAAAGGAATGAAAGCGGATGAAAGGGGAAAAACGGGGTTTGCTTTCATCTGATTTGCTTTGGTTCAAAGGGTTTCAGAGTTCGCTGAAAGGGATGAAAGGAGAGAATGTTAAGTTAAGAGTATATCCTATTTTTCCCTCCTCAATAAGCTACCCTTTATACACAAGTTTAGATTGTTTTTTTATCTTTGCATGATGCTATTAGAGACAGATCAAATCCGTGATCCTCGCCTTTTGCGACGTTTAAACTTAATTTGCTCTCAGATGGTTGTCCATCAAAGTGCTATAGTCAATCAATTTTGTAAAGAACATAAAGATAAAATGGGCGCTTACAGATTTTTAAACAATTCCTCCGTCACATCTGATGCTATCTTATCAGGTCTGATACAAACTTGCTATAAGAATGCTTCCGGGTGTGAGCATTTATTATGTATTCAAGATACTTCAGAGATTAACTATGAGGCTCATGTTGAGCGGATGAAGAAAAAAACAGCCAGTCCCGGCATTGTCGGTCAAAAGCAGTGTGGCAGTTTTTTGCATCCGGTATTGGTTGTCGATGCCTCCAGTCATATTCCTATAGGTTTTTCTTCGGTCAAGCAGTGGAATCGCTCATCGGATGCATTAAGCCGCGAAGAACGTAATTACAGATACCAGCCTATAGAAGAAAAAGAGTCATATCGTTGGATAGAAAGCGGAACGGCTGCCAGTGGACAAATGCCCCGGGATGCAGTTAAAACGATCATTGGTGACCGTGAAGCAGACATTTTCGAACTTTTCAGCCGTATACCTGATGATAATGTTCACTTGCTGATACGTTCTGTTCATGAAAGGAATTGCCAATTGGACGACTCGGACTGTTCCGTTCGTCTGGATACATTAATGGGCAAGGCTGTCCTACGAGCAGAATATAGCTTTGAGCTTCTCCCCGGGAGTGGACGCAAGAAACGGGTAGCCTGCATGGAACTCAGATTTGAAAGAGTTACCCTATGTGCTCCTGTAAACGGTCCTGCAAAGGACAGGCCCGCTGTTACCCTTTATTGTATACATGTCAAAGAAAAAACTTCCAGTACACCGGAAAATGAAAGCCCCATTGAATGGAGACTACTAACCACACATACAGTGGAGACTGTAGAGCAAGCAACGGAATGTATTGGTTGGTATCGTTGTCGATGGCTGATTGAAGAGCTATTCAGAGTGCTCAAAAGAAAAGGATTCATGATTGAGGACGCACAGTTGGAAACAATCTCGGCATTACAAAAACTAATCTTGATTTCCTTGCAGGCAGCCCTACAGGTGATGGTACTCAAACTTTCTTTTGATAAAGAAGATGAAAAACTCTCTTCAAAAATCTACTTCACAAAGAAGGAAATAGCTTTATTACATATAGTAGGAAAAAAGAGTGAGGGAAATACCAAAATACAGCAAAATCCATATAAAAAAGAATCAATGGCATGGGCGGCATGGATTATTGCAAGGTTAGGAGCATGGAGCGCATACAGAAGCCAGTCCATTCCCGGATATACAACCCTTAAAAATGGATTGGACCGTTTTAATACACAATTTGAACTGTATGATTTAATCATGTAAGACTTGTGTATAAAGGGTAGCTCAATAAGGAGGGGAGACGTTTAGTTAACGCTTATGGGAATGAAAGCGTTTATGAAAGCAAACATAATAAAGGCTGCGCCGGGAAACCCGACACAGCCTTTAGTGTCAAAATATAAACAAAAAGAATTGTCTTAAGCCAAATCTCTCAACTCCCATCCAAGAGCACTTGCTCCAAGAACGGCAGCATCGGAATCTTTCAATTCTGAAATCAAAAGTTTAGTCTTTCCTTTATAGATATTCAGCAAATTGTCTTCCATAGATTTCTTTACAGGATCCATGATGTAACTACCTGATTTTGCCAAACCACCGAAAAGGATGATAGCTTCGGGGCTTGAGAATGCAATAGCGTCTGCCAAAGCTTCACCAAGGATGTTACCTGTAAACTCGAATATTTCCTGAGCCAGTTTGTCGCCTTTCACTGCTGCATCATATACGTCTTTCGACTGTATTTCTTCGGCAGGAACATTACGCAACAAGCTCGGTTCTGTTTTTGCTGCAAGGAATTCGCGAGCTGTGCGGGCTACTCCTGTTGCAGAACAATAAGTTTCCAAACAACCTTTACGTCCGCAACCGCAGATACGTCCGTCACGACGTGCAATTACGTGACCAAGTTCGCCTGCAAAACCATCATGGCCGTAAACAACCTGTCCGTTGATGACGATACCGCTACCTACACCTGTACCCAGTGTAATCATGATAAAGTCTTTCATTCCGCGGGCAGCACCGTAAGTCATTTCACCCACAGCAGCAGCATTGGCATCGTTAGTCAAAGCAGTAGGGATACCCAGTCTTTCTTCGAAAAGGGCAGCCAATGGAATAACGCCTTTCCAAGGAAGGTTTGGAGCAAATTCAATTGTTCCGTTATAGAAGTTTCCGTTAGGAGCACCGATACCGATACCTTTTATCTTGTCAGTTCCGCCTTGAGACTCAATCAAAGGAAGAAGGTTTTTGCAAACATCGTTTACATAATCTTCTACTTTAGAATAAGCTTGTGTTTTTACTGAACCGCTGGTAAGAATGTTACCGCGAGCGTCGACAATACCGAAAACCGAGTTAGTTCCGCCTATGTCAATACCTACTACGTAGGGTTTTTCCATGTTTGTAGTCATGATATTATGTTTATTGGGTTAGTTAATTATTGCTCACAAATTACGCAAAGAAGATTGAAAACACAAAATTTTTTTGTATTTTTCTTCACCTTGTTGCAACTTTTGGTATATTACGTGCGTCTTATAGGGAAAAGAAGCGAAACAAACCGGCTTATAATTCAAACAAGAATTAACATCAGCCATCAAAACAATGAAGAATGATACATCTGGAAAATATCAATAAGACCTATCACAACGGGGCTCCATTACATGTACTTAAAGGAATAAATCTCGATATAGAACGGGGAGAGTTTGTGTCTATCATGGGTTCGTCGGGTTCGGGTAAATCTACTTTGCTCAACATTCTGGGTATTCTCGACAATTATGACACAGGGAATTATTACCTGAACGATGTTCTTATCAAGAATCTGAGTGAAACAAAGGCTGCCGAGTACCGCAATCACATGATTGGTTTTATTTTCCAGTCTTTCAACCTCATCTCATTCAAGAATGCAATGGAGAACGTTGCCCTCCCGCTGTTCTATCAGAATGTGAGCCGGAAGAAAAGAAATATCCTCGCCATGGAGTATCTCGACAAACTGGGGCTGAAAGAATGGGCACACCATATGCCCAACGAACTTTCCGGCGGACAGAAACAGCGCGTAGCCATAGCACGTGCGCTTATCTCCAAACCTCAAATCATACTTGCCGACGAACCTACGGGAGCTTTGGACAGTAAGACTTCCGTAGAAGTAATGGATATATTAAAGGAGGTACATGAATCGGGCATGACTCTCATTGTCGTTACTCACGAAAGCGGGGTTGCCAACCAAACCAACAAGATTATCCGCCTGAAAGACGGGGTTATTGAAGCCATTGAAGAAAACCTGCATCACGATGCTTCCCCATTCGGGAAAAACGGTTTCATGAAATAAACAGTGCCAATATGAGAATAGGAATAGATATTTGGCAAGAAATAATAAGTACTATCAGCCGCAACAAGCTACGAACTTTCCTTACCGGTTTTGCCGTGTCATGGGGGATTTTCATGTTGATTATACTTCTCGGCTCGGGCAACGGGTTGATGAATGGCTTCACAAGTAATTTTGCCGACCGTGCCAATAACTCCGTGCAAGCCAGCACATGGAAAACGAGTAAGGTATATCAAGGAATGCAGTCGGGCAGGAAGATAGACCTCGACTATAACGATCTGGCATTGACCAAGAGCGAATTCCCGGATAATGTCATAACTGCCGGGGCAATACTTTATCAAGGAGGATGCACCATTGCTAACGGAAGCGAATATGTGTCAAGCAATCTGATCGGAGTATATCCGTCTTATACGGAAATAGAACCTTATAAAGTAGCGGAAGGCAACGGACGTTTCATCAATGATTTGGATATAAGAGAAAGACGTAAAGTTATTGTCATTCATCCCAAAACAGCAGAAACTCTGTTTAAGAAAGAAAGTGCACTTGGCAAGTCCGTCAATGTGAACGGCATCATTTATAAAGTGGTAGGTATTTATGTTGCCAACAAAGACCGTAACGACTCAAGAACTTTCATTCCATTCAGCACTGCACAGATTATTTATAATAAAGGGAATGCACTACAAGAAATTCTATTCTCTACCAAAGGGCTGAACACCAAAGAAAAGAATGAAGAGTTTGAGAAGGAATATCGTAAAGTAATTGCCCGGCATCACCAGTTCGATCCTACCGATGAAAGTGCACTATGGCTGCGAAACCGTTTCACACAATACTTGGAAACACTGGAAGCACAAAACATAATCACCATGGCAGTGTGGGTAATAGGTATCTTTACCCTACTTTCGGGTATCGTGGGAGTCAGTAACATTATGCTTATCACGGTAAAAGAACGCACAAAAGAATTTGGCATCCGCAAGGCTTTGGGAGCTTCTCCAAGTTCCATTTTATGGCTCATCATCCTTGAGTCAATCGCCATTACCACCCTATTCGGATATATAGGCATGCTTGCAGGTATCGGAGTTACGGAATGGGCGGCAACTTACTTTGATGCCATGGCAGCGGCACAGGCCACGGAAGAAATGTCATTTACCATATTTAAAGATCCGACCGTAAACATAGGAATTGCAGTTCAAGCAACCCTTGTATTGATATTCGCAGGTACATTGGCAGGGTTCTTCCCTGCAAGAAAGGCGGTACAGATAAAACCGATAGAAGCACTTAGAGCAGACTGATTATGAAGAACTTTATAGATATAGACCGTTGGGAGGAGATTCTGGTTACTATTACCCGCAACAAAACCCGCAGCATACTGACCGCTTTCGGAGTGTTTTGGGGAATCTTCATGCTTGTAGTCCTCATCGGCGGTGGAAACGGAATGCAGAACATGCTGTCGAAATCGTTCAGCGGCTTCGCCACCAATTCATGTTTTGTTATGAGTGGCACCACGAGTGAAGCCTACAAAGGCTTTCGTAAAGGGAGGCAATGGAATCTTACCATACAAGATGTAGAGATATTGCGTTCCAATATTAAGGAAATTGCCCACATCAGCCCCATATTGTTCGGAGGAGGAGCAAGCAATAATGTTGTTTACGAAGACAAATCTTATTCTTCAAATACAAAAGGTGTATTTTCCGAATATGCAAATCTCGAAGCACAGCAAATGCTGTTCGGACGATTCATTAACGAGGTGGATGTTAAAGAAGAACGCAAAGTATGTATTCTGGGCATCCGTGTTTACAAGGCTTTGTTCAAGAATGGAGAAAACCCTCTCGGGAAATATATCCGTGTGTCCGGAGTTTATTATCAGGTGGCAGGTGTATTGGGAGATGCCAATTCGAACATACAAATCGGAGGGAATCCCGAAGAAATGATTACTCTCCCTTTCACCACCATGCAAAAGACTTACCGCACAGGAAACGAAGTGCATCTCATCGGAATGACCGGAAAACCGGGTGTGCAGATAAGTGATATAGAGAAACAGGCAGAGACTATTATCAAGCAGAATCACATGATTGCCCCTCATGATGCACAGGCTGTTTTCATCCTCAATTTTGAGAAGATGTTCAAGCAGTTCGACAACTTATTCCTCGGCATACATCTGTTAATATGGATTGTAGGCTTGGGAACCCTCTTTGCCGGAATTATCGGAGTAAGCAATATCATGATGGTAACAGTTCGCGAACGAACCGGAGAAATTGGTATCAGGCGGGCTATCGGTGCAAAACCTTTCGATATTATGAGACAGATATTAAGTGAAAGCATGGTACTTACCTGCATTGCCGGGATGATGGGAATTTGCTTTGCCGTACTTGTATTACAGGTAGTCAACGTAGGAGTAAGTGCCTCCAAGGGATATGATGCGGGATTCCTGATCTCATTCGGAACAGCTATAGGAGCAACTCTCATTTTGCTGACATTGGGAAGCCTTGCAGGTCTTGCCCCGGCTTTCCGTGCCATGAGTATCAAGCCTATTGAGGCCATACGTGAAGAATAAAAACAAAAAACGATATAACAATAAAAACAAGATATATGAAAAAGTTCTTTAAAATCTTTCTGCTGGTATTAGTTGCAGCAATATTCATCGGAACATTCGGTTTTCTCTATGTGAAGTCCAAACCTCAGGTGAAAACTTATGAAATTGTAAGTCCCTCAGTAACAAACATAGAAAAAAGTACCGTAGCTACCGGCAAAGTAGAGCCAAGAGACGAAGTGCTCATCAAACCGCAAATTTCGGGTATCATTGCCGAAGTTTATAAAGAAGCGGGGCAGCCTATCAGAAAGGGAGAAGTAATCGCCAAGGTTAAAGTTATCCCGGAAATGGGGCAGTTGAACTCTGCCGAGAATCGTTTGCGTCTGGGAGAAATCAATTATAAACAAGCCGTTCAGGAGTTTGACCGTATGAAGAAACTATTCAATGACCGGCTCATCAGCAAGGAAGAATATGAGAAAAGCGAAGTAGCCATGCTACAAGCCAAAGAAGAAAAAGAAAACGCAAAAGATGCCCTTGATATTGTAAAAGACGGAATCACACAAAAGAGCGCTTCTTACAGCAATACCATGATTCGCTCCACCATTGACGGGCTTATCCTAGATGTGCCTATCAAAGAAGGAAATTCGGTTATCCTGAGTAACACATTCAATGAAGGAACTACCATTGCAACCGTAGCCAACATGAATGACCTTATCTTCAAAGGCAAGATAGACGAAACGGAAGTGGGACGTATCCATGAAGGAATGCCCATAAAACTGACTATCGGAGCTTTGCAGAATCTAAAGTTTGATGCGAAGTTAGAATATATATCTCCAAAAGGAACGGAAGAAAACGGAGCCAACCTGTTTGAGATTAAAGCTGCTATCAGTGTTCCCGACACAGTTTATGTCCGTTCCGGATACAGTGCCAATGCGGAAATTGTTTTAAACAAGGCAGATAAGGTACTCACGATTCCCGAAAGTACCGTGGAATTCAACAAAGACTCAGCATTTGTTTATGTAATGACCGACTCCGTTCCCGAACAGAAATTTGCAAAAAGACAAATATCTCTTGGCATCAGTGACGGAATAAAGATAGAGGTTAAGAAAGGGTTATCTACAAAAGATAAGGTTAGAGGTGCAGAACAAAAGAAACAATAAGCTTGTAAGATTATGAAAGCAAAACTTATCATATTGTCCTTACTCATTGCCACAGGAGCCGGGGCACAAGAAAAGTGGTCGTTACGCCAATGCATTGATTATGCCATTGAGCATAATATTGAAGTGAAGCAACAAGAAGTGAGCCGCGATGAACAGAAAGTAGAATTGAACACCGCCAAATACAGTCGTTTACCAAGTTTAAATGGTAGTGTAAGCCAATCTTTCGGTTTCGGACGAACCACGTCACCAATAGACAACTCATATATCAACATGAACACAACAGGAACGAGTTTCGGGTTAAATACGGATATTCCCTTATTTACCGGACTGCAAATACCCAACAATATCGCTCTTGCCAAACTGAACCTGAAAGCAGCAACAGAAGATTTAAACAAGGCAAAAGAAGATATAAGCATACAGGTTACTTCCGCTTTCCTGCAAGTATTGTTCAACGAAGAACTTTGCAAAGTTGCCGCCCAACAGGTGGAACTAAGCAAAGAGCAATATAACCGCATGCAGCGAATGAATGAAGTCGGCAAAACCTCTACCGCCGAACTGTATGAAGCAAAATCACGCCTCGCACAAGACGAATTATCAGCAGTGCAAGCAGAGAATAACCGCAAACTGGCATTACTTGACCTCAGCCAATTACTTGAACTTCCTTCTCCCGAAGGATTTGCCATTCTCTCACCCGAATCTACTGCCGGCTTCACAGTTCTCACCTCTCCCGAAGAAGTGTACAACATGGCAGTGATAAGCAAACCGGGAATACTTGCAGCACAATATCGCTTGGAAGGAAGTTTGAAAAGTATCCGTATCGCCCAAAGTTCTTTCTATCCCCAACTATCGTTTGGTGCAGGAATCAATACGGGATTCAATACCATATCGGGACAGGAACACAATTCATTCGGAACGCAGTTGAATGACAACCTCTATAAATCTATCGGTTTGACATTAAGTGTTCCCATCTTCAATCGTCTGGCTACACGAAACAGGGTTAAAACCGCCCGTCTGCAACACTTTAACCAGTCACTCCAGCTAGACAATGCCAAAAAAGGATTATACAAAGAAATCCAGCAGGCTTACTACAATGCTGTGGCAGCAGAGGCCAAATATGCATCGAGCGGCACAGCTATGGAAGCAGCCCAAGAGTCATTCCGGCTTATGAGCGAGAAATACGAACAGGGAAAAGCAACAGCAGTAGAATATAATGAATCGAAAACAAACCTGTTAAAATCAACCTCCGACCAAATACAAGCAAAGTTCGATTATCTGTTTCGTACCAAAATACTTGATTTCTATAAGGGAGAACCGTTGGAATTGAAATAATTATGTAATTTTGCGACCATTAAAAACGTTCTGCCATGAACCGGAAAATCAAATTCGGGATTCTGCTCACGGTTAGTTTATTAATGGTCGCAGGATTCGGATTATATCTCAGCAGGAACGCCCTATTGAGACATATTGTTAAAGGAAAAATTGAACAAATGGAGCGCCGGCATGATTTGAATATCAGCTATGCGTCTCTGCGAATGCCTTCCGTTAATCAAGTGGAGCTTGAAAACCTCTCTATCATCCCTCATGACAGAGATACTTTACTGAAACTCAATTCATTGGTTATAGATCTGAATTTCTGGAAACTTTTAAGTGCAAACATCAGCATCAAACAAGTGCAGACTAACGGATTAGTCATAAGTTTCGTGAAGAAAGACTCACTTTCCAACTATGACTTTGTGTTCAAGAAAGACTCTGCCTCCACTGTCATTGACAAGCCACAGCATGATTTTGCCCAACGAGTATCCAACACGTTAGGATTTGCTTTTGAACTGTTACCCAATAACGGCAGCATAAATAACCTTACTATCAGCCACCAAACCGACAGTGCTTTCATTGCCGTAGAAATTTCGGAGCTAACAATTAAAAACAGTCGTTTCTCAACCGAAATCATCGTTAAAGAAGATACCATAAAAAGCATTTGGATGACACAGGGAGAATTAAACAAAGACAGCAGAACCATAAAAGCAGAAATATTTAAAGGAAAGACCGACAAAATCTCTTTACCTTATATCGACAAATATTACGGTGCTCAAATTGCTTTTGACTCTTTATCTTATCAGCTAACCGAAACAAATAAAAGCAATGGAGAAATTACATTAAAAGGGATAGCTAAAATCAGTGGACTTAATGTGTATCACAAGGCTCTTTCTCCGGAAGTAATTAATCTGAATCGTGGATGTTTTGACTACCAAATAAATATAGGAAAGAACTTCATTGAGCTTGACAGTGCCACAAATATCCAGTTCAATCGTTTACAATTCAATCCATACATACGGGCTCAAAAGAATAAAGAATGGCATTTTACTATATCTACAAACAAGCCTTCTTTTGCTGCCGATGAATTATTCTCATCTTTACCAAAAGGGTTATTCGGCAATTTGGAAGGAATAAAAACGAAAGGTAAACTATCTTACCACTTCTTATTGGATATAAACTTCGAATTATTGGATAGTCTCAAACTTGAATCAACGCTGACTCCACATAATTTCCGTATCGAAAACTTTGGAAAAAGTAATTTAGGGAAAATGAGTGGGGAGTTTGAATATACGGCTTATGAAAATGGTCGTCCGGTTCGAACATTTACAGTTGGCCCATCCAATCCTAACTTTACTCCGTTGGATAGTATTTCCCCTTTGCTGCAAATGTCTGTCATGCAATCGGAAGACGGGGCATTTTACTATCATAATGGTTTTTTGATAAACATGATGCGGGAAGCATTGATTCACGACCTACAAGTAAAACGCTTTGCCCGGGGTGGCAGTACTATCACCATGCAATTAGTGAAGAATGTATTTCTTAACCGAAACAAGAATATTGCCCGTAAACTGGAAGAGGCACTCATAGTTTGGCTCATCGAAACAGAAAAGCTTACTTCCAAAGAGAGAATGTATGAAGTTTACTTAAACATTGCCGAATGGGGGCCACTCATTTATGGAGCTAAAGAAGCCTCTAAATATTATTTCAATAAAAAGCCATCACAATTAACCGCGAATGAGGCTATTTTTCTTGCATCAATCATCCCGAAGCCTAAGCATTTCCGCAATTCTTTTAATTCGGACATGACTTTAAAAGAGAATATGGACGGATATTATAGCATAATCGCTAACAGACTTGTAGCCAAAGGATTAATAACAGAGGAACAAGCCAGTACAATTCGTCCCCAAATTGAAGTTACAGGAGAAGCAAAAGAAGATTTTTTTCTTTCAAAAGACAGTATGAAAGTCAAACTTTTGGAACGGAAAAAGATAAAAGCAGAGAAAGAATAATCCTTCCTCTGCTCTCAGAATTAAAAAGAAAAGGTTTAGGTTTATTTTATCTGCGTCGGCTGCTACCTGTGCTGCTGCTTCGGTATGAACTTCCCGAAGAACTACTTCTAACTTCACTACTTCCTGAAGAAGACGAGGAAGAAGATGACGATGAACTTCTACGTACACTTGTAGATGAACTCGATGTTCCCGAACTGCTTTCCCTTCTGCTTGAAGAACTACCGGATGAAGAAGAACTCCGTCCTGACGACGAACTATTATTTCTGTTATACCCGCTACTGCTCGAACGTCTTGTTGTACCAGTGCTACTATTATTACTTTCGGGACGAGAGTTGGTATAAATATCGTCATTTGTTCTTCTTGGCCTCTCTTTTTTCACCTCATTGGAAGAACGACGGGGCGAAGAAGTATTATTCCGGCTACTACTTGTTGAAGTAGAACGCACATTACCAAAATCCGAACGGCGATGATTATGATATACTTTATCATTCCTGATGCTATAATCTCCATGATATACATCATGACGGTATCTGTTTCTGTAAAAACTTATATTATTGTAATGAGTGCGGTAATGTCCGCCACAATAAGAACGATAATGATAAGGCTTACCAAAATAGAATAAATTATGATTAGTATAGGTGATATAGACTCTAAAGTTCCAAGAGCGTCCGGACGTATAGATTGGGCGGTAGAAGTAATCCATTCCTAAAAAACGTCTGTACTGGCTATTGGATAATATCCAACGTAAATCATCGTTACGTATGTCCAGATAATTATAGTATTTATCAATTGCCCAATCATATCCATGAGCTACATCATCCATCAAATTACGAACATTATAGATGAAATCGAAGTTGACCTCATAAAGATCATTATATTGTTCAGTAGATAAATTTAGTTCATAAGCCATCTTATCTGTTAGAAAACGAGTATTCTGTCTTACCTTACTTATACTCATCCCTGCCATGCTCACCGAAGTTGCTGTTACTATTCCCACAGCAAACAACATCATCAATAGTCGTTTCATATTCATATAGTTTTTAGTTGCCTGTTCTGCTTATATCAATATCACAAATATAGAAAGAGAATAATATCTTATCTAATGATTTTCCCGAATTCCATATAGGGATTTCCCCTATTTCATTAGTGTTTTCCACGCCCATCATGGCAATGATTCTCTTCTCTATAAAAAGTGTCCATGCCAATCACCTTGCTTTCGTAGAAATAAACAATAAAATACTTACCGTCTACAGCAATATATTCCCAGCTTTCACGCCCCTGATCAAAGCTTCTGTTTTCAGGTCCTCCAAGAATTCTTTTCACTTCTTGTTTACTCATTCCTTCTTCAATACGCATCATGTTCTTTTTAGTCAAACTCAGATTAACCCCACAAGAACTCAAAGTTATTACTGCGAAAAATATCATTAATATTGCTATTGTCTTTTTCATAGTTATATAATTTATTATTTGTTGAAATTTAAAATGAACTCCTTTAATTCATTTTTAGAAGAAAGAAAATCGAGCTTTTCCAGCAAACTATAATAATTTGCCTTATCCACTGTATTTCGATAGAACTTCTTTAAAAGCGGAAGCTTATCCTTATCAAAGGTGTACAAACCCACTAACCTGGCAACTTGCCCGGTTGTAAAATCATTCCCAGCCAAACCTAAATCTATAAGAGAATTCTTTTCCGAATCAAAAGTTGCCGAAACTATCGAATTATAAAACTTGTCGAACTCCTTCTCATCCATCACCCTGTTCCTCTTAGAATATTCATCTCTGTCATGACCTGGTCTTCTATTATGCCCCGGTTGATTTTCAATATTAATTTCCTCTATCCGAAAACCGTTATAATAAATATTTTCTAAATATACTCTTTGATTAGACCGTGCGTTATATACTTCTACCCGATATGAGCCGGCACGCAAATTAGCAATAAAGCAGCTATATACAGGAGAACACATCTGTGCCCCATCTAAATAAACCAATATAGGATAACCGTCACTCTCTACACGGATACCTTTTATATCCGCAGCTTTAACAAAAGAAGCCGTATATAAGAGAGTGATTAAAATGAATAAAAGCTTTTTCATACTATGTTGTTTAGTTGTTGTTAATACACAAAAATAGGACGAGAAAAAACTCCCGCCCTTATTCTTTTCCCCAAATATTTATAGGATTTTCCCTTTATAAAGTATCATTTCCCTATTCCCTACTTAAACGGATTGAATCACCGCTCAAAACAATCAGATGTTTCTTATATAAATCACCAACAGCTTTTTTAAAAGTCTTCTTACTGACTCCAAAAATCTCATAAATCTCCTCAGCAGGACTTTTATCGTTTAGTGAAATAACTCCGTCATGTTCAGTAATGTATTGCAGCAAAGTCTGGGAGAAATCTTCCACTCCGCACATACCCGGTTTTTGAAGCATCAAATCTATCTTGCCATCCTCACGCACCTGCTTCACATAAACTTTCAGCCTTTCCCCTATCTCGACCGGATGAAAAACTTCACTCTCATAAATTAAGCCACTGAACTTATTATCAACAATTGCTTTATACCCTAAATCTGTTTTTTGCCAGATTAAAGCCTCCACTTCGTCCCCCTGTTTATATTCAGGTATCTCTTTTGACAAATAACGATCTACTTTAGCAGACGCAACTATACGATAACTTTCTTCATCAATATGTGCATGAATAATATATTTCTTTCCAACCTGCATTTTCATTTTCTGCTCACGGAAAGGAACAAAAAGGTCTTTCATCAATCCCCAGTTCAGAAAAGCTCCAAACTGATTTACCCACGAAACCTCTAAACAAGCAAACTCTCCAACTTGCACCAAAGGCGTCAATGTAGTTGCAATAAGCCTTTCTTCAATATCCAGATAAAGAAAGACATTTAAAAAATCTCCAATCTTGCAATCTTCGGGAACATATCTGTTAGGAAGAAGGATTTCTCCTTGCTCACCTCCATCCAAATACATGCCAAAGTCCACTTGTTTCACCACCTCAAGGGTATTAAATTTGCCTAATTCTATGTTCATACAACTAAATATTTTATTCAAAGATAAAGAAAAAACTATTAAAGAACGGAGATTAAACAATAATTAAAAGACAAAAGATTACCTTTGTAGCCTCAAACAGGAATTAATTAAAAATAGATAACAATGAATAACTTTATCTTTCAGAATCCTACTCGCCTTATTTTCGGCGACGGCATGATAGCAGAGTTGGCAAACCAAATACCTGCAGGTAAAAAAATCATGGTTACTTACGGTGGCGGCAGTGTCAAAGAGAATGGAGTGTATGAGCAAGTATGCAAAGCACTCGAAGGTCGCGACTATGTTGAGTTCTGGGGAATAGAATCAAACCCGTCCATAGAAACTCTGCGCAAAGCCATTGAATTAGGAAAAGAAAACAACGTAGATTTCCTTTTAGCTGTTGGTGGAGGTTCGGTGATTGACGGAACCAAACTTATCTCTGCCGGAATCTTATATAACGGTGATGCTTGGGATTTAGTACAAAAAGGATATTCCAAAGATACCATTCCATTGGGAACTGTACTTACCCTTCCGGCAACCGGCTCCGAGATGAATAACGGTGCAGTAATCTCACGCCATGAGACCAAAGAAAAATATCCTTTTTACGCAAACTATCCGGTCTTCTCTATCTTAGATCCCAAAACAACTTTCACACTTCCTCCTCATCAAATTGCCTGTGGAATAGCAGATACTTATGTTCACGTTATGGAACAATACATGACCACTCCGGGACAATCACGTGTAATGGACAGATGGGCCGAAGGTATTCTCACCATGCTTATCAACATAGCTCCACTGATTAAGGAAAACCAGCAGAACTATGATTTGATGTCCCAATTCATGTTGGGCGCTACCATGGCTCTGAATGGATTTATTGCAATGGGTGTAACTCAAGATTGGGCAACACACATGATAGGTCATGAATTAACCGCTCTTCACGGACTTACCCACGGTGCAACCCTTGCCATCGTATATCCGGGAATGCTACGTACACTTCGTGATAAGAAACGCGATAAGCTTATTCAATATGGAGAACGTATTTGGGGTATATCTACTGGTCTTCCCGAAACCCGAGTTAACCAGGTTATTGAGAAAACAGAAGAATTCTTCCGTAATCTGGGACTTGCTACCCGTTTAGGTGAAGTAAACATTGGCGACGACACAATAAACGAGGTAGAACGCCGCTTCAATGAAAGAGGTGCCGCTTATGGTGAAGACGGAGATGTAACCGGAGCCGTTGCAAAACAAATCCTCCTGAACTGTAAATAATCAACATTAAATATCTTAAACCGATGATACCAACTAAACTGTGTCATCGGTTTTTTCATACCCATACCTTAATAAAAAAAGCTAAAGATAAAACATAATACCCTAAAGACTGTTTACATATCAACATAGTATATCATAACCTAAACTTAATATTTGTTGATATGAACAAGTCTATCTTTGTTTTATTGGCAGCAGCCTTTATATATAGCTGTAGTGACCATGACCATAATAGCATTGAACCCGCGCCAAGCCATCCCGATTTGGTTTCGCCCGAATTAGATGACGCCACCAATGTAACCACTAAAAGTCCATTCACAGGATCACTGGAACTTTACCCATGCAGTGAAGGAAGTTCCATATATTTCGGCAACTATTATAATAACATCCTCACTGCTATTTACCCTATGTATGCAGTCAATAACGGAACAGGCAGTGTCAGCACGCGACCGTTACTACTGCCAATCGGTACATACAATATAATATATTGGGGCATGCCTAAAGAAACAGAGGATATATACACTGATATGTCAATTAAAGAACCTCCATTGAGGCTTAATGCCGATATGTCTCAAATTTATTATTCCCTAAGGAAACACCCCAATGTAAAAGATACGATTTATTATCCGGTTTTCAATTATGTTCATGCCGTAGTACCAACCAACATCGGTACAGATAAACTGAGCGCTTCACTGCAAAGAGTAGTTGCCGGAATCAATGTTACAATTTCAGGTAAAGACGGTGGTGAGTTCGATACCAATGTGGAAAGTGTACAGGTATTAGTAGGAAATATTGCAGAAAAACTGGATGTATTCAGCGCTACTCCAAGCAATCAAACCAAAACCGTTCAATTTCCATTAACGCTATCAGCAGATGGAAAGCAAATGAGTGTACCCACTGTTATGCTATTTCCGTCAGCCCCCAATCCTCCCATACAAATCATCATTACATTGAAGAATGGAGCTGTCAAAACCTATAAGCAAAACTTAACGACAACGTTAAATGCAAATACCAAGTTAAGCTTATCAATGACTTTAAATGAAATATTCTCCAGCGAAAGCACTACGGGAGATTTCAATGTTAGTGATTGGAATGAAAAGAACGAAAGTATAGACTTACCTCCTATCGGGGGATAATATAATTATTAAACTATAAAAAAGAGTTGCTTGGAGTAGCAACTCTTTTTTTATGGCTATAAGCAAGCATTTCATATTATCTTTATTACCTTTGCATTATTATATCAAAATACAAAATTGTTCACTTCATGAAATTCCAACTCTGTATATAGCTACGCCCAACGAATAGCATCATTCTATAAAGCTATTCAGCTATCCGGCAGATAAAACTATCCGCCACAGAGATTTTATACCCTTTTTATTTAAAAGTATGAAACAGGTTATCACGATTCTGTTTTATCTCATTTATTTATACCGGCTGAGCAATCATATGAAAGTTCCTTTGGCTATGTATATGACTGCAGAATACTTATTTGTTATTCTGCTCACCTTTCAATCTATCATCTATTTAAAAAAGAAACATTATTAAAGATTAAAACCATGATGAATAAAATCTATCCACGCCACAATGACAAACAAACCGTATATCTGAATGCAGTTGTAGAAGATCCCAATATAATTATCGGCGATTATACCATATACAATGATTTTGTTTCCGATCCTTTACTGTTCGAAAAGAACAATGTGCTTTACCACTATCCCATTAATAATGAGAAACTGATAATCGGCAAATTTTGTTCCATAGCTTGTGGGACAAAATTCCTGTTTAATTGCGCCAACCATGCATTAAAGTCTTTATCCACTTACACATTTCCGCTGTTCTATGAAGAATGGGAACTGGATAAGAAAGATATAACCTCCGCATGGGACAACAAAGGAGACATTGTTATTGGGAATGATGTTTGGATAGGTTATGAAGCTGTGATTATGGCAGGTGTCCATATAGGAGATGGAGCCATTATCGGATCTCGTGCCGTAGTAACAAAAGACGTTGCTCCTTATGCCATTGTAGGTGGAGTCCCTGCCAAAGTAATCAGGAAACGCTTTGATGACGAAACAATTAAACAGTTACAATCATTACAATGGTGGCACTGGCCTGTTTCCAGGATTCATAAAAACTTATCCTACTTAACAAAAGGAGATATAAATGGATTGATCGCTTCTATTGACAAAAGGAAGTAAACGAAGATAAACAATGGAAAATCACCAGAATTTATTTTGCTCGGGGTTATATTCAAAACCTACCGCACCCAGTTTGTCAAGCAATTCTTTCTTACTGACATGCATATCTTCACAAAGAGCGTCCAAAGACGGATAAATATCACGCAACTTTGTGTTGACAAAGCTAAATAAAATCATCGGATCGTTAGGTAATTCCATATCTATAAAAACATAAAGAGAGTTACTTTTTCATAGTAACTCTCTGATTTTTAAGGTGGTGCCACCAGGAATCGAACCGGGGACACAAGGATTTTCAGTCCTTTGCTCTACCAACTGAGCTATGGCACCTTCTTGAATGCGGATGCAAAGATAGGCATATTTTTTGAACTCACAATATTTTTTGCAATTTTTCGGCAAAAGATTTAGATAATTCAAAAATTTGCCTTACTTTTGTCCCCCGAAAACAACGGAATGTAGCGCAGTTGGTAGCGCACTACGTTCGGGACGTAGGGGTCGGGCGTTCGAGTCGCCTCATTCCGACTGTTTTAAGAAAAGCCGCAACATTAATTGCGGCTTTTCTATTTTTACCTTCAAATGTTCATTTAACGGATCAATGTAAAAGTCTGAGGGCTTTTCTTTTTATGCATATAATTTAGCGAGTCTGTACAAGAAAAATGCTTTATCTCTTACTCCTCTGAACTGTGCCCTGAACGCTTTGA
>CABUKU010000032.1 GCA_902492205.1 uncultured Bacteroides sp. | reverse complement strand
TTTGTTGCTCAGGTACTTAAAAAAAATATTTTATAATAGTGTTGCGGAATTAAGGTTTATGAAAACTATCTTCTTTTTCAGGAATATGCCATTAATAAACATATCAAATTCCGCTTTAATAAGATGAATGATATTATTAATGTGTGGTATGATGTAAAACAGATGCAGAAGGTATTAAATAACCTGTTATCTAATGCTTTTAAGCATACCGGATCAGGTGGGGAAATATCTCTTTCGGTTCGAAAAGGAAATCATGAAGTTATTATTGATGTTACTGATAATGGAAAAGGTATAGCACCGAAAGATATAGGTAAGATATTTGAACGGTTTTACCAAACAGACAGTGCCGAATCTTTGGCGTCGGGAACAGGAATCGGACTCTCGTTAACTAAGGGAATTGTGGAGTTACATCATGGAACAATAGAAGTATATAGTGAGTTAGATGAGGGAACGACATTCACCGTAAGGCTAAAACTTGGAAATGAACACTTTAATGTAGAACAGATAAATACAGAAGAATCTATTGGTATTTCTGTGGTACAAGATAGAGGAGAATTGGATTTTGAGCTTAAGCAGGAAGTTATGGCAGATGAAACTATTGAAAACTTTAAAGGTTCCAAGATTCTGATAGTGGAAGATAATTCTTCGTTACGGGATATGCTGGTGCATATATTTGAAACCTTTTATACGGTTGTTACTGCCGCCAATGGTAAAGAAGGGATGGAAAAAGTACGATCAGAACTTCCTGACATTATTCTGAGTGATGTAGTTATGCCTGAGATGTCGGGAACTGAATTATGCAAAAAAGTGAAAAGTGATATTGAAACATGTCATATTCCGGTAGTGCTTCTGACGGTGCGAACAACAGTGGAGCATAATCTGGAAGGGCTGCGTATGGGAGCAGATGACTATATCACCAAGCCTTTTAATATAAACATACTTCTTTCACGTTGTAATAACTTGGTAAATGGGCGTATCATCCTACAGGAGAAGTTTAGTAAGCAACCAAAACTAACTCCTCAGTTGCTTGCAACGAATGCTTTGGATAAAGAATTTGTTGATAAGGCAATGGCTGTCATTGAAGCACATTTGGATGATGTAGATTTTGGAGCCGATACTTTTGCACGTGAAATGGGAATTGCACGTACTAAATTGTTTGTCAAAATGAAAGCTGTTACCGGGCAAACTCCAAACGATTTCGTGTTTACCATCCGGTTGAAAAAAGCTGCTATTATGTTAAAAGAGAATCTTGAATTGAATATTTCCGAAATATCGGACCGTCTAGGCTTTAGTTCACCAAGATATTTCAGCAAATGCTTCAAGGATAAGTATCACATCGTACCATTGGCTTATCGGAAAGGAAAGCAAGCAGACGGAATGGAAGAAACAGATGGAGAACAGGAGGATTCTACGACCTCGTTAAATTGAAATATTTAGAAAATGCTGTCTGACTTTTGCTTGCCGGACAGCCTTTTTTTATCCTTTCCGCAAACTGTTGTTTTTCTGCTTTCAGTGCTTTCTGGAACTCTGAAACTGCCTGCCATAAGGAATATCAGATGAAAGCACAAGGTGTTTTTCGCTTTCATTTGCTTTCAGTGCTTTCATAAATGTTTCCCGGTACAATTGGAAAAAGCTCATGTGCTTTAAGTGCAAAGCACGGCTGCTTTGTTTTCAAAGTACAGGTCATTTGAAATAATCAACCTGTTGTTTGTAGACAAACAACAGGTTGATTGAAAAAAACAGCTTGTTGTTTTAAAATTATCCCTAAGGTAATTACTCAATTACCTTAGGGAAGTTGTTCAATCTCCCTTGGGTAGTTGATAAACTTCCCAAGGGATAAATTAAATTGAAATACTGTTTTTTATGAAAGCACTGAAAGCGAAAAACACCTTGTGCTTTCATCTGATATTCCTTATGGTAGGCAGTTTCAGAGTTCCAGAAAGCACTGAAAGCAGATTCTATATCTTTCTTTGCCGAAGGCTTTAAATTGCCTGTATCTTAATATTTTTACAGTTGAGAGTAATATGTAATGCAGGTATTCATTATTCGACTATCAGTTCGAGCTGCTTCTCCCGCAAACGATAACGGTGATAAGGCGGTAACTCCCCTTTCGTTTCCGTATCTTCCCAAAGGATCAGTATGCCATCCCGTATCATACAATCCTCATCGGCAGATATGAAAGGCACGTAAGGTAGTTCTTCCCGTATCTTGATACGTTCTCGAATCTTGAAATTTTCCAATAGCAGGATGGAAACCTTGCGGGGATCATTCGCAAGAATGTAGACCAGATCATCGTGACCGTCTCCGTCAATATCGCCGTATGCATAAGAGTTGTCCTTGGCGCCTCCCTCGCTATCTATCATTGCATAGAGCAATTCCAGACGGAATTTTTTATCTTGTAAGATTGGTCCATCCAAACGCAATGTATCACCGTCATAAAGATAAGAAATATTCTCGGCCGGGACGGTATAGCTCATGCCGAGAGGGTCATAGACCACTTCGCCGGAGCCAAAAGTCAATCGTATACTGCCCCCATTCTTTACCATGTTAACAGACATGATTCCGCTCGTATACAAAGGTTCTTCATCACCATACGGACAGAGTTTCAGTTCTCCTGCATAATGCAAAACGAGGTCAGTATCAGACTTTTCTATTGTTAAAAGCAAACTGCCGATAAAACCAAACACATCTGCCCGATCTACTATCAGCAGGACTGGAGTATTTCCTTCCGGTTTGAAAAGTGTCATATTGCACACTCGGCTTCTTTGGTGGGACTTACCGTCTGTCTGCGGGGAGATGCTGCAAAAACGGGTGCGAACCTCTTTCGTTGCCGTATCTACGAGTGCAATCATATCATCATACAAGCGGAACTCATAACCGGCAGCTCGATAAGTGGCATATTCATTTTCAGACTTTACGCAATGGAGTGGAATAGCCCGGTAGCCGTTACCGGCTTTCCGACTTGTGGCTGGCAGTGTATCTGCCACGGTATCCACTTCTATAACCGGGAGATATGTTTCTATTGGGGGCAGAATTGTTTCGAATACGTTTTTCAATCGCTCATCGCCCGATTCCAGATAAGCTTTGCATTCTTCGAAATCCATGACGAAGTTCCGTCCTGTGGGATTCAGTTCCGCTCCTGAAAGCACTGCATCGCACAGTATCTCCGGATTCCCCGGTTTACCGTCAAAAAGCAGGTGTGCTGCAACAGACATCATACT
Source organism: uncultured Bacteroides sp. (assembly GCA_902492205.1). GTDB lineage: Bacteria > Bacteroidota > Bacteroidia > Bacteroidales > Bacteroidaceae > Bacteroides. Next base: position 31,756 of record CABUKU010000032.1, on the reverse strand, counting down.
GAGTATTCCGATTGAGTAAGCACTCATAATCTGAGTCGGTATTTCGCTTTCGGTGATTTCCAAAGAATCAGGGTGCTGTTTTTTATATTCGGTAACTAATCTGTGGATGAGGTTAGGTTTATATGCTTCAGGATTAATCCGGTCTCTTGACGAATCCTGAATTCCTGCCAGAAAGCAGAATTGGAAAAGCTTCGCATCGTAGCCCGCGATGCTGTCCTTTATCGATTGCCCCAAAAGAAGCCCTACGGCATAGCTTATGCTGTCCGAGCGGTTGTGTAGCATAACAGGATCACCATTATTCGAGGCAAGTATAATATGATTTTTGGTATAGGCAATCATTGAAAAACCGGAGAGAAGGATTCCTGTTATTATGAGCCTCAGAATAGTCCTGTTCATATGTATAATTGTTTTGTGATATGTCCATTAAAACTCTTCCAATACTCCTTTTCCTTGTCTTATGATTTCGGCTTCACCACTTGTACAGTCCACGATGGTGGAAGGTTCTATTCCGCCAATTCCTCCATCGATAACTAAGTTCACTTCATTGCCGAACTTTTCATCAATTAGTTCCGGGGTGGTGATATACTCTATATCTTCTCCCTCATTGTAAGGAAGGGTAGTGGTCATAATAGGGGCATCGAGTGCATGACATATTTCACGTATGATATTATTGTTGGGCACGCGGATTCCTACTTCTTTACGATTCCGGAATATCTTGGGTAACCTGTTACCGGAGTTCAGGATAAATGTGAAAGCTCCCGGCAGGTTACGCTTCATGAGTTTGAACGTAGCATTATCCACTTTGGCATACTCGCTGATATTGCTCAAGTCGTAACAGATGATAGATAGATTGTTCTTTTTCGGATCAATGTCTTTGATACGGCAAATGCGTTCTATGGCTCGTTCCTTTAATCCGTGGCAACCAATGGCATACATGGTATCTGTGGGATAGATAATCAGTCCTCCGTCATTAAGAATCTGCACTACTTCGTCGATGTCTTGCGGATTATTGTTTTTATCATATAGTTTGAGTAACATGCTATTATTGATTTAGATTGGTTACACTTATGGTTTAATCTTTATTTCTATCCCGAAGTTCTTCTGCAATTCTCCATTGCAAGGCGGCTTCATCTGTTTTTCCTATCTTAACGAGAGCGTCACCGAATAGTTCGTGAGCTTTCGGATGTTCGGGCTTCAGGCCGCATGCGCGGTCAAGATCGGATGCAGCTCCATCGTCATTACCCAGCATTAATCTGTTTTTTCCCCTGTTATATACAGCTTTGAACAACATAGGGCTGAGCCTTACCGCTTCATTCAGACATGCTTCTGCTCCGTGATAATCTTTCTCATTGTATAAAGTAATGCCTTTTCTTATCCATGCATCTACAAATGTTGGATCCAGTTCGATTGCTTTATTATAATTGGCTATTGCAGCTTTAGCGTCGTGGGCTTGTGTAATGCATTCATTTCCCATCTGATAATACTCTTTGGCATACTTCTGCAAATTCTTTTTTTGAAGGGACATCTGTACTTTGAGTTCTTCATTTTTCTCTTTCAATTCATTGATAATACCTAGTTTCTTTCGCATAAAGCGTCTGATTATAGGTTTCTCAATGTCATAGCGTGAATGGATAGCAAGGAAAAACTGTTCGAGGAAACCCTCAAAGTTACCTGCATCAAACTGTTTCACCGACTCTACATACTGGATGTCTGCCTGAGCTTCTTTCATTGCCTTGTCTATGGCTTGCCTGTTGTTGAAACGTTTGGCAAAGTCCACTATCTCTTGGCGAACAAATATATCTCCACGTGTAATTTGTTTCTTTAGTTGAATACCTTCGAGTGAAGTACAACGGCTCAAAGCCACATAAGCCTGACCGCCCGCAAATACTCCTCCTGTAAAGTCGATAACCACACGGCTGAAGGTCAATCCTTGGCTCTTATGAATGGTGATTGCCCATGCAAGACGAATAGGATATTGTACAAATGTACCGAGTTCTTCTTCCTCTATTTTTTTTTCTTTCTCATTATATACGTAGCGAATGTTGCGCCACATATCTTTCTTTACGTCACATTCCCGCCCATCTTCCGTGATTACGTAGATAGTTCCTTCTTCATCAATACCTGCAATGGTGGCAATTGTTCCGTTCACCCATCGGCGTTCATAGTCGTTTTTAATAAATATAATCTGTGCACCTACTTTTAGTTCCAAGTCCATTTGTGTAGGCAGACTGCTTTCGGGAAAGTCTCCGGTTATTTCTCCACGGAAGATTGCTGTATCACCCGGAAGCTCGGCAAGTTTCTTTTCGTTGATGTAGTCCACTGTGTCACGCCTTGTTGCAAGGGTGATGTACATGTCTTGTTCCGAAGCTTCGATGCGTGTGCCATAGCGTGTATTCAGCAGTTGCAAGTCGGAAGCTCCGGCGGTATTGGTCCGTATATGGTCGAGTACATCGACAAATACTTTATCCGTTTGCCGATATACTTTCTTTAATTCGATAGAAACGAGGTCTATTTGGTTAAACACTCGTGCAGAGAAAAAATAAGGGGTAGGATAGAAGCGGTTGATTATTTCCCTTTCATCTGATTTAATGACAGGCTCGAGTTGATAAACATCGCCAACCAAGAGGATTTGCTTGCCACCGAAAGGTTCACGCATGTTCTGTGAGTAAACCCTAAGTATCTTGTCTACGAAATCAATTATATCAGCCCGTACCATCGAAATCTCGTCGATGATAACCAATTCCACTTCCTTTATGAGCTTTTTGTGGGCAGAGCGGTATTTCAGGAACTTTTGCAACCTGCCGTCTTGCAGGCTGAAGTTGGGATCGTCCGGCACAAGGGGATAGAAAGGTAACTTGAAAAAACTGTGCAATGTACTTCCTCCGGCATTAATTGCCGCTATTCCTGTAGGTGCAAGTACTATGTGCTTTTTTTTTGTATTTGCACAGATATACTTTAGGAATGTAGATTTTCCAGTACCTGCCTTTCCGGTCAGGAAGACCGATTGGCGGGTATATTGAATGAGGTTCAAGGCATCCTGAAACTCTTTGTTATCAGTGTCTACAGTAAATTCCACTATCTTATGCTTTTGAATAGCACAAAGATAGTGGAATTTATGATAAGAATGATTCTACTGTTCTTTCTTTTTCATGGCTTCCCTGAATTCATCCATAATCCCTCCCATCATTTCCTTTACACTCATGATGCGGGTGGCACGGAAAGCGTTGCTTCCGGCGAAAGCGTAGCCATGCTCCATATTGCCTCGGAAAGCACTATACAGCGCCTTGATAATACAATAAGGGCTTTTGGTGTAATCACATGTTTTAATGCAGTGGAACGAGCATTGTTTTGGCCGTTGCATACCGTCTTTCACTCCTCCGATAAACTTGTTAAAGATTGCACGTCCTGGCATTCCTACGGGACTTTTAATAATTTCAATGTCATTTTCACTGGCATTGATATATGTATTCTTGAAAGCAAGCGAAGCATCGCATTCATTCGTGGTAACAAAACGTGTACCCAATTGTACACCTGACGCACCAAGCTGCATTATTTTGTACATATCGTTACCGTCATAAATACCTCCGGCTGCGATGACAGGAATCTTACAATCATATTTTGCGGCAAATTCATTGACCGTCTGCACCACTTGTGGCAGAATTTCTTCCAAAGAGAACTTGGTGTCCGTAATCTGCTCTGCTTTATAACCAAGATGTCCGCCTGCTTTGGGCCCTTCTACCACAATGGCATCGGGGATATAATCATAGTTTGTTTTCCACTTTTCGCATATGATCTTTGCTGCACGTGGAGAAGACACGATAGGGACTAGCTTTGTGGTGCTATCTTTGTGCAAGAAGCTTGGCAAGTCGAGTGGCAGTCCTGCACCCGAAAAGATAATATCTGCTTTCTCGGCGATGGAAGTCTTCACCATTTCGGCAAAGTTACTGAGTGCCACCATTACGTTAACGCCAATCACTCCTTTTGCCTTCTCCCGCGCTTTTCTCAGCTCTTCTTTCAGACCTGCGATGCATGCGTCGTTATAATCTTTTGCTGCCTTTTTATAGAGAAGTCCTAAACCTGCGCATGAGATAACTCCCACACCGCCTTCGTTGGCTACGGCAGAGGCAAGTCCCGATAAGGAAATTCCAACGCCCATGCCGCCTTGTATAATCGGAACGTTTATTTCCAGATTACCAATCTTTAATGTACCCATGAAAATTATTTTGTCGAATATATAATAAAATTTGCATCAAAGGTAGGCTAATAGTCGGGTTATTAGCTATGGATTATCTTTTATTTACGGGTGTTTTAACAATTAATGGCTTGTCTGGGAAACGTAATATATTGGATAATGCTAGTGCTGAGATATTTGGTTATATACTGTTGTTTGGTTAACTATACTATTGCTTGTATCTAAATAAATGAATTGATATGCCGTTAAACATGTGATAAATCTTCCAGTGAGATTGAATTGAGAATGTTTTGGTTCTTATTTCTTTATGATAAATCGCTGTTAATAAGAATATAATCTATAAACTATAAGCTTTAGTTTTAATTAACTATATAAATTAGTTTAATAACTAAAAGTTTTAGTTCTTTGTATTTAAAGAATTGAAACTATGAAAGGACTTACTGCAAAGGAAGAAGAAATTATGAGCTTTTTCTGGGAAAAAGGCTCATTGTTTGTGAAGCAAATGCTTGACTTCTACGAGGAACCAAAACCTCATTTCAATACATTGTCTACTATTGTGCGTGGATTAGAGGAAAAAGGTTTTCTTAATCATAACGCATTTGGAAATACTTATCAGTATTATGCTGTTGTTACGGAAGATAATTACCGTAAGGGAACTCTTAAAAACGTAATTAGAAAGTACTTTAATAACTCTTATATGGGAGCTGTTTCTTCTTTGATTAAGGAAGAAGAAATATCACTCGATGAATTGAAGCAATTAATAAAAGAGGTAGAAAACGCTCATAATAAATAATTGCTATGGGAACACTCTTTGTTTATGTACTTAAATCATCTCTATGTTTGGCGCTGTTCTATCTATTTTACAGATGGTTGCTCAGTAAAGAAACATTCCATTGCTTTAACAGGTACGCACTACTTGGTGTGTTATTGCTTTCTTTACTTGTTCCATTTTGCCATATTTCATTAAAAGAAACAACCGAAGTGCATCAAACCTTTTTGAATATCGAACAGTTGCTTCTTCTTTCCGATAATGATGATATGCTGGTTGAAGTTCACGAAACTCCGTTTTTTTCATGGATGAAAGTTGTTTTATTATTATATGCATTGGGAGTGGTCTTTTTCTTCTTTAGAAATTTGTATTCTATCGCAAGGATGTGGCTCTTATTAAAGAATAGTGAAAGAGAGAAGCTGGATAGCGGTGTAGTCTTGATCATTCATCATAAAAAGGTAGCTCCGTTTAGTTGGTTGAAGTATATAGTAATTTCAGAAGAAGACAGGAAAGAGAGTGAAAAGGAAATTGTAACACATGAGTTGGCTCATATAAAAAAACGGCATTGGCTTGATTTGCTACTGTCGGAAATAACGATACTCTTTCATTGGTTTAATCCGGCAGCATGGTTGTTGAAGCAAGAATTGCAGAATATCCATGAGTATGAAGCTGATGAGAGCGTGATTAATCAAGGCATCGATGCAAAACAATATCAATTATTATTAATTAAAAAAGCCGTTGGCTCAGTGCGCTTCAATTCATTGGCCAACAGCTTTAATCACAGCAAACTAAAAAAAAGAATTACTATGATGTTAAAAGAAAAGTCAAGTCCGTGGGCTCGATTGAAGTATCTTTATGTACTTCCGCTTACGGCAATTGCAATTACCGCGTTTGCCCGTCCCGAAATCTCAGATAAATTAGATGAGATTTCCAAGGTCAAAGTTAATGCTTTCTCTTTAAATATGGAAGAGAAGCAGGTAAAATCTGATACTACTGTTATTAAAGAGGAAGCTTATAGCATAATAGGTGCTAAGATTGAAAATAGTAATATCGTTTCTGATACAACAACTGCTATTCTGGCTATGCCGGATAAATATTTCGGTGAATCTGCTACCCTTAGTAGCTCTTTGGAAGCAAAATTGCAAATAAAAGATGAAGTGTTTCCTTTGATATTAATTGACAATAAAGAAGCAACACGCCAGGAAATGGATGCTCTTGATGCAGAAATAATTAAATCGATTACTGTACTAAAAAATGAAACAAGTACAAAGATTTATGGCACTAAGGGGAAGAATGGAGTAATTATTATTTCTTTAAAGAAAAATAATCAGAAATCCGAATTGGACACAACTTCTGTAAGAAAGGAAAAAGTAGTAATAACTACTTCTAAAGGGCTTTCAGTGGATGGTAAAACACCCATATTTTTAGTTGACGGCAAAGAAATGGATAGACAAGAATTTGCAGCTATCAATCCGGAAAATATTGCTTCTATATCTGTATTAAAAGATAAATCGGCTACAGAAATTTATGGTGATAAAGGTAAAAATGGAGTTGTTATCATAACTTTAAAGAAGTCTGTTAGTCATAATTTTATGGATGAAAATCAAGTATATAAAGACTGTTCTGTATCTGTTTGTCATAAATCGAAGCCCGGAGAATATATTTGGGAAATAAAAGACTTTACTCTGAAAGAACTACGGGAAGAATTTCGAAAATTACCTGTAATAGAAGATATGGTAGTTGTAACTAGTGTTCTTAATGATATGAAACCGGAAATGGTAGATGCTTTAAAAAATACTTTAAGGGAGGAAAGAGCTTTAAAAGTTAATATGGAAACAAAAAATGTAGAATAATTTAAACTAATTGATCCTTTATGTAATCCAAAATCTCCCGTTCCTGCTCCGGATGAAACCATTGAATATCTGTATCCCTACGGAACCATGTCATTTGTTTACGTGAGTAAATGCGGGAGTTTTGCTTTATCTTTTCAATAGCAAAAGGAAGTTCCCATTCACCATCCAAATATTTGAAAAGCTCTTTATAACCTACTGTATTTAAGGAATTGAGATGCTTGTAGATATATACGCTTTTAGCTTCTTCTAGCAATCCTTCTTCCAACATTATATCTACACGTCGATTGATGCGTTCATATAATTCTTCACGTTCGCGGGTTAGTCCTACTTTAATAATGTGGAAAGGACGTTTTTGAGTGTTGCGAGTACGGAAAGAAGTATATGTCTTTCCGGTCATGTAGCAAATTTCTAATGCATGAATAACTCGCTTGGGATTCTTTAAATCGACTATTTTGTAGTATTCGGGATCAAGTAACTTTAATTCTGCACAGAGAGGTTCCAATCCTTCTTGCTCGAATCTTTGTTTCATAAGTTCTCTCGTTTCATTATCCACGGTAGGAATATCATCAATACCTTTACATACAGCGTCTACATACATCATGGAGCCGCCTGTCATGACAACTACATCTTTGGTCTTGAATAAATAGGAAAGAAGGTGAAGAACTTCTGCTTCATATTGTGCTGCACTATAATAATCTGTAAGTTTCAGTGTTCCGACAAAGTGGTGCGGAACTCGTTTTAATTGTTCATCAGTAGGGGCAGCAGTACCTATCTTTAAGTCGGCATACAGTTGTCGGGAATCGGATGAAATGATGGAAGTATTAAAATCCTCAGCTATGCGTAAACTGAGTTCCGTCTTCCCGACACCTGTAGGACCTATGAGAACAATTAAGGTTTTATTCATTCATTAAAAGTTCTCTTTTTCAAAAGATTCTTCTCCACCGGCATTTCCACCCATGTCGAAACCTTCCGGATCAAAGTCTTCCAAATCAAAGTCTTGGTCACCGTAGAAATTTTCATCTAAATCCATAGATGTAGTGCTGGCAGCCATTTCTTCAAAGTCAATTGTTTGCTTAGGAGGATTCCCTTGTTTCTTGGAGCAAACGGCTTTGTTTAAATCTTGTCCGGTAACAATTTCAGAAAGTTCGATAAAGAATACACGTTCAGTCAATGGATCGAATACATATAAAAGCTTCTGCTTTTCATCTTCGAGCATGTCGCCTAAAATAGTTTCTTTCATAATCCAGCTATCTTCTTCTGAACTATTACCCATTTCTTCAAGAGTTATTTCTTTTTCTTTCTCCCAATCATCATCACAGATGAAGAAAGAGGTCAGTTGATCATTGGTGTAACCAACTGATTTTAGTATTGCTTCGTGAAGATCATAGAAAGTAGCTTCCGAATCAATTTTGATTTCTCTGACAAAATCATCAATCTCGTCAGATATGATTGTGAATCTATATACCATAATTCTTTTTATTTTAAGTAATCTATCTGATGATGCCTCTGTTTGACTCTTTAATGAAAGAGATGATATATTCAATTTCAGGACTCATTGGGACTTCTTTCTGTACTTCTTCAAGAGCATCACTAATATTCAATCCACTTTGATAGATGATGCGGTAAGCATTATGTATGTTCTCAATGAGTTCGTTAGAGAATCCACGACGGCGCAAACCTACAATATTGATTCCACTGTAAGCTATCGGTTCGCGTCCTGCTATAATGTAAGGAGGAATATCTTTACTGAAACGAGAACCGCCTTGAATCATTACGAAGCCTCCTACATGACAAAATTGGTGCATCAATACTGCACCGCTGATAATGGCATTATCATCAATGATGATTTCGCCGGCCATTTTGGTAGAGTTACCAATGATGCAATTATTTCCGATGATTGCATCATGTGCAACGTGTACACCTTCCATTAGTAGATTATTGTTGCCTACTACTGTTTTGCCTTTTGCTGAAGTACCACGATTTATAGTAACATTTTCACGAATCAGATTGTTATCTCCGATTTCAGCAGTGGTTTCTTCTCCTTGAAATTTCAAGTCTTGGGGAATGGCACTAATAACAGCTCCTGGAAAAATAGTATTTCCGTTACCTATTCGTGCTCCATATAAAATATTGGCATTTGCCATAATTTTATTATTGTCTCCAATAACTACATTTTTATCAATAAAGACAAAAGGAGCAATTTCAACGTTTTCTCCTATTTTTGCTTCAGGATCTATATATGCTAAAGGGCTTATCATTTGGAATATTTATTTGTTTTTGATAATTTGAGCCATAAACTCAGCTTCCGAAACAACCTTTTCGCCAACGAAGCAATATCCTTTCATTGTAGAGATACCTCTACGGATAGGAGCTAGCAACTCAAGACGGAAAATAAGTGTATCTCCGGGAACTACTTTTTGGCGGAATTTTACTTGGTCTATTTTCATGAAGTAGGTAGAATATCTTTCCGGTTCATCTACTGAGTTCAATACTAATAAACCTCCAACCTGAGCCATTGCTTCTACTTGAAGAACTCCCGGCATAACCGGTTCTTGCGGGAAGTGTCCTTGAAAGAAAGGTTCGTTTGCTGTGATATTTTTTATGCCTACAATATGGTTAGGACCCAGTTCGATAATCTTATCTACTAATAAGAATGGGTAACGATGAGGCAATAATTCGCGGATACGATTTATATCCATAACAGGCTCTTCATTGCAATTGTAAATGGGAGCTTGGATTTCATGTAGTCTGATTTCTTTCCTCATCTGACGGGCAAACTTATTATTGATAGTATGTCCCGGGCGCGTTGCAATGATTCTTCCTTTGATAGGTTTGCCAATTAAAGCAAGGTCACCAATAATATCAAGAAGTTTGTGGCGGGCAGGCTCATTGTCCCAAACCAATGGTTTATGGTTGATGTAACCAAGTTTTTTGGCATCCATATGAGGCACTCCCATGACATCAGCAAGCTTGTCAAAATTTTCCTGAGTCATTTCGCGTTCATAGATAACAATAGCGTTGTCAAGATCGCCACCTTTAATCAAGCCGGCAGATAAAAGAGGTTCGATTTCACGAACGAATACAAATGTACGACTACCGGCAATCTCTTTTTTAAAGTTATCTAAAGAGTCAAGAACCGCATATTGGTTAGGGATGATTTTAGAATCGAATTCAACCATCGCGTTTACACTGAAACTATCGTCAGGTAATACAGTGATGCATGATCCTGTTGCTTCGTCTTTAAACTCTATTTTGGATTTTATGATATAATAATCTTTAACGGCTGTCTGTTCTTCAGAACCAACTCTTTCTATTTCGTTTACATAGTCAATGGAACTTCCATCGAGTATAGGAAATTCCGGACCATTCACTTGAATCAAGCAGTTATCTATTCCTGCGGCATAAAGAGCAGCCATTCCGTGTTCCACAGTACTGATTTTTACACCGTTCTTTCCTAATACGGTTCCACGGGTTGTTTCAATAACATTGTCTGCAACGGCATCAATGATAGGTTGTCCTTCCAGATCTGTACGTTGAATCTTGTATCCGTGATTTTCTGGAGCGGGGTTGAAGGTGATAGTAATATCAAGTCCAGTGTGAAGACCTTTTCCTCTGAGTGAAAAGCTATCTTTTAGAGTTTTTTGTTTCAACATTGGTTACTTATTTAATTGTTTCTTTAGTTCGTCAATTTCTTTCTGAAGGTTATTTAATGTGGTATATATGTCTGGTAACTTTTTAAATACTGTGGCCGATTTGAAGTAACCTTTTGCTTCAAAAGCAGGAGTTCCCATTATTGTAGAGTCAGACTTCACATCACTTGGTATCCCGGATTGCGCTCCGATATTTACCTTGTCACCCACTTTGATATGTCCGGCTAAACCGACTTGTCCACCAAACATACACCATTGGCCTACTTTGGTAGAACCTGCAATTCCTACTTGGGATGCCATCACTGTATTTTCACCTACTTCAACATTATGGGCAATCTGGATTAAATTATCTAACTTTACTCCTTTACGAATAATGGTTGCCCCCATTGTTGCCCTATCAACACAGGTATTTGCACCTATTTCTACGTTGTCTTCAAGGATAGCTATGCCGATTTGTGGAATTTTATCAAACCCATTCGGAGTGGGAGCGAAACCAAAGCCGTCTGCACCAATAACACAACCGGAATGTAAAATGCAGTTATTGCCGACACGGCAGTCATGGTAAATAGTAGCACCAGAGTAAAGAATACAGTTATTGCCAACTTTAGCTCCTCCACCAACTGTTACATGAGGATGGATTACAGTATTGTCGCCAATTTCTACATTATCACCGATACAAGCAAAAGGAGCTATATAAACGTCTTTTCCTATTTTGGCTGTTGGGGCTATGAATGCTAATGAATCAATACCTGTTCTTTTAGGTTTGCTCATTTCATATAATTGGAGTAGTTTGGCTAAGCTTTCATAAGCGTTGTCTACTTTAATAAGAGTAGCATTTACTTTTTCTTCGGGAACAAAGTCTCTGTTGACTAATACAATACTTGATTGAGTTGTATATATATAAGGGGTGTATTTAGGATTAGAGAGGAAAGAGATTGCTCCGGGTATTCCTTCTTCAATCTTAGCGAAAGTATGCACGTTTGCATTTTCGTCCCCAATAATTTCTCCTTGAATAAATTCTGCAATTTGTTTAGCTGAGAATTCCATGTTTTATATCAATTGTTGTATAAGTCTTATTGTTTTGTTTGTACTAAATGTGTACTACATTACAGTGTAGAACACCAGTAAACTGCAAATTACGTATTTTTTTTTTATATATCCGTACAGTTTAACGATTATTTCGTTCTTTTCTACTGCAAACGTTGGTAGCAGATATAGTATTTCTTCACTTTTTTGGAAAGAAGAGAGATGTTGAGCATATCTGATGCTTTGGCTATATTCTCTATACTACCGTCGTTATACATAATATCTATACTGTCATCAGCAGGATCATACATATTCTTTTCTATGCTTGAAGTTGAAATAAAATACTTGGCTTCTTTTTTGCTGATATTTAGTTTTGTGCTGATCTCTTTTAATAATTTGTCTTTTCTTTCTTTGCTGATAGGAACAGATGAGATTTCTACTTTAAACAGATTCCGGTTTATCATTCCCAGACTTAAAGTAGATAAAACTTTATCGGAGTGATTGCTCCATACTTTTAGTGCAGTCCAAATATCGTTATCATCCAATTGAATGAAATTTTCCAGACATTTCGGATTGTTATAAAATTCTTCTTTTTCTATATTGTTATAAAGGAAGAAGCGCAAAGCCGGTGAAGCAAATAATTCTTCTCCTTTTATTGCCAGTTCTTTAGCTCTTAGCAAGGTGCTGATTAGCATTTTTTCGTAAGCAACGGATGTCTTATGCAAATAAACCTGCCAATACATCAAACGACGGGCGGTCAGAAAGTTTTCAATAGAATAAATGCCTTTGGATTCCACTACCAATTGGTCGTCTTTGACGTTTAGCATTTTGATGATACGTGCCGATCCGATATTTCCTTCTGTAACACCTGTAAAGAAACTGTCACGCCGCAAATAATCCAGACGATCCATATCCAATTGACCGCTAACTAACTGGTGTAAGAACTTCTTGGGATATTCGTCTTTAAATACTTGTATGGCAAGAGTTAATTGCCCATTCATCTCCTTATTGATGTGCTCCATTAGCATAAGGGAAATATCTTCGTGAGATACTCCTTTTACAATGGTATTTTCCAATACATGAGAAAATGGACCATGACCGATGTCATGCATTAATATAGCGGCTTGAACGGCTTCGGCTTCACTGTCAAATATAAAGTTTCCTTTGGCAGTGAGATGTTTAATTGCTTCGCTCATTAGGTAAAAAGCACCTAATGAATGTTGAAAGCGGGTGTGCTGTGCACCCGGATAAACAACGGAGGACAATCCCATTTGTTTAATACGGGTAAGCCGTTGTAAAATAGGATGCCGTACAATGTCGTACAGCAATCCTTTAGGGATATTGATGAATCCGAATACCGGATCGTTGATGATTTTTGTTTCCTGCATATCAAAGAATGGCTTTCAATTGCTCTGCCATTTGTGATTGTACATCTTGAGCTGCTGTTCTTGCAGCTTCTGCGAATTTTTCTGTTTTATCTGCATAGATGATAGCACGTGAAGAATTTACTATCAGTCCGCAGGTAGAATTCATTCCATATTTGCAGACTTCTTCTAATGAACCGCCTTGTGCACCAACTCCGGGAACAAGTAGAAAATGGTTAGGAGCATATTTGCGGATGTCGGTGAACATTTGTCCTTGTGTAGCACCCACAACATACATCATTTGTTCATCGCTAGCCCAGTTTTGTGAAGTCTTTAATACCTTTTCGAATAAGCGTTCCCCGTTCTGGTCTTCTGTTAATTGAAAATCATGGGAACCTTTATTGGAAGTCAACGCAAGCAGTATAACCCATTTTTCTTCGTAAGTGAGGAAAGGAGTAACGCTGTCTTCACCCATATAAGGAGCTACGGTTACGGAGTCGATATTCAGCTCTTCAAAGAATGTACGGGCATACATGGCTGAAGTATTACCTATATCACCACGTTTTGCATCTGCAATAATAAATTGATCCGGGTAGTTCTCTTTAATGTAGTTGACTGTTTTTTCAAAAGAAATCCATCCTTTTACTCCCATGCTTTCATAAAAAGCAAGGTTTGGTTTATATGCAATACACAAATCTGCTGTTGCGTCAATAATTGCTTTATTGAATGCAAAGATAGGATCTTCTTCTTTTAATAAATGTTCTGGAATCTTTTTAATATCGGTATCCAGTCCTACACAAAGAAAAGACTTTTTACGTTTTATGTTTTCAAATAATTGTTGCTTGTTCATCTTCGTTATGTTTTATAGTTCGCTTTCTTTCAATCGTTCCGCATTCTCGGCTACAATCAGGTGGTCTATGCAATCCTGAATATCTCCGTCCATAAAAGCGGAAAGATTATAAATAGTATAGTTTATGCGGTGGTCGGTGATACGTCCTTGCGGATAGTTGTAAGTGCGGATTTTTGCAGAACGGTCACCTGTCGAAACCATTGTTTTTCGTTTGCTTGCAATGTCATCCACATACTTCTGATGTTCTTTATCATAAATGAAAGTACGTAAACGTGACAATGCTCTTTCTTTATTTTTGGGTTGGTCGCGGGTTTCGGTACATTCGATTAGAATTTCTTCTACTACGCCGGTATTAGGATTCTTCCAGTTATAGCGCAAACGCACACCGGACTCCACTTTATTTACGTTCTGACCACCGGCTCCACCCGAACGGAAAGTATCCCATTTAATCTCACCTTCATTGATTTCCACATCAAAAGGTTCAGCTTCGGGAAGTACGGCAACAGAGGCGGCAGAAGTATGTACACGTCCTTGTGTTTCGGTTGCCGGTACGCGTTGAACGCGGTGTACTCCCGATTCATATTTTAATGTACCATATACTTTCTCACCCGATACGGAACAAATGATTTCTTTAAAACCTCCGGCAGTTCCTTCGTTGGCACTGGATACTTCCAACTTCCAACCTTTTGTTTCACAATATTTGGCATACATGCGGAATAAGTCGCCTGCAAAGATTGCAGCCTCATCGCCACCGGTGCCGCCACGTATTTCAAGAATGGCATTGCGGTCGTCCTGAGGATCGGCAGGTACAAGGAGAAGTTTTATTTCTTCTTCCAGTTCCGGAATACGTTTTTCACATGTTTCTGCTTCTTCACGAGCCATCTCCTTCATTTCAGGATCGGATTCGTTTGACAAGATTTCTTTGGCTTCTTTCAGTCCGGCAAGTAATTGCATGTATTCCTTGCGGGCTTTCATGATGTCACTTAAATCTTTATATTCCTTGGTTAGTTTCACATAACGTTTCTGATCTCCTATCACGTTAGGATCTGTGATGAGAGTCGATATTTCTTCGAAACGTGAAACCAGCCCCTCCAGTTTTTCTAATATTGTATTATTATCTGCCATTAACGATTAATATCTGAATTCCCCGAATTCGCTTTTGATGATTAATTCTTTCTTATCGCTTTCTTCAATCCGACCTACAATCTGCGCATCGATATTGAATGATTTGGAAATTGCAATTACTTCTTCTGCATGTTCAGGTGAGAGGTAAACTTCCAAACGATGTCCCATGTTGAATACCTTATACATCTCTGCCCATTCTGTTCCGGATTGTTCTTGGATTGTCTTAAACAAAGGAGGAACAGGGAACAAATTATCTTTGATAACTCTTACTTTATCCACAAAATGCAACACCTTGGTTTGTGCGCCACCCGAGCAATGAACCATTCCATGAATCTGAGGGCGGAGAGCATCGAGCAATTTCTTTACTACCGGAGCATAAGTACGGGTAGGGGATAGTACGAGTTTGCCTGCATCGAGGGGAGAATTTTCTACGCTATCGGTAAGTTTCAGTTTACCGGAGTAGGTCAAGTCTTCCGGAACTGCGGCATCATAGCTTTCCGGATATTTCTCTGCCAAATATTTTGAGAATACATCGTGACGGGCAGAAGTAAGCCCGTTGCTTCCCATACCACCGTTATATTCTTTTTCGTAAGTAGCCCGGCCGTAAGAAGCCAAACCTACAATGACATCTCCGGGGCGAATATTTGCATTGTTGATTACATCGCTACGCTTCATGCGGCAAGTTACCGTGCTGTCTACTATAATAGTACGTACCAAGTCACCCACATCGGCAGTTTCACCGCCGGTTGCATAAACACCTACGCCCATTTCGCGAAGTTCGGCAAGTAGTTCGTCAGTTCCGTTGATGATAGCTGAAATCACTTCACCCGGAATCAAAAGCTTATTTCTTCCGATAGTGGATGAAACCAATATGTTGTCTACTGCACCAACACAAAGCAAATCGTCGATATTCATAATCAATGCATCTTGTGCAATTCCTTTCCACACTGATAAATCTCCTGTTTCTTTCCAGTAGAGATATGCCAAGCTTGATTTGGTTCCTGCACCATCGGCGTGCATAATGTTGCAATACTCTGGATCTCCGCCAAGTATGTCGGGAATGATTTTACAAAATGCTTGTGGGAAGATACCTTTGTCAATGTTCTTAATAGCGTTATGCACATCTTCTTTGGATGCTGATACGCCTCGTAGCATGTATCGTTGATTGCTCATGTTTTTATTATAATAAAAAGTCTTTTGTATATACGGTTTGCAAAATTACTGTATTTTTCTTTAGCGGACAAATTACTTGCTATCTTCTTTGGGATTGATTATCTTCATTCATTGTCCGGTTCTGCAATAAATTGTAAGTTTGAAAAGTTGCCGTCACCCGTCACCCGTTTTCTGTAACCGCTTACAGTAAAATGTTTCAGGGGTGATTGTAACTTTTTGGATAGCGTCACTTTTGCTGTTTGCCGTCACCCTTTTGTGAAATTCGGCTTAAAAAATATTCAAGAGCTTTCTTTTTCTTTCATTTTTCATGGCATATGTACGTCTTTTATCGGGCAATAACAGATGCGTTTCCGCCGGGAGGCAAACCTCTTGACAGTTGTCACGTAATCACTTGACAACTGTCACTTACTTACTCGACAATTGTCAAGTGATTACGTGACAACTGTCAAGAGGTTTCTTCTTCCGTAGTTCCGGATGTAAATCAGGGCATAAAAACATTCATGCTTAGTGTAAGTTATAAGATACTCCCCCAAAGAATCCGCTTCCCCATTCGTGGCTTTTTTTATTGTATTGCAGTTGGAATCCGGTATGTATTTTTATCCTGTCGCTTATTTTATAAATAATTCTTGTACCTACTTCTTTGTCATATAACAGTTGCGGTAAGAATGCCCTGTATACATAACCGCCAAAAAGGTCGAGGGAGAATTTTTTATTGAACCGGTAGTTTATTAACACATTAATGCTTTTATCTGTTTGGGGATGAAAAGTTTTACTGCTGTTTTCATCTATAAATGCTCTGATATTCCATTTATTCAAAGATATTGAAGAATAGTCCTGATAATTTAAATGAAATTCAGGCAGTAATAAGTGTTGCTGATATAAATCCATAGTGGGCTTAAAGATTATTGCATTTAGAAGATTGGTATGTTCCATCTTAGGCAAGTGGTTGTTTTGAAATGAGATTGCTTTTATAGCTTCCTGATTAAGCTTTATTTCCCCTTCTTGCTTTAATATATGGGATATATGTAAAGAGTCCTCTTTGCTTAGTTGTGCATAGAGCGTATTATAACTGCTTAAAAGTAAAAAGATTATCATGCAGTTGTTTCTGCGTTTATAAACTTCCGGTCTCATTTTTTGTGTCTTTTATATAATTAATGACGCAGGAAATATGAAAACATCCCTATCCGTTTATCCGGATAAGTAGTTTTTTAATACGGGTTAACATGAAATAAGTTTCTTTTTTCTACTTTTGTTCTAAACTTAAAGCGGTATGGAAGAAAAATTTAGCATATCTTCAGTGCTGACTATAAATTTATGAAACTATGAGAAACGGATTATTACTTTTAGGAGGTCTGGGATGCTTTTCGGTTGGAGTGTCTGCTGCCGATTATACGAATTTTATCATTATTAATCTCGACGATTCGGGTTATGGTGATTTTTCTTGCAATGGGGCTTATGGTTATACCACACCTAATATTGACCATATGTGTGCCGAAGGTGTCCGGTTTACTCATTTTCTTGCCGGACAGCCTATAAGCGGTGCATCACGTGCAGGGTTGTTAACAGGTTGTTATCCTAACCGCATTGGGTTTGCCGGTGCACCGGGCCCCGATTCAAATTATGGTATTGCTGCCGATGAGGAAACTTTGGGAGAACTTTTAAAGAAGCAGGGATATTCTACTGCTATATTCGGTAAATGGCATTTGGGCAGTCAAAAGCAATTTCTGCCATTACAAAATGGTTTTGATGAATACTATGGTTTGCCTTATTCAAATGATATGTGGCCTTTCCACCCTCAGCAGGGGAGTATTTTCAACTTTCCGGATTTACCGACTTATGACGGTAATGAGGTTGTAGGGTATAATACTGACCAATCTAAGTTCACAACGGATTATACTACCCGTGCAGTGAGTTTTATTAAAAAGAACGAAAAGAAACCGTTTTTTCTCTACCTTGCACATTCCATGCCGCATGTTCCCCTTGCTGTTTCCGATAAGTTTAAAGGCAAGAGCCAACAAGGGCTTTATGGTGATGTTATGATGGAATTGGATTGGAGCGTTGGTGAGGTTTTACGGACTCTCCGGGAATTGGGATTGGAAGAAAATACATTGGTAGTTTTGACTTCCGACAATGGCCCTTGGATTAATTATGGTAATCATGCCGGTTCTACCGGAGGATTGAGGGAGGCTAAAGCAACAACATTCGATGGTGGAAACCGTATTCCTTGCATCGTATATTGGAAAGGAATAACTCGTGCAGGGACAACATGCAATGAATTGGCATCTAACATTGATTTGTTTCCTACATTGGCACAGATTAGCGGGGCACAGCTTCCCGTCCGCAAGATAGACGGTGTTAGTATTTTGCCTTTAATTAGAGGGGAAAAAGGCATCAATCCGCGCAAATCATTTGTTTACTATTATAATAAAAATGACCTTGAAGCCGTAACGGACGGTATGTATAAACTGATATTCCCACACAAGCATGTTACTTATGGAGCTTTTGTGCCGGGTAATGACGGCAAACCGGGAGAGTTGACAAATGTGGAAATCAAGGAATGCGAACTTTATGATTTGCGTCGTGATCCGGGAGAAAGGTACAATGTTATCAGTCAATATCCCGAAGAAGCGGAGAAATTAAAGTCTATTGCTGATAAAATGCGTGATGAATTGGGTGATGATTTAACAGGGAAAGAAGGCACCGAACGCAGAAAGCCTGATTTTATAAATTAATAAGCATATGAAAAAGACATGTATTTATTGGGGATTCGCATTGTTACTGGGTAGTTGTTCGGGAGGAAAAAATACAAAAACAGAGCAAGTGAGTTCCATGAATCAGCAGGATACTGTTTTTCATGCGGTTGTTATGCCTGAGATTCCGGCAATGATGACTGCTCCCGAACAACGAGCTGAGTATTTGGCTACACATTATTGGGACGGTACGGACTTTTCTGACACAAGTTATACCAATCATCAGGAAGCGGTTGAACAGGCTTGGGTTAATTATCTTGCTGTATTGTATGATACACCACTTGAAACAGCCCGGCAATTGATTAACCGTTTCTTTCTCAAAATTTCCAAAGACAAGAAGTTGCTGAATCATTTTGGGGATTTAGCGGATAGATATTTATACGATCCTAATTCGCCTATGCGTAATGAGGAATTATATATGCCTGTACTTGAGGCTATGATAAATTCTTCCGTGCTGGATGAGGCGGAGAAAATGCGTCCGGAATTCAGGTTGGAACTGGCTCGAAAGAATCGTATAGGAACTCGTGCAGCTAATTTTACTTATACTTTGGCTTCCGGTGCCAAAGGAACTTTGTATCAAGTACCCACCGATTATACATTGTTATTTATAAACAATCCCGGTTGCCATGCTTGTGCTGAGACAATAGACCTGCTAAAAGCAGATTCAGGAATTAATAGGTTGCTGAAAGCGGGAAAACTGACCGTTCTGTCTTTTTATCCCGATGAGGAACTTGATGAATGGAGGAAACATCAAAATGATTTTCCTTCCGAATGGATAAACGGTTATGATAGTGATTTTCTTGTAAAGACTAAAAACGTTTATGATTTGAAAGCTATTCCTACATTATACCTTTTAGACCGGAATAAAATTGTTATTTTAAAAGATGCTCCTTTGCAAGCTATTGATGCATGGTTTTCACAAAATATATAATTGAAATGATTACAAATTAAAAAGCATTTTATATGGTGGTTTGTTTTAATTTCTTTAACTTTGCAAACAGAAACAAACAAAGACACGGAAATGTACTATATTTTTTTCATAGGAATTATTCTTTCAGCCATTTTGCTTCAACTGTTTTTGGGCAATTTCCCTTTATTGTTTTTTGCATTTCCGTTGAATGTGGTTTTTGCTATACTATGGTTATTTCTTCTTTGGAAATTGTATAAGGAGGGAAAGACTTTAAAAATTACCCGTATTCTTTCTTCCCACCAAACAAGCATTATATCTATAAGCTTATTTATTGGGGGATGCTTGATAATTGGATTATTTCCTCAGTTATCCGATGCGGAAGCTGATGCTCATCAAGGAGTGGCGGCGGCTTTGGGATGTTATAATTTTATGACCTCATGGTTATTTATTGCTATCCTTTTTATAATGTTGAGTAATCTTGCTATGATTACTATCCATGCTTTTTATCATCGTAAGATTGCAAGGAAAAGATTTCTATTGAATCATATAGGACTTTGGCTTGCACTTTTTGCAGGTTTTTGGGGTAGTAGTGATACTCAGACTTTGCGAATCCCGTTGTATAAAGACGAACCTGCCCGCGAGGCTTACGATATGAATGGTTCTTCTTATTTTTTAGATTACGAGATGGAGCTTCATTCTTTTCAAGTGGATTATTATCCCAATGGACGTCCATCACGTTTTGTTGCCGATGTGAGATTAGGAGAAGAAGTAGCCAAACTTGAGGTGAACCATCCATATAGTTACCGTTTAGGTGAAGATGTTTATTTAACCGGGTATGACATGAAGCGTGGGAATGATACGAATTATTGTATTTTGCAAGTGGTGAGACAACCTTGGAAGTATGTAACTGTCACAGGAATATTAATGATGCTGGCAGGATCTGTCCTTTTATTTATTAACGGTTCAAAACGTGTGGAAGAATGATAGCATGGGATAACTTTTATTTGTTTGCGTGGGTATCAGTCTCTCTTTGGCTGGTAGGTGCCATATTTGCACTTCATTCGTCCGTTAAAAGCAAGGCTGCGGTAGGCTTTACGCTTGCGGGAATTCTTGTTTTGGGAGTATTTATTACGGGATTATGGATTTCGTTGTCTCGTCCGCCTTTGCGTACTATGGGAGAGACACGTTTGTGGTATTCTTTCTTCATGGGGGTGGCAGGTCTGCTTACTTATATAAGGTGGAAATATCGTTGGATTTTATCATTTTCCACTTTGTTGTCCACTGTTTTTATTATTATTAATCTGTTGAAGCCGGAAATACATGACCAGTCTTTAATGCCGGCTTTGCAAAGTGTGTGGTTTATTCCTCATGTTACTGTTTATATGTTCTCTTATTCGGTGTTGGGATGTGCTTTTATCATTGCGGTAACAGGGCTCATACATCATAAAGAAGAATATTTGATAACAGCGGATAATCTGGTTTATTCGGGAGTTGCTTTTCTTTCTATTGGTATGTTGCTTGGTTCCCTGTGGGCAAAAGAAGCATGGGGGAATTATTGGAGTTGGGACCCCAAGGAAACATGGGCAGTCATTACATGGATGGGGTATTTGCTATACATGCATCTTCGTTTGTTTCGGAAAGGAACCAGAAGAGGGCTTTACATCCTATTGATTTTGTCATTCTTATGTTTGCAAATGTGTTGGTATGGAGTGAATTATCTACCTTCCGCACAACAAAGTGTACATTTATATAATCGTAATAACAGCTAATTAAAACAAACTGAAAATGAAAAAGACTACGAAACTAATTGTGGCGTTATTGGTAGTGATTGTCGCTTCGGCAGTTGTCTACCGCTTGGTAAACAAGGCTCCTTCGTCGGAACTTGCTGCTGATGCACAGATGCAGGAAATTATCGAAGCATCGGGGTGTTTGAGATGTCATACTTCTACTCCCGACCTGCCTTTCTATGCAAGTATGCCAGTTGCCGGAAAAATTGTAATGGAAGATGTGACTAAAGCTTACCGTGCTTTTGACATGACACAAATGGCTGAAGATTTGAAAGCCGGACGTCCTGTGAATAAGGTGGATTTGGCTAAAGTCGAAAAAGTTATTATGGATGGTAAGATGCCGATGGCTAAATATTATCTGGTGCATTGGGGTTCTTCTATAACTGATGCTAAAAAAGAATTAGCATTGAACTGGGCGAAAAATCACCGTATGATTCAGTATGCTGATGTGATGGTTGCTCCGGAATTTGCAAATGAACCGATACGTCCGATTGCCGATTCAATTGCTGTTGATGTACGTAAAGTTATTTTGGGTGATATGCTTTATCACGACACACGTCTTTCTGCTGATAATACTGTGTCTTGTGCTTCTTGTCACGGTTTGGATACCGGTGGTGTTGATAATAAGCAATATTCTGAAGGTGTAGGCGGACAATTTGGTGGTGTAAATGCTCCGACTGTTTACAATGCTGCTTATAATTTTGTTCAGTTCTGGGATGGACGTGCCAATACTCTTGCCGATCAGGCAGCAGGCCCTCCATTGAATCCGGTGGAAATGGCTTGTGAGTCTTTCGATCAGATTATTACCAAACTTCAAGAAGATAAGCCGTTTGTGGCAGCTTTTACAGAAGTATATCCTGACGGACTTTCTGAAAAGAATATTACTAACGCTATCCAAGAGTTTGAGAAGACACTGCTTACTCCGAATTCGCGTTTTGACCTTTATTTGAAAGGGGATAAGAATGCAATCTCTGCTGATGAACTTGCAGGATATGAGTTGTTTAAGAAATATGATTGCGCAACTTGCCATGTAGGTGAAATACTTGGCGGACAGTCTTATGAATTAATCGGTGTGCAACATGATTACTTTGCGGACCGCAACGCAGAAATGACAGAAGAAGATAATGGTCGTTTCAAACAAACAAAAGTGGAGCGTGACCGCCATCGTTTCAAAGTTCCGGGATTGAGGAATATAGCTTTAACTGCTCCTTATTTCCATGATGGAAGTATGAAAACAATGGATGATGCTATCCGTGCAATGGCTAAATATCAATTAGGTATTGACTTGCCACAGGCGGAAGTGGATAAAATTGTTGCTTTCTTCAATACACTGACCGGAGAATATAAAGGTGAAATGCTTACTAACAAGAATGTGCAGATGTAATTTGGTAAAACTATTGAATGTATTTGTTTACGAACTCTCTTACTTTAGTTACATATTCTTTTGTATCATCTTTGTAAGACATGGCATGTGTTGCTCCGGGCACAATCCATAATTCTTTGGGTTCGGGCTTGGCGTCATATAGTTCGTAAACCATTCGGGTAGGTACATAAGTATCTGCACTGCCATGAATGAATAGCATCGGCAAATGACACTTGGCAACTTGTTTCAGTGCCGATGCTTCTTTAAAATTCCACCCGTATTTTAACTGGCAAAGCCAACTTGTAGTGTACATAAGAGGGAATTTGGGTAATCCAAAATCTTCTTTGAGTTGATAAGAAAACTCATCCCATACACTGGTGTAGCCGCAGTCCTCAACAAAGCATTTAACAAATTTCGGTTGTGGCATCCCTGATACCATCATAGTGGTGGCTGCTCCCATAGAAATACCGTGTACTGCCATTTGAGTGCTGTCACCGTATATTTGGTTGGCAACGTGCATCCATTGCATGACATCAAGACGGTCACGCCATCCCATTTGAATATAATCTCCACCGCTTTCACCTGTATCTCTTAAATCGGGAAGGAGAACATTGAAATTCAAATCATGATTATACAAATAACCTATCATAAACATACGTATGGCATTATCCGTATATCCGTGAACAATGACTGCTGTTTTGACAGTGGGGCGGTTGGCGGCTATGTAATAGGCATGAAGTTTTGTACCGTCATCTGCTTTAATAAAAGTGTCTTTTAACGCGGAAACATGGTTTAGGCTGTCCACCCATGGCTTTAGGTAAGGATATTCTTTGTACATATATTCGTAAGAAGCTTCTATGTTCTTTCCCCTGTTTACAGGTTTCAGAGAATAATCCAGCATATAGAAACTTCCACCGATAGTTGCGATAATGAATAAACCTACAAGAATCAGTAAACAATAAAGTAATTTTTTCCGCATAATGATTTTATTTATGCCAGATCTCCCATGCAGCGAAAGCTTGCAGTAATAGCATTTCCAGCCCGTTCTTTGTTTTAGCACCGTGTTGTTCGCCTTTCTTCATGAACAAGGTGACATTCGGGTTATATAACAAATCATATAAGAGATGGTTCGGAGTGAGATATTCATAAGGAATATCCGGGCAGAAATCCACTTTAGGATACATTCCTACAGGAGTACCATTTACAATTATTGTGTATTCGGCCATTATTTCCGGGGTAAGTTCTTCATAGGACAACATTCCGGCTGCCGGAGTACGTGATACATATTTGGCCTCTATTCCCAAGTTCTTTAATCCGTGGAATACAGCTTTTGAAGCTCCTCCCGTTCCTAGAATAAGAGCTTTTTTATGGTGTGGTTCCAAGAGTGGCTCAATGGATTCTGTGAAACCGATAATATCGGAATTGTAACCGATAAGTTTATATTTCCCTTTGGGTTGACGGATAATCTTTATTACATTAACGGCACCAATGGCTTGAGCATCTTTATCAAGCTCGTCAAGATAAGAAATAACCTTTTCTTTATAGGGAATGGTTACATTCAATCCCTTCAAATTAGGATTGTCTTTAATGACATCGGGCAGTTCGTTGATAGAAGGTATTTCAAAGTTTACATATTCAGCATCGATACCTTCTGAATTAAACTTTTCATTGAAATAATTGACTGAAAACGAATGTTTCAGTGGATAGCCGATTAAGCCGTATTTATCCATAAGGTTTTTATTTATTGATTATTTTACTTTGTAGCCATGTAAAGAGTGCAGATACCCAAAGTCAGCCGTTTAAAAGCCACTTCCTTAAATCCGGCTTTTTGAATAATGTCTTTCATTATTTCACCTTGCGGAAATGCTTTTATAGACTGTGGTAAATAAGTGTATGCGCTGTTATCTTTTGAAAACAGTTTGCCCAGAGTAGGTATCACAATCTTGGAATAGATGTGATATAATTGTTTCATTGGGAATCTATCGGGAGTTGTAAGTTCAAGGATGACAAGATGTCCGCCGGGTTGCAATACTCTGTGCATTTCAGCCAGTCCCTCGTCTAAATCCTCAAAATTACGAATACCGAAAGCAACCGTAATGGCATCAAAACTGCTCTCTTGATAAGAAAGCCTTGTACAGTCTTCCTTTGCAAACGATATTTTTCCTTCTAACCCTGCTTTTTTGACTTTTTCTCTTCCCACATTCATCATTCCTTCGGATATATCCGTCCCGATAAGCTGTTCAGGTAACAAGTCCCGATAGGCTTGAAGAGCGAAATCGCCGGTTCCTGTGGCTACATCCATAACGCGCTGAGGCTTGAAAGGTTTGAGCCATGCTATTGCTTTCCGTCTCCAACTTTTATCTATTCCCAATGATAGGGTATGATTCAGTTGGTCGTAGGCATGAGCAATGTTATCAAACATTTTTTCTACCTGTGCACCTTTCTTTTCGTTATCGTTGTAAGGTTTGATATTTTCTTGTGGGTAGTTCATTTTTATTAATTGACAATTGATAATTGACAATTGACAATACCGCAAGGAACTGTCAATTGTCAATTGTTAATTATTTCAAGTATTCAGTTACGTTCTTCTCAATACGTTCTGCAATGTTGCTGGTGTCTTCTTTTACGAATTTTTCTCCAACAATGTGCTCGTAAAGTTCAATGTAACGGTTGCTGATGCTTTCCACAATTTCAGGAGTCATTTCAGGAACTTTCTGTCCGTCTTTTCCTTGGAAACCATTTTCCATCAACCATTCACGAACGAATTCTTTTGAAAGTTGCTTTTGTGCTTCGCCTTTATCAAAACGTTCCTGGTAGCCATCCGAATAGAAATAACGACTAGAGTCCGGAGTATGAATTTCATCCATCAGATAGATAGTGCCATTATGTTTTCCGAATTCATATTTGGTATCAACCAGAATAAGTCCGCGTTCTGCTGCAATTTCAGTTCCTCTTTTGAAAAGGGCAAGTGTATATTTTTCCAGAATAGCATATTCTTCGGGAGTAGCCAACCCTTGTTTCAAGATTTCTTCTTTGGAGATGTCTTCATCGTGAAGTCCTATTTCAGCTTTGGTAGTAGGAGTAACGATTGGTTCCGGAAATTTCTGGTTTTCTTTCATTCCTTCGGGAAGCTTCACGCCACAGATTTCGCGAACTCCGCTTTTATATGCACGCCATGCACTGCCGCAAAGATAACCGCGTACAATCATTTCTACCGGAAAACCTTCACAAAGAACACCTACTGTCACCATTGGATCGGGAGTAGCAAGTTTCCAGTTCGGGCAAATATCTGTTGTAGCATCTAAAAACTTAGCTGCAATCTGATTCAACATTTGTCCTTTATAGGGAATACCTTCCGGTAATACTACGTCGAAAGCCGAAATACGGTCAGTAGCTACCATCACAAGTTTGTCACCGTTGATGTTATATACATCACGTACTTTTCCATGATAAACGTTTTTCTGTCCTTTGAAATTAAAATCTGTTCTTACTAATGCTTTACTCATAGTTGTATTTTTAAATTAAATGATTATTCTAATTTCTTTTTGTTTGCTTTCTCAGCTTTTTGCTTTTCTTCAAACTTTTCATAAGCTTCTACTATCCGTGTCACCAACTTATGGCGGACAATATCTTTCTTGTTCAATTCGATGAAACTGATACCTTTTACTCCTTTCAGGATATGCAATGCATGTATCAATCCCGATGTTTGTGAAGTTGGTAAATCTATCTGAGTCATGTCACCTGTAACAATCATTTTAGTGTTCATACCCATACGGGTAAGGAACATTTTTATTTGTTGGGTTGTGGTATTCTGTGCTTCGTCGAGAATAACGACTGCATCATTCAGTGTACGTCCGCGCATAAAAGCCAGTGGCGCAATCTGGATGATATTCAATTCCATGTATTCTTTTAGTTTGGCTGCCGGAATCATATCTTGCAGTGCATCATAGAGAGGTTGTAGATAAGGATCTATTTTATCTTTCATATCTCCGGGAAGGAAGCCTAACTTTTCTCCGGCTTCTACTGCAGGGCGACTTAGAATGATTTTTTTTATTTCTTTATTCTTTAAAGCCCGTACAGCAAGTGCAATGGCTGTATATGTCTTCCCCGATCCGGCAGGACCGATGGCGAATAGCATATCATTCTTCTCAAACTCTTTTACGAGCTTCAATTGATTATCGCTTCGGGGAATAATCGGTTTACCTGTGACGCTGAATACAATCACATCACCGGCTTTTTCAGCCTGCGGAGCATTCCCTTTTATAACGTCTATAATGGTTTCTTCTTTCAGGTTATTATATTGTACGCAATACTTTTCTAATGCAAGAATACTTTCTTCGAATGCGCACATCTCTTCTTCATCGCCTAATACTTTAATGACATTACCCCGGGCGACAATTCTCAGCTTTGGATATAAAGCTTTAATTAATTGAATATTAGCGTTGTTTACGCCGTAAAAAATGACAGGATCAATATCCTCGAGAACTATAAGTTTTTCTATCATTCAACTCGTTTAAATTATGACTGCAAATTTAATCAATCGTTTCGATAGTTTGCCTTTTCCGGCTGAATAAATTTGCAGAACGCTTTTATCAAAATGTTTTTTGAATTATCTTTGTGGCTTGAAAAGAAAAAGATGATTTGTGTAGAGTTACAGTTATGAATAGAATCTATTACCTTCTTCCGCTGTTTTTGTTGGCATTCCTCCAGATAAGTTGCAAAGAAAAAAAAGATACTTCTTTTAAACTCAATACTCCCAGAAATATAAAGGGAGTTACCAGTTATCGCCGGGCTTTTGGTGATTTAAATGAGATACACCTTTCTTCTGCTCAAAAAATCGGTATTAGCCCGATTGAAAACCGTGAAGAAGCGGATAGCCTGAAAAGGCGTTTGCTTCGTATCAGGGAGAATGGCTTCTTTGCTATGGACTCTCTTACTCATTCCATACCCTATTTAGTTCCACAAGCAAGTGTTTTGCTGACGAGGATCGGATCTAATTTCTTGGATTCGTTAGAGTCAAAAGGATTAAATCCCAATCTGATTATTGTTACTTCTGTGTTGAGAACCAAAAATGATGTGAAACGCTTACGTAAACGCAATGGAAATGCTTCGCTTAATTCGGCACATTATTATGGCACGACATTCGATGTAAGTTACCGCCGCTTCAAGAAGGTGGAGAGTGAGCGCCCCATGCAAGATGTGGGTGCCGATACTCTTAAACTTGTATTGGCAGAAGTGTTGCGCGATTTGAAGAAATGGGATCGTTGCTATGTGAAGTATGAATTGAAACAAGGATGTTTTCATATCACAGCAAGATAAAAAAGGTATGCAGAGATATTTTATCTATTTGGCTTATGAGGGGACCAACTATCATGGTTGGCAGATACAACCCAATGGTATCAGTGTACAGGAAGAATTGATGAAAGCTCTTTCTACTTATCTTCGTTCTGATATTGAAGTGATAGGGGCGGGACGTACGGATGCCGGAGTACACGCTTCATTGATGGTAGCGCATTTTGATTTTGAGGGAGAAGTGGTTGATTTGAATACATTGACAGATAAACTGAACCGCTTGTTGCCACCTGATATTTCCGTATATGGTGTTCGTAAAGTACTTCCCGAAGCCCATGCCCGTTTTGATGCAACTTATCGTACTTATAAGTATTACGTTACTACGGTAAAATATCCGTTTAACCGTCATTTAAAGTACCGTATGTTTGGTTCGCTTGATTTTGATGCAATGAATAAAGCGGCAGCCACTTTATTTGATTATACCGATTTTACCAGTTTCAGTAAACTGCATACGGATGTAAAGACAAACAACTGTAAGATAATGCATGCGGAATGGACCCGGATAGATGACTGCAATTGGGTATTTACGGTAAAAGCGGATCGTTTTTTGCGTAATATGGTGAGAGCTATTGTAGGTACATTGTTGGAAGTAGGCAAAGGAAAACTCACAATCGAAGGTTTCCGTAAAGTGATAGAAGGCAAAAACCGGGGAATAGCAGGTACATCTGTGCCCGGTCAGGCATTATTTTTGGTAGATATAGGTTATTCGGAAGATATATTTGAAGAAACTCTTAATTTTCAACTCCCAACTTTCAATTAATTATGTGGTTACTTTTGGCCTTTACTTCGGCAGTTCTGTTGGGCTTTTATGATGTATTCAAGAAACAGTCTCTTAAAGATAATGCGGTAATTCCCGTGTTGTTTCTCAATACTCTTTTTTCCAGTCTGATATTTCTTCCTTTTATTCTACTTTCTGTTTGGAAGCCTGAGACTTTGAATAATACTATCTTTTTTGTTCCACAGGAAGGCTGGGATGTTCAGAAGTTTGTAGTGTTGAAATCTGTCATCGTTCTTTCATCATGGATATTCGGCTATTTCGGTATGAAACATCTGCCTATTACCATTGTAGGTCCTATTAATGCAACCCGTCCGGTGATGGTGCTTGTAGGAGCAATGCTGGTGTTTGGTGAACGTCTGAACCTGTATCAATGGATTGGTGTGTTATTGGCAGTTATTTCTTTTTTCATGCTTAGCCGTTCGGGTAAAAAGGAAGGAATTGATTTTCGTCACAACAAATGGATATTTTTTATTGTGTTGGCTGCTGTGACCGGTGCTGTTAGCGGATTGTATGATAAATTCCTGATGGGAAGATTTGACCGCATGGTGGTACAATCGTGGTATAATATTTATCAACTTTTCATGATGGGAGGTATTCTGATGTTGCTTTGGTGGCCTAAACGAAAAGCATCCACTCCCTTTCATTGGCATTGGTCAATTATTTTAATATCCATATTCCTGTCTGCTGCCGATTTTGTTTATTTCTACTCTCTCAGCCTTGAAGATTCCATGATTTCCATCGTGTCGATGATTCGCCGGGGAAGTGTTATCGTTTCGTTTATATTCGGGGCGATGCTTTTCCACGAAAAGAACTTAAAAAGCAAGGCTGTTGATTTATTATTAGTACTTATCGGCATGATATTCTTATATTTAGGTAGTCGGTAATTTATGGATTTAAGTTACTGTAACTATTGTTATCAGAACTTCAAAAATAACAAAAGATACAAAAGGGTTTGCGAGTTATGTGTGTAGCTCCTAAATTTGAAAATCACGTAACTAAAAAAACTATTTATTATTATGAAAAAACTTTTTTTATTAGCAGCTTTATTCTTTACGGTAAACAACTCTTTTGCACAAACACCGGATCCCAATCAGTTGAGAAATGAGGGTGCCGAGGCTTTGAACGCAAAGAACTATGCTGTTGCTTTTGATAAGTTCAGTAAGTATTTGGAATTGACTAATAATCAGGATTCGGTAATTGCTTTTAATTGTGGTGTATGTGCCGACAATGTGAAAAAATATGCGGATGCAGCCAAATATTTCGATATAGCTATTCAGAAGAATTACAGTGTGGCAAATGCTTATGTGGGCAAAGCCGGAGCTTATCGTGACATGAATAATACTGCCAAGTATGTGGAGACTTTGAAAGAAGGTCTTAAGGCTGTTCCGGGTAATGCAACTCTTGAAAAACTTTATGCTATTTATTATTTGAAAGCAGGTCAGGCTTTCCAGAAGAAAGGTAATGTAGCCAAAGCAGAGGAGAACTACAAGGAAGTGACTACCCTTCAAAGTAAAAAATGGAAAACGGATGCACTTTACAGTTTGGGAGTCCTCTTTTATAATAATGGAGCTAACCTGTTGAAAGCTAATGCAACTGCAAATAAAGATAAGGCGGTTGCCGATTTTAAGAAAGCGAATGATTATCTGGAAGAAGCAGTAGCTATTTCTCCGGAGCGTGCTGAAATTAAAAAGATTTTAGACCAAGTAAAGACTCAGTTATAATAAGCTGATTTATAAGACAAAAAAAGAAAGGGCTGACTTGAAATGAAATTTCAGGATAGCCTTTTCTTTTTATCTGAAATAAAGTTATAAAAAATCCCTCCACTTCATTAATAGTGGTATATTTGCATCACTGATACTGAATATGCATGTTATGAAAAAGATATTATATTTCTTTCTTGTTTCTTTGTTTGCTGTAACTGTGCAAGCCCAGACGGCAAAAAGTTTCTTTGTGAATATGCCCGATTCCCTTTCTCCACTGCTGACCAAAGTAAATCGTGCCGATTTTGCCGACTTTCTTGAGAGTAAGATGAAAGCAGCCGTGAAAAACAAGTTCGATGAGAATGCCGAAATGAAGACTCTGACAAAGGATTATATTTATTTGCAAGATGCTTTAGGGTGCAGTACACAATTTAAAGTGCTTCCGGTCAACGATTCCGTAAATGTTGTTTGTGTGGTAAATACTGTTTGCGGAGAAGCTTGTGACAGTGATTTGAAATTTTATTCTGCCGATTACAGTACTGCAAACTTAAATAGTTATATCACTTTGCCTTCGGTAAATGATTTTCTGGTGGCTCCTTCGGATGCATCAAAGCAAGATGATTTTATTATCGCCCGTAATATGATAGATATAAATTTGATGGAGGCAAAATTATCTCCTGATAATGCTTCATTAATATTCCGTTCTACATTATTGGATTATTTAGATGAAGCATCGGCAAAATTGCTTAAGCCATTTTTACGTAGTGAGATTGTTTATGATTGGGAAGGTGGCAGGTTTGTGAAGCAATAACTTCATTCTTTTACCAAGTAATAATACTTTTTCTATTTTTACCTTCAAATATTCATTTAACATTTAGTTTTTTCATTATAAATAAGTTACGGTGAATGTTTAACATTTCTAATCTCCACTTTATCTTCACTTTTGATGCACTTTTATGGTTAGAGTTATTTCAATCGACTGCATGTTTATTTCAATCAACAGCATGTTTAACCGAAAACAACAGGTCATTTAAAAAAAACATAAGGACAATTAAGAGTAAACGACGGGACATTTAAGTGAGTCAGTGTACACTGACAGGCGAGACGGTGTACA
>CABUKU010000031.1 GCA_902492205.1 uncultured Bacteroides sp. | reverse complement strand
AACAAGAGTCGCTAAGCCAATTATATGCTTTTTTTTCATAATAACACTATTTTACACATTTTAGTCAGCAGTTTTTTCACAGTTGTAGCTGTAGTTATACCGGAGTAGCTTTCAGAATTAGTATCCTCATAATCGAAAAGATCATTCTCAGATTCTCTGATACTTGCCATTAAAACCCAGTCTACAACATCATAATGAACCTGAGTTCGATATAATTTTGGCGAATATATTTCTTTGTAAATTAGGTAGATAGCAATAACATTAGTGAATTTATAGTGACAAATTATAACATATACAATCTATTACGCTATGCTACCTGATTCCAAAATTACAGAAAATGGCACAATATTTTATTCCATTCTAATATTATATCGAACTCAGGTTACTTAGTAATCATATTCCAAAGTAAGTTCATCCACATAGAGCACACTGCCTGATGCTCCGGTAAAGAAATCCCCATATTTACTTGCCGAACATACCATAATAATGTATGTCGGTTTTCTGTTTGTAGCCCTGTATTCCAACTCCAGACTTACTTCTTTATAAACAGCAGCCGGAGTTCCGGAAACAAATTCGGCATAAGCAATCACATTCTTATCATTCTTGTCAAAAAGCTTCCGGTTAGAAGGCTTGGTGCGGATTTCAAGCGGATTGTCCCAATCACCGATAGCTATGTATATCGAGCAAGTATCCGGCACACCTTTTAATGATGCATATTCGGCAGAAACATTATCAATAATTGCCGGAGTATATTTATAATAACCTTTCAAGCGAGTAGGATAAGCGGTAAAAGGCTGTCCGAAACTCAAAATACCATTAGTACCATCTGTTGCCACGTACTTACCAACAAACATATTACCTGCCGCCAGTTTTCCGGTTGCCCCGATACCCACAAATTTAGATTCCAGTTTTGCAGCTTTGCCTGTTTGCTTTCCTCCCCATATATCATCGGTAGGAACTGTATTACTATCTCCTAAAGTAGTTGCACCCTTATTACCTGTATCCCAGAAAGGAGTCTCATTTTCTCCCCACGGATTCCAGACCTTACCACTTTGGCTCCAATTATCAAAAGTACCTCCCGGCAAAATGACAGATGCCGTTGTCGTAAAGGTCTTTTCTTCCCCATAATCCTCGCCTGCTACTGCACGACAAACATATTCGGTTCCTTCTTTCAAATGAGGAACGCATGCAGAGAACGTCACTCCATCCTGTTTCACCAAACTCTGATCCACTCTCGTCCATTCTTCCGAAGAACTTTCACGGATTTCAAAACCGTTTTCCATATCTTCCTGACCTTCACCATACAACCATGCCACATTTGTCCACCCATCAACCGAAGTTGTTGACACTACTTTGTCCGTAATAAAGACATAAAGAGTCCACTCTTCCGTTTCGCCTCTGAAAATCACATTTACCTTTTTCGGTTCTCTGAAATCTTTCAAAGAAGTAAAATCCGGAGTAATTTCCGAGCTGATAGGACCGAGTTTCAAGTCCTCGACAGTAATTTTGTTCAGCATTGTCTTCTTATTTACATAAGTAACCGCCTGACGATTTTTTGCATCGAAGAATGACTGCCCAACCTGATTCTTTACTTTAAATCTGCGCTCTATGGTTTGTTCGGCTATGATTTTCCATTTATATTCTTTATAAAGCGAAAGAGTAACTTCCTTGGGAGAAGTCAGGTCTATTGTAGAATTAGCCGATAAATCTGCCGTTGCCCCATCCGTATCAGTATATGCAAAACGGGTGACAAGGACCTTTTTCAAATCAACAGAGTCGAGCAAACTTACAGTTATTGTACGTTCTTCATTATTGAACACCGCATCACCAATCTGACCATCGACAGCGAAATCTGTTATAGATAATCTCACGGTAGGATAAGGCAAATTATTTTCAATACATGAAAAAAGAATTGCAGTTAAACAACCGGCAATAAAAAACGACAATAATATTTTTCTTATTCTATGTTTCATAATTACAGACTAATAACCATTCCTAAATTAATATCAAACAGGTTTACTTTAAAATTGGCTCCGCCATTGGCACGCGAGCCACTCTCGCCGAGATTATTCATTTGAGTCTCCCTTCTGAACCTCAAACCAAGTATCCCCACACTGCACTCCACACTGATGTTTTGCATAATGAAAACACTTAATCCCGGACTCATCCCCACACGTGCTTCAAAAATATTTGTTTTCATTGATTTCAATTCTTCTCCGCTCCCTCTTTTAAATTCGGAGTTTCCGAATCCGAAATTCAAAGAAGTTTCATTGAACAAGCCAAAGCGTTTGCCTTTATCCAAACCGATGTATGAACGATGAAAGAAGCTGCAATTATATATATTTTCCTCAAATTTCAATTCTTTCAACGAAAAGTTCATATCATCATCTATCTTTATACTGATATTTCCCAGATAACCATCGGTATATTTATATCCCAGTTTTATGCCTATCTCCTGATTATCTTTTATAAAATAACCAAGGAAGGGCGAGAAAGAACATGTACGGGCATTGAAATTGAAATCATCCAAGTAAGCAAAAAGCATCTTGTTGTTCTCGCTGTCAAAATCCCAAAAAGAAGCGTCAATACCAAACATCCACGCCCCTTCAGGCATGAAACGGTAATTGACAATACCACGGTCATACCGTCCTATTTTCTTTATGCGAAGCAAATCAATCCCTTTCTTCACAGGCAACGTATCATTATCCCATTCTATCGGCGCTTTCTTTTCCGGCATCCTGACCGCCAGCAATATTGAATCCCTGCCTACGGCCTCATCTGCCATTACCTTAACAGCACCTTCCGTGAGCAAAGGTTGAATATTAAGAATCGGAAGATTCTTTTGAGATTCTTCCACTGCAAGCGGTTCGAGATTTACAGGCAGTACAACAACCGGTTTATTAACCTTTGCCCTTTCTTTCTTCACCGGCAATGAGTCTTGCACTTCTTCTTTGACAACATTAGGCGAATCAATCCCCCCGATAGGAATAAGTTCCGTTTGAGGCATAACTTCTTCTTCCGAAGATGCGCCAAACCAGTTCCGGCAAAGTACCCAAAGCAGCACGGCAGCAATAAAAATTACAATATATATTTTGGTATATTTCATAAAGCTATAAACAAACAGTCAAACCCAGATTTATATTAAATGGATTTATCCTGAAATTAGATCCTGCTACCGTTCTCTTACCCGTTTCATCCAAGCTATTCTTTTGTTTCTCCCGTCTAAAACGTATTCCGGCTATACCCAACGAACACTCCACACTCACATTTTGCATGATGAATATGGCTAAACCGGGGTTCACCCCTAACTGAACTTCAAAAATATTAGTTTTGGTATTTATCAGATTCTCGTCCGCTCCACGATCAAAGAGTGATTGACCGAAATTAAAAGTCAATGCCGTTTCATTGAACAGTCCGAAACGCTTGCCCGCATCCAAACCAACATAAGAACGGTGAAACAATGCCAGATTATATAATTTCTGATTCAGATGCAAGTCTTTCAACGAGAAATCCAAATCATCATCTATCCTAAGTGTTATGTTATTAAGGTTTCCTTTCGTGTTTCGGTAACCGAATTTTAATCCTACTATGGTATTGTCGGCAACGGCATATCCACCATACAATGAAAAATTCAGGTTACGCCCATCGCAGTCAAAATCATCAAAGTAGGCAAACATCAATTTGTTATCGGCACTATTATAATCCCAGTAAGAAACGGTAAATCCGGCTATCCACTTACCACGCGGTATGAAACGGTAGTTCATAATACCACGGTTATATCTGCCGATTGCTTTCATTTTCAGGAAGTCCAGACTTCCTTTCAACGGTAATGTATCTTTCTTAAATGCAGGAACCGAATCTTTTACCGGCAAGGAATCCGAAACTTCCCCCGGTATCTTTCCCCAAGAAACAAGGGTAAAGAATATCAATCCCACATATATTATTAACCGTTTATGCATCTGTCTTTCCATATATTAAAGGTAAAAGGCAATTCCTAACCCGATGCTGAACAAGTTTATCTTGAAGTTAGCACTTGTAGACGAACGGTTACTTGTGTATATCTGGTCTGTTACTTGGCGCGTTTTACTGACATTCAGCCCCAAAACACCAATGCTCACCTCCACAGCCGTATAATTATTGATAAAAGCTACTAATCCGGGGCTTAATCCTACGCTCATATTGAACGAAGTTTGATATACTCCTGTTAAGTCGTCTCCTTTTCCATTCACCACTCTGGACACCGAACCACCCAATTCAAGTTGCGCCTCGTTATACAAAGCAAAACGCTTGCTATTACCTAAATTGATATAATTCCTTAAAACGGCAATACCTGAATAGGAGTGTTTTAACTCATATAAATTACTTACATCAAAACTTGTCTCGTCATCAATATTCACTCCCACATTATCCAGCTTTGTATAATTACGGCTATACATAAAGCGACCTCCTGCCGCAAGGTTATCTTTAAAAGCATAGCAAAGCACGGGACTCACTTTAAAAGAATATCCTTCTCCACTCAGATTCTCAACAATGAGAAACTGGTAATTATCATTACTATATTGAGAATAAGAAACCGAACTACCTACAATCCATTGCCCTTTAGGAATGAATGTACGCATCTCAATATTTCGTCTGAAATCTTGTGCCTGCAACAAACCGCTGCTTGTTGTTACTCCGAATATAATGAGTAATATTGTTTTTAATAATTTATTCATTTGTCTGTTTTTCAAATATCACATCATCATATATCAACTCTATATCATCAAGCCACAAAGTACTATTTGTACTTCCCGTGAAATAATCTCCGTATTTGCTCGCTGTACCTACCACAATAATATCCGTTGGTTTACGATTGGAACGATATTTAATAGGAATTTCCAATTTCACAAAGCCATCTCCTTCTGTAGACTCTGTAATAACTTGTTCACCAAAGGCTATTACATTAGAAGAATTCGAGTCAAACAACTGACGAACAGAAGCTTTTGTTTTTACTAAAACCGGGATGTCTGTTTCTGAGCCATAAGACTGATGTTGCCAGTCGCCCAAAGCTATATATATATCTGCCATGTCATCTTTTCCCTTCAAACTTTCATAGGGAGACTTTGCATTATCTATCGTACCACAAGTATATCTATAATACAATATTAATTTCGAAGGGCGCGTATCAAATGGACGACCGAATCTCAATATACCATCTGTACCATCAATCTCTAAAAACTTACCCACAAAGATATTGCCTGCTGCAAAAGCTCCAATTCCCAAGACGCCTACAAATTGCGATTTTAATTTAGCGGAATAACTCCCTGAATGCTTTACGCTCGAGTCGTTTGTCGTTACATTCTTACTCATTGTTGCCGAACCGGTATTACCACTATCCCAAAACATATCATCACCATTTTTAAATATATAAAGGGGAGAGCTGCCATTCCATTCCTCAAATCCCCTATTAGGTAATTGAATTGGCATTTCAGTCATAAATTCTTTCGATTCTTTTGCCCCTACCTCTCCTGAAGCAGCCTGATATTCATAGATCGTACCCGGCTTTAGCCCTGTTAGGATAGCACTGAAAGTTTTATTGGCATCATTCTTTATTATATTTTTATCATAAGAAATCCACTCTTGGGTTCCCCGCTCACGATATTTGAACTTAAGGTCACTCGCACTTGGCACTATCAAGCTGCCATACAATGTAACTTTTGTACTCCAAATATCTTCCGGATTTGGAATACTCTCTGTTGCAACCATTGCATCGGTAGCTATTACCGTTAAGGTTTTGCTTCTTTGCTTTCCGTTACGATCTTCAACTTCTATATCAAATTCAAAAACATTATCTATCACATTTCCAGCTTCATCCTTAGCCTCTTGTGTCATTTTCTTCCTCAAATTTTCCCCAAAAGAAAATTCGGCTTTCATATAGTTCTCACTAAATGTTACTTCAAATCCCTTTTTATCAAGATCACGTAATTCTGTATCAGTTAATTTCAACAAATCAAAAGAGGCAAAATTATCAATATCTAACCGTTTAAAATCATCGCTCGTTACTTTCAAACTCACAAAAGGAACACTAGCAGCCATAGAAATTTTAATAGGAGTTGCACCTTGATCTGTATTAGAACGATAAGCAGGAATATCCAGATCATACACTTTATCTCCCTCTATGAGTTTAATAACAGGACGTGCCATTAATCCGACCTCAACATCCGAAGAGATAACAGATTCATCTACTGTTACATTTATCATTCCACCACCAACTTCCGAACCTGAGTTACTGAATGTGAGTACATATTTCGTTGATTTCTTTACCAAATTAACAGTTCCACTCTTTACAATATCCGTCCCTGTTCCTTTCACCTGCCCTTTAAAGTTCCATCTCAACTGATTTTCATCACCCAAAAGCATAAAATATCCCAAAGCATCTATATTCTCGGGGGTGTACTCCAATGTACCCAGACGGTTACTCACAGTAATGGTGTAAGAAGGAAACGCTTCCTGCAATTCATCTGAAAATTTAATAGCAACGACTGCATTCTGAATCTTACATTTCACTATTTCTGAAACCGTTTCTCTCGTTTTTATGATAAAATCCGTCGAACCTTTATAATAGGAATCCGTAAAGGAGGCAGCAACAGAATCACCTGCCGTTACTTCTGCTGTATAGGCATTTGGTATCAGTTGTATCTTATCAGGCATTTCACTTAAAGTTGCAAACTTACGTACCAACCCCTCCGAATTGCGAATATAAACCTTACAGTTTTGCAAAAGTTCTTCATCTGTAAGATTAGCTCGCGTAATAACCGTAGGCAAGTAACTCTGCATATCCACTTTTAAAGAAAGTGCACCTTCTTCCTGTCCTACTAATTCTTTTTCGTTACAAGCAACCAGTACCGATGCAACAAATAACAACGAAGCCAATATTTTCATTATACCTTTCATCATTTCTTAGCTACCGATTTTAATGCCAATGTAGCTGTCTTTGTATTACCGGCCTGATCAATTACCGTTATAATAAAGTTATGAGAAGCCAACCCATACAATCCCAACAGCGGAGTAAAGTTGGTTATGTCGAACACTAAAGTCTTAACGCCGATCACTTCACTTCCCACCGGGAATCCCAAACCTTTCAAAGCAGTTTCCAAATCGGCACTACCCGGATTTGCAAGATCGAATTCAGAAGAAAGTCCGACAGCATTTAAAATTTCAGGAGTTAATGTTTCCGAATCGATTTTCACTTTCAAATTTTGGATTCCATTATCTGCTGCAATATTCACAATAATAGTCTTTGTTTCGTCCTTTTCAACTTCTATTTCATCCACTATATTGAAACCCTCACCCGTAATGGTCGGCGCATTAGCCGGTCCCGGATTTACACTTGGATCTTCCGGTAAAATGACTTCATCACCGGGTTTAACCAAAGTAGTAAAGTCTATATCTTTACAAACAGCATCCAGTTTCAACTTCATACTTGCATCTCCAACAGAAGGTATTTCCACTTTAAAAATCACATTTTTTCCTTCTCCTCCCTTCACATTTGGCTCACTCTTAATCATTGTTGTTGGTTCTCCATCTACCTTTCCCTGAAAAGTTGCCACAAGTATATTGCCAACTTCTGCAGCTTCAAAATACCCTGCACGTCCATCCTCAATATCTTTCGCAGAATAAATAAGACTTCCGCTGCCTATAGTGACAGTAACCGACTGAGCACCATCAACCAATGTCTTCAAATCATCATTCAAACTAACCTTTACCATGATATTCTGAAGAGAACATGGTATATCATTAATGGTTACTACTTCATCTTTCTTTATTGTAAAAGTCTGGCTTCCTTTATAATAAGGCTTCTCCCATTCAGCAGGAGCCACCTCGTGAGATAGAGCCTCAACTCTATAATCTCCCACTTCCAAAGTCAGAATTTCAGGCATTTCGCTCAACTTAGGGTATTCTTTTACCTGCAAATTATTCTTGGCAGAGAAGATGCGAATAATATAATTATCCGTATTTACATCTCCTCTAGTAGTAACTTTTTCATCCACATCCAGTTTTAGCATGGCAAGACTCACTTGCCCTTCCCCTGTTTCTTCCGTAGTTTCATCATCCACAGCAAATGAATCTTTCACACATGAACTAAGTAAGCTTAAACTTCCTATTAAGAAAAAGAGAATGAGATTCTTTATTACTTTCATATGATTATTTGTATTCTAATTGTATATTTTCTATATATAACTCACTACCTACCGATATTTTAAGAGCATTATCACTATTATTTGTTTCAGGAGTAGTTTTAATTTTAGAATTTTCCGTATCCTGATCAAACGACCACAATGTAGAAGATGTAAATAACATCCTCAAACGAGCTGGTTTTAGACTGCTCAAATATTCAAATTCTTTAGTAAAAGGACTCCAATCTGTGTCTGAAAGAGTTTCTGTAAAAGATACTAAAACTTGTCCTTCTGCATTTTCTAAAATAAAACGCACCACTCCACCGAAATTATCTCCTTCCGTTTTGGGTACATATTTATATTTAAATGATATTTTAGTTGGTCTTGCTTTAAACTCTATTCCTGTATCCTCACCATTTTCTAAATTTCCCAAATAAATTTTACCGGAAGAATGCTTCATTTTCTTATCATCTGGCGGCTGTACTTCATTACCCCCTCCGAATAACTTAGAATTTGTATTATCCTTAACAGCATCCCCATCATCATTCCAAGCTACATTTCTTAAAAAAGCAACATTTGTATGACCATTTTCTGAATAATTCAAAACAGATGGAACCATATACCAAGTATTTTTCACTTTAGGCTTATTTGGCACTGTTAATGAATTTGTAGTAGTCCATCCTATTGGATTTTTATATGCAATATCCTTATAGACATAATCGTTATATTTATTTCCCCAATCATAGTGTGTAGACCGTCCCCCATTTTGAATTTGAGAATATGTAACTTTCTCATCCCATTTACTAAAGTCCATATTAGGAATCAAATCAGCACCTTCCATTGTTCTATCAAGAACTTCCGAGAAAGCTCCCCCATCATCACAGGTTGTTTTGAAATAATATGTTCTACCCGCCATTAGATTTGAAACTTCAACCTTACCCGTATTCAAATCAATATTCAAATGTTGAGCATCTATTTTAGTCCAAGAACTACCATCTAAAGAAAAATAAGGTTCTATGGCACTCATGATATTATTCAAGTCTGTTGCATCCTCAGGTTTTATAGTCATAGTCAAAGAATAAGACCACACATCGGCAATCGGCAATTCTACACTATACTGAGGTACAATAACAGGAATAGAGACAATAGCCGATTTTACTCCATTATATTCGGCTTGAAAGTCCTTAGCCACAAATCCCATATCAATATTCTTAGCCTTAATATTGTAATATCCCGGTTTGCCTGCTATCGGAGTAATTTCTGTACTCTTAATCTCAGTCATCACCCCATAATATTTATATTTAAGTTTAATGAGATTCGGATCACCCTCTTTCAGTTTCACAGGAATAGTTACTTCGGAACTTTTCATTTTCACAGCTTCTGCAGGTAATAACATAAAGTTCTTCGGAGTAGTGAGATTCAATACATATTTCTCACTCACCTTGCCATAAGTGCTGGTTACTTGCAAATAGAAAAGATGTTCACTATTTGCATCTGTTATATTCAAGTTAGGAACTACCCCGGTAAAGTCAATAATAGCCATCTGGTCTTTATTTGCACCAAAACCAGTTAACTTAAATCCCATACCGGTAAGTTCTTCTTTATCTTTCTCACTCAGATTTGCCAAATCATAACCCTCTTGCGGCCAATCAGGCAAATTTGGCGAAACTGCCTTAAAAGTACATTTTTTAAAACCGCCGAGAGAAGTTAATAAAGCGGAAAGTTTACTTGATTCCGTTAGATTACCTTCCCACTTATTTTCATCATTGCTCGTTTTCTCGAACCCTGTCAAGGTAAAATAAGGAGCTTTAATATTTAGAGCCTTATCTGAAATATCAAGAGTAACAGGTTTTTCTTCCGTTACACGGTCAAACATAATACTAAGTATAGCTTTACCCGCATCCACGTCCATTAACACATGGTAGTGATGCTGTGCAAGAGCCTCAATAGTTGTTACCTCGATAGTAGTAGCACTCAAACCACCGTTTACTTTTGTAAAAGTAAGGCTCACTGCCACTCTACCCGGTTTAACATAAGCGGCTCTTGTTTCATCGGATGCAAAAGTCACTTCACTCCCTTCTTCCGACTTAACAGTAGGGGTATAGGTCTTAAAATAGCTCTTAAAATCA
Organism: uncultured Bacteroides sp.; assembly: GCA_902492205.1. GTDB lineage: Bacteria > Bacteroidota > Bacteroidia > Bacteroidales > Bacteroidaceae > Bacteroides. Next base: position 25,243 of record CABUKU010000031.1, on the reverse strand, counting down.
TCTGTATAAGATATGGAAATTTTTGTATTAGCCAGCGTGCAGGTAGTTTCAACATCAGTGGTTTCTCCTCCCTTAATTACAAAATCCGCCGTACCTTTATAATAAGGAAGCCCGAAACCTTCTTTCTCCTCATCTCCATAAGAAGCAACTAAAGTATAACTTCCAACCGGGAAAGTAATATCATCCTGAGAATAATCACTGAATTTATCCCACTTATTCACAGTTTTACCATCCATTAATACTGCAATAGAAAATTCTGAGACATCCGGAAATTCATTATCTCCAAGGGTACGTGTTGTCACATCGACTATCTCATTATTAGTCGTAAGATTCACTTTCATCTTTCCATTGGCTCTGTTACGTCCTTCATCGTCTGTACAAGCTACCAATAAAACAAAACTAAGGATGAAAAATAATATATTCCATTGTTTCATAATCCTTTATGCGGCTAATGTATTTCTTTTTATCTAAAGACAGCTAAATACATCCCTTTCACTTGATAATCACGCCGATTAGCAAGCGTATTTTAGCGGCGCAAAGTTACTTTTTTTTGCCAATTACTTAATAATAACATCCAACTTTTTTACCAGAATATGAAAAGTTGAACACATTTTCTTTAAAAAAGAACATTTTATCTTACCTTTGAGGTTTTAGAATATATTAAATATCATCACAATGAGAATAACACAATTATTAATCTTAAGCAGTATGGCAGTATTATGTTCATGTGGTTCAAAAACTTCACTTACTTATCCCGAAGCAAAGAAAATGGACACTGTCGATACTTATTTCGGAACGCAAGTTGCCGATCCCTATCGTTGGTTGGAGAACGACACTTCTCAAGCTACGGCAGCATGGGTAGAAGCTGAAAACAAAGTAACATTCGACTATTTATCAAAGATTCCGTTTCGCCAAGCTTTAAAAGAACGTCTTACCAATTTGGCCAATTACGAAAAAATAGGTGTACCATTCAAGAAAAACGGGAAATACTATTTTTACAAGAATGACGGATTACAAAATCAAAGCGTTCTTTATGAACAAGATTCATTAGACGGAGAAGCTAAGGTTGTGCTTGATCCCAATAAATTATCAGATGACGGCACAGTGGCACTTGCAGGCATATCTTTTTCCAAAGATGGAAAATATCTCGCTTATCTGATAGCTCGCAGTGGTTCGGATTGGAATGAGATTTTTGTAAAAGATTTAGCTACCGGAGAGCTAACCGGTGATCATATCCAATGGGCAAAAGTAACCGGGGCTTCATGGCAGGGAGATGGTTTCTATTATAGTGCATACGATGCTCCCGTTGAAGGAAAAGAATATTCCAATGCCAATGAGAATCACAAAATCTATTATCATAAATTGGGAGAACCACAAAGCCGGGATAAACTGATTTATCAGAATCCGAACTATCCTAAACGTTTCTACACCGCAGGCGTTAATGAAGACGAACGTGTATTATTCATCAATGAATCGGGAGCCGGACTAGGAGCAGCTTTATACATGAGAGATTTAAGTAAAGCTAACTCCCCTATCATACAGTTGGCTTCCAATCTCGACTACAATTATAACCCTATTGCAGTTATAGGAGATAAAATTTATTTCTTAACAAACTATGGTGCTCCCAAATATCGCATCATGACAGCCGACATTAAATCTCCGAAAATTGAAAATTGGAAAGAACTTATCCCGGAACAGGAATCCGTTTTAGATGGAGCCGAAGTTATCGGCGGCAAACTATTCCTTACTTATAATAAGGATGCATCTAACCATGCATATATTTACACTCTCGAAGGCAAAGAAGAAAACGAAATCAAGCTCCCCACTCTGGGGGCAGTCAGCTTTAGCGGGGACAAAGACGACAAGGAAGTATTCTATGGTTTCACCTCCTTCACCTTCCCGGGAAGTACGTTCAAATATGATATGGACAAAAATGAATCTACTTTATATCGTGCTCCGAAAGTAGACTTCAACCCGGAAGATTTCGTTACCGAGCAAGTATTCTACCCAAGCAAAGACGGAACAAAAATTCCTATGTTCCTCACTTATAAAAAAGGTTTAAAGAGAGATGGTTCCAATCCGGTCTTCCTTTATGGATATGGAGGTTTCAACATCAATCTAAACCCGGGATTCTCTACTAACCGTTTGCCATTCCTTGAAAATGGAGGCATCTATGCCCAAACAAATTTACGGGGCGGAGGTGAATATGGAGAAGAATGGCACTTGGCAGGAACAAAGATGAATAAGCAAAATGTATTTGACGACTTCATTGGTGCTGCCGAGTATTTGATTAAAGAAAACTATACCAATAAAGACAAAATAGCCATTGTAGGAGGTTCAAACGGAGGGTTGCTCGTAGGTGCTTGCGTAAACCAACGTCCTGATTTGTTCGCTGTGGCTATCCCGGAAGTTGGTGTAATGGATATGCTACGCTATCACAAATTCACTATCGGTTGGAACTGGGCCAGTGATTACGGAACAAGTGAAGACAGCAAAGAAATGTTTGAATATCTTCTTGCTTATTCACCTCTGCACACTATCAAGAATGACGGTACTCCATATCCTGCTATTATGATAACCACAGCCGATCACGATGATCGTGTAGTTCCTGCTCACTCATTCAAATATGCTGCAACTTTACAAGCTGCCAATACAGGAGACAAACCTAAATTAATACGTATTGAAAGCAAAGCAGGACACGGTGCAGGAAAACCTATAAGTAAAGTGCTTGATGAACAGACCGACATTTATTCTTTTATCATGTACAACATGGGAATGAAGGTTAAATTTTAAGAAAGATATCAGACATTCCTTTGAATTAAAAGATATAAAAAAAGAAGCTGCCTCAAAAAAATGAAGCAGCTTCTTCCATTTTAATAAATATATTTATTAATACCCATTTGTTCCATATTCAGCTGCATTATCTATCTGATTCAAGAAATCATAAGATATCGGACGTAAATAATTCTTCGAAGAGAATGACTTGGCAGCACGAGGATTACCCTTTGCCAACTGAGATTCAAATGCTTTATGACGTTTCAACAAAGCCCAACGGTTAAACTCCCCACAAAGTTCGCGTGCATATTCATCTAAAATATCCTGTTCGGAAGCTGTCGATAATTTCATGTGACTTTCATAATCTGCCACATTTCTGCAAGCACGTTTACGAAGTACATTCAAATAACTTGCTGCTTTTCCGCCATCCCCTAATTGTTGCTCTGCTTCGGCAGCAATCAGATAAACTTCAGCCATACGCATGATGAAAGTATCACCGGTTTTCTTCTGTAAATTGCTCCCCCATACCCCGTCGAAGTTCCAGTTAAATTTAGAAAGTCCTGGAAATAACTGATAAGAGTTGGTTCCATCAAAAGCAGCTTCTTTATATTTGCCTTCGTTATCAAACAAATCATCTATATTAAAGCAGGCATAGCCACGTTTTGCTTTATCAGCTGCAGTCAAATTGTCTTTGCTTAAATAAATAGCAAATCTGTTTTCATCCTCTGCCAACGGATACGGATGCACATATATGTTCTTCACATTTTGTAAAACTGCCACATCTCCGCTTATATCTCCTTTTGGCCAAACGCTGAATACATATTGGTTTCCCATTGCAGTATTGCTGCCAAGCACGAAATCAGCATACGGATATATCTTCTTTCCAACAAAATCGGAACCAATGCCATATTTGTCACAGAGACTCTGAGTTAATGTAACCTGTTTGCTTTTATAAGTTCCCGTACCTCCCCATGTAGGAGTTTGTTCAAAAGAGAAATCTGCAAAAGCTGTAGTAAATGAATTTTCCCAACGTTTATCATACTTCGCATCAAAACAGTCAATCAAATACTTAGAAGGTGCAAAAATATTGTTATTTACTCTACCATAAAGGTAATTACCATTGTCTTTTGTTTTATATATATCATTTAACTTATAAGGGTTGGGATACATATAAGTAAACAAATTTGATTCGGCATAACTTTTAGCCTTACTGGTAGGACCGGATGCAATAAACAAAGCCTCTTTGTTGTTCTTATTATTTGCTTGTGCCCAAACATCTTCCACATCGTCATATATAGCCGCTCCATAAGAAGCAGCATTAGTTATCAAATCCTCTGCAACCTCTTTTGCCCGTTGCCAATAAGAAACACCATTTTCCTGTAAACCTTCACCCGCTCCCTGAGCATAGGCACGTGCCAACAATCCCAAAGCGGTTTTCTTGGTACAACGTGCATATTCATCATCATAAGGAGTTGCTTTCAAATTTTCTGCGGCATATTTCAAATCTGTTACTATCTGAGCATATATTTCTTCTACGGAATTTCTCTGAGGAGAAAGAACTGCATTATTACCCGATTCATCAAGAGACAAGGTTATATTTCCATATTGCGCAACCAGAATCGAATAATAATAAGCACGCAGACAGTGAGCCTCGGCTGCTAACACCGTAATACTTTCCGGATCACCATCAACCACACCCGAAGCCCTGTTTATCACTGCATTACAAGTATTAATCATTGAATATGCCTGCTTAAACAATTTATTTGAATAATTGGTATTCGTGGTCAATCCTTCATAATACATAACCTCTGCAGCCCACGTTCTGTTAGTAGAAGTCAACCAGATGTCCGTACCGCCTTCTGCCATAGCCCAATAATCTACAGCTGAGAACAACTGCCCGTAAAGAGAAGAGTAACAATAAGTTTGCATCCCTTTCCAACCGTCGAAAGTAGCCAAAGTTTCATCTCCCGATACTCCCGTCGGATTATATTCATCCAATGAACAGGAATACATGGTAGCCACTGCACACAATGTCAGCACTACTTTATATAATTTATTTTTCATATAGGAAATCTATTTATAAGTTATTTTAGAATGATACATTAACACCAAATACAAATTGCTTAGTCAATGGATAATTTAAGCTACCGTTCATTTCAGGATCATAATCCTTCAGCAAATGACTTTTAGCAAAGACAAACGGATTTGTAACTGTTGCATAAAAACGGCATCTCTCCATATTTATCTTCTTCAATACAGATTTTGGCAAAGAATATCCTAACGTAATATTTTTAATCTTCAAGTAAGAACCGTCCACATATTGTCTTGCATAATATCCTTTATAATCGGATATTGCCTTGTTTGCATTAGCTGCAGGGAAATCATTCGATGCATTCTCGGGAGTCCAATAATCAAAGTAAGTTGGGAAACTGTTCTTTCCAGTAGGATCATAAGAACCCAAGAATTTATACTTAATCGTTTGTCCCCAGCGCATATAAGCAAAGACACTCAAATCAAAGTTTTTATAAGTAAAGGTGTTTTGAAATCCCAATGTCCAATCCGGGCTGTTGTGTCCCAAGACCTGATAATCTTTGTCACTGATATCGTAAGGATTATCGGCACTGTAAACAATATCATTGCCTTCTTTATCGGTTACAAATTTACCATCATCATCAAGTTTCTTGTACTGGCCTTCACCCACTTTTACCATTCCCTGGACATTCACTTTATAATCACCGGGTGCCTGACCATAAATAGCAGCTTCTTCTTCTTCACCTAATTGCCAAATACCGTCCAATCTATAATGATAGAACGAATTAACGGGATAACCTATACTCAAAGCATAATCTTTATTGGTAATGTTATCAGCCGTTCCACCGGTCAATGCAACAATTTTTTCTTTGTTGTAATTGAAAGTAACCGTTGAATTCCATGTGAAATCTTTCGTCATGATATTGCGGGTATTCAATGCCAACTCAATACCGTTATTCTTAGTCTCACAAATATTAAGATTGGTATTATATTGCTCGGAAGCACTATACATACCATTATTTGCCGGTAACAAACGTTCCCAGATTACTCCGTTTGTTTTTGTTATATAATAATCAGCAGTCAAGTCAATACGGTTGTTAAACAAGGAAACATCCAGACCAATGTTGGTATTGTGAGATTTCTCCCAACCCAAATTTTTATTTGTATAGTTCTTTGAGAATAAATAAGTAGTAGACTCAATACCGCTGAAGCTCATGTTAGATTGTTCCAATTTGGCTTCCGAGCTATAAGGATCGATACCTGCCGTACCTGTTACTCCATACCCTGCACGAAGTTTCAAGTTGCTTAGCCAATCAGACGTACCCGACATGAAAGATTCATCGGAAATTCTCCATCCGGCAGATACTGCAGGGAAAGTATCCCAACGATTATCTTTCGACAAGCGAGAAGAAGCATCCCTGCGCACAGAAGCAGAAAACAAATAACGTCCTTTATAAGAATAAGCCAAACGTCCAACCAATCCAATACCTTTAGACATGTTGTAAGTAGAGTAGACAGTAGAATTTGCATCACCAGCAGCACCCATGTTGTGCCACAAATACTTATTGTTGGTTACTTTTCTTTCGGTCATTTGCGTTTCATCATTCTGATTATGATTCCAGGTAGTAACTGCAGTCACTGTGAAATCATGATCTTTCATAATCTGGAAATTATAGGTGATGATATTTTCCCACTTATAGCTGTATCCACGCTTATCCGTAATTTTAGCATAACAATAGTCATTTACTCCCGATGCAGTAGCACCACTCGAATTATAATATTGGTAAGAACCTTCACCCTGATAATAATTCGTACGGCTGTTCGTCAAAGTTCCGCCAATACGTGAAATAATTGACAATCCCTTAATCGGTGTAATCTCAATATAGGGATTGAAATAAAGTTTTTGGGTTTGTCCCTGATTCTTATATACTCCGCCTTGCGTGTTCAACAAAATATTAAGAGTAGAACCTCCAATCGTAGGATACACATTCAAATTCCCATCCTCATCTCTCACCTGACCTAATGGAGTAGCATTTAACGCTGTCTCGAGATTGGCATAAGCAGAGTTTTTATGGGCATAAGACAATTGTGCATTCAAACCTATTTTTAACCATTTCTTTAAAGCATGGTCAATACGGATATTTGAAGAATATAATTTATAATCATCACCAGAATATTGTCCAGCCTCATCTGTAAAATTCAAAGACATATAAGCCTTTGTCTTTTCATTACCGCCGGAAACAGACAAACTGTAATTTTGGGTTAAATTATTCTGCAAAACTTCGTCTACCCAATTAATGTATTGTCCGTTTTGGTGAGCTTCATAGGCACCTGCACCCAACAAGCCATCCATTACACGTTCATCATCGGCAGCAGAAGCCCAGTTACCGGTAGCACTGTTGGCATCACGGATTACCTGCAAATAACTGTCGCCTGAACGCATCTCGGGAGTTGTAGACATACCGTTTATACCAACGTACGCATTTAAATTCACATTTATTTTCCCTGCTTTGCCACTCTTAGTAGTAATTATGATTACACCATTTGCACCGGACGATCCATAAACCGCCGTAGAAGATGCATCTTTTAGTACTTCAATGGATTCAATATCATTAGGGTTCAATGTAGCATAATCGCCTGCCATGCCATCAATGATAAAAGTAGGATTACCGCTTGCCGTAAATGAGCGAGTACCGCGAAGTTGCATCTTTACAGACTCACCGGCTTTCCCAGATTCCTTCGTAATATCCAATCCGGCAACTTTTCCTTGCAAAGCCTCCATTGGATTTGAACCCGGATTCAATGTAATATCTGCACTCTTTACAGAAGTTACAGCACCTGTCAAATCGCGTTTCTTCACCGTACCATAACCAATCACCACCACTTCGTCAAGTGCTTGAGTATCCGGTTGCAATTTAATATTCAGTTGTGTGTTGTTACCAACGGCAACTATTTGATTCTTATATCCAATGTAAGATACTTCAAGAGTATTTTTCCCCGCCGGGACATCTAAAGAGAATTTACCGTCGAAATCTGTAATAGTCCCGACAGTAGTGCCTTTTACCAAAACTGAAACGCCAATCATCGGCTCTCCGGTTTCATCAATAACAGTACCATTAATTTTCTTGGATTGTTCTGCAACCTGAACGGAGCTTACTCCCTGTGCATCACTTGCATAAACTAAAGAAGAAAAAGGCATAAATAGAGCCATAGACAGCCCTAAGATCATAGGAGTCCGTCTACAACGTCCCCCTAATGCAGTAATAAACGCATTGTTTCTCATCGTTTAAATTTAAAATTAACATTAATTCGTCTTATCTCTCATTTTTTAATCCGTGCCCGAACACGAATCTTATATAAAACGAACGTTGTTTTACTTTGTACTCATTCGGGCGACAAAAAAAGAAAGAAAAATCAAATATTCTCTGCTTTTTCTTCACATTAACCTTTTTACCTAAACCAATTCTGCTTAAGTTAACACTTACGGGTGAAGGATTATGATATTTCCGTTTTTTACCTTCAAATGTTCATTTAACATTTAGTTGGTTCAGCATAAATAAGATAGAGTGAATATTTAACGATTGTAATGTTCACTTTATCTTCACTCTGTATCGTCCTGAGTTTAGTTGACCGGATTACTGCTTCGTCTTATGGGACATTGTCTAAAAATAAAAATTAAGCATAAAATGGTTCTTAATCCTGATAATCGTTGTCTGTTGATTGACCGTTTGAAATTCGCCGCCCATGTTATTTTAATCGCCGCGGCGGTTGTGTTCAATCACCGCGGCGATTGAAAAAATCACCACGGTGATTGTAGCCAATCAACTGCCTGTTTTCAGAAAACAACAGGTTGATTTTCTTAAACGACCTGTTGTTTGCAACAAACGACTTGTACTTTGGAAACAAAGCTGCGGTGCTTTAAAATGAAAGCCCACGGGCTTTTTTAAAAACGTCCATACGTTTTGAGTGAAACGTGCCTGCGTTTCGACCAAAACGTATGGACGTTTTTTCATGAACCTTAAGTGAAGATAAAGTGGAGATTATAAACGTTAAATGTTCATCATAACTTATTTATAGTGAAAAAACTAAATGTTAAATGAACATTTGAAGGCAAATCTGTTATACCCCATTTAACCAAGCCGGAAAGAACACTACGATTCGGGCTTCATCACCAAACCAATATTTTTCTTTCCGTCTATTTTCACCACCAAAGGCTTATTAAAATGCACATGACGAAGAAATTTTGTTTCCGTGACGGGTTCATGGGAATTCAAGAATTCCTGATTATATACTCCGTCATTCATAAATGCGTTGATAGTAAAATAACCAACACCAAAGGATGTCAGATTCTGGAAAAAGTGAGTTCCCTGACTAGGATCTACCCGATAGTTGGTCAGTCCCGCCTCAACAATAACTCTTGCCGCGGATATATGCGGCCATTTGACAGGAATACCGAGCCAAGTGTCGCTCGAACCCCATCGACCGGGCCCTACAAGGATATAGTTCCTTCCTTTATCCAGAAATTCTTTATTCAATTTCTCTATTTCGTAAGCGATAAGTTGATTGTTGGAAGCACTGTAATTATCGGTTTTCACATAAACAATATCCTGAATATCATTCATAATACCGTGTCCCAAAGCATTGTTGGAACGCAACACTGTTGCTTCATCCTCCACAAGAGTGAGGTCTTCATCAAGCATCTCCTTACAGTCTACTATCGGACGGATTTGCAACAAGTAAAATGTGCCGGCTTTGTCTTTTTCTTTGTTCAAAGTAGCCGCAAACTCTATCTCTACGGGGCGGCGCATTTCGTTCTGCCCGTACTGCAACACAAGTTGCAGGATTTCCGCCAATGGAAATACATCATGCTGAAGAATATTGGCAAAAGTAATCACTTTGCGCCCACCCGGATAAATGCCGTCACGAATAACCTGGTCGTAAGGATCGTATGTAGATGCAATGTATTGCAACGAACCGTCTGTCTCAGCGTCTTTCACATGCAGCTTCAACAGGTTGAATCCATCGTCGATAGAAAAATCATGTCCTGCATTCTTCAAATCCAGCGCATAGAAACGGGTTTGTGTTTCTTTCAATGCAATATCAAGTTCACTCGTTTGCAACACTTTATTGGGATGATAGGGCGAAAAGCGTAAAGTCATGCCACCATCCACAATATATTTGCCTAAACCAAGTGCTATATTTACCGTTCCTTCTTCCGCTTTTTCTTCTCCCAACGGATAATAATTCAGCGAACGTGCAACTCCCGAAATAGAAGGATAATAACGGTCGCCATACTGGTTACCCACCACTTCCTGCAAAATAACTGCCATTTTCTCCTGATCGATTACATTGGAAGTAGCTTGCATGTAAGCCTTGCTATCCCTATAATAGACAGAGGCATAAACGCCCTTAATGGCATCGCTCAGCATGCGCAGCATTTCATACTTGTCATCCAGATAAGGAATCATATAAGTGGAATAAATACCGGCAAAAGGTTGATAATGGGAATCTTCGAGCAAACTGGACGAACGGATGGCAATGGGCGACTTCACAGCATCAAAGAATGTGAAGAAGTCTTCGACCAAACGATCGGGCAACTTCGCTTTCAGGAAATATTTCAGGATGACATCATCTTCCACGTCACTCAAAGCAATCTGGTAAAGTCCGTTTGAGTCCATGAACTCATCAAACACATCGGTACACAACACTACTGTCTTGGGAATGGCTACACGAGCATTATCGAACTCCTCAAACTCGGCATGGCGCTTCACCATATTATCGATAAAAGCCAGTCCTCTACCCTTTCCTCCCAATGAACCATCGCCAATACGGGCAAAGTTGGAATAGCGGTCGAAGCGGTCGCGCTTAAACACGGCAACCACTCCCTGATTCTTCATCTTACGATATTTGACTATCGCTTCAAAGATGATTTTACGGTGAGCGTCAATATCCTGCAAACTATCCCACGTTATCTGTTTCAGAAACTCGGCCACAGGGAACATGGCACGGGAATATAACCAACGAGAAACATGGTTTCGGCGAATGTGATAAAGAAAAGATTCGGCAGGAACGGCAAAAAGAATGTTCTGCAATTCCCTCAAGCTCTTTACTCTTGCTATTTCTTCGTGGGTAGTAGGGTTACGGAAAATAAAATCACCAAAACCAAAGTTATCGGAAACAGCTTGCCGCAGGTCGATATTCATTTTCTTGGAATTCTTATCTACGAAGCTAGCTCCATAGCGGGCGGCAAATATCTGATTATCCACCTCGGAAGACTGCATGATAATAGGTACATATTTATCGTATTTCCTAATCTCGGCACAGAACTTCACTCCTGCCATTGCATCTTTCTCCCCGTTTCTTGGGAAACGTATATCCGTAATCACTCCCAACATATTGTCGCGATACTTGTCGTAAAGCTCCATTGCTTCTTCATAGGTACGTGCCAACACAATTTTAGGACGTCCACGCATACGAAGCGTACGTTGGTGTGCATTCAATGCTTCGGTGGAAAACTCCTGTGATTGTTTCAAAACAAACTTATATATATTAGGCAGGACGGAAGAATAAAAACGGATAGAGTCCTCTACCAACAAAATCATCTGAACTCCGACTTCTTTCACATCATGTTCAAGATTCCTCTTATCTTCTATCAACTTAATGATGGAAACCAATAAATCCGTATTGCCCAACCAACAGAAAACATACTCAAAAGCACTTAAATCTTCATTGGCAATACGCTTGGTGATACCATGCGAGAAAGGGGTAAGCACCACTAAAGGAATATGCTCATAACGTGCTTTGATACTACGGGCAATATCAAATGTATCGCTATTATCGGTTCCGGGCATACAAATCACCAGATCGAAAGGTATATTTTCCAACTGTGCCCAAGCCTCTGCTTCTGTGGAAACTTGCGTAAAACGAGGTGGATAACGCAAACTTAACGACACGTATTCGTTGAATATCTTCTCGTCAATTCGCCCGTCGTCTTCAAGCATAAAGGCATCATAGGGATTGGCTATGAGGAGCACGTTATAAATTCGCTTCGTCATCAAATTGACAAACGAGGTATCTTTAAAATAAAGTTGGCTTAACTTGAGCTTACTAAGCATAGTGTATTTATTTTAATTAATCCTTGCACACAGGACGATAAGGAATGGTGAACCAAAACTCGGAACCAACGTCCGGAGTAGAATTGACTCCAATATCACCATTCATTTTCTGAATAATCATTTCACAGATGGAAAGTCCCAAACCTGTTCCCTGTACAAAAGAATTAAGTTTCACGAATCTTCTGAATATTTCTTTCTGCTTTTCCGGTTCAATTCCCATTCCCGTATCTTTCACATAAAAATATAATTTGGTATCATTCTCAACCAAGCGGTAGCCCATGCGAATGCTTCCTTGATGGGTAAATTTCATGGCATTAGTCAAGAAGTTGATCAAGACTTGGGCAACGCGTTGTTTATCTGCAAAAATATGGCACTGCGGCACAGATTCATCAAATGACAAAGTAACCGCGTCAGTCTTCAAACGGAAACGGGTGGTTTCTATAATTTCATTCAAAGCTACATTTACATCCATATCCGATTCAACAAACTCTAATTTCCCGGATTCTATCTTTGACAAATCAAGAATGTCGTTAATCAGTTGCAACAGCAAATCATTATTCGTTTCAATAATATGTGCATACTCTTGAGCATCGGGAGTGTCGCACATTTGTGCCATGATAGCCGAGAAACCGACAATCGCATTCAATGGGGTACGTATTTCATGGCTCATGTTTGCAAGAAATGCCGATTTCAGCTGATTGGATTCTTCTGCTCTCTCTTTTAAAATTTCCAGTTGCTTCCGCGCCTCTTCAATCTCAGTTATGTCTATTGCAGAGCTGACGAGCCACCTCTGTCCATCCTTATATGAAAGAACGGCTTTACTCATCAGGAAAGTATGTTTCACGCCATCGGCAAATGTTGCTTGATGAATAGCATGAGAAGTCCCCGTCTTTATTGCCTCTTCATCTGTTTGAAGGAATATATCGACCAATTCCACTCCTAAATCCGGAGATTCATTCTGATTTATCATTCTATCTGCAGAAACTCCATACATTTCTTCACTACTTTTATTCCAAATCAGATATTTCCTGTCGGCATTCAGGTCTTTCACAGCAGTAGGGACAGGTATATTATTCAGTATGGATTCCAAAAAGAACCGATAACGGTCATTTTTAAGACGTTCTTTCTCTGTTTCCGTTATATTCTGTAAAAAAGAGATGACATGATCTTTATCAAATTCAACCAAACGAACTAACAGATAGGTATCTTCTCCTTTCATGTTTACAATCTTCACTTTAATCTCCCCCGGCTTTTTTGTGCGAAGTACTTTCTTTATCAGTTTTAAGTGTTCGGTACATTGCTTCTCATCAGCAATGTAATCTTTTAAAGAAGTATTTTTCATATCGGGAACAGGCAAAGTATTTTCCGGGTCGATGGGACTATTTAACAATCCCCCGATTTTTCCATCTCTATCTAGCAGAACAACCGGATCTTGAATAGAACTAATAATCCGTTTATTCAGTTGTTTATGTTTCTCGCTTTTTCTATTAAAATGATTTTTCAGGATTAAGAAAATAATGACAAACAGGACACAAAGCCAGATTAAATATTTATTTTCTTCATAAAAAGTCGGAGGAGCATCAAAATAAACTGCATCTTTCGGATAAAGTGAAGGAGGTAACCGATACCACTTCAGGGACGAATAGCTAAGATAAGTTCGTGGTTTCCCGGCTACTTGATAAGGGATGTCCGAGGCCGGAGTGCCGGAACGGATACTATCGAAAATTTCCATGAACTTCATAACAAAATCGTCTGCCGAGACATAATGTCCTCCTGCATAATGTCCTTTTGCCAAATCCATATCGGCCAACGTAAAGATTGGGTTATGCGTAAATCCGGATGCCACCTTCCATGCATTACTTTCCAAATAGGAAACAGGACCATTGCCGAGGGAAACAAACCAACTATAAAATAGGATTCCGACTTCTTTATTGTAAATAGAAAGGGTATCGAATAACTGCGCCGTTGAAATACTTTTTGTGCACAGATGTTCCAGTTTTAATTCGGGATAGTCTTCTTTAAGGACTTTTTCCACATCCTTACGTGCCATCATGCTAATGTAACGGTCATCGGATATAAACGCCAGTTTATTCATATTTGGAATCAACTGTTTCATCACCTCAATCGTTTCCTTCACATAAAAAGGTTGTTGAAGAACCGTCACGTTATAATTTTTATTAAACTCTTCTATGGAAATGCTATTTTCTAACGTTAAAGGATCTTTTCGCAGTAAAGCAGGCAAGGTAGAAGGTACTCTTTCACGTGAAAAACATACCATGACCGGAACATCTTTCCACTGATCGTCAAATATCGGAGCACACACAACCCATCCGGGATCACCAATAAATACGACCAGTTCGGGTTTTTGAGGAAACTTTTCCAATAAACTTTGACGAAGTTCCAACACCTCTTTTTCCTCTTTTAAAAGGGGGATTCTTAATTCAAACGTATCAACCGGCAAATCCCCCTTTTTCATAAATTCATGATTCAATCTTTGTATAAAGAAACCACTCCAATTTTCATCAAAGGTTATAGAATTCAATATAAGTACATGCCCTTTTTTATCATTTCCAAATGTAGAAACAACAGAACAAAGACTAATTAGTATAACAAGAACAAGGCGAGTCTTCATAAATATACATTCTATCAAATACAAAGATAAAAAGAAGTTTGATTAAAAAGTGAAGAAAATAAAAAATTATTAACAGGACAAAGAAAAGAGCAAAAAAAAGGAGTCACGCCTGACTCCAACCTTTGTTAACCTTAAATCTAATACTATGAAAAACACAGTGCAAAGATACGGACTTTTGAATTACATCCAAATCATACAAATAAAAAAGCATGTTTAATAACACGATTTAAGATTTTATCCGCATTTATTAAGAGTTTCCATCCTGCATCTCGAACCCTCTCCACAAATTATCATTTGGGACAGGAGCTTCTATGTCTATCATTTCACGCGATACCGGATGGACAAATCGGATTCTACGGGCATGAAGACTAATGCTGCCGTCAGGATTAGAACGTTGTGCTCCATATTTCAAATCACCTTTAATGGGACATCCCATTTTAGCAAGCTGGCAACGGATCTGATGATGCCTTCCTGTTTTCAAATCAACTTCAAGCAAATAATAGTTTTGTGAATGTCCTATCAGCTTATAATGAAGAATGGCTTTCTTAGAATTGGGCACTTCTTTATCATACGCATAAGACTTATTTTGTTTCTCATTGCGTACCAGATAATGTTCTAATTCCCCTTCAGTCTCTTTCGGACAGTTTTTTACGATCGCCCAGTAGGTTTTCTTCACCTCTCCATTTTTAAACATTTCATTTAAACGCGGAAGGGCCTTACTCGTCTTGGCAAACACTACAATCCCACTCACAGGTCGATCCAGTCTATGAGTTACTCCCAAATAAACGTTTCCCGGTTTATTATATTTCTCTTTCAAATATTGTTTCACAATCTCGGAAAGAGGAGTATCACCGGTTTTATCGCCCTGAACTATTTCGGAACTTGTTTTATTGACTATAATTACATGATTGTCCTCGTAGATAACTTGCATAAAGGTTGGTTGTTAGAAAACAATTAGTGGTTAATGAACTGCGACCGAATTAATCACTTATCACTAACCACTAACTACTATTTCAATTTATTACATATTCATACCACCATCTACCTGAATCACCTGTCCTGTTACGTAAGAAGACATGTCAGAAGCAAGGAAAGTAGCAACATCTGCCACATCTTCAGGAGTACCGCCACGGCGCAAAGGTATTTTCTTGCACCATTCTTCTCTTACTTCATCAGACAACTTAGCAGTCATGTCTGTAATGATGAATCCAGGTGCGATAGCATTGGCACGTACACCACGTGAACCCAATTCCTGAGCGATAGACTTAGCCAAACCAATCATACCTGCTTTAGATGCAGAGTAATTTGCCTGACCTGCATTACCGTGAACACCAACAACAGAAGCCATATTAATAATACTTCCCGATTTTTGACGCATCATGATAGGAGTACATGCATGGATAAAGTTGAATGCAGATTTCAGGTTTACAGCAATTACTGCATCCCACTGAGCTTCGCTCATACGCATCATTAATCCGTCCTTAGTGATTCCGGCATTGTTTACCAAAATATCAATAGAACCAAAATCGTCCTTTACTTGGTTTACTACCTTTTCTGTTTCTTCAAAATTGGCAGCATTAGAGGCATAACCTTTAACTTTTACGCCAAGTGCAGCAATTTCTTTCTCTGTATTCTGTGCATTTTCATCTATAACCAAATCAGTAAATGCGATATTTGCTCCTTCGGCAGCAAATTTCATAGCAATAGCTTTACCAATACCACGAGCGGCACCTGTAACAATTGCAGTTTTTCCACTTAATAATCCCATGATAATTTTTAATTAACTGTTATTTTTATATAGTAATTTCTTTTCTACGCAAAGCGGAGAATACGATGTTTGCCACATATCTCTTACGTGTTTCCAAAGTCAGTTCACGACCTATATGCCCACGTATATAAGGAACTTCAATGCCTTTTACGCAATAATGTATCAGTTCTGCCGTCATGTCTACATCGTCAATGGCAAAGACACCTTTCTCCTTTCCCTCCGCAAGTACACTTTTAAACAATGTAATCTCTTTTGCATCGAACTTCTTTCTTACTTTCTCCACACGCCAGATGTCTCTAAAGAAATTAGCCCTCAGCGTACCATTGCGGTACACAACTTGCTTCACTGCATCCAAGCGGGTATAAATAAGTTCAAGTATCTTCTCATCGGGAGAAATCTTTTTTTCGGCAACCTTTTGCATCATGTCTGATAACATATCAAGTTCCGACTCAACTACAGCCATATAGATCTCATCCTTGCTTTTAAAATAGGTATAAAGCGTACGTCTCCCTTTCTTAGAGGCCAGGGCGATGTCGTTCATTGTAGTATTCTCTACTCCCATTTTGGCAAACAATTGACGGGCAACATCTACTAATTTCACTTTAGTCTTTGATACAGTCATACGCTCTCAAATTGCACAATGCTTAATTATTTGAGCAAAAGTAACTCTTTTCTTCAGATTATACAAGAAAAGAAAAGTATAATTCAAAAAAAGGAATACAATGTGTCAGACTCATATACCTATCAATCAATCGTTTACATAGTTATAACAAAAATATACGAAAAATAAATCCTAAAACATTTGGAGTTTAATGGAAAAGCTGTACCTTTGCACTCACAAAACATCGCGGAGTGGAGCAGTTGGTAGCTCGTTGGGCTCATAACCCAAAGGTCGTCTGTTCGAGTCAGGCCTCCGCAACTAGAAAAGAATCACAGAAATGTGGTTCTTTTTTGTTTCCGGCGACTACAATCCCTTTATAAGTAAGAATGGATAAATGCGAATGAGATAAAAATAAGCATATTTGATAAAATAATCAATTAAAAAAGAGAACCAATTACTTGATTCTCTTTTTTTGATTTCCTTATTAATCTTTTGCCTGATGAACTGTAAGTTGCGGAAATGGGAAGTTAATGCCTTTCTCATTGAAAGTCTTATAGACAGCTTGGTTTACATCAAAATATACTCCCCAATAGTCCTCGCTGTTCACCCAAACACGAATCACCACATTTACACTGCTGGCATCGAGCGCATGCAAAGCTATAAACGGAGCCGGATCAAGAAGTATGCGCTTTTCGGCTGACAATATGCCGCGCACCACTTGCTCCACCTTATTATAATCTTCCCCATAATCCACACCAAATATCCATTCTACACGACGAGTCTTCCGATCACTGTAATTTATTACTACTCCACTACTCAATGCCCCGTTAGGAACATAAATTACTTTATTGTCGGCAGTAGTCAGGATTGTATGGAATATCTGAATCTCTTTCACAGTTCCTGTTACATTTTGCGCTTCTACCAAATCCCCGACTTTATAAGGTTTGAAAAGCAAAACAACCAAACCACCTGCAAAGTTTTGCAAATTACCGGACAAAGCCATACCGACTGCAACACCGGCAGATGCCAGCAATGCAGCAAACGAAGTGGTTTCAACACCTAAAGCTCCTACAACAGAAACAATCAACAAAATGGTTAGAAGGATATTTACCAAACTCTTTACGAAAGTTTTGATGCTTATATCTACTTCTCTTTTATCCATTAACCGACCAACAAAACGATTTAATGTTTTAATCAGGAAGCGCCCGATTATAAAGACTAAAACAGCCTTCAAGATATGTCCTCCTGCCTGAATACCGGAGTCAATCAACTGTTGCGTAATAAGTGATAGTTTATCAAGGCCTTCTGCCTGAGCTATTGCCTGATCCAGACCTTTAGCTGCCGTTTGTAACGAATCGGCAGCAGCTTGTACTGCTTGTAATAATAACATAGAATTCTTATTTTATTTGTTAATTTTTAGAATTGAGCAGTCGAAGTTAGTACTTTTTTCCTAAAATACCAAAGCTTTTCCCATCTGCTAAATTCAAGAAAATGTTTCAATCTTTCAATAGCTAAAGCGGAAGATTTGGAAAATGGCTTTTATTTTAGTATATTTGTATTGTATCTCTAAGATACAGAGATAATTTCACTTCATCAATATCCGTACTTCAAATATAGAAAAACCGTACTCCTTTTAACAAAATAGTGTACACCTTATGCAAATAAGGTGTACATCTTCCTATAAATATCTCCTAACAAACCTCCTTAACCTACGGCACGTTTCAGCCTAACCTTCGGTATCTTTCAGACTATATAACAATATAGTAGGAGAAAAGATGTGGCATAGCTTCCCAATCTGTACAAATAAAAATACCACTCGAACGAAATCTTTATTTCATCCGAGTGGCAAAATTAACTATGAAAGGAAGGCAGTGCTGAGCAAAATTATTTTATACCCGCCAATGCTTTTTGTGCAGTTTCATTTGTCGGATCTATTTCCAATATTTTATTCCAGTAAACTTTTGATTCGGGGAAATCGTTCTTCACGAAATAATAATATCCCAAATAACTGTTACATTCCACTTGCAATGACTTGTTTGTATCCGGTTTTTCGGCAAGGATGGCAAGGGCTGCTTCATAATAAGGCTTTGCAAGTCCGGCTGTGGTTTCGGGATCTAATAATGAATTAACACGTGCACGCCAAAAATTACCTAAATAATTATCGGGCACCTTTTCGGCAACTAATGCAAAGATGCTGTCTGCTTTAGCAAGAACCTCTTGTTTTTTATCTTGGTTATCGGGAACAGTGTCTAACTCGCTTCCGGCATAATAATAAAGACGACCAAGAGAAAACAAATCGGCAACTTCTGCTTTCTGACCTAAAGCCTCCATGTATGATGAATATGCCGCAATGGCCTTATCGTAGTTATCCATCTTTTCATAGGTTTCGGATATTTCTTTCCATATCTCGATCTTTGTAGCATCCATCTTCAGAGCTGCTTCCAACTCGGAAACAGACTTATCCATTTGCCGGTTAGCTTTCAGCAAACGTCCGTAATAGAGATGATCCAGATAAACATAATCGGGATTTATGGGTTTATCGAAGAACTTCTCGGCAGCAACAAGACCTTCGGCGTATTTTTTCAGCTCGAAGTCATCATACATCAGCAAACGTTTCAGCAAGAGATTATCAGGATTCTTCTTCAATCCTTGTTCTGCCATCTCCAATGAACGGATATAGTCTTTTGCAAGATAAAGAGTTGTAGCATATTTTGCAAAATCGGCATCCGAACAGAAGCCTGATTGCAAGTAACTATCATAAGCTTCTATTGCTTTACGGTATTGTCCGCTTGCATAATAAACATCGGCCAATTCTTTATCTGTGAGCAAGAAAGACGGATCTTGTGCTTTTAGCTTTTGCAGCATTTCAATAGCCAATCCGGAATTGACTCCTGAATAGGCCCTGGCATATTTAATATAAGCCTCCTTACACGAAGGATCGAAATAGATAGCCTGCTCATATCTGCTACATGCGTTACCTATGTCTTTTTTACTAAACAGTATATCACCTTCAAGCGTAAAGGCAGCAGCAGACTTTGAGTTTTGCTTCTTGGCAAGTTCGGCATATTCCAGTGCTTTATCGGGTTGTTTGTTATCCAGATAAGCCCTGCCTACGGCAACCAGAATATCTGGATTCTTTTTGTTTTTACCTTTCAATATATGGTCGAACTGATCGGCTGCCCCTGTAGGATTATTTTTTATTTGCAGTTTTGCAAGCCCTATCTGGCAACAAGGATTTTCAGCTTCGAGAGACAAACCTTTATTGTAATAATAGGCTGCCGAGTCGACTTTATTTTCTCCAAAATAAATATTTCCGAGATAATAACAAGTTTCGGCATTGCCTGCCGATCCTGTATTCATATCTTTCAATAAAAGGACTTTCGCTGATTCGGGGAATCCGGCATTATAGTAGGCTATTCCCTGAGAATCTGCTGCATAAACAGCAGGACAGACTAACGAGAGAATTAAAATTGCAGATTTCATTTCAGTATAGTTTTTAATTAGTATTATTTATCTTTCACATCAACGAGGCGCACAGGCTGGGTTGCAGGAACAAGCCCCGATTTCAGAATAATCCTTTGCCCGCGATCTCCGGCAAGGAAAGCTGTGAAGCCCGAAGGCAATGCCCCTCGCGGATCATTCAGCAGAACATAGACACTGCGTGTCAACGGATAATCTTCTAACGCTATGTATGCCTGATATGGTTTATAACTATTTTCGGGCGTAGCTACTTCCTCACTGCTTACTGCCATTACTTTAATATCGTCAGTAAACGAAAGATTTGTAGTATCTGCCTTATTTCCCAACCAATTTACTCCGATTACGCCTATTGCATCCGGAGTCTGAGCTATGTAATTAATCACATCCGGATTGGTCTTTTGCGCTTTTAATCCTGAGTACAACGGTTTACCTTTACATAAGGAGTCAATGGCAAAACGTACTGTACTCGAATTTGGGTTATCAAAGACTAATTGCAGATTTCCAAGTTTAGAAGCCGGATAGAGCTGCTTCCAATCGGTCACTTCACCTGTCAGAATCTTTTCCAGTTGAGACACACTAATCAACGAATCGGGATTCTGTTTATTGACAATGAGGGCTATCGCATCCGTAGCAATCTTGATATTACGGGGATAGAACTTCCGGCTTTCGAAAGAGGTTATCTCCTGTGGAGACAGCGGGCGAGTGGTAATAGCCAAACGAACGCTGTCTTTCAAAAGATAATTTACAGCATCTACCTCACTACAATAAATCGGAACGATTCCTGCCAACGGAGTTAAACTCTCAAAGACATCTATTTCCTCCTGTATGATAGGTTGGAAACTCTCATCTACAGCAATCTTAATGACACCGGATGTCAGCGTATCCTCTGGGGCTTCTTTACTTTTGTTCTTACATCCAGCCAAAAGAAAAAGCAAAAGAAAAGGGAATAGATAGAATCGTTTCATATTATTTTTTATTGTAGTTTAAAGGTTATAGGTACAGTATAGTAAACAGGAACATTCTTTCCGTTCTGTTTTCCCGGTATCCAATTAGGAAGTGCTTTGATTACCCTGATTGCTTCTTTATCACAATAAGGATCAAGAGATTTGAGCACTTGCACATCTTTCACAGCTCCTGTTGCGGAAACTACAAAACGGATGTACACTTTACCTTGGATTCCATTTTCCTGCGCAATGGTAGGATAATGTAAGTTCTTGGAAATAAAGGAAAGTAGTTCGGCATCTCCACCCGGGAATTGAGGCATCTGTTCTACTGCAACATAAGGTTTTTCTTCTTCAACAGGAGCTTGGGTAATCACCTCTTTTAAATCAGCGATGTCCTTTCCGTTGAGTTCATCATTACCTTTCACATCGGCAATAGAGATTGCTACCTTTGTATTAGTAATCTCTTCCTGTGATTTGATTTCGTCTTCATCTCTTACTTCTTCGTCTTTTTTAATAACGGGAGCAGTAAACTTGATGGAGCTCTTCAATGCAGGAGGAGGGGGAGCAACCGGTTCCAACTTCTTTATCTCATCATCTTTAACCTCTGCCTCGTCCAGTTTAGACAGGACGGTTACTTCGGTCATTACTTCTTTCTTTTCGGGAGTAGCAAATTCTATTAATTTCGGAATACTAAATCCTACAACAGCCAATATCACAACAATAATCATTGCAAGATTGTGGCGTTTGGGAGATTCGGAACGCATTTTATATGCACCATATTCCTTATTCTTATCTTGAAATATCAGTTCACACCACTCCGGAGAAGTTAAATCTATCTTAGCCATTTTATCTTTCTATTTAATAAGATATTAATTTTATTCGGCTATGTTTCTTGTAAGTTCACCAGCTGTCTCATAATTCTTAAGCAAGAATTCGTCGGACTCGTTGATGTTCACAATTACATATTTTCCGATATTACAGATTTGCATCTCGTCCAGAGCGTCAACCAGATTTTTATACTTTGAATCATCCGTTGCCTTAATTATAACAACAGGAGAACTCTTATCGTTCTTTATTTCGGATGCTTTCTTAGTAAATTCTTCTTCTGATATCTTTAAGTCCAGTTTCTGTTGTTTCAAGTCATTCATTTTTGCAACAACAGTTTTATTTCTTTTCAATAACAAAGCGCGAATACCATCGGCACTATAATCTGTTTCTTTCAATGATGTATAATCCTTGTAATCAGGTTCGCCCAAATAGTAATACACTTTGTTGTCTCCACCGAGAATAAAGGTAATTGCCTGGGAAGCTTTTACCTTGGTTTGTTGCTCTTCGGAAACCTTATCATTGCTCGGCATGCTTATTTCCATTGTCTGAGGTTTACTCAGAGATGTACAAAGCATAAAGAAAGTAATCAGTAACATGTTCATATCCACCATTGGGGTGAAATCGACAAACACGCTCATTTTCTTCTGTTTTCCCTTCTTTTTACCGCCTTTATCGTTATTCTGTATCTCAGCCATAATGTCTCTCTTTTATTTGTCGGCCTGTGTAACCTTCAAAGAGGTTATCAGGTTATACCTATTTTCACGTAAGTCCTGAAGAGAATTCATCACATTCTTGATAACTGAATAAGGAGTATCCTGATCGGCTTTAATGGCAATTCTCAAATCACCGTTAGCCATTCTGGCATTCTTTACCCATGATTCAAATTGATTATCAAGACTGTCACATGGAATACCCATGTCTTTCAGTACTCTATCCTGTTCATCGGTAGACAAAGCAAGAAAACCTTTCATTTTCTTCATCGGCACACCAAACGTCTGAGATAATTTAAACTTGTTTATCTCTTCGGGAGTAAATTGAATGCCGTAATCCTTGCCCATACTTTCCAATGTATTAACCATATCACCTTGCTTATCCAAACTAAGGAAAATCTTCCCTGCCGGATCTACAAGTATCTGCAAGATATTTGTTTCGGGAATCTTTATTTCCGAAACCGAACCCGGAGTAGTAACCTGAACCGGTGCTTTCTGTACAAATGTTGAAGTCAACATAAAGAAAGTCAACAGCAAAACAGTTACGTCACTCATCGCCGTCATATCAATGCGGGTACTCTTTCTTTTTACAATGAGTCTTGCCATAACATTTTATTTTAAATGTTACTCATGTGTAGCAGCATAGGTTTGTACGATAGAGAAACCTACTTCATCAATACTATACGTGATTTTATCAATCTTGTTGGTAAAGTAGTTATATGAGATAACAGCCAACGCACCAGTTAAGATACCGAATGCTGTGTTAATCAAAGCTTCTGAAATACCTTGTGACAAAGCAATTGAGTCTGTAGCACCTGCATTAGCCAAAGCTGCAAATGAACGAATCATACCGATTACAGTACCGAGCAATCCCATCAATGTACCTAATGTAGTAATAGTAGCTATGATAGGAAGATTCTGTTCGAGCATTGGAAGTTCCAAAGCGGTAGCTTCTTCTATTTCTTTTTGGATGGCAACCAGTTTCTGATCTTTAGCCATAGTCGTATCATTCTCCACTTCTTTATATTTCTTTAAAGCAGAAGCAACAACGTTACCAACAGAACCTTTTTGTTTTGCACAAAGTTCTTCAGCAGAACTAATATCTCCGCTAGAAAGCAACTCTTTGATCTTCTTCACGAATTTAACCATGTTTGCAGTTCCTTGTGCACTACGGATAGCAAAGAAACGTTCAACACTCAATGCAATAACTGTCAATAACAAAGTCTGAATAATAGGTACAATAACGCCACCTTTATAAATAGTGCCTAATAAATTACCCGGAAGCGGATGATTATTAGGATCATTGTTCATGAAATTAGCAGGATTTCCGAATACGAAATGAAAAATCAAAATAGCGACAACAAGACAACAAAGAATAACCAATCCTGCAGATTTTATTCCTTTAAATGATGTATTTTTTTTCTGAATAGTTTCCATAATAGTTTTTTTATTTGTTTTTTATATAGAAAATAAAAGAATAACGGGTTTAGGTACAAGCAAATCCGGATTTGCTTGTACTGTAAAAGACACACAAATAAAAAAACTACTAAATCAAAATACGCCTAAGCGCGAAAATATAGTATTGGCACGAAGGCAATACTTTGTGGTTAATACTGGAATAATAAATTTTACTTTGATCTTGAACCAAGCCATCCTCTATGAAAGAAAGGGAACGGAGAATGCCTTTTAACCAATTAGACAATTCTATGCTTCTACGCACTCGTAGATTATCAAAAGTATTTTGAGAAACAAGCTTTTCACTTAAGCCCATTTCTGTAGTACAAGCTAAATAAGATGAATTTTTAAAATTCTTATTCTCTGAAGAGAAATCATCATAAACATAGTCAACAGAACATGCGCAAAGAGAACACTTGGTAGATAAAGGTTCTACCGCTTCTTTTATTTGAGCTCCACCTATATGTGCCTCACTTGTATTGATGAAATACACCAATATAAGTAAACAAGACAATATAATCATTTTAAGAAGCCTCATAACAAAGTGTTTTTACTGTTTTAGAATTTCACTATTAACTCTCTTATGCCTTAATAACAAAATTGGTTATATTTTAGTTTAATATTAACGAATCGTTTTTACTTAATTTAATAAACAATTCTAAAAACGAATGATATATCCGAATAAATAAGATTGTATCATTTTGTCCATGAATTCGGCTGTAAATGTAATCTCTTATTTGATAATAACATGGGCTTTAATATTATTTAATCTAAATTTATGATATATTCTCAGACAATCAAAAACCTTTTCCTTTCATTTCTGCATGTTTCTAAAACAAAAAAGAGAGTATCACCTGGTATTCCTACCTGTGATGCTCTCTACAACTAAAACGGCGACTACCTA
>CABUKU010000030.1 GCA_902492205.1 uncultured Bacteroides sp. | reverse complement strand
TGGGAGACAAAGATAACAATTTATAAATTTACACCTCAGGTTTATTCATTGATCCCCCATTCAACCAAATTCATTAACCTTCTAAAATTAAAAGATTATGGAAGACAATCAACATGCAGCTATGGGAGTGGGAGGCATGGAAGTAACCACCACCGAAGTATTCACAATCCCCGAAGATCAGAAAAAAAACTTTTACTTGAAAATGGCTTGTCTGATGAAACCGACAGCATGTACGCCCGAACGTACCGAACATGAACTGCTTTGCATTCTGCATAAAGAATTGAAGTCTGTTATTTCGGCAACTATTCAAATCAGTATGCAACCGTGGGCAATGCCCTTCTCCAAGATTCAGAAAACTATTACTCCATATCTGATAAGTAATAATATTGATCAGAAAAATCGGTTAAGCATAAATAATGCTTTGAACGACCACATGCAGTTGCTTACTCGGATAGATGCAAACATGTCGGAAATAAAGAGGATTGTGACGACTTATAATCGCTTTTATAAAGATGTGGAGCAATTAATCAGGCTGAATGAGTGATTCTTTCCTGCATTCAACAGCAATGTTAAGGCTTCTATAACCATAGATTAAGTAGTTTATTGCTTAATCATAAGCCTGTTTATGCTTACTATTTAATAACTTGACAACTGTCACTTATATACTTGACAACTGTCAATTAATAACTTGACAGCTGTCAAGTTATTAATTGACGGCTGTCAAGTTATTTAAGTATGAGCATAAAATGAATTAACCCTGCCGAAAAAATGAGTTGGCATTCGGTATGAAAGTACTTATGGATAAGGTTTAATGGGGGATTTAATAAAGAAAGGCGTATCTTCCTTTTCGGAGATACGCCTTTTATGCTGATAGAAAGAAATGTTATTTCTTATTCTTCATCCAACAGGATTTCAAGAATCTGGCAAGCTGCCTTTGATACGGATGTACCCGGACCGAAGATAGCTGCTACACCTGCTTTGTAAAGGAAGTCATAGTCTTGTGCAGGGATAACACCTCCGGCAATCACGATGATGTCTTCGCGGCCAAGCTTCTTCAATTCTTCAATGATTTGAGGAACCAAAGTCTTGTGACCTGCTGCAAGTGAAGATACACCTACAACGTGAACATCGTTTTCAACAGCCTGACGTGCAGATTCTGCCGGAGTTTGGAACAATGGTCCCATATCTACGTCGAAACCGCAATCGGCATAACCTGTTGCTACTACTTTTGCACCGCGGTCGTGTCCGTCTTGTCCCATTTTGGCAACCATGATACGAGGTTGGCGACCTTCTTTCTTTGCAAACTTCTCGGCTAATTCACAAGCACGTTTGAAGTCCGGATCTTGTTTGTTCTCTGCTGAATACACGCCTGATATAGTTCTGATTATTGCTTTGTAACGTCCCACAACCTGTTCGCAAGCATAAGAGATTTCTCCCAATGTTGCGCGGACACGTGCTGCTTCCACAGCCAGTTCCAAAAGGTTGCCTTCTTTAGTTTCCACACACTTGGTGATGGCTTCGAGAGCTGCTTTCACTTTAGCTTCGTCGCGTCCTGCTTTCAGTTCTTCCAAACGTTCGATTTGCTGCTTGCGAACGGCAGTGTTGTCGATTTCAAGAATGTCGATAGGAGCTTCTTTTGCCAAACGGTATTTGTTTACACCTACGATAGTCTGTGTGCCGGAGTCGATACGAGCCTGTGCACGTGCGGCAGCTTCTTCAATACGCATCTTTGGAATACCGGTTTCGATAGCCTTAGCCATACCGCCGAGCTTTTCAATTTCCTGAATGTGTTCCCAAGCGCTGTGGGCTATTTCATTAGTCAGGGTTTCAACGTAATAAGAACCTCCCCATGGATCTACGTTCTTGCAAACGTTGGTTTCTTCCTGAATATAAATTTGAGTGTTACGTGCAATACGTGCAGAGAAGTCTGTCGGCAATGCGATAGCTTCGTCCAAAGCATTGGTATGCAAAGACTGGGTGTGTCCCAATGCTGCTGCCATTGCTTCGATACAGGTACGACCTACATTGTTGAACGGATCTTGTTCTGTGAGTGACCAACCTGAAGTTTGGCAGTGGGTACGTAAAGCCAAAGACTTGGGATTCTTCGGATTGAATTGTTTTACAATCTTAGCCCAAAGCATACGTGCTGCACGCATTTTGGCAATTTCCATGAAGTGGTTGGTTCCGATAGCCCAGAAGAAAGACAAACGTGGAGCGAAAGCATCAATGTCGATGCCTGCTGCTACCCCGGCACGAAGATATTCAAGACCGTCGGCAAGAGTGTAAGCCAACTCGATGTCTGCGGTTGCACCTGCTTCCTGCATGTGGTAACCTGAGATTGAGATTGAGTTGAACTTAGGCATCTTCTGTGATGTATATTCGAAGATGTCTGAAATAATCTTCATGGAGAAGGCGGGTGGATAGATATAAGTGTTACGCACCATGAATTCTTTCAGAATATCATTCTGGATGGTACCTGCCATTTCTTCCAACTTAGCGCCTTGTTCAAGTCCTGCATTGATATAGAATGCAAGGATAGGAAGCACTGCACCGTTCATTGTCATGGAAACAGACATTTTGCTCAATGGAATGCCATCGAACAATACTTTCATGTTTTCCAATGAGCAGATAGATACACCTGCTTTACCAACGTCGCCCACTACACGTTCGTGATCGGGATCATAACCGCGGTGAGTAGCAAGGTCGAATGCTACCGACAAACCTTTTTGACCTGCAGCAAGGTTACGGCGGTAGAATGCGTTTGATTCTTCGGCAGTAGAGAATCCGGCATATTGGCGGACAGTCCAGGGACGAAGAGTGTACATCATTGAATACGGACCACGGAGGTAGGGAGGAATACCTGCTGTGTAGTTGAGGTGTTCCATGCCTTCAAGGTCTTCTTTTGTATAAACAGGCTTTACATTGATGTGTTCCGGAGTTTTCCAGTTGACTTCAATGCCATTAGCCTTTTGCCATTCAGCTCCGTTTACGGGCTTGAATCCGGCATAAATATCTATGTTCTTAAAATTCGGTCTCATAACTTTTACTTTATTCCTAATTTAGCATTGAATTCTTTAAGTGTATCCAGAACGTTGGAACGGACATTGATGAAATATTCAATACCCGCTGCTTTCAAGTCATCTGTGCAAGCAGGAGCTCCTGCTACGATGAAGATTGCACGGCCGTTGACTGCTTGGAATGCAGGAATTGCATATTCTGCATATTCGTCGTCGCTCGAACAGATTACTACGATGTCTGCTTTGGCAGCCATAGCAGCTTCCACCCCGGCTTCAACTGTTTCAAATCCTAAATTGTCTATCACTTCATATCCTGCACAAGCAAGGAAGTTGCAAGAGAATTGTGCACGAGCCTGACGCATAGCCAAATTACCAATAGTAAGCATGAATGCTTTCGGACGTTTGCCTGATGCTTCGGTTTGTAAGCGCAATGCTTCAAACTGGCTTGCGGCACGGTCGAAGTTAAGAGTTGGAACGTCTTTCTCGCAAGTATCGTTTCCACCGCAGCAGCATGTTGCTTCAACCGGTCTCTTATCGCCTGCCAATTCGTTGAAGTTAGGATATTGGTTAGTTCCCAATAAGATTTCTCTGCGTTTGGAAACTGCTTCGTGGCGAGCCTTATTGCTTGCATTGATGTCTTCCTGAACGCGTCCTTCTTTTATTGCTTTATAGAAACCGCCTTCTTCCTCTATCTTAAGGAATAGCTTCCATGCTTGATCGGCAATGGCAACTGTGAGGTTTTCAATGAAGTAAGAACCTGCAGCAGGGTCCACAACTTTGTCGAAATGAGATTCTTCTTTCAACAGCAATTGTTGGTTGCGTGCCATACGTTCCGAGAATTCATCGGGAGTGGTATATGTTTTGTCGAAAGGAGCAACGGTCATTGAATCCACACCTGCCAAGGCGGCACTCATTGCTTCTGTTTGGCTGCGTAGCAGGTTTACATGTGCATCATACACAGTCATGTTGAATGTTGATGTTTCTGCATGTATTTTCATTTTAGCTGCGCAACGGCATTCTTCATCTGCTCCTTTGTTTTCACAGTCGCGTGTGCAAACAGGATTGTAAGAGCTGACGATGTTAGCCCATAGCATACGAGCTGCACGGAATTTGGCGATTTCCATGAAGTAGTTGGAACTGATACCGAAGTTGAATTTAATCTTCTTTGCAGCAACGGCAGCAGGAACGCCTGCTTCTACCATTTGGCTCAGATATTCGTTACCCCAAGCTAATGCGTATCCTAATTCCTGGTAGATATAAGAACCGGCATTGTTGAGGGAAAGTGCGTTTACATTAACTAATTTGTAGAAAGGAAGAGCTTGGGTTGCTTCGATTAAGGCTTTTGCTGTTTCAACGAAGTTGCCTTTTTCTTTTCCTTTGCTCAACATCTTGTTGAACGGATCATAATTGATAGAACCTTGCATCTTCTTTGCATCATAGCCTTTCTTTGTGAAATAAGCAGCAAGTAATCCGGCTAATTCTACAACATGTCCCTGGCAAGTGGAGAAGTTCAGTTCTGCGTTTTCGGGATTGATGCCTTCAAGTAAAGTTTCAATGTATTCGGCATTCAAATCTTTTGCTTTTACATTGAAGCCAAGAGAGTCAACACCTTTTGTCAGTAAATCCTTGGCTTTGGCGTTTGCTTCTTTGGGACATTCTACTTTGATGTCCTGACGAACATACCATGTGTTGTTTTTCTTTGTACCTCTTAAGTAGGGAAATTCTCCGGGAAGTCCGTCTGTTGTTTTCAGACCTTCCAAATCTTCCATCCGGTAGAATGGTTTTACTTTAAATCCTTCGTTTGTTCTCCAAACGAGCTTCTTTTCGAAATCGGCACCTTTCAGGTCGACAGTTATTTTATCCATCCACTCTTGTGTAGAGATTGCTGGAAAGTCCGAAAAGAGTTTTTCTTTACTATCTGCCATAGTTTATTGTATTAATAAAATAAGATTAATAAAATCCACGTTATTTTCCTCGTAACAGAGGCATGCAAATATACTTAATAACCTTAAAAGCGGATAACTTTTTAGGGAAATTTCATACTAGAGACTTTCAAATGGATAGTAAAAATGTTAAATCTTCTAATATTGCAATGTTGATGTGACAAAATGAATGCTAAAATCTTTAGCGTATAAATATTTGATTAGATAGAATAGTTTGCCTAATTTTGCGCGAAAATTATAAAACACATATAAATACTATGGATTGGTTGCAAAGTTTATTATGGGACCCCAGTTCTGTGGCGCATATTGTCTTCCTCTACGCTTTTGTAGTGGCGGTTGGTGTGTACCTCGGCAAGATTAAAATCTTCGGAGTATCTTTGGGGGTTACCTTTGTATTGTTTGTCGGCATCCTGATGGGACATTTCGGCTTCACGGCCGATACACACATCCTACATTTCATCCGTGAGTTCGGATTGATTTTGTTCGTATTCTGTATCGGTCTTCAGGTGGGGCCGTCATTCTTCTCTTCTTTCAAAAAAGGGGGAATGACACTAAACCTGTTGGCTGTCGGTATAGTTGCGTTAAATATCGCAGTTGCCTTGGGACTATATTATATATGGAACGGGCGCATTGAACTGCCGATGATGGTAGGTATCCTGTATGGAGCGGTGACAAATACACCGGGACTTGGTGCTGCCAATGAGGCGTTGAATCAATTGAGTTATAACGGTCCGCAAATAGCTTTGGGTTATGCTTGTGCATATCCTCTTGGTGTAGTGGGTATTATTGGTTCTATTATCGCTATTCGTTATATTTTCCGTATCAATCTGGCTAAGGAAGAAGAAAGTTTAAAATCTCAAAGTGGTGATGCACATAGCAAACCGCATATGATGAGTCTCGAAGTTCGGAACGAATCAATCAGTGGCAAGACTTTGATGGAGATTAAAAACTTTTTGGGACGAAACTTTGTCTGTTCGCGTATCCGGCATGAGGGACATGTGAATGTTCCGAACCATGAAACGGTTTTCCATATTGGTGACCAATTGTTCATTGTTTGTTCCGAAGAAGATGCGGCGGCTATTACTGTATTTATAGGAAAAGAAGTGGAACTGGATTGGGAGAAACAAGACCTGCCGATGGTGTCTCGCCGTATTTTGGTGACGAAAGCGGAAATTAATGGAAAGACTCTCGGCTCCATGCATTTCCGTAGTATGCACGGTGTGAATGTAACCCGTGTCAATCGTTCCGGTATGGACTTGTTTGCTGATCCGAATCTTGTGTTGCAAGTAGGTGACCGCGTGATGGTGGTGGGACAACAAGATGCAGTAGAACGTGTTGCCAATGTGTTGGGTAATCAGTTGAAGCGTCTCGATACTCCTAATATCATTACCATTTTTGTCGGTATCTTTTTGGGTATCCTGCTAGGTAGCCTTCCGATTGCGTTTCCGGGTATGCCCACTCCGTTGAAGCTTGGCTTGGCAGGCGGCCCTTTGGTTGTAGCTATTTTAATCGGACGCTTTGGTCATAAACTTCATTTGGTGACATATACCACAATGAGTGCCAATTTAATGCTGCGTGAGATAGGTATTGTCTTGTTCCTTGCGAGCGTGGGTATAGATGCCGGTGCAAACTTTGTTCAGACCGTGGTTGATGGGGATGGATTACTTTACGTAGGTAGTGGTTTCCTGATAACAGTTATTCCATTGCTAATAATCGGAATAATTGGCCGCCTATATTATAAGGTGAACTATTTTACTTTGATGGGTTTGATAGCAGGTAGTAATACAGATCCTCCTGCTTTGGCATATTCTAATCAGGTAACAAATAGCGATGCTCCTGCCGTGGGTTATTCGACGGTATATCCATTGTCTATGTTCTTGCGTATTTTAGCCGGGCAGATGATTCTGTTGCTGATGATGTAAGAAATTAAAAAGAAGAGATAAGAGTAAAGCTGGGATTAATGCAATCCCAGCTTTTTTGTTATGAATGTATGGATGAATCTCACGGTTTCATCAATTCCCAAGACTGAGGAATCAATGCATAAATGGTAGGTCGAAGCCATTCCCCAAGTCTTATAGCTGTAATAGTTATAATAAGTGGAGCGTTTCTTATCAGCTTTTTCCATAAACTCTTCTGCTTTTTCTACTGAAATATGATGAATTTCACAAAGTCTCTTGATTCGGTCTGCTTTTGATGCTGAAATAAATATGTTCACACAGCGGGGATGATCGCGTAAAATGTAGTCGGCACAGCGTCCTACAAAAAGGCATGATTTCTCTTCTGCCAATTCACGGATCACATCACTTTGGATTTTAAATAAAGCATCGTTGCTAAGACAGTTACCTACCGGAATAGAACCATCACTGATAAAAGGAAAGCGCATTCCGAATATTCCACCGATAATTGATTGGGATGCTTTCTCATCGGCATTCTCAAAGAATTCTTTGCATAACCCGCTTTCTTCGGAAGCTAGATTTAACAGTTCTTTATCGTAAAAGGAAATGTTTAACAGTCGGGCAAGTTTTTCGCCGATCTCTTTTCCGCCGCTTCCCAACTGGCGACCTATGTTGACAACATATTTATCATCCATAATAATCATTATTAGTTGGAACAAATATAATAATTTATTTTATATCATGCCATTGTCTTAAACTTTTTCAGCTCTCTCCACAACATGAAACCGGAAACGATAACGGCGGACAAGTCGGCTACAGGCATGCTTATCCAGATACCTTTTCCACCAAGATTAAATAGGTGGGGAAGTATTATAAGACATGGGATAAGGAATATTAATTGCCGTGTTAATGAAAGAAATATCGCTTTGCTTGCCATTCCGATGCTTTGAAAGAAGTTTGAAGCAACCATTTGGAAACCTACGATAGGAAAGAATATGGTTACTATTCTCAAACCTTCTTCCGCACGTTGAAGTAGTTCAGCATCAGAGGTAAAGATAGAAACGGCATAATATGGGAATAATTCACCGATAACAAAGCCTACGGTCATAACCGAAATAGCCATGATGATTGTCATTTTTAATACATGGGTGACACGCGGATATAACTTTGCACCATAGTTATAACCGGCAATCGGTTGCATTCCCTGATTTAATCCCATAACAATCATAACGAACAGGAACACGATGCGGTTTACAATTCCAAAAGCACCGATAGCAAGGTCGCCTCCATAAGTTTTCAAACCTTGGTTTATAAGAATGACAATGAAACAAGAAGCAAGATTCATCATGAAAGGCGACATTCCTATAGCAAGAGTACCCAGAACTATTTTCTTCCTTAAACGGAATATTCCTTTCTGAAAATGCATGAAACTGGTTTTCCGGCTGAAGAAATGTATTTGCCACGCAAGCGATAGCACTTGTGCCAATACTGTTGCAATGGCGCTTCCTTTTATTCCCCAACCAAAAGCAAAGATAAACAAGGGATTGAGAGCGGTATTGACTATAACTGTTGCAATAGTGGCATACATTGCTTTTTGAGGGTTTCCGGAAGAACGCAGAATTGCATTTAATCCCAAATATAAATGGGTTACTACGTTTCCCAACAGAATAACTTGCATATAATCCCGGGCATAGGGGAGGGTTTGCTCGCTGGCTCCGAAGAAATAGAGTACAGGATCAAGGAAACACAAGAAAACAATGCTGAAAGTTATTCCTATAATCAAATTCAGAATAATGACATTTCCTAAAACTTTGTTGGCACTGTCATAATCCTTTTGTCCTAAACGAACTGATACTAAAGTAGCTGCCCCTACACCGACCAAAGAACCGAATGCAGCAGCAAGATTCATCAAAGGGAATGTTAGTGTCAGTCCTGAAATACCTAATCTGCCCACTCCGTGCCCGATGAATATACTGTCTACCATGTTATAGAGGGACGAAGCCGTCATGGCTATAATAGCGGGTATAGAGTATTGTACAAGTAACTTGCTTATTTTTTCCGTTCCTAATTCTGTTGGTGTCCCTTGTTTTGCCATATCGTTGTCATAATTTGGTTTGAAATTGAAAAGGATTCGAGGATAACAAGGTAAAAGCGGGTGCAAAGATACAAAAAAGGAGTTGTTCTTTACAATAATGCTGCAAATCCTTTTTCTATTTACTTTCAAAAATAGTCAAATATTAAACTAATTATTGATTAAAATACATACCTTTGTACCCGTTTTTAAATGGAATGAGATCATGAATAATGAACCGTCACGCGAACTTTTCCTAACTATACTAAGTACACGAATGGCTTTTCGCCAAGCAATCCAGCGGGTGCTGAAACAAAATAAGGTGGAAATGACCTTTGAAATGCTCCAAATCATGCACCGGTTGTGGCTTACGGAAGGAGTGAGCCAACAATTCCTTGCCGAAAAAACGGCTAAGGATAAGGCGTGCTTGACTAACTTGATTAATAATTTGGAGAAAAAAGGTTGGGTGATGCGCAAAGAAGATTCATCTGACAAGCGCAACCGTCTTGTTTTTCTTACAGATGAAGGGCGGGAATTATCAAAGGAAATAAGGCCTTTATTAGATGAACTTTATATCCGGATCACAGAAAAGATGACGGAGAAACGGGTACAATCCAGTATAAATAATCTATTGAAACTAAGTAAAATACTAGATGAGATTTAAGCTTTATGTAGTTTTTATATTGCTGTTTCCTGTATTGATGAGAGCACAGCAAACTTACCCTCTTTCTTTGGATGAATTGTTTGAAAGAGGAGTGGAACACAGTTTACGCCTGAAAGCATCACATATACAGGAAATCGTGGCCGGGGAGAAAGAGAAAACTGCCCGCAGTTCCCGTCTTCCAGAAGTTCATATTAACTTGGCTACCGGTTATATAGGTCAGCCTACTATTTTCACAAGTGGACTCTCTCATCCCACTCATCCTGATATGCCTGATTGGTCTCATAATTATAATGTTGAGTTGACTCAACCTCTTTATAGAGGTGGAAAGATAGAACATTCCATTCGTAAAGCAACTTTAGAAAGACAGATTGCAGAGCTGAGTTCTGCCAACGATATGGCGGATATAAAACTGCTGTTGTTTCGGCAATACCTTGATTTGTTTACCCTATACAAACAACAGGAAGTGCTGGCAAGGAGTATAGAGGAGTCAAAAGTAAGGCTGAAGGATATACAGCGAATGAAAAAGGAAGGAATTGTAACCCGGAATGATGAAATAAGAAGCGAGCTGCAACTGACCAATGATGAATTGGCCTATCGTGAAGCTAAAGATAATGTTTATATAGTATCACAGCAATTGGATGTCATACTGGGATTGGATGAGAACCTTTTGCTATTACCGGATACAACGCTATTACACATGCCGGTACAGATGCAGGATTGTGATGCCTATATAGAACTGGCATACCGGAATTATCCTGAAATAAGACTTGCACGTTATCATACCCAACTTGCTGTTACAGACAAACGATTGGTGAAAGCCGATTATTTACCTACCCTTTCATTGCATGCGGGTAATACTTTGTCGCGTCCTATTAGCAGTACTATGGAGGATTTGTTCAATAATAACTGGAATGTGGCACTTAGCTTATCTTATAATTTGTCCTCTTTATATCATAACAAGCATAAGGTGAAGGAAGCACAGCAATATATTAATTTACAGAAAAATGCGGAAGAGCAGATGATGCAGGACATCCGGGTGAAAGTAAGAAGTGCATATGTTCGTCACAATGAGGCACTTGATCGGGTTAATGCTTTATTGTTGTCCGTAAAACAAGCGGAAGAGAATTATCGTATCGTACGAAACCGCTACATGAACCAACTCTCTATTCTCACAGATTTGCTGGATGCAAGTAACCTCCGGCTGCAAGAAGATTTGTTATTGACTACCGCTCGTGCAGATGTTGTATATACTTATTATGAACTCTTACGTATCTGCGGTAATTTATAACCTAAAAAAGTAACAATATGGGTGAACTTAGAAAAAAACGCAAACAACTGATAAAGCAGAAAAGAAAGAATATAGCATTAAATACAATATGTATTCTTATTGCATTGGCAGGAATTTCATGGACTATCAATTACTTTTGGAAGTATGTAAACTATGAAATAACGAATGATGCTGTAGTAGACCAATATATCTCTCCTATCAACATCCGGGTGTCCGGTTATATAAAAGAAGTTCGTTTTAAAGAACATCAGTTTGTAAAAGCCGGAGATACCTTACTTATATTGGATAATAGTGAATACCGGATTAAGTTGAAAGATGCAAGAGCTGCATTGATGGATGCTTATGCTTCAAAAGATATTTTAGGATCGGGGATACAGACCAGTCAGGAGAATGTATCTGTGCAGGAGGCCAACATTGCGGAAACGAAAGCTCGTTTATGGCAAATGGAACAAGACTATCACCGGTATGCTAATTTACTGAAGGATGAGTCGGTATCCCAGCAACAATATGAACAGGTGAAAGCAAATTTTGAAGCAATGAAAGCCCGTTATGCTGCTTTATTGAAACAGAAAAGCGCAGCGCAGTCACAATATTCGGAAACGACAAAGAAAACAGCTAGTGCAGATGCTTTGATACTTCGTAAGGAAGCGGATATGGAAATGGCGGAACTTAATTTGTCATATACCATAGTGACTGCACCTTATGACGGTTATATGGGACGGCGCACTTTGGAAGCCGGTCAGTTAGTTCAAGCCGGACAAACTCTTTCTTATCTGGTAAGGGGAGATGATAAATGGATTACTGCTAATTATAAGGAAACACAAATTGCCAATATTTATATCGGTCAAAAGGTTCTTATTAAAGTGGATGCTTTCAGCAAAAAGTTATTTCATGGGACGGTTACAGCTATTTCGGAAGCTACGGGATCTAAATATTCTCTCGTCCCGACTGATAATTCGGCAGGTAATTTTGTAAAGGTACAACAGCGGATTCCTGTGCGTATAGATTTGGATGATGCCACTTCTGAAGATATGGAAAGACTTCGTGCCGGGATGATGGTTGAAACCGAAGCTTTAAAGAACTGATAAGATGGTAAAGCTGCAAGCCCTGAATGTTCCTATTCGCCCGTGGGTTCCTCAATGGTTAGGGTTTATCACTGCTGTAGTGATAATGCTTCCCATTGTTTTAATAAATGGAGCCTATACAGGAGACATAACAGAGGTGTCGGGAACACTGGGAGTGCTGAGTGAAGATATTCGAATGGCTTATTATGCCACTTCGGTTGGTATGGCGGTTTCTTATCCTCTTATACCTAAAGTGCGTTCTGTTGTAACAACAAAAACAATACTATTAATTGACCTGCTGATACAAGCTGTGTTAAGTTTCATTTGTGCTAAGGTGGATCAAATAGATATTGTTATTATATGTAGCTTTTTTATCGGTTTCTTTAAGGGATTTGCCATGTTGGAGGTGATTGCGATGATACGTCCTTTCTTTAGTCCGGGCAATGTTCGCAGTGAGTTCTATTCCTATTTTTACCCTATTGTTTTCTCTGCCGGACAAATATCTATGGCACTCACGGCACAACTGGCTTACTATTATCAATGGCAACACATGTATTACTTTGTTGTTATATTGTTGTTGGTTGCTATTGTCTTTATATTGACATTTTTCCGCTATGCACG
Organism: uncultured Bacteroides sp.; assembly: GCA_902492205.1. Classification (GTDB taxonomy): domain Bacteria; phylum Bacteroidota; class Bacteroidia; order Bacteroidales; family Bacteroidaceae; genus Bacteroides. The sequence goes on along the minus strand of CABUKU010000030.1, from coordinate 26,662 downwards.
TACTCCTGTCCATATTCCTTTTAAAGAAATGGATGGTAAAAGTGCTTTGCTGGCTGCCTCATGTCTATTGTTCATCATTTATATTTTCACTTATGGAAAGACTTTAGACTGGTTTGCTTCTCCCAAGATTGTCATCTATACTGTGGTTACTCCCATTTTGATTTGGTTTTTCTTTTATCGTCAGAATAATAATAAGAAACCTTATCTCAGATTGGAAGTTCTGAATTGCAGCAAAGCCCTTATAGGTTATCTGTTTATGATGGTTACAATGTTCTTTTCTTCGAGCAGTTCATTGATAATTAGTTATGCTACCAGTATATTACGGGTGGATAGTGTACATACAAATGCATTGAACTTATGGTTGCTTCCGGGCTTTATATTGGGAGGGATTATTGGTTTCTGGTGGTTTCGCTGGCAGCGCTGGCGTTTCCGCTTTTTGATTTCGAGTGGAATGTTTTGTTTTGTTGCTTACTTTGCTATTTTGTATTTTGGCATTGCACCCGGAGGTACTTATGAAATGCTTTATCTGCCTATGTTCCTGCGAGGAGTTGGCATGATGGTTCTATTTATTGCGTTTGGAGTATATGTGGTGGAAGATATGAACCCTAGGTTAATGATATACAATGCATTTTTTCTTATCACGTTCCGTTCGGCATTAGCTCCTGCTCTTTCCACTTCTTTTTATAATAACATCCTGAATCGTTTGCAGTTGAATGCCATGAATATCCTTTCAGATAATATGACAATGGATAATCTGCTGGCATCCAAACAATATACTCAGTCATTAAACAATGCCTTGTCGCAAGGGTATGGTATCAGTGAAGCTACACAAATAGCCACTAACAGTTTATATGCTACATTGCAAACCCAAGGTCTTTTATTAGGCTTGAAAACTGTTATTGGCTATATGCTTATTGCCTCATTGGTTATTGCCGTGGTTTCCCGCTTTATACCTTTCCACAAAACCGTGAAGGTGGCTATTGTAAAAGCCGGCGAGGATATGGTATAATGTGGATATTACAAGTCGAGAGTACATACTTTCCTTATTCCCAAGAATAGGATTACTCCGCCTATCAGTAGCAATGTTTGCAGGTTTAAAGCATTAAGACTATGGTTCATACTTGAGATGAATATTTCACGCAATAAATTGAATATCACTTCAAATCCATTGAATATAAAGAATAAACCTATACTGATAATAATGCATATGCCGGACCATATTTTACTCAGCCGGCTGCTGCGATCGGGAAGACTTCGCATAACACGACGGGAAAATCCTTTATCCGGTATTTCCTGTTTTTGTTCTTTCATGAACATGCTGATTGTATTATCGTCTATCTTTGTCATAACCGTTTTGTTTTAAATAAATTGCCAGTTTTTCTTTAGCCCTTGACAGGTGCGATTTGACCGTACCTTGCGGGCAACCCAGTATACCTGCTATCTTGTCTATACTGATGTCTTCCATATAGAAAAGTGTAACGCAGGTTCGTTCCGTTTCTTTTAGCGTTTTGAGTGATTCGTAAACGTCCATTTTCTGCCCGATGTTTTCTTGTTCGGTGTAGTGGATGGCATCTACTTCTCTCGCGTCCAAATCGGTTGATTCTTTACGACTGCGAATATAATCATAAAATGTATTATATGCAATCCGGTAAAGCCAAGTTGAGAAATTCGAGAGATTTTTAAAGGATGTTATGTTTGTGTATGCTTTAATAAAAGTTTCCTGTGCCAAGTCATCACTCAACTCGCTGTCGCCCAACGTCAGGTTCAGAAAGAACCGCCGGATGGCCGACTGGTACTTCTGAACCAACGTATCAAAGGCTTTGGTATTTTTGAATACTACGACCTGTGCGACTAACGATATATCGTTGAGTTGACTCATTATTCTGCTTTGTTATTGTCGTCGTTCTCAGGAACAATGATTTCCACTTCTTTTTCTTCAACTGTTTCGTTCTTAACAGAATTCGGTTTAGTAGGTTGAGGAATGTTGTAGAATCCTCTCTTGCTTTCTTCTGCTTTTTGAGCCTTGTAGATGATAATCTGTCCTATTCCCATAAACATTATAATGAAACCAATACATCCGATTCCAAACTCACCGGTAACACACCATAGAAATATACCTAAGCCAAATCCGATAGTAGTATTCTTCACTCCTTTGGCAAAACCATTATCATTAATGATTTCTTCTTTCTGGGCAAATAGTCCTTCCGGTAGTTCCTTTCCTGAAGCAAGAGCTTGTGATACAAGATTATACTGAGACTTCTTTGTCTTGTAACGGAAATAGAAGATGACAAAGATGACTGCTATGACAGTAGCAAATACTATTGCTGTGAGGATAATGGGTAAAAGCACTTCTTTCATATTGTCATCGAAGAAAGAAGTATTCATGGGAGTTGTAAATTGAATCATGCTGTCCTCTGCTGTTTGGATAGTTGTTGTGGAGTCTTCGGCCACGGTTAAGGAATCATTCACTGTTTGAGCCATCATAGCGGTACCGAATGCCAGTACCATTGCTAAAGTAATAAATAACTGTTTCATAATTTTATAAGTATTATTTGTTTTTATTCTTTGTGTATTAGACGTAACGAGTTTCATAGAAAGTTGCAAAGAGACTAATTATTTTTCAGATTTCTATAAAGAAAGTGCAGAAACCGGTATCTTTGTCCTCAGAATCAAAGATAAAAGTATGAATTTACCATCCGCATTTGCAGAACAAACAGTGTCCGCTATTGGCAAAGATGAATATAAGAAGTTGGAAGAAGCCTTGCAACAAGAATCTCCTGTGAGCATAAGAGTCAACTCTCAATTCTCCACTCTCCACTCTCCACTGAATAAAGTTCCTTGGTGCACGGGCGGTTATTATCTGGACGAACGGTTGACTTTTACTTTCGATCCTTTGTTTCATGCCGGCTGTTATTATGTACAGGAAGCGTCTTCCATGTTTGTGGAACAAGTGTTGAAGAAATATGTAACAGAACCGGTAACAATGCTCGATCTTTGTGCTGCTCCCGGTGGTAAATCCACCCATGCCCGTGCTGTGCTTCCCGAAGGCAGTTTGCTGGTAGCCAATGAAGTAATCCGTAACCGTTCGCAGATATTGGCTGAGAATCTTATAAAATGGGGACACCCGGATGTAGTGGTTACTAATAATGATCCTGCCGATTTTAAAGATTTGGGAGCTTTTTTCGATGTGATTCTCACGGATGCTCCTTGTTCCGGTGAAGGAATGTTTCGCAAAGATCCTGTTGCTGTTGCAGAGTGGAGCCTTGATAATGTGAATATCTGCTGGCAACGTCAACGTCGCATCATTGCCGATATTTGGAGAAATCTCAAGCCCGGAGGAATTTTGATATATAGTACTTGTACTTATAATATAAAGGAGAATGAGGAAAACATTGAATGGATCATCAACGAGTACGGGGGAGAACCTCTAATGGTCGATATATTGCCGGAATGGGGTATTACCGGGAATCTGCAAGGTAAAAATATTCCTGTTTATCATTTCTTTCCGCATAAAACGAAAGGAGAGGGTTTCTTTCTTGCCGCATTGCGTAAACCAATAGATGCTCCTGCTGAATATTACCGGGCAGGAAGAAATAAAAAGAAACAGGACAAACCGCTTCCTGTTCCCAAACAAGCACAACAATGGTTGTTGCATCCCGATGATTATTTTATAGAAGTAAAGGGAACAAGTGTTATTGCTTTCCCGAAATCATATAATGAAGAATTGGCTGCTTTGCGTAACACTTTAAAATTACTTCATGCCGGAATAACTTTGGGCGAGATAAAAGGAAAAGACCTCATTCCCGATCATTCGCTGGCGATGAGTTCCGCCTTGAATCCGTCGGCTTTTCCTATGTTGGAAGTAACTTATGAGCAGGCTATCGCTTATTTGCGTAAAGAAGCCATAACTCTTGATGCTGGGGCTTCTCGCGGTTATGTGCTTTTAACATATAAGAATGTTCCTCTCGGTTTTGTGAAAAACATAGGTAACCGTGCCAATAATTTATACCCCAATGAGTGGAGAATAAGGAGTGGATATTTACCCGAAGAAGTGAAGATTTTAGCTTGATAATTTAGCTGTCGTCACAAGCCGTAGTTTAAAAAAATGTTTAATATTACTTTTGCATCAGGGCTGATGTATTTCTTCTTTATGGGTTAATATGAAAATCGTGTTGGTACTCTTCTCCGAAATATTTGATTTATGCCTTCACCTCCTTCAATATTCTGAAATGCTTTGTGGATAGGCGATGTGGGGTGAAGGCGACAAGTGAATGGAAGTGAAGAAGAAATCAGTGCAGTGATTAAAAAATTACCCTGGGGAAGTTGAACAATCACCCTAGGGAAGTCAAAGAATATCCCATGGGTGGTTGACAAATCTTTCTAGGGTAATCAGACAAAACGTCCTTACGTTTTACTGAAACGTAAGGACGTTTTGTTTTATTGATGCTTCGTTTTAAATAAATAACAAGTCGTTTGAAAATAGCGCCATTCACCTCCGGTGAACCCTCGCCTTCACCCCGTATTGCCTATGGGTAAGCCATTTTAGCGTGGTGAAGGGGATGAAGGAAGATTACTTCTCCAATTCCTGTAAGCTCTCCATTTTCTTCGTTTCGAGGAATTCATAAATTCCGCAAAGATGTTCTTTTACCTTCTTGTTGCCGAATTCATAAACCTTTGTAACCAGTCCGTCGAGGAAATCACGGTCATGGGATACTACAATCAGCGTTCCGTCGAAATCTATCAGGGCTTGTTTTAGTATATCCTTTGTTTTTAAATCCAAGTGGTTGGTGGGCTCGTCAAGGATGAGCAGGTTCACCGGCTCCAGCAATAACTTCACCATAGCCAAACGGGTGCGTTCCCCTCCCGAAAGTACTTTTACTTTCTTCTCGGATTCTTCTTTCCCAAACATGAAAGCTCCGAGAAGGTCACGTATCTTGTTGCGGATGTCTCCTTTGGCTACATCGTCGATAGTCTGGAAAACTGTTAAGTTTTCATCCAACAAGGATGCCTGATTCTGTGCAAAGTATCCTATTTGTACATTATGCCCTAGGGTAAGTGTACCTTCATGTTCTATTTCTTTCATGATACATTTCACAAGGGTGGATTTACCTTCACCGTTCTTACCGACAAAAGCAACCTTATCGCCCCGTTCAACCATCAGGCTGGCATTCTTAAATACCACATGGTCACCGTATGTTTTGCCTACCCCCTCCATGGTAACAGGATAACTGCCGCTGCGGGGCGAAGGCGGAAACTTTAAACGCAATGCCGAAGTGTCTTCTTCATCTACTTCTACCAATTCCAGTTTTTCAAGCATTTTCACGCGGCTCTGCACTTGCAGTGTCTTTGAGTAAGTCCCTTTGAAACGTTCAATGAATTCCTTGGTTTCGGCAATCATCTTCTGTTGGTCTTCATACTGCTTCTGTTGCTGTTCACGACGTTCTTTGCGGAGTTGCAGATATTGTGAGTAGTTTACTTTATAGTCATAGATGCGCCCCATTGTCACTTCAATGGTGCGGGTGGTAATGTTGTCCACAAACTTGCGGTCGTGACTGATAACGATTACCGCTTTTGCTTGGTTGATAAGGAAATCTTCCAACCAGCCGATAGATTCTATATCGAGGTGATTAGTAGGCTCATCCAGTAGAAGTACATCGGGTTTTTGCAATAATAGTTTGGCAAGCTCGATACGCATGCGCCAGCCTCCGCTGAAATCACTTGTCTGACGGGTAAAGTCTTCGCGGCTGAAACCAAGTCCGAGCAATGATTTTTCCACATCTTCTTCATAATTGGTGGCATCTATGGAATAGAATTTTTCGCTCAGTGTGGAAACGTGCTCAATGAGTTCCATGTAAGAATCGCTTTCGTAATCGGTACGTGTTTCCAGTTCTTTGTTCAGACGTTCTATCTCCGCTTCCATTTCGTGCAGATGTGAAAAAGCCTGTGCTGCTTCTTCAAACACCGTGCGTCCGTCCTCTGTCATCAAATGCTGTGGAAGATAAGCTATCACACTGTCCTTTGGTGCGGAAACTTTCCCCTTTGAAGGTTGGCGTGCACCTGCCAATATCTTTAATAAGGTTGATTTTCCTGCTCCGTTCTTTCCCATAAGGGCGATACGGTCTTTTTCATTAATCACGAAAGATATGTCACTGAAGAGGGTGGTTCCCCCGAACTCAACTGTTAGTCCGTCAACTGAAATCATAATGGTCTTTTAAAATGAGGTGCAAAGATAATGCAAACCGAGAGTAGAATAAAATGAACTTGTTCATTTTTTATGCCGAGGTGCAGCTTATTTTCGCTATTGGGGCAAAGATAGGGAAAGGAGTTGAGATAATAAACGGGTTGTATACTAAAAAACGAGTTTGGTCATCGCGATGGCGCTATTGGTCAAATGTTTTTTATCGGTTTGAAGGTTTTGTGCATATTTGCCTTTACAAATACTAAATAATAATTGATTTATGAAGAAAGCAGTTATCATGTTGGGACTGATAATCGGAAGTTTGACGGCTTGTTTGGATTGTGTGGCTCAGGCATATATTAAAACTGAGTATGTAACTTCTTCTGCTTATCGGGACAAGGATAGCCAAAAGACCGGAGGTTCGGGAGATTTATTGAAATACTCCGGTGGGGTTAATATTCCTTTGTATATGAAGCAATACGAGGATAAAAGGATTAAAATGTGGTCGGTAGCGGTTGATGCGTCTTATGCAAGGTTGAACAATCATCAACTTACCCGTGAACAGTGCCCGGATAATATGTTGAATGCACAGTTGGGATTGGTTTATCTGGCACCAATAAAGAAAAGATGGTCTATGTTGGCAATGGCAGGAATAGGAATTTATTCGGAAAAAGACAAGATAGGGTGGAAAAATGTGTTGGGAGCAGGTGGGGTGGTGGCTATTTATCACATAAAACCCAATATGAGTGTGGGGCTTGGTGTGGCTGTTACCAATCAGTTTGGCATACCGATGATTATGCCTGCCGGATATTTTGATTGGAAACTCAATGGAAAGTACCAACTTTCTATCTCTTGTGTACAAAACTGTGAGATAAAAGGTGCAGTTCAACTCACCGACAGATTTAAATTAGGTCTGCTGTTGGGACAAATGGATGGTATGAGTGCGGTAATGGACGTGGACGGTAAGTCAATGATATTCGGTCAGATGATGGTTTCCTCAGGAATACAACCGGAATATAGGTTAGGAAAATCCTGCTCGATACAGTTGACTGCCGGGGGAACTTGGTGCCGCCTTTCAACGATTACCCGCAGAAGCCTGAAAGGGTTTGCACAAACATTCCGTGATGATGATAACGATCCGAATTTTGAAGTAGCGGGATATGTTTCTATTGCTTTCAAATATGGTTTTTAATTTTAAAAGATATACTATTATGATAAGATATGCTTCTATCGAACGGGTGACAGATACTTCAACAGATTTGCACGATAATGTAATTACACCCGGATGGGATATGATTATTCGTGGAAAGAATATAAAGGTTACGGAGAAAGGTGATTTCGGAGGTATCTTTTTGTTTGGCAGTGATGGAAAGTTAATAAGAATGGATGAGGAATTGATAATAAATGAGTCCGGGAGGATTATCACCCGTGTACCCTTATTATTATCTTCCGGTTCATATAAATTGCTTATTATTACAAAATATGATGAGGTTGCCGAACCTTCGGGATATTGGGTAATTACCTACAAGCATTTGTTGTCTGTGCGGGAAAACTAAAAGGTTATTGCCCTAGCAGGTTTTTATATATCACGGTATTTAATAATTCTTCTTTCTTTTGCCGTGATACGGGTATCTCATGCTTACCGATAAATATTCTTCCACCGGAAACAGAATCTATATGGAGGATATTTACTAAATATGATTTATGGGTACGGAAGAAGTAATTTTTAGGTAATGATTCTTCCAGTGAACTCATGGTTTGATGTATAATCAGGGTCTGTTTAGTGAAGTGGAGTTTCACATAATTCTGCATTCCTTCGGCATAAAGAATATCTTTCCAATGGATTTTATGATAAGATTCTGCCTGACGGATATACAAGAATGGATTCAGTTCTGCCGGTTCGGGCAATGAGTTGCGGCTAAGAAACATTTGATAGGCTTTGGTAGCCGCTTGATGAAAGCGCTTGAATGAAAAAGGTTTCAATAAGTAATCTACAACTTGCAGCCTGAAACCTTCCAAAGCATATTCGGAATAGGCGGTAGTCAGGATGGTAAGCGGTGCATTATCCAATGATTCGAGAAAATCCATACCCGACAAGTAAGGCATGTTAATGTCCAGAAATAGTAAATCAACAGAGTTGTGTTGTAAATAAGACGATGCTTCCAATGCTGATGAACAAGTGGATTGTACTTCCAAGAAATCTAATTTGCCGATATAATCAATAATTCCTTCTCTTGCCATCGGTTCATCGTCCACAATAAGGCATTGCATGTTGGGTCTGTTTTTAGTTTCGGTCATTATGATTATAGTATGATGTTAAGATTGATAGAGTATGAATTATCGTTATCTTTGGTTTCCAGTTGGTGCTTTTTAGGATACAAAAGTTGTAAGCGTTTCTTTATATTTTCCAAACCTGCTCCTGAGCTTTTATCTTTAGAAAGCAGTCGCTCGGATTTAGAGTTTTCAACTGATAGCTTTAAGACACTGTTTCGTTGGATGAATTCAATATTTACATATCCATTTTCAAAGGGCAGTCTTGATACATGTTTAAAGGCATTTTCAATAAATGGTAAAAGTAAAAAAGGACTGATTTCTTGCTTCTTGTTTTCTATTTCCCAACTGCAAGTTACCTTTAGATCATTCCCCCATCTTGCTTTTTCCACTTCAATTACATCTTTTAAGTAACGGATTTCTTTTTCAAGTTGAACAGTCTTGCAGTTGCATTCATAGATTTGATAGCGAAGTATGTCGGCAAAGCGAAGCAGAAGTTCATCGGCCAGTTCTACATTCTTTTGCATCAATATATGAATATGGTTCAAGACATTGAACATTAAATGGGGATTAATCTGGTCTTGTAATAATTGAATCTGGTCTTCATGATGTATTCGTTCGAGTTTGGCGTTCACCTGCAATATTTTGTTGTGCTCTCTGAAGAAGCGCAGCCCGCAAAGTGCTCCGTTCACACAGAGTGCGGTGGGAGTCATACTGACTAAAGCTGTTAGAAAATTTCTGTATCCGTCCGAAATGAATTGTGTTTGCCTGAATATTTCCTTTTGTTCCATGAAACGAAAACCTTCTATAATAGCTCCCAGAAGCAGAGCCAGTAACAAAGTGAAAAAGATGAACTGAAAAGTGAATCTGCACATCCGTTTTTCTTTCAATGCCACAGGAAGCAGGTGATTGCTGAGATAGTTGGATACTGTAATATTGGCTATAAGGAAAGAAATGGTGAATAATCCGGCTTCCAATTGATAGACCGGTGTCTCATTAAGAAACTGCATCCAAAAGGTTAACCCTAAAGCTACCCAGAATGTAGAGATGCAGAAATTATAGTTGAGAAAGAAATTCTTTTTCATGAACGATGCAATAATGATTTATGCATCGAAGATAAGGGAAAGATTTCATTTAAGAATAACCGTTTGTCAACAGATATAAACCATTGGTCAAATATCTGCCGGCAAACGGTTATGATGTACCGTTATTCCTTTTGGAATTTACGGCTTACTTTCAGTAAGTTGATTGTATAGCTTACAATATTTTGTGCTTCTTGAATCATGGTAAGATACACCATGCTGACCTTAATGCTTCCGGCTTGATTCTGAATGCGCTTCAGTTCCTCACGTTTCAAGTGTGAAAGTGCATTATTGAGATTGTTTGCCATGATAACATCTTGCTCGAAGTTTTCATAAGTATTTTCTTCTACTATGTCTTTGCAACGGTGTAGGAAGATGGTAATCTTATCGGCAACCTCTGTAAACTCTTCCTTTTGTATGTTGTCAAGCGGATTGAAGTTGTTGTCGATGTGTTCCAGACAAGGCTCTACCATTCGTCCGATACTGTAAACCAATTCGCTGGCGAAGTCGTTACCTTGATAGTAATATAATCCTTTGTCCAATACCATGTTATTGTCTAATCGTGACATGGCTACAGTTCCTACTCGTTTCATTTGTTTCACCTGACCTTTCTCGAATTTGGTGGCTCCCATTGCTTTACGTAATCCACGGAGGCTTTCATTCATGAAGGAGGTAACTGTGCGGCTGAAGTTTTCTTCCGTATAATCAAGCACTTTAGTCAATTCATCGCGGGTATGAATACGTAATAACTCAAGAGCTTCGTCAGAATCACTGGACTTCATTAATTTATTAATGGTAGGATCACCTTTCTCTTTCTTTTGTTTTTTGTTGTAAAGTACGTGGCTGCGGATAAGTGAAATAGCAGCTACACAGATTAGAATGACGATTGCTACTGTTCCTGCAAAATAGATGATCATGGCAACAATAAAACAGATGATGAATGCTGCTCCGGCCGTGAGGAACCAACCGCCAATAACGGAAAGGACACCGGTAATGCGATAAACAGCAGAATCACGTCCCCAAGCACGGTCTGCCAGAGAAGAACCCATAGCTACCATGAAGGTTACATAAGTAGTGGAAAGAGGTAATTTTAAGGAAGTTCCCAATGCTATGAGTAATCCTGCAAGTACCAGATTGACCGATGCACGTACAAGGTCGAAAGCTGCACCGTCGGCAAGTATGGCTTCATCTTTACGGAAACGAGAATTTATCCATTTCCGTGCAGGTTCCGGTACTACTTTCACGATGCTGTTGGAAACGTTCATGCTAACACGCACGAGAGTACGTGCCATAGGGGTGGTTCCGAATATTTCTTCACCTTCATCCTGACGGGAAAGGTCTACGGATGTTTTAATAACAGCTTGTGCTTTCTTTGAGGTTATTAAAGCGAAAACCATGATAGCACCCGCTCCCACAAGGAAATACCACGGGGTTTTTGCAGGTCCTAAAAGAGAAGTCATCAATAATGTATCGGGAGTTGCGGCACTTCCCTGTGCTATAAGTTCTGTATAGGACGAATATCCGGCTAAAGGCACTCCGATGAAGTTTACAAGGTCGTTGCCTGCGAAAGCAAGTGCGAGTGAAAACGTACCCATTAGTACTACTACTTTAAATACGTTTACTTTCAGCCAATGGAGTATCTGCATCAAAACAGTAAAGAAAACAAAGCATAAACCTACTAGCATCACAGTGTTCTCTTTTACCCAAGCATTATATTCCGGAGTCATGAAAGAGCTTTCTTTCAAACCTTTTATCAGCATGAAGTATATAATGGCTGTGGCAGCAACTCCTCCGAATAATCCAATGGTGTATTTGATGTTCTTTTTGTAGTTGAAAGTAAATATGGTACGAGCCAGCCATTGCACGATTGTTCCGAAGAAGAAAGCAATTGCAACGGAAACAAAGATTGCCATAATAACGGAGAGTGCTTTGTCCGTATTCAGCAAGTCGGCAAATCCGAGTGTGCTGTCCTTGGCGCTTTTGATAATGGCAAGTGCAAATGTACCTCCTAAAAGTTCGAATACCATTGAAACAGTGGTAGAGGTTGGCATCCCCATTGAGTTAAATACATCGAGTAACACTACATCAGTGAGCATTACTGCAAGAAGTATACACATGATTTCCGCAAAATAGAAGTGCTCGGGTTGATAAATGCCGTGTCGTGCAATGTCCATCATACCGTTGGATAAGGATGCTCCGGCAAATATGCCGATAGCGGCAACGATCATTATGACTTTAAAGGAAGCGGCTTTGGAACCGATTGCGGAATTTAAAAAATTTACTGCGTCATTACTGACTCCTACCATAAGGTCGAATATAGCCAGAATGAATAAAAAAATTAAAATTGCAAGATAGAGTGTCTCCATTACTGATTTGTTCTTTTATGCCGCAAAGGAACGACATCTTTATTTCAAATCAGTTTCACACATATTACAGATGTGTTACAATGGTTTGTTCTTCCTCTTTAGGTATTCGTAGAAGGTATATTGTGCCCTTATTGGAACTGCATCCGGTTCACGTTTAAATATGTTTCTCAGATTATTATTTACCCAACATGCTTTCTGATTATCCTGAAGCTGAATGTTTAACATCTCAATCATTTCTTGTTTCAGGTCTTCGTCAAGTATGGGAGTAACCGCCTCTATTCTTCTGTATAAATTTCGGCGCATCCAGTCGGGTGAACCGATGAAAACTTTCGGTTTTCCTTCATTACCGAAGTACCACACACGGGTATGTTCCAAAAAACTATCTACGATACGTGTGATACGTATGTTTTGGCTGTAAGGTTCTCCCGGTATCAAACAGCAGATGCCGCGAATTATTAAATCTATTTTCACTCCCGCTTCACTGGCATGGTATAGCTCTTCAATCATTTTGGTATCTTGAAGGGCATTCATTTTTAAGATGATTCTTCCGCCTTTACCTTGTTTTGCCAAACGGATTTCATGGTGTATCAGTTTGGTTAATTCCGGTATCAGGTTGAATTGGGCAACCAGTAATCGTTTAAATTTAGGTTCGGGATTCTTCCTCTCCAAAGTCAGGAAAAGGTTATGCAGGTCATTTACTATTAATTTGTTGGAAGTAAATAATCCGGTATCTGCATAAATTTTAGCTGTTTTTTCATTGAAATTGCCGGTACTTACATAAGCATAGCTCCGGATTTGTTCTCCGTCTTCGTTCCGGCGAAGAATTAATGCCACTTTCGCATGAACCTTTAAACCGGGTATGCTGAATATGATGTTGATACCTGCTGCTTTCATCATTTCGGCTGTTGCCAGATTGTTTTCTTCATCAAAGCGGGCCTTCAATTCAACGAATACAGTTACTTTTTTCCCATTCTGTGCTGCACTGATTAAAGTATTGATGATAGCTGAATTCTCTGCTACCCGGTATTGTGTAATCATAATCTCTTTGCAGGAAGGATCATGCACAGCTTCATATAAGAAATGTGTAAGATGCTCGAATGAGTGATAAGGGAAATGTATCAACAGGTCTTTTCTATTTACATACTGGAAAATCGATCCTTTTTTATCCAGATATTGCAACTTCATTGGATGTGGCTTGAAATCCGAATTTAATTTTTTGTTAGGATTTGGCAAATGACTCAAATCTTCAAGGTTTAAGTGTGTATCTCCCGGAACAAGTTCATTGGGGTTGATATTAAAAGCATCCACAATAAAATGCAAGAAATCGGTGGGCATGGTACGGTCATAGACAAAACGGCACACTGCTCCTATCTTGCGCTTCTTTACTTTCTTTTTAACTTGCTCCACAATGTCGGTCGTGCTTAAATCATCTATCAGAATATCGGCGTCTCTGGATATTTTTAGGCAATAACTGCAATCCACTTCATAGCCGGGAAACATTTTCCAGAGATTGGCTTTGATAATGTCTTCTATAAACATTAAGTAGTAATTACTCTCATGTTTGGGAAGCTCTATGAAACGGGGTACTTTACTATAGGGAAGTTTCATGACAAAGTATTGTACTTTGTCTTTATTACTACTTCCTTTATGGCCCTTTCTAAATAGACGGACTGCCAGATAGAGACGATTGTCACGTAAGAAAGAAGTGATTTTTTCTTTAGCTACCAATACAGGTTGGAGATAAGGGAATATTTCTTCGTTAAAGAAGTTGCTGATAAATTCTTTATGAAATTCTTCCACATTATTGTTTTGATAGAAAATAATGTGATTGCGTTTCAAAGCCGGAAGTATACCTTGTTCATAAATACGTATTCTGTCTTCAAGCTGGGCATTCACTTCTTTGGTTACTTCTTCAATAATCCGGGCGGATTCCTGAATAGATTCTTCATCCGTTTTTGCTCCTGATACGATAGCCTTGTGGTCTGCAATACGTATCTTGTAAAATTCTTCCAGGTTGGAAGAATAAATAGAAATGAAGTTAATCCGTTCATAGAGCGGAAGTTGTTCGTCATCCGCCTCGAGAAGTACGCGATAGTTGAATGATAACCAACTAATATCACGTTTGAAGTACTGATACACGTTTTTCATAACAAGGTTCATTTATAAAGCGTAAATATATGTATCTTTGTCGAAGATAACAACAAAAAGCTATGATAAGAATTGGATTATTATCGGATACTCATGCATACTGGGATGAAAAGTATCTGAAATACTTTGAGAATTGTGACGAAATATGGCATGCGGGTGATATTGGTTCGGTCGAAGTTGCAGAGAAATTAGCTGCTTTTCGTCCTTTCAGGGCTGTATATGGTAATATTGACGGTCAGGAAATTCGCAAAATGTTTCCTCAGATAAATCGTTTCACGGTGGAGGGGGCAGAAGTATTGATGAAACATATCGGCGGTTATCCCGGTAAATATGATTCTTCTATTGCAGGCAGTTTGTTGGTACGTCCGCCAAAGTTATTCATTAGCGGACACTCACATATATTAAAAGTAAAATATGACAAAACTTTAGGTATGCTTCACATAAATCCGGGGGCTGCGGGTATTTCGGGTTTTCACAAAGTACGTACAATGGTGAGGTTCGTGATTGATAATGGAGTTTTTAAGGATTTGGAAGTAATAGAATTGGCTGGGTAACCGTTATAAATATCCCGAAAACATTGCCTATTTGAAGAACTTTTCCGTACTTTGTCAAGTATTATATTTTAATATAAAAGTCATATGAAAGGAATAATCCTCGCGGGAGGTAGTGCTACACGTCTTTATCCGCTTTCAAAAGCTATTTCCAAACAAATCATGCCGGTATATGATAAGCCCATGATTTACTATCCTCTATCTACTTTGATGCTTGCAGGGATAAGAGAAGTTCTCGTGATTTCTACTCCCCGTGATTTGCCGATGTTCCGTGAATTATTGGGAACAGGAGAGGAACTTGGTATGAGTTTCCAATATAAAGTGCAGGAAAAGCCGAATGGCTTGGCTCAGGCTTTTGTATTGGGAAAAGAGTTTCTTGCCGGTGAACCGGGATGCCTTATTTTAGGAGATAATATGTTCTACGGACAAGGATTTTCATCTATGCTTCGCCGTGCAGCAAGTATTCAAAAAGGAGCTTGTATCTTCGGATATTATGTAAAAGATCCCCGTGCTTATGGAGTGGTTGAGTTTGATGACAATGGAAAAGTAATTTCATTGGAAGAAAAGCCCTCTGTTCCTAAAAGTAATTATGCCGTTCCCGGATTGTATTTTTATGATTCGACGGTTACTCGGAAAGCAGCCGATTTGCAACCTTCCGCACGTGGCGAATATGAGATTACAGATTTAAATAAATTGTATCTCGAAGAAGGAAGCCTGCAAGTAGAATTATTTGGTCGTGGTTTCGCATGGCTTGATACAGGTAATTGCGATAGTCTGCTCGAAGCATCTAACTTCGTTGCTACTATCCAGAACCGGCAAGGCTTTTATGTGAGTTGTATTGAGGAAATAGCTTGGCGTAATAAATGGATAACTTCCGAACAATTATTTAAATTGGGACAGAATTTGGAGAAAACGGAATACGGCAGGTATCTGATGGATTTAGCAAAACAATAAACACAGGAATTTATATGAAGACTTATTTAGTAACGGGAGCTGCCGGATTTATCGGTGCAAACTATTTAAAATATATTTTGGAAAAGCATGATGACATTAAGGTTGTAGTGCTGGACTTACTTACTTATGCCGGAAATCTGGGAACCATAGCCGAAGATATTGATCATGAGCGTTGTGAGTTTGTAAAAGGTGATATTTGCGATCGTGAACTTGCAGATAAATTGTTTGCCCAATATCAATTTGATTATGTGGTAAACTTTGCTGCCGAAAGTCATGTTGACCGTAGCATTGAGAATCCTCAGTTGTTCTTGATGACAAATATTCTTGGAACACAAAACTTACTTGATGCTGCCCGCCGTTGCTGGGTTACGGGTAAGGATGAAAATGGTTATCCTACTTGGCGTGAGGGAGTACGCTTCCACCAAGTGTCTACCGATGAAGTCTATGGAAGTCTTGGTGCAGAAGGGTATTTTCACGAAACCACTCCACTTTGTCCTCACAGCCCTTACAGTGCTTCAAAGACAAGCGCGGATATGTTTGTACAGGCATACTTTGATACATATAAAATGCCGGTAAGCATCACCCGCTGTTCCAATAATTACGGACCTTACCATTTCCCGGAAAAGCTGATTCCGCTTATTATTAAAAACATACTCGAAGGTAAGAATCTTCCGGTTTATGGAGACGGGAAGAATGTGCGCGACTGGTTGTATGTAGAAGATCACTGCAAAGCTATTGACTTGGTGGTGCGTGAAGGAAGAGTAGGGGAAGTTTATAACGTAGGTGGTCACAATGAAAAACAAAATATTGAGATCGTGAAGTTAACTATCTCTACTATTCACCGGATTATGACGGAGCATCCTCAATACCGTGATGTGTTAAAGAAGAAAGAATACGATGCAAATGGTGAAATCAGCATTGACTGGATTAACGAATCGTTGATAACTTTTGTGAAAGACCGTCTTGGACACGATCAGCGTTATGCTATTGATCCTACTAAAATTACCAATGAATTGGGTTGGTATCCTGAAACGAAATTTGAGGTAGGTATTGTGAAAACCATTCGTTGGTATCTTGAAAATCAAACATGGGTAGAAGAAGTTACCAGTGGCGATTACCAGAAGTACTACGAAAGAATGTATAAAAACAGATAGTCGGCTCTTTAAGTGTCACGAACGTCTTGTTTAAAGCATCCCTGGGTTTCATAAAAACGTAGGGATGCTTTTTTATGCTTATTTCAGAATCAGCCCTAATGATAATAATATCCCCATTATCAATATATTCCGGGACGTTTCACCCAACACGGAGTTAAGCCCTTTGCCACTACGGATTTTTATCATCTTTTGCCAAGTGCGAATATGCGGTATTAAATATATTTGTGGAAGAATCGCTGCATAAAGACGGTTGCCGAACACGAAATAGAAACATAACCAAGCTGCAAAGAATCCTAAAAACAGATACAGATAGCGTCCGAAGGGTTCACCGAAACGAACAATTATTGTTTGTTTACCGCTTTTGGCATCTGCATCCCTATCCCGGTAATTGTTCACAACGAGCAGGGTATCAATGGCTACGCCGCAAATGATTGAAGCGACAGTGGTAGCGGTAGTCCATGTATGGGCTTGTATATAATAGGTGCAACCTACGGGAATGAAACCGAAGAATATTAAAACCAATATATCTCCCCAGCCGTTATACGATAAATAGGTAGTATAAAGAAAGGCAAACAGTACACACAATGCTCCGACAATAATTAACTCCCAACCTGCATAAAATAATAGCAGGGAACCAATAGCACAAGCCAGTATAACGGTAACAATAATACCTTTCTTCATTGCTGCGGGGGTAATCCACCCCTGAGAGCAAGCTCGTTCGGGACCGAGGCGGTCTTCGCGGTCGGTTCCTTTCAGGAAGTCATATAAATCATTGATGAAGTTGGCGGCTATTTGCATCAGGAAAGCAAACAGAAAACATATGAATGCGGGAATCCACATAAACTTCCCGTCTGTTACAGCCAATGCACAACCTACCATGACAGGGACGGCAGCACCTGCCAGTGTTTTGGGACGTGCGGCAAGCAGCCATGCTTTCAATGAATTTATTTCCACATCATTCATAATTACATTTCTATTTATATGCCTGCAAAGATATATATTTTATAACTTTGTACCATGAAAAGTTATTGATATGAAGAAAGCGATATACTTATTGGCACTCTCTGTTGCGATATTAACTTCCTGTGCTTCTACCGGTTTTATGACAGGAGTCGAGTCTGAAAAGAATTATAAGATGTCTTCCGAGGGAGTTAAGGAAACTGTTTCTCATCCCGGAGTGGCAAGAATAAAGAGGTATGATTTCTACCATCCCGATATACCTGCATCTTTTGACGGCTTCCGTATTGCGTTTGCTTCCGATTTCCATTTGGAAAGTAAATATAAGGAAAAGGCTTTGGAAAGCACAGTTCGTCTGCTTAACAGTATGAATGCAGACGTTTTCCTGATGGGAGGAGATTATCAGGAAGGGTGCGAGTATGTACCTTTGTTGTTTCAGCGGCTTGCAGAAGTTAAAACCCGGTTTGGCACGGCAGGCGTAATGGGAAATAATGATTATGAACGTTGCCATGATGATATAGTAAACACAATGAGAGCACATGGAATGCGTGTGTTGGAACATGCTTGCGATACATTGACCAACGGGAAAGACCGCATCATCATTGCCGGAGTGCGTAATCCTTTCGATTTGAATGCGAATGGAGTATCACCTACATTAGAGCAGAAACCGGAGGATTTTGTAATTTTACTGACTCATACTCCCGACTATGCCGAGGATGTGGATATTACAAACACAGATTTGGTTTTGGCAGGACATACTCATGGCGGACAAGTGACTGTCTTCGGTTATGCACCGATAGTTCCTTCCCACTACGGACAACGCTTTTTAAGAGGAATGAAACAGACAACGGCAGGTGTGCCGATGATTGTTACAAACGGATTGGGCACGTCTAATAAGAATATCCGTTTGGGTGCTCCTAGTGAAGTGGTGCTGATTGTGTTACATGCCAATTCTGTCACACAGTAGGCAATACTATTTCAAACCGGCTTCCTTTACCTAATTCGGAATATAGTTTGATTTCGCCATTCAGCTTTTCAACGATGGTTTTGCTTATGGCAAGTCCTAAGCCTGTGCCTTGTGCAAACTCATCTAACTTGGCGAAGCGGTTAAATATGATGTTTTGCTCTTCTTTGGATATTCCTTCACCGGTATCTTCTACAAAGATATGAACCTTGTTTGCTGTTTTGTCATAGGTATATCCTATCTTTATGTATCCGCTTTGGGTAAACTTGGAAGCATTGCCGAGGAAGTTGGTCAATACCTGTGTCAGGCGTGATTTATCGGCGTATATGTATATGTCACTGTCACAGTTCTCTTTCAAGAAAGTCAGTTGCTTCGGTATTAACAGTTGATGGGTAGAGTAAACCGCATCTATTATTTCTGAAACGGAATAGTTTTCACAGTTGAAAGACATTTGATCGGAATCCAGCCGGGACAGTTCCAGAATATCGTTAATCAGGTTCAGCAATATGTCGCTGTTTCTGTTGATGGTATCAATATAATCTTGCTTTTCTTCGTCACTTAACTCAAGGTCGGAAGTCAACAGGTTGGAGAATCCTACAATGGCATTTAACGGGGTGCGGATTTCATGGCTTACATTAGCAAGGAATGATTGTTTTAACTCGGCTTTCTCTGCAATGTCCCGTGCTCTCTCCAGCTCAAATTCCCGTTCCTTGAACTTCTGAATATTCAAAAGCAATCCGGTGGTTTTGATTGCATTCGATTCGGTTATGGAAGTGCTGCAACGAAGTTCCCACCATTGATATTCTTCTCCGGTAAAATTAAGCTGTAATTGCAATATCTTTTTTTCGGTGATGAAACGATTCTGCCAGTATTGCTTAAATTGGTGCAGTTGGTCGGGATGAATGAAAGCGGAGAATGATTCAAGGGAAATTTCTTTGGAAGACATCCCCAAAGCATTCCAAAAGTCATTTCCGAATATAAAAGATTCATTGTGCAACTTCCATGCATAAGCGTCGCTGCCTTCCACTGCAAGTGCCAATGTTTCTTTCTCGTCTGCCAATTGTTGCAAAGCATTGCGTTTCTTTGTTTTTTCACGAAGGTAGAAGTATAGCAGAAGAAGCAGGATTGCATTAAAAGCAACAATAATAAATATAATGCTTCCCCACCAAAGAACCGGGTAACGCTCTTTTAACGGAATATTCAGTATTTGGCTGTTTGCCGGTAGGCGGTTGATTGGAATCTGATACTTTTTCAAATACTTCCAATCATATACGAATTGCTTTTTGCTCTCTTTGACAGGTATATTGGAAGGGTTTCCGCCTTTTAATATCCGGCCGGCTACTTCGACTTCTTCTTTTACTTGTGTGGGAAGTGGAGTCATATATCCGCCAAGGGTAGTTTCTTTTCCGCCGAATAAATCATTAATAGTGGTAAAAGTGGGACTTTCTATATATTTGCTTATTCCTAAAGTGGTATAGTCCCGTTTGGTGAGCAGATAACATACATTATCCGGATATAAATTTAATTCCCGTATGTATTCATATCCGGGGTTGCGGCCTTTTTTACTGCTAAACATTACATAACCCTTTTGGCGCAATGCTCCTTTTTCATATATGGTAAGACTTTCGTTAAGCGCTTTTATATAAGTACCTTTTAATTGTTGCTTGATATCTGCTATAACTTTATTGTCGAGAAAGGTAGAATCGAGTATGGTTGCTATATCTACTCTTTTATTCCTTATTTTCTGAATAGCATCAATATTCTTTTTGAAGTCTATTTTATCATAAAGTCCGGTGACATTGGGATATTGCTTGATCAACGTCCAGTTGGGGTAATTGACACCTGCAAAAACAATCGGGACTTGTCTCGTTAACGGATGTCTGCATTTCAACAAAGAGTAAGTGGCCTGGTCGTCGTTTACCAAGATTAAATCCGGTTTCCATGAAGCTGCCGTATCAAGCATATTTCTCATTCTGGCTAATTCCTCTGTTTCCAGAAAATATTCGCAGTCGAGGTAGAAAGTACGTATCTCTGCATTGATTCCTTTCCTTTTAAATTCTTTGGCTATCAAACGGTTGAATTCCGGATAGGTTTCAAGCTTTTCTTCATAAGAATGAATGACAAGTATATGGAATTTCTGTTTATTATCCGAACAGCTACTCCAAAGCAATGAAGTGAGTGTCAGAACCAGATAAAAGAAATAAACGTTTACTTTCATAGTACTTTTGATAAAGCTTACCAAAAGTAATGCAATTTATTAGAAAAGACAAATTCTTTCAGCAAAAAAAGTGTTTTTGGTAAGAATGTTATTCCCGGCATTGTAAGATAGTAGTTGCTCTGGCGTTGCCATTTCGATAGAAACCTTTATCTTTGCAGGGCAAAATGTAAATAATAACAGATTATGGCAGCAAAACCAAGTATACCAAAAGGAACACGTGACTTTTCGCCTGTTGAAATGGCGAAGCGTAACTATATATTTAATACCATTCGTGATGTGTATCATCTCTATGGCTTTGAACAGATAGAAACTCCTTCCATGGAAATGCTTTCCACACTGATGGGCAAGTATGGAGACGAGGGAGACAAGTTGTTGTTCAAGATACAGAACTCAGGTGATTATTTCTCCGGAATTACAGATGAAGAATTGCTTTCACGCAATGCCGTGAAGCTTGCAAGCAGGTTTTGTGAAAAAGGTTTGCGGTATGACCTCACTGTGCCTTTTGCCCGCTATGTGGTGATGCACCGTGATGAATTGACTTTCCCTTTTAAGCGTTATCAGATTCAACCCGTTTGGCGTGCCGACCGTCCGCAGAAAGGGCGCTACCGTGAATTCTATCAGTGTGATGCCGATGTGGTGGGAAGTGATTCGTTGCTGAATGAAGTGGAGTTGATGCAGATAGTAGACACTGTGTTTTCACGTTTCGGCATTCGTGTTTGCATTAAGATAAACAATCGTAAGATACTTACCGGCATTGCCGAGATTATCGGTGAAGCGGATAAGATTGTGGACATAACGGTTGCTATTGATAAGTTGGATAAGATAGGTTTGGATAATGTAAATGCCGAACTGAAAGAAAAAGGTATCAGTGATGAGGCTGTAGCCAAGTTGCAACCTATTATTTTGCTGAGCGGGACAAATGAGGAAAAGCTTCAAACTCTGAAAACCGTTCTTGCAGAAAGTGAGATAGGAATGAAGGGAGTGGAAGAAAGCGAATTTATTCTGAATGCATTGGCAGCAATGAACATGAAGAATGAAATAGAACTCGACCTGACTTTGGCTCGCGGGCTAAACTACTACACCGGGGCAATCTTTGAAGTAAAAGCGTTGGATGTTCAGATAGGAAGCATCACCGGGGGCGGACGTTATGACAACTTGACAGGAGTTTTCGGTATGAGCGGAGTGTCGGGAGTAGGTATTTCTTTTGGTGCCGACCGTATCTTTGATGTGCTGAACCAATTGGAACTTTATCCGAAAGAGGCAGTAAACGGGACTCAACTGTTGTTTGTGAATTTCGGTGCTAAAGAAGCTGCTTACTGTTTGCCTTTGCTTGTAAAGGCACGTGCAGCCGGAATCCGTTCCGAAATATTCCCGGATTCGGCAAAGATGAAGAAACAAATGAATTATGCCAATGCCAAGAATATACCTTTCGTTGCCATTGTCGGTGAAAACGAAATGAACGAAGGCAAGGTAATGCTGAAAAATATGGAGAGTGGCGAACAGAAGTTGGTGAATGCCGATGAAATGATTGCTGCTATTCTATAACAGGAAAGTTATAATATTCCCTTCACCCCCTTCATCCGCTCTATAAACCTTTACTATAAGGTGATAGCGGGTGAAGGGGGCGTTTTTTTTGAAATGAAAGAGTTGTCATTGCCGATAATGACAAATGCAGAAATAGTAATGCAGAAAATAACAATCAACAGGTGTATGTTTTATATTCATACGGTTCTATTTCCTGTTTCATAAGGAAGAATTTAGCGTCCCACAATTATGGTACGATCGTCCCACAATCATGAGACGATCGTCCCACATATATGAGACGACCGTCTCACAATTGTGGGACGCCAAATATCTCCTGTTGTTTTATGAAAATCAATTAGTTGGAACGGAAAATTAAACACATGTTTTCAGTAAATACTCCGCACCTTTATAATAACCGGGCTGGGATTCAATCAGTTTGATGAGTGTTTTGTCTTCTTTCAGAAAGCATATGTATCTCCCGAAATGCTGCTTTAATTCGGCTTCGGTGAAGTGGGAGTCACTGCAATATCTGCCGCAGGTATCGTAAATGAGGAGTAAAGTTTCGAGATAATCGTTTATCATTTCTTGTACTTCGAAGTCTTGCTCTTCTTCACCGGTATCGGGGATAAATACTTCTCTGGGAAGCGCATGAAATACGTTATTCAGCAATTTGAGGATTTTTTCGTTGCATGCATCCATCAATTCATTGTTGTAGTCTATCTGTGCTTGCAGTTTTCCCGATTTATAGGATTGGTTTAACAGGACAGCCATACCGATAATAATTATGAGAATAGTAATGCAAATAAATAAGTATTCACTCATGGGGGTATCAGATATTAAGTAGTCCGAAATTCCCCGTCAAGACTGTTTTTAATTATTGGAGTGTGGGAACTGGTGAAGCGATTACCGAATATAATAAAAAAGTACGTGAGGTACTATTCTATTATCCACCCTAAGGTATCGCTAAACACCCTGCCGTAATAATAGACAGCACACTCACGCACAGAAGTATATACTGGTAAACCATATATAACAATCCTACGTGAGTGTCTGTTTCTATTATCCCACGGCAAAATTTAGCGATTTTAAGGGTGGGAATAATATCTTCAAACACTCAAGTTTACGTAATTAAACATCTCTCCAACCTCTTGCTCATCGCCATGAAGGAGGAAAGAATGAGACAAAGATAAACAAAGTTGATGAAGTGGCAAGGAAATTATTTGCAAAAGTTTATTGTGAGGAAGGTATTTTTAACTCCCCTCTTGAGAGACTGTTTATTTATGAAAGGACCGAAGGCATATGCGTTGACTTAATTAACCACACATTTGTCATTGCCCAATGGCAATCATTTGTATAGTTTCACTTGAAATACCTTGTTGCCTTCACCCGCTATCGCTTTTTAATAAAGACTCTTAGAACGGGTGAAAGAGGTGAGTGCTGAAATTATACTCTTATGTATTGGAGGGTATTTGCTGTAAAGTGCTTATTCAAGGTCTTCTTTTTCTTCGTTTGTTTCCTCTAATAAATATTTACCGGAGAATTTCTTTTTAGAAGTAATACCTAACCCCTTTAACATCTCGGCTTGGCGGATAACGTTGCCGCCTCCGGTGCAGAATTGACCGAGTGCTTTGTCATAAGCTGTATTTGCCGACTTCAATGCATCGCCCACTTTCTCGAAAGTATCGGTAAATCCCACCAACTTTTCATACAAAGCCGCGCCGCGTTTCACTATGTCTTGTATGTTCTTCTCCTGATATTCCCGCTTCCAAAGGTCGAGCGCAAGACGGAGGGCGGCAATCAGATTAGTGGGACTCATGAGTACTACCTTTTTATTATAGGCATAGTTCCATAAATTAGGATCGTTTTGCAAGGCAAGCACATAAGCCGGTTCGTTGGGGATGAACATCATTACAAAGTCGAGAGCCGATACGTTATAGCTTGAATAATCTTTGTGACTCAGTTCGTCGATATGAGAACGGATAGAGGTCATGTGTGCTTTGAGATGGTGCTCCCGGTCATTATCCTCATCGGCTGCAACATAGTTGGCATAAGCTGTGAGCGACACTTTCGAGTCAATAATGACATGGCGGTCGTCCGGATAGCAAACAATAACGTCGGGCTGCATCCGCCTGCCTTCTTCGTTTTTCATCGCTTCGCCGTTTTCATCTTTGATAAACTCTTGGCGGAAGTATTCTTCTCCTTCCCTTAAGCCTGAGTTCTCAAGGATCGTTTCAAGAATCATTTCTCCCCAGTTGCCCTGTGTCTTGGATTCTCCTTTCAGTGCACGTGTCAGGTTGGTGGCATCCTCGCTGATTTGCTGGTTGAGTTTCACCAGTTCTTTGATGCGGTCTTCAAGGGAGAAACGTTGTTTGGATTCTTTGTCATACACTTCTTCCACCCGGCTTTTAAATTCTTTCAGGTTTTCGCCAAGAGGTTTCAGCAATATGCTCAGGCTTTCGGAACTTAGTTTGTTGAAGTCCTGTGTCTTTTGGCTGAATATTTTGTTGGCAATGTTTTCGAATTCAAGGTTGAACTGCTTGTGCAACCCGGCTATTTCCTCCTTTTGTGTTTCCAGCTTTTCGAGAAGTGCCCGTTTGTCAGCATTGCTTTCTGCCAAAGTTTGTTTGGTGTGGTTAAGCTCTTTGGCAGTTTGTTCCGATTGTGTCTTGAAATTCATTATTTCTTCTTTCAGGCGTGCGGTTTCTTCCATAAACCTTTGGTTGTCGGCCTCCTTTTGCTGCTGTGCATAAGTGGTTTGCATTTCCATTTGGGTACGTAAAGCACTGCTTTTACGTGCACTTAAAAGGTATCCGGTTGCTATGCCCACGCCTATTCCGATAAGTAAGAAGAGTATTTCCATTCTGGTTGTTCATTTATGATAAGATGCACAAAAATAATATTAAAAAAGGAACTAACCTATAAGTTCTTTGTTATTAGTTCTGTCATTTTGGCGTATTTATTCTGCCAAATAGTTGTTGGCACACTTTTGGTTAAAAGAAAAGATGAAATCGAAAATTTAATTATAAACTTATAAATACATAATGATTATGAACGTAAAACCATTAGCAGACAGAGTGCTTATCCTCCCTGCACCTGCAGAAGAGAAAACAATTGGTGGTATCATTATTCCTGATACGGCAAAAGAAAAACCTTTGAAAGGTGAAGTTGTGGCAGTTGGTCACGGTACGAAAGATGAAGAAATGGTTGTTAAACCCGGTGATACCGTATTATATGGTAAATATGCCGGAACAGAACTGGAATTTGACGGCGTGAAGTACTTAATCATGCGTCAGAGTGATGTTCTTGCTATCTTGGGTTAATTCTTTCATTATTTAATCAAATTAAAATTTTAAAATCATGGCTAAAGACATATTATTTAATATCGATGCTCGCGACCAACTGAAAAAAGGTGTTGACGAATTGGCTAATGCCGTTAAGGTAACTCTCGGTCCTAAAGGACGTAACGTAATTATTGAAAAGAAATTTGGTGCTCCTCACATCACAAAAGACGGTGTGACAGTTGCCAAAGAAGTAGAATTGAGCGATCCTTACCAGAATACAGGTGCTCAGTTGGTGAAGTCTGTTGCTTCAAAAACAGGTGACGATGCAGGTGACGGTACTACTACTGCTACCGTATTGGCACAATCTATCGTAAGCGTAGGTTTGAAGAATGTTACTGCCGGAGCAAACCCGATGGATTTGAAACGTGGTATGGACAAAGCTGTTTCGGCTGTTGTCGAGTCTATCAAAAAACAAGCAGAAAAAGTGGGTGACAACTATGACAAGATTGAACAAGTTGCTGCCGTATCTGCAAACAATGATCCTGTTATCGGTAAACTGATTGCCGATGCAATGCGCAAAGTATCTAAGGACGGTGTTATCACTATTGAAGAAGCCAAAGGTACGGATACTACAATAGGTGTAGTAGAAGGTATGCAGTTCGACCGCGGTTATTTGTCGGCTTACTTCGTAACCGATACTGAAAAGATGGAATGTGTAATGGAACATCCTTACATCCTTATCTATGACAAGAAGATTTCCAATCTGAAAGATATGCTTCCTATCCTTGAACCGGCTGTGCAGAGCGGACGTCCATTGTTAATCATCGCAGAAGATGTGGATAGCGAAGCATTGACAACTTTGGTTGTTAACCGCTTGCGTTCACAGTTGAAGATATGTGCAGTTAAAGCTCCGGGCTTTGGCGACAGAAGAAAAGAAATGTTGGAAGACATTGCTATCCTGACAGGTGGTGTTGTTATCAGCGAAGAAAAAGGTTTGAAACTGGAACAAGCTAC
>CABUKU010000029.1 GCA_902492205.1 uncultured Bacteroides sp. | reverse complement strand
AAGCGAAAATCAACTACCGACCGAGCAGCGAATTGAAGGATATGCTGAAAACACTGGACTTTGAGCAGGTGAGTAAGTTGCCGGTGAAAGAGAAGAAGGAAGAAGAAGCCGGGGAGTAATCATCTTCTCCCCTCCTTATCGAGGAGGGGCAGGGGTGGTGGTAGGAAAGAATACAAATTGAATACATTCACATAATCATTTGCCAATAGGAATTTATTGTCTACCACCACCCCTAACCCCTCCTCAATAAGGAGGGGAGATTAATTACTTCCGACTTTTTCCCAAAAAAACAGTATTTACTAATCACTAATCATTAACTCACTAATCACTAAAAATCATGTCAGAAAACAAAAAGAGTATTTGGGGAACTGTCCTCAAAATTGTAATCGCGGTGGCAACAGCCATAGCAAGTGCGGTGGGATTAACCTCGTGCATGGGATAAATTTATGTAGAAGCCGTCTCCGTATAGGAAACGGCTTCATACTTTTAAAAAAGTATAATCAGTAATTCTGGTTAGGATGCCTGTAATTTGTCTACAAAGAATGTCTTTTATCCACTGTATTTTTGTAACGTAGAAAATAGATAATCAATTCTTTAATCATTAAAACAAGAAGATATGGAACGAATATTATTTTTAGCGGCAACGTTTTTTATGATGCTGTATGCAAGTATTTCTTTTGCGCAGACAGATGCGGATAATTTTTACAAGAGCAATTCCGTAAATATGGAAAAAGTATTTTTCTCCAATCAATACAAAATGAAAGTGACGGGGAACCTCTTTTTACCCAAAGAAATGAAAGAGGGTGAAAAATATCCGGCAATCATCGTGGGGCATCCCATGGGAGCCGTCAAAGAGCAAAGCGCAAACCTATATGCCACAAAAATGGCAGAACGGGGTTTCGTCACTTTGTCTATCGATCTGTCATTCTGGGGAGGAAGTGAAGGAGAACCACGCAATGCAGTCCTGCCGGAACTTTATGCGGAATCTTTCAGTGCGGCAGTGGATTTTCTGGGTACACGCCCTTTCATTGACCGTGAACATATTGGCACAATCGGAATTTGTGGCAGTGGAAGCTTTGCTATCAGTGCGGCAAAGATAGATCCCCGGTTGAAAGCTATCGCAACAATAAGCATGTACAATATGGGAACAGCCAGCCGAAATGGTTTGAAACATGCGCTGACATTGGAACAAAGAAAACAAATCATGGCAGAAGCTGCCGAGCAACGTTATGTAGAGTTTTTAGGCGGAGAAACTAAATATACCGGAGGCACTCCTCACGAAATCACGGAAAAATCCGATCCGATAGCACGGGAATTTTATGAATTTTACCGCACTTCGCGGGGAGAATTCACCCCCGAAGGAGCAACTCCTCTGACTACTACACACCCTACGCTCAGCAGTAATGTAAAGTTTATGAATTTCTACCCTTTTGCCGATATTGAAACAATCTCACCTCGTCCCATGCTTTTTATTACAGGTGAAAATGCCCATTCACGCGAATTCAGTGAAGATGCTTACAGGCTTGCTGCCGAACCGAAAGAATTATATATCGTTCCCGGTGCAGGGCATGTAGATCTTTATGACCGTGTCGGCCTTATCCCGTTTGACAAACTGGAATCTTTCTTTAAGGAATACCTAAAATAATACATTACTCTAATTTATTGTCATTGCCGACCTGATCGGCAATGACAATAAATTAGAGTAATGTATTAACGTCAAAGTAGCAAATAGACCTTTGGGGACAGCCTCCTTTGCTCTACCCGATTGCATGGCGCAGCTTATTAAGTTAAATAAATACCTTACAAATTTAAGAGCTGCAACATATCAAACAGTTCTTTGCTCTTTACGGGCTTAGTAAGATAACCATTGAAACCACTCGACATGATTTTTACTTTATCATCGCTATATGCAAAAGCAGTAACAGCAACGATAGGAATCTCGGAAGAAAGCTGACGGATAGCGGCAGTTGCTTCGTAACCATCCCATTCCGGCATACGAATATCCATCAAAATGCCGTCCGGTTCATGCTTGACAAACATTTCTACGGCTTCCTGACCGTTCCATGCATGATATAGCTCATATTTGTTTTTCAACAAGATTTCGAGTAAATGGTAATTGTCTACAATATCTTCCGCAATCAGTATTTTTTTCTTAGGCTTATCCCCTACTGCATTGTCCTCAGTTGTCGATTGCCCTGTATGTTCATTATTAACTTTTTCTTCGGCAGCTTTATTTTCAACTACTTGTGTCAATTGTTGTTCCATTGGCTTTTCCGGCAAAGTAAACCAGAAAGTAGATCCCTCACCCTCTACGGAAGTAACCCCGATTTCCCCACCCAGCTTACGGATAATGCTTTGGCAGATAGCAAGTCCCAAACCTGTTCCCTGCTTAAAGTTATTGAGTTTCACGAAACGCTCAAAAATATGAGTAAGTTTCTCTTCGGGTATTCCGGTTCCTGTGTCGGTTACATAGAAATAAAGCCCGTTTTCACGCAGTTCGTAACCGAATGTGATACTTCCCTTCTCCGTGAACTTCATGGCATTTGTCAGGAAATTCATTACCACCTGCGACAAACGCACGCGTTCGGTATGTATGAAGCATTTAGGCAACCCCGGAATAAAATTAATTGCCACATTTGTATTGGCAGCATTCTTGTAACGGGCTGTCTGTTCCAAATCACGGAACACAATATTCACATCCACATCAGACCAGTTGAATTCCAATGTATCGGCTTCTATCTTGGAAAGGTCGAGAATATCATTGATTAATTGAAGCAACAATTCATTGTTGTAGCGGATAATCTCCCTATAACCTTCCCTTTCTTCCACATTATCGGTCACGGCAAGCAAATCGGAGAATCCCACAATGGCATTGAGCGGAGTACGTATTTCGTGACTCATGTTGGCAAGGAAAGCCGATTTCAGTTTATCGGAGCTTTCCGCCCTTTCCTTGGCTATCTTCAACTCTTCCTGCTCTTTTTTCTGTTTTTCAATGTCGATATTCACACCCAGCATCATAATGCTATTGTTAGCCGGATCAAAAGATTGCTGAATGATGTATTGTTTAATCCACCTGTATCCATCTTTGGTTTTGACACGTATATCCACATCGAATGCCGGGTAAGGCTCTTTTCCTGCTCTTTCAATGTAATTTATCATAGCTTCACGGTCATCGGGATGCAGGTTTTCGAAACGAGACACGGCATCATAGACACTATTGGAACTGATACCACCCAAATTGCTCAGGTAAATAGGCGTGGACACACATGTTTTCTTCAACAGGTCTGCAGAGCAGAAACCGATATTGGAAACCGAAGAAGCCAGATTAATCATTCTTTCAAAAGCAGCATTCTGTTTCAATGTGTTATGCACCAAAGTATTATCTACCCAAATTATCACGAACGATTCTGTTTCACCCTTTGCATTTTTAAGATAATCGACAATGAAGCGGAAATATTTCACCTCTCTGTGACTACTTTTGGCATACTTTTCATTGAGGATTCTATAATCATATTTCACTTCGTCGAACACAGGAATACCTTTGCGCATCATATCCTTGAATTCACTGTTAACGCAAGGATTATCAAAGATATTAAGCTTTCCCACGGAAGTGTCTTTCGAATCGAAGCCCAAATACTCCACATAGGCATTGTTTACTTCACGTATCACTCCGTCTTTGTCGCAAATAGCAGCACCTACAGGAAGGGACTCGAACACCAGAAGAAATTTTTCTGTGGATCGTTCAATGGATTTCTCCAAATATTTCTCACGGGTAATATCATGGAAAGTTACCAAAAGATACTCTTTCTTATTAATCACCATGTATGCCCCCGAAAGCAGGATATTATAATGCAACAATTTGTTTTCTTTATCCAGTTGCATCACAGTTTCAACATTGTTGAAATTACTCTTTGTGGCAAATGCATTTTTTATCTGTCCGCGTATCACACAAGTCTGGCAACTCTTATGCATTCCGCACTTATTGCCATAGACTTTCGCAAAGTGGCATTCCATAATTTCGCCGAACTTAAGATGACCGTTCTTTGGTGCATTTAAGGAATTCAGTACATAATAGTTGGTTTTATACACATGGAAATTATTATCAATGAGAAACAGATATTCTTGAGAATCGTTGTTGATAATTTGATTAACGACATTGAGTTCTTGCTTTTTAGCACGAAGGACAACATATAAGCTAATCAAGGCAGACACCAATATTAATATGACTCCAACAAGAAAAAAAATATAGAATGAGCTAACTACTGCAATTATCATAATTTCATGTTATATAGTAAATAGATAATCAGGCTGTTCTTAAACGGGCTAAAATTAATTATTTTATCCAAGAAAAGTTTCATTTTTGGAAAAAATATTTATTTCACTTCCAAAAAATTATTTCTATTCAAACGTTAAATAACTATTTTAATAAACACTTATCGGCATTATTTGTTAATTTGTAACTATCTTTGCATCATTATTCATTTTATAAAAAAAACAAATTCAAAGTTATGAAAAAACTTATTTACGTCTTTGTAGCTGGTGCTTTAACTTTGGGAGCATGCTCAAACGGACAAGGTTACAAAATTAAAGGAAGTGTGGACGGCGCTGCCGACGGCGATACCGTGCTTATTCAGGAAGTAGCTAACCGCGCTTTAGTACCTACTGACACTGCTGTTATTGTCAATGGCGAATTCGTATTCGAAGGAAAACAAGACTCTGCTGTTGTACGCTATATTACTTACATAAACAATGGCAAACAATATATGACTGATTTCTTCCTTGAAAACGGAAACTTAAGCGCAAAACTCGGAGAAAACAGTTCGGTAAACGGTACCACAAACAATGATGCTTATCAGGAATTCAAGAATGGCCTGTATGCATTCCAAAAAGAATATGGAGCTATCATCGAATCTTTGCAGGATACAACTATCACCAAAGAACAAAAAGACTCCAAAATGAAAGAACTTGAAGCTAAGTCAAAAGAAATGACCGGCAAGATTGCTGCTGCCATTGAAAAGAACTATAATAACCTTGCAGGTTTGGAACTTGTTAAGAACTTCGGTTATAACCTCTCTGAAGAAGAAATTGAACCGGTGTTGAACAAACTTGATGCAAAATTCCAAAATGAT
This sequence comes from uncultured Bacteroides sp., assembly GCA_902492205.1. Classification (GTDB taxonomy): domain Bacteria; phylum Bacteroidota; class Bacteroidia; order Bacteroidales; family Bacteroidaceae; genus Bacteroides. Next base: position 35,060 of record CABUKU010000029.1, on the reverse strand, counting down.
CCGACTGTTGTTAGCTTAAAAGAACATATCGCTAAAACAAAAGCTACCGCAGTAGGTCAGAAATACATTGATTTCACAATGCAGGATCCTGAAGGCAAAGAAGTGAAATTGTCTGATTATGTAGGCAAATCCAAATATGTATTGGTAGACTTCTGGGCATCATGGTGTGGTCCTTGCCGCGCAGAAATGCCTAATCTTGTTAAGACTTATGCCGCTTACAAGAACAAAGGTTTCCAGATTGTAGGTGTATCTTTGGATGAGAACGCAGAAGCATGGAAAGGTGCTATCAAAGCAATGAACATGACTTGGCCTCAAATGTCTGATCTTAAAGGCTGGCAATGTGAAGGTGCTCAACTTTATGCTGTAAACGGTATTCCTTTCACAGTGTTGATTGACCAAGAAGGTGTAATTGTTGAAAAAGGTCTTCGCGGAGAAAAGCTTGATGAAAAACTTGCCGAACTTCTTAAATAAGAAATAACAGATTAATGTCTGTTTTAACATAGGATCGCTGTTCTTTCACAGAACAGCGATTTTTTATGTCTAATTATTAGACACACATTAGGGAACCTACACCGGAATGCATATCTTTGGCATTAAAATAAGGGAAAAAAGAATATGGCTAAACAAGGAAAGATAATAGTAGTGGATGACAACAAGGGTGTATTGACGGCTTTGCAACTGCTGCTAAAAAAATATTTCAATGAAGTAATCACCTTGTCCTCTCCTAATAATCTGCTACCTGCCCTACGCAATGAACCGGCAGAGATAGTTTTACTCGACATGAACTTTACCGCCGGAATAAACAGCGGGAACGAAGGTTTGTTTTGGTTGCATGAAATAAAAAAAGTAAATCCGCACATCCCCGTTGTGCTTTTCACAGCCTATGCCGACATAGACCTTGCCGTGAAAGGAATAAAGGAAGGAGCAACGGACTTTGTTGTGAAACCGTGGGATAACAATAAGATGGTGGAAACATTGCTTGCCGCCTGCAACAAAAAGAAAAAAAACTCCAAAGAGAAAATAAAAACAAGCACTCCCGGCATGTATTGGGGAGAAAGCCCTGTAATGAAACAACTGCGCACACTGGTAGAGAAAGTAGCTGCCACAGATGCAAACATTCTGATTACAGGAGAAAACGGAACAGGTAAAGAAGTGCTTGCCCGTGAAATACATTCTTTGTCATTAAGAAAGCAGCAACCTATGATAGTAGTAGACATGGGAGCCATCACGGAAACATTATTTGAAAGTGAATTATTCGGACACATAAAAGGATCTTTCACTGATGCTTATGCCGACCGTGCCGGAAAATTCGAGACTGCCGACAATGGTACGCTTTTCCTCGATGAAATAGGAAACTTACCTTATCACCTGCAAGCAAAACTACTCACAGTGCTGCAAAGAAGAAGTGTTATAAGAGTGGGAAGCAATGCTCCCATTCCCGTAAATATACGGTTGGTATGTGCCACTAACCGCAACTTACAGGAAATGGTGAACAAGGAAGAATTCAGAGAGGACTTATTGTATCGAATCAACACCATACACATAGAGATACCTTCTCTTCGCGAACGTAAAGAGGACATTATACCCTTGTCAGAGATATTTCTAGCACGCTTTTGCCAACAATATGACAAACAGCCCATGAAACTGAGTAATGAAGCAAAAGAAAAGCTGATTTCACATCCCTGGTATGGCAATATTCGCGAATTAGAGCATGCTTTGGAGAAAGCGGTCATTATCAGTGATGGTGCAATTCTTTCGGGAAATTCTTTTCAATTACCACAGAAAAAGGAAATGCCGGACTCGGCTGTTTCTACTCTTGAAGAAATGGAATTGAAGATGATACAGAAAGCTATTGAGAAGTGTAAAGGTAATCTTTCTGCCGTTGCTTCACAGCTTGGCATTACTCGTCAAACGTTATACAACAAAATGAAAAAGTTTAACTTATGAGTAATTTAATCCATCGGATTATTCGTTCGCTGATTGTGCAACTTGCCTTCTTGACAAGTCTTACCGTTGGAGCAACTATTTGTTTCCTTAACAACAATCTGTTATGGGGGATTATCTTCGGAATAATAATTATCTTACTGTTTGTTTATATCCGGCTGCAATCTCAGGAAAACACAAAAAAAATACTTTTTATGCTTGATGCTATTGAAAATAGCGACAATTCATTCAAATTCAGTAACAGAAACCTGACAGGAAAGAACAAACAAATAAACGAGTCGCTCAACAGAGTGACACAAATACTCTATAATGCAAAGATTGAGACAGTACAGAAAGAAAAATATTATGAACTGATTCTGAACACAGTAAATACAGGTATTCTTGTGTTGAACGATAACGGCAGTATCCATCAAAGCAACAACGAAGCTATGAGACTGCTGGGACTTCATGTTTTGACGCACATTAAACAGTTGGCACAGATAGATCCTACCCTACCCGAACGTTTCTCGGACTTTGTTTCGGGAACAAAAGAACAGATTTCATTCGCCAATGAGCAAGGAACAGTAAACCTATCTGTAAAGGTATCGGATATAGTAATCCGCAACGAACATCTGCGTATCCTTGCCATGAACGACATCAAGAACGAATTGGAAGAAAAGGAAATAGATTCATGGATAAAGCTGACACGGGTACTTACCCACGAAATTATGAATTCCGTTACTCCTATCACTTCACTGAGTGACACACTGCTGACTTTGCCCGAAACCAACGAAGAAATGAAGAACGGGTTGAAAGTTATCAGCACCACGGGAAAGGGATTGATTTCATTCATTGAATCATACCGCAAGTTCACACATATTCCCCAACCATCGCCAAGCCTGTTCTATGTAACAGATTTCATCGGGCGCATGGTAGAACTGGCACGACACCAAAAGCCTCATCCCAACATTAAGATTGAAACTACCGTAATGCCGGCAGATCTGCTTGTATATGCCGATGAAAACCTGATAGCGCAAGTAGTAACCAACTTATTAAAGAATGCGGTTCAAGCCATAGGCAACAAGCCGAACGGAATCATCATCATAACCGCTAAAAGCAATGCTGCGGATGAAGTAGTTATAGAAATTCATAATAACGGACCTGCCATCCCTCCGGAAGTAACCGAACATATTTTTATTCCTTTTTTTACTACCAAAGAAGAAGGAAGCGGCATAGGATTAAGCATTTCACGACAAATTATGCGAATGTCCGGAGGAAGCCTTACACTTAAACATTCTTCCAGAGAAGAAGGAACAACATTCGTATTGATATTCTCTTGATATTGCTTCGACAGACCAATTTACTGAAAGAATTTACATTTCCCATAAACAAAGATTTTATTTTTATTGTTATATTTATACCCGAAAACGTAACAATAAAAAAGAAAAAACATGTTATTCAGTGCAGAAAACATCTTATTAATTGGTTCTATCTTATTATTTGTCAGTATCGTACTCAGTAAAACCGGTTACAGGTTTGGTATTCCCACCCTTTTGGTATTCCTCTTTGTAGGAATGTTATTTGGTAGTGACGGTCTGGGGGTACAGTTCCACAATGCCAACGAAGCGCAGTTTATTGGTATGGTAGCCCTGAGTATCATTCTTTTCTCGGGCGGAATGGATACGAAGTTCGCAGAAATTAAACCGGTTTTGAGCCGAGGTATTTTACTTTCCACTTTCGGAGTTTTGCTTACCACGCTATTTACCGGTTTCTTTATTTATTGGATTTCGGGAATGGATAGTACTAATATTTATTTACCGCTCACCACTTCCTTGCTGTTGGCTGCCACCATGTCGTCAACAGACTCGGCATCCGTATTCAACATCCTGCGCTCACAGAAGATGAACCTGAAACACAACCTCCGCCCCATGCTCGAATTGGAAAGCGGAAGTAACGATCCTATGGCATATATGCTTACCATCGTACTCATACAATTCATTCAGTCTACCGGCATGGGAGTAGGACAAATACTGGGATCATTTGCCATACAGTTCATTGTAGGTGCAGGAGCCGGTTATTTACTCGGTAAGCTGGCAATCATTATAATCAACAAAATCAATCTGCCAAATCAATCCCTCTATCCTATCTTGCTGTTGGCATTCATATTCTTTACTTTCACCATTACCGACTTTGTAAAAGGGAACGGCTATCTTGCCGTGTATATTGCCGGAATTATGGTAGGTAACACAAGAATCACAAACCGAAAAGAGATTTCAACCTTTATGGACGGTATGACTTGGTTGTTCCAGATTATCATGTTCCTCACACTGGGCTTACTTGTCAATCCTCATGAAATGCTAAGCGTGGCTCTTGTAGCAATGCTTATCGGAGTATTTATGATTATCGTGGCACGACCGTTGAGTGTACTCCTGTGTTTGCTGCCTTTCCCGAAAATGAGTTTCAACTCCAAGATATTTGTTTCATGGGTGGGACTACGTGGTGCTGTGCCCATCATCTTTGCCACCTATCCGGTAGTTGCCAATGTAGAAGGTTCCAATCAGATATTCAACATCGTGTTCTTCATCACAATTCTTTCATTAGTCATACAAGGCTCAACGATCTCTTTCTTTGCCAAACTGCTTCACCTCGACACTCCGTTTGAAAAGACAGGAAATGATTTCGGTGTGGAATTACCCGAAGAACTCGATACCAACTTGCGTGACATAGTGCTAACGGAAGAAATGCTCGTAAAAGGAAATACATTAGCCGATATGAATATCCCTAAAGGAACTTTGGTGATGTTGGTAAAACGCAATGATGAATTTATCATCCCCAATGGAACTGTTCATTTGAAAGAAGGAGATAAACTGTTATTGATTTCAGAGAACGAAAAGAAATAAATTCCGGAAACAGCAAAGGAGTTGGAAAAACTATTTTCCAACTCCTTTTTTCTTTTACAGCCAGCGGGTAAACTTCCTTAAATACCACTGTTTCACCATTTGTGTCAATACACAATAACATAACAATATGCCTATCAGCCAAGGGAAATAACTCCAAGGAAGCGGTTCAAAACCAATAGATGCACCCAAATCCGTAAAAGGTATAATAATACCTATTGCCATAACCAGAATAGTTAATGTCAACACAGGCAGTGAAGCCGTACTTTGTACAAAAGGAATCTTCCGGGTGCGTATCATGTGAACAATCAGCACTTGGGAAAGCAACCCTTCGACAAACCAGCCGGATTGAAACAAGGTTTGATGTGCCGAAGAATTGCAGCCGAACACATACCACATCACCATGAAAGTCACAATATCGAATATAGAACTTATCGGACCGATATAAATCATAAACCTGCTCAAATCGGAAGCATCCCATTTACGGGGTTTACGCAGATATTCCGCATCCATACGGTCAAAAGGTATCGTAGTTTGGGAAATATCATACAAAAGGTTCTGTATCAGCAGATGAATGGGAAGCATCGGCAGAAAAGGGAGGAATGCACTTGCTACCAACACGCTGAACATATTTCCAAAATTGGAACTTGCCGTCATCTTAATATACTTGTTGATATTGCCAAAGGTTTTACGTCCTTCGAGCACTCCATCTTCCAACACCATTAAATCCTTTTCCAAAAGTATAATATCCGCACCTTCTTTGGCTATATCCACAGCCGTATCGACCGAGATACCTACATCAGACTGACGCAAAGCGGCTGCATCGTTAATTCCGTCACCTAAGAACCCCACTGTATTGCCGCTCTGTTGCAACAAAGTAATGATACGGGTTTTCTGCATCGGGGTAAGCTTGGCAAACAAAGTCATCTCTCCTACTCTCTCCTTCAATTCTTCATCGGTCATTTGCTCCACCTCATTTCCATTCAATGTATGAGCCGTATCAATACCTACCTGTCGGCAGATTGTTTTCACAATAGCTTCATTATCTCCCGAAAGCACTTTTACCTCCACACCATGTTCGTGGAGTTGACGTATGGCATTCATTGTAGAAGGTTTCGGTGGATCAAGAAAAGCAAGAAACCCGATTAATACCATGTCGGTTTCATCTTCTATGGCAAAATCATGTTCTTTTTCAATCCAGCTTTTCTGAGCTACGGCAAGTACCCGCATACCTTCCCTGTTCATCTGTTCGGTAATAGTTAATGCCTTACTGCACAAACCTTCTTCCATAGGGTGCACTTCCCCGCCAAACTCGGCATATGAACAAATAGCCAACATTTCCTCCACTGCACCTTTAGTAATAATCTGACGCTTGCCATGCTTGCCCTCTACCACAACAGACATGCGGCGGCGGGTAAAATCGAACGGGATTTCATCCACTTTTTCATAATCATCTTTCAGATGTTCCAATTGTAACTCTTTTACATGAGAAAGGATTGCCTTATCCATGAGGTTTTTTAATCCGGTTTGAAAGTAACTGTTAAAGTAAGCATGGCGCAAAACCCGTTTGTCCCCATCAGCACTCCCGTCAGCATTGATATACCTCTCAAGAATAATTTTATCGCAAGTCAATGTTCCAGTTTTATCAGTACAAAGAATATTCATCGCTCCAAAGTTCTGAATTGCGTTCAGGTTCTTCACTATTGTTTTCTTCTTTGACATAACAACCGCTCCTTTCGACAGATTAGCGGTTACAATCATTGGCAACATTTCAGGAGTAAGCCCCACAGCAATGGAAATAGCAAAAAGGAATGCTTCAAACCATTCTCCTTTTGTAAGCCCGTTAATGAGAAATACGAACGGAACCATCACCAACATAAAGCGGATAAGAAGCAAGCTCACTTTGCTGATGCCTTTATCGAAAGCAGTTTGCGCACGTACGCCGGTTATACTCTTTGCAATAGTACCCAAATAGGTATTGCTCCCGGTTTGGAACACAATAGCTTTAGCCGAACCACTGATAACGGTTGAACCCAGATAGCAGATGTTATCCAACTCTACAACGCTGCCTTCGCAGGATTTATCTTTTTTAGTGAAAGGGAACTTCTCCACGCCGTCGGATTCACCTGTAAATGAAGCCTGGCTCACAAACAAGTCTTTTGACTCAATGATACGTACATCTGCAGGAATCATATCTCCTGCTGCCAGATAGACAATATCTCCCGGAACCAATTCCCTTATATCTATTTCCGTTTCGGGCAAACCATTTCTTTTAACCGATGTACTGTTCTTTACCATCTTCATCAAAGCATCCGAAGCCTCTCCGGCTTTCTTCTCCTGCCAGAAACGAAGGATACCACTTAACACTACCATTATTGTGATGACAATGACACTTGTCCATTCCTGCTCACCCGGCTCTGCCATTAATACATCAATAACAAGCGAAACTATTGCCAAGGCAGTGAGTACCCCGATAAAAGGATTGATGAACGCTTCGCAAAATCTGATTATTGCTTTTTTCTTCTGCTCATGCACTATCTCGTTCCGACCATAAAGTTCTTGCCTGACTCTTACATCTTCATCTGTCAGCCCCAAGGGAATTGTTTGGAAGTAGGGATAAAGCACATTAAGAGGCTGGGCTGCCGCCATAAACGCTTTTTCTGTATTAAACAGTACCGCTTGATTTGTTTTTTTCTTTTTCCACATCATAACTCTTTACTTTTAGCGGTTAATACTCCATTTATTTGACGCTGCAAAAGTAAAAACGGCTTCCCGAAGAAGCCGTTAGAAAAGTATTAAAGTGGTATTAGAAAACCATTAGAGTTTTTAAATATGAGGAAGCTCCACCGTGAATACCGTACCGTCTCCTACCTGTGAATTTACTTCAATAGAACCTTTATGCAAAGTAATAATTTTCTGTGTTAAAGCCATTCCTATGCCATATCCCTGAGTAGACCGACCGTTTTCTCCCCGGTAAAACGGCACAAAAAGGTTTTCCACATCCTCGGTGCTCATTCCTGTTCCAGTATCAGAAAAACGAATAATGGATTTGTCTTGCCAGAAAGTAATCTGAACCGATGAAGTTTTGTTTGCCGAGAACTTACAGTTATTCTCAATAAGATTAACAAAAGCAGTAGTCAGCAGATAACCGTTTCCCATTACCGTGATAGCATTTTCATCATCCGATTCCTGTCCGAAAACCAGCTCAACGGTATATCCGGAGTTTGCTTTCAGCACCACTTCACGAGCATCTAATAGCAATTCATCCAACCGGACTTCTTCCATTCTTATCTGTTCGGGCAAATAATCTGCTTTTGCCAGATTAAGCAATCCCTCTATGAGCTTCACTATCCTGTGGGAATCCTGCAAAGCGTTACGGATAGCCTCTTTATATACTTCAGGTTGGCGTTCTTTCAATACGGCAAGTTCCAGTTCTGTAATCAGGGCAGCCATTGGTGTGCGCAATTCATGGGAAACATTACTCACAAACATTTTCTGAGAATGGAAAGCATTCTCCAATCTGTCAAGCATCCGGTTAAAAGTGCTGCTCAATTCTCCCAATTCATCTTTTTCATTCACAACAGGCAAACGCTTGTTCAGATGCTGTGCCGTTATGGTTTCCACTTCGTCTACAATAGCAGTAACAGGAGAAAGCGCACTGCGTGCAAGGAAATATCCCACACCTACCAATATAATAAGTCCCAACAAAGATAAAAGTATCAGAACGGTTTGCAGGGATTTCAGATTCTCATATCCATAACCGTCATAGGCAGCTGCCGTAAGTATATAATTCTTTCCATGAAAAGAATACTCCATTCCTATGGCTTGATAGTGATCCTGATAAAATTCAATGGACTTCTTTACCAGTATCTTCTTTATCATTTCCGGCGTTTCTTTCACTATATCTATCTCACGGGCATCGTGATAGAGCAGTTTGAAATCCGTATCATAAATGGCAACCTCCACTTCATTGATAAACTCACGGTTATTCATGTAGATGGATTGCATCGTAACTGCATCCACACGATTATCAAGAAACAAGTTTGCTTTGGTGATAGCTTCCTTTTTCAAATCACGAAAGAATGTTTCACTTCTGTTGTGCTCGCTGAAAAGATAGATGGCAAGTATCAGAAAAAGGAAAACAGCCGCCGTTGCCGCCGTGTAGCGAATGGCAAGTTTTGTTCTTATCTTCATTGTTCTTTTGTTAAGATGAATCCCATGCCCGGTTTTGTATGAATGAGTTTTACCTCATAATCCCGGTCAATCTTCTTCCGCAAATAATTGATATATACATCAATGAAATTCGTCCCCGTATCGAAATGCGTATTCCACACCCTATCGGCAATCTCCATACGTGTAAGCACACGTTCCGGATTCTCTATCATATAAAGAAGTAAGTTATATTCTTTCGGAGATAGTTTTATGGCATTTCCTGCACGATATACTGTCTTTGTTTTTAGATCAACATGCAAATCCTCGTAATCCAATTCTTCGGGTTGAGAAGCGTTTGCTTCACCTTTACGCTTCAGCAACACATGAATACGGGCATTAAGCTCACGAAAGTCGAAAGGCTTTACCAAATAATCATCTGCCCCTGCATCAAAACCTTCCAACTTATCATCGGTAGTGCCCAAAGCAGTCAACATCAAAATCGGAACGGCAGGGTTTATTTTCCGTATCTCCTTGCAGAGTTCAAAACCATCCATTTTAGGAAGCACCACATCCGACAGAACCAAATGATAAGTTCCCGACCTGAACAGGCGTAATCCCATTATTCCATCATAGGCAACAGATACCTGATAACCCGTCTCCTCAAGTCCGCGTTTCAGCAGTTCGGCAACCCTTTGTTCATCTTCAACCACCAATATCTGATACATAGGTTTAATATTATTCGTTCACTACAAAGATAGTATTAAAATATCTCATTTTTCAAGAGAACTTATATCTATATCTAAACATTTCAACAGTTTATCTTGTTACATAGACAATCCATCTTTCATCTTCCGCATGAAAGTACCAGCTCCAAAAGGCTTTTTACTAATTCTAATTTTAAAGACAAGTATCATTATGAGCAAAATTGAAATAAAAGATTTATACCTTATTTTCGGACACGAAAAACATAAAGCATTCCGCATGCTCCGGGAAGGAAAAAGCAAAAGTGACATTCTGAAAGCAACGGGGTGCACGGTTGCCGTGCAAAATGCCAACCTGAGCATTAACGAAGGAGAAATATTCGTTATCATGGGCTTATCGGGCAGCGGGAAATCTACGCTTCTCCGTTGCATCAACCGCTTAATCAAACCCACAATAGGCGAAGTCATTATCAATGGAAAAGATATTTCTAAAATCACCGATAAGGAACTGCTCGAAGTGCGCCGCAAGGAGTTGGCAATGGTATTCCAGAACTTCGGGCTTCTTCCCCACCGAACCGTACTGAGCAACATCGCTTTCGGGCTGGAATTACAAGGAGTACCTAAAAGAGAACGGGAAAAGAAAGCAATGGAAAGCATGCAACTCGTCGGGCTAAAAGGTTATGAAAACCAAATGGTAGGCGAACTGTCAGGAGGCATGCAACAGCGTGTAGGTCTTGCACGGGCACTTGCCAACAATCCCGAAGTATTACTTATGGATGAAGCCTTCTCGGCACTCGATCCTCTTATCCGTGTTCAGATGCAGGATGAACTGTTAGAGCTACAAACCAAGATGAAGAAAACAATCATTTTCATTACGCATGACCTGAACGAAGCTATCAAACTGGGCGACCGCATTGCTATCATGAAAGACGGAGAAGTGGTACAGGTAGGCACATCCGAGGAAATCCTCACCGAACCTGCCAATGACTACGTGGAGCGTTTCGTAGAGAATGTGGACAGAAAAAAGATTGTCACAGCCTCATCCATTATGATTACTCGTCCACTCGTTGCCCGCATCCGCAAAGACGGTCCCGAATCTGCTATCCGCAAGATGCAGGAAAAGAACCTTGTAGTACTCCCGGTTGTAGATGAAAGTAACATCCTGATAGGTGAAGTGCGCTACAAACCTCTGGCAAAGCTCAGGGAAGAAGGACAAAAAAGCATTGTTTCCGCAGTGCAAACGCAGTTTCACTCCGTACTCGAAGACACCAAGATTGAAGATATACTTCCTTTAATGACACATACCAACTCACCCATTTATGTAGTAAACGAAGATAAGAAACTTGTAGGAGTAGTGCCTCAATCATCCATTGTATTCGAGATGACAGGAAAAGACAAAGAAGAAATTAAAGAAATCATTCAAAACTCAATAGAATTATGATACTGGTAATAAACATAGGAAAATATATAGAGATAGCCATTAACTGGCTCACAGAGAACTTCGCTCCCTTATTCGATGCCATAAACACCGGCATAGGCGGATTCATAGACGGCTTTCAAAACGGGCTGATGTGGATACCTTTCTACATAATGATTGCCCTGCTCACCGTGCTTGCATGGTATAAAGCCGGAAAAGGAATAGGCATATTCACGGCACTCGGCCTGCTACTTATCTGGGGTATGGGATTCTGGGCGGAAACCATGCAGACTCTTGCACTGGTATTATGCTCCACCATCATTGCTTTGGTTATAGGACTTCCTTTGGGAATATGGAGTGCCAATAGCGAACGCTGCAACAGAATTCTGCGACCAATACTGGATTTGATGCAAACCATGCCCGCATTTGTTTATCTGATACCTGCCGTTCTGTTCTTCGGACTGGGAACCGTGCCGGGAGCTTTCGCAACGATTATCTTTGCCATGCCGCCCGTTGTGCGTTTCACCGGGCTTGGCATCCGTCAGGTTCCCGACAATATCGTAGAAGCCACCCGCTCATTTGGTGCCACTCCGTCACAACTTCTGTTTAAAGTACAGTTACCACTTGCCATGCCCACTATTATGGCCGGTGTGAACCAAACCATTATGATGTCCCTCTCCATGGTCGTTATTGCTGCCATGATTGCAGCCGGTGGATTGGGGGAGATTGTACTTAAAGGTATTACCCAAATGAAAATCGGATTAGGTTTCGAAGGAGGTATCGCAGTAGTGATACTGGCTATCATACTCGACCGCATAACTCAGGGATTGGGACAGATGAACAAGAAAAAAGAAAAGAAATAAAAACAGGGAAAATATGAATAAAATCAGTAAAATTGCCGCAATGCTGATGTGTGGTCTGCTACTCATTGCAGCATGCAGCAACAAGAAAAACGAGAAGGAAATAACGATAGGTTATGTAAACTGGGCTGAAGGTATCGCCATCACCCGGGTTGTTCAAACTATTTTCGAGGAACAGGGCTACAAAGTAATCTTGAAGAACGCCGATCCTGCTCCTATCTATGCCTCAATGGCGAACAAAAAGATAGATGTGTTTCTTGATGCATGGTTACCCATTACTCAGGAAGATTACATGAAACAATACGGCAGCAAGCTCGAAGTATTGGGAGACATTTATTCCAACGCCCGCATCGGTCTGGTAGTCCCCTCTTATGTAACGATCAACTCTATCGAGGAACTGAATGCCAATAAAGCCAAGTTTGGCGACCAAATCATAGGTATTGATGCCGGAGCAGGCATTATGAAAGCCACAGACAAAGCGATAGAAGAATACAAGCTAGACTACAAATTGATGGAATCGAGCGGTCCTGCCATGACAGCCGTACTGAAAAAAGACATAGACAACAAGGCTTGGGTAGTAGTAACCGGGTGGACTCCTCACTGGATGTTCAACCGCTTCGACTTGAAGTTCCTTGCAGATCCGAAAGGTGTTTACGGCAAAGCCGAAAACATAGAAGCACTTGCCTACAAAGGATATAGCCAAGCCGATCCGTTTGCCGCCAAGCTAATAGGAAACATCAGGATGAATGATGAAGAAATAAGCAGCCTCATGAGCACCTTTGCCGACAATGAGATGGACGAACAGGGTGCTGCCAAAACATGGATAAAGGAACATCGGGCATTGGTAGACTCATGGACTCCCAAAGATAGTAGAAATTGATTTAACATTATAGATAAAATAGTTTCTTATTCCATTGCATTGTATTTACTTTGCACCACCTAAATAAACACAAGATATGGAGAAACTGGAAATTGTTTTAGCTGATATAACCCGACAAGTAACGGATGCCATTGTAAATGCTGCAAATACTTCACTGCTTGGCGGTGGCGGAGTGGATGGAGCCATACACCGCGCCGCAGGTCCCGAACTGGTAAGAGAGTGCAGAGTGCTTCACGGTTGTGACACAGGAAACGCAAAACTCACAAAGGGTTACAGGCTGAATGCCAAATATGTTATTCACACCGTAGGTCCTATATGGAGGGGTGGTGAAAAGAAAGAAGCCGAATTGTTGGCAAGTTGTTACAGGCGGTGCTTTGAAGTGGCTGCAAAGCATAATGTCCGCACCATTGCTTTTCCTTCTATCAGTACGGGAGTTTACCGCTACCCCATAGAGCAGGCATCCATGATTGCTTTGCAGGAAATGAAAAAGGCTTTGGAACAATACCCACAGTTGGAGAAAGTTACGGTTTGTTGCTTCTCACATGAAGATCTGGAAGTCTATAAAGAGAGTTTGAAAAGACTGGAGGAAGAGAATAAATAGTCTGATTTATCCATTGTCATTGCCGGCGCTACTGCTTAAGCCGGCAATGACAAATGGAGTTTATTTACATTACAGTATATCCTTGATATGCTTATAGTTAGAATTTATTGTATCAACTACTTCTTTAGATCTTCCGCGAAGTAACAACTTATACATAGTCTGCGCAAAGCCAACCATCTGACCTACTTCTATTTTTGGCGGCATAGCCAAAGCATTAGGATTTGTCATGATATTGACAAGCACAGGACCGTTGCTTTGAAGAGCATGCTCGAGTGCCGGGAGCACATCTTCGGGATCGCTTACAGTTACACCGTCCATACCCATGGCACGGGCAACTTCTGCAAAGTCGGGATTCAACATATTTGTTTGCCAGTCGGGTAATCCTGTTACTTCCATTTCGAGCTTTACCATGCCTAATGAACGGTTATTGAAAACAATGAGCTTAACGGGAAGCTTGTATTGTACGACAGTTGCCAAATCTCCCAAACACATTGACAAACCTCCGTCACCGCAAAGAGCTATTACCTGCCTGTCGGGATAAAGTAAAGATGCACCGATAGCTTGCGGCAAAGCGTTTGCCATTGAACCATGATTGAAGGAACCTATCATCTGCCTCTCTCCCGTTGCAGTGAGATAACGTGCACCCCATACGCAAGTCATTCCCGTGTCAACAGTAAAAATAGCATCTTTTGTAGCCAATTCATCGACAAGAGACATCACATACTCCGGCTGAATGCTGTTTTCTTTTCCTTTCTCCTTGGCAAACTCGGCAAGGTTTCGCCTTACCTTGTCATATCTCACCAACTGCTCCTGCAGGAATTTATCATCCGTTTTCTGCTTAATCATCGGAAGAAGGGCACGCAAAGTGGTTTTCACATCTCCGCAAAGTCCCATATCTACTTTGGCACGACGGCCTAAGCGTTCTGCTTTTATGTCGATCTGTGCTATCCATGTATCTTCGGGCATAAAGGCATCATAAGGGAAATCCGTGCCGAGAAGAATTAAAACTTCGGCTTCGTGCATGCTGTAATAGCCGGAAGGCATACCAAGCAATCCGGTCATTCCCACTTCATTCGGGTTTTCATACTGAATAACCATTTTACCTTTAAAGGTATAAGCCACAGGAGCATTGAGAAGCTCGGACAACTCTACCACTTCTTTATGTGCTCCCCTGCACCCGATGCCACAGAAAAGAGTCACTTTCTTTGCTTCGTTGAGCAAGCGGGCAAGGTCCTGCAATTCATCTTCGGATGGGCAAACAGACGAATCCATCGGATAATTCTTTGTCGATGAATACACGTCTTCCGCTCCTTCTTCGGTTAAATCGCCCGGAAGCCCCACAACGGAAACTCCCTTTTTCGACAGAGATGACTGTATGGCAGATTGAAGCATGCGGGGAAGCTGATGAGATGTAGTGGCAACCTGGTTATAATAGCTGCAATCATCAAAGAGTTTGATTGTATTGGTTTCCTGAAAATATTCCATGCCAAACTGCTGTGTGGGAATGGTTGAAGCAATGGCAAGCACAGGTGCTCCCGAACGTTGCGCATCATACAAACCGTTAATGAGGTGAACATGTCCCGGACCGCTGCTTCCGGCACAGCATGCCAACCGTCCGTTGAGTTGGGCTTCCGCCCCGGCAGCATAAGCTCCTGTTTCCTCATGCCGCACATGAATCCATTGGATATTACCATTCTTGCGCACAGCTTCATTCACTTCATTCAAACTATCACCCGTCACTGCATATATACGTTTGACACCCGCTTTTTCAAGTGTCGAAACAAGTTGATCTGCTACATTAGCCATAATCCTGTTACTTTTAGTATTGTTATTTTTATTATCCTAATAAAACAGTCGGGTAAGGAAATAGTTCATCTTTATTTTCACCGTTAATTATAAATAAAAGAACAAACCACGCAAGAGGATTTGTGTTTAGTGTGCATTGATAAACCATAAAGGAAACAGACGATGAATGCAAAAGAAATCATACTCACTTCCCGTCTTCACGGAGCTTTGACACAAAATATGTTTGAAGTAAAGGATATTACATTGCCCGAATTGAAACGGGACGAAGTGTTGCTCACCCCCACTTATATGTCCGCACAACCTTTCATGCCGAAAGGAGAAAAAGGAGTGATTACATCGGGAGGTGTAGCCGTTGTAGAAACAAGTAACAGCGATATTCTGAAACAAGGTGATAAAGTAATGGGAGTCCTTCCGTGGGCTACCAATTCCATACTGAAAGCCAAAGAGTTGCATAAGATAGAACCAAGCGACATCCCCGACAGTTATTACACAGGATTACTGGGATTGCCGGGAATGGCTGCCTATTTCGGTTTCACGGATATATGCGATCCGAGGAGAGGTAACACGGTAGTTATTTCGGGAGCTGCCAAACCTGTCGGCATCATTACGGGGCAACTTGCCAAAATCATGGGATGCCACGTGGTAGGCATTACAGACTCTTTTGAGAAGGAACAACTGCTAACCAAGAAATACGGCTTTGAAAAAGTGCTGAATATTCAAACCGTCAAGAATCTGAGCGATGCCATTTCCGAAGCATGCCCGAAGAAAGTGGATTGCTATTTCGACACGGTAGGCGGTGAAGTAACCAACGCAGTGATTCAACACCTGAATCTGGACGCACGGATTGCGGTATGCGGTCAAATGTCCTTGTATAACGATGACCTGATAGGCAATGCATGGCAACTGGTAGCAGAACTCGCAGTTCACAGCGGTTCTATCAAAGGCTTCCTCGTAACAGACTATCTCAAGTCTTACGGCATAGCCGAAAAGGAACTTATTCATTGGATGAAAGATGACGGTTTGCACTATCAGGAAACAATAATAAAAGGGTTCTTCAAGCTACCGGATGCCTTCATGGAACTGGCAAACGGTGTCAGCTTAGAGGGTTTGACTGTAAGCATCGAGTAAACTATTTGCCCGTTAAAATAATGTAAAACTTTAACTTTTATAAGAGCTTTCTGACATAGTATATTACTTTTGCGCACATTTGAATAAAAAGTGTGCAAAATAGTCATGGGAAATATAGAAAATGAAAAGAGTTTTATAGCCCTTATAGAACAAAGCATTATCAACAACTGGGACACAAGCGCCCTGACCGACTACAAAGGAATAACATTACAATATAAAGACGTAGCCCGTAAGATAGAGAAGTTTCACATTATGCTGGAAAATGCCGGCATTAAGAAAGGAGATAAAATTGCCGTGTGTGGCAGGAACAGTGCCCACTGGGCAGTCACTTTCTTGGGAACAATCACTTATGGTGCTGTCATTGTTCCTGTTCTCCATGAGTTCAAAGCCGATAACATCCACAACATAGTCAACCACTCGGAAGCAAAATTGCTTTTTGTGGGCGACCAGATTTGGGAGAATCTGAACGAGGAATTGATGCCGAACCTTGAAGGCATCGTGCTGATGAAAGATTTCTCTATCATCATTTCCCGTTCCGAGCAGCTTACTTATGCACGCGAACACCTGAATGCAATATTCGGCAACAAGTTTCCTTATAACTTCCGCCCGGAGCATGTGCACTATGACAAAGACCAACCCGAGGAACTGGCTATTATCAACTATACTTCGGGAACCACGGGATATTCCAAAGGAGTAATGCTCCCCTACCGCAGTATTTGGTCGAACGTGGTGTATTGCCGGGAAATGCTTTCGGTCAAAGCGGGCGACAAGATAGTTTCCATGTTGCCATTGGGGCACGTATTCGGCATGGTATATGACTTCCTTTTCGGAGTTTCCGTAGGAGCGCACATCTATTTCCTTACCCGCATGCCCAGCCCTAAGATTATTGCCCAGTCGTTTTCCGAGATACAACCGAGGGTAATCTCCTGTGTTCCCCTGATTATTGAAAAGATTATCAAAAAGAACATACTTCCGAAAGTGGACAACAAGATTGGAAAACTGTTGCTGCATGTGCCTATCATCAATGACAAGATTAAGCACAAAGCACGTCAGGAAGCAATGGCGGCTTTCGGTGGCAACTTTGAAGAAATCATCATTGGCGGTGCGCCTTTCAATGCCGAAGTAGAAGCATTTCTCCGGTTGATAGGCTTCCCTTATACCATAGCCTATGGCATGACAGAGTGCGGACCTATCATCTGTTCAAGTTATTGGAGCGACATTAAGCACCAGTCATGCGGAAAGGCAACAAACCGCATGGAAGTTAAAATAGACTCTGCCGATCCCGAAAACATAGCCGGAGAGATTATCTGCAAAGGTGAGAATATGATGCTGGGATATTACAAGCATCCGGAAGCCACGGCTCAAATCATCGACAGGAACGGTTGGTTGCACACAGGCGACTTGGGCATAATGGACAAAGACGGATGCGTATTTGTGAAAGGACGCAGCAAGAACCTGCTTCTCACATCTGCCGGACAAAACATCTATCCCGAAGAGATAGAATCCAAGCTGAATAATATGCCTTACGTTTCGGAGTCGTTAATCGTATTGCAAAACGAAAAGTTGGTTGCCCTCATCTATCCGGACTTCGACGATGCCTTTGCCCACGGATTGACTCAAAAGGATATTGAAACGGCAATGGACATCAACCGCAACGAACTGAACTTGCAGTTGCCTGCCTACGCACAAATCAGCAAAGTGAAGATATATCCCGAAGAGTTTGAAAAAACGGCAAAGAAGAGCATCAAGCGTTTCCTATATCAAGAAGCAAAGGGATAGGCAATACCAAACTCGTTAGTGCCGTTATCCGGACCTCTTGACAATTGTCGAGTGATCACGCGACAACTGTCAAGCGATTGCTCGACAATTGTCGAGCGACTACGTGACAACTGTCGAGCGGTTACTTACTCAGCATATTTGGCTCTCTTCGTGCAGTTAAACAGATAAGAACATCGGCTAATCCTTTCTTCCCTCAGATATTTGTATTTACTTTGCAATAAGAACATTCATCGTAAAGCAGATATATGAATCAACCCTCCGAACTTTTAGTTTATAAAGCCTCCGCCGGTTCGGGTAAAACCTTTACCCTTGCCGTGGAATATATAAAACTGCTGATACTAAATCCACGGGCTTATCAGCACATACTTGCCGTGACCTTTACCAACAAAGCCACCACGGAAATGAAAGAACGCATTCTGAGTCAGCTTTATGGCATATGGACGGGAGACAAAGATTCCGAACCTTACCTTGAAAACGTGTGCAAAGGCTTGGGAATGGAAAAGGAAGAAGTGCGCAAGGCAGCAGGCAAAGCATTAAACTACATGATTCATGATTACAGCCGTTTCCGTGTAGAAACCATCGACTCTTTCTTCCAATCGGTCATGCGCAACCTTGCCCGCGAATTGGAATTAAGCCCCAATCTTAACATTGAACTGAACAATGCCGAGGTATTGA
This sequence comes from uncultured Bacteroides sp., assembly GCA_902492205.1. Classification (GTDB taxonomy): domain Bacteria; phylum Bacteroidota; class Bacteroidia; order Bacteroidales; family Bacteroidaceae; genus Bacteroides. The sequence goes on along the minus strand of CABUKU010000029.1, from coordinate 16,241 downwards.
GCGATGCGGTAGACTCCATGATCGAGAAACTCGACCGCAACTCCCCCGCCTTGCTTTGGTTATTGGATTACATAGACGAGCGTATCCGCGACGATAAACGTTGGAACGTATCCAATGAAGTAAAAGGTTTCGGCAGAAACATCTTTGATGAAGGATACATTGAGAAAGGTGCAGGTTTGCGTGCCAAACTAAAAGACAAAGACTGCATCCGGAACTATAAGAAAGAACTGAAAGCGCTGCAAACCGATGCATTGGAACAAATGAAAGGTTTTGCCGAACAGTTTTTCGGAGTGCTTGAGACTCACGGACTGGCACCGGAAGACCTGAAAAACGGCACAAGAGGGATAAGCAGTTACTTCAACAAGATTCAAAACGGGATATTGGGCGATGATATAAGAAACACCACCGTTGAAAAGAGTTTGGAAAGCGAAGAAAACTGGAGTACCAAGACATCTCCCAACAAAGCTATTATCCAACAACTTGCCGCAGAAGAACTTATTCCATTACTACAATCCTCGGAAGATTTCCGCTCCAAGAATAACCGGATAGTAAACTCTTGCGAGCTTTCACTAAAGCACGTGAACAAAGTGAGACTACTTTCCAATATAGACGAAGAAGTAAGGGAACTGAATAGGGAAAACAACCGTTTCCTCCTATCCGACACCAATGCACTGCTGCACAGCCTTGTACATGACGGCGATTCTTCCTTCGTATTCGAAAAGATAGGTACAAGCATACAGAACGTTATGATTGACGAGTTTCAAGATACATCGCGTATGCAGTGGAGTAATTTCAAGCTCCTGCTTCTGGAAGGACTGTCGCAAGGAGCCAACAGTCTGATTGTAGGAGACGTGAAGCAATCCATTTATCGTTGGCGAAATGGCGACTGGGGCATTCTCAACGGACTGAAAGACCATATAGAAGCCTTCCCTATCCGTGTGGAAACTCTGAAAACCAATCGCCGGAGCGAAGCAAACATCATTCGATTCAATAACCGTATTTTCACCGAAGCGTGCAGTTATTTGAACGAACTCCATAAGAAAGAGTTAGGCAAAGAGTGTGTGGAGTTACAGAATGCCTACAAAGACGTGTGTCAGGAATCTCCAAAGAAAGAGGATAAAGGATACGTAAAAGTACAGTTTCTCGATAAAGATGAAGAACTGAGCTACGAAGAGAGTACGCTCGGAGCTATGAAGTTGGAAGTGGAAAGGCTGGTTGCAGAAGGTGTGAGGCTGACGGATATTACCATACTTGTGAGAAAGAACAAAATGATTCCGCTGATAGCCGACTTCTTTGACAAGCACCTTCCCTACAAGATTGTATCCGATGAAGCATTCCGGCTCGATGCTTCCCTTGCCATCTGTCTGATGATGGACGGACTGCGCTATTTATCCAATCCCGATAACATGATAGCTTGTGCCCAACTTGCCATAGGATACCAAAACGAAGTGCTGCAAAAAGGAATAGAGTTAAATTCATTATTACTGAACAACATAACCGGGAATTTACCCGAAGCATTCCTAAAGAAGCAAGAAACCCTGCGGTTAATGCCTCTTTATGAGTTACTGGAAGAACTGTTTTCCATTTTTGAAATGAATAAAATCAAAGAGCAGGACGCCTATCTCTTTGCTTTCTTTGATGCGGTAGTGGAATACTTGCAGAACAACTCGTCCGATATTGATTCTTTTATTGCCTATTGGGAAGAGAAACTTTGCTATAAAACTATTCCTTCGGGCGAGATTGAAGGAATACGCATTATGTCCATTCATAAATCGAAAGGATTGGAGTTCCACACAGTATTGTTGCCTTTCTGTGATTGGAAATTAGAGAATGAAACAAACAACCAGTTAGTGTGGTGCGCTCCGGAACAAGCTCCGTTCAACGATTTGGATATTGTTCCGATAAATTACTCGTCGGCAATGGCACAGTCTGTCTACCGGGAAGATTACTTAAACGAACGGTTGCAACTATGGGTAGATAATCTGAACTTATTATATGTAGCCCTCACCCGTGCAGAAAAGAATCTGATTATATGGGGAAAAGCAAAACAAAAGAATACGGTATCGGAAGTGCTCTATCAAAGTATCAACAAAGTAACTTTAGCAGATAATATAGAATGGGAAGAAAGCGAACCTTATGAATATGGTGAGTTATGCCCATCGCAAGAAGATAAGAAAAAGACTTCAAGTAATAAGTTAACTGCGCAGTCTAATAAGTTATCAATCAAGATGGAGTCTTTGCTGCATACTATTGAATTCAAACAATCGAACCGCTCTGCCGATTTCATTAAAGGGGAAGATTATGACGCTTCCGAAACTAAATATATCGATCAGGGACGCTTGCTTCATAACCTCTTTTCTGTAATTGAAACCAAAGAAGATATTCCGAATGCCATTGCCCGGCTATTATTTGAAGGAGTAATAGAATCACATGAAGCTGCGGAGAAAATAAAGAAACTTGCCCAGTGGGCTTTAGGTCATCCCAAAGTAGCGGAATGGTATTCGGGAGCATACACTCTGTTTAATGAATGTGCTATCATTTATAAAGAAAACGGAACATTGCAAACACGCCGTCCCGACCGTGTTATGATGAAAGATAATAAAGTAGTTGTTGTAGACTTCAAGTTCGGCAAGAAGAATAAAGTCTACAACGAACAGGTAAAAGGATATATGTCCCTGCTCTCGCAAATGGGATACCGGAATATCACAGGTTATTTGTGGTATGTATTTGAAAATGAACTGGAAGAAATCAAATAAGTATGGAAACTTTCTTAAATATAGTAGCAAAAGACCTTTATAATAAATTCGGAACAGACCTGTCACGTATAGCGGTCATCTTCCCAAACAAACGTGCCGGCCTGTTCTTCAATGAATATCTGGCAGAAGAAGCCGAACAGCCGATATGGTCTCCCGCCTATCTGAGTATCAGTGAATTGTTCAGAAAGTTATCAGACTTGAAAACGGGTGATCCCATTAAATTAGTTTGCGAACTATATAAGGTATTCTGCCGGGAAACAAAAAGTACAGAGACTCTGGACGAGTTCTATTTCTGGGGAGAGCTGCTTATTAGTGACTTCGATGACGTGGATAAGAATCTAGTGGATGCCGACCGTTTATTCAGCAACATACAAGATTTAAAAAACATCATGGATAACTTTGATTTCCTTGACGAAGAACAAGAACAAGCTATCCGGCAATTTTTCCAGAACTTCTCCATCGAACGAAGAACGGCATTGAAAGAACGGTTCATCTCCTTATGGGATGTATTGGGAAAAATATATCATAACTACAAATCTCTGCTTGCCGAACAAGGAATAGCCTATGAAGGTATGCTTTACCGTTCTGTTATCCAAGAGTTCGATGTTGCACAGTTGCCCTATGATAAATATATATTTGTGGGATTCAATGTACTCAACAAAGTGGAAACCCGCTTCTTCCAATTACTCAGAGATGCAGATAAAGCTCTGTTTTATTGGGATTACGACCAATTTTACCTGAACGCAACGAATCACGAAGCAGGAGAATTCATCAAACGTAACCTCAAGGAGTTCCCTTCTTCCCTACCGGTTGAATTATTCAATACTCTTTCGCTGGCTAAAAAAGTAAGATACATATCTGCACCCACCGAGAATGCCCAAGCACGTTACCTCCCAACATGGATTAAGGAAACCATTACGGAAAAAGAATCGGAATCGGCAGTGGTTCTTTGCAATGAATCATTATTATTGCCTGTCTTGCATTCCATTCCCCAAGAGGTTGAGAATGTAAACATCACCATGGGGTTCCCACTTTCGCAAACTCCGGTATTCAGCCTTATCAATACACTGCTTGATTTACAAATAACAGGTTTCAATCCAAGCACCGGACGATACGCCTATGCTTCTGTTATTGCTGTATTAAAACACTCATATGTGCGCAGGCTGTCGCATGAAGCAGAAAAATTAGAGAAAGAACTGACTGCAAATAACCGTTTTTACCCGGTTCCGTCGGAACTGAAAAGAGACGAATTTCTGAGCTTCTTATTTACTCCGCAACTTGGCAATAAAGATTTGTGTTACTATTTGGCTGAAGTGTTGCAAAAGGTTGCCAAGATATATCATGAAGAAAAAGAAAGTGATGACATCTTCAATCAACTGTATAGAGAGTCATTATTCAAAACATATACTACAGTAACCCGCTTCTGTACATTAATGGAGGAGGGAGACTTAACAGTCAGTCAGGATACATTCAGACGTTTAATCAATAAAGTATTATCCACCACCAACATACCCTTTCATGGGGAACCGGCTATCGGCATGCAGGTAATGGGAGTACTGGAAACCAGAAATCTGGACTTCAAGAATGTCATATTGCTTTCACTCAATGAAGGACAACTACCAAAAGCAGGAGGCGATTCATCTTTTGTACCTTACAATCTGAGAAAAGCTTTCGGCATGACTACCATTGAACATAAAAATGCTGTATACGCATACTATTTCTACCGTTTGATGCAACGGGCAGAAAATATTACCCTGCTTTACAATACTTCGTCAGACGGTTTGAATCGTGGGGAATGGTCCCGTTTCATGCTTCAATTTCTCATAGAATGGCCTCATGAAATATCCCGTGAATATCTGGAAGCGGGACAGTCGCCACAAGGAACTTGCAACATAACTATCAGGAAGACTTCTGAAGTAATGAAAACCTTACAAAGGTATTTCGATGTAAGAGTTAATAAAAATGCAAAGTTCTCCCCTTCCGCGCTCAATACTTATCTTGATTGCAGACTGAAATTCTATTATCATTATGTGGCAAATCTGACTCCGCCCGATGAAGTCAATTCGGAAATAGATTCGGCAACTTTCGGAAGTATCTTTCACCGTTCAGCCGAATTAGCTTATAAAGAACTTACAGTCAATGGGAAGTTAATCAAAAAAGAAGAATTGGAAGCACTGCTTCGCAATGAAGTTAAGCTGCAAAGCTATGTAGACACAGCATTTAAAGAAATATTCTTCAATGTGGGTAAAGACGAAAAGCCGGAATACAACGGGGTACAACTGATAAATTCGGCAGTTATTACTTCTTACTTAAAACAATTGCTTCGAAACGATTTGCAATATACGCCTTTCTCCATGGAAGCCATGGAAAAAAGAATTGTAGAAGATATAGATATACAAACTCCAAAAGGAATTATTAAATCAAGAATCGGAGGAATTATAGACCGTATGGATAGTAAGAATGGAATCCTGCGTATTGTTGATTATAAAACAGGAGGAAGTCCTAAGTCTCCTGCCAATATAGAATCCTTATTTCTGCCATCGGAAGACCGCCCAAACTATATTTTCCAGACCTTCCTTTATGCCTCAATCATGACACGGCTACAAAATATGAAAGTAGCTCCGGCACTTCTTTACATACATAGAGCATCGGCAGAAAACTATTCTCCTGTTATTGAAATAGGAGAACCACGACAGCCTAAAATTCCTATTGAAGACTTTTCTGTTTATGATGAAGAATTTAGAGAAAGACTTAATAAACTGTTGGAAGAAATATTTAATCCGGAAGAAGCATTCGGTCAAACCGAAAATCTAAAGAAATGCGAATTCTGCGAATTCAGAACATTATGCAAAAGATAGTTGGTTAATTATTGGCGTAATAGATAATTAAAACAATGGTTCCGCAGCCCAAACCAAAATAAATACTGCATACAAATTGTTTTGAGTTGAATATCCAACTCATCAAACGTCTTAATTTCTTCATAATGTTCTTTTTACTTTTGAGTATTTCTCTTTTTTACTGCTCTTTTCAATCGTGATATAGAATCTAAATAGATTTTTAAGCTATTACCCGGCTTTATTCCCAATTTAGAGCGAAGGCGACAACGAGTTGCAGTAATTGTTGAAACTTTGACTTTTTGTAATTGTGCAATCTCTGAACTGGATTTACCTTGTATAATATAACAGCAGATTTTAACCTCTGACGGAGTAAGCTTCGGATGAATATTTAATATATCTTCTGAATAGTCTCTTTCCTCCTCCATTTTAATCCTTACCTCTTCAAACAAATCCGCTTTAACTTTTCCTTTAAGGATAGAACACAAATCATATATTTGCTGTTCACTGATTTTATCACTGTCTATGAACTTCAAAAACATATTCCAACGTGCTTCATCGGGAACAAAAGACTCATCTTTATTCTCTACAGCTTGCTTTCGTCCCATAAAATCACGTAAAATATCCTTTATCATATCATAACATTATTAAATTACAAACGATGCAAATGTAATAAAAATCTGCAAGTTACATCACTCCACAGCCAATTATCTATAAAATCTCTTTTTACAGCCTTCAAATTCTTTATAAAAAAGTTCTAATTTTCTTTTGTACTTTCACAAATAATCGTACCTTTGCAGTCGCAATTAAGGATGGTTCCGTAGCTCAGCTGGATAGAGCAACGCCCTTCTAAGGCGTGGGTCAAGCGTTCGAATCGCTTCGGAATCACTTTTATAAAACGCTGGTTATTAATTAAATAGCTAGCGTTTTATCTTTCAAAAGCAGTTGTCTGAATAAAAAAAACTGTACTTCTACGAATATATTTGCGCAAAATTGTATAGTAGAATTGTATAGTAGATTATTCACTATGGCAACAATCAGATTAATAGTTTTAAGTTCCATTAAGGAATCAAACGGAAAACTCCCCATTCTTATCTGTATTTCTCAAAAGAAGGATCGCGCATATATCAAAACTAAATTTTTATTAGATGATATTGCAGAGTTCGAAGATGGACAAGTAGTATATAGAAAAGATGCCAGGATCATGAATAAGCGCATTCAATTTGTATTCTCACAATATAAAGAGAAATACGACTCTATTGAAGACTTGGAATTCTTGTCAGCTTCACAAATCAAATATGTAATTACAGCAAAAGAACGTCCTTCTCATATATCATTCATTGAATATTGGAAAAAGAGGATAGCAGATTTCAGGAAAGATGGCAGGGAAAGCTATGCTAAAATGAATGAAGATACAATTAAACTATTCATTAAAGCAGAAGGTGACATTCCGATACCCGCTATAAATTATAGAATAATAGAACATTTCAATAAATGGATGATTATGCATGGATATGCAGACGGAAATATAGGAATTAGACTAACCCATTTGAAGGCACGTATCAATGAGCTTATAAGAGAAAGTGTACTAAAAGTAGAGGTACATCCCTTTGCGTATACAAAAATTCCATCTGCTACTCCAAAAGAATGTGACCTATCTATAGAAGAATTCAGGAAGATATTGAACTCTGATTTTAAAGGAAAGGAATTATCCTTGGCAAGGGATATGTTTTTACTTTCTTTCTATTTATGTGGAATTAATTTAAAGGACTTATTGTCTGTACATTTTGATGGTTCTATTTTATCTTTCCAAAGAACTAAAACTGTCCATTCAAAACGTAGTGATGGTAAATTAACCATTCCTATTCATCCATTGGCTACACAAATTATAGATAAATATAAAAATAAAGGTAGAATTGATCTTGGTTACTCTTTCTCATATCAAAATATGCAGAGATTCATAAATCGTGGAATGAAGAAAATGGGGAAGAATTTGAATATAAGCTCTACTATTTGTTTCTATTCCGCTCGCAAAACCTTCGCTCAGTTCGCTTCCGAACTTGGAATCCCTGACGGAGTGATAGATTATTGCTTAGGACATTCCGACAAGAGCAAAGGAATTATCAGGTATTACACAAAGGTTAAACAGAAACAAGCGGAAATAGCAATAAATAGAGTTATTGATTATGTGAATGATCCAAATAAATATAAGGACTACATAGAAATGAGGGCGGATATTATGATGATGAAAGGGTAATTTGTATGACACTTTTTAGGTTATGTTATGTAGAAGCAATTTCGCATCTACATACAAACATACCTTTATGAATAAAATTATCAAGAATTGTTCATGTTCATTGTAAGTATGATGGGGTTCAGATGAACCAACTTACGAAGAAAGTAACATCTACTTCAACAGTAAAAAAGAAGTAAAAGAGTACTTAAATGAAAAGTTCTAATTTTTATAGATTGGAACTTCTCATTTTTCAGTTCATGGCATAAACTTTCTATTGTAACTTTTATATTCATGATAAATTAAACGCTTTATTCAATTATTATCTATCTTTGAATAATACTTTTGGTCGACTACCAAATATAGAATTAGACCTACAACATTGGTTAAGAAGAAGGTAAAATACCATATAATTTTCCCCGCATTATCTATTTTCTTATTCTTATACACTAAATAAGAAGAAGAAATAAAGATAGCTAATAATGAGCTAATTATAAAAACTATATGAATGTAATATAATATTATCATATCAAACCATTTATTAATTATGAAAAAGTAAAATCAGCTACTGTAGCTTTAGCATAGCCACGACGTGTATAGGTATTAACCCATCCTACAACTTCAACAGAAGTATTTACTATAATACTACTCCCTGCTATAACAGGTATTTTTAGTCTTCCCAATACTGAATAATCCATTGTTTCTCCCAATGGGTTCCACCTCATTACCTCATCACCCTTCTCATAGACTATTCCAGTAAGTCCTTTATAAAGATCTATTTTTACAGTATATTCTGTAACTTTATCTGTATAATCCCGAGACCAAGATACATAAACATTAAAGTAATAATTTTTATTTGATTTTATTAATCCAGTCCAATAATCTGTACCAGATATTCGAGTCATAACGTCATTCTTTTCCTCTAATGTAGATTTGCCTTCAATTTCTGTATTATTTATTTGAGTTATTAATTCAAAATAATTTTTAAGATTTTTTATATCAGCATTAGATAAAGGTTTAACCACATCATCACCTTCTAAATGTATAAGTTCTCTCATTCCATACTGCTCCGCCAAATCATATATTTGTTCTTTAACTGTTAAATTTCCATTATTAGCAGGTGCAGGATTAATATAAGAATCGCTTTCATTATTACATGAAGTTATTGTTACTATAATTATCAGTTGAAATAGGATAGATTTTATTATTTTCATCATATCAGTATATTTTAAGTGTATCAAATATTTGTTTTCATATAATTAATACCCTCCTTTCTGACATTATATGTTTGCGAAGTTAATTTGTAACAAATTTATAAAAATTTATATTAACGACGTAAAATATAGCCATGTTTAAGGACATGAAATATATTTATTTTTGATACAATCTAAAATATCTATTTAAGTAGCTGGTTTATCCGCCCCTCCCTCTTTGATTTATTTATTGAACTTTCTTTTCTCTTCCAACTTCTTTTGTGCATTTTGCATCTGTGCGCAATGCCTCAAATATCGGCTTTGATTCCTGTCGGTCATTCGAAAGGAATTAATACTAAATCTCATTAAATCATTTTATAGTAACCGGTATTGGATTATAATATAGTCCACTCCAATCTACAATCTTCACATCTATTACAGATGATTGTTGAGACGAGGTTGAATTTAATTCCGAAGTCTTTGCCTTTGCCGACTGAATTATTTCCATGTCTTTAATAACATTGAAAGTTAAACATATTGCAATGATAGTAAGAACAATCTTTGTATAGGCATCTGTTTTCATAACTTTAATATTTAATGGTTTAGTACAAATATATGGAGTTGATTTCCCTTTCAGAATTGAAATATCCTATTATTATATCGGGATTCCTCTAAAGAAATTATGAAATTCCTTTGAAATTTTTTATAAGACAACAAGATGAATAAAGAAACATGTATCCAATGCGGGAGAGAAACAGTATCAGTAATAAAGACTGATGCCGGTTATATATGTTATAACTGCTATGCAAAAATGAGAACTCCAGCCAGAAAGAAGAAAGATAATGAAGAAGAACGCGAACAGATAGAATTCTTTAAACTCGTATCGTTATACTTCCCTCATATTCCGGAAAAACTCCTTTTTGCAGTTCCAAACGGTGGCAGCCGGCATATATGTGAAGCAGCCAACCTTAAACGTCAAGGAGTAAAACGGGGAGTATCTGATGTTATCGTGCTAATACCGAAAAAGGGATACGCTTCTCTATGTTTAGAGTTTAAAACAAAGCAAGGCAGACAATCAGATGAGCAAAAAGAATTCCAAAGGCAAGCGGAAAACTGCTGTAATAAGTATGTTATAGTCCGAAGTGCCATGCAAGCTATTGATGAAGTCCGCAAATATCTGTTCTAATTTCCTAAATATCATTTGCTTCACAATCAAAAGAAGATCTTTTTTGTTCAAGGGAGAAATTGCAATACATGAAAAAGAACCTCGAAATATATTCTATTGATCCTTCAACCCACTTACCTCTCCCATATGCAGATGAAGGAATTAAAGCAGGTTTCCCAAGCCCGGCTCAAGATTATATGGAAATGGCAATAGACTTGAATAAGGAATTGATAAAGCATCCTTCCTCTACATTCTACGGCCGTGTAAAAGGTGAAAGCATGAAAGATGCCGGAGTATTGGATGGAGATGTTCTAATCATTGATAAGTCTTTAGAGCCACACACCGGGGACATGGCTGTATGCTTCGTTGACGGAGAATTCACACTGAAATATATTGAGATTGATAAAGATGTAATTTATCTTATGCCGGCGAACGAGGAATATCCACCTATTAAAGTAACAGCAGACAACAACTTTATCATATGGGGAATTGTCACATATGTGATTAAGAAAACCCGTAACAGCAAGCATTTTTAACGAGTTATAAAGTCTGTATTTTAAGAAATTCGATTTATTTTCTTTCGTATCATTGCATCATGTTTGGATTAGTTGACTGCAATAATTTCTATGCTTCCTGTGAAAGAGCATTTCAACCTTCTTATATTGGAAAGCCTGTCGTTGTACTTAGTAATAACGATGGATGTGTTATTGCACGTTCAAATGAAGCTAAAGCATTAGGCATTAAAATGGGTATACCTGCATACCAAATCAAAGAAGAAATTCAGAAATACGGCATAGCTGTATTTTCCTCAAATTATACATTATACGGGGACATGTCCGCCCGGGTAATGGCAACCCTCAGCCGTTATGTCGAAGAAATGGAAATATACTCAATAGATGAAGCTTTTCTGAGTTTTAAAGGATATGAAAGATATGATTTACAAGCATATGGCAAAGAGATTGTGAAAACAGTAACCAAAGGAACCGGCATACCGGTATCAATGGGGATTGCTCCTACAAAGACACTCGCCAAGGTAGCTAATAAGTTTGCCAAGAAGTACAAAGGTTATCAGGGAGTATGTATAATTGATACAGATGAAAAGAGAGAGAAAGCATTAAAACAATTTGAAATAGGGGATGTCTGGGGTATCGGTCACCGACATGCAAAAAGACTCGATAGATTGGGAGTAAAAACTGCATACGACTTCACTCAATTGCCTAAAGATTGGGTTCGTAAGAACATGACTGTAATTGGTGAGCGCACATGGAAAGAGTTACGAGGGGAATCTTGCATCGATATGGAACTAATCGCTCCTGATAAAAAGCAGATATGTACTTCCCGGGCATTTGGAGAATCCCAGACTACATTAGAAGGACTCTCCGAAGCAGTAGCAACCTATGCAAGCATATGTGCAGAGAAGCTCCGAAGACAAAAGGCATGTGCCGTGTCTCTCATGGTATTCATCCATACGAATAACTTCCGGGAGGATCTACCTCAATATTTCAAGAACTGTGTAATAGAGCTACCGGTTCCGACAAGCAGCACAATGGAAATAGTACATTATGCACTTGAAGCATTAAAGAGAATATTCAAAGAAGGATTCTATTATAAGAAAGCGGGCGTTATCATCACTGAAATAACAAGTGATAATGCCATACAAACAAACCTATTCGATGACATACCCAACAGGGATAAACATAAGCGGCTAATGGAAGTAGTAGATAGCCTGAACAAAGGTTTTACAAGAAATGTATTATCTTTAGCCATACAAGGAGTTAATAGGAAATGGAAGCTTAAACAAGAGCTTCTATCTGGACGTTATACTATTGATATGAATGAGATTATAACCATTAATTGTAAGTGACATGTGTTTCTATAATTCAATGAGCAAAAAAGCAAAGCAGCTCGCAGCGCGCTACGGCCGTAAGAGCGATATTGTAGAAATATACAAGGATATTCTTGAAGAGAAATACCGTGTATCTGCCTTTACCTATCCGGAATATCCTATTATCACCAAAGATGAAGAAATACAAGTTTTTAAATGGGGCTTAATACCATTCTGGACAAAAGACGAACAGGATGCTGATAAAGTTAGAAAAATGACCTTTAATGCTCGATCAGAAAGCCTGTTTGAAAAACCTTCTTTTAGAGAACCAATAAAACGTAGAAGGTGTATTGTGCCATCAACAGGCTTCTTTGATTGGCGGCATGAAGACAAGAAGAAGATTCCTTTCTTTATCTATGTGAAGAATGAGGATATATTTTCTATGGCAGGGATATATGATGTGTGGAATGATAAGGTAACAGGTGAGATATTACATACTTTCTCTATTATAACTACCCAGAGTTACATTCACAATACCAATATGAGGATGCCGGCAATATTATCTAAAGAAAACGAAGAAAAGTGGCTTAATCCCAATTTGAGTGAAACTGAAATCAAGTCACTTTTAATGCCATTTGATGAGAATAAAATGTTTGCCTATCAAATAGAGAAGGATTTTTTGAAGAAAAACTGCGGGAAAAGTTTAATTAACTAATTGTCAAGACGTAAAGAGTAGAAAGTTAGGTGACAGGTAACGAATTAGTAACGGTGCGGGGTTCTTTGCGTTTCTTCGCTCTGCTTTGATAACTTGGTACAAATGTACGAATTTGGACTGAAAACAGGAAATAAATACAGGATTTTTTTTATAGAGGTGGTTTTTGAAGGGGGAACGGATAGGATGGAAATAGGGGTGCAAAAACGAGGATTGCACTGGGCTTTTTTTAAAGTTTGTAAGTGGTTGATTTTCAATGTGTATTTTACAGGTGCAGGGTGCAGCTATATATATAGATATAGCTGCACCCTGCACCTGCCTTTCACTTGCCCTAAAATGTCTTGCACAACTGGCACTTATCTGTGGGTGGAAAAGCTCGAAGGGATATATCTTTCTAACGCAGAAATCAAAAAAGGGATATTGAGGCATTTTTGAGGATAGACTTTTCGAGATGGTCTCTTTATTCGTCAAAACGATTTCTTTAGAAAGATTTTGTTCTGTGAAATCAGATGGATGAGATTCTCGCACAGATTAATTTTCAAGAAAGTGCCGTCTTTCTTCGGTTTTAAGTGAAAATATATGTATTTTTGCGGATAATTCACTGAATAACATGCAAATAAACAGACAGTTATAGGATTGGTGATTTAAACAACTTATGGAAATAGAGAAAATACTAATCAATGGATTGTTTCATTATACGCCATGTATCTTCTTGCTGAGTGGCATTCTGCTATGGATGCGTCGCCAGCCGGGGGATCGCTCAAGGCTCTTTTTGGCCTTTCCTTTTCTTCTGGCAGGCATCATGTTTTCTGTCCGTATTTTTAGAAGTGAGCCTTCTTTACTTGCCGTGTTGTCTATCAGCTCGCTTTGTAGAGGATGGACTTCATTGTCGTTGCTCTATCTTTATCCGATAGAAGTAATTAGCCCGGGATGGCTCACATTTAAAAAAGGTGTTTTTCTGTTCGTTCCCTGCTTATTGCTCGATCTGGTGTTATTATTTCTACCTTTCCATTTTAGGGAATTAACTTCTTTTTACGATATTATAGAAAATATAGCCGAGTTCAACGTTTGGTTTCGGTTAATCATCCTACTGTGTATCATCCCCTATAGTTTAATGCTTTTTTATATCCCATATAATTATAAGCGGAGTAGCGCAAATTATAAATGGATTGCTCTCTATACAATAGGAATCCAAGGAATATGCTTCTTCTATGTGGCTTATCTGTTGACAGGTGCTGCGGCTATGGCTATCGGTCACATGGCTTATTGCAGTCTTTTGTGCCTGTTCGTCACCTATCAGGAACTATTTCTACGGATAAACGTACCGGTTACTCTCCGGGAAATCCCGGTTGAATCCTCTGTATCCTCTGATATACCTGTACCATCAGAGACACTTGATACGCCGGATGAAAGTATAATCCCGGAGAAAAATAAAAAAAATCCTTTGTGGATACGGCTCAACGAACTGATAGATAGAGAACAACTCTGGAGAAACCCGGACACGAATATAACCAAACTGGCTGTCCTTTTAGATACAAACCGCAATAAACTCACCCAGATAATCCAAGAGCAAGGTTATGATGGTTATAAGGAGTTTATCAATCGTCGCCGGATTGATGAATTTTTGAAAATTGCAGACAGTGATAAATACGTAAACGTATTAGATACTTTCTTTAAAGTAGGCTTCCGTTCTAAGGCGACAGCACTCCGTAATTTCAAGGAATATACCGGAATGCTCCCGAGTGAATATTTACAGCAAAAAACCAAAAAAGATACAAAAACGCTCTGAAAAATGCGTTTTGATACCCTCCGTGCATTTTGACACCTAAATATCTGCATTTTATGCGTTTTGATACCCATATTAGTGCAGAAAGGTAACTTCCGTTAATTTTTCATTTCCTAACTTTATGGCGCGAGTAAACGGGAACGCTACGGCGCTTCCGCTTGCAGTTGTTGATGTTTGTTTTTTCTGTTTTTGAGAACCGGAAATGGTTGTTCTTGTATTAGGATGAATAATAAAAATAGGCGACAAGGATAACTTTCGGGAGGAAAACATTGGGAAGCCGGAATATGTCATTGGGAAGCTGAAACATTCCATCAGGAAATAAATATGCTCTTGGGAAGTTTTTAGATGCCATTGGGTAATATCGGAATGTCATTGGGAAGAAAAAACAGTTCATTAGGAAAATAGTTCAGCATTGAAGTGTGTTTCCTGATGGAAAATGTTATTCGGAAAGTGTTTTCGCTTATTGGGAAAATGATTCCCCGCATAGGGCAATATTTTTTTGATAAATGAAAACCGGAGCTTAGATTTATGCCAGAAAATTCCTGTTCGGGAGAAAAGTTCTTTGGCATAATGACGTGATTAAAAATTGTGGAATGTAATGTAATTTTAAAAAAGATGAAAAGTGTTACTGGTTATGCGAAAAAATCCCCGTTTTTATTTGGCAAAATGGATAATTTTGCTAACACACACACACACACACACACACACACACACACACACACACACACACACACACATCGCACCGCCTAATTTTCGCGCGTAATATACTTATTTATAAGCGTTTCGCAAAACAGATTTCATTCTTTTTTGTGCGATTTGTCATGCACATACCTCTCGTATTCAAAAGTAACCGACCGGTTTTCTGCAATCCTTCAGAGTTACTTTTATCCCCGGATTATTTTCAAAACATAAAACTATCAAATATGAATAGAATAACTGAAACAGGAAAGTATAAGAATGGTCGTATGTTCGTCCTTTTGCTGTTCGTTTGCTCGTTTTTGCCCCATCTACAGGCGCAAAACAGAATGGCAGTCAAACCGGTGCAAATCGCTGATAGCGTTCACACGGTTTACTCCGACATCATTTATTTCTCACTGAACAATGGTGATTGGATTGAACAGTCGGAATATAAAAAGGCCGGACGTATGTTGCGCTGGGCATTGTCCGACACCATCACTCCGATTGTCATTACCGGCTGGGCGGACGAAAGCGGTACGGCGGCGTTCAATGAACAACTGTCTCTGCGCCGTGCCCGCACCGTGCGCAATTACCTCGTGAAGAAAGGCATTGCACCGGAACGGATCACGTTCGAGGGTTGCGGCATAGACACCGGAGCGGAAAGCCCGAAGAAAGCACGCCGTGCCGATGTGCAGGGCATTATCAGGCTTGCCCTCGCGGATGCACCGGAAGTACGGGCGAAAACCGAACCCGTACCCGTGAAGCAGGAAGCGGAAGCCGAAAAGGTTGCGCCGCCTGTCCCGAAAAAAGAAATAACGGTGGCAGAACAGCAACAAACTGAAACCCCGGTTAAAGTGCAACAAGCAGAACAACAAACCGTCACAGCCAAAGAAAAAGCAGAAGCGATAACGGCACAACCGGAACGGCAGCCGGAACAAACCGTAAAGATAACGCCGGAAACCGCATCTTCTTCTCCCCGTTACCTCGCCGTCAAGACCAACCTCGCGGCATGGGCGGGTACAATAATGAACCTTGCCGCCGATGTGCAGGTGAGCGAAC
>CABUKU010000028.1 GCA_902492205.1 uncultured Bacteroides sp. | reverse complement strand
ATTCTTTAAAAATATACCTTTGTCGTGTTCCAAAAAACGTTCGTTTTCTGGAACATATACTCTCTAAAAATCAGGTATTTCTCCCCTATTTTTATCCCCTTTTGAATGAAAATTAAATAAAAATAGACTATCTTTGTGATTTATGGAAAACAAGAGCGACAGATTTATCATAAAACAATTATTCTAAATAATATAGTATGAAACATTTATTCCGCGGTTTAATCGCACTTGCACTTATCTTATGCTGCACAAGCCAGGCAATGGCGCAGCAACAGCAAGTCCCCGCTATCCCCATTGACAAAAATGTGAGGATAGGAAAGCTGGACAATGGATTAACTTATTACATCCGTCACAATGCAAAACCCGAACACAGGGCTGAATTCTACATTGCACAAAAAGTCGGTTCTATCCTTGAAGAAGACAATCAAAGAGGATTAGCGCACTTCCTTGAACACATGTGTTTCAACGGAACAACCCACTTCCCCGGCAATGCACTCAGAGAATATTTGGAAAGTAACGGTGTGAAGTTCGGTGAAAACCTCAATGCATATACTGCCGTGGACGAAACTGTATATAACATCTCCAATGTACCCGTTATCCGCGACGGTATTATCGACTCTTGTCTGCTCATCCTTCACGACTGGGCTAACGACCTTACTCTCGATCCAAAGGAAATAGACGAAGAACGGGGTGTTATTCACGAAGAATGGCGCACACGCCAAAGCCCGGTGATGCGTATGTATGAAACTATATTCCCGATCATTTATGAAGGAAGCAAATATGCATACCGTTTGCCTATCGGCACCATGGAAGTGGTGGACAACTTCCCTTATCAGGATTTGAGAGATTACTATGAAAAATGGTATCGTCCGGATCAACAAGGTATTGTTGTGGTAGGTGATATTGATGTGGATCAGATTGAAGCGAAAATCAAGAAAATGTTCGCGGACATTGAAATGCCCGAAAATGCAGCCAAGCGCGAATATTTCCCCGTGCCCGACAATAAAGAACCTATCATTGCCATTGCAACAGACAAGGAACAGCCGAAAGCACAAATCATGGTATTCTACAAACATGACGTAGTGCCAAACGAAGCTAAAAGCGGTATTGATTACATGGTAAAAGACTATGCCAACTACATGATAAACATCATGCTGAATGCCCGTCTTGCCGAATTAACACAAACTCCTACCCCTCCGTTCCTCGGAGCACAAGTAGAAGACGGAAACTTCATCGTTTCAAAAACAAAAGATGCATTTGCCGGCTATGCCATTACCAAAGAAGACGGTATAGACACGGGGCTTGCAGCATTGCTGCGCGAAATGGAACGTGCTCACCGCTTCGGTTTCACAGCAACCGAATATGCACGTGCAAAAGCAGAATACCTTCGCGCATTGGAATCGGCTTACAACGAACGTGACAAGCAAAGAAACTCCGATTACGTGAATGTATATGTACGTAACTTCATCGACAACGAACCGATGCCGGGTATTGAAAACGAATATGCCATCATGAACCAGATTGTTCCTAACATTCCGGTAGAAGCCATCAATGAAATGATGAAAGAACTGGTAACCGACAACAATCTTGTGGTAACCATCCTCGGCCCGGAAAAAGCAGGACTGGTTTATCCAAGCAAAGAAGAAATAAGAAAGGTTATTGATAACTCGAAGAGCGAAAAACTGACAGCTTATGTAGATAAGGTATCAGACGAACCGCTTATCGCCAAAGAACCGAAAGCCGGTAAAATCGTATCCATCGATAACAACGGTAAATTCGGAACTACCATCCTTACTTTGTCAAACGGCATTAAGGTAATTGTGAAGAAAACAGACTTCAAAGCAGACCAGATTATGATGAAAGGTTTCAGTTTCGGTGGTAACTCTTTGTTCCCGGATTCTGAAATTATCAACATCCTTGCTTTAAACAACGTTGTAAGTCTTGGAGGTTTGGGTAACTTCAGCGCAATAGAGCTTGACAAGGTTCTTGCCGGAAAACGTGCAAGCGCAGGTGCTTCTGTCAGCAGCCTTACCGAGGGTATCAGCGGTAGCTGTTCTCCAAAAGACCTTGAAACCATGTTACAGCTTACTTATCTGAATTTCACAGTTCCCCGCATGGATCAGGATGCATTCGAGTCTTATAAGAACCGCATGAAAGCAGGATTGGAGAATCAGGAGATGAATCCGATGATGGCTTACTCCGACTCTATCAAAGCAGCTATTTATCAGCACCATCCACGCACAGCACGCATGAAAGCCGACATGGTGGATAAAATCGACTACAACAAAATTATGGAAATGTATAAAGACCGCTTCAAAGATGCAGGCGACTTTACTTTCATGTTTGTAGGTAATATCGACATCGAAGCTGCCAAGCCTTTAATTGAAAAGTATATTGCTTCATTGCCTTCAACAGGACGCAAAGAAACATTCAGAGATACAAAAATGAATATGCGCAAGGGATTTTACAAGAATGACTTTGCAAAGAAAATGGAAACTCCAAAAGCATCGGTATTGGCATTCTTCAACGGCAACTTGCCATACACATTTGAAAACGACATTTTGATGAGTGCGTTAGGACAAGTTCTTGATATTGTTTACACAAGAGAAGTACGTGAGAAAGAAGGCGGCACTTATGGCGTAGGTGTTGACGGACAAATCATGAAATTCCCGAAAGAAACATTTGCTTTGCAAATCATGTTTGATACCGATCCTGACAAGAGAGAAAAAATGATTGAAATTGTGCTCGCACAAGCTCAGAAAATTGCTAAGGAAGGTCCGCAAGCCGAAGATTTGAACAAAGTGAAAGAGTTCATGCTGAAGAAGCATAAAGAAAATCTGAAAGAAAACGGTTATTGGATGGGTGTACTCAACGAGTATTACTACACCGGAACCGACATGCTCGACGGATTCGACAATATTGTAAACAGCATCACTCCTGCCAAGATTCAGAAATTTGCAAAACAATTGCTTGATCAAAAGAATCAGACAGAAGTTATAATGACCGGAACTAAATAAATATCTTTATTTCCCTTCTTGAAAGAAACTCGGGGTATGTTATCTTTATTATATTTATGAACAAGATGACATACCCCTACCCCTCTCAAGAGGGGATTTTTAAATCCTCCCCTAATGTTACTACTTGAACTAAGGAAACATCAGAAACTTGCTGCCAAGCGGCATCCCATGTTTGAGAAAAACCGTTTCGGTAAATTCCTCATGTATTTTATGGTTATGTTTTGGGCTGGGTATCTCATCATGTTTGGAATACTTCTCCCTCCCTTATTCAGAGAAATGTTTCCATACATGGAGCCTTACTACATTATGAGCAAAGGATTTCCCGCATTACTATTCCTTGACTTTGCACTCCGTTTTATTTTTCAAAAGCCACCTACACAGGAGATAAAACCTTATCTTTTGTTGCCGGTCAAAAAATCCAGACTGATAGACTTCCTTTTACTGAAACCTCTCACATCCACTTTCAACCTCATCTGGTTGTTCATGCTTGTGCCTTTTGCCTTCCTTACCATATTCCGATTCTACGGAATACCCGGAGTATTCCTTTACTGCTTCGGTTTCTGGCTGCTTGCCTTACTTAATAATTACTGGTATTTGCTTTGCATTACCCTCATTAACGAAAAAACGATTTATCTCCTTTTACCTGTTCTTTTTTATATAGGTTTAGGAGTCATTGAATTTACCCTGAACTTCCCCATTTCCAACTTCTGCATGCATTTGGGCGAAGCTTTCATTTCAGGCAATTTCCCTGCCTTTTTCAGTATCATTGCAGGAATAACCGCGTTGTGGCTGCTCAACCGATACATTATAATAAAAAACCTTTATGCCGAACTTGCCAAAAACAACGATAACAAAATAAAGCATGTATCGGATTACCGTTTTCTTGAACGCTACGGGGAAGTGGGCGAATATTTCCGTCTGGAACTGAAACTGCTGTTCCGCAACAAGCGTTCCAAATCCATGTTCCGCATGGGATGTTTCTTTATTATTTTACTGACTTTAATGCTGTTCACCCCCTCATATGAAGGAGTACTCGGCAAAACATTCGTCTGTATCTACAATTTTGCCGTTTTAGGCATTATGATGCTCACCCAACTGATGAGCTTTGAAGGTAATTATCTGGACGGACTGATGAGCCGCAAAGAGTCTATATACAATCTGTTGAAAGCCAAATATTACTTTTACAGTATCATCATGGTTGTGCCTTTCATTCTAATGATTCCCGCTATCATTATGGGAAAAATTACTTGGCTGATGGCTGTGTCCTATGGTTTCTTTACAACAGGATTCATTTATTTCCTATTATTCCAGTTGGCAGTATATAATTGCAAAACCACTCCACTGAACGAGAACGTAATAGGCAGACAATCGGCAGGGACAGGGTTTCAGAACCTGATAAGCCTTTGTGCTTTCGGGCTGCCTTTACTACTCAGCGCCATGCTTCGTTCCCTTTTGGGTGAAACGGCAAGCCTGTGGGTATTGCTTGTTATCGGAGTAATGCTTACCTTTACTTCCGGTTTCTGGTTGAGAAATGTATATAAGCGCTTCATGCAGCGAAGATATAAGAACATGGAAGGATTCAGGGACACTAAATAAAAACAGAAAATGAAAGTAACAATCAATAACCTGCTTAAAACATTCGGTACAAAGCAAGCCATAGACATAGAAAGCTATGTTATCAACAATGGCGATATGCTGGGATTGGTGGGTAACAACGGCGCAGGCAAAACCACCCTTTTCCGCCTTATCCTCGACCTGCTGCAAGCCGACAGGGGAAATGTGTACATCGGTGGCACGGATGCGAGCAAAAGCGAAGAATGGAAAACGGTTACAGGAGCTTTCATCGATGAAGGGTTCCTGATAGAATATCTTACTCCCGAAGAGTATTTTTACTTCATCGGCAAAATGTATGGTTTAAACAAAGAAACGGTAGATGAACGCTTAGAGCCTTTTCTACGTTTGATGAACGGTGAAATCATGGGACAGAAAAAGCTGATCCGCAACTACTCCGCCGGAAACAAACAAAAAATAGGAATCATATCTGCCATGCTGCACCATCCGCAACTGCTGATACTGGATGAACCATTCAATTTCCTCGATCCTAGTTCGCAATCATTTATCAAGCATTTGCTGAAAGAGTACAATAAGAATACCGGAGCAACAATTCTTATTTCAAGTCACAACCTGAACCACACAACAGACATCTGCCCGCGCATTGCTTTGTTAGAAAACGGAGTAATCATCCGGGATATTCAAAATGAAGATAATTCGGCAGAGAAAGAGTTGGAGGACTATTTTAATATAAAATGATTATGATGAAAAAACACCTTTTTAAGTTATTTGCATTTATCATTGTAGCTATCAGTCTAAGTTCGTGCCGCACCTCCGCCCCATCCTATAATTATAGGGAGTTGGCAAAAGCAGCAATCAAACTAGGTGTCGACATCGACATGACAGACAATCACCACTTGTATGTGGAAGCCTCTAAATGGATAGGTGTACCCTATCGCACAGGTGGCGACACCAAAAGAGGTACGGACTGTTCGGGACTGACTTCGCAAATATATAAAAAGGTATATAAAACAAAATTGAGCCGCAGCAGTGACGAGCAGAAAGACAGAGACAGCCGGAGGGTAAGCAAACGGAATCTGAGAGAAGGAGATCTTGTATTCTTTTCCAGTCCCCGTTCACGCAGAAAAGTGGCACACGTGGGCATTTATCTGAAAAACAATAAATTCATTCATGCCAGCACAAGCAAAGGAGTAATCGTGAGCAGACTGAATGAAGATTATTATATGAAATACTGGATAAGCGGGGGAAGAGTGAAATAATTCTTTTAAAATTATTTGTCCATTCCAAACAGATTATGTACTTTTGTGCCCTGATTAGTCCGTGCAGGTAAAAAAGAGAATTTAAGTGATTAAAGTCCACCTACCGGAGAAAACCTGTAAATAAATAAAACAGATGTACGTAATTGTAGAAATTAACGGACAACAGTTCAAAGCTGAAGAAGGCAAAAAATTATTCGTTCATCACATCGAAAATGCTGAAAACGGTGCAACTGTTGAGTTTGACAAAGTGTTGTTAGTTGATAACAACGGCGAAATTAAAGTAGGCGCACCCACCGTAGAAGGTGCAAAGGTTGTTTGCGAAGTTTCTTCACACCTTGTAAAAGGCGATAAAGTTCTTGTATTCCACAAGAAAAGAAGAAAAGGTCACCGTAAATTGAACGGTCATCGTCAACAATTCACAGAGGTAGTTATTAAATCAGTTGTAGCTTAATCAATTAAAATTTAAGAAGAAATGGCACATAAGAAAGGTGTCGGTAGTTCTAAGAACGGCCGCGAATCAGAAAGCAAGCGATTAGGCGTAAAAATATTCGGTGGTTCAGCTTGCAAAGCAGGTAACATCATCGTTCGTCAAAGAGGAACTGAATTCCACCCGGGTGAAAACATCGGTATGGGTAGAGATCACACTCTTTTCGCTTTAGTAGACGGAACAGTAAGCTTCAAAACAGGACGCGCAGACAGAAGATATGTTTCTGTTATTCCTGCAACTGAGGCATAAGAAACAAAACAATATTTTTATTGTATTAGAAACCGCAATTCCAAGGAGTTGCGGTTTTTTGTTTTTAATACTCCCGGAATACCAAAACTTTACCATCGGTGTGAATAATAAAGTTATCTCCCTCGGCAACATTTAATGTTCCCTGCCACCAGTTGGTGAATACAGATAAAGGATAAACGAGCCCCTCGGCAGAAAGAGATGTACATCCCATATTGAAAACCGAAATATGATCTCCCTGATAGGATTGGAAAGAAGCTTCTCCATGTATGGGAGTAAATACTCCGTAATCTGTCAGCATCATTACTTGCGCCTGTTCCATGAAATCCACCAACAAACTGATGTTACCAAGCGTATGGTCTTCGCGCTTACCAGTTGCTCCGAGGATCACAATATCTGTCCTACCCTGTGACAAACAAAAACGAAAAGCTTTATTCAAATCATTAGTGTCTTGCTCTGCCTCACTATACACAAGGTCTGAATACATTTCCTTGATTTCCACAGATAAAGAGTCACCATCCCCCACAATAGCCGCCGGAATCCTGCCCAAAGCAATATAAGTATCGGCAGCACCGTCACAGCAAACAACAAAGGGACAAGCATCGAGCCACGCGAGAGGAAGCGCATGGGAAGGAAAATCTCCATTCGCAAGAATAATGGTAGACGGCACAAAGTGAATATCGGGAAAAGGATATTGTTTCATCTTAATTATCGGTTTTCATTATTCGTTTCCATTTCAAATAACCAAAGAATGCTATGATAGCATAAAGCCCATAGAGCACAGCAGTATAATCGAGTCCTTTATAAACATATAATCCGCAGGACACCACATCTACAACAAGCCACACAAGCCATTGTTCCAAATATTTATAAGCAAGCATCCACATAGCCACAAAACTGAGTGCAGTAGTAAAGCTATCCAACCACGGAACAGTGCTATCCGTGAAGCGAATCAACACCCAAGCTATAATGAGCAATAAAGCCATAAATGCTGCCGCCATCGGAACAATCAACTTCACGGGAGTATGAACAATCTTTCTCTCTTTAGCAGCAGAAGCATGACGCAACCACATTATCCAACCATAAACGCCTGCCAGAAGATAATAGGCGTTAATCCCGGAGTCGGCATACAAACCTGCTTCATAATAAATAACAATATAAACCGCAGGCATGATAATTCCCACAGCCCACAACCAGATGCTTACCTTATATTCAAGCCACAGATAAAGCAAACCAAGCAACACACCGACTATCTCAAGATAATTCATACAAACATCAAATTAATCCCGCAAAGATAAAGATTATAAGCAGAGAAATCACATCTTATATGAATTTTACCTATCTTTGTGCCTCATAAAAAGATACTCATAAAACTTTATAAAGACATGCTTACAATTAAAGTAATCACAGAAAAGACCGACGAAGTAATCCGCGGACTGGAAAAGAAGCACTTCAATGGAGCAAAAGAAGCTATTGATAAAGTGCTGGAACTGGATAAGAAAAGAAGAAATGCACAAAACCAATTAGATAAAAACCTCGCAGAAGTAAACTCTATCTCGAAAACCATCGGACAGTTGATGAAAGAAGGAAAGAAAGATGAAGCAGAAGCAGCGCGCAGCAAAGTAAGCGATATGAAAGAGGGCAACAAAGCCCTGCAAGCAGAAATGGATCAAGCGATTGCAGATCTTCAAGAGGTGCTTTACACTATTCCTAACATTCCTTATGATGAAGTTCCCGAAGGAACAAGTGCAGAGGACAATGTGGTGGAAAAGATGGGCGGAATGGAAACCGAACTTCCCAAAGACGCTCTCCCTCATTGGGAATTAACAAAGAAATATGACTTGATAGACTTTGACCTCGGTGTGAAAATCACCGGAGCAGGTTTCCCTGTATATAAAGGAAAAGGTGCACAATTACAACGTGCATTAATCAACTTCTTTCTTGATGAAGCACGTAAATCGGGCTATATGGAAATTATGCCTCCCACTGTTGTCAATGCAGCATCAGGCTATGGAACAGGTCAGCTTCCCGATAAAGAAGGACAAATGTATCATTGTGAGGTGGACGATCTTTATTTAATCCCGACAGCAGAAGTTCCTGTAACAAACATCTACCGTGATGTAATTCTGGATGAAAAGCAATTGCCTATCAAGAACTGTGCATATACACAATGTTTCCGTCGTGAAGCAGGTTCCTATGGTAAAGATGTGCGTGGATTAAACCGTTTGCATGAATTCTCTAAAGTGGAATTGGTTCGCATTGACAAACCCGAGCACTCTAAAGAATCACACAAAGAAATGCTAGATCATGTGGAAGGATTGCTTCAAAAGCTTGAATTACCTTACCGTATTCTCCGTCTTTGTGGTGGTGACATGAGTTTTACTTCGGCTCTTTGTTTTGATTTTGAAGTATATTCTGAAGCACAGAAACGTTGGTTGGAAGTAAGTTCCGTTTCTAACTTTGACAATTATCAGGCAAATCGTTTGAAGTGCCGTTACCGCAATGCAGATAAGAAAACCGAACTTTGCCACACATTAAATGGTTCTGCACTTGCTTTACCGCGCATCGTTGCTGCACTACTTGAAAACAACCAGACACCCGAAGGCATCAGAATTCCAAAAGCACTAGTTCCTTACTGCGGTTTCGATATAATCGATTAAAACAGAGATTCTACAATATAAAAACAAAAGACGACAGGATTCAACTTCCTGTCGTCTTTTGTTTTTATAAAAGTTCCTTTCATAAAATTACAAACCGGCGTTTCAAGACCTCTGAAACAGGATTATAAAAATAACGTTTAAATTAAGTCAACAAAATCACACCATTCACATTTTTATCATTATAATTGCAATCGAAATGGTAAAGATATTGAAGTTCATATTATTCTGTGCAGTAATTGTTGTAGGAGTAAACCAGACAAAAGCAATGGCACAAGTAACACTTCCTTTGGAAAATGTTACTTCAATAGCTCACATATCCAAACAGGAAGGAACCATAAACAGCAACTACAAGAAACTTTGCACGGATGATGAAAATCTTTCCGGACTTCATGCAACCGAACAATTCATCAACGATGCTCTTTTGCCCTCCAATACTTCTTATCGTGGAGGTTATCTGAATAAGTCATTTAAGCTATCAGCTATTTTTCAGGCATTATGCACACTTGAAGCGCAAGCTATTCATGAAAAGAGCAAAAGATTTGATTCCAACAACAGCTTCAACAGGTTTACAGGTCAAAACTATGTCTACTTGTATAAACATATTCTGATTTAGCCTTTTTTTATTTTCACCCCATACCGTAGCATTGCATATATCATATTTAAAGATATAGGCATGGCTTAGTGTATTCATTTCCATTCTAATCAAAAAATTACTTCTTAAAGATATTAACTTTTCGCTGTGACAGCGCAAAGATAATTTTTATGAAATTGATGAAGAGTAACACTTATGATATAAAGTTTTTCAATTGTGTGTCTGAAATAATGATTAATCATAAGTACCTCTACTGACTTTCATAATAATATAATACGTGTTTTTTTAGTTTATAGGCGTGCATCTTGGTTCATTACCGGGGTGTACGTCTTAGTTTATGGAAATAATACCGGTATTATTTTGTAATCCATCATAATACGATTACCTTTGCGGAGATATGTTAATTATCAATATGAAAGCAACAAGGCGACAATTATAATACATTTTACTTAATATGAATAAAATTATATCTAAAGAACACTTTTCTGAAAAAGTATTCAAGTTAGAGATAGAAGCACCTTTAATTGCCCGTTCACGTAAAGCAGGGCATTTTGTTATTGTGCGTGTAGGAGAAAAAGGGGAACGTATGCCGTTAACCATCGCAGCAGCCGATACACAAAAAGGAACCATTACATTGGTTGTACAAGAAGTGGGACTCTCATCTACCAAGCTTTGTCAACTGAAAGTTGGAGATTATATAACAGACGTGGTAGGTCCATTGGGACAAGCTACCCATATTGAAAACTTCGGGACTGTGGTTTGCGCCGGAGGTGGTGTAGGTGTAGCTCCGATGCTCCCTATCGTTCAAGCCTTGAAAGCAGCAGGAAATCGCGTAATCACCGTACTTGCCGGAAGAAATAAAGACCTGATTATCCTTGAAAAAGAAATGCGCGAAAGCTCGGACGAAGTTATCATCATGACTGATGATGGTTCTTATGGGCGGAAAGGATTGGTGACCGAAGGTGTGGAAGAAGTAATCAAACGCGAAAAAGTTGATAAATGTTTCGCCATCGGTCCTGCAATCATGATGAAATTTGTGTGTTTGCTGACCAAAAAATATGAAATTCCAACAGATGTTTCGCTCAACACCATTATGGTAGACGGAACAGGTATGTGTGGCGCATGTCGTATCACCGTAGGAGGAAAAACAAAATTCGTTTGTGTAGACGGTCCCGAATTTGACGGACACCAAGTAGACTTCGACGAAATGTTGAAGCGCATGGGTGCATTCAAGGAAGTGGAACAACAAGAAATACATAAACTCGATCATCCACAAGTATGTGAAGCAACAAAGAGCCTTGCAGACCGCAATGCTCCTTGGCGTGAAGAACTGCGTAAAAGTATCAAAGCAAAAGAGCGTACATCTATTTCGAGGGTACACATGAATGAACTCGATGCCGAATATCGTTCACATATACGCAATGAAGAAGTAAATCAGGGACTTACCAAAGAGCAAGCTATGACAGAAGCAAAACGTTGTCTTGACTGTGCCAACCCATCTTGTATGGAAGGTTGTCCCGTAGGTATTAACATACCTTCATTCATTAAGAACATAGAACGCGGAGAACTACTCGAGGCTGCCAAAGTACTGAAAGAAACCAGTGCGCTTCCTGCTGTTTGCGGACGTGTATGCCCACAGGAGAAACAATGTGAATCAAAATGCATCCACTTGAAAATGGGTAAAGAGGCTGTTGCCATCGGTTACTTGGAGCGTTTTGCAGCAGACTACGAACGTGAAAGCGGTCAAATTTCCGTTCCTGAGATTGCCGAGAAAAACGGAATTAAAATAGCCGTTATCGGTTCGGGACCTGCCGGACTTTCGTTTGCAGGAGATATGGTTAAGTATGGTTACGATGTTACTGTATTCGAAGCCCTGCATGAAATCGGAGGTGTATTGAAATATGGTATTCCTGAATTCCGTTTGCCAAACAAGATAGTCGATGTAGAAATTGAGAATCTTGCAAAGATGGGTGTTACATTCATTAAAGACTGTATCGTAGGTAAAACAATCAGTGTAGAAGACTTAAAAGCAGAAGGATTCAAAGGCGTATTTGTTGCATCAGGAGCAGGACTTCCTAACTTTATGAACATACCGGGTGAAAACTCTATCAATATCATGTCATCTAACGAGTATCTTACCCGTGTGAACCTGATGGATGCAGCCAATCCCGACTCTGACACCCCGGTTGCTTTTGGAAAGAACGTTGCTGTTATCGGAGGTGGCAACACAGCTATGGACTCTGTACGTACCGCTAAACGTCTGGGTGCAGAACGTGCCATGATTATCTACCGTCGTTCCGAAGAAGAAATGCCTGCCCGTATCGAAGAAGTGAAGCATGCCAAAGAAGAAGGAATCGAATTCCTTACTTTACATAATCCTATCGAATACCTTGCCGATGAAAAAGGGCGTGTAAAACAGGTTATTCTGCAAAAGATGGAACTTGGAGAACCGGATGCTTCAGGTCGCCGCAGCCCCGTAGCAATACCGGGAGCTACCGAAACTATCGACATCGACCTTGCTATTGTCAGCGTAGGTGTATCTCCCAATCCTATTGTACCAAGTTCTATCAAAGGATTGGAAATGGGTAGAAAAGGAACGATTGCAGTAGATGACAATATGCAGTCTTCTATTCCTATGATTTATGCAGGAGGTGATATTGTTCGCGGTGGTGCAACCGTAATTCTCGCTATGGGCGACGGACGCAAGGCAGCGGCAGCCATGAATGAGCAATTAAAAAAGTAAAACTTACTTAGATAGT
This sequence comes from uncultured Bacteroides sp., assembly GCA_902492205.1. Classification (GTDB taxonomy): domain Bacteria; phylum Bacteroidota; class Bacteroidia; order Bacteroidales; family Bacteroidaceae; genus Bacteroides. The sequence goes on along the minus strand of CABUKU010000028.1, from coordinate 28,651 downwards.
AATAAAAAACGTCCCGTTGTTTCAATGTAAATGATGGGACGTTTTTTACAAACGACCTTACGTTTTGAGTGCAACGCAAGGTCGTTTTTTTATCAATAGTTCAGCCACAACTTAAAAGAAGAAATCTTTTCTTTACTGATTATAATTTTATCCTTAAAAGCCGGAACAACCTGAACGATAGCCTTACCAAGAAAATAAGGTTCAATACGTTGGATAGAATCTATACTTAATATCATCTGACGATTAGCACGGAAAAACACATCCGGATCTAATTGCTCGCATAATTTATCCAAAGAAAAATCTATCATATACTCTTTACTTTGATATGTAATTGCAAAAGTTATCTTATTCTCAAAATAGAAATAAGCAATATCACTCACCTTCAAAGTAAATAATTTATCATTGCCAGAAATAAGAAAGCGGGTGCGATATTTCTTTGCCGGAACTGATAAACTTTTTAGCACACCCAATAACTCATTTTGCTCATTGAACTCCTGAAAATATTTTGTTGTGAGAGATTCAAAACGAAACAATGTATCAACCAACCGTTCCTCGTGAATAGGTTTTAATAAGTAATCAATACTATTTACGGCAAACGCCTGTACGGCATATTCATCATAAGCCGTGGTAAAAACAATCATACTTTTCGGCTTTGCCTGTTCTATAAACAGAAAAGAATTACCATCTGTCAACTGGATGTCTAAAAACAAAATGTCCGGATGAGGATTATTGGCAAACCATTCAACCGATTCCTCTATACTTCCGGGCAAAGTTATTATTTCCCAATCAGGACGAAGTGATACCAACATTTGATGCAGCAATCGTGCAGCAGGTATCTCATCTTCTATAATTACAGCCTTTATCTTATTCATAGAGTAACGGTATTTTTACAGTAAAAGTAGTCCCGTCATTTATCACAACAATATCCTTATTACAAAGTAAATGATAACGTTCGGAAAGGTTTTTAAGTCCCCTACCCGACGGCACCGCATTTTTCTTCAGTCTAATTTCATTCTTCATCACTAACATATTTTTTTCCTTATCGTGCAATAGAAAAACAGTCATTGGACATTTGCAATTAATAGCATTATGCTTGATAATATTCTCAGCAAGTAATTGGAGTGTCAAAGGAGGAACCTTCATTTCCCACAACATCTTTTCCACCTGATTATCTAAACAAATACAATTACCTAATCTTACTTTATGAAGAAATAAATATGAATCAAGGAAAACGAGTTCGGAACGTAATGATACAAGCCGCTGTTCCTGACATTGCAATATATAACGGTAAACATCAGATAAATGCTGAGTAAATAATTCCGCATTAACAGGACTGTATCGTATTTCAGAAATCAGAGTATTCAGACTATTAAACAGAAAATGAGGATTTAACTGGCTTTGCAAAGCTACATAACGTGCTTTCATTGAATTTTCTTCAAGCCGGGAATTTCGTTTATACAACACAATAATATGACGATAGAAATTATTCACCATGGCAAGGCTTACCACAACCATTTCCACCAACCAGATTACAACCAGCATCCTTATCCCCGAAGGCTTTACATACCAAGGATCGGGTACATCTATCAGCCACTTGACAATGAGTAACAACAAATAATTAATTAAAAACAGAAAAATAGCTATACCAATTCCGTAAACAAGCATTTGTCTTCGTTTTGCCGACAGGTATATATAATCATTTTTCAGCCATTCGTTAATCTTCATCAGGCAAACTCCGATTCCATTAAATACCAATACCACATAAAGAAATGCCCAAGGAGACGTGAGACTGGCATTAACTCTCGGTAATTCTGTGTATATAACAAGGAAAAGGTATGAAAAACATCCCATCCCACTATAAAGCAGAATATTAAACAGTTGACTATATTTGTTACGAATTAACTTCATGACCTCAAATTCACATATCACAAAGATATAATTTAAAACTGATATATGCCTAAGGCCCTGATAAATTCCGAACGGGCTGCCTGAGCATTTAAGCGAGATTGTACATGATTTATTTCTGCTGTTTGATAGTAAATTTGTGCATCAAGCACTTCGGCTATCGAAATTTTTCCTTCTTTATATCTGTCAAAAGCCATGTTTTCATTCTCTTTGGCTTTTTTCAAAGAACTCTCGGTCAAAGTCACCCTCTCTGCTGCCTGACTGTATGAATAATATGCAGAATTTATCTCCAGATTAATGTTATCATTTATCTTACCATAGTTTTCTTTTGCCATACCTACCCGATAACGTGATGCCTGCTTCTCATTCTTTCTTTTTCCCCACTCAAAAAGCGGAACACTAAGTTTGGCATATACGGCATAATTAGGATCAAGATCTGATTTAAAATTATATCCCGGTGAAGAGTAGCTCCCATCAATCCCGATATAAAACTGTGGCAAGAACTTTGAATCATTTAGTTTTAACGCAGACTCCTGAATAAAAATTTTACTTTCTGCCATCTTTAGTTCCGCACGGTTTGAGGGAGCATTCTCCATATACACAACAAGTTCTTTCACCGATAAAGTATTCGGTATGGCTGTATCTATTCTCATTTCGCTATCAAAAGAAACACCGGCAAATGAATTAAGCGAAAGGCGTGCCACTTCATAATTATTCTGTGTTTGCATTCTTTGATAACTGGCTTCGTTAAGTTTCACTTCTGCCATCAGCAGATCATTCCGGTCTACTAACTCCACTTCCACGCGCTCACGTACAATTTTAACCAATTCTTCGACTGCAGAATAATATTGCTTGGTTATGTCTGCCATTTCTCCCAAAGCAACGGTATTCCAATAACGCAAATCGGCTTCATAGCATACATTGGACTTTACCATTGCAGACTGATACATGGCAAGCCTGCTTTCCTCTTCTGCCATTTTTGATACCTCGCGAATTTTACCTCCCATGTAAATGGGTTGTATCAGCGATAGAGAAGCACCGTATTTTGTATCACTGGCCTTAAAAGAAACCGGATTTTCCAGAGAAGGTAAATTGAGATTCAACTCCATCGGATCCCCAGTGTAGTTGAAGTTTGCACCGGCAGAGAGTTTAGGTTTGTAATCAGCTCTCGCCGATTTCTCCAATTCCTTGTTCAGCAATATATTTTGTTCAGAAGCCATCACATCCTGATTATATTGCAAAACTTTATTACGATAGTCTTCCAGCAACTTACTTTCCTGAGCACGAATCATTACCGAACACAATAACAAACCGATTACAATATCTATTTTCTTCATTTTCATTCCAACTAAGACTTTATTTTATAAAACATGGCATACAATGCCGGAGTAACAAACAAAGTGAGTAGCGTGGCAAATGTCAGACCAAACACAATGGTTACCGCCATTCCTCTAAAAGCTACATCAAAAAGCAAAGGAACCATTCCGAATATAGTGGTAGTGGCTGCCATCAGTACAGGACGGGTACGAGACACCGTTGCTTCCACTATTGACGTATAAAGTCCTATGCCACTGCGATATTGACAATTAATTTCATCAATCAGTACAATTACATTTTTAATAATCATACCTAGTAACCCTAACCATCCGGCTATGGGAAAGAAACCGAAGTCAAAACCAGTGAGCAGCATTCCCACCGCTACACCTATCAGTGACAAAGGAAGAATGCAGAGAATTATCAGAGGTTCTTTGAAGTTTCCAAACAAAGCAACCAGAATTACTATCAACATTAAAAAAGCCAAAGGAAAAAACTTAATTAATGCCTGTAATGCCTCGCTTTGGTCTTTATATTGAGCATCCCAAAAGAATGTATATCCTTGAGGTAATTGGATGTTCTCTATTTCTCTACGTATCTCCCCATGTACTTCCGCCATTGTATGACCGGGTTTTACCCCACACATAGCTGCCATAGACAACTGTCTGTTATATGTACGCATTTGTGGGTATTCCCAAGTTGTTTCTATCTGTTTTGTCACTTGTGAAAGCGGAGCCGATTTCTCTCCGTTCCAAATTGGAAAATCTTCTAAGAAGCTGCTGCTCATTTCTCCTTCCGTTTGCGATTTCAACAATACCGGAACTTTCTTTTCATTATCCCGATAAATACCCACAGGAGTTCCTTCTTCTATGGACTTTACAGATTCCATCATAGATGCTTTAGTTATACCTAATGCCCCTGCTTTGACGGGATCATAAACCGGACGGACCATTAACGACATCTTTCCCCACTCATTACGTGCATCTGCTACCTTTGGATTCTTATGCATCACATTGAGAGCCACATTTACTAAAGAATCCAATACAGCCGGATCGGGACCAAGAAAACGTGCTTCAATCATCGCCTCCGCCAAGGGGCTTAACTCAAATTTATTTACTTTAATCAACGGAGCCGGATATTTCATTCGAATAGAATCTTGTAATGATGACTGCAATTCACGTGCTTCTTTGGGCGTTTTACATTTCACTAGTAACTGGGCATAGTTGGACTGCGGTCCAAAAGCTATATTTGACAAATAATAGCGAGGCGGTGTACGTCCTGCATATGCCGAAACCATCTCGGTTTGCTCATGGCTACGAATATAATCAGCCATATCTGAAGCCAAGCCATCGGTTTCCTGAATACTTGTTCCCTCAGGCAACCACATGTCTACTGTAAAATATTGCTTATCCAAAGAAGGAACAAACACCTTAGGAATAAACTTAAAGCTCCATGCCGATAATACCAGCATTACAACCAACATACTTATCATTACGAACTTATGTTTAATGACATATCGTAAAGAAGTGCGAAAACGGTCATAGTATTTTCCTGAGAACAATGTCGCCTTCAATTCATCAGGACGTGGACGACGCACAAACTCTTGTATAAAAAAAGGAGTTTGTGTCAGAGCAAATATCCAACTGAACATCAGCGACACACCGATAACCACAACCAAAGAAGAAAGCAACTCACCTGTGATGTGCGGGGAATAATAGATAGGCAAGAACGTCAAAATAGCAATCACAGTAGCCGCTAACAGAGGGAGTGCAGTAGACGAGCAAGCTTTCATAATAGCCACTCGTTTACGCATTCCCCGTTGCATGTTTACCAAGGCAGAATCAGACACGACAATAGCGTTGTCTACCAGCATACCCATAGCAATAATTATAGCAGCCAGCGACATACGTTGCAAAGCAATACCGGAAGCAAACATGACTATTAGCGTAGCAAAAATGGAAAACACAAGACCACTTCCCACTAAAACACCATTCTTAAAGCCGATAAAGAATAACAGTATGGCAACTACTGTTATCACAGAAATAATCAAGTTCCATATAAATCCCTGATTGGCAACATCCGATTCATGTCCTTGATCATAAATAGAAGTCAGAGTATAACCCTCGGGCAATGTCTCTGATAATTTATCAACACTCTCTTTTATTGCCTCAGCCATATCTACCACATTTCCGGTAGGAACAGTAGAGATAGCAATCCCAAGAGCCGGTTTTCCATCTATACGCATAAGGTTGGATGGTGGAGTCTGGTAGCTTTCTGAAATATCGGCAATCTCGGACAAACAAAAATGCTCACCTGTGCGGGAAACAATAGTCAGGCTGCATATATCTTCCAATGAATAAAAATTCCCTGTGGATTCTATGCGAATGCGGTTTGTTCCGGTGGTAATTCCCCCTGCATCCACAACTTTATTCTGTCCTTCAAAGGCTTTCTTTATGTCAGTTGTAGTAATGCCGCAGTTTGACATAACCGAAGGACGTACCTTCACATCTATCACCGGAGTTTGTGTACCATATATATCGACCTTCGCTACATCCTTCACTTTCAGGAATTCATCTTTTATCAGTTTGGCGCAATCCTCCAATTCCCTGTATGTATGATTTTCCCCTGTCAGTCCGTAAAATACGCCGAGTACATCCCCAAAATCGTCATTTACAACAGAGGGACCTGCTCCGGCCGGCAGTTTTCCTTGTACATCATTAACTTTCCTTCGCAGCTTATCCCATAGCTGTTGCATCTCATCGGCACGGGTTTCTTTTTTTACGTAAACCGTAATTTTTGAAAGTCCCGCCCTGTTCTCTGTTTTCAAATAATATAATTCACCCAAAGACTGGATAGACTCTTCCAATACATCTGTTACTTGCGACTGTACTTCTGAAGGCGAGGCTCCGGGATATGATGTTAATACCAAAGCTTGTTTGATGGTGAAAGGGGCATCTTCCAGTTTTCCCATTTTAAGGTAGGAGTATAAACCACCCACAAACACCAGAGCTAAAAGTAAAATAGTAAACGACCTGTTTTTCAGGAAATATTTCACAAACTTATTCATACTTCCCTATCCTTGTATAGTTACTTCTTTATTTTCTGAAAGAAACAGATGTCCCGTAAGTACAATTTTATCTCCGGTTCCGACTCCCTCACGTATTTCAATCTCATTACCGTTTGCCAGATTTCCTATAACAACAGGAACTTTACTCACCCGATTATCATCACCAAGTTTCCATACATAAGAACCCATCTGTGGAGAATGGCAAATAGCTATCTGAGGAACGTATATAATATTTCCTGTCTTTTCCCGAGCAATATTCAGTAACATTCGTCCACTCATCCCACCTAGTAATTCGCCGGTGGAATTATTCAATATAGCAGTCAGCATAAACGAAAGATTGTTGGAGGTGGTACTCATAGACAGTTCAGTATCCAAAACATGAAATTCTTTATCAGGCATAGCATCAAAATAGATGGCAAGATTATGAGAGTTGTCTTCCTGTGGCTGTTTTCTCATTTTCATGGCTACCCCTTCAGGCAAGTAAGCCTCAACTTTTACTTTGGATAAATCGATAAAAGTAACAATAGGTTGAGACGGACGGACATCCTGATGACTTTCTACATAAACACTTTGTACATAACCATCAAAAGGGGCCACCAAACGGGTGTCTTCCAACTCATTTTGTGCCGTTTCAAATGCAGCTTTAGCGATGGCAAGATCCGATTTTGCCTTTTCATAACTACTGCCCGAAACATTATTCTTATGGTATAAAGCCTCTATTCTGTTATATTCAGAATTAGTTTGATGATAAACAGCCTCAGCTTTATTCCTACGGATAATAAAATCACGATTGTCAATCGAAGCAATTATATCGCCTTTACGAAAAAAACGGCCCGATTGAACATCAAACCGGAGTATAGGTCCTCCTACACGGAAAGATAGATCCGTTATCCGGTAAGGTTTTGAAATAAATGTAAACTCCCGCTCGCCATTATTCACTGAGGGTTCCGCATGAAATACTTGTACTGTCATAGGAGGTTCATTTTCTTTCTCTTTTGTTTTGCTACATGCTGTCAAAAAAGCGAACAAGCAAAAACACATTAATATTCTCATTACTTTTGTCGTTTTTTAAGATTCACGGCAAAAGTAAACAAGCATATTAATCAAGAAAGATTTTATTTCTCGAAGCGGAAATTCAAATGATCAAAGCGGAAATTTCAAGAATAAATAATCATACTACTTATGCAGCCAAATGGAAAGAACCTTTCTTTTGACCACCAGAATATTAATAAAGGAAACAATCACAAAAAGCAATATTCCTGCAATCAACGCAGCCCATATACCTCCCGTAGCCATTTGAGGATAAAGCATAGTTATTACACCCAGATAATAGCTCCTTATCCAGCAAACCAACCCGATAGCCAAAAGCAGGACAAGCAAATTGAGAAACAATGTCAACATTTGATAAGGCAAAGCTACTTTTACCGGGCTGTAACCTATCAACAACAGATTTTCAAGTTTTGTGGTATTCTTTTGCAAAAGCAAATAGATGCTCAGCATCAGAATATAGAATGAAAGAATACTGATAACCAATCCTACGCCTAAGACGATTCCGATAATCAATTTCAAGAAATAAGCAGTTTTTCCTGCATCCAGCTTATTGTCTTCCGTTTCATACCCTTTCTTTTGTATAAACTTGGCAATAGACTCATCTGCCGGATTATTTACTTCCACAATCAAGCGGGATGATTCAGCTTTGGCATCGGGAGCAAATTCGCGGTTTGCCCAATTCATAAATATTTCGGGCACAAGAATCGTATTCAACCGATTGGAAAACCCTACAATATTTCCTTTATATATCTCTGATTTACCATTTCCCCTCATCTGCACATCCAGTTGAATCAACCCCATTACTCCTTCCGATAATTTGGGAAGACTTCTCGATTGTGCGAAACCAAAATTATAAAGGTTAAGGTAATTGCGCGGAATAATAATCGGAATAGTACGACTGCTTTCATCGAACTTCCATTTATCAAGACTGACGTCCACATACTCATCCGGGACAGATTCAAAAAACATATCGGTAGAGATATGTATGCCTGCCGACTCCATTCCCAATCCTGCAGAAACCTTGAACTGTGAAGGTTGAAAAGCGCCTACACTCTTAGTAAACGACTGTTTCTTTAATTCTTTTATTTCATCTTCGGTGAAAGCATTACTTTTACCTACCAAAGAACCTAATGTACTGATCTTCTTTGTGAGGATTATATAATCTTTCTTCATGAAACTGTCTCCATCGGTAAAGACGGGAAGAACATCTTTGTAGAATTGCAAACCGAGCAAAACAATCATCATACCAAAAAGGTTGGCAAAGAAAAAGCCCGCCAACTGCGGCAGACTGATATGTTGACGTAAGAGTTTCCAGACAAGTCTCATAATTTCATTGTTTTAGTATAGTTCAGGCTGATATGTTTACCTATGGAAGTAACGATAATGCCTGCACCTTGTTTAGTTGCTTCCTGCATCAATAATTCTCCCATAATGCGACCGTTGTTTTCATCCAAGTGGCTGATAGGTTCATCCAGAAAAATAAAATCGCAGGGCTGACACAAAGAACGTATCAACGCAACACGCTGTTGCTGACCGAATGACATTTTACCTACTTTCGCATCTAACTTATCCTCAATACCCAAAGCTGTGAAGAAAGCTATAATCTCTTTTTTCGATTTATAACCTGTCAAGCTGTTTTTCAGTTGCACGTTCTCCAACGCAGAAAGTTCGGTAAACAAGCGCAAATCCTGAAATAACATACTCAAATGTTTCTTTCTTATTTCCACCCACTGCGGCACGGTGAAGCCTTTTATATTTATGCCATCAAAACAAATAATCCCCTGATAATCGTTACGATAGCCATAAATAAAACTGCAAAGAGAAGATTTGCCTGTTCCGGATGCCGCTTCTATCAGGTAAGTTTCTCCTTTCTGAAAATCAACGTTCCTGTGCCAGACATCTGAGTCTATACTATCCCTGTCAGCAAAAACATTGGGTAAAGTCTGTTGTAGGTTGATGTTATTCATCTTTATAAAATTAAAAGTTGAGAGCCGGTTACCCAACTCCCAACTTAAATGATATTAGAAAGCTCCCGAAAGCTTCTCTACTTCTTCGCAAATCAATTGCAATGCATTTATATCTTTATTATTCAAAATAATATTCATGCCGCCTGTCTGATTCATTTGTCCGGATAAGTCAATATAAGAAACCAAAGACAAGATAGATTTAGCCATCTGACCTTTCTGACCGCTCATGCCAATCAACATGCCTACCATTGGGTTCTGCATAATACTGTTTACGTTTAGTGCAACGAAAGAAACCGAATTCTTCACTCCCGATGCCCAAGGAGCCTTTGTCATCGGATCGGATACCGACTTACCGATATTCTTATAAGTAGCTTCATCCGTAGTTATGTATAAATGATTTTTAGCCATACCAAAATAAACATTCATACCCTGTGCACTTATCATATAGTCGTTTTCGCCATTTTCTTTAAAAGTGCCGCCCATGCCTGCAACCATCTCCTTATAAGTAAGAAGAGTTTTCAAAACATAATCGTCTTTCATTTCTGCATAAGCAGTGATAGCCGGAGTTCCCTGAGCAGAAAGACCTGTTAATCCCACTGAAATATCACCATTGAAAGAACCGATTAATTTCTCCCAATCAAGAGGAATCTGCGCAAGAGCTTCTTTAATCTTAGCCACTTTTTGAAAATAAGCATAAACTCCCTCACCCTTCACGTTCATTGCCATATAAAACATGGTAGAAGCCGGGAAGAAATCAGAGAAAGTACCTTTTATGTCGGAACACATCGTTGAGTTTTCTTCATAAAGTTTCTTTAATTGTTCATTTTCCGTATAATTGCTAACCCCAAGTGCAATCTTTCCTTTTTCAAAGTTTAAAGTATAAATCAAATTCATATCCTTCAAGTTCACTCCTTCGGGCATAAAACCATTCATTTCAGAAATAGGCATTCCCTGTGCTCCATTAAGAGCCGAAGAAGCATTCATCAAAGCATCCATAGAAAGATAAGTAGCCATGTCTACTTTCTCTCCTTCCATTTTCTGGAAACCTTTATTTGCACTCATACTTTTGTCGGCAGTCTGTGACATCCATCCGATAACTTTTTCTACTGCATTGGAATGAGCATAAATGACCAATGCTTTTTCATTGAAAGCTAAAGTTGCCTGTCCCGAAATTTCAGTAACGAAACATCCGCTCTTTTCTTCCAAAGGTTTCGTTATCTGTTGTTTTTCAAGCAAAGCAAACATATCCTTCAATTTGCTTACATTAGAAACTCTTGCAAGAAAAGAAGGCACAAACTTTGCCCCTGTACAGAAAACATAAACTTTATCATCCACTGAAAGCCCCGTTTCATCCGGGTTCTTCATTATTTTTTCCACTTGTGAGAATGTTTCGCCATCCAAACCATTCTTAAATGCATCAATCACCTTATCTCTCGAATCATCTTTTACTCCGGATTTCTGAGCCAAAGATTTAACATCAAGCGATACAACCATTGAAGCATCAGCCGGAATTACATTTGTGTACTCCACACTCTTGGAGCAAGAAGCTACCAACATCACCAATGCCACCAGCATTGACAAAGAAAAGAACAAATTCGTTTTTTTCATAACCTTATATAAATTAATAATTATTGATTCATTAAATTCATTGTATGACAAGCCACTAAAGCCGCCGTCTCTGTACGCAATCTTGATTTACCCAAACTGATAGGGACAAAACCGTTCGCCAAAGCCTTTTCCACTTCTTCGGGACTAAAATCTCCTTCCGGACCAATCAAGACCAAAGCATTCTCCCCTTTGCGCAGAACATCTTTCAACAAGGGCTTTTCTCCCTCATAGCAATGAGCGATAAACTTTTGTCCTTTAAAGTCTTTTGCGATAAATTTATCAAAATCCGTCATTTCATTTAAAACAGGAAGATATGCCTTAAGTGACTGCTTAATGGCGGAAACCAATATTTTCTCTATTCTTTCCGTCTTTATGACTTTCCTTTCGGAAAAACGGCAATTCAGAAAAGTAAGTTCGTCGAAACCTATCTCGGTAGCCTTTTCGGCAAACCACTCGTTACGATCCATATTTTTAGTAGGCGCCATAGCAATATGCAAATGGCAAGGCCAAAACGGAATTTGCTCCGTTTCTTCCACAATATCCACCATGCAGCGCTTTCCCGCAACTGCACTTATCACGGCTTTGTAAAAAAATCCTTTTCCGTCGGTCAATACAATCTCATCACCGATCTCCAACCGCAACACACGCACACAGTGCTGTGCTTCTTCTTCGGGCAACTCGGCTTTCGCCTTTATATCCGGCGCATAAAATACATGCATAAGTCTATTTACGTCAGTTACTCAATTCTTTATCTTTAACATCCTCTTCATCGCTCTCTTCACGTTGCTTTATTATGTCCCGCAAAGCAGAAGCAAGCTCGTAATTTTCATCTTCCACCGCTTTCTTCAAAGCTTTTTTCATAGATTCAATGGAATCATCATCCATTTCCACTTCAAACATCTCCTCGGAGACAACCACTCCTTCTGCATTCATTATATCTTCTGTTGTGTATATGGGAGCATCAAACCTGAGAGCCAACGCCACAGCATCGGAAGTACGGGAATCCATTTGAAAGACCTCACCATCCTTTTCCCAATAAAGATAGGAAAAGAAAACTCCCTCAACCGCTTTATAAATGAATACTTCTTTCAAGGAAGCCTGAAAAAGTTCGGCAAAACTCACAAACAGATCATGAGTGTAAGGTCGGGGAAAGTTCACCTTTTTCAGTTTCAAAGCAATAGATTGAGCTTCGATCACTCCAATAATGATAGGAAGCTGCCTTTTTCCACACACTTCTTCCAACACCAAAGCATAAGCATTCGCCTCCGCCTGGCTATTTGATATTTCCAAAACCTTTAACTCTATCTTTTTATCCATTATATGAAGAACGTTTGATTTTATTTCAATGTTTGCGAAGTGTGTTTATATTTAAAAACTATGGCAAACAAAACCCCGATAGCCAAAGCGTAAGCGGCAAAAATCATCCAGATAGATGTCCACTCGCGGCTCACCAGCATACCATCGGCATACACGGAAAAAGCATCTACCACCGCACCGCTGGCATAGCCGCCAATCACAGCTCCCAAACCATTTGTCATCATAAAAAACAATCCCTGCGCACTGGCTCTGATAGCCGGGTTAGCTTCCTGTTCAACAAACAACGAACCCGATACATTGAAGAAATCGAAAGCCATACCATATACTATCATTGACAAAATAAGCATCCACAATCCTGTGCCCGGATTACCCAAGCCGAACAATCCGAAACGGAATACCCAAGCAAACATGCTGATGAGCATCACTTTCTTTATTCCAAAGTGTTTCAGGAAGAACGGGATGGCTAATATAAAGAGTGTTTCAGACATCTGGGAAATAGATAAAAGAATAACCGAATGCTTTACTCCGAACGAGTCTGCATATTCCGGTATGGAAGCAAAGCTACCCAGAAACAAATCTCCGTATGAGTTGGTTATCTGCAAAGCAGCACCCAATAACATGGAGAAGAGGAAGAAAATAAACATTTTCCTCTTTTTGAAAAGTACGAATGCGTCCAGCCCGAAAGCAGAATACCAATTTTTACTTTCTGTTTTTGCCGGAGGACAAGCAGGAAGTGTAAACGCATACAGCCCTAATACCAATGCAGAAACAGCACTTACATAAAGCTGTGCACTGGAGTTCTTAAATCCGGTAAGATCCACCGCCCACATAGCACAAATAAATCCGACAGTCCCCCACACACGTATGGGAGGGAAATCTTTGATAATATCGCACTTATATTGTTCCAAAGCATTATAAGAAACCGTGTTGGTAAGAGCCAAAGTAGGCATATACACCATCAGATTCAGCAACATCGCCCAATACATTTGATCATAGGTTGTAGCAGTAGAAGCATAAAAAAGGAAACAGGCACCAAGCAAATGACAGATGCCGTAAAGACGTTCCGCATTAACCCACTTATCAGCGATAATACCTGCAATTCCGGGCATAATCAAGGAAGCGATACCCATTGTTGCAAATATGGCACCTATCTGACCGCCTTCAAAGTGCAATTCTCTTCCCATATATCCACCCAGAGAAATCAACCAAGCTCCCCACACAAAGAATTGCAGGAAGTTCATAATTATCAAACGATATTTAATGCTCATAATTCATTAATCTTTTTATATGTGTTTTTCCTTAAATATAATATATTTATACAGTTTACAAATGTATGTAAATTATTTGGGAAAGCAGGACTTAACACAGGGTTATTTTAAAATCAAGTTCCTTTAAATACAGTTTTCTACTTTTACCTTCAAATGTTCATCTGATATTTAGTTATCTTGTTATAAGTGAGTTGCGATGAACGTTTAACTTTTCCAATATCCACTTTATCTTCACTTTTATATTCATTTTTTATATACGTTGCTTTCAAAAGAAAAATAAGGAAATACTGTAAACTGCTGTACTTTTGTGCACCTATTTTTACCCTAAAATTTGGAAATTACAGAAATATTTCGTATATTTACAGTATGAATGAAATGCCAAAAGCCTACGGTTCTGTTCATAAAATCCCTCTCTAACCCAAGTTACACTACGTCTTCTCGCCGGTTACTGTACAGTAACTACCGAGTTACTGTACACCGTCTCGCCTGTCAGTGTACACTGACTCACTTAAATGTCCCGTCGTTTTCTCTTAATTGTCCTTATGTTTTTTTTAAATGACCTGTTGTTTTCAATTAAACATGCTGTTGATTGAAATAAATCTCCCTACATTTATCATTGTCAACCTGATCGGCAATACAAATGAACCATGAACATAAAATGAAGATAAAGTGGACATTAGGAATGTTAAATGTTCACTGTATCTTCTTTGTAATGAACCTGCTAAATGTTAAATGGACATTTGAAGGTAAAATTCTGAAAATCATTATTTAAGTCTGAAAATAACTTAGATATTTCCCTATTTACTTTTACCACTTTAAATTTCACTATTTCATTTTTTTGTTATACTTTTGTAGACATACCGTATTGTAAATATTAGTTAAGAATAATACAAATATAACAACGGCATACCATACATAACTAAAAATATGGAACAGATGGAGCAGAATGAAAAGGTATCCAATGAAGATGAGAATACTTCTTTTGAAAAAGAAATATCCGAATTAATAGAAGAAAAGGTTTTATTTACCGAAAACGTCTATGCCCGTTTGCCGATGGGAATAGAAATTTATGATACCACAGGTGTTCTACGAAGCATTAATGACTATGCACTACGCATATATGGAGTAGCCGACAAAAATACTGTTATAAACAAAGTTAACCTTTACAAAAGCCCTTACGTTGACGAAGAACTCCTGGCAAAAATAAAATCCGGAGAAGATATTTCTTTAAAATTTGAATATGACTTTGACCGTATCAACGATGATGCTTATTATGAAAGCAGCAATAAAAACTCCATGATTTATGAAGTCAAGATAATCGGGATATGGAATAAAGAAAAAAAAGTCATCGCCCACATGCTGATCACCAACGATGTGACTGCTATGAAAGAAGCAGAATTTCACACCGAAGAAAACAAGAAAAATCTGGAAATGGCAATGGATGCCGCCAAAATGTCTTCGTGGGTATATGATGTACATAAAAAAAAGTTCAGTCCTTTACATGGAGAACCCATTGTAAAAGATACCATGACATTGCAAGAACTGTTGGACAAATTGCCCTCACAAGACAGTTCCCTGCTAATGCAACTATTTTCACAATTAATCAACAAAGAAATCCAACACGGCAACATAACATTACGCTTTTTCAACGAACAGGAAAACCAATACCGCTATTACGAAAGCAGGATGCGTTTATCCACCGAGCACAGGGGAAAGCTGCAAATCGTGGGAACAGAGATAGATGTCACGGAAAAACTGCAGATGGCGAAGAAGACACAAGACTTAATAGCCAAACGAGAGTTGGCAATGCAGATAAGCGGTATTGTTCATTGGGATTATGATGTACGTACCGGTCTGTTTGAATCTCATAATGATCCTATCAACGATTATGCAAGCGAAAAGCCGATAACCATCCAGGAATACATGGAGGTATTGCATATGGAAGACTATTCCATATTTAATGATTTTATACAATCTCTGAAATCGGGTAAAAATACAACTTTGAATCTTACTTGCCGCATCAAGACAAAATACGATAATACATGGCAATATTGCAACATTACCGGCATTCCTTTTGAACATGACGAAGATGGCAATATTATACAATATACAGGTTTCAGGCAGGATATATCCAAAATCCATCAACTGAATGAAGAGATCAGGGAGCGAAACTATAAAATGGAACTCACGTTCAAAACCGTTGGTATGTCTTACTGGGATTTCGACGTCAAAAGTAAACTGTTCAAAGCCTTCAATGAACCAGTCAATGACTTTAACCCCGATAAGCTGATTACTCCCGAAGAATTTTTGGCTGCCGCACATCCCGATGATGTAAATTGTGTCCAAGAATATATTGACCATATGCTTCAAGGAGCGGACAAGGATTTCAATTTCAAATACCGTTCCAAAACCAAATGGGACAAAGAGTGGCAATATTATGTAATTACAGGCATACAGTCCGAAAGAGACAGGAAAGGAAAAGTAGTCCGCTACACCGGTATCCGGTTCAACAATACCAAATGGGAGAAAGTAACCAAAGAGTTGAAAGAACTAAAAGAGAAAGCCGAACTTTCCGACCGTCTTAAATCTGCTTTCCTTGCCAATATGAGCCATGAAATACGCACTCCTTTGAATGCAATCGTGGGCTTTTCGGAATTGATGACAAGCTGTGAAGACCAAGAGGAGAAAGAAGAATATATGGAAATTATCCAATCCAACAACGAGTTGCTATTACGACTAATCAACGATATTCTCGATCTTTCCAAAATAGAATCAGGCATCCTCGAGCGTAAGAGAGAGGAATTCAACCTGGCAAAAGTATGCAACGAATTATATACAATGATCCAGCCGAAGATTACAAATCCCGACGTACAATTCCTCATGGACGAATCTGTGCCGGATTGCTGGATTTTCTTGGATCGCAACCGTCTCAAACAAGTGTGGATGAATTACCTGACCAATGCAATAAAATGCACCAAGTCGGGATATATCAAAATGGGATATTCAATTGTAAAAGGCGGCATACGGTTCTATGTGGAAGACTCGGGAGTGGGTATTCCGAAAGAACTGCAAAACAGGGTATTCGGCCGATTCCAGAAACTTAATGAATTTGCACAGGGAACAGGACTAGGGCTGGCAATCTCAAGAGCTATTATCGAAGCAGCAGGCGGAGAAGTGGGTTTCTCCTCTATCCCCGGTTCCGGTTCTACTTTCTGGGCTTGGATACCATGCAATATAGATATTAGAGAAAGTGAAAATACAGTGAATCCCCAATTCTCAAAACGGCAGTTACCTTTGAACGATGCAGATAAAGAAGCTTTGAAGATTCTGGTTGCCGAAGATAACGATAGTAACTACCTGTTGGTAAAACACATCCTTAAAGATTACAATCTTACCCGGGTACAGAATGGTGTGGATGCCGTTGAGAAGGTTCGCAACGAAAAATTCGACTTCGTTCTTATGGATATGAAAATGCCTATTATGGGAGGATTGGAAGCAACCCGAAAAATCAGGGAATTCAATACGGGGATTGAAATTATTGCACTTACTGCAAATGCTTTTGATTCTGACAAGGTTAGCGCCATTGATGCAGGATGTAACAGTTTCTTAGCAAAACCATTGAAGAAAAAACAATTACTTGAATTATTCTCCATAAAATAAGAAGCAATAAGGGCAAAAAAAATTGGCATATCCGTCACGGACAACCAATCTTTGTTAACCTTAAATCTAATACCATGAAAAACACAGTGCAAATATATGGACTTTTATGTTATGCAACATACTTTAGTACCATATATCTGCTTGTTATTAACCTTATTTAATATTTGTCTTTTATTCAACATACAAAACAAGCCCTTTCAGATACTCTCCTTCAGGGTGATAGATATTTACCGGATGGTCTGCCGGTTGAGTCAACTGATGCAAGATGCGTACGCTTCTACCCGACAAAGCGGCGGCAGTAAACACTGCCGTACGGAAGTTTTCTTTTGTCACAACCTGAGAACAGGAGAATGTAAACAAGATTCCTCCCGGTTTAATCTTCTCAAAAGCTTTTGCATTCAGTTTACGGTATCCTTGCAGTGCATTTCTCAAAGCATCTTTATGCTTGGCAAAGGCGGGCGGATCGAGAATAATCAAATCATATTGGTCACCCATGCGGTCGAGATACTTAAATGCATCTTCGGCAAAGGCTTCATGGCGTTTATCACCCGGAAAGTTCAGCTCCACATTCCTGTTGGTAAGTTCAATAGCTTTAGCGGAACTATCTACAGAATGAACCAGTTCAGCTCCTCCCCTCATAGCATAAAACGAAAAGCCAC
Source organism: uncultured Bacteroides sp. (assembly GCA_902492205.1). GTDB lineage: Bacteria > Bacteroidota > Bacteroidia > Bacteroidales > Bacteroidaceae > Bacteroides. The sequence goes on along the minus strand of CABUKU010000028.1, from coordinate 10,836 downwards.
CTGTGTAACAAAACATATTGAGCACAGAACGGTTCTTTGCATATTTCTCAAGTAAGGCACGGTTTTCACGTTGGTCTACAAAGAAACCTGTTTTCTGTCCTTTCAACCAATCCACATGAAATTTCAAACCGTATTCCATGGCTACATTATCGTTACTGCCTCCTTTCAGGAAACCGTTTTCCGGCCCTAAATCCGCTTTAAACGGCAAAGTTGTTTCAGATTTATAATAGATATTCTCAACAACGTCCCCCATTACTTCGGCAAGAGCATCGGCTATTTCCATTCTGTAAACGTGCATTCCGGCAGAGTGAGCCTGCATTACAGCAGTTTTAGCATATACATCAATCACCAATCCCGGCAGGTTATCGCCTTCACCGTGAACCAAGCGGTAAGTATTGTTTATAGGATTAGATGCCACGCCGATAGCCTTACGCATATCATAAGCAACCTGCAACTTCTTCTTCCAAAAATCTTTGTTTACCGTTTCACCTTCTTTGAAAGAAAGGACACGCACGGCAATGCTCCCTATCTGGAAATGCCCCATAGCAATAAAATCCCCTTTCGAGGTATATACATTGACCACTTCGCCTTCTTCGGGCTCACCTTCTATATGATGAATTGCACCCGAAAACACCCATGGATGAAAACGCTTCAATGATTCTTCTTTTCCCGGTCTGAGAAATACTTTCTTATAAGCCATATTTATGATTGTTCTTCAACTGTTTCAACTGTTACTTCTTCCTCCTCCAGTTCATATTTTCCCGTGCGTTGCAATTCCTGCAAAAACAAGTATATCTTATAGCAAGACCACGCATCGGTTGCCGCATACGTTTTCTGTGCATCGCTCAGCACATCCGCTTCCCAGTTTGAAAGCCTTTGGGATTTTGATATTTTATGCCTGAAAAGTATTGCGTATATCTTCTGCAAACTCTTGTCCTGTATGCCGAATTGCTTCACATAGTCCTGAATATCTATGCACGACTGTTGTGTAAAAGGAGCTCTTTTATGCAAAACAGCAAAGTCATCGTGCAGTGATAAGCCTACCTTTTTAATCTCCGGATTCTCAAGAAAGCGAATAATCGGCTCTGTCAATCCTATCATGTTCAAACGAAAAAGGAAACATATATCTTTGGTAGATACCTGTAACAAAGCTACTTTGTGTGTTTGTCCTTTCACAAAAGACGGTCTGGTTTCCGAATCAATACCTACCAACGGACAGGAGTTAAGATACTCCAAAGCTTTCAAAGCTTCATCTTCGGTTTGGATTACATGAATCTTCCCCTTGAATGTCGCCCGCGGCATGTTTGATATTTCTTCTTTCTTTATAGTTCTTTTTAAAATCATAATAAATCTATCTGCTCTTCTTCTTCCTCGTCAGTGTCGTCATCTTTCACATTATATTTCACGTCGTGAAGAGCCCTTAAAGTGTTTACCAATTTCTGTCCCCAATATATTGCAAAATTCTCTTTGCAAATAGCAAGGGAATCATTCATTGTTTCATTATATCCTAACTGAAATACGAATATAAAATTCTTTATATCTTGATAAATATCGGCAAGATCTTCCGAAATGCATTTCTTAATAGGAGTGTCACTATACGCCATGTCAGGATGAAAAACTTCCAGATAGTCATCTTTTTCCCCCAACACCGAAGCAATGTTCAAACGCATAATTTCATAATCTTCTTCCGATACGAAAGTTTCGGGAGCTTCCTCGCCAAGCATTTCCACTTCGGGAAGCATGGAAGCTTTGAGATAAAGCAAAGGAAGTATCTTTAAAGTCGTATCAACAAACGCTGCACGTTTCTTACCTTCCGAGCGTTCAAGGAAAGCACAATACTCTGCAGCCACCGTCACAAATTCGATGGTGTTTCTGTCAAATATAACTTGGCTGTTCTGTTCCATATCATTTTAGTTAAGTTTGCAAATGTACTAATTTTAGTGAGAAACAAGGCCGTTAATTAACTATTTTCATGTACATTTGCAAAGCAATTACTAAAAATAATCACTCATGGCAAAGAAAAAACAAGATAAAGAGCAAATTAACGAAGAAAAAGTTCCGGGCAAAGCCGCCCGTGTTTTAAAAAACGAAACTTTCCATTTCATCATCGGATTGTTATTCGTTATCTTCTCCGTCTATTTGCTGTTGGCATTCAGTTCCTTCTTTTTCACAGGAGCTTCCGACCAAAGCATCATCGAAAATCCCGATCCGGGGCAACTTGCTTCGGTAAACAACCATGTAAAAAACTATGCGGGTGCCCGCGGAGCTCAGGTTGCCAATTATCTGATAAACGATTGCTTCGGTATTGCTTCCTATTTTATTCTGATATTTCTTGCCGTTGCAGGAATGAAGTTAATGAAAGTTGGACGTTTCCGTCTGTGGAAATGGTTTATCGGCTGTTCATTACTGCTCATCTGGTTCTCGGTGTTCCTCGGATTCGCATTCATGGACACTTACCAAAACAGCTTCCTTTATCTGGGCGGTATGCACGGATATAATGTGAGTAACTGGTTGGTTTCGCAAATCGGCATTCCGGGATTATGGCTCGCACTGCTTGTCACGGCTCTACTATTCTTCATATATATAAGTACCCAAACCATTGTTTTCCTGCGGAAGTTGTTTGGTTTACAATTTATTAAAAGAAAGCCAAAAGAGGAAATGGCAGGTAATGAAGGTGCAGAAGTAGCACAAGATGTTCCCATCAAGGAAAATCCCAAAGCGTTTACCAATCCTCAACCGCAAACTTTAGACTTCAATATCAATCAGACTTATAAACAGGAAAAACCTATAGAACCTGCAAAAGAAGATAAACCCGTGGAAGAAGAATGGGTGAAAGCCGCCGAAAAGGAAAAATCTTTAGCACTGGAAGAAGAAAACGAAGAAATAAACGGTGAAAAAGAACCGGGATTTGAAATAGAAGCCAACGAGGAAGAGGAATATCATGGTCCCGAATTAGAGCCATATAATCCTACTCTCGATTTGGAGAACTACCACTACCCCACCCTCAGCCTGATGAAGACTTACGAAAACAGTGAGCCTACCATCAACATGGAAGAACAGAATGCCAACAAGAACCGCATTATAGAAATTCTGCGCAGCTTCGGTATCGAGATCAGTTCCATCAAAGCTACCGTGGGACCTACCATTACCCTTTACGAAATTACTCCCGAATCCGGCGTACGTATCTCAAAGATACGTAACCTCGAAGATGATATTGCCCTCAGCTTAAAAGCTCTCGGTATCCGTATCATTGCCCCGATACCGGGGAAGGGTACAATTGGTATCGAAGTGCCTAACTCCGATCCCAAGATTGTTTCCATGCAATCGGTTATCGGTTCCAAGAAATTCCAGGAATCTACTTATGATTTGCCCATCGCTTTCGGTAAAACCATTTCGAACGAAGTATTCATGGTAGACCTTTGCAAGATGCCTCACGTGCTTGTGGCAGGTGCTACCGGACAGGGTAAATCTGTCGGATTGAATGCCATTATCACTTCTCTATTATACAAAAAGCACCCGGCAGAACTGAAATTTGTGCTTATCGATCCTAAGAAAGTAGAATTCAGCATCTATTCAACTATCGAAAAACACTTCCTTGCCAAATTGCCCGACGGCGAAGAAGCTATCATCACCGACTTCACAAAAGTGGTACAAACATTGAACTCTCTATGTATAGAGATGGACACCCGCTATGACTTGCTTAAAATGGCTCATGTTCGTAATATTAAAGAATACAACACCAAGTTTATCAACCGTCAGCTAAATCCTGAAAAGGGACACAAGTATATGCCTTACATCGTGGTGATTATTGACGAGTTCGGTGACCTGATAATGACAGCCGGTAAAGAAGTAGAACTCCCGATTGCACGTATCGCCCAGTTGGCACGTGCGGTAGGTATTCACATGATTATCGCCACTCAGCGACCTACTACCAATATCATTACAGGTACTATCAAAGCGAACTTCCCTGCACGTGTGGCATTCCGCGTAGCTGCCATGATGGACTCACGCACTATTCTCGACCGTCCGGGAGCCAACCAACTTATCGGCCGCGGAGATATGTTGTTCCTGCAAGGAAGCGATCCGGTACGTGTACAATGCGCCTTCGTAGACACCCCCGAGGTGGAACAAATAACCAATTATATCTGCCGTCAACAAGGCTATCCCACAGCTTTCTGCCTGCCCGAATATGTGGGTGACGACAATGGCGACAACGGTGTAGGTGATGTGGACATGAACCACCTCGATCCGATGTTTGAAGATGCAGCCCGTTTGGTAGTTATTCACCAACAAGGCTCCACATCACTCATCCAACGTAAATTCTCTATCGGCTATAACCGTGCGGGACGTATTATGGACCAACTGGAAAAAGCCGGAATCGTGGGACCTACACAAGGCAGCAAGGCGCGCGAAGTGCTTTGCATGGATGAAACAGATTTAGAAATGAGACTCAACAACTTACAGCAATGAAAAAAATAAACCTATACCTGCTATTATTCTTACTTGCCACGCTGTCCGCCTACGCACAGGCAGACAGACAAGCCAGAGATGTACTTGACAAAACTTCCGCGGCATTTAAGCAGGCGGAAGGCATCAAGGCGGTTTTCAACATCCGCAACACCAATAAAAACGGAGGGAATGCCGGAAGCGGTAAAGGAATTATTCACCTGAAAGGTGAACGCTTCTTTCTGGATACCGAAGGAACACTTACGTGGTTTGACGGCAAAACACAATGGAGCTACCTCACATCGAGCGAAGAAGTGAATATAAGTACCCCCACGCCCGAAGAATTGCAAAGTATCAACCCTTATGCATTATTGGACATGTATCGCAACGGATATAACTACAAATATGGCGGAAACAAAACCAAAGGCGGTAAACAAGGCTATGAAGTGGTGCTTACACCCATAAACAAAAAGCAGGAAATTCATTCTATCACCTTATTTGTTTCAAAGAACTATCAACCTCTCTCCATTGTTATAGAACAGAAAGACAGAGCACGGAGCGAGATTACCATAACAAGTTATCAAGCCGGCCTTTCACTCCCCGACGATACTTTCCGCTTCGACCGGACAAAATACCCCGAAGCCGAAATGATCGACTTGAGATAAAGGGTAAATAGATAAAATCTATCATAATATAAATTCTATCATAACCGATAAATTTGCATAGGAAAAATCTTATCATTATTTTTGTTCCCGGTAACAAAAAGACAATAAAAAACAACTAATTATATAGTATCATGGCAACAGAAAGAACAAAATGTTTGATTATTGGCTCAGGTCCCGCAGGTTACACAGCAGCAATCTATGCAGGACGCGCCAACCTTTCTCCCGTTTTATATGAAGGAATCCAACCGGGCGGACAGCTTACAACAACCACCGACATCGAAAACTTCCCCGGCTACCCCGAAGGTATCAGCGGAACGCAGATGATGGAAGACTTGAAAGCTCAGGCATTGCGTTTCGGTGCAGAAATCCGTACAGGGATCGCTACTGCATCTGATCTTAGCAAGGCTCCTTATAAAATAACAATTGATGGTGAAACGGAAATCGAAGCAGAAACTCTGATTATATCTACCGGAGCAACAGCCAAATACCTTGGTTTACCTGACGAACAGAAATATGCCGGAATGGGCGTAAGCGCATGTGCTACCTGTGACGGATTCTTCTACCGCAAAAAAGTAGTAGCTGTAGTTGGTGGTGGTGACACTGCTTGTGAAGAAGCGATCTACCTTGCAGGTCTTGCAAGTAAAGTTTACCTAATCGTACGTAAACCTTATCTACGTGCATCAAAGATTATGCAGGAAAGAGTGATGAAACATGAAAAGATTCAAGTATTGTTCAACACCAACACCGAAGGCTTATTCGGTGAAAATGGTGTAGAAGGTGCTCACTTGGTAGAATTTATGGGCGGACCAGCTGAGAAACATTTCGATATTGCTATCGACGGCTTCTTCCTCGCTATCGGTCACAAGCCCAACTCAGACATCTTCAAACCGTGGATGAAAACAGACGAAGTAGGTTACATCATTACCGAAGGGGCAACTCCACGCACAGGAGTTCCGGGAGTATTCGCAGCCGGCGACGTTGCCGATCCTCATTACCGCCAAGCTATCACCGCAGCGGGAAGCGGATGCAAGGCAGCAATAGAATGCGAAAGATTCTTGTCTGAAAAAGGACTTATTTAAGGTAATTCTTACACATCAAATATAAATAAAGGATGCTTTCTGTCGAAAGCATCCTTTATTTTTACACCTGTCAAACATACCCCCACCATGATACTCTTTCTTTTTCATTTGCATTCAGAAGCCTGGATTTCTTCTATTTTCTTAATTACCTAGCCTACATGTTGCAAATATTAATCTTATTAACAAAAATATGAATTATAATTTGGATAGATATTACAACTTTATTATCCTTGCTGGCATTATACAAACGTAACATAACAAAATAGAAAAATATGGAAAAGACGGTATTTTCAAGAATCAGCAGAGCGAGAATAGCTTGTGTGGTTATTAGTATAATAGCCTTGTCAAGTTGCGTGGATAAAGATCAGTACGGTCTTAAGAATGAAAAGGAAGAAGTTGTGACTTTAGGGAATTACTTCGATTTTGCTACTAGACAGAAAGTAAAGTTAAACATTAATTATGGCGAGGAATGTCCGAAAGCATATTTTGAAGTTTATGCCGAGAATCCCTTGGAATATAATGAAGAAGGCTCACAGATTAAGAAAAAAGAAGGAATAGAGCACATTGCCAGCGGTTTTGCCGATGCATCGGGTATTTATAACAAAGAAGCATCCCTTCCTGCTTCCGTTTCGGAAATTTATATCTACTCTCCAGACTTCGGAGTACCTACCCTATTTAAAACAAATATTGCAGATGCCAAAGCCGAAGCCACAATTACTTTTGATAATGCGTTAGATATAACAGCTGTAACCAGAAGTACTCAGACTCGTGCCAATGCCAATTTTATCAAGGCAATCATTCCGAACGTCTTGGGAGATTGGAATACCAATAATGGCAGACCGAACTATTTAAATGAAGCTAAAAAAATAGCGATTGACAAAAGTCTGAAAGATTACATGAATTTCTATTTCCCGGAAGAAAAAAACAATGCGGGTAATAATCTGGTATCGGAGAATGCCGATATATTAATAAAAAAAGATGCCCATGTGACCATTAATTATTTTGGTGGCACTACAGATGCCAAAAGCGTTTTCGCTTATTACTGTTATTCTGAGAATGCAACGAACGCTGAAATAAAAGTAGCCGCACAGCATGCTTGTGTTATCTTTCCCAATGCACACAGCAACAGTTTAGGAGTATATAGCGGAGTAGCTGTTGATTTGAAATATATAAATGAAGAAGGAGTTATTCCATCAGTAGAACCGGATCGTTTCCCTGCAGGAACCAAGATAGGTTTTTTAATATGGAATAACGGTTGGAAAGGCGAAAATGCAAAAGGTAATTTATTCTATTCAACCAAGTTCCTTAATTCAACAGGAATTTCCCACACTGCAATCTTTGCTGCTCAGAATAATAAAGGTGATAAATTTAATATTATTACCATGGAAGATTGGAAAAAAGGAACAAAGGATTATAACGATGTTGCCTTTATTATATCTTCCGATCCGATAACGGCAATTGAAGTTCCTGATGTACCCAACCCCGGAGACAGGAAAGGCACAGACTCTTATTGCGGACTATTAGGATTTGAAGATAACTGGCCCGAGCAAGGTGACTATGACATGAACGATGTAGTGATGAAATATCAATCAAAGGTAGATTATAACAACGACAATAAAATACTTAATATCATTGATAAATTCACCTTGTCTTGGACGGGTGCCAACTATCACAACAGTTTTGCATACGAGGTTCCGTTTGATCTGAGCGGAGCAGAAGTGAAAATCAATGGTAGTGTGAGTGCTTCTCACTCGGGCAATGTAATTACACTGTTTACCGATGCAAAAACCGAATTAGGAGTATCGGCTATTTCCGCCAATGACATGGCATCACAGGATATTCAGGAAAAAACTTATACGGTTTCAATTCAATTTAATAACCCTACTATCGACAAATCGGAAGTTGTAGCTCCTTATAATCCATTTATAAAAGTATCGGGTTCTGCTACGGAAGTACACCTCACAGATCACAAACCAACCGCCACAGCCAATAACCGTTTTCCTTCGGGAGCAGATATTGCAACAGGTGATGGAAAGTATTTTATATGTAAAGACGGCTACCCGTTTGCCATCCACATGGATGCACGTTTAGACAAGTCTTTATTGGAGTTGAACCTTAAGAAAGAAGGAATCCGCATTGACAATACTTATCCGAAATTCAATGATTGGGCCAAGACTCGTGATCCGAAACTGAAATGGTGGTAAATGAAGTTGAGCTGTTGGAAGAGGTGAAATAAATAGTTTGAAACAAATCATCATCATTTGGAGTACTTTGGGCATAGCCGGAAGAAAGCTTCCGCTTTGAAAGAGTTCCGTTCTTTCAATCTTTCATAAACCGAAATTCAGCAATGGGAGGTAACGTAAATTATCTTCCATTTCTTGTCGTTTTTAGGATGATATACATATATTTGTACGCAACAAATATAAATAAGAATGAAACACGAAGTTGACGGAAGACGGGAAATAGCTTCACGAAACACCGCATGGGCTAACACTATAGCCCGCAAGCTGACTTTTTGGGGTATCACTCCCAATAAAATATCAATAATGAGCGTATTCTTTGCTCTGATAGGCTGTATTTTACTAATCTGTACAATTATCTTTCCTCAGTTTAATAAGTATATAGCCTATATATTGTTTATTGCCTGCGTACAATCAAGGTTGTTATGTAACCTGTTTGACGGAATGGTAGCCATTGAGGGAGGAAAGAAAAGTGCCAATGGAGATCTTTATAATGACATGCCCGACCGCTTTGCCGATGCTCTATTCATCATTCCCGTAGGTTATGTGGCGGGAGGAATCGGAGTGGAATTGGGTTGGTTGGCAGGTTTACTTGCTATAATGACTGCCTACTTCCGTTGGATAGGAGCCTACAAAACGCATCAACATTTTTTTAATGGCCCAATGGCAAAGCAACATCGCATGGCATTGCTCACAGCTACCTTTGCAATAGCTGCTTGCACTGTCCCTTGGGGGTATGAACAAACGGTGTGTCTTATTGCACTTATAATAATGAATACCGGACTTATTGCTACTCTCATATATCGTTTGTATCTCATGTCTCACACCACAAACAATAAAACAGAATGAAACAACTATTAGATAAAATATTCCCCACCCTGAGCGACGAACTGATTATTGTAATCTCCCTCATTATAGGACTACTTACTACTGCAAGTTTGCTTCTCTTTCTTGTAAAGAAGTTATCACCTAAAACTAATATCAGCGAACTGGTTGCACGTACCAAATCATGGTGGATAATGGCAGGAATGTTTATAGGTGCCGTATTCATTAGCTATGATATTTCTTATTTCTTTCTCGCTTTCCTCTCTTTCATAGCTTTCAGAGAACTTTATTCTGTTCTGGGATTCCGGGAAGCCGACCGCCGTGCCATATTTTGGGGAATACTTGCTATCCCTATTCAATATTATCTTGCCTATATTGCGTGGTATGGAGCCTACATCATCTTCATTCCAGTTGTCATGTTCCTGTTGCTGCCTCTGCGACTTGTTTTGAAAGGAGACACTCACGGAATAACCAAATCTATTGCTTTATTGCAATGGATTCTGATGCTTTCCGTATTTGGTATCAGCCACCTTGCCTACCTCCTTTCTTTACCTGGCTTATCCGGTTTCAATGCCGGTGGACGAGGTCTGTTATTGTTCCTCGTATTCCTTACTGAAATCAATGATGTGATGCAATTTACATGGGGAAAGCTTTTCGGACGACATAAGATACTACCCAAAGTGAGCCCCAACAAAACATGGGAAGGATTTTTAGGTGGAGTAATCAGTACTACAGCAATAGGATACTTTTTGGGGTTTCTCACTCCGCTATCCGCTCCCAATGTTATTCTCGTAAGCGCACTTATTGCTATCGCAGGTTTCTCGGGAGATATAGTGATTTCTGCTATCAAACGTGATAAAGGTATTAAAGATATGGGGAACAGTATTCCCGGACACGGAGGAGTGTTCGACCGGATAGATTCTCTATCCTATACCGCCCCGGTATTCTTTCACTTGATTTATTACATCGCTTACTAAAGAAATAATGAAAAAAAGATTTATGCAACCAACCGTTATGCAGATATTATATAAAGGTATCTGTCATTGGTTTCTGAAGTTGATAGTAGGAGTGGAATTTACCGATTGCAGATTTCTGAAAGAAGAAGAACAGTTTATTATATTGGCTAATCACAACAGTCATTTAGATACATTGAGCTTGTTATCTTCCCTACCCGGAAGTCTTTTATGGAAAGTGAAACCCGTAGCAGCAGAAGACTATTTTGGGAAAAACCGCTTTCAAACTTTTATCAGTAACTACTTTATTAATACTCTTTTAATCAGAAGGAAAGGAGAAAAAGACTCGGAACACGATCCACTCAAGAAGATGCTTGCTGCTATTGATGAAGGATATTCACTTATCCTTTTTCCCGAAGGCACAAGAGGGAAACCCGAACAAATGGGAAATATCAAGTCCGGAATAGCCCGTATCTTATCCCAACGTCCACAAGTGAAATATGTTCCGGTTTTCATGACAGGAATGGGGCATTCATTGCCCAAAGGAGAACTAATCATATTGCCTTATAAATCATCTATATTTTATGGAATGCCTACGTTGGCAAAGAGTATGGATATTCAGGAGATT
>CABUKU010000027.1 GCA_902492205.1 uncultured Bacteroides sp. | reverse complement strand
CTTCCTTCATCTGAGCATCAGACAAAACGGGAGTTAAAATGAAAACGGTTTCGTATTGATTCATACTACGTTAATTAATTAATAAATCACTTGTTTTTAAAATGTGGGTGCAAAGGTAAGCATTTTATTTTAACATGCAAGTATTCTGCCAACATTTTCTTCTGACAGATAAGTAGATAGACAAATAAAAAAGGATAATGCAACATATAAATTAAAGAAGAAAAAAGTTTTAAACTATTTTTTATCGGAATGGTTTTAATATGTAGATTAGGAATGCTATCTTTGCAAAGTTGTTTAAGCAATAATTTCATGATAGAGCAATTTAATTTTGATATTCAACTCATTTTTGCTATTCTGAATGGCAAAGTATCGGCTGCGATAAACAGAAAGCTATACCGCAACTTCAGACAAAACGGGCTAGAAATTAGCCCGGAGCAGTGGACTGTACTTATCTTCTTATGGGAGAAAGATGGTGTTACGCAACAAGAGTTGTGTAATGCAACTTTCAAAGACAAACCCAGCATGACTCGTTTAATAGACAATATGGAACGCCAGCATCTTGTTGTTCGAATTTCTGATAAAAAAGACAGAAGAACCAATCTGATCCATCTTACCAAAACCGGAAAAGAGATAGAAGAAAAGACAAGAGACATAGCCACATTGACTTTAAAAGAAGCATTGCACGGAGTCACCGTCGACGAATTACGCGTGAGCCAGGAAGTTTTAAGGAAGATATTTACCAATACAAAAGACTAAATTAACAAAAACTGAGAGGAATAATAATTACCTGTAACTATTTGCAGGATTTAATGCTTTTTTTTGCAAAAATAATTTCGCTCGTTAAAGAATTATGCTTTTCTTTGTAACAAGAAAAAAAATAATCTACTAAAATACACACAAATGAAAAGCTTATTAAAAAACTTAGGTCTGATTTTAATTGTGATTGGAGCAGTGATATTGGCTGTTTGTTTCTTCACAAATGACGTGAATAACAATGCTGTCCTCGGAGGATCAATGTTATTGATCGTTGTAGGTCTTATCAGCTACATTGTTATCAATAAAAGAATTACAGAATAACAAGACTTAATAGAAAAAGAAAATAAAAAACCGGAGAACTGTGTTCTCCGGTTTTTTATTTATCTTAATTTTCAATTTCAGGAGTAATCAACTTATATCCCTTTCCGTGAATGTTGATAATCTCAATTGAATCATCTTCTTTCAAATGCTTACGCAACTTTGTAATATACACATCCATACTACGTGCATTGAAATAGTTATCATCAATCCAGATAGTCTTCAAAGCAAAATCGCGCTGAAGGATTTCATTTGCATGAGCACAAAGCAATCCAAGAAGTTCTGACTCTTTAGTAGTCAACTTAGTTTGTTTACCATCGATAGAAAGAATTTGTTTCTGGGTATCGAATGTAAACTTGCCAATCTTATAAATATTGCTCTCCTTGTTTTTCTTTCCTCTTACACGTCTTAAGATAGCCTCAATTCTGAAAGTAAGCTCTTCCATGCTGAAAGGTTTGGTGATGTAGTCATCCGCACCAATCTTAAACCCTTCCAAAATATCTTCTTTCAAAGTTTTTGCAGTTAAGAATATAATAGGAATCTCAGCATTGGCTGCCCTGATTTCCTGAGCCAGTGTAAATCCGTCTTTTTTAGGCATCATCACATCCAGCACGCACAAATCATATTTGTTTTTCAAAAAAGCTTTATAACCGGCTTCTCCATCAGGACACAATTCGGCAGAATAACCTTTTGCTTGCAAATATTCTCTCAAAAGCATGCCAAGATTCTCGTCATCTTCGCATAATAAAATACGCAGTTTCTCGTCCATATCATTAATTTTTTAATAAAGGTAATACAATAATAAATTTAGTTCCCACATTCAGTTCACTCTCAGCACGTATCGTTCCTTTATGATCCTGAATAATTTTTTTCACGTAAGCCAAACCAAGCCCGAATCCTTTCACATCGTGTAAGTTTCCGGTATGCACTCTGTAAAACTTATCAAATATCTTTTTCAGGTTTTCCTTTTTAATACCTATTCCGTTATCCTGAATAGAAATTAAAAGTTTACCCGGTTCATTCCAAGTACGCACATTCAGCAACAAATCTTCATCCGGTTTCTTATACTTCACAGCGTTGTCCATTAAATTAAAAATCACATTGGTAATATGCATTTCATCCACAAATATATTCGGATCTTCCGCTTCCAGACTGGTAGTAATCTTTCCGTTATATTTTTCAACCTTCAATGTAAATGTATTAACAACTCCGGCTATCAATTCGTTCGCATCAACCTCCTTCATTTTTAAAGTTGCTTTCTGCCGTTCAAACATTGACATCTGCAAAACCTTCTCTACTTGGAAGCGCAAGCGTTTCGTTTCATCATTAATTACACCCGAAATATGCTGGAACATCGTCGGTGATTTTGCCACAGCCGGATCTTTCAACATCTGGGCAGCCAATGATATAGTAGAAATAGGTGTTTTGAATTCATGTGTCATGTTATTGATGAAATCATTCTTTATTTCAGTTAACCTCTTTTGACGGAAGATACTGTAAATAGTAAAAATGAAAGTCACCAGCAACACCAGCGTGAATATCACCGAAGGAATCATAAACTTTACAGAACTGAATATATAATTATTCAATGTCGGGAAAAAGACTTTTATCACTCCCATCTTTCCGGGTGCATCATTCACAAAAAGAAGTTGGGTATAAGAATTTTCCCTTGTTGTTTCCTCAAAGTCCGGACAGCGGTAAACCTCTCTCCCATCTTTGTCATTTACCAAGAAATGGAAAGGAATGTCAATCCCGTTGTTAACCAATTCGCTTTTAAGATAACCATCAAGCTGATTGAAATCAATCCGCTGTTCCAAAGGTTTATCACTCGCTGTACGCAAAATGTTAAAGACCACTTCATCCAACAAAGCACGTTGATACAAATACCTGTTCTTTATAATCTCCTGCATATCTATCGAAGTTTTCGGAATCGACTTTGCTCCGTGTTTCTTCGAAATCATAGCTTTCGGTAAATCTGAAGGCTTTGTTATGGTTGTTTTCAACTCAAAAGCTGAAAATCCTCCATCAGGAGTAGTTATGCGATATTTATGTATTTGCTGAATAATATCACCTGCAGATGTTTGGTTGTTCTGACTCTGATAAGCCCGCGCAGCACGTTCGGTGTCCGCTACATCTTTTTCCAGATACCGCATCGTTTCATTGTATTCCAACTGTCGCGATGTTTCATACAGACTGCGATTCACAGATTCATCGAACTGTTCCTTTCGCATTTTGACCATTTCCTCGATATAGCTTACCTGCAGGTAGAGCAAACTCAGGAAAGATAGCCCCATGATTATACCTAATATCCAAATTGTTGACTTTTTCATACCAACAAAATTAACACAGTTAAATTAACGTACCTAACAAGTTAACATGTTTTAATCAGAGGTTCTCTATAATTAACTGAATTAGTAATTTTAGATAATAATCTGAATACTATAACAAAATCAAGCCCGCTTGGTTTGCAAAAATAATAAAAAATTAAACCCTTTCCTAAAAAACGAGGTGTTAATATTAAGCATTGTTAAAGAAAAAAGGCCGCCATACTCACATATGGCGACCAATTATCTTTATTGATATGTTAAAAACTCTATTCTTCTTTAACTTCTTTTTCTGCAAACTCTTTCATCAACTTATCTTGTACATCACTCGGAACAAGTTCATAACTTGCAAATTTCATGATAAATGATGCACGTCCGCCTGTTAATGAACTCAATGCAGTGGAGTAAGATGACATTTCTTTCAACGGAACTTTAGCTACCAGCTTTTCATAGCCGCTTTCACTGCTCATACCCATAATCATGGCACGACGTCCCTGCAAGTCACCCATTACATCACCCATCTTGTCGCTCGGAACGAATACTTCGACGTCATAGATAGGTTCAAGAATCTTCGGGCCTGCATTCTTAAATGCTTCGCTAAACGCATTACGTCCTGCAAGCATAAAGGAAAGTTCGTTAGAATCTACCGGGTGCATCTTTCCGTCATATACAATCACACGTACATCACGCGCATAAGAGCCGGTAAGCGGACCTTGTTCCATTTTTGCCATGATACCTTTTAATATGGCAGGCAAGAAACGGGCATCAATAGAACCACCCACGATACTGTTTATAAAGACCAGTTTTCCGCCCCATTCCAATGGAACTTCCTCTTTGCCCTTCACACTTATCTTATATTCCTGACCGTTAAACTTATAAGTATCAGGCACAGGCATTCCTTCATAATATGGTTCTACAATGAGGTGAACTTCACCAAACTGTCCCGCACCACCGGATTGCTTTTTGTGGCGATAATCGGCACGTGCTGCTTTGGTTATGGTTTCACGATAAGGTATCTTCGGTTCTTCATACTTGATTTGAAGTTTTTCGTTATTCTCCAAACGCCATTTCAAAGTACGCAAGTGGAATTCTCCCTGTCCATGAACTATAATCTGCCTCAATTCTTTTGATTGTTCAATTTCCCAAGTCGGATCTTCTTCACGCATGCGGTTCAATACAGCCATCATCTTTTCCGTATCGGCTTCATTAACCGGCTTAATAGCACGTGAATATTTAAAGTTAGGATATTTAATGAAATTAAAACGATTCTCAGCCCCCTTGCCATTCAGCGTGTTACCGGTATGAACATCTTTCAGTTTCACAGTGCAACCGATGTCGCCTGCCACCAATTCTTCCACCTTAATACGATTAGCTCCCGCACAAACATAAAGTTGCGCCATACGTTCTTTTGAGCCACGATCGGCATTCGTCAAGTCATCGCCTTCGTGAACTTTGCCGCTCATTACTTTAAAGTATTGAACATCACCAATATGAGGTTCAACGGCAGTTTTGAAGAAATATAGGGAAGTAGGTCCATTAGGATCAGGAGTCACCACTTCTCCACGGGTATTGTACACCGGAGGCATTTCGTCAACAAACGGAACAACGTTTCCAAGGAATTCCATCAAACGGCGAACACCCATATCTTTTCCTGCACACACGCAGAATACAGGGAACATGCCTCTTGAAGCCAACCCCTTACGAATACCTTCGCGCATTTCGTCTTCAGTCAAAGATTCCTGTTCAAAGAATTTTTCCATCAAACCTTCATCATGTTCGGCAGCAGCCTCAACCAATGCTTTGTGCATTTCCATTGCCTTGTCCATCTCGGAAGCAGGAACTTCTTCAATAGTAGGCGCTCCGCCTTCGGGTCCCCATGAATATTTTTTCATCAACAGCACGTCAATCAATTCATGGAAGTTGGGACCTGTTTCCAAAGGATATTGAACAGGAATGACTTTTGAACCGTATATATTCTTTAATTGATCCAATACATTGTCATAATCACATTTTTCGTGATCGAGTTGGTTTACGAGGAAGATAACGGGTTTACCTAATTTCTCCGTGTAGCGGAAGTGATTCTGTGTTCCTACTTCGGGACCATACTGTCCGTTTAATAAAAGAACTGCGGTATCTGTTACATTCAAAGCTGTGATAGCTGCCCCTACAAAGTCATCCGAACCCGGACAGTCTATGATATTCAATTTTTTACCATTCCATTCTACATGAAAAACGGTAGAGAACACGGAATACCCATACTCTTGCTCTACCGGAAAATAATCGCTGACTGTGTTCTTGGCAGTGATTCTGCCGCGACGTTTTATAATACCACCCTCAAAGAGCAACGTCTCTGTGAGAGTGGTTTTACCCGAGCCATCATTGCCTAAAAGTGCAATGTTTTTAATTTCATTAGTCTGATATACTTTCATGATATATAAGATTTAAATGATTACCATGATATGTTCCTCGCATATCTTTTTATTTCGTGAGGCGCAAATTAGAAATTATAATTGTCTAAAACAATTATTCTTCCGTGTTAGATAACTATGTTATTGAGCAGTCCACATTCCTTTATCCCCCTAAATATGCGTTTATCCGTTTTTACCTTCAAATGTTCATTTAACATTTAGTTGGTTCGTTATAAGTGGGTTGCGATGAACGTTTAACTCTTCCAACCTCCACTTTATCTTCACAATAAAGTTCATATAAAAACAAAGTGGTGCTGCTTTGTCAATAAAGCAACGCCACTTTGCTTTCAAAGCTCAGGTTGTTTGAAATAAACGACTGCTTGTTTTTTTGCAAAAAGCTGTCCGCGGAAAAAGTTTAATTAACTAACTATCAATATGTACGAGTGAAGCCTTAGAAAACAGATAACGAATTGTGCAACAAATGATTGTATTATTGGCTGTCAAAGAATGTAATTTTAATCGAGGAAAAACTAAAAGATTCTTTTGTGGGTGATTAGATAAAGCCGTACTTTTGGAGCAAATACATCTTTTTATGAAAAGACATAAGTGTATAATTATTGTAATAGCATTGCTGTTTCTATCTTGCTCTAGGACAAACAAATTATTTGATGAAGCAGTAAGTCTTGATAATCAGAAGAAGTATCATGAAGCAATTGTAGTCTGGAACAAATTAATTCAAAATAACCCGACTTATCTACCTGCCTATATAAACAGAGGAGCCGATAAGTTTGAGTTAAAACAATATTCTGAAGCTATAAAAGACTATTGTCATGTTATAAGACAAGACTCTACATATATAACTGCTTGGCTTAACAGAGGAAATGCAAAATTAGAATTGAACAATTACCAAAGTGCAATTGACGACTTTAATGCAGCAGAAAGAATAAAGCAGGAAGTGTATGGATGTGCCCAAGTGATATTTTATGATAAAATAGATCCTAAAGATGTTGCGTTGGAAGAAATTTGTCTTCAAAGAGGTATTGCTTATTGGTATGTGGATAGCATTAATAAAGCATATAGTGATTTGAATTATTGTATTGATCAGAAATATGAAGTAGTATGCAGTTACTTTTGGCGTGCTTATGTCTATTGGAAAGCCGGCAAAGAGAAAGAGGCATATAATGACTTCATGACCGTGATTCTGCAAGGACGAGCCGATGACGGTTATGTAATTCAGGCACAACAAAATCTGAAGTTATTGGATAAGCATAGCATTCTTTCAAAATAGATGATAAAAGGGAGAATAGGCTGATACTTTTACTCAATATTGAATTATGAAATTACTTAATATTACTCTTTTATTTACTGTAGTCTTACTCTCTTGCAATGGAGGTAAGAATGAATATGCAAAAAAACTTTCAAATAGCTTGATAGAGGATTCTGTATTATTTGAGTCGGCTGACACATCTGATTCAATTGATAGTGAGAACTGGGTTAGTAATAATAGTTTATTAGATAATCATTCATTAGATAACTTGAAAAATGAAGAAACCTTGAAACAGATACAGTGGTTTGATATTCCTGAAATTCTTAAAGAATCTCCGTTGGAGATGAATAATATATCTATATATAATGATGCCGCCATCTTTTTAATAAAAAATGAAATGTACAATGAAGCCAGAATTATATTATTAGAGATTACTAAAAAGTATCCAGAGAAAGAAGATGAGTGGCTTGCTTTAGGAGACGCCCAATGGGGTAATGGTGATGAAGAAGATGCAAGAGAATCCTATAATGTTTATTTGAATTTGATGAAAAAATACAATAAAGATTTAGTGCAAATACCTAAAAGAGTATATGAAAGAGTTGATTAAGAGAGATAAATATGTTTCTCACAAAAGTCAAACAAAAAAAAATGCGAACCATAATTTCTAAGAATAGCCAGTAATATTGAATGATTTAAAAGGAGTATGAAAAATATAGTAAAGTTATTATTAGTTACAGTGTGCATAATATCTTGCTCTATGCAATCTAAGCGGGAAATGTCCAAAAGGGTTTATGAAACAACATGGATGGAATTGACTGAAACGGATAGCGGATATGTCGTTTATAATTATTCAGATTTAGAAGATGATAACTTTAAAACTCCTCAAAAAATAGTCCTCAAAGGAGATTCTATAATCTGGATTACTTATAGTGAAATGCCGATTATTGATACATTTAATAGTGTTCAAGAACTGGCTGATGAAGAATATTTCTTCCCAGTCGGAAATCATTATAAATTTGAATGGTCAGATAAGGATAAACATATTGCCAAATGGACAATATATTATGGAGATGAAAGAATTTTATCGAATCGTCTCTATATAGATAGTGTTTATAATACATATCCGGTTATAGACTACAAATGGCCTGACGATGAAGTTGATAATAATTAATATTTGTGTCTTGTATAAATATATATATTGTGTAAATGTGAGTTTTGTACTGATCAAATGCTATTTCTTATCTTTATGAAAAACAACTAATTGATTTTGAAAAACAACTAATTGATTAAAAAATATCCCAAGGAACTTTATTGAAGCTCCCATGGGATTTTGACAAAGATGTCCTTACGTTTCAGTCAAAACGTAAGGACATTTTTTATGAACTTCGAATGAAGTTAAAGTGGACATTAGACAGGTCTAATGTTCATCGTAACTCATTTATACTGAACTGACTAAATATTAAATGAACATTTGAAGGTAAAAACGGAGAACTCTAATTATTAGAGCTAAAATCAGTTGGCATCCGTGTATGTCAATGTATAATTCCGGCGGAATTCCACAGTCCCGTCAGCCTTATATCCGACCATCTTAATTGTAGCGACAGTTCCATCATCATTCAACTTATAATCGTATGTATAATAACAGTTGTCATAATGATCTGTTTCCTTCGACATCAGTTTGGCACTGTGCTTTCCCATATAGCCGAAAGGCTTGATACCCGGTTCACTAAAGACAAGACAATCCATCCATTCTGAATTTGCAAGAAGAAAGTTTAAGTCCAAATTACCCGTGTTATCCACATCACTATATATTACCGAAGTTATACTTTTAACCGATTCCCTCTCACCTGCTCTAACCAGATTACCATTTTGCCACTCACAAAAATCCGTGGAAGAGGATGTTTCCCAGCCACTTCCATGATTAGATTCGGAAGTAATATTGGCAGTTATCAAATATCCATTTTCATCATAATGTAGTGTTCCTTTTCCTTTCCACTCTCCACGGCTAACGCCATCTTGAGCTTCTTTATCTTCCGATTGCCAAGATTCTACTCTATTATTATTCAAAGTGTAGGTTATTTTACTTTCAGACAACCAAGTATCATCCTCTAGTCTTTGTGTTTCAATTATCGTATTATCAGAGTAACTCCAATATACTTCAGTATCCAACTCACCTTTTCCGGTCTTCTCATCATAATCCATTTCTACAGCATGAGTAATACGATTTTGAGCATCATAAGTAAATGTTAATTCAGTTGCGAAATTTCCCGGATCACCATGCGCATCATACTCTCGCGTATACCGTAATTTAGTAAGTAACTTTTTCACAGAAGGAACAGAAGGTTCTTCATCGGGCACAGTACCGTCTTCTTTCTTTCCCTTTTGCTCAACCGTAATAGTAATTACGGTACTGCCACAAATAATTTTGATTGCAGCTTTGCGGTCACTGCCTGTAAGATTCTCTTTTAAAGTCAATGTAAGTGTGTAATCTCCGGCCTTATCTCCACTGTATTGATTAAGAGTCAACCAATCAATGGTACTGTTTGCAGCCCTCGTTACTACTTCCGCAACTTCGGCAGTCCAAGGCCCGGTAGTTGTAAACTTGATGCCATCTCCTTTGCCGGCAGTTTCATCGGCATAAACGGTTTGAGACGTTTGCACTCCTTCACCCAAAACAATTTCTTTCGGATCGTTTCCTTCACCGTCACTGCATGCCGTCAATGCACAGCACACCGTGAATAACAATAAAAACAGTTTTTTCATCGTGATTCTCATTTTAAGATACATAAATAATTTACCCGCAGACTCCGGTAAGGTGGGATTAATGGATAAAAAGAAAGTGTGGAGTCGTTAGTTTATCGTGTTGGAGGCTCTGACAAAACCTTGAATACAAATAAACAATACCCCACACTTGATAGTATGTATTTGATAAATACACGCTACAAGTGATGAATGTTCGTATTGCTTATCCCTGTATTCATAAAGAAACTGTCAGATTTCCAACACAGGATAAAAGCTAAAACACTTTCATCAATAACATATGTACGTCCTTTGCGAGGACAGCACAAAGATAGAAAATATTTCGCAATACTTACACATTAAAATGGGGTATTGTATTATTTAACAAGTATATTAGCGTACTGCGGACAATAACCTTATAGCCTCGGCACGGTATTTTTCCAATATACAGATTTGCTTGTTATAAAAACCTTTTCTATTTCTTTTCGAATTCCGGAGAACGAAAAGAGAACATTCGGTCAGAGTTTTTGCCAGTTGCAGCTTTTTTAAATGTTGGCTGACATTATAATCATTTATATGTTCCAATATAAAACTCGCATACCTTCCCTGCTCTATGGCTTTTAAATCGGCACACTTTGTTTCTCTGATTGAACTTGCGGAAAGGACACTTACTTCTTCCAAAGTCCTTCCGTAGATATGAACTTGCTCACATTTAGCAGAAGCAACCAGTTCATAAGAAGCAAACTCTTTGTTTTTTGTTTCAATACTCATAATTGTTTTTGAATTAATAGTTAAACATTTTTTAGGGTAACAACATGTCAAAGAACGAGCGGATACACTACACCCCTTCACGAGGTTTGTCCCTGCATCATCATGTTGTTTATCAAATGTTTAACTACACCTTAAAATCAGGTCATAATTCAAAAAATTAAGTATAAATACAAAAAACACCTACTTACGTTCAAACAATAAAAAAACCTCCTAAGACATGCCACACCAGTGAACCATATCCGGGAAGTTGTATATTTGCTTATTTTACTTTTACATTGGCAAATATAAGTACTTTCTCCGAATCAACAAAATTATAAGTATTTATTTTCACCATCTGCTCCAAAACAATATTATACTAATCTAGAACCTATTATTTGCTTATTAAGGCAGAAACAAATACCTTTGCGAGAAATAGCCGAATACATGAAAAGAATATTTTATATAACATTACTTCTTATAACTATAACAAATATACGCTTATCTGCCCAAACTAGTTACTATGAGAGGAAAGAGAAGCATAAGATGGAATACACTCACGGAGAATGCCTTATAAAAAGTGACAGTTGTACATTCATCACCGTATTGGAGTTCTCACCCAAAACCGTTGGCGACAGAGAGGAACTACGTATCACCTTCACCATCTGTGGACGTAACGGAGAGGAATTGGAATTACCCTTCATCCAGTTTTCCGGTGATAAAGTAAGCGAAGACAAAACGAAAGAGCGTTGGCCTGAAGACGAAGATATATTCTTTACCGAAAGAGATACAGATGACGAAGAACCTACCTCTATTCCTTATATAAAACCATATATCGCATTTTTTGAATGGATGAAAGATGCGACCGTCCGTGTGGAGCAAATCTACTTTAGGGGAAATAAGAAGTTGGAAATGAAACCTTTCCAAATGGAATTACGTATTATTCATGACCAAAAAGAGTCCGAATGGCAATTTGGATACCCTGATACAAAAGAACCTTATATTTTATAATGGCGGGAATTTATATACATATTCCATTCTGTAAAACACGTTGCATATACTGTGACTTTTATTCCACCACCCAAAGCGAACTGAAAGACCGATATATAAATGCCCTCTGCCGAGAACTGGAATTACGGAAAGAATATTTAAACGGAGAAGACATTGAAACAATCTATTTCGGCGGTGGCACTCCTTCCCAACTCAGCCGTTCCGATTTCGAGAAAGTCTTCGATACTATATATAAGGTATATGGAACACAGCGTTGCAACGAAATCACTCTCGAAGCTAATCCCGACGATCTCCATCCCGACTATTTACATGACTTGTCACAACTTCCTTTTAATCGTATCAGCATCGGTATTCAAACTTTTAATGAACGAACCTTAAAGTTACTGAACCGCCGCCATTCTGCCATGCAAGCTATCAATGCAGTAGAGGAATGTAGAAAAGCAGGATTCAAGAATATCAGCATCGACTTGATGTACGGGCTTCCGGGTGAAACCAAAGAAAGTTGGAAAGAAGACCTGCAAAAAGCCATCAGTCTCCATGTGGAACATATATCTGCCTACCACCTCATCTATGAAGAAGGAACACGCCTCTATGACATGTTGCAAAAACACAAAGTGGCAGAAGTAGATGAGGACAGCAGTGTCACTTTCTTTGCCATGATGATTGAAGCGCTGACAAAAGCAGGATATGTACATTATGAAATATCCAACTTTTGCCGTCCGGGGATGTTGTCACAACATAACTCCAGTTACTGGACAGGAAAAAAATATTTAGGTTGCGGACCTTCGGCACATTCTTATAACGGTATTGAAAGGCAGTGGAATATTTCTTCACTAAAAGAATATATGCAAAGCATAGAACTGGGAGTCATCCCGGCAGAGATAGAAGAACTAGACCTTCATACCCGTTACAATGATTTCATCATCACTTCCTTACGTACAATGTGGGGATTGCCTCTTTCACGATTAAAAAAAGAGTTTGGCGAGGAACTCTATGCTTATTGTCTAAAGAATGCAAAAAAACATCTTGATAATAACAAACTAACAGAGAAAAGCAATACCTTGCTCCTCACTAAAAGCGGAATATTTATATCAGACGGAATAATGAGCGATTTGCTTTGGGTGGAGGACTAAACAAACTTACATGAAAGAATTACAAGCGACCAGACTTCTAGAAGAGATAAAAAGGCACAACTCACAAACTGCATTCAGAGAGTTATACGACCTTTATTATAATCGTCTGTTCCGAGTTGCTTTCTATTACCTACACACTGATGAATGGGCACAAGAAGTAGTGCTTGACGTATTTCTTAATCTATGGAACAATCGTTCCAAATTACTTATACCCGATAATTTCGATAAATACAGCTTCGTCCTCATAAAAAATGCTTCTTTTAACTATTTGAGAAAAGAACAAAAACATGAAACATCTCCTATCGACTCTATAAGTGAAGTATCTTCGGATGAATCTTCACCTGAACAGGAAATGTTGGATGAAGAATTATTTCTTGTCTACCTGAAAGCTCTTGATGAATTGCCGGAACGTTGCAGGGAAGTTTTTCTTTTGCTCCGTGAAGAAAAGATGAGTTATGCACAAGTAGCAGAACAACTTAATATCAGTACAAAAACTGTAGATGCACAGTTGCAAAAAGCGGTATCAAGACTCAAAGAAAAAATAAATCAATATTTTCAGGAAAGTCCATAGGGAGATTTTATAAATGAGTTGTCTTTATCTTTGTAACCCTCTTAATAAAACAATATGAGTAGAATACCTAAAACAGATAAAGAACTCGACGATTTACTGAACCGCCTTGCTTCCTCTACTCATTCCCCGCAAAAAGAATTTAGTGCCGGGAATAGCTATAATAAATTAGAAAAGAATATTATCATCAGAAAACCTTTCAGAAGAAAGCCCTATAAATATGTGTCGATTGCGGCTGCTATTATCCTTATTTTAGGTTTTGCATGGATGCATTGGAATAGCCAACATTCTGCCTATATTATCACCATACAAACACTTGCCGAAACAAAAACAATATCTCTGCCTGATGGAACAAAAGTCATACTAAATCATTTCTCCTCATTAAGTTATCCTGAAAAATTTAGTAAAGACACCCGTAGCGTAAAACTATCCGGCGAAGGTTATTTTGAGGTGGCAAAGAACCCTAAAAAACCTTTTACCGTGACAACTGAAGAAATAAAAGTTCGCGTATTGGGAACTCATTTCAATATAAACGCCTATTCCAACAACCTGGATGTAACAACAACTCTACTTGAAGGTAAAGTAGAAGTAACAGATAAGAATAATACAGATAAAATAACCTTAAAACCAAATGAAACTGCCATATACGACAAAGTAACTACTACTCTCGTACAACAAAAAGACAAGAATCCGCAAAATGAAATAGCTTGGTGTGACGGAAATATACTATTTGACAACATGCCGCTTAAAGAAATAGCACGGGAATTATCTAACAGATTCGGAGTCGATATTCAGATTGCAGACAGTAATCTACAAGACTTTAGGCTCACAGCTCGCTTCACTGATAAAGAAGAATTAATTGAAATTCTGGAGTTACTGCAAAATACCGGCAACTTCACAATAGAACAGACTACAAAAACTATAAGACTAAAAACTAAACTAAACTGACATGAGAAGACAACTTCTTGTTTCACATCGTACCAAAGCCTTGGCTTTGGTACTGATGCTGACATTTTATGCTCCTATCCTTTGGGCGCAACAGCCACTTTTTAATCTGCAAATTAAGAATGCAGACCTGAAACAGCTTATCCAAAAAGTAGAAAGTATTTCCAACTACTCCTTTATTTATGGAGAAGACATCGAACTATCCAAAAGAATAACTCTTAACTTAAAGAGAAAGAACATTCATGAAATACTTTTTGCCGCATTTAAAGACACCCCGATTAGCTATAAAATTGAGAAGAAACATATATTGTTATGGAAAAAAGAGATTAAACCTATAAGCCGCAAATATACTATCAGCGGATATATAACAGACGGAACGTCTTCGGAGACGTTGATTGGCGCAAATATTTTTGAGATTCGTCACAGTCAGGGCAGCGTTACCAATCCTTACGGTTTTTACAGCATCACTTTACCCGAAGGAGATGTTTCCATTAACTACTCCTATATAGGCTATGCTACCCAAAAGAATAATTTTATTCTTCAAAAAGATACAATTCTCAATATACCCATGAAGAGCAATAATCAACTGGAAGAAGTGGTTATTATCTCAAACAAGACAGAAACAGGATTACTTGCCACTCAAATGGGATCAATGGATATTCCACTCAATCATATTAAGAATACTCCAAGTTTCCTTGGAGAAGCCGATGTTTTAAAATCCATCCAATTACTCCCCGGAGTACAAGCTGGAACAGAAGGAACGGCAGGAATGTATGTACGCGGAGGTGGTCCCGATGAAAACCTGTATTTGTTAGATGGAGTACCTTTATATAATGTAGAACATCTATTCGGATTCTTTTCAGTATTTACCCCCGAAGCCGTTAAAAAGGTTAGTTTATTTAAAAGCAGTTTCCCGGCACGGTTTGGCGGACGGCTATCTTCCGTGGTCGATGTCCGCACCAATGATGGAGATATGAAAACATACCACGGGAGCTTTTCTATTGGATTATTATCTTCCAAAATAAACTTTGAAGGTCCTATTATCAAAAATAAAACTGCATTTAATATCTCGGCGAGACGCTCATATGTGGATATACTATCGCGCCCATTTATGCCTAAAGACAATAAATTCTATTATTATATGTATGACGTTAATGCAAAAATCAATCACCGCTTCAATGATAAAAGCCGTCTTTTTCTTAGTGTCTATAACGGTATGGATAAGTTTTATTGGAAATTGGATGAGAATTACAGCAGTTCAACTACCCAAGCCGATATGGGAATGAAATGGGGAAGTACAGTTGCCTCCCTGAGATGGAATTATATATTCAATAATAAATTATTCAGTAACACTACAGTTGCCTATAATAACTTCCATTTCAATTTGAGTTCTGCCAATTATCAAAAATACACTTCAACCGGCAGTCTGAACGAAACAGATTACAAAAGCAACTATAAATCGGGAATAAAAGATATTTCTTATAACATTGACTTTGATTACAGCCCTACTCCCCGGCACAATATCAAATTTGGAGGAGGATATCTATACCATACATTCAGACCGGAGGTACAGACTTCACGATTTAAAGAATATAATGAAACCTCGACAACTGATACAATATATAATAACACTTCAAACAGAAACATATATGCTCATGAAGCCTCGATTTATATAGAAGATAATTTTGAGATAAGCAAACGTATCAGAATCAATGCCGGATTACATTTATCTCTTTTCAATGTAGATAAAAGTACCTATACATCCTTGCAACCGCGTTTATCCATGCGATACCAGATGCTAAAAGATTTCGCAATGAAAGCATCATTCACCAAAATGAATCAATATATTCACCTGCTGTCTAATTCCAGTCTGTCTTTACCAACAGACTTGTGGGTACCTGTTACCGATAAAGTCAAACCCATGCAGGCATACCAATATTCAGTTGGAGGATATTACACAGGAATAAAAGGATGGGAATTATCTGTGGAAGGATATTACAAAGACATGCATAATGTTGTTGAATACAAAGACGGAGCCTCTTTCCTCGGAACATCCAAAGGTTGGGAAGATAAAATAGAGATGGGCAAGGGACGTTCCTTTGGTCTTGAATTTATGGCGCAAAAGACAATAGGCAAAACTACAGGTTGGATCTCATATACTCTTGCCAAAGCAGACCGGAAGTTTGCAGAAATCAATAACAATATAAGATTTCCATATAAATATGACAGAAGGCATAACATAAATCTCACTGTGAATCACAAATTCAATGAAAGGATAGATGTAAGTGCTTCTTGGGTAATGGCTACGGGAGGAGTAGCAACAGTAGCCGAACAAGTTACGACCATTATTCGTCCGGCATACGGAGATCCTAAAAATGGCGATATAGGAATAACAGAAGAAAACTTTATAGAAAGCAGAAATAACTACCGGCTTCCAATCAGCCACCGTTTAAATGTCGGAGTTAATTTTCGCAAAAAGACAAAACATGGAGAAAGAATTTGGAATGTAAGCTTGTACAATGCATACAATGCAATGAATCCCTCTTTCGTTTACAAGAAAAAATCCGATGGAGAATATCCTGTTTTCAAAAAGATAACTATCCTTCCATGCATACCATCATTCAGCTACACTTATAAATTTTAAAAACTCATGAATAAATATATCATATATACATTATCTATAATAAGCCTCTTTCTGGCTTCCTGTGAAAAGGAAATTTCCTTTAATGACAAAAACAAAAAAACTTTATTAGTCATAAATGCTCTTTTGGATGCTACTAAATCCGAGAATTGTATTTATCTGAATCTCACGGGAAGCAACCAATCTGTTGAAGTTAAAGACGCTATTGTAAATATATACATCAACGGAGTTTTGAAAGAAACTGCCAATTATAAAGAGGATACAGAATATGGCAGAGGAAATCATTTTTATTCTGTCACATCTTCTTTTAATCCGGAAGATAAAATTGAAGTAGAAGCCATTACACAAGACGGAAAATATCACGCAAATGCACAGGTTAACGTCCCTATTCCCATATCTATCACTCATATTGATACAACAACTGTTATCAAAAACAATGAGTTTGATAATCAGCCTATAAAATATCTTCGTTTTAAAATTACATTCAAAGACCGTCCCAATGAAAATAATTTCTATAGGCTTGCCATAGAAAGAAAAGACACATGGAAATCTTCTTCCGCACAACAAGAAACGATCAAAACAGAATATAACTATGATATTATAAACAAAGAAGATGTTGTGTTAACTGACGGCAATCCCAGTTATGTGGAAGATGATGATTTAAGCGATTTATTCGGGCAAGCCAAGAACATTTATAGTGTATTCGATGATTCCCGATTTAAAAATAAAGAATACACCATGACAGTAAGTATGCTTATAGGCACCCCTTTCCCCAGCAATCCGGGACAAGAAGAGTTATTTACTAAGACCATGACAGTAAAGCTTCTCTCAATATCCGAAGCAGAATATTATTATTTCAAAGCTCTAAATATATTCGATTCCGATGGCTATAATGAAGTGATATATGAGCCGGTACGTTTTCCAAGTAATGTAAATGGAGGAACCGGAATTGTTGGAGTTAGTACGGAAAGCAGGCAAAGTTACCCTTTAATGAAAATCAAATTTGATTCAATGGGAAACATAATAAACTAATTGGTAAAACAAGCGAAAAGCCTTACCTTTGCCACTCATTTATAAAAGCACGGCTACAAAATTATGTTCATCATCACCATCATATCCCTGATGCTCACCGGAGTATTGCTTGGCTACACAGCACGCCGGAAGAATCTTAGATTTATACAACGGATTATAACCCTTCTCATATGGATATTGCTGTTCCTGTTGGGAACGGAAGTGGGACATAATAAAGCTATCATTAACGGCCTGCATACTATCGGACTGGAAGCACTTATCATCACATTGGCAGGAGTTGCGGGAAGTGTATTGGCTTCATGGGGATTGTGGACGTATATCAATAAAAAGAGGGATATGAAAGGAGGCAAAGCATGAAAGGCAGCCTCATCATTATCGGTTTCTTTGTTTTGGGTATCTTAGCAGGTCTGTATAATATTATCCCCGCAGATATTCATCAGTATAATCTCAGTCTTTATGCCCTTTGCGGTTTGATGTTTTGTGTAGGTATCAGTGTGGGAAGCGATCCGAACACTATTCTCAGTTTCAGAAAGCTGAATCCACGTCTGGCTTTTCTGCCTCTAATGACTATTCTCGGCACATTGGCAGGCTGTATTGTTGTCGGACTGATTTGGAACAGGCATGCACTGACCGACTATTGTGCCATAGGTTCCGGCTTTGGTTATTATTCCCTTTCAAGTATCATCATCACCGAATATAAAGGAGCCGAATTAGGAACCATCGCATTGCTCAGTAACATCATACGTGAAGTGATAGCCTTGCTCTGTGCCCCTTTATTTGGAAAGTACTTTGGCCCTCTCTCCCCTATTTCCGTAGGTGGTGCCACTACGATGGATACCACTTTACCAATTATCAGCAGAGTATCGGGAAAGGAGTTTGTAGTAGTCTCTATCTTTCACGGTTGCCTTGTAGATTTCTCCGTAACTTTCCTTGTTACTTTGTTCTGTTCCCTGTAACACAAACGTTTTCAGTTTTTTAAGTTTCTTTTATGGCTCGTTTCCTAATCTTTTTGATGCTTTCCTTGTTTAATGGAGAAAACATCTAAACTTATGATTATGGAAGAATTAATGTCTAATGTGAAGTATGATGCAGCTAAAGTAATAAGTGAAGCTGTGGGACACAATCAACAGTTTTGTACACCAAGTCATGTGGGAGCATACATAACAACCTTAAAACTATCGGTAGACACCGTTCCGGCAAAGGAAATGGATGCCATTACAGAAGTAATAGTAGCAACCAACCGATGCGAACGCAACGACGCATACATGGGACAAGTCAACTTATTTCCTCACGCTCGTTTCTGCGGACTGGAAGGAGCTGTATGGGGACTGGATTTAGCAAAAAGCGACGAACCGGAAGAACCATTATATATGCAAGCCATGCCGGACGGTACAGAAATTCCGGTAGTAAACATCAAACCTTTGCTGCATGCTACCGAACGTCTGTTCGGACAATATAATCAACAACGCTTTCCTATCCTGCCGGGAGCCAATGTTTTAGGTTCGGGAAGAAAAGCTATTGCCAAAGGACCTACCTGGACGTGGGCGGTTATCGGTGTCGGCATTCCCGCCAATCGTGATTTCGGTGCTTGCTTCCTGGTTGAGGATGCCAGTGCACATGGTGACTATAACACCACAGAAGGGGAAATCATCGGCTACCTGAAAGGAATACAAAGAAAAGTAACAAACGGAATAGCACTGAGTGCCAAAGACCTCGACGTGGCACTCGGAAAGATTTATATTGGTTTCAAATACGTCTTCACAGAACCGGATCAACTGGGCTGTGCCATGGCTTGCACCCCATTTGTTCGTTTAGCAGAAGGAGCTATACCACAAGGAGCACAGGCAGCAGATTTACAAAGCTTATCCATCTCACAATGGGAACAGGTTTTAGACCTGCCGGAACTGACGATTGATGATTGATAATTGATGATTTAAATAAAAACGCGAATGGTTTCAGTTATGCCATTCGCGTTTTCTTTTCTATTTTATCGTAACCATTGTTGCCCCGAATCCATATTCCCGGAAAGAAGCATCCTGATAAGGATAATTCTTATATTTGCGTTTCAACTCATCCAATATGGCTTTACGAAGTACACCATCGCCCTTACCATGAATAAAGACAATCTTTTGCCCCTTTTTATCCCGGTATTGTTCAAGCACTTCACGGAACTTATCCAACTGATAGGTTAGTATTTCACCACTACCCATACCACCCGTACTATCCAGCAATTCGTCAATATGCAAATCAACCTCAACTATTTCATTGGCAGGTTTATGTTTCACGATAGGCTGAACTCTCGGTTTATCCACATTCTTTTTCTGCAAAAGCGCTTCCTGCAAATCCTCTGCCGAAACAAACATTTGCTTGGCAGGAAGATCGTTCTTCACAATATCGTATAGCAATGCCGGTTCTTCAAAGTAAACAGATTCACGGAAAGTATGAAGTTTATAGAACTTCACTGTATCAATGCGCAGTTCCACACTGACAGCCGGCTTCAACATAAACGATTTCCCGTCTTTGAAAGCCACACACTGAACAGCTACATGCTCCAATTCGTTCAACACATCCTTTGTAAACTCTTCCAGCAGCAACTTGGTATTAGGTTCTATCAATCCGTGCGAACGATTTCTCCAATTCTTGCCTTCCGCACTGAGGTAAGTATAATACAAATAATAATTACTGTCATTCACCAAATAGGCTTCGAAAGCTGTGGACGAGATAGCTTTAATATCTTCCGGGATAAAAGCTAAAACAACATTCAGCATTTCTCCCTCGCGTGTTTCAGTGGGACGGGAAATGATTTCGGGCTTCTCTACTTTCGGAACTACCGGGGCAGGCGTTTCCGGTTTTGGTTTACGCTTCATGTTATAGTCATCAGTTTCAATCACCACACACTCTTTTATCAGCATGGGAACTTCAAAACCATCCGCATCTTCCACCTTCACTGTGTTCTTATCGACAAACCCCGTAACAATGCCTCCCCCTACTTCACTGAGGAAACGAACTTTATCTCCTATCTTTATTGCCATATTCTTTTTTCATTAATAGTTTATTCCGACAAATATCGGTATTTTTGCCGGGAAAAAGAAAATAGTATGGAAGAAACAAAGCATATTAAAATCAGCGAGTACAATTATCCCCTGCCGGATGAGCGTATTGCCAAATTTCCATTGCCCGTGCGCGACCAATCAAAGTTATTGGTTTACCGTCACGGAGAAGTAAAAGAGGACACTTTCACCTCACTGCCCGAATATCTGCCACAAGGAGCTTTAATGATTTTCAATAATACCAAAGTCATTCAGGCACGCTTGCATTTCCGCAAAGAGACAGGAGCAGAGATAGAAGTATTTTGCTTGGAACCCATACAACCGAATGATTATGTATTATCTTTCCAGCAAACACAAAAATGCAGTTGGCTCTGCATGATTGGGAACCTGAAAAAGTGGAAAGAAGGAACATTGAAAAGAGAAATAACCGTGAAAGGGAACTCACTCACGCTCAGTGCAACCCGGAGAGAAGTTCACGGAACAAGCCATTGGATAGATTTTGAATGGAACAACCCGGAAGTAACCTTTGCCGATATTCTCGAAGTATTCGGTGAACTTCCCATTCCGCCATACCTGAACAGAGAAACACAGGAAAGCGACAAGCAAACTTACCAGACCGTTTACTCCAAAATAAAAGGTTCGGTTGCCGCTCCCACTGCGGGATTGCATTTCACAGAAAGAGTTCTCGGCGCTTTAAAGGATAAAGGGGTGGAATGTGAAGAACTGACTCTCCACGTGGGAGCCGGAACATTCAAACCCGTAAAGAGTGAAGAAATAGCAGGTCACGAAATGCATACGGAGTACATATCCGTCAACAAAAAGACCATTGACAAGCTCATTGCCCATAACGGAGAAGCCATTGCAGTGGGAACAACATCGGTACGCACGCTCGAAAGCCTGTATTATATAGGAGTAACTCTGCACAATAATCCGGAAGCGAACGACTTGCACGTCACTCAATGGCAACCGTATGAAAACAAAACCCGGCTGACATCCAAAGAAGCACTTCAAGCCATTTCCGATTACTTGGAACATCATGGGATGGAGACATTGCATACAAGCACGCAAATCATCATTGCTCCGGGATATGACTATCACATAGTAAAAGCAATGGTTACCAACTTCCACCAACCACAAAGCACACTGCTATTGCTTGTGTCGGCATTTGTTAAAGGAGATTGGAGAACCATCTACGACTATGCCCTCAGCCATGATTTCCGTTTCCTCAGTTATGGAGATTCTTCTTTGCTAATTCCTTAATAAAATATCATCATATCATAAAATACTCGAACCATTGATTAAACACAACCTATATTTACCATAAGCCCGTTCAAAAGCCATCTTAAGCACATTACTACCCTGTAATAAGCACATTCGCAGGCAATGTTTACTTGTTCAACGGTTGTTGATTTATAAACTAACAGTTGTTAAACTATAAATCAACAGTTGTTAGCTTATAAATCAACAACCGTTGAACAAGCAAACCAATAGGACAGAATACGTTAATCATCGGCAATAAACCATTTGACATTCCTTTATAAAGTACCTACATTAGCTTATATCTATAAAATAGGAATAGATTACTGACATTTTATCCCCTTTTGCCCCTTACTTCGAATAGTATTCAAAATATTATCTAACATTTTGCTATTTTATTTTCTAAAACGCTATATTTGTAAGATAGAGCTGAACGTTAATTCTAATACCTAATATAACATGAAAATAGCACTCAGTAATCAGCTACCTCCTTATCCTTCTTTTGTGGAAGGCATACGCCGTGCGCCCGACCGTGGATACAAACTCACTCCCGCGCAAACCGAAGTTGCATTGAAAAATGCGTTGCGCTACATTCCCGAAGAACTTCACGCCGAGCTTGCTCCCGAATTTATGGAAGAACTCCTTACCCGGGGAAAGATATACGGATACCGTTACCGCCCGGAAGGCGACCTCAAAGCCAAACCGATTGATGAATACAAAGGCAACTGCATAGAAGGAAAGGCTTTCCAAGTAATGATAGACAATAACCTTTGTTTCGACATCGCCCTCTATCCTTATGAATTGGTTACTTATGGCGAAACAGGGCAGGTCTGCCAAAACTGGATGCAATACCGCCTCATCAAACAATACCTTGAAGTAATGACCGATGAGCAAACTCTTGTAGTGGAAAGCGGACATCCTCTGGGACTGTTCAAATCAAAGCCGGAAGCACCGAGGGTTATCATCACAAACTCCATGATGGTGGGAATGTTTGACAATCATAAAGACTGGGATATTGCCGCCCAAATGGGTGTAGCCAATTACGGGCAGATGACCGCAGGCGGATGGATGTACATCGGTCCGCAAGGCATTGTTCACGGCACATTCAACACCCTGCTCAATGCCGGACGAATGAAACTCGGCATTCCGCAAGACGGAGATTTACGCGGACACTTGTTCGTGTCATCCGGATTGGGAGGAATGAGTGGAGCACAGCCCAAAGCCGCCGAAATAGCGGGAGCAGTGGCTATCATTGCAGAAGTAGACCTCTCACGCATTAAAACAAGGCATAAACAAGGATGGGTACAATATATTTGTGACAATGTGGCCCAAGCCTTTTGCACCGCCAATTATGCCATCGGACACAAAGAACCGTGTTCCATTGCCTATCACGGCAACATTGTAGACCTGCTCGAATATGCCATAAAGAACAACATCCATATAGAACTTCTTTCCGACCAGACATCGTGCCATGCTGTTTATGAAGGTGGTTACTGTCCTGTGGGGCTGACCTTTGAAGAACGTACCCGCCTGCTGCGCGAAGACCGTGATGCTTTCTGCAAGGAAGTGGACAAGTCTCTGCACCGCCACTTCGAAGCAATCAAACAGCTTGTTGCACAAGGCACTTACTTCTTTGACTATGGCAACTCTTTCATGAAAGCCATTTATGATGCAGGAGTAAAAGAAATCTCAAAGAACGGGGTGGATGAGAAAGACGGGTTTATCTGGCCTTCTTATGTGGAAGACATTATGGGACCGGAACTGTTTGACTATGGTTACGGACCTTTCCGCTGGGTGTGTCTCAGTGGTAAACATGAAGATTTAATCAAGACAGACCATGCAGCCATGGAATGTATTGATCCGAAGCGGCGCGGACAAGACCTCGATAACTATATCTGGATACGCGATGCGGAAAAGAACAATCTTGTAGTAGGCACGCAAGCCCGCATACTTTACCAAGATGCTTTGGGAAGAATGAACATAGCCCTCCGCTTTAATAAAATGGTGCGCGACGGTGAAGTAGGTCCTATCATGCTGGGACGTGATCACCATGATGTGAGCGGAACGGATTCTCCTTTCCGTGAAACTTCAAACATAAAAGACGGAAGCAACGTAATGGCAGACATGGCCGTGCAATGCTTTGCCGGAAACTGTGCACGGGGCATGAGCCTTGTGGCACTTCACAACGGTGGCGGAGTAGGAATAGGCAAAGCCATTAACGGAGGTTTCGGCATGGTGTGTGACGGTTCGGAGCGGGTGGATAACATTCTGCGTTCATCCATGCTTTGGGATGTAATGGGCGGTGTGGCACGCCGTTCATGGGCACGCAATCCTCATGCTATGGAAACAAGTGAAGAATTTAACCGCACACATGAGGAAGGTTACCACATCACCATGCCTCACGTTGCCGACAGTGAGCTAGTTAAAAAAGTAATGAAAGATAAAGGAATTAAATAATAAAGACATGAGCTGGACAAAAATAATGGAATGTGTTCCTAACTTCAGTGAAGGACGCGACTTAGAGAAAATAGACAAGATAGTATCTCCTTTCCGTGCAAAAGAAGGTGTGAAACTATTGGATTACAGTAATGATACAGATCATAACCGCTTGGTAGTAACTGTAGTAGGCGAACCTAATGCACTGAAAGAAGCAGTAATAGAAGCTATTGGCATTGCCGTTGAACTGATTGACCTGAACAAACATTCCGGTCAGCATCCACGCATGGGAGCCGTGGATGTAGTGCCTTTCATCCCTATCAAAGGGTGCACAATGGAAGATGCCATTGCCATTTCCAAAGAAGTGGGCAAGCGGGTAGCCGAAGCCTATAACCTCCCGGTATTCTTATATGAGAAATCGGCATCGGCACCTCATCGCGAAAACCTTGCAGCCGTTAGAAAAGGAGAATTCGAGGGTATGGCGGAAAAAATACATCAACCCGAATGGCATCCGGACTTCGGCCCCGAAGAACGCCATCCCACAGCCGGGACAGTTGCTATCGGAGCACGTATGCCGCTTGTAGCCTATAACATCAACCTGAATACTCCAAGCCTTGAAATAGCACATGACATTGCAAAGAAAATCCGCTTCATCGGAGGTGGTTTGCGTTACTGCAAGGCTATGGGAGTGGAATTGACAGAAAGAAACATCACACAGGTTTCCATTAATATGACGGACTTTACCAAGACTGCCCTGTATCGTGCTTTCGAACTTGTAAGGATTGAAGCCCGCCGCTACGGAGTGAGCATCGTGGGAAGCGAAATAATCGGCCTTGTTCCTATGGAAGCATTGATAGACACGGCTTCTTATTATTTGGGACTGGAAAACTTCTCCATGCAGCAAGTACTGGAAGCACGGATAATGGAATAATGCCCCATGAACGGAAACCTGATTATAACGAATGCACATATCATTACCCCCACCGGCAAATCTGCCCGCAGGGGGAAAGATATGAACGAACTTCTTGATATTCCAAGCGGAACGGTAGAAGTTACCGGTGGCATCATTACATATGTAGGAGAAAACCGGCAGGAGTTCCCCGCAGAGTATGAAATAATAGATGCCGAGGGCAAAGTGCTTCTTCCGGGCTTTGTAGATTCGCATACACACCTTGTTTTCGGTGGCTTTCGCCCCGAAGAGTTTATGTGGAGAATGCGTGGGGACAGTTACATGAGCATCATGGAGCGCGGTGGCGGCATAGTCAATACCATGAAAGCCACCCGTGAAGCTTCATTCGATGAACTGAAAACCAAAGCGGAGTGGTTCATTGAAGTAATGAGCCGCATGGGAGTAACTACCGTGGAAGGCAAAAGCGGTTACGGATTAGACCGTGACACCGAACTGAAACAACTGGAAGTGATGCAAGCCATCAATAACAACTCCGACCGTAAAGTGGATATTGCCGCGACTTTCCTCGGAGCACATGCGCTGCCGCCCGAATATAAAGGAAAAGAAGATGAATATATCGACTTTTTAATCAACGAAATGCTTCCTCTGATCAAAGAAAAAGGATTGGCAGAGAATTGCGATGTATTCTGCGAAAAGGGAGTATTTACCGTTGAGCAATCCCGTCGATTGCTTTCGGCAGCCAAGCAGTGGGGATATGGAGTAAAGTTACATGCCGATGAAATAGTAAGCTTCGGCGGCTCGGAACTTGCCGGAGAATTGAAAGCCCTCAGTGCCGACCATTTGCTTCATGCATCGGATAAGGGCATAGAAGCTATGGCAAATAACGGAGTAGTTGCCACTCTCCTGCCGTTAACCGCCTTTACACTCCGCGAACCATATGCCCGCGGACGTGAAATGATTGATGCCGGTTGCGCCGTTGCTCTTGCAACCGACCTGAATCCCGGTAGCTGTTGTTCGGGTTCTATCCCATTGACCTTTGCCCTTGCTTGCATTTACATGAAGCTCAGTGTGGAGGAAGCCATTACCGCTTTGACACTCAATGGCGCAGCAGCCATTAACCGTGCCGACCGTATAGGCAGCATCGAAATCGGCAAAGAAGGAGACTTTGCCCTGCTTGATACCGATACACACTATGCTCTCCCCTATTACACGGGAATGAACTCCGTGCAATGCACCATAAAGAAAGGAAATATCGTTTATTATTCACCCATAAATTAAAATACCATGTTGACAGACCTTACCATAAAAGATTTTCTAAATAAAGTAGCAGGCAGTGATCCTGTTCCCGGCGGAGGAAGCATTTCTGCCCTCAATGCTGCCATTGCAGCCTCTCTCACGGCAATGGTTGCCAATCTCACCTTAGGCAGAAAGAAGTATGCCGAAGTAGAAGAAAGAATGAAGATGCTTGCAGCTAAAGCAGAACTGATCAGCGACCTGTTCTTGGATTATGTAAATAAAGATGCGGAAGCATACGAATTAGTATTCTCTGCATACAAACTGCCTAAAGATACGGAAGAAGAAAAAGCGAAACGTAGCGAAGTTATTCAGAAAGCCACCAAGCATGCCGCAAAAATACCTATGGAAGTAGCACGCAGCACCAATGACATTCTGAACAGCATCGAAGATGTTGCACGCAACGGAAACAGTAATGCGATAACCGATGCTTGTGTGGCAATGATGTGTGCCCGTACTGCCATATTAGGAGCTTTGCTCAACGTGCGCATCAACCTTTCTTCCATTAAAGATGAAGACTTCGTGAAACAATTCACGGCAGAAGCCGACGAACTGGAAAAGGCTGCATGCAAAAAGGAACAGATGTTACTAACATTCGCTAAAGAAACACACGGATTATGAGCAAGAACGTTTATCATGTAGGTTCGGGCGACCTCACATTTGATGTCATCGAACGTATCATCAACGAAAACCTGAAACTGGAACTCGCACCGGAAGCAAAAGAACGTATTCAGAAGTGCCGGGATTATCTGGATAAAAAGACAGAAACCTCGGATGCTCCCCTCTATGGTATCACCACCGGTTTCGGTTCTTTATGCAGCCACAATATATCACCGGACGAACTAAGCACCTTGCAAGAGAATCTTGTGAAGAGTCATGCATGCAGTGTCGGTGCGGAAATCAGCCCCGTTATCATCAAATTGATGATGTTGCTGAAAGCCCATGCACTGTCATTGGGACATAGCGGTGTGCAGGTCATTACCGTGCAACGCATTATCGACTTCTTCAACAACGATGTAATGCCTATCGTTTATGACCGGGGCTCGCTTGGTGCATCGGGCGACCTTGCTCCGTTGGCTAATCTTTTCCTCCCGCTTATCGGCGTGGGCGATGTATATTATAAAGGAAAGAAATGTGAAGCAATCAGCGTTCTAGATGAATTCGGCTGGGCACCCGTGAAGCTGATGAGCAAAGAAGGGTTGGCGTTGCTGAACGGAACTCAGTTTATGAGTGCAAACGGTGTTTTCGCCATTCTCAAAGCCCGCAAAATCATGAAGAGTGCCGACCTCATTGCCGCCCTCTCCCTTGAGGCATTCGACGGGCGTATTGATCCGTTCATGGATTGCATACAGCAGATGCGCCCTCACCCGGGACAGATAGAAACAGGAAAAGCATTCCGCACGTTACTCGAAGGAAGTGAGATTATCGCACAACCCGGTAAGCATGTGCAAGATCCTTACTCTTTCCGTTGCGTTCCCCAAGTTCACGGAGCTACGAAAGATGCCATCCGTTATGTGTCCTCCGTACTTTTAACCGAGATAAACTCCGTTACAGATAACCCGACAATCTTCCCCGATGAAGATTTAATCATATCGGGAGGCAACTTCCACGGACAGCCTTTGGCTATCTCTTATGATTTCCTCGCCATAGCCCTTGCCGAGTTGGGTAATATCTCCGAACGCCGTGTATCACAGCTTATCATGGGACTCAGAGGTTTACCCGAATTCCTTGTTGCCGAACCGGGGCTGAACTCAGGTTTCATGATTCCGCAATATGCTGCGGCATCTATGGTGAGCCAGAACAAAATGTATTGCTATGCTGCCAGCAGTGACTCCATCGTGTCCTCCAACGGACAGGAAGACCATGTGAGTATGGGGGCAAACGCTGCAACCAAGCTTTATAAAATATTGGATAATCTGGAGCACATTCTTGCCATCGAACTTATGAATGCAGCACAGGGAATAGACTTCCGCCGCCCGCTAAAGACATCCCCCATCCTCGAACGTTTCCTTTCTGCCTATCGCAAGGAAGTGCCTTTCGTGAAAGAAGATATTGTGATGTACAAGGAGATACATAAAACCGTAGCGTTTCTGAAAAGAACCAAAATAGAATATTAATATCCAATCTTTGTTTAATTAACCTGTGGAAGAGGATAGCCGGCTCCGGCTATTCTCTTTCTTTTTATCTCATGACAACTATCGGCAAATCCAACGGACCTTCAACTGTGGAACGGGTCCGGATCCAACCTCTTTTCGGTCCCGGTATAAGCGGACTGTATGTGAGGACATGGCGTATTCTTGCCTTCTGCTGCTCTGTAAACTCATTTAAATAACTAAAGGCATAATCCATAATATTTCGTGAAGTAAAATCAATATCTCGTACACAATCATGACGCCAAGCTAACTTTTCAAAAGAAAACTTACTGTCCTGCAAGCTTCTCACCCCATCTACATAAGTATCCCGGTTGTAAGTATAAGTATCTGTACAATAGTCTGTATCTTTACAAACGCTGACACCGTTTTCGGCAGCTTCGGAAAATACGTGATACAATCCCAAATAATGTCCGAGTTCATGGGCTAACGTGATAGCCATGTCATTCTGATTAGGTAGTGCGGCAGTAGTTTTCTCATAAATATAAGCATTATTGATGGACACACAATAGGCATATTTAAGATTAGTTCCGGTCACGTGCCCGGAAACGTTTTCGGTACCTTCCAAAGGATTTTGTATGGGGGAATACGGAAAGTGGGATACACCCATAACATCCTCTTCCGTAAATGTATATACCATTACATTGATATAGTCGTTCGGTTCCCATATCAAATAATTATAGATACCTTTATTACCGAACATGAAATCATCAATATCAATGGTGGCGGTATTCCATTCGATACGTTCCACACCGGGTTCGGACAATGCTCTGCCTTCAGGATCTTTTGTGGCAAGTACGAATTCCACATTCATATTTGCGCTGCCTGGTCCCGCATTCAGGTAAAGCTCATTTACTCTCTTCAGAATTTCGGGCAATCTGCCGGGCTCAACGTATTGTTTGCTGTCGTTTTTATCGTGATAGAGCACATGAAAAATAACCGGGAGCTTATAATGATAGTCCTCCGGAGAGATATTGGCTCCGTCTTGATTTAATTGAATACTCCTGCTATCTGACTTATCCGAAGAAATAGTTATAGTTGCAGTTCGGGCAGATAGTTCTATATTTGCTTCAACCTTAATTGTAATCTTTTGGTTACCATTCCCTTTTTCGGGGACAACAGTGCACCATGTTGCATTATCAGACACAACCCATGCATCACTGCTCATGACATCTACTTCCAGTGTTGCACCATCACTGCTGACATTATTGAATACGGATTGTGACACTTCCAATGATGACGAATCGTCCTCACAACCACTAAAACCAATAAGTAATATAAGTATTAAGAATAAATATTTCACTCTCATAATCAAGAACTTTATCTTTAAGAACACACGGTTTAAAGATAATGTTTTTAAATATATAAGACAATCTTATCAGATGTATTATTCTCCTTTAGTATCTTTGCACCCGGAAATTAAGAGAAAACTAATGAAAAGCGACAATAAAGAAGAGATGTTCCCTTTAGTGGATGAACAGGGAAACATCATGGGGGCAGCCACCCGTGGAGAATGTCACAACGGAAGCAAGATGCTTCATCCGGTAGTTCACCTGCATGTGTTCAATGGCAAAGGAGAACTCTATCTGCAAAAACGCCCCGCATGGAAAGACATACAACCCGACAAATGGGACACTGCGGTAGGCGGACACATCGACTTAGGTGAAAGTGTGGAGATAGCCTTAAAAAGAGAAGTACGTGAGGAATTGGGTATAACAGATTTCACTCCCGAATTTATCACTTCTTATGTGTTTGAATCGGAAAGAGAAAAAGAACTTGTCTTTGTTCACAAAACTACATACGACGGTGAAATCACTCCAAACTGTGAGGAACTGGATGGAGGACGTTTTTGGAGCATCGAAGAGATAAAGGAAAACATCGGACAAGGAGTGTTTACTCCGAACTTTGAGAATGAGGTTCTGAAGGTAAAGCTCTTTTAATTAAGCCCAAACATACGTACATCTTGATTGAAACATACGGTCACCTTAGCATAAAGATAAGGACATATTCATAACTACCCGTACACCTTTTTCGGGAAAGGTGTAGACTATTTATAATAAAGAAGTAGGCTTATTTCAAAAAAGAAGTAGAGCTAATAAGAAAGTAACAGAAACACCCTTATGAGGACATAACTATGTAAAGATACAACATTTCTAACAGATTTCCAAATTTCAAATTGGTTTGGATATGAAAAAAGGGTGGAGTAATCTCCACCCTTTTTTCGTATCATTATACTTGTTATTCTATTTTGCCAGACTGTAAACAATATCCATAACCTGTTTACCTATTTCATCGGCAGCTTCCATAGTTGAGGCTTCGGAATATACGCGGATAATAGGTTCTGTGTTACTTTTACGGAGATGAACCCATTTATCGGGAAAATCAATCTTCACACCGTCTATATCGTTTATCTCTTCATTCTTATACAATTCTTTCACTTTGGCAAGAATAGCATCCACATCTGTTTCAGGAGTGAGGTCAATGCGATTCTTCGCAATGAAGTATGGAGGGTAAGTTGCACGAAGCTCGCTTACTTTCTTTCCTTCGTGAGCCAAATGACTAAGGAAAAGAGCAATTCCAACCAAAGCATCACGTCCGTAATGACTTTCCGGATAGATAACTCCACCATTGCCTTCACCACCAATCACAGCATTTGTTGCTTTCATCTTGGTTACTACATTTACTTCACCCACAGCAGCAGCATTATATTCTTGCCCGTACTTACGAGTAACATCACGCAACGCACGGGTTGAACTCAAGTTTGAAACAGTATTTCCCGGAGTGTGCTTCAACACATAGTCGGCAACCGTTACCAAAGTATATTCTTCTCCATACATCGCACCATTCTCACAAATCATCGCAAGACGGTCAACATCGGGATCCACAACAAAAGCTACATCGGCTTTGCCACCTTTCATCAGGTTCATAATATCTCCCAGATTCTTTTCCAATGGTTCCGGATTGTGCTGGAAGTTTCCCGTAGGTTCACAATAAAGCTTTTCTACATGCTTCACTCCCAAACGCTCAAGCAACTCGGGAAGAATGATACCACCCACTGAGTTAACACAATCTATGGCTACTCTGAAACCGGCTTTCCTGATTGCTTCAACATCAACCAATTTCAAAGCCAAGACACTGTCTATATGTTTTTGATTATAAGTGTTGTCTTCACGATAAGAACCAAGACTGTCTACATCTGCAAAATCAAACTCTTCGGCTTCGGCAATGCGCAGTACCTCGTTTCCTTCGGCTGCATTCAGGAACTCTCCATGTTCGTTAAGCAACTTCAATGCATTCCATTGCTTCGGATTGTGGCTGGCAGTAAGAATTATACCTCCACATGCACCTTCCATAGTCACGGCAAGTTCGGTAGTAGGAGTAGAAGCCAAACCGATGTTTACCACATCAAATCCCATTCCCATCAACGTTCCGCAAACAACATTCTTTACCATTTCTCCGGAAATACGTGCATCACGACCTACTACAATCTTATTGCCCTTACATGTGCAAGTCTTTCTTATCAAAGTAGCATATGCCGAAGTGAACTTCACAATGTCGAGTGGATTTAATCCCTCTCCCGCGTGTCCGCCGATAGTGCCACGGATACCGGAAATAGATTTTATTAGTGTCATAAAAATGTTTGTTTTATAAAGATATTAGATTAGATATTTTGTATCTTTTACTCCCAAATCCTATAAATGAGTTCGTAAGCATACGGATATACATACTTCTGTGCATACGTATGTCCCATTTTAGATGGAACTATCAATTTTACATGAGCTTTGTGCCCTACATATTCCAAAGGCAACAACCAACCTGACGGAACGGCTGTACTATAATCAAAGCCATATATATTAGTTGCTAATGATCCTTCCGTAAACTGACCATAAGAATAAGTCCCACTCTTAATATAATTGAACACCTC
This sequence comes from uncultured Bacteroides sp., assembly GCA_902492205.1. Lineage (GTDB taxonomy): Bacteria > Bacteroidota > Bacteroidia > Bacteroidales > Bacteroidaceae > Bacteroides. Next base: position 8,357 of record CABUKU010000027.1, on the reverse strand, counting down.
CAACCCATTAGCAGTAAACCAATTGCTATTATTATATACTGTATCTTGCTCTATAAGATCATATTCAATGCAACGCACTGTTATCTGGTCATTATTCTCCGGTTTTATTGTATATCCATTCTCATCCTTAGCTCCCCTATCCACAATATTCATATACACACCATTATCCTTGAACAATACATATTCATTGGGTGCTGTCATAGTGTCCTTTCGTGAAAGCAATTCATCAATACTGATTACTTTTATATCATTTCTACTGATGTAACCATCTATTGCATCTTTTTCGTCTTCCAACATCTCTGCATAGGTCTTATTATCATCGCAGCTTTGAAAAGCCCAGCCCAGCAACATCAACGAAAAGAGCAGTAAAGTAAGTTTCTTCATATTTTATTTAAACTAATTTCGGACAAAAGTAATGAATAGGTTCATAAGTATTGCAATAATTTGGTGCAATTATGCTTAAATAACTATTTTTTAGCCGTTAAAAGTGGTTGATATTTCACTAAAGCCTGTTCAAAAAGTTCTATTGCTTCTTCCATAGTTCCTCTAAACTCCCCACCGGACGCATTCAAATGACCGCCACCATTGAAGAATTCGGCAGCTACCTTGTTACAAGGAAAGTCCCCTACCGAGCGTAAAGAAATCTTAATCATATCTATTTCCGTATCTTCACGGAAGAAAGCTGTAAAGCGCACATCTTTAATGGAAAGAGGAATGTTCACAAACCCCTCTGAATCTCCTTTTACATAGTTGAACTGTCCCTGTTCTTCTTTTGTAAGAGAAATCATGGCAGCGTTATAAGCTCCATAAACTTTCATCTTAGAGTATAAAATATATCCCATCAAACGAAGACGACTCTCGGAATATGTGTTATAAACCTTTCTATAGATTTCATCTTTATCAATACCTTTGGACAGTAGTTCACCGATAATGAAATAAATCTCACGGTCGTTCGAGTTATAAGTAAAACCTCCCGTGTCGGTCATCATGCCGGTATAAATACATTCGGCTCCCTCTTTCGATATATCTTCAAAATAACCCAAGCGGCAAATCAGACGAAAAACAAGTTCCGAAGTAGAAGATATTTCGGGATGGGAAATAACAATGGAACAAAAATCTTCCGGGAAAGGATGATGATCTACCATTATCTTTCTTGCAGAAGATGCAAGCACCGCATCTGCCATTGCATCAATGCGCTTGATAGCATTAAAGTCAAGACAACAAATAACATCGGCTTCTGCAATCAGCTTATCGGCAAATTCTTTGTATCTGTCATAGCGGAGTACATCTTTTGCACCCGGCATCCATTTCAAGAAGTCCGGGAAAGCATTGGGAACAATCACCGTCACGTTCTTATCTTGGGAATCAAGGAAATGATAAAGTCCCAAAGAAGAACCTATTGCATCGCCATCGGGGGAAACATGAGATACAATTACAATTTTATCCGCTCTCTCAAACCATTTGTTAAAGTGGTCTATCTTTGACTGTTCTATTACTTTCGTTAACATCGTTATCTTTAATCTTTCTATTTTAAGTTTGCAAAAATACGAAATTATTCGACTCATAGGTCGATATACAAAGAACCTTTTTCTGAAATAGAAATAAAATCCAGCCCTAAGAGTCTGCATTCATCTTTCAGTTCGGTCAACCTGCCTGTGTTTAGAGAAGAATCAAGAATTACTTTTTTTATGGTAAACAAGGTCTTTAATTCTGCTAATCTTCCCCGATACCCTTTACAAACGTACAGGTAATCTATCAATAACGGCTTATCTGCCGTTTTGTTCCGCCAACGACTGTCAGTGAGCAAACAAACAGTCTTTTTCCGGAAATGTACAATATCATTGTTTCTCCATATCCCCGGAACATTTTGATCGGTAGCTATCAGCAACGGAAAATCCATTTGTCTGCTATCCCAATATCGTTGATAAGATTTCTGCATACGCTTTATTGCTTTTTCGTCCCCCACAGATACCAGATAAGAAGATTTACGGGAATTTATAAAATGAACAGCAGGACAAGCGGTGTTGTCATAAAAAATAATGGAAGCCCCACTCCTATCCATGAATTGACAAGTTGTGTGATAAAAGCATAATAGCAATATTGTCACTCCTGCATATAGCATAGCTTTGCGATACTTCCTTACCACATACAGAGCAATCAATAGAATGACAAAATAAAACACAGCAATATCCACAGGAGTAACCCATAAATGCCGGATAGATGAATAAGGTAAATTCCCTATATATTCCGTCCATTGATTCAATAAACCAATCATCCAGCCAACCACATTTACCACATACGATTGAATGACAGGTACAGCACTCAATAGCAACATTCCTACAGTAACATACATAATAGCAAATACCCAAGGAATAGCAAATAAGTTTGTCAAAAGGAAATAAACAGGAAAACTGGAGAAATAATACATCACAATGGGGTAAGTTCCAATTTGCGCAGCTATGGTAACCGTTGTCACTCCCCAGATATATTGTCCTATCCTACTTTTCACCTTTAGTTGTTTATACAGAAAAGGTTGAACCACCACAATAGAAGCCACCGCAACAAATGAGAGTTGAAAGCTCACATCGAAAAGGTAAAACGGATTCCAAAGCAGCATGAGACAAGCAGCTACCGCCAAGACATTGAGAGTCATTCCCTCCGTTTTCCCCATTCTTGCCAGAATCAGCAAAGAAAACATAATCACAGAACGGACTACAGAAGGCGAAAATCCGGTAAAGCAGGCATATCCCCACAATAAAACGATAACAAATAAATGTCCGGAAATAAACAATACTCTTGAACGGTTCGTCCAACAAAGCAACCCTACAAACAGAGTACAGATAATCCCTATATGCAACCCCGACAGAGCTAACAGATGGCTCACTCCCGAAGTAGAATATGCCTCTTTCACTTCCTCGCTTAAATCCTCTTTATACCCCAAAGTTAAAGCAGAAAGCACAGACTGTTCATCCCCTTCAAAACCCAAGTGGCGATAATAATCAATAGCCTGCGTTCTATAAATTTCCGCTTTCTGTCCGAATGATGCAATGGAAGTTCGTCCCAACAACTTCCAATGCCCGGAACCCACAAAGCCTGTTCCGGCTATTCCTTTACGAACCAAATAAGTCGCATAATCAATCTCCTCGGGATTAGAACGACTGTCGGGAGATGCAATTTTTACATAGAGCATAAGCCTATCGCCATATTTCAAAGTTCCATTCAAAGAATCTTTTGACAAATAGAGCAGCGCTTTCCTGTTAACCGGAGTTTTACTTATAGAATCTGTTACGGAGAGCACATTAACCGTACATGCAATACTTTTTGGCTTTTCGCGAGGAGTATCTGTTAAAACAACTTCGTAGAAAGTTTTATTCTTTTCCCATTTATAATGAACTTGCGATAACCGGGTAGCTGTTATCCCGATGCCTGATACAAAGAAAAACAAATAAACCGCACCTCCAAACAACCACCTGTTTGAATGTTGTCCAGCTTTATAATACAGAATAAGGAATAATAGAATGAGAACGAGTAAACAACCCATAACAACGACTGTGCAACCCGAATCAAAAAGAAAAGAATCACAAAAAAATATCCCTGTTATCAATGGAATAAGAAACCGGATAAAGGGATATTTGTGTATATATGCCGATAAAGCTTTCGTGCTTACCGAAGTTCTTTCAACCGATGAATCATGTTTATCGGATCGGGAGCAGAGAACACGGCATTCCCAGCTACAAGCACATCCGCACCCGCTTCTACAAGCCGTGCACCCGTTTCAAGATTCACACCGCCGTCCACTTCAATTATTGCTTCGGAATCTGTTTCCCTTATCAGTTGACGAAGTTCGGTTACTTTCTTCAAAGAATGTTCTATGAATTTTTGTCCGCCAAATCCGGGATTTACACTCATTATCAATACCATGTAAACGTCATTGATAATATCTGCCAACATGGAAACGGGAGTGGCTGGATTGATAGTGACTGCCGGACGCATACCGGCTTCCTTTATCTGTTGCACCACCCGATGAAGGTGCGTGCATGCTTCAAAATGCACATTCATAGTCAATGCTCCCAATTCCTTCACTTCCTTAATGAATTTCTCAGGATTGACAATCATCAAATGCACGTCAAGAGGTTTTTGGGTGAGTTCCGCAACATATTTCAATACAGGAAAACCGAAAGAGATATTAGGAACAAACACACCATCCATAATGTCTATGTGCAACCAGTCTGCTTCGCTGTGGTTCAGCATATCAATATCTGCTGCAAGATTTGCGAAATTAGCAGATAATAATGAAGGGGCTATCTTGTGATTCATAATTCATTTTTTTCTTATAGAACACAAAGATAGTTATTTAGTTGAGAAAACTCAATAAGTAACTCTAAATCCTAACTGAAGATTAAAGTTAAACGGTTTTTCCTTACGTATGGTCTGAATCTCGCTCCCGTCATCGAAATAATAAGAAATTCCCGGTTCAGCATAGATACCGAAATGCTTGGTTGCGTTAAACTGGACACCCACAGCGGAAGTTACCGACCATTGCAACGGCTTCACGTCTAAGTCACTTGTTTCCGTCTCCGTTGCTTTACCTTCCAATACATAGGTATTCTTTAACTTACCCGACACACATTTCTCCATGGCACCACCTGCTGACAGATAGAGGGTAACATACTTTTTATCAAAAAACATCCAGTTGCCCTTCACCGGAATACCCAGATAATGAAGTTTCTGTTCTTGCATGTATCGTGAATTATCACCGGCTTTCAGGTCGGAGGAAAGCAACGTGTAGTTCAATCCGGTTTCAATGGCAAACTGTTTCGACAGAGGGAATCGGATAGAAGCACCCACGGTCACGGGCATGTGATGTTTCACATCGGTTGAAGTTTCCTTATCGAAATTATTATATAGCACTTGCCGGTAAGTCTCCGCTTTATCCGGATCGGCAGAGATTGCACTGTTTGTTCCTATATATAAGAAATTGTTTTGCAACCCTCCCACTCCCGTAGATGGTGAGTTCTCAACATCATATCCGGTTCCTGCAGCCTTAGCCAGTTTACCGAATCCGGGCTTTACATCGTTACTTGCAAGAAAACCATTCCCCACCGAAATACCTACTGACCAGTTATGGCCTTTTTCATTGTTTCGCTTGTTTCGTGAAAGTTGTTCGGGAGTTCTCGAAAATGTATAAGAAGACGGACGGCGTTTCACCACCACGCTCTCCTGTTCCGGCTGTTCTTCGCGGGTTGTTTCCGGTTCTTTCACCGGCTCGATCTCTTTCACCGGCTCGGTTAATTCTTCGAGCTGTTCCTGCGGCTCATATTCTTCTGTGTGAGAAGCCTCAGCTTTATGATATGCCTGAGCTATCTTTGACAACGGCTTATGCGGTTCCGATATTTTAGCCGGTTCCGAGTATTGCTGTTCTTTTATTGCAGAGGGTATTTGCTCCGGCTCGGAAATCACTGTCGGGAGAGCAGCTTGAGTATCTTTCATGTAATCCGAAGCAGGTGATTTCAGGAAATACACACATACCGAAGATATTAAAAGCAGTAAAACCGCTGCTGCAATAGCCATTCGACGATAAGGATGCTTAACACCGGTAATCATCGGAGCCTCAAGTTCTTCTTCCAGGCGTTCCCATCCACCTGCAGGAAGTGGTTCTTCGTAATCCGCCAAGCGGTTACGGAGATCATCTGTCCAATTTTTATTTTCCTGTTTCATCCTATTATAATCGTCTGTTCATATACTCTTTAATTCTCTTTGCCAGTAAAGATTTTGCCCTGAAAAACTGTGAGGAGGAAGATTTCTCGTTGATTCCCAACAACCGGGCTATTTCCTTGTGAGGCTTTTCCTCAAACACAAACAAGTTGAAAACCGTGCGGTAACCGGGTGGCAGTTCTTCAATGAAGCGCATCAGCATCTGTTTCGGTACCTGCTCCATATCCCCGTCATCGGGCTCTTCCGGTGCTTCGGGTATGGATTCCAGTGTCATTGTCTGGTTCAGTATGTCATTTTTCCGAAGATACTCCAAAGATGTGTTCACCATGATTCTGGCTAGCCACGCTTTCAGCGAACCTTCACCTCTGTACGCAAACTTATCGAAAGAGTTGTAGGCTTTGATAAACCCGTCGTGCAGCAAGTCTTTTGCTGTTTCCCTATCTCCCGCATACCGGCAACAAATAGCCAACATTTGCCCTGCATAGAGCTCATATAGCTCCTTGCGGGCTGAGTTGTCCTTCTGCCTGCACCGTTCTGATAGTTCGTTTTCACTCATCGATATCACGCGTGTTTATCTTTTAAATGCAATGAGCGCAAAAATACTGCATCCTGTACAGTAAAATTTAAAGTTTAATCTATTTAACAATTTGTCATGCAGTATTTTCCCATATTCTTTCTTTTATTAACAGTAATAAGAAAACAAGTGCGCTTTGAGTACTAATTTTAATTTAAACCAAAAACATTATATGAAAAAGATTCCTTTTAGTCTGTTGATTATCGCTTTCTTTTCCAGCTTCATTTTCCAATCATGTCTGGATGATGATGATAACAACTATAATTATGACTTAGCTATCGGTACACTCCAAAAAGATGCCGATGAATATTATTTTCTCCAATTGGATAATAACAAGAAGCTGCTTGCAAGAGACAGTTCCGTGATACATTACAGGAAAGCCGGTGCAGGGCAACGCGTGCTCGCCCAGTTCAGCTATTTGGATGAACAACCGGGAGACTATGAATATAGTGTCCGTATCGATGATGTCTATAAAATCCTGACTAAACCTGCTATCCGAATTACTCCTGAAAAGGAAGACAGCATAGCCGATGATAAAATCGAGGTAATCAATTACTGGGTATCTAAAAACTACCTGAATATAGAATATCAGGTATGGGCTACCAATGACGAGGATAAACCTCACATGCTCAACCTTGTGGAAGTGGAAGATCCCAAAGATCCCGAAGAAGGATATGCAAGTCTGGAATTCCGCCACAACAGTTTCGATGATCCGCAACTCCGCATGTATTCGGGAATTGTTTCGTTTGACCTTTCCGCACTTGGCTATCAACCGGGAGCTCCGGGGCTCAAAGGCATCAAAGTACGTGTAAACTCCATTTATCAGGAGCACAGAACATATAAAATCAACTATGACAAACAAACTGACGGAGACAAGAAAATTGCTCACACTAATTTCAGTCTTGTAACAAAATAAACCTAAAACCTGAACCTTTCCCTTAACAGAAATCGCCGTAGCCGGAACATGGGCTTACGGCGATTTTGCATATTATATTCACCTGTTGAACACTTTTACACTTTCACCTGCTCTCATTAACTTTTTATAGAAACATTCTCCCTTACCTTGCGTTCTTTTTCAAACCAACAATAATATGTAATTATGAAAAGGAACTATTTTAAAAACTTCATGGATAATATTATCTATGAGTTCGAAACAGAAAACCGCTATTCATCGGCACATGTCTATAAAAGCACACAGAATGCTTTTACTGCTTTTATTGATACAAGAAGGATACAGGAGTTTACATTCAACGCCCAATTATTAAAAGGCTTTGAGGATTATCTTATAGAAAAACGTCTTAGTTGGAATACAGTTTCCACCTATATGCGTATGTTGCGTGCTACTTATAATCGTGCAGTCATAAAAGGGCTTGCAAAATATGTACCTTATCTTTTTAAAGGTGTATATACGGGAGTGCAATCAAAAACCAAACGTGCTTTGCCCCCGGAAGCCATGGCGAAATTCATGGATGCCCAAACACTGGAAACTCATCCAGAAAGCAAATGGTTTGCCTTAATGTTTCTTCTTAGAGGAATACCGTTTATTGACCTCGCCCACCTGCGGAAATGTGATTTTAACGGAGAAGTGATTACTTATCACCGTCATAAAACCAACAAGGAGTTAGTTGTTTCCATTCCGGAAGAAGCGGAGGAAATAATCCGTCGGAGCTTGGACACTACATCTTCACCTTATCTGTTCCCTATTCTTGATGGAACTATCAAAACAGGAAAGGAAGCTCATAAAAATTATCAATCTGCTTTGAGAAAGTTTAATTATCAGATAGGAAAAACGGGGAGAGAAATAGGAATAGATGTAAAATTAAGTTCTTATGCGGCAAGACATACATGGGCGACTACCGCTTATTATCAGAATTTAGGTACAGGTATTATTTGCAACGCTTTGGGACATTCTTCTATTAAAGTGACAGAAGCATATCTGAAACCATTTGATAATGAGAACTTAAACAAAGCAAATGGCAAGATAATATCATATGTAAAAGGATGTTTGGGAAACACTGTTACTTGGTAAGTAACGGAATGTATTTATCGCTACAAAGTTCTATATATT
>CABUKU010000026.1 GCA_902492205.1 uncultured Bacteroides sp. | reverse complement strand
ACGACCCCGAGATTACAAATCACGTGCTCTGGCCAACTGAGCTAAAGAGGCATTGTTTTTTTATAAATACAGCCGTTCCGTTATAACCCAAGCGAAACGGCTGCAAATTTAGTTATTTATTTGATAACCGCAAAATAATTGCGTATTTTTTTATATTCCGCGTTGTTTTTCTTTATACTTCAACAATTGCTTAGACAATGCTTCAACACACTCGTCGACAGCTTCTTCGAACGAATCCTTTATTTTGTTAGCATAAAACTCATTGTTGGGTACTATAACCTTCATTCCGGCTTCTTTATTTTCAGCTGTTTCAGGTTTTACAACTTTCAAAGACACCTCCACTGTTTTTATTTCATCGTAATATTTCTCCAGCTTACCAACTTTCTTCTGAATAAAAGCCTGTAACTGCTCTGTTGCATCAAAATGAATAGACTGAATTCTTACTTCCATACAAACCTCCTTTTTTACGCTCTCGGATGAGCTTGTTTATAAACCTTTTTAAGTTCCTCAAAAGTGGTATGCGTATAAACTTCCGTCGTCGAAAGACTACTATGTCCAAGAAGTTCTTTCACTGCTCCAAGTTCAGCATCATTATTCAACATATTTGTTGCAAACGTATGCCTCAGAACGTGGGGACTTCTTTTCTTTAACGTTACCACCTTTGAAAGATGTCGTTTCACTAAATTATAAACCATACCGTCATACATCCTTTCACCACTTTCTCTTATAAAAAAAGCTTCAGACCTTTCCGGTATTGCTTCGTTTCTTACATTAACATAATCAACCAATGATTCGCGCAGCTCCTCGCCAAACGGTATCAATCGTTGCTTGTTCCTTTTTCCCGTCACTTTAATGAGAGAAGAGCCAAAGTCCACATCCGCATCATTCAAACCGATCAATTCTGCCCGTCTTATACCTGTGGCATAAAACATTTCTATAATCATCCGGTCTCTGCATCCCTTAAAACCATTACCGAAGTCGGTTTCATCGAGAAGCTCGTTCATTTCACTCTCTTTGATAAAAAAAGGCAAAGGTTTCTTATTCTTCGGGCCAACAACCTTCCGGGTAGGATCCTCTGTTATTTCTTTCTTCATCAAAAGAAACTTATAGAACGATCTGAGCGAACTCAGCTTACGATTTACAGAAGTGGATGTATATCCTACATTTTTATCCATCATTGAGACAACCCACTGACGAATTAAATCGGCATCCGCTTCCAAAAGCGTTATTCCTTCATTCTCATTTCGGACAAACTCTTCGAATTGAGCTAAATCTATACCATAGCTAACAACCGTTTTCCCGGAATAGTTTTTCTCAAGCCGAAGATAGTCTAAAAAAGAATCTATTAACATAAGAATCGTTGCATCAATAATTCAGCAACGAATGTATGAAAAAGAATTCAATAATTCAATAGAAATTACGAATTATTATTCTTCTACTTGCTGAAGTTTCTGAACGTAAACTGCGCGTTCTTTCTTAAGTCTTTTTGTAACAGATGGTTTATCAAACTGTTGTCTGCTTCTTAATTCTTTAACGACACCTGTTTTTTCAAATTTTCTTTTAAACTTCTTCAGCGCTTTTTCAATGTTTTCGCCTTCTTTTACTGGTACTACTATCATTTTACTTTTATTAATATATTGTTTCTAATTTTCCGCAGTTAAATTGCGGGGCAAAATTACACATAGTTTCTTTATTCACAAAACTTTCTCAGAATATTTATGATAAAAATGAAAGTTTATTTCTAAAAATCATACGTTTACGAACAAAATCAGGTAGAAAAATACAGAAGATGATTCATTTAATTAGTATCTTTGCGAGAAGCAAAAGTTTAAAATCTAACAAATATGAAGCAAATTATCCAAGAACGCATCGCGTCATTGAGAGGATTATTGAAAAAAAACAATCTCTCGGCTTTTATTATCCCAAGTACAGATCCGCATCTCAGTGAATATACCGCATCACATTGGAAATCGAGACAATGGATTTCCGGATTCACCGGTTCCGCCGGAACGGTAGCTGTGACACTTGATAAAGCAGGGTTATGGACAGACTCCCGTTACTTTCTACAGGGTGCACAGCAAATAGAAGGTACAACTATTGATTTATTCAAAGACGGGCTGCCCGACACACCATCTATCGTAGAATGGTTATGCAGCGAACTCCCCACAGGAGCAACAGTCGGCATCGACGGAAAAATGTTTTCCGTGCAGGAAGTGGAAGAGATGAAAGCACTCTTTAATAAAAAAGGTATCAACCTTGATACTCGTTTAGATCCGATGGCAGAACTCTGGGAAAACCGTCCCGCCATGCCACAGGCTCCAGCTTTCGTTTATGAAACCAAATACGCAGGCACTCCAACTCCGGAGAAAATTGAAAAAATACGCAGACAACTCGCAAAGAATGATGCAGAAGGTTTATTGGTATCGGCACTCGATGAAATAGCATGGACTCTCAACCTGAGAGGAAGTGATGTAAAATGTAATCCGGTAGTAGTAAGTTATCTACTTGTCACCAAAGACGAAGTAGTTTATTTCATTGCTCCCGAAAAGGTTACGAAAGAAGTGAAGGATTATCTGGAATCCATGCACATCGTCATAAAGGATTACAGCGAAATTGACTCCCACCTGTCTGCACTATCAACCAAGAGCATACAGTTATGCCCGGTTAAGACCAACTATGCAGCTTTCTCCGCCATAAATCCAAATTGCAAAGTTATCAGAAACTCCTCTCCCATTGCTTTACTAAAAGCAGTAAAAGACGAACAGGAAATCAAAGGTATTCACACATCCATGCAGCGTGACGGTGTTGCATTGGTTAAGTTCCTTATGTGGTTGGAATCAGCTGTACCCAGTGGCAAAGAAACCGAAATCAGCATAGACAAGAAATTGCATGAATTTCGTGCCGCACAAGATTTGTATGTAGGCGAGAGTTTCGATACTATTGCAGGATACAAAGAACACGGTGCTATCGTTCACTACTCGGCAACCCCGGAAAGTTGTTCTACTCTAAAACCCGTCAGTTTCTTGTTACTGGATTCGGGAGCACAATACCTCGATGGAACAACAGACATTACCCGTACCATTGCTTTAGGGGAACTAACCGAAGAAGAAAAGACAGATTACACCTTAGTATTAAAAGGCCATATCGCTATTGCAACCTGCAAATTCCCTTACGGAACAAGAGGTGCGCAGATTGATGCCCTTGCACGCATGCCGCTATGGAAAGCCGGAATGAACTATTTGCACGGTACAGGCCACGGTGTGGGACATTTCCTCAGTGTACACGAAGGTCCGCAAAATATTCGCTTGAACGAGAATCCTACTCTTCTTGTTCCGGGTATGTTCACATCCAACGAACCGGGTGTATATAAAGGTGGAAGCCACGGAATCCGTACCGAAAACCTGACTTTGGTAGTTAAAGATACGGAAAACGAATTTGGTGAGTTCTATAAATTCGAGACTGTCACTCTCTGTCCTATCGACAAAGCAGGTATCGTTAAGTCCATGTTAAGTCCGGAAGAAGTGGAATGGCTGAACGACTACCACCGGATGGTATATGACAAGCTCAGTCCAAGTCTGAACGAAGAAGAAAAAGCATGGTTGAAAGAAAAGACTGCTGCAATTTAATCGGTTGAGAAGTTATGGCATTAATTAAATCTGTCAGAGGTTTTACTCCCGAAATTGGAGAAAACTGTTTTTTAGCCGACAATGCAACCATTATCGGTGATGTAGTGATAGGAAAAGATTGCAGTATTTGGTTTAACACTGTGTTGAGAGGGGATGTCAATTCCATCCGTATCGGTAATGGAGTGAATATTCAGGACGGCAGTGTGCTGCATACTTTATACGAAAAATCAACCATAGAGATTGGTGACAATGTTTCTGTGGGACACAATGTGACTATTCACGGAGCGAGCGTTAAAGACGGAGCATTAATCGGGATGGGTTCCACCGTATTAGACCATGCCGTTGTGGGTGAGGGAGCTATTGTAGCTGCCGGTTCATTGGTTTTGAGCAATACGGTTATCGAACCGGGAAGCATCTGGGGCGGAGTACCTGCCAAGTTTATAAAAAAGGTGGACCCGGAGCAAGCCAAAGAGCTTAACCAAAAGATTGCCAAGAACTATTTAATGTATTCCGACTGGTATAAATAGAAGTTATCTCATTTTACCTTCAAATGTTCATTTAACATTTAAAAGGTTCGAGCTAAATAAGATAGAGTGAACGTTTAACATTTTTAATGTTCACTCTATCTTCATTTTATGTTCAGCAATAATCAATGCATTGATTAAAAAAAACAACGTATTGATTGACATCAAACAACTAATTGTTTTCCAAAAACATGCAGTCGTTTTTTTATAAACGTCAGGTCGTTTTTTTTAAACGACCTGACGTTTATAAAATTTCCCTTGACATGTTTCACAACTTCCCTTGGAAGATTAGACGATCTCCCAAGGGAAGTTGAACAAAATCACAAGGCGCATTTTGAGGAAGTGAATATAAAATGAAGATAAAGTGAACATCAGAAAAATTATGTTCACTGTTACCAACTGACAATGAGTTATTTTATTATTAAATGAACATTTGAAGGTAAAAACAGGAAAACTATTATATCGGTAATATTTCAATAAAAATATTAAAGGGTTGATCCATCAAGACCAGCCCTTTACCTATTATCTTAGAAGTTTATCATCTTCAATATTTTCTCGGAAGCTCCAAGATTGCCGGTTACATAATTACCGGCGTTTTCTCCTACTTTATAAAGAAACTCTTTATCAGTCAGCATTCTATCCAGCAAAGGCTTCAATTCATCATAGCTTTTCACCGAATATGCTCCTTTGGCTTCAATTAATTGCTTGGCTTCCATAAACTTATGGTATCTCGGACCAAAAATAACCGGAATACCATAAACGGCAGCTTCCAATATATTATGGATTCCTGCACCAAATCCCCCGCCCACATAAGCTATTTCACCATAGCGGTAAATAGAAGAAAGAAGTCCGAAACAGTCGATTATCAAGCAGTCGGCACTTTCCACATTCTTTTCATTGGCTTTCGAGTATCTCACATAAGGACGTTTCAGTTTGCTGATAATTTCCACCAAATGGTTTTCATCAATCACATGAGCTGCAATAATCAGCTTCATTTCCGGGTGATTATTGAAATATTCAATAAACATATCTTCATCGGGAGGCCAGGAACTTCCGGCAACCAATGTCAACGAATCACCTTTGAAACGCTCTACCAACGGAAGATCCTTTGCTTGGTTACGAATTTCGAGCACACGGTCGAAGCGGGTATCACCTACCACTGTCACTTGGTTTACACCAATCTTTGCCAGGAAACGCTTCGATGTTTCGTTCTGCACGAATAACTGATCGAAGTTTTTCAGTACCCGTCGGTAAGTGCCGCCATACCATTTAAAAAATATCTGGTCTTTCCTGAATATGGAAGATACACTGTATACCGGGATCCTTCTTTTATGCAATTCACCCAGATAGTTTGCCCAGAACTCATACTTTATAAAGAAAGCCATGCACGGATGAACCAAATCGAGAAACTTGCTCACATTACGGGGTTTGTCAAAAGGAAGATAACAAACAATATCGGCTCCTTGGTAATGCTTACGCACTTCATATCCCGAAGGAGAAAAGAAGGTAAGCAATATCTTATAATCCGGATGCCTCTCACGAATCTTCTCCATGATAGGGCGTCCCTGTTCAAACTCGCCTAAAGAAGCGGCATGAAACCAAATATACCGGGAACCTTTCTCCAATTGCTGACGAAGCAGTTCGTAAACTACCCAATGCCCCCGAACCATCTTACGCGGTTTGCGGCTGAAAACAGCAGCCACATGAACAAGGCAGTCGTACAGAAAAATCCCGAAATCGTACAAATAGCGCATAAACCTGACTATTTCTTAATGCACTCCACCGCTTTGCGGATACGTGCCAAAGTTTCTTCTTTTCCCAATACTTCTGAAATATCAAACATGTGCGGGCCTTTTCCTTCGCCAACCAATGTTAAACGGAATGCATTCATAATGTTGCCCAAATGGTAACCCTTGCTTTCAATCCAAGCCATCACCACTTTTTCCTGATTCTCCAAAGAGAAATCATCAATGCCTTCAATCACTTCTGCAAGTTCGAGCATGCGTTCGGGAGAGTCTTCTTTCCAACGTTTCTTTACTGTCTTTTCGTCATACTCGGTTGGAGCAACAAAGAAAAATTTGCATTCGTTCCATAAGTCTTTAACGAAGCTAACGCGGTTTTTCATCATTCCTACCACCTTGACAACTTTATCCATCGGAGCATCTACCCCGTTTTCTTTTAAGTAAGGCAAGAAAAGTTCCGCAATTTCTTCATTAGGCTTCAGTTGAATATATTGATGGTTAAACCATTTTCCTTTTTCAAAATCGAACTTCGCCCCGGCTTTGCTGCAACGATGCAAATCGAATAACTTAACAAGTTCATCCATCGACATAATTTCCTGCTCGGTTCCCGGGTTCCATCCAAGCAAAGCAAGGAAATTAATAACGGCTTCAGGCAAATACCCCGACTCACGATAACCTGAAGAAATATCTCCGGTCTTCGGATCAGTCCATTGCAATGGGAATACAGGGAAACCAAGACGGTCGCCGTCACGTTTGCTTAGTTTGCCGTTTCCATCCGGTTTCAGCAACAAAGGAAGGTGGGCAAAAGCCGGCATGGTATCTTCCCAACCGAAAGCACGGTAAAGAAGCACATGCAACGGCGCCGAAGGCAACCATTCTTCACCACGGATTACATGGCTGATGTCCATCAAATGGTCGTCAACAATGTTTGCCAAATGGTAAGTAGGCAATTCATCGGCCGACTTATATAATACTTTATCATCGAGGATTGAAGAGTTGATAACTACTTCTCCACGAATTAAATCGTTCACATGAACATCTTCATTCGGTTCAATCTTGAAACGGACAACATATTGTTTCCCTTCGTTAATAAGCGACTGAACCTCTTCGGCAGAAAGCGTCAACGAGTTTCGCATTCCCACACGGGTAGAAGCATCATACTGGAAATTAGATATTTCCGCACGCTTGGCTTCCAATTCTTCAGGAGTGTCGAAAGCAATGTATGCTTTTCCGTTATCCAACAAGATTTTCACATATTCCTTGTATATATCCCTGCGTTCGGACTGACGGTAAGGACCTTTGTCTCCACCAAAGCTCACTCCTTCATCAAACTTGATTCCCAACCAACGGAAAGACTCCAGAATGTATTCTTCCGCACCCGGAACAAAACGATTGGAATCTGTATCTTCGATACGGAAAACCAAATCTCCGCCATGCTGGCGGGCAAACAAATAATTATACAATGCAGTGCGAACACCACCAATATGCAACGCTCCCGTAGGACTTGGAGCAAACCTAACTCTTACTTTTCTTTCTCCCATAATACTGTTAGTGTGATAAAACTCGGCAAAATTAGTGTATTTTTTCCAAACTATCACACAACTTATGCTTAACTATATGTGTTCTACAACAAAAAAGCGTTTACCTATCATTTTTTTTTGTACTTTTCGCAAAAATTCAGAATATTATGGATGGTCTAAATAATAAAAAGTCAACTATTTATAAGGACTTGTTATATAAAGCACTGATTTTAATAGCAACAGTTACCGTTATTGTCTATTTCCTGCCTCGTGAGGGCAAGTTCAATTATCAATTTGATATTGATAAACCGTGGAAATATGGTCTACTGACCGCTCCTTTCGATTTCCCTATCTATAAAGACGAAGCCGCTGTGAAACAGGAACAGGACAGTGCTTTGAAATCCTTTCAACCTTATTTTGACATTGATACGGAAGTTGAAAAAACCGCATTAAAGAAACTGAAAGACGAATATAACACCAATCTAAAAAAAACACTTCCGTCGGTAGAATACATTAAGTATATTGAAAAGACCTTACGCGAACTTTACAAAGCCGGAATTGTGTCGAGCGAAGAACTAAAACAGCTTGAGAAAAACAATATCCGTTCTATCATGGTGGTTGAGGACAAACTTGCCAACCAAAGGATGACAAGTGGAATATTCACCGTAAAGGAAGCATACGAATACTTGCTGGACGCAGATTCCGTTCATTTCAATAAGAACCTTTTGCGGCAATGTAACTTGAACGATTATATCACTCCCAACCTTATCTATGATAAAACCAAATCGGCGGCAGCACGAAAAGATCTGCTTACCAACGTATCATGGGCAAGCGGATTGGTGCAAAGCGGACAAAAGATTATAGACCGCGGAGAGATTATCAACAAAGAGACTTACAGCATTCTGGAATCTTTGCGGAAAGAGTCAATCAAGCGAAGTGACTCCACTGACCAAAAACTGACCATTCTTGCCGGACAAACATTGTTCGTTGCACTTTTAATGCTGTGTTTTATCATCTATCTCGATCTGTTCAGAAAGGAATATTATAAGCGTAAAAGAAGCTATCTATTGCTTTTCTCCATTATAGTAGTCTATGCAGTGCTCACAGCACTAATGGTGAGCAAGAACTTTTATACGGTATATATCATACCCTACGCCATGTTGCCCATGGTTATCAGTATATTCCTTGACTCACGCACGGCATTTACGGCACATGTCATTACTATTCTGATTTGCTCTATCACGTTACGCTATCCGCATGAATTTATTCTGCTTCAAATAATGGGTGGACTGGTTGCCATTTACAGCTTAAGAGAATTGTCTCAACGCTCACAGCTGTTCCGTTCTGCCATACTTATAGTAGCAAGTTACGCCCTGCTTTATTTCGCTATCGAACTGATACAGGAAAATGATATTTCGAAACTGAATCTCAGCATGTATATCTACTTTATTATCAATGGTGTATTGCTGTTATTCACTTATCCGTTATTATTCTTACTGGAAAAGACTTTCGGCTTTACTTCAAACGTAACTTTGGTAGAGTTATCCAATATTAACAACAGCTTACTGAGACAGATGTCCGAAATAGCTCCGGGCACATTCCAACACTCCATGCAGGTAGCCAACCTTGCTGCCGAAGCTGCAAACAAAATCGGAGCCAACAGCCAGTTAGTAAGAACAGGAGCCTTGTATCACGACATCGGTAAAATGGAGAATCCTGCTTTCTTTACCGAAAACCAATCGGGAGTAAATCCACATAAGAGCCTGAATTACGAGCAGAGTGCACAAGTGGTTATCAACCATATCCATGACGGGATGAAGCTGGCGGAAAAACATAATCTGCCGAAAGTGATTAAAGACTTTATCACCACCCATCACGGATTGGGGAAAACAAAATATTTCTATATCTCTTATAAAAATGAGAACCCCGACAAAAAAGTGGATGAAGAAAAATTCACTTATCCGGGACCAAACCCCTATTCCAAAGAAACTGCCGTGTTGATGATGGCAGATTCGGTGGAAGCCGCATCCCGCAGTTTGCCCGAATATACAGAAGAATCTATCAGCAACTTGGTGGATAAGATCATAGATTCACAAGTGGAAGAAGGCTACTTCAAGAATTGCCCTATCACTTTTCAGGATATTGCGACTGTAAAATCAGTCTTTAAAGAGAAACTGAAAACAATGTATCACACAAGAATCAGTTATCCCGAGCTGAAGAAATAAATTCCAATAATCCTTCGCAGGCATCTTCCAAAATATCAAGAACTTGCTCGAAGCCGGATGCTCCGCCATAATAAGGATCGGGTACGTAATCGGCAGGTATCTTACGGCAGAACTCCGTCATTCGATGAATCTTCTTTTGGTCTTCCAAAGTAGGAGCCAATTCCTTTAAATCATCAATGTTACGGTCATCCATCCCGAGAATCATATCAAACTTTTCAAAATCTTCCGAACGAACCGGGCGCGAACGGTGCACCAAATTATATCCTCTTTTTGCAGCATGGGCACGCATCCGGGAATCCGGCAACTCTCCCTCATGGTAGCTTAATATCCCTGCCGAATCAACTCCTACCTCTTTTGTCATTCCGTCGCGTTCCAGCAAATGAAGCATTATCCCCTCAGCGGTAGACGAACGGCAGATATTTCCCAGACATACAAACAGTATCTTTTTCATAACCTACTTTTTACTTTGAATAAATTGTTTAAACTTCTCCACTTTATCATTCATAATCAACGCTTCGGGAAACTCCGTTTCCTGCAACAACGGATATATATTATCATAACAAGCAATATCAAATGATATATGCGCATCACTTCCCAGAATGACAGGTATCTCATGCTTTTTGCATAATTGCAAAATTTCTATGTTATTTTTACGGGCATCGGGTTTGTTACGGATAGGTTTCAAAGAACTGTTATTGATTTCCAATAAAGTGTGATGTTCTTTAGCAGCCTCAACAATAGGAGGAAATAATAAAGGTACGGTTCCGTCACCCGGATGGCTTATGATATGAACATGAGGGTTGCTGATCGCCCCAACCATCGCTTGAGTATTTTCTTCAATCGTTCCCGATTTATAGCACAATGAATGTATACCCGCAATACGAATATCAAGCATACGGAAATACCAATCTTCCAAATCGATATTCCCCTGATAGTCGATGATATTCAGTTCTGCTCCAAGCAAAAGTTCTATCCCGTACATAGTGCGGGGCACAACATGATAATTACGGAAATAAATAGGATTACATGTCCCCGGAATACCCGGAGAATGTTCAGTTATTCCCAGTATTTGCAATCCTCTATCGGCTGCCTCCCTTGCCATTTCCTGCAACGTGCTGTATGCATGTCCGCTGGCTATGGTATGGGTATGTACATCAAGTAAAATATTCATCTTTACCGGTTATTATTACATCGGGTCCACATCATAATAGACTATCAGCGAACGGAAACGTTCGTCTTCAATCATTTCACGTTGCACGCGGAGTAATTGTTCGCGTACCTTCACCATTGATGCACCCGTTTCAATCTTTACTACAATTTTCTTTATATATAAGGTTTGAATGCGCGACACCGGTGGTTTGTCCGGTCCCAATATCCGGTTACCGAACACCGCTCTCAGCTTTTCCGCCATTGTGTGCGCCATTACTTCCAGCAAATCAGCGTTCCTGTTCTTCAAATAAACATAAACCAAACGAAAATAAGGAGGGTAGCGGAATAACTGACGTTCGGCAAGTTGGGCTACATACATTCCGTTATAGTCATTCGCCATTACCTGATGAATAATAGCATGATCCACAGACTTAGTTTGCAACACCACCAACCCTTGCTTATTCTTTCTTCCGGCACGCCCCGATACCTGTGCCATTAACTGAAAAGCACGCTCATAAGAACGAAAATCGGGATAGTTGAGCATGGTATCGGCATTCAGGATACCCACTACACTTACATGATCGAAATCCAAACCTTTTGATACCATTTGTGTGCCGATTAATATATCTGTCTTTCCTTGTTCAAAGTCGGCAATTATCTTTTCGTAAGCCGTGCGAGTACGGGTGGTATCCAAATCCATACGCGCCACACTTGCTTCCGGAAATATTTGTTTTATATCATCCTCAATCTTTTCCGTACCGAATCCCCGGTTTCTCAAATCCACTTCCCCACAAGCCGGGCAAGAAGCAGGTATCGGAATGGTGTATCCGCAATAATGACAAGTAAGCTGCCCAATGCCTTTGTGATAAGTAAGGCTCACATCGCAATTCTTGCATTTGGGAACCCAACCACAGGTATGACATTCTATCATTGGTGCAAAACCACGCCGATTCTGGAAAAGTATCACTTGCTCCTTCTTCTCCAACGCCTTTCTCATTTCTCCCAATAACGTAGGTGAGAAATGCCCGTTCATCCGTTTCTTACGGATAAGTTCCTGTATATCTACGGTCTGTATCTCAGGTAACTGTATATCTTTGTAGCGTTCTTTCAACTCTACCAAACCATACTTTCCCGTTTCGGCATTATAGTAGGACTCAACGGAAGGAGTTGCCGTTCCTAACAAAGTTTTTGCGCCAAACATGGATGCAAGCATAATAGCCGAGCTGCGTGCATGATAGCGGGGAGCAGGATCATATTGTTTATATGTGTTTTCGTGTTCCTCATCCACTATCACCAAACCTAAATTACGAAAAGGAAGGAAAATGGATGAACGCACTCCGAGAATAATATCATAATTCTTCTCACCCAACTGTTTACGCCATATCTCTACACGCTCCCCATCGGGAAACTTGGAATGATAGATGCCCAAACGATTGCCAAACACTCGCTTCAGGCGTTCTGTTATCTGGGTGGTCAAAGCTATTTCCGGCAAAAGATACAATACCTGTTTACCTCTACGGATAGCTTCCTCTATCAAATGAATATATATTTCAGTCTTTCCACTGGAAGTTACTCCATGAAGCAGACAGACGTTCTTTTCATTAAAACTTTTGGTTATGGAATCATAAGCCTGTTGCTGTGCAGGGTTAAGCCGGTTCAATTCAACTGTCGTTTTCAATTCTTTATCCAACCTCCCTATCTCCTGATAGTATATTTCAAATATATCCTTTGCAACAAGCCCATTCAAAATGGATGATGTAGCTCCCGACTTCTCCAATAAATCTTTTTTAGTAACCTCCTTGAAAGAAGATGAACCGGAAAAATATCCCGAAAGCTCCACATACTTCATCAGCACGGCAAGTTGCTTCGGCGCACGGGAAAGTTCATTAAAAAGTTCTTTCATCCGTTCTTCACCGGCAGTTTTAGAAGTGAGCCGCACTCTTGCTTCGGTTTTCGGTTTATAGTTTCTTTTCAACTCCTCCTTTACAAAGATAGCTTCTTTCTCAAGCAAAGATTTGATTACCGAAAGTACATTTTTCACCTCACTGTCTTTTTCCAACTGGGTGACACATTGCTCGGTGTCTTTTGAGAGCAAGTCGAGTATTTTTTGTTCTTTCTCCGGCAGAGGTTCGGATGCCACAAACTCAGGATTATAAACCACCATTGTTTCACTTTCCAGCTTTAGCCCGGAAGGTAAAGCAGCCTTGTAAACATCGCCTAACGTGCAAAGATAATAAGAGGCAAGCCATTCCCAGAATCTTAATTGAGAAGGAAGAACTATCGGCTCAATATCGAGCACTTCAATAATATCC
This sequence comes from uncultured Bacteroides sp., assembly GCA_902492205.1. Taxonomy (GTDB): domain Bacteria; phylum Bacteroidota; class Bacteroidia; order Bacteroidales; family Bacteroidaceae; genus Bacteroides. The sequence goes on along the minus strand of CABUKU010000026.1, from coordinate 30,747 downwards.
TTTGTTTCATAAGCTTCAGGAGCTGAATAATGCACATTGATAACGATTGCCGTATAAATCTTCTTACGTCCGAACGGAACTACCACCCTGCATCCAATCTTCACTGCATCCTCATATTCCGCAGTAAGGGAATAAGTGTAGTGGTTGGCGAGAGGTAAAGGCAATATGACATCAATGTATTTTTTCACAACACGGGTGTTTATGTTACGGGTGCAAAGATACAAAAAAGGAGGCTACCAAGTAAGCAGCCTCCCTCATATTATAGTGTTAATCTATATTTAGAACATGTAAGCAAGTGAGATTTGCCAAGTTTTGTTATTAGCACTCCAACCGTCTTCCTTCACATTTTTAGTCAAAGGAAGGATATAGTTTGCACCAACTTGGAAGTGGTTAAGCAACTTCACACCTACACCAAGGCTAAGCCCAAGTTCAGCATTCTTTCTCTTTACATCATCAAAAAACTTATCACTCTTCAAATTGAAGATAAAATCAGGACCGGCAGCAGCATAGATGCTTGCCATATCGCCTAAGCCGAATGAATACTTCAAATTGATAGGAATTTCCAAAGAATGTTGTTTATACTTCTCTGATACTCTTCCTTCTTCAAATTTCACTCCTCTCTGCGAGTAAAGTAGAGAACCATCTACTCCCAAACCAATAATGGGAAGAGTAAATTCTGCCATAGGACCAACAAAGAAGCCAGTCATATTATCACTCTTAACATTAGTTGCACCTTCTTTAAAGTTCATTTTATTCAAGTTCAAACCGGCTTTCAAACCCCAACGAAGTTGAGCTTGAGCAGGAGCAGCCATTAACATACATGCTACGGCTACCATCAAAGTACTAATAATCTTTTTCATACAATCGTTTGTTTTAGTATTTCGAGACAAAGATAAATAAAAATCTATAAGATAATACAGAATAAAGCAATAACATTACAAGTACCAATTAAGTTCCCAAAGCTGTAATTCTTTACGACTTGATTATTTGGCATGTACGGTAAACACTACTATATAACATTAGCGCTTTCATTCCTTCCATAAATTTCTGAAAACCTTTACACCAAGCCAAAGCAGATGAAAGCAGGAGCCGTTTTCCTGCTTTCATCCGCTTTCAGTGCTTTCATATTTATCTTTCCAACGGCACCACCCGATACATATTCCCTTCTGTGGTATGCACCCTTTCCACTCCTATCGCCACAAGGGATTTGGCAAACTTATTGGGATATACCCCACGCATGGCAGTGGGAAAACGTTTTTGCAAAAGAGTACATATAGAAGTAGCGGAATAAAGTTTGAATTCCTCGCCTCCTTTTGGTAAACGGAAACAACGATAGAACACTTCTTCTTCGGGTTGTTGTTTATAAAATTCCCGGTTGCTCGCTGCAATCCGGCGTTCCTCATCAGCGGTAAACCAATAACGTGCACCGGCTGCCAATTCGGCCTTCAACTGTGCAAAAAGTTGTTCGTGATCCGGCGGGGTACAATCTATTTTTCCTTCACCTTCCACTTCCACGCAAAGGAAACGGCGACTGCCTGTGGGATCGGTCAACAAATCTTTATGATTGGAAGTCCCGATAAACGAAGCCATGCGGGGCAAGGTGCTGAACGTGGAACGATGTGCCTTGCGGAATACAAGCGAAGACATTTGCATGAGATTCTTCAAAGCTGCCGTTTTCATTTCACCATACTGGTCGAACTCATCGAGATTCACCAACCCGAAGAGTGAAAGCTTCTGCTCGCACGCAGCAGCCGAAGTCAGCGAAAACTTATCTATGTAATAGCACAGCAGGGGTACGGGCATCAACATCTTACAGAAAGTGGACTTGCGCTTTCCCTGTTCGCGGCTCACAAGCAGCGGAACCACACTATTGGCGCATTCCCCGGCACGTCCCATCCACTGTGCTGCCAAACCCAGCATCCAACGGTGAAAACCATCCGCCCATACCTGTTTGCAGGAAATACGCCCCGCCAATTCCGTGACACGGTCTGTCCCATCCCATCGGGGGAGGCTCTCCATATAGGAAAGAAAAGGGTGATAATCGGTGATCTTCCGGGAGTTGAGCAGACGGCTCACATCCTTGTCCCAACAATTAACTCCCTGATTGCGGGCATCTATGCACAGGGTATTTAAGATGCGTTGATTAACAACGAGATAGCTGGCAGATGAGCTGCCTTTCTCCCTCATTTCAGGTGTTTCCGACAGCAGGTTGTAGCGGAAATCATACTTCCCACACAAATAATCCTGCAAGCCGTCCAACATGGAATCCCGCTTATTGCCTGTTGTAACACAACATTTTGGTTCATTTATCACCACTTTTTTCACTCCCGCAAAGCATTTACACCAATTCATCACTTTAAGCATCATTTTCTTCATTCTTTTTTATCTTATTTTCATGAGTAATGCTGCAAATATATACTCATAAATGTCCCATTTGCAAATTATTCCGGCTTGTTTCAAACAAAAAGTGAACAAGCTGAAACTTCAAGTATTTTTCTTGCAACAGTGCCGGAAAAGATGTACTTTTGTGCTGATAATTTTAGTTCCTCACAGCTGTGAGGAAACTTCCTCATATATGTGCGGAAACTTCTTCACAGTTATGAAGAGACTTCCTCACAGCTGTGAGGAACTAAAAACTTCAAGAAGAAAATAAAAACATAAAGCATAAAAAGAAAAAACATGGCTATTAAATTTGAATTCTATCAATCACCTAATCCTACGGGAAACAAGAAAAAGAGATTTCACGCACGGGTAGTGAGCAGCAAACAGATAAGTACCGAAGAATTAGCGGAAGAAATACATGCCGCCTGTACATTGACCGTGGCAGACATTCGGGCGACCATCATTTCACTGAGCCACAGCCTGGCAGAGCACTTGCGCAACGGGGAAAAAGTGCACATTGATGGGATAGGTTATTTCCAACCTACGTTGAAATGCCCTGAAACCCGCACACCGAGTTCCACCCGGGCGCAACAAGTTAAGTTTAAATCGGTAAAATACCGTGCAGATGTCAAGCTCACCGACCAAGTGAAAACGGCACATACGGAACGTTCGCAAGTGAAGCGCCACTCGGCTGTGCTGAGCGACATCGAGATAGATATGAAACTGACGGAGTTTTTCCTACGCAACCCTGTTATCACCCGTCGCGACATGGAGAAACTTTGCCGTTTCACCACTTCCACCGCCGGGCGGCACATGGTTCGCCTTGTGAAAGAAAACAGACTGAAAAACATCAATACTTACCGCAATCCTATTTATGTGCCTGTGCCGGGGAATTATGGGGTGCAGAGTGAATGAAAGCACTGAAAGCAGATGAAAGCACTTTTTAGGGGTTTGCTTTCATCTGTATTAGTTTACAGAAAAGGATTACAAAAATTTATGTAAAGAGTGTAATGCAATTAATAAATTCTATGTATACAATCATAATTATCATAAACAATTGTAACCGTAGCTCCTTGCTTTATTTGAAATCCTGCAGTTTCAAATAAGGAAGAGCCACCATGCAAATGATAAGGCTTCAAAATATAATTGCCGCAGTTTAAAACTATCTCAAAAGGTGAACGATTATATCTTTCATTTCGGTATATAGGTGTTTGCATATTGTCCGGAGAGTATATAGCAATATTTAGGTCATCTGTATTAACAAAAGTCACCTTTAAAGTCCCTTCTAAACGGTCATCGTCAGAACATCCTGTAAAGCACATAAATGCAAATATGCTTATAATGAATGGAATTAGTAATTTCTTCATATTTAATAGTTTTAGTTTATTTAGTATGTCCTTGAATTCTATAAATTTCTTCTAAAGAAAAGCCATATGCTTTATCAGTTATCATATCAATAGTACTCCATCGACCACTCTCAATTATCCTATGGTCTATAGCAAGTGTCTTCACAATGATTGATGAAGGTGTACCATCGTATGGCTCTACCTTTATAATGAATCGTATACCCATTTTAGTGTAGGATGTCGGTTTCCATATTCCATCTGGTAGCGGTGAACTGTCATTGCTTTCCCAATACATTTCATAGTTTGCATAATTTTCAGGAACAGCCACAACCATTTCATCAGCCATATAAGCAATCGATTGTTTTTCTATTGTTACCTTTGCAATTCTTTTTATCTCAGGATTAAACACTACATAATTCGAATAGTCAATATTCTTAGGAAAGACTACTCTTGTTGTCCACACTTTATGATATTGATGATATGCATCCGGATCAAAGACAGGTTCATCTGTTTCTTCCCATTCAACTGTAAAAGTATGTATATCAAGAGTTGGAGGTTTTGCGGTAAAGCCTATTACACCTAAAGGCTTATTATATAAAGGAATATACCCGGTGGCAGTTGAAGGAATATTTGTACCCGGCATCCAAAGTAAGATCGGTGTAGATGGAAATGCCCCTCCTGAAGTGGAGCCTCCCTCTAAAGTCATGTTTGCATTTATTCTCAGATTAATAGGCGTAGGTCCACTTCCACTACTTCCTCCCAAAATTGCACTTAAAAATTTAATAGGTTTTTTAAGTATATCACCAGTAGAACCAGAAAGAATACTGCTTACACCATTTTTTATTGCACTAAAGACATCATTAGATAACCCTAATTTATTATTAGAATCTTTCGAATTAACCTGAGTTTTAGAGTTATTTTCCAAAAAATTCACTCCCATCCAAGATAAAACGCCATTTCCTACTTCAGATGTTGATGGAAGTAAAGCTGAAATAGGATTCAATGAACCCGCAGCACCTACAGTCCCATTTATTTTCCCCTCAAGTTTTCCACCCAACTTTATCTGACTTATATCTTTATAATTCAATGCCCAATTTAAACGAATATCATCATACTTCATTGAGGATATTGTCGGATCATAGGCAAGTTCATATCGGAGCATATACCATCTATTAGCAGCCAACGGGGCAGAACCATCGGCAGGAGCCGGTTGTATTTGCGAATATATTTGTTGAGGAGTCGTAGGATCCACAATATCTTGCCCCAAAAACATTAGAAGTGAAGAAGGTTTAGTTGAAATAACAGATAAATTATCTTGCAAATATGAAGATGTTGCTACAAACTGAGTTGTAATATATAAATATATATCCATCAGTCCTCTATATTTATTATAAAGGACAAAATAGGGATTTACTAAAGGACCTGAAGAAGTAGGATCAAATGAATTGTACATCATCTCCCAACCATCAGATGCCTTATGGTCATTTAAGATTTCTATTCCATGAACAGAAGAAATACTACCAGCCCCAATCCAAGGTGTTGATATTCGAGATTGGCCTACAGGAGTAGGCATCCAATCTGCAGTTTCCCAATTAAACAAAGGCGTAGGTACAGCCCGAGTTTGTACCTCATTACTAATAACCCGATTTTCATATTCTATAGTATCACCCGTGCACGAAACTAAAAAACACGAAAAGAGTAAAGCAAACAACAAAAATAAGAAGTTTGTCTTTTTCATAATTATCTACTCTTAAGGTTAATTATTTTTTAAATATAGCACTAAGTATTCAACAATAAAAATAAATACATTCTTTTAACATACAGTTACCTGAATTTAATCCATCTTTCTATATGAATAATATAGGAAGACAGATGACAAACTACATGCTTAGATTGCCGATCAAATCGGCAGTGACAATAGTAATCTCGAAAACTGTTTCAGATGAAAGCACTGAAAGCAGATGAAAGCACTTTTTAGGAGTCTGCTTTCATCTGCATTCCTTTACACAAAGCAGTTCCAGAGAAAGCCGGAAGGAATGAAAGGGGAAATGGAAGTTATTTCCCTTTCCGCTTCCTGAGTATCTCGCCCACCTTCTCCCTGAGCACTTTGGCAATAACCGGCTTGGGTATGTAGCCCGTGAAACCGCTGTGCATGATGCGTTCCTCGTCACTTTCGAGGGCATAAGCCGTAACAGCTACCACTGGTACTTTTGCAGAAATCTTACGTATCTCGGCGGTAGCTTGGTAACCATCCATGACAGGCATCTTTATATCCATAAGAATGAGCGAAGGGTGATGCTCCCGGTAGAGTGCCACGGCTTCTTCGCCATTCCATGCATGAAGAAGGGCGTACTCTTTACCCAGTATCGTTTCAAACAGTTTGTAGTTGCTCGCATTGTCTTCGGCAATAAGAAGTTTCACCTGACTATCGGCGGAAGAAACCATGACCTCGTTATCTTCAGATTCATCATCATCCCCCATGGTGAGGACAAGTGCCACAGGGTGGTAAGGAATCTCAAACCAGAACTCGGAACCTTTACCCACTTCGGAAACAACACCTACCGAACCTTCCATTTTCTCGGCAATCATTGTACTGATAGCCAATCCTAAGCCCGTTCCTTGTTTGAAGCTGTCCAGTTTCACGAAGCGTTGGAATACTTTGTCCAGCTTGTCTTCCGGGATGCCGCTACCCGTATCCCGCACAAAGAATCTCAGTTTTCCGTTTTCGGGAGGATAATAGCCGATGTCTATGCTGCCTTCTGATGTGTATTTTATGGCATTGGAAACATAATTGTTTATCACTTGCATCACCCGGTTGCGTTCGGTATGTATCGTACATTCCTGCATGGCGGCTTCAAAACGTATTTCCACTTCGGGAGATACGCGCAGTTCGGTCGCAGAACGCAATTCGGAAAGATTGCCGTTCACATCCATGTCTCCATAAGTGAACTCCAGCGTACCCGACTCTATTTTGGAAATATCCAGAATATCGTTAATCAGTTGCAAAAGCAGTTGGTTGTTACTTTCGATGATGTTGACGAACTCGCGGCATTCATCATCCTGCACATAGTTTGACAGTAAACCGGAAAAGCCCACAATGGCATTGAGCGGGGTGCGTATCTCGTGGCTCATATTGGCAAGGAATGCACTTTTCAAACGGCTGCCCTGCTCCGCCTTTTCTTTTGCTTCGAGTAAAGCGTTTTCCATTTCCTTACGTTCATCTATCAGACGGGTAGCACCGATAAACTCTTTGGGTTTCCCATCTGTGCCACGTTTGCTGACAATGGCGAATGTCTCCGCCCATGAAGGCTTGTTGTCACCTTTATACAGAATCTGATATTCCTCATCGAAAGTAGAAATACGGTCATTGGCAAGGTCATCAAAAGCTTTACGCATATGATCGCGATGTTCGGGAAGCACCTGAGAAAAATATTCCTCGCCATCTTCGGCAACAACGCCCGTCACCGCATCTGACTTAGGCGTAAAGAAATCACGGTTACACATGATAACGTCTTTCTGCAAATCCCACCTCCACGAGATAAGCCCGATAGCCTTCATTACAAACAGGAATTCACGGTTCAATGCTTCTATCTGGTGTTGTTGGTTCTCAATCTCGGTAATATCCATCGAAGAACTTATCATCCATTGTTCTTCCCCGTCATTGTAGGAAACAAGCGCTTTATGAATGGAAAGTATTATCTCATTGCCTGCGGCATTCGTCACACGTTGAATAAATGATTGCGGACGTCCTGTTTCTATTACCTCTTTCTCAATACGGGCAACCATTTCACCCATTTTTTTGAAATCGGCCTCATGTCTTCCTACAATTTCTTTCGGATCGACATTAACCAAGTCTCCCGCTTTCTTGTTCCACACAAGATATTTTCCCTTGTTTTTGACATCCTTCACAATAGTGGCGATAGGAAGGTTATCTAGTATGGATTCGAGAAAGAAACGGTAACGCTCGCTTCGCACCTGTTCTTGTTCCAATTCAGTGATGTTACGCAGAAAAACAAGAACGTGTTCACGGTCATAATAGACCATGCGCGCACTGACTTTCAATTCCTTTCCGTCGTTCCGCCTGATATTTGCTTTCACACTTCCGGAAACACGGGTTTTCAATACGTCCCTCAGTACCTCCATACACTCTTCATAGTTTCCCGATCCCACCACAATCTGGTGCATATCTTTATTCTTCAGTTTTTTGTGATTCGTAAATATGCCCAAATCTTCGTTTGGCGAGTTGAGCATACGAATGGCAACGCCCTTGCTGTTTACAAGATAAACAGGTGTATCCAATGAATCGAGAATACGTTTGTTCATCCCCTTGTGCTTGATAACCAAGCGATAAAAAGCAATCAAGCAAACGCAGAACAACAGGAATAAAACAACATCGATAAATGTAAACGGGTAATTATTGCCGGACACTCCTGTAGACGAGGATGTCAGTAATATATAAACAGGAAGCAAAATAGTTCGTCCCATAGTATATATGTATTAATAAGTGTATTTAAGGTTGTTTCGCATCACAAATGTAGACAAAAGGTATTACATTAGATCAGCAATACTTAAAAACATGTCCCATAAATCCAAGATTTAACATATTTACCAAATGAAATAAGGCTGTTTCAATAGTTATTGAAACAGCCTCTACCTACGCGATGTTAATCTAAGCCCCCTGATTTACTGACGATTTAAATAAGTCAACTCTTTAACTTATTCCCCCATTCGTCAGAATAATCTATTGCCATTTGGTAGGTTCGTACATATTCCTTTCCGAGTTCCAACGGGAATATTCCACTTTTATTCCCGATGCATCATATACATACTGTATGAAATAATAGTTTTCCCACTGATTTCTTTCCCCATTCCATTTCATGGCTCTTTTTTTCACCACTTGATTTTTGTCATTATAGGCAAAGTCATACTTTAAATAACGTAATAGTGAATGTTGGTCATCATCCAGTTTATAAACAACTTGTGACGTCACTACACCGTTGTTTTCTTCACTGTTATAAATAAAAGAATCTTTCTTGGCTGCGTTAACTGCCACCACACAAATAAATGCAAACACCACTGTTGCCAATACCCTTCTGATAATACCTGTTGTTCTCATTGTCGTCTATTTTTTATTGTTGTTTTAATCTTTATATTTATTAGACGGGACGAGTTTCAATTAAGTTGCAATTCTTTTTGTTTTTATCCCGCTGCTTAACACCATCCATATAAACAAGTAGCATGCCGCCTTATTAAATATCAGATTATCATATAAATAAGAAAGCGGATCAGTGTCCGATACCGCACACTGTGTCCGCTTTCCGCTAACACGACTAGTTCTTAAGTTATCAACAAAAGCTATTTATTTTGTTCCTTGTATGCATCCACAGCTTTCTTCACCGAGCCGTGAAGCAGCAACAAACGTTTTGCCTGTTCATAATCCAAGCCTAATTCATCTACAACCATTCTTGTGCCACGGTCGACCAGCTTTTGGTTAGACAACTGCATGTTTACCATGCGGTTTCCTTTTACACGTCCCAACTGTATCATTGTAGCCGTGGTTATCATGTTGAGAATCATCTTTTGCCCTGTTCCAGATTTCATGCGCGAACTACCTGTTACAAACTCGGGACCTACAATCATCTCGATAGGCACATCCGCTTCTTTTGAAATGGGTGATTCGGGATTACTGCTGACAGAAGCTGTAAGAATACCGTTTTCACGAGCTTTGCGTAAAGCACCTATCACATAAGGAGTAGTTCCCGAAGCGGCAATGCCGATAACCGTATCTTTGGAACATACATTATACTCCTTCAATTCTTCCCAACCCTTTTCCATATCATCTTCCGCATTCTCCACAGGATTGCGCAAAGCCCTTTCACCTCCGGCTATCAATCCGACAACCAAAGTATTAGGCATACCAAAAGTAGGAGGTATCTCGGAAGCATCAAGCACTCCCAAACGTCCGCTTGTTCCTGCTCCCATATAGAAGATACGTCCGCCAAGCTTCATCCTCTTTACTATTTCAGTCACCAACATTTCTATTTGGGGAATTGCTTTCCGAACTGCATCGGCTACTTTATGATCTTCCTCATTAATGCCGTCCAATAACTCACGAACGGATTTCTTATCTAAATCATTGTGCAACGAAGGTTGCTCTGTTATTTTAATAAATGCCATTTTTTTAGTGATTAATGTTGAGTGATTAGTGATTGAACAGGGAATGATATGTTATCAGCCCTTTCATGGGGCTTTGGATAATTGTACCCAACGTTATACCCGACTCTTTTGCCGCTTCCTCCAACACGGGTTCATAGTGATAAGCAACCGAACCAACAAAATGTACTTTGTAATCCCGATAATTATATTGCATTACATTGCGGGTGAAGAATGATTTGAAGCTGTTTAATACAAGGCTGTGTAGTTCCGGCTGCTCTATATTCTGCGCAAGAAACGGAGAAAGGCTTGCCAAGAAGCGATTCGGGAAAGGTTGCTTGTAAACCCTGTCCAGTATATCGGCACGGGTAAGATTGAACTGTTTAAAGAACTTATCCTGCAACGCCGGTGAAATCCGGTTCTTTAAACAATCACCAACAAACAACTTTCCCAACACAGCCCCGCTACCTTCATCACCAAGAATGAAACCAAGCGGAGAAACATTGCTTACAATTTCCCTACCGTCATAGAAACAGGAGTTGGAACCTGTACCCATAATGCAAGCTATCCCCGGTTCATTACCACACAAAGCATGAGCTGCTGCAAGCAAATCGCTGCCCACTTCAATCGGAGCATTGATGTGACGGGCTATTGCTGCACGTACAATCTCATTCTTTTCCGGGAATGCACAACCCGCCCCATAGAAATAAACAGCATCTATCGAACGATTGCCCAATTCGGGCATCAAGTGTTTCTCCACTTCTTCGCCGATCTCATCCTCCGTTTGAAAGAATGGATTGGTTCCTTTGGTGAACACTTGTAAAACCAATTCTCCGCCATCCACCAAACACCAGTCTGTTTTGGTAGATCCGCTATCTGCCAATAATATCATATCTTTATATATATTTTTGTAACTCCCCGCAACACATCAAGTGCCAATAACCTTTGGCTTGCATTTTTTTTCATCTCTTATTCTGTTTTATTCTTGTTTATCTGGTGTCACTTCCTTTTTACCATATTCCGGATCAATCTTTATAAAGGTACACACCGCAATGGTAGCAACACAACAAACCATTACCCAGATAAAGAAATTCTCATAACCGATATGCTCTTGCAACCACCCGGCAGCCATTCCCGGCAACATCATTCCCAATGCCATAAAAGCTGTACAAATAGCATAGTGCGCAGTTTTATGTTCACCGTCCGAATAATATATGAGATACAGCATATAAGCAGTAAATCCGAAACCATATCCGAATTGCTCTATAAATACGCACAAGTTAATTATAAAAAAGTCCTGTGGTTGGAAATAACCCAGATACACAAATGTGAGACACGTCAGCGAAATGCTCCATGCCATAGGCCATAACCATTTCTGCAACCCTCCTTTCGCAGCACAAATACCCCCAATAATACCACCTATCGTCAAACCAATAATGCCAATTGTACCATATACCCATCCCACTTGCTCCGTAGTTAAACCTAACCCTCCCTCTTCGAGAGGATCAAGAAGAAAAGGATTAATCAGCTTTACCAACTGAGCCTCCGGAAAACGGTAAAAGAGCATAAACAAGATTGCAATGCCTGCCTGTTTCTTTTTAAAGAATGAAGCAAACGTAGCAAAGAATTCACGAAATATATCGGATGCATTAGTCAGTCCTCCCGCAACCGGCTTATCGGAAACCGGTCTGGGAAGTATATACTTATGATATAAACAAAAAGCGAGAAAAAGTCCGGCCAAAATAAAGAAAGTTATAGACCATGCAAAAGCCACTTTACCGGTCCAGCGTTCCAATGTTCCTGCAAGCACCACCAACAGCCCTTGACCTGCAATAGTGGCAACACGATAAAATGTGCTGCGAATGCCGACGTAAAGCGACTGGTCATGTACACTCAATGCTAACATATAAAAGCCATCGGCGGCAATATCATGTGTTGCCGAGCTAAAAGCGACCAACCAAAATATGGCTAATGTCAACTGGAAAAAATAATCCATAGGTATGGTAAAGGCGATTCCTGCCAATCCGGCTCCCACTAATAATTGCATTGTCACCACCCACCAACGCTTGGTTTTCAACAAATCCACGAAAGGGCTCCAAAAAGGTTTAATAACCCACGGCAGGTACAACCAGGAAGTATATAAAGCTATGTCAGTATTTGATATACCCAAGCGTTTATACATAATAACCGAAATAGTCATCACCGCAACATAAGGAAGTCCTTGTGCAAAATATAATGTCGGTATCCATGCCCACGGCGATCTTTTCTTGTCTTTCATAGTATTATATTTCGTCTTTAATATAACTTCTTGATGTCCGCACCTATATAATAGTGCAGCAATATGTCATTATACAAATAACCTTGTTCACCCATCACAGCCGCACCTATCTGGCAAAGTCCCACACCATGTCCCCAACCTGCACCGGTCAGTATAAAAGTATCTCCTTCTTTATCCACTACGAATGCCGAGCTATAAAGATGGGATGTGGAAAGAGTCCGGCGTATCTCAAGCTCCTTGCCTATTATCATAGTACGTTTTGTTCCCACTATCTTTAGTTTAACTAAACGCCCGGATGTACCTCTTTCTATTGGAATCAGATCTGTCACCACTCCATAATCTATCCCCGAACGTTGTTTTATCAGTGCCGATAATTCTTCTTGGGTATAGCTGACTTTCCAACGGTAAAAATCAACAGTCTCCTGATCATAGTTATTCAGCACTTGAGATAAAATGTGCTTATCTTTAGTGTTACAAAAAGCAGAAGGAGCCGTACGAATCCATTTGTCCGCCTCTTTTTCATCGCGGAGATCGGGGAGCTGTATTTCTGCTTTACTGTCTCTTTGCTTCGCCAGATAAGGATACTTTACATCTTCCCAGCAAGATTGGAACTCTTCAAACGCTCCTCCACAACATTTGGAGAAACGGGCATCACATATCCTACCATCAAACATAAGAACCTGTCCGCTTGTATCCTCTATTGCTTTACGAACAATTTCTGTCGAAGCACGGGTTATTCCCTGATAACGTTGACAGTGATCGTCTGCACAAACATCAAAGTTCACATGGTCTTCTCGATCATACCAGCGAATCAATTCCGTATCTGTACATGTACAGGCTGAATATTCTCCTTTCTGAGAATTTATTTCTTTATTCTTCTCTATCTGTGCCAATAACCAACTGCGTGAAATTACCGCATGTGCTTTCAACAACTCCAAAGAAGCCGTTGCACTCATTTCCGAAGAAATAACACTCGTCAAATAGTTTTCAACAGGCAGTACATTAATAGCGGTTATCTTTTCATTTTCTACAATGAACTTTAAAGCTCCGGAAAAACGCTGGTCTTCCTTTCGCTCCCAATGAAAATTAATCCCGATTGTCACATCGTATAGTTCAAAAGATGCAGAATTACAGTTAATTGGTTCAAATAACAATTCATCATACAATCGACCTTCAAACAATATCTTACCCGATGAAAGAAATACGTTCTTCTCTCCCGAGTAAGTTACTCCTTCACAAATATGTCCACCCCAAAAGGCAAAATGGATTTGCGGCTCGAACATAATACCGACACTTACTATAGGTTTCATCATAATATCCCTTTTATACGTTCTACTAATTTCTCCGTTTCTTCCCTGCTTAAGCTGACCTCCTTGAAAACAGTACGGATGTCCTTTTCTGAGATTTTATTAAAGTCTATTTCCAAAGGAGTTATAAATACTCCACCAAAGTCAACCGATGCGGGACTTATCAATAAATTATCATCTCCTTCGGCATAATAACAATCAGGACGATGCTTGCCACGAGGAAATAAACACGTCACCCACCGACCGGCTTCATACCAAGTAAGCAAATTCATCATCGGTTCTTCCTCTTCATCCTTGATAGGCAGCATGGAATAAATCATTTCAAAAACCCGAACAGCCTCATCCCTTCTTTCTGATTCTAGGACAAATGTGCTCCGCAAATAATCATTCAACACATAAAGATTTAATCCCGTTTGTCTATAAATTACTTTCCAGCTAACATTTTTCCACTCGGTTTCTATGGGCAGAAAGCCACGATTGCCGGCTTGGAAATGCATATGATCGGGAGCTGAAGCACCGCATTTCGGACCGTTATAGAAGATAGTAAACTTATCTAATGCTTGTGCCAGATCCAACATATCCCCATAATGGTGAGAAATCCGTTGATCTTTATGCACATTAACCGGAATAGTTAAGTGTTCGGGAAAAATAGGAAAAGGATTAACCAAGATTGTATATTCATCACCAAAATACAATCCTTCCTGTTCCGCCGGACGATTGGCGCCACAAAGAAAACACTTTCTTTCCTGAATGGATTTAGTATCAACCTTTGCAGCGGATGAAACAATACGTGCCGGATTAAACTGCACGGTTATAGTAAAACCACCAAAACTCAGTTCTTTAACCTTCACCTGAGATAATGCCGAATAATTATTTTCTGCAACAACCCAATTCTTCCGTTGGCGGTCAAGCAGGTTCAATGCTTGTATTGATGTTACTATCTGTTTCATTTCCCCTTATTCATTGCTATACGTGCCTGAAGCTCCCAAGTACGAATCCTATCTTTATACGTGTTATGCCTGTTCATTTTCACAACATCCAAAGATGCATCCGAATTATCCTCCCAACGACGGCATAAATATACTACATCATATACACGTCCGACCTGATATTCGCGGGAAATATTCAATCCCAACGCATAATCCTCACCATAACTGGTATTAGGAACCTTTACAGCCCGGAGCAACGGAGTATAAAATGCCCGTGGAGCACCTAACCCATTAATACGAAGAGCGTTATTACGCCCATTTTCCGGTGTCCATTCTTTATGGTCTATAATCCCCGGAGCAATCATATCCATATTAAAATCGGTCATCATATATGTTCCTACCACCATCCCGCAATTTTGCTGGTAGAAAGCGTTTACCATTGTAGTTAATGTATTCTCATTGCTATATACATCATCACTATCAAGCTGGAGAGCAAACTTTCCACATTTCGGATGATGAACTCCCACATTCCAACAACCGCCTATACCTAAATCCTGACGTTCAGGGATAATATGAACCAACCTCTCATCTGCTGCAAATTCCCTGATAGCTTCCGTTGTTCCATCAGTAGAATGATTATCTATAACTATCAAATTGAATTTAAAATCCGTTTTTTGGTTCAACACGGAACGAATGGCATCTTTAATTGTACGAATACGGTTACGAACCGGAATAATAACAGATGCCTCATATTCGAAACTACCTGAACTGAATTCTATTTTCCTGAATTCCGGTTTCAAATATCCTCCAATCGCCTTCAAGTGCTCTGTGCAAGCCGCTTCCATTTCCAACTGCACACCTCTGTTCTTTGGATCGACATAATCAAATATCTTTTCTCCACTCTTACGGGTATCTTTCTCCACTTCCGAATACAAAAATTCATTGATATGTACTAAATCCGCCTTTTGAGATACTTTCAGACGCAAATCATATAATCCGGCAAATTGATATTCTTTATCCATTCGGGAAGCAGCTTCCTTTAAAACATCCGTCCTATAAAATAATAATGAACCAAAATTAAAATCATCTCTTAAACTTCCAAACTGGTAGTCTATTACAGGACATTCCTGACGAATATCACCGGTTATCTGATAATGATCCGCATATACCATTCCCGCATTACTGTCCGAAGCAATATTCAACATGCGCTCAAAAGCAAACAATCCTAATTCCAAAGAAGTATATTTGGTGTAAATCAAAGAATATCCGGCTGTTGCCCTTATAGCGATCTTACGAATAGTAGCAGTACTTGCTAATGAATCCACATGCAATAATTCGCAATCATCCAATGGGGCAATGTCTTCAACTGCCAATAGAAATATATTATTTACCAGATTTGTTTCTCTCAGGCTTTTAACTGTTTGTGCTGCTTGTTCCATTCCCTGATAAGGGATAAAACAATCTATTTTTGATGTAACCATACTATCTTTATTTATTATCATGACCTTTATTTCTTAATCAACAAGCATAACCCGATAAACGTGAACAATGCATTAAATATCAGTAACTCATAGCTGAATGAATACCCGTTAAACCATACTTCCGAATTCTTTTGCAAAATAAAACAAAGGATGGGGGAAGTAACAGCTACAATAGGAATATACTTGTCGCGAACATGCTGTTTCATGAAAATACCAAAAGCAAACATACCCAAAATAGGACCGTAAGTGTAACTTGCCAAAATATAAACAGCATCAATGACACTGGTATTGTTCAATAGGTTGAAGATTACAATTACCGCTCCCATAACAATCGCCATACCAACATGCACCTTTTTACGTATCTTGGCAACTTGTTCGTCCGAATGTTTTTTGGTACTTTCCAATATATCTACGGTAAAAGAGGTAGTTAATGCCGTTAAAGCAGAACCGGCTGCCGAATAAGCGGAAGATATAAGTCCGACTATAAATAAAATACCGACAATTGCCGGGAAATATCCCTGAGTAGCTATCATTGGGAAAATTTCATCCGATTTCTCCGGAATAGTAATATTTTTCTGAATCATAAACAGATAGAGAAGTACACCCAACATCAAAAACAACAAGATAACAACAAACTGAGACAACACACTGGTTATCATATTTTTCTGTGAATCTTTAAAGTTCTTGCAACTCAAGTTACGCTGCATCATGTCTTGATCCAGCCCCGTCATGGCAATCATGGTAAACACACCCGCCATGAACTGCTTAAAGAAATATCTCTTGTCATTCACGTCATCAAAGAAGAAAGTACGTGAAAGATCGGAATCCTTTATTGCATTCACCATTGCCGTAAAGTCCAAACGAAGGTCGGAAGCAATATAATAAATAGTCAGGATTACAGTTACCAGCAAACAAAATGTTTTCAGTGAGTCCGTCCAGATAAGGGTTTTAACTCCTCCTCTGAATGTGTAAAGCCACACCAGCAAGATAGTAAATATCACATTTAAAATAAAGGGAAGATGCAGAGGTTCGAATACCAAAAGTTGCAAAACAGCACAAACCAAGAATAAACGTACCGCCGCTCCAAGCATTTTAGAAATAAAGAAAAAACATGCACCGGTTTTATACGATGAAACTCCAAAACGATTTTCAAGATATTCGTAAATAGAAACCAGATTCATTTTATAAAACAAAGGAGTCAGTAAAAAAGCAATAATCAACTGCCCTACTATGAAGCCCAACGTCATTTGCAGGTAGGCAAAGTGACTTGCTCCCACCATTCCCGGCACAGAAATAAAAGTCACACCGGACATACTGGAACCAATCATGGCAAACGCAACAACATACCATGCCGATTTTCTGTTTCCAACAAAGAAGCCTTGATTATCGGCTTTCCTTCCCGACACATAAGAGATGAGAAACAATACTGCAAAATAAACAAAAATAGTCAGCACAACTGATAACGGACTCATATATTCACCCTTTTATATTACCGAATAAGTGTTTTCCCCTTTTTACCTTCACTGCTTCATTTTGACAATAGCATACTCATTATAAGCACAATGCGATGAACATTATCTTCTGCAACCTTCATTTTATCTTCACCGAATGTTCACAATTAATAGTGTTTATCACAACCGGAGATGAACATTAAGTGAAGATAAGGTGAAGATAAAAGCACCTAAAGTTCACTATTACTATTTGAATATCAACAAGTTTGAACTTATGAAGGATTTTTTAATTTATGCCAAATATAGGTATATTTTTTATTTCAACCTACGTGTAGACTATTTCAATCAACATGTTGATTAAAAAAATCAAAGTATTGATTCTAAAACTTCCCTTGGGAGATCGTCTAATCTCCCAAGGGAAGTTGTGAAACATGTCAAGGGAAATTTTATAAACGTGCAGTCGTTTTTTTAAAACGACCTGACGTTTGTAACAAACGACTGCATGTTTTCAAAAAACGTCCATACGTTTTAATCAAAACGTAGGCACGTTTCAGTTAAAACGTATGGACGTTTCTGAAAACAAAAAAAGGAAAGTTTATTAACCTCCCTCTTTCTTTATCATTTCCTTAATGCAATGCTATATCAATATTCTTCTTCGTTGAAGAGTTGTGTCTCATTTGATTATCAATCAATTATATTTCAAAGAATGATTTTTAGCCAAACAAACCACGCCATCTGAGGCTATCAATGGCAAAGATATGTGTTTTTTGACAAACAAATGAAAACAAGCACAACTTTTTGCTATACACAAGGAAAAATCATTGCCCATGTTTTTTCTTTCCCTTATTTAATAGTAGTTTGTTCGTTCCAACGAACGAAATTATCAGCTAAGACTTCTAATCATATTTTCAACATGATTCATGCGAAATACATAGTCATACCTTTCTGATAAAGGTTCAAGCTCTTTTGTCAGAGTTTCAAACGAAGGTTTACCGAATAGCACAGCCAGGCTATCTACTGCTTTTTGCAAGCGTTTACCCAATATGCGTATAGTTTCAATGTGAGAAAGTCTATTAAATAAGGTCCCATATAATATTGCATATTTCATAGAACGAGACGAAACTTTATTGAAATTCTCATCTCTTTGTGCTGGAAGTTTCATTGTATTGCAAAACTTTACAAATTTTTCCAATGAGTCAAGACCAACGTTACTTATGCTCCTTTCCAAACTATCATAAAACTGTTTCTGAGAAAAGTTTCTTGATGAATAGGGTATTTGGTCAAATTTATAACGAAATTTATTAAGATAACATATCTCCATTGCAGCAAACATAGACAGAGAAAAGAAGTTTAAGTCATCTCTAGTTATAACGCCATCACCTGTAGCTTTTACCTGCTCGTATCGCTTACTTATCATCTTCTGATATTTCATTAACAAAGATGTTGATAATTCACCATAACCTTTTAACAGTTGCTTGCTGAGGAAGATATCCTCCTGTTCTTCTATTTCTCTATTATTGCTTGTTTCTGCCGAGCCTTCTTCCTCTTCATCAATGATCGCATCATCTATCGAACGAATCTTTTTTCTAATACTCTCCTCAATACATTCAATCAGTCTTGATGTACGATCTATTTGGAAAATCCTGCTACTCTTTGCATCGTCATTGTCATATTCCGAATTGTATTTTATTTCGGGCAAAGATAAATCAGATTGCCTTTTATCTTCTGATGAAACTTTAATCTTTGGAGAAACTTTTTCACCAGCATCATTAACTAAGTCCCACATTACATCAGATAGCATATCAGCAACCTCCATACCATCATATCCTTCATTCTCAATACGAGAAATGAATCTATTAAGATTACGACTCATTTTCGACGGATTTGTTGTGGCTAAGAACTCAGTCCAATTGACGAACAGCTTATTAGATATAGATTTCTTGTCTTTATCCACTAAATAACATGTATATTGAGTTTTTGCTAACTTTATATCAGTACTATATCTATTGCCTTTATCATGTTTAAGTTCACTTACAAGAGTCTCAATTCCATTGTCGATAGACAGTAGTACTCCATCAGGAATCTCCTCATTGCTATAGACATTTAATTTACCTGATTCGTAATAAGCGGATAATAGTCTTAATCGTCTTCCAGTTTCAGAAGGAGCTTCATTAGAATGTTTGGATCTATTAGTTGGCACATCTATTCTTTTCTTGGTTTTCAGACCAAGTGTAGATAGAAAATCTTGCTTTGTCGAATGATACAAGACTCCAAACTCTTCATTTATGCCTCTGTGAGTTATTGTTCCAAGTCCGGCTAATGTTGCATTTGCACTGCCAACCATACAATATTCAGCATCATTAGTCTTAAAGTGCAAAACCTTTGCATGCAATTGACGTTCATATGTTTTAAAAGCTATTTTACCCCTTTTTGTTTCGCTGAAATCATAAAAATGAATACTACTATTTGGAAGCATTCCGCTTGGTGGCAAAGCACAATCTTGGTGAATCAAAACATTCACCGTTGAGTTCGGACAAAGTTGGGATAATGTAATCAATGATTCTCCACATTCATCAAAATATGGACTGAGAAGTGTTATAGTCTGCACCTCATTTAATGGCACTAAATTTGAAATTTGTTGTAAAATCCCAGACTGAGAATCATTATACAGTAAAGCAGCATTTAACCCTTCTTGTACCTTGCACATACTATGAGGCACAATATTGAAAGAGGAATCTAAAAATGTACAATTTTCAGGAATCTCACGAAGAATTCTATTATGATCATAGTCGTTACATTGCTTTGTAAATCGGCAGAGATACTGCCAACATTCTTCAATGAGAGGACGATGCGTCGTATCAGTCTCATCTATCATAAAACCTGTAAATGCCTCATGATTTTTTCCATGTCCTGTAACTGTTAGATTACCAGTACCAAACACAACCAATACAGCGTCATCTCCTACAAAGAAATTAATCTTAGGATGAAAAGCTCCGACAGCACTTATAGATGTAATGGAGTACTCCTTACCAATATGTCTCATATAAATAGGAGATACATATTCCATAGATTTATCCATTTGATTGGTATCGGCAAACACATTTATGCTACATACTTGCTTACGATGAAGCATGTTCAATAATTGATTATCGAAATGTATCAAATCTATGGCATAAGTAGTCAATACAGCTGAATGATATTTGCCATTTTTGCCGCCGCTAGGAATATCCAATAATATTGCATGCTCATTCTTTTCCATAATTCTCAATGAATTGTGATGCTATCTCAGTTAGTGTATTATCTTCATCAAGATAACCCATGTCTTGTAAAAAATTAAATAGAGAATCAATACGTGGCGATGTTTCAACTGGATACCGCTGCTCTATTAAAACAATCCGTCCATCCTCAAGAATAAACTTTCTTAGGTCTGAATTATTCTTTCCCATTTTAGCAATGGCGACCACAGTATGCTCCTGCATTATTTGCACTATCAGAGATTCTATAAAACCGGATATAGAGAATGACAGATAACGCTCCACATAAGATCTTAACCCTTCACTGAGTATACCTCGCTGACGTTTCAAGTCATTTTCCCCTTCAAACTCCTCTATATCTTTTGTGTTATTCTCAAATTCAGTATAAAGTCTCAACATGAGTCTTATTGCATGTGCTGCTGCAGAAATATAATCTTGTTTACTGACGTAATCCCTTAATTCATCATAGATTATATTTATATTATCACTCACATTTTTCCTCCATTCGTCAAGAGAGTTATAATTCATCTCTTTCTCTATAACCGACAATAAAGATTGTTTAATATCTTGAGAAAGTAGTGCTATTGGAGGATTGTGTAATTCATGAGTTTTGTAGAGTATTAAACAAAAGAGCAAGTCAATACTATAATGCAAACCTTCACATAAATAATAGAAATACCACCCAAATGCGGCCTGTAAATTACCGTCTTCAGTTATATGCAAAAAACGATTCTTTACGAACTCCTGAATCTCTACACCATTTGAAATATCATTTAGGAGCAAATAGATTGTTTCTCTTCGCAAGGAAGAGTCCTCGTCACTTTTCGTAAGCAAATTATTTAAGAACAGCCATTCCTCAGAGCCTACAATTATGCGATGTATTGCTAAAGATTGTAAGTCTTCTATTGCTTCTTCTTTAAGACTTCCATCCAGAATACATTTAAGAAATAATTTCCGGATGTTTTCATCAATACTATTTCTGACAGCATCAGCTAACTCTTTTCCTTTGTTACGAAGATAAAATCTGCCTTCTTCAATTTTTACAAGTTCATAATAAATAAGAGAACCAAGATAGTACTGGCCAAAAGCTCCACTCTTGAATGTCCAGTACTTATCTTTAGATTCATAATCAGCACCATCTGCAATATCATAAATACCATCCTCTATTTGCTTATATCTACCTTGTGAAACAAACAAAGCTCCAACCACAGAACCAACATTCTGTTCCTTCATAATTAGTGCCATTGCCAACTCTATACGACGTATAAAATTATATTGATGCAGAGATATTTGACCAGCAACTTCAAGTTTGTCATATTCACTAAGTAGCCAACAATAAAGGCTGTAATAGCGGATGTGACGGGTTAGATTGGTGAGCCCAGGTAACAATTTGCTATAGGTTGCAATTGAACTATTCTGGATTCCCAATGGGTCACGCCCACCTTTGAAGCCATCGTTCGATGCCCAAAATACATTTGTGATTTCAGATTGCTTATATTGTGCCATTGTACAACAGATTGAACAAAACACTAATAGTACATCTCAATATATTGGTATGCACGTTCAAATACATCATTGTCTTTTATCTGATACTTAACCCAGAGGATAGCACGTAGTTTCTTTTTGATTTCTCTGCGGGCTGTTACACTTTGGAAAGCATCATTAAATTGACGTACAATGTTAACCACTTCATTATCTATATCATTTACAACTTGTTCAACGATAATAGGTGTGTCTTCGGTCTTTATACTTTGGAAAAGGTCTGTTAAGGCGGCACGAGCTTGAGCACGTTTATCCTGAGGTTCATCCTTTTTCTTTTCTTCTTCAAGCAAGTCTTTTGCTAATGCAAGAAGTTGTTTCAAGAAATCAATACTGCTGATCAGGTTTTGTTCCATTCGTTCTCGGAGTTCATCCAATTTCTCTGCAAATTTCTTGAAGTTAGGATCACCTTTGTGCTCGCCCAATCTCAATCGAAGTATTTTCTCTACTTCAACAATCTTCTTCTCACGTGCTTTTTCATCTTCAAGGACTGCATCTATCACATCGGCATCAACTACCAAATCCTCTAGTGGAGTACCAATGTCAATAGTTTCAATGTTGCGATGTATAATCTCTATGGTCTTAGCTCCAAGCAAAGTCCAGATAAGATTACCACCACTTACAGGACGCACACTTTGATACACTTGAGCCAACCAAGTATAATCATTTTGGTATTCGGCCAAACAAGCATCGGGAGAAACTATCTCCCACGCTTTATTGAGACGGGCAAAGTGGCGGCCAAAGTTTGTCTTCACACCATCATCTTTCAAGCATTGTTGAGCAGCAGTAAGCCCCTCCCATCCACCAATAGTTCTATCAACGCCAGGGAAGAACTCAATACATTGTTGCATGAATGTAGGTATAAGACTTTTGATTTCATCGATATTCTGAACAATGGTCTTAACTGTCTCTTCATCAAAAGCAAGACTCTTTGCAACATCCTCAAATACACCAACAAAATCAACAATCAATCCACATTTCTTATTCTCATTGTAGGTACGATTGGTTCTGCAAATAGCCTGCAACAAAGTATGATTCTTCATTGGTTTGTCCAAATACATACACTGGAGTATAGGTGCGTCAAAACCTGTTAGTAGTTTGCTTGTTACGATCACAAATTTTAGCGGAGACAATGGGTCTCTGAACTGATCAAGCAACTTCTTTTCCTCATCGCGACTACGCTTATATGCCTTATATTCATCTGCTTTATCTCCAGCAGTATGCATTATAATTGTTGTTTGGTCATCTGTGCCAAGAA
This sequence comes from uncultured Bacteroides sp., assembly GCA_902492205.1. Taxonomy (GTDB): domain Bacteria; phylum Bacteroidota; class Bacteroidia; order Bacteroidales; family Bacteroidaceae; genus Bacteroides. Next base: position 7,369 of record CABUKU010000026.1, on the reverse strand, counting down.
GAGCATCCAAAGCCTTTTTATATTTGACGCAACATTCTCTATTGTAAACAACAACCTGAGCTTTCATGCCTGTTGGTTCCACATACTCTCTGAAATGAGAGACAATATACTTACAAACGTCATTGATTCTTTTTTCTGCAGTAAAGAATGCATCAACACTTGTTCTTCTTACCAATTCATTCTTGTCTTCTTCGCTAATCTGGTCGGTAAGTTCGTCAAACTCCTTTTGCAATTTAGCATCGTCCAAGTGCATCTCAACTGGAACGGTCTTGAAATTAAGTTCAAGAGTTGCCCCATCTGCTACTGAATTTTGGAATGTATATTTTGATATGTATCCATATTTATCCTCCTCGGCACCAAAACATGCAAATGTATTATGGTCATTACGGTTAATAGGTGTACCAGTTAATCCAAAGAAGAATGCATTTGGCAGTGCTGTGCGCATCTTTTTACCGAGGTCTCCTTCTTGTGTTCTATGAGCTTCGTCCATCAAGAGGATGATATTATCACGTTCATCAATTACCTCGCCATCATTCAAATCACCAAACTTAAAGATGGTGGTTATCAAGATCTTTCTTTGATGGATCTTTTCCTCCAGTTCTTGTTTTGATGATATACTATCAATGTTAGGTATCTCTGCACGAGTGAAATCACCAGTAATCTGGTCTTCCAAATCAATTCTATCGTCCACAATCACTACTGTTGGCGCTTTTAGCACTTCCTGACGACGAAGTTTTTGAGCCGCAAATACCATCAACCACGACTTACCAGAACCTTGGAAATGCCAAATCAAACCTTTACGAGGGCCAGAGCCATTTATATATGTTGACAGAACACGTTGAACAATAGCTTCGCCACCCAAATATTGTTGGTAACGACATACAATTTTAATTTTTCTGCCTCCTGAGGTTCCTGTGAAAACAGAATAGAAACGATATATATCCAATAGTCTTTCAGGAGTCATCAATGATACATAGTTATGCTCAACATCCTCCAATGTACCATGCTTACGTTCCTCATCGGCAAACCATGGGCCCCATTTGTCAATAGGGCATCCAATACCAGCATATTGAAGTTCTCTACCTTCACTTGCAAAGGTTAGAATATTCGGAACAAACATTTCAGGGATACTCTTCTGGTAATGCATAATATCAGTAGCACCATCAGCCCATGTTACAGATGCCTTAACAGGAGTCTTTGCTTCACCGATAACCATAGGTATACCATTGATGACATATACAAGGTCTAAACGCTTGCCTCCCTCCTTACTCTTTCTCGGATACTCCCACTGATTAGTTACTATGCAACGATTCTTATATTCATCATCCTTGCCTGCAAAGAAACGAATGTTGATATTATCGCCATTATCACCAAATGGGTATGAGTTTTCTTCAAACAGTAACTTGCGGAACTTATCATTAGCTGTGATTAGTTCATCAGAAGCTCCGCCACTTGTAATACAAGCTCGAAGCTTATATATAACCTGTTCTGCTTGTTCAGGAGTAATAGGATTCAATGCCAGCAGTGCCTCCATGAGCCATTCTACAACAAGAACTTCATCAGGAAGTCTCGGAACAAACTGCGGTTCCACATATATCCAACCGCATTGTCCTGCTGCATTAATGAGCATTTGCTCAACTGTATTTTCTTCGTTAAAGTATGCCATATGTTATTATATTTTTGTTTCTAATTGTAATATTCTGATTTATCGGCTTGTCTATATATTGTCTCAAAGGTTTCTTGTTCGCTTATTGATGGTAACCCAATCATAAAATTTTCAAGGAACGCTGCTCCAACTCTTCTTTGTCCTCCAGTTCCTGACATGTTTTTAGCCGCATACTCTCTAAAAATTGGCATTCTTGTTAATGTTAATAGCCAATAAGGATTTGATATTCCATCGATTGGACGTAGTACATGAAACTCAGTTGAGCCCATACCAATTCCATTTGTAAGCGCTTCAGCAATTGCTCCTTTACCGTTTTCCATACATGGTGTAATCTTGGCAAATAGAACATCGTTATTCTCAAAGTAAGTGAATCCTTTCTTTACTTTACCATATTCTTCATTTGTCGCTCCATCGATATATCCATCCTCATTTACTGCAGGCATAGGTACAAATGATACCAGATCACTATCACTAATTGATACACTTGGTCTTCTGGGATTAATCTGACAGCAGTCTCCTAATTTCTTCAACTCATTTTTTTGTATTGAAGAAAGAGGGTTTCCAAACATCTCGATAAATTGCGATTTGCAACCAACAAATTCTGATTTATCAGCCTGATTGTAAATGCTGGCAAACTCTTCTTGAGCCTCAATTGGAGGAATAATGATCTTCGCATTTCCAATAGACTCCTTGTTAAGTGTCTGGCCTTTTACTGCTTGCTTTGCACCTAGTAACCAGTTCTTGTTTGCAATAAGAAAATGCAGGAAGTCGATATTGAATTTCTTCTCATCAAAACCAGCAAAAGCCATTATTGCCTCGTTGGTATATAGATCTTCTGAGGTAATAGCAGTTCTTCCTATAGAGAGCTTAAAACTCATTATAATCGTACCTTTGGGCACTGCTTTGATTCCTGAATCAGCTATTGCATAGTCTGTAATGTATTCGCTAGTATCTCCTGTATAACGCGTGTATGAAGACATGTCGGATATAGAAACCCATTTGTGGGTTCCATTATCCCAACACTCAGGATTATTGCGTGCTGGAGTCTTACCCATCGATAGCTTAAATTCATCTTTTACTAATGATTCTGTCCAACCCTTGTCATTAGTATTCTGATTTCCAAACATCTCGATAAATTGCGACATACTAACCAATGAATTTATGATGAGACAATTTTACATTATTCTGATTCACCATTGCATATTGCAATGTCGTATCGAGACTCTGATGACCGAGTAGGTGCTGGACTTGCTCAATAGGCATGCCCTTATCTATTGCCATTGTTGCCAATGTTCTACGGAATTTATGTGGATGCACTTTTGGAATATTCAAATCTTTCCCCATCTGGCGCAGTCTAATCTCCACTCCGCTAATCTGCAATCTATCATAAGAAGCCAGGAGTGAGACAAACAACGCTTCATTGTTGTCAGTACGGCTGTTTATGTATTTCTGCAAATGAATCTTTGTACGAGCATCGAAATATACCTTACGCTGCTTATCACCTTTGCCGGTAACAATACACTCCCTGTTGTGGTAGTCTATATCTGAACGATTGAGCTTAACCAATTCTCCAACACGCATTCCTGTTGATGCCAATAGATCTATCAATGCCAAATCACGCGGATTTGAGCAATGGTCCCGCATCAATTCAAGAGATTCATCAGTATATGTTTCCTTTACGGTTTTACCCACTTTTACTTTATGGATTCTTCGTACAGGACTCTTTACTATATAGTTTTCTTCTTCTAACCAAGAAAAGAAACTGGATAGTATGCGTCGAATATTATCTACCGTTACCTTGCTCGCGCCACTCTCGCTTTGATATGTATTTAAATAATGCCGTAAATCATCAGTAGTTATGTGGATAACCTCTTTACCCAACTTAATCAATGCATTATTTATAGTACTGCGATAATAGGCGATTGAATTAGGAGAACATCCTTCAACTTTCTTGGCTGAGATAAAATTCTCTACCAAAATCTGATTATTACTTTCTGCATTGACAGAATCTTTTTCAGTCACGACAATGTTACGGAAGGTGTAATCAAGCACCTTACGCAACTGGGCCAACTGCTCATTATTCAATGAACCGAGCATAGCCTGTTCTATTTCGTTAATCAAGTTCTTAACCATAATCTTACTATATTATAAAGGTTCGTCAATTAACGCGCGACTAATTATTCATGCACTACAATAATATGAACTTAGTCACTCATGAGTGACCAAGTAAAGTGACTAAGTCAATGCTCGTTTGTATTTTTGGCTCCGACTATTAGGTTTCTCGGGAATAGTCATTACCAAGAATCCTCCCTCTATAAGTGGGTCAATATAGCGATGCTTTACATTATATCTGTGTTTAAGACCAAGATGCTCCATGATTTCAGCCATACTTCGAGGAGTAGAACAAAAATCAATTATATCATTAAGTGTGTCACTTAACTTAGTCACTGACTTAGTCACATTTTCCTCATCGGTGACCAAGTTAAGTGATAAAGAAGGCCTCACTATAACCTCAAAAGCTGTAATCTTATCCACATTGAACACTGGTTCGGGATTTCCATTCTCTTGCAATAAGTTCTTTACACGCTGAATTCCACGATTGAACATGTTAACGTACTTCAATCCACGCATAGCCTCTGCAACAATTGGATTACGATAATCATTTACCGTTGGGAAGTTCTCAGGACGAGCCTCACCATACAATCCTCCAGCATTAAGAATCTCAATACGATCCTCATATTGATAAAGTCGAATTGGCATATTGGACTGGTAATCCCTATGCATACATGCATTCATCAACAACTCTCTAAGAGCCAAGTCAGGATAATTCAACACATTCTTCTCACGCAGCATGCTAATAGGCATAGGGCGAGAAGTCACCACAGCATCCCTAACAAAGTTTTCCAATTGCGGTAGCATTTTACTAAGACTTCCTTTAATCTGTCGTTCATTAACGATTTCACTACCACGGTCTTTACCTGCAAAATGAACGTATTGTACATAGCACCCATGCATATAATACTGAGGGTCTTTACCAAAAAGAATCATTGCAGCATTTGTAGGACATTCATCTGTAAGATCATACAAATGAATTGCCGCCAACTGTTCCTTGATATTACGGCTATCGCTAGCCAATACTTCGTGGTCAATTATCTGAGGAAGATATTCTCTTTTAATAAAGCCTGTATCAATATCATTGATGGTTGCACCAAAGCAAGGCGTAGCATCGAATGTTGCCATATATGATGTTCTGCGTTCAAGCAATATTCGTTCTTCCGCTTCACTGGCAATATCTCTGCGAGGGCCAATGCGAATAAATGTCCTACCACGATATCTTACAGGAGGAACCAATGATGGTGACACTTCAGCAACGAGCAAATCTCCATCCTCGTATTCAAATCTTTCGACAGACATAATAGGAAGAGGTAATATATTACCATTTGAACGTATGGCTGAAATCTTTTTTAGTAAATCATCATCTACTTTCAGTCCCGATAAAGTTCCATTATCGTATGCACCAAGAATCAGATACCCATTCTTTTTAGAATTGGGCAAATCGTTTGAAAAGGCACATATCGCTTCTTGAAACTTGTCCATATCACCAGTAGATGTGGTACGCTCTATTCTATATGTCTCTGTGCTCTTCAACAGCTCACGTACTTCTTCTTTTGATATCATATTCTCGTTCTATTAATTATTTATCAAACCAATTCTTAATGACTTTAAATATTTTTGTTGTAAAAAACTCCAACAAATAGTCTTTATTATTAAAGAACTCTAAATTACGATTAAGCCAACTTACTGGTCCCCACAAAAAGACAATAGTTGAAAGAATATTAAATAAAACTTTCCAAATATTACTCCAATTCGAATAATCTACAAATTCTAAAAATACAATAAGGAAAACTAACAAAAGCCATATAACAAATACAATTATACTTGATATACTTTTAGCTATTTTTAAAAATTTGGCATCATGATTACCTAAAGTCCCAGAAAGTGAATTGATTTTTAAGTTTCGGGATATTTCTATTTCTTGTAAAATCTCTGCGGTAGTTCTATCTGTATATAAAGAGGTATCATTATATGTCTTTGATTCAAGTAATTCCTGAACAATTTTAGACGTGTTGATATGCATCATAATCTCCTCAGAAATAGGAGTAGATGCATTAATTTCTTCTACTTCTAAATAGAATCTATGAAGAATATCATCAGAAAGAGATAGATTATTATAACATTCGCTCAATAATACCTTTTCATTTATATCACTGCTTGTATCAGGATAACAGAACCATAAAATAGTCAACAGAAAAGCGTCTGTCATACATACAGGAATGGAATGACAAACATTACTCAATTCAGGGTGCTTTGAAGCATATGCAAGAGCCGTGTTGGTCGTAATCAATATTGCATTACAATTCTTGAGATTAGAAGCTGGAGAGTTTCCTCTCATACGATAAATATATGAAATTACGTCAACATCATTTTCAATTGTTTTTCTTTTATTGTCATCTATCTCAACATTGTTATCCAAATATCGTTTCATTAACAACTCGTTGAGTTTTACCGAATCAATTTCAGAATATCTATTAGGCATTGAAGGAGCCTCACATATTGAAATATTCCACTTGGAAAGAATACTATCTAACAACTCACGTTTGCTTTTCAGGAAACTCGCAGATATTTTATTACGTACTGCATATTTCAATAACCTTGATGCTTTATCTAGACTATAATCCTTAGTATATAATAAATGGATTGTAGAATTGAATGTTTGCAACACTTCCTGATAATGCTGCCTAAAAATGATAAAATCACATCCTTGCTTTTCAAGAATTCCTAACAATTCACTAGACATGTCAAAATTAACCTTTTCATTCAAACTGAGTAGATTAAATATTATAGGTGAATCTAAAGCAATTGTGACTCCACTCATCTTTCCAACATAATTACATACTCCTTTCATTGACAAGAGAGATGCCAAGGCATGTCCTTTCGCTATGTTCTTAAAAAGCTGAAATGTTTCGGAAGAATTATCTTTGCTCCAGATAATGAATTTTGAAAGAATATAATTCAGTTTCTTGGATTTTTTCGTTTGCCTAGCTACTCTATCAATCAATCCTTCTTCATTAAGTATAATATCTCCATCATGATTCTCTAAGAATCTTAATATTCCATTCTGAGTTTCTTCTATAGAATACTCAACTCCAAAGTTATCCTTAGAAAATAACATTAATTTTTGACATAACTCTTCAATACTCGAAGAATTGTCAGTTTCATGGAACTTTTCTATTTCTTTGATAAGTTGCTGTTTGTTTATGTTATAACATCCTCCACCTAAAGAAAGAATACCTAATGAGGTCATTCTCTTTAATAGACTAACAAAAACTCCTTGATATATTTTTGATAAGCCATATTCCTCAGAGAACCATTTTTTTAAGTCTTCTATTGAAACTGTTTGAGATGCATTCTTGTTAATACATTTGCATGCAAATGGTACATATAAGTCAATTTGGCTTATACCTTTCTCAGAAAAGTAATTGAGAATAGTATATGAAGTTATTGTTCTATTAATCATTTTGATTGATTTTAATTGTTAATCAAACTTTTTATAACTTGGTCTATTGCCTCTATCGATTTACGGAGTTCAAATTCTGATTTATCGGCTTGTTTTGCCATCTTGGAAAACTCGATCTGCTTTGC
>CABUKU010000025.1 GCA_902492205.1 uncultured Bacteroides sp. | reverse complement strand
TAGGTAGTCGCCGTTTTAGTTGTAGAGAGCATCACAGGTAGGAATACCAGGTGATGCTCTCTCTCTTTTTATTATATATGCCAAAGAATAATTTGGTTGGGGTTAATAAAATTGAGTCAGGAAGAGAAATATATGTACTTCTATAATGAGTAATTATATAATAGTACTTAATTAATGAAGATTTACTGCATATTTTGTGTAGTATCATAGGAATTATTTGTATCTTTGTCGCCCGAATTCTATACTCTTAGCTCGTTTAGGAGTAAAATAAAGAATTAGGAAGCTTAAAAGTTTGGGCTTTTTTTATAACTTTGCAAAGAAATTTAAATATCACTACTTTGGGAAAGTTTGATAAATATAAGATAGATTTAAAAGGCATGCAAGTAGACTCATGCACATATGAGTTCTTGCTTGATAATCTATACTTTACCAATATTGATGGACCGGAAGTTCAAAAGGGAAAGGTGAATGTTACTTTAAAGGTAAAGAAAACCTCAAAAGCTTTTGAATTCGATTTTCAGACAGATGGAACAGTATTGGTTCCATGTGATCGTTGTTTGGATGAAATGGAATTACCCGTTACATCTACAGATAAACTTTTTGTGAAGTTTGGTAGCACTTATTCGGAAGAAAGCGACAACATGGTTGTTATACCGGAAGAAGAGGGTGAAATAAATGTAGCTTGGTTCATGTATGAGTTTATAGCACTGAGTATTCCTATGAAGCATGTACATGCTCCTGGAAAGTGTAATAAGTCAATGATGGGTAAGCTTAACAAACATAAAGTAAATTCGGAAGAGGAGCAGGAAGATAATACTTTCGAAGCTGAGGTTGAAGAAGAAATTGAAGAGGTAGAAGAACAGCAGGCTACAGATCCGAGATGGGACGAATTAAAAAAAATATTAGATAATAATTAAAGTTTAAGAAAATGGCACATCCTAAGAGAAGACAATCAAAAACTAGAACTGCAAAAAGAAGAACTCACGATAAAGCAGTTGCTCCAACATTAGCTATTTGCCCAAATTGTGGAGAATGGCATGTTTACCACACTGTATGTGGTGCTTGCGGATACTACAGAGGCAAGTTGGCTATTGAAAAAGAAGCAGCTGTATAATTACAGGTTTTGATGAGTTAGTATATTTATAAAATATGGCCCGGAGAATCTTTCTCCGAGCCGCTTTTTAAATATACTTATTGCAGAATTAAAATTAAATTAATGGAAAAGATAAATGCAGTAATCACTGGTGTTGGTGGATATGTACCAGATTATATCTTGACTAATGACGAGATATCAAAGATGGTAGATACCAATGACGAATGGATTATGACTCGTATAGGGGTTAAAGAACGGAGAATTCTTAATGAAGAAGGATTAGGCAGTTCATATATGGCGCGTAAAGCGGCAAAGCAGTTAATGCAAAAGACTGGTGCAAATCCTGATGACATTGATTTGGTAATTGTAGCTACTACAACTCCCGATTATCACTTTCCTTCCACTGCATCTATACTTTGTGATAAGTTGGGCTTGAAGAATGCTTATGCATTTGATATGCAGGCGGCATGTTGTGGTTTTTTATATGCATTAGAATCTGCTGCTGCTTATGTATGTTCAGGGAGAGCTAAGAAAGTAATTATTGTTGGTGCAGATAAAATGTCCTCTATGGTAGATTATACCGAAAGAGCGACTTGTCCTATTTTCGGTGATGGTGCTGCTGCCTTCATGGTAGAGCCTACTACTGAAGATTATGGTATTATGGACTCAATATTGCGTACTGACGGTAAAGGTCTTCCATTCTTACATATGAAAGCAGGCGGTTCCGTTTGTCCTCCTTCCTATTTTACGGTGGACAATAAATGGCATTATATCCATCAAGAAGGTAGAACTGTGTTTAAATATGCAGTCTCTCACATGTCGGATGTAACAGCTCAGATTGCCGAAAGGAATAATTTGAATAAAGATAATATCAATTGGGTTGTTCCTCATCAGGCAAATTTGCGTATCATTGATGCAGTTGCCAATCGTCTGGAAGTTCCTATTGAAAGAGTGATGATTAACATTGAGCATTTCGGTAATACAAGTGCCGGTACTCTTCCTCTTTGTATTTGGGAATTTGAAGATAAGCTGAAGAAAGGCGATAATCTTATTTTCACAGCTTTCGGAGCAGGATTTACCTGGGGAGCTGTTTATGTAAAATGGGGTTATGATGGTAGTAAGAAATAAAAAATACATAAATCAGTAGATACAAATGAACGCATCCTTATTCCGATGCGTTTTTTTGTCTGTAATCAATAAATTGAGATTTTATGCATAAAGCCGGATTTGTGAATATTGTAGGAAACCCTAATGTGGGTAAATCTACATTAATGAATGCACTGGTAGGCGAACGTATTTCGATAGCTACCTTTAAGGCACAGACTACTCGCCACCGTATTATGGGTATTGTGAATACAGATGATATGCAAATCGTCTTTTCAGATACTCCGGGAGTATTGAAACCTAACTATAAGTTACAAGAGTCAATGCTGAACTTCTCGACATCTGCTTTGTCGGATGCTGATGTTTTGCTTTATGTGACAGATGTTATCGAAACTCCTGATAAGAACAGCGAGTTTGTAGAAAAAGTAGCTAAACAGTCTGCACCGGTTTTGTTGCTGATTAATAAGATTGATTTGACAGACCAAAAGAAATTGGAAACATTGGTAGAGGAGTGGCATGAAGTGCTTCCTAATGCTGAAATAATTCCGATTTCCGCTGCATCTAAATTCAATTTGGATGTAGTAATGAAGAGAATCAAAGAATTGTTGCCCGATTCACCTCCTTATTTTGAAAAGGATCAATGGACTGATAAACCGGCGCGTTTCTTTGTTTCTGAGATAATAAGAGAAAAAATATTGCTTTATTACGATAAAGAAATTCCTTACTCCGTTGAAGTTGTAGTCGAACAATTCAAAGAGGAAAAGAAAATGATTCATATAAATGCAGTTATTTATGTGGAACGTGACACCCAGAAAGGAATTATTATCGGCAAGCAGGGTAAAGCTCTCAAGAAAGTAGCTACCGAAGCTCGTCGTACATTGGAGAAGTTCTTTGATAAAACGATATATCTTGAGATCTTTGTAAAGGTAGATAAAGATTGGCGCAGCTCGGATAAAGAGCTGAAAAACTTTGGCTACCAATTAGATTAATAAGTATTCATACGACTGTGATAGTCGCTAAAAGAAAGAAAAGCTATGGGAAATTTAGTTGCAATTGTGGGACGCCCTAATGTGGGAAAGTCGACTTTATTTAACCGCTTGACAAAAACCCGTCAGGCAATTGTGAATGATGAAGCCGGAACAACTCGCGACCGCCAGTATGGAAAGTCCGAGTGGATAGGACGTGAATTCTCTGTGGTAGATACCGGAGGATGGGTTGTTAATTCCGACGATATTTTTGAAGAAGAAATCCGCAAGCAGGTACTCATGGCCGTTGAAGAAGCGGACGTAATCCTTTTTGTTGTGGATGTAACCAACGGAGTTACCGACCTTGATGAACAGGTTGCTGCTATTTTACGTCGTGCAAAAACTCCCGTGATACTTGTTGCCAACAAAACAGATAACAATGATCTGCAATACAACGCTCCCGAATTTTATTCACTGGGATTAGGTGATCCTTATTGTATTTCTGCTATGAGCGGAAGCGGAACAGGAGATTTGATGGACTTGATTATTAGCAAGTTCAAAAAGGAAGCGGATGAAATATTAGATGAAGACATTCCCCGTTTTGCCGTTGTGGGCCGTCCTAATGCCGGTAAATCTTCTATTATAAATGCTTTTATCGGTGAAGATCGCAACATTGTGACCGAGATAGCCGGAACTACACGCGATTCTATTTATACACGCTATGAGAAGTTTGGCTTTGATTTCTATTTGGTAGACACAGCCGGTATCCGCAAGAAGAATAAAGTAAATGAAGATCTGGAATACTATTCAGTACTCCGTTCCATTCGTTCCATTGAAAATTCGGATGTATGTATCCTGATGATTGACGCCACTCGTGGAGTAGAGAGCCAGGACTTGAATATATTTTCTTTGATTCAAAGAAACCAAAAAGGTTTGGTTGTAGTGGTGAACAAGTGGGATTTGGTGGAAAACAAAACCGATAAGGTAATGAAAGAGTTCGAGAACGCTATTCGTTCACGTTTCGCTCCTTTCGTTGATTTCCCGATCATCTTCTCTTCTGCATTGACTAAACAGCGTATTTTTAAAGTGCTTGAAGCTGCCAAACAAGTTTATCAGAACCGCACAACGAAAATACCTACTTCCAAGTTGAATGAAGAAATGCTTCCGCTTATCGAGGCCTATCCGCCACCTTCGATGAAAGGCAAATATATCAAGATTAAGTATGTAACGCAGTTACCGAATACTCAGGTGCCGTCGTTCGTATTCTTTGCAAACCTTCCGCAGTATGTGAAGGAACCATATAAACGCTTTCTTGAGAATAAGATGCGTGAAAAATGGAATCTGACGGGTACTCCGATTAATATATTTATCCGTCAAAAGTAAAAATACAATTAGTTGTTAATAGGAAAGACCGGATTTGTTTTAGGACAATCCGGTCTTTCTTGTATGTAGAGAAGTTACAATAAGCCCGATGTTTCATAAGTGATTAACAATGTTCTTTTGAAATTCCTTCATGTAAGGTGTTTTTATGTTATACTTTTCCCCGCTTGCTATAATCTTTTCCAACATATTTTTCACTTCTTCGGTCGAACATCTCAGATACCCTTCAAACATGGAAGCCATGACCTCGTTGCTGAATAGCTTCCTGACTATCGGCGAACAAATAAACAGTGGCAGATAATACAGCTTGTTTACTTTCTCCTTTTTAGGATTAATACCTCTTTGCTCACAAATCTGAAAGCCTTCTCTGATTGCTTTAATGGATTTCTTGACAATCTTCGGATTACCGGTAAATGACTTCATATTACCCCCTGATGCTATTATACCTGCTGATAATCCTGCAATAAATACATAATGGGGAATTAACCAATTCACTATTTGTTCCGAAACAAATGGTTTCATTCCTGCTTTCTCCATTACGTTTGTAATTTCTGTAATTCGGGGTATTACTTCTCCATTTGTTTCTCCAAGCATTGTTTTCGAATATTTGGAATCTGCAATAATGGAATAGATGGTTTTATCCTTTCGTCCTCCACCCGCCATAAAGGGGAAACCGAAAAAATAGCATCCTGTTGCAAAATGATTTTTTATACTCTCAACATCCCAGATATTTTGAAAGAAAAGAATATTTGCTTTCCCGGCTGATTGTGCCAAAGCGGGCAGTAAACCTTTTAATTGTTCCTCTCTGACCGACACAATGATGTAATCATAATCATTTTGTGGAAGCAGTTCGTCAATAACGTTAGGCCGGAAGACAACTTTTTCCACTTTCTTTGGTTTTTCTCTATAATCTGTGCATTGGATAGAAATGCCCGATTCTTCTATGGATTGCTTTTTGCCTTGTCTGACAAAGACTGTTACATCACAACCGGCTTTAGATAGTTGCCAACCGTAAGTACATCCGATTACACCGGCTCCATAAATCAATATTTTCATAAATTACATATTAGGGTTTTATATCCAGAAATGCCGACCTGAATAAAACATGATAGTCAGAATAGGGACTGCAAACCGAAAGATATTCTTTGGGGGTATAGCCGGAGAATTCTTTCATTTCCTTAATCAGATGCGACTTATCATAGTAACCGCATGTTTCGGCTAGTGGTGTCAAACCTGTTTGCAGACGAGTTTGTAACATATATGATGCTTTTTGAAAGCGGTTAATCCGTATATATTCTTTGGGAGTTGTTCCGATACATTCAGTGAAAAGACGTTTAAACTGTTTATATCCTAAACAGGCAGTTTGTGCAAGTTGTAAAATATCATATTCTCCGGAATGAATCGCTTCGAGGGAGGCAATCACTCGCTTTATCTTATATTCTTCCAAACGAACCATATGTTTTAACAAGAACTGTTCAATCAATTCCACACAAGTTTTGTTTTGGTCCGTTTCTGCCAAACGCTGCTCTAATTCTAAAATCAAGGGATCATGCAATAATTCAATGTTGATGTTCTGTTTATTCAGCTCACTCATGGGCATACTGAAGAAAGCCATTGCTCCGGCAGGTTGAAAAACAATTGAAATAAAGTCTACGGTTCCCGAGTAAATCAAGTTGGTATAGGTTGTTGCCTGACCGGACAAACAGGATGCGGAAAGCTGGTTATTCTGAAGATACTTATTCTTATGGAAAGTAAGCATTATACAACCATTTGGAACAAAACGTTGCATACCTTGCACCACGTTCTCCATTCTTAAGAACCAGTATTGCCTGACATATGGAGCAAGCAATGCGGAAGGTTGTATGACTTCGAATTTATCCATATAGTAATCTGGTAGCTGACTCAATTTATAATTGATACAAAAGTAGGTATATTGTCTTGTCAATGAGGTGTAAAAAAAGGACTTTTTTAATCTCATCAATCAGATAAGTTTGATAAACAAGACGAATGTTTTCATATTTATTGCTGAGGTATTTTCCGAAAGATAAGGTTGTTTTTAGTGTCCCACAATTGTGGGACACTAAAATGGTACGGTTAAAAACCAAAAAAGAGTAGGGGAGCAGCTAAAAATACTCCTGACAGAAAATAAAATTACCAAGCATCCTCTTTCTTTAATAATCAAGTTCAGCTACCACAGGACAGTGGTCTGAGAAGGCTATTTCATTCAAAATACTTGCTCCCGTCAATCTTTTCCTTGCTTCGGGAGTAACGATGTGATAATCGATTCGCCAACCTAAGTTCTTTTGTCGTGCTCCTGCGCGGAAGCTCCACCAACTGTATTTTGCTTCACTTTTGTCGAATTCGCGAAAAGAATCTATCATGCCGCTTTCTATGAAACGGTCGAACCATTCACGTTCTTCGGGCAGGAAGCCGGAATCTTTTGTATGACGTTCGGGGTGATTAATATCTATCGGTTTATGGCAAATGTTGAAGTCGCCGCAAATAAGCAGTTCGGGACGCTCTTTTTTCAATTCGTTAATGTAATTGGTGAAATCAACCAGAAACTCCATTTTAAAGTCCTGACGTATATCTCCCGTTGTACCCGAAGGAATATAAACACAAACCACAGTCAGCGAACCGAAATCGGCTCGTATCACTCTTCCTTCACGGTCGAAACGTTCGTTGCCTATTCCGATGGAAAAGTAATCCGGTGTTTGTTTACTGATAACGGCCACTCCGCTATACCCTTTTTTCTCGGCAGAGTTAAAAATACAACTTTGATAACCCAGACTTGAAAACAGGATTTGATCTATTTGGTCGGGTTGTGCTTTGGTTTCTTGCAGGCAGAACACATCGGGTGTTTCTTTTTCCAGCCATTCCGGTAATCCTTTGCTGATTGCCGAACGGATTCCGTTTACATTATATGATATTATCTTCATAAGTTTCTTGATTTTTCTTTATACAAAGATAGTTTGTTCCGTTAATTAATGCAACAGATGTTGTCAATAACCCGATTGAAAATTTGTATGAACTGAAAGCATAAGCAACCAAACTATTGTCATTGCCGACCTGATCGGCAATCTAAGTATCATGCTTGTTTAACTTTGTGCTAACAGATTGTCGGTCAAGCCGGCAATGACAAATGTATTATCCTTCTATATTCTGACTATATTCTGAATTTCGACTTCTTTCACCTTTCGAAGCAAATCTGAAGCGAAAATAAAATCGTTCAAGCGTTTATTGGTGGAAGTAAATATTTCATCTCTACATAAAAATGTTCGTTTTTTATTGATTATAAGAGGATAAAGTATTATTTTAGTAAAACAAAATTAATTGAGTATGAAAAAAAATATTATTTTAGCAATTGTAATGTGCATATCGCTGGTAAGTCCGGCTTTCGCGCAGTTTGTACTAAAGCCTGATGGTTTTTTTCATGTCGAGATATCTGATCAGAATTATGTGGTGCACAACTTCGAAGGACAATCCAAAGAAGATTTGTTTAGCAAATCAATAGCCTATTTGGAAAAATTCAAAGATGAAACTCTTACGCAAAATAATCCTGAAAAACGAGGAATTACAAGAAACGATCCGCAATTGGGCTTCATCAAATTTTACGGAAGGCTAAAACCTTTTGCTTCAACTAAATTGACTTATTACGCTGACGGGCGGAAACACCGTACAGAATTATGGCTTAATTATTATATGACTATACATTTTAAAGATGGTAAAATTCGATTTGATTCACCAGATTTCAATACAGATGTTGAAATTAAAGGAAATATATTTTGGGCCGGTTCATCCATAGGGGTTTATGTATATATAAAAGGAGAACGTTCATTGTATGATTGTAAGTATGTAATTTTTAATGAAGTAGAAAAGTTGAAACTACCGGAAATAAAGCAACATATTGAGAACTACTTTAATAAATTAGTTGCAGATTTTATTATAGCAATGAATCAAGTTCACGAAGAAGTACCCAAAATAGATGATAACTGGTAATATATAAAGTACTCTTTACATTCTTTTTTATTGAGATTATAACCTTAAATACTGTAATGATGGAAATAGCAAAAAGCAATAAGTTCTTTTTTAAGTTTTGGATAATTGCATGTGCATTTATATCGGCATTGTTTTATTCAATTGATGTAAAGTCTCAATTCCTTATTTTTCAATATAAAAAGATGGCGGCTGAGAGGAGTGGTGATTCTATTGCTTTAAAAAAAATTAAAGCAATGGAAGAGGCAGCTGAGACTCAAGCTGCCCCTAAATACATATTTGATAATCCTATTGATTTGCACGAAAAATATATTGAAGATATTGAGCTATGCAAAAGAATGGCAGAAAAGGGAGATGCTGTTGCTCAAAATGCCTATGGAACTCAATTGGATGTATGGCAGGGTAATTATTCTGAGGCTTTAATTTGGTATGAAAAAGCAGCAAAACAAGGCAATGGGCAAGCTTATGCTAATCTTGGAGTTTCTTATTTTTATGGAAATGGGGTAGAGCGTGATTATAAAAAGGCTCTTTTATATTTGGATAAAGCTCTCACTTCAAAAGATTGTTGGACTAAAGAAACTGTATTGGAACAGATAGGTTTGTCTTACTATTATTTACAAGATTATTCAAATGCACTGATATGGCTGCACAAAGCGGCGGAGGAAGGACAGACTTATGCTATGTTTGTACTGGGTGTGATTTATCAGAAAGGAAAAGGGGTAGAAAAGAACAATCAGATAGCTTTTGAGTGGTTTACCAAATCGGCAAAAGATGGTAAAGGAGAATATCCTGCGATGCTTATTTTAGGAAACTATTACTATGAGGGGAAAGAAATTCCGAAAGATGATTTGAAAGCATTTTATTGGTGGAGTAAAGCTGCGGGAAGGAATGAAGAAGCCCAATATAAGGTTGGTGCCTGTTATTGGAATGGTATTGGGGTGGAAATCAATAGACAAGAGGCTATAGAATGGTTTAAGAAGTCTGCTAAGAATGGGTATAAAATGGCAACGGAAATTCTGGATGAAATCAATAAAGGGGAATAGTATTCATTAAAATAAATAGTTATGAGAACGAAGACTTTACTGAATGGCTGTATTTGCTTAATAGCAGTACTCGGCATGGTAACAATGGCAGCTTGCTCGGATGAAGAGGAGAATAACGATCCTTTCGCTGAAAAGCTGGTTTCCGGAGTAGAGGCACTTGATTCTGAAGGAGACTTGTCTTGGACGAGAACTTTTGGCTATGATGCTAAAGGGAGAATGATAAAAACCGGCATTGATGAGGGTTTTGCTGAATATGACTATACGTTTATCTATTCTTACATAGATGATACCCATTTAACGATAACTTTGCCGGAAGAAGAGGGAGAGACCATTAATTATGTATTAAAGGACGGACACCCAGTCTCTATGGAATCCGATGATGAAACTTTTCTATTTGATTATGACGGCGCTTTTCTGAAATCTATTCATACTGAGTACGAATATGATGGTAGCCGTGAGACAGAGCATTATGATTACACTTGGTCGGGAGGGGATATCATAAAGGCAGTATATACGTATGATAGAGTGCTCTCTTCAACTACTCCGGCAAAGAAAGAAGTAACGACTGCTACTTACGAATATTCGGGAAAAGAGAATGTAATGAATTGTAATTTGTTTGGAATATATTTTTTATATCCGGGTGAAGAGACTTTCACACTTACTTTAGGAACAGAAATGACAAATAGTAAACATTTGCCGAGTTCCATGAGAATGGTGGAGGCAGACGGGAACATAATAACAGCTACATTCTTTGATTATGAATTTGATTCGGAAGGTTATCCTATCCGGGTTAATTGTAATTATAAAGACGGTGAAGAGGAGGAAAAAACAGTTTGGAAAATAAAATATTAACTTCGCAACTTTACAAAAGAAATAAAAGTTTAAAAAGTTGCCGTCACCCGTCACCTTTTTTGCTGAAACGCCTTACTGTAAATGGTTTTATGGGTGATTGCAACATTTTGGTTGGCGTCACTTTTGCCTTTTGCCGTCACCCTTTTGCCGTTTTTTACTGCATCTTTCCTGCAAAAGAATGGGAGAGGAGACTTGCCATAAGGCAATGGGGATTCGTTGCTGCCGAGGAGCAGACCTCTTGACAGTTGTCACGTAATCACTTGACAATTGTCACGCGTGTACTTGACAATTGTCAAGTGATTGCGCGACAACTGTCAAAAGGTTAATGGCACGGCATTGATGGAGGTGAATCAGGGCATTGAAGAGGCTTACCCTTCTATGTTTTGAATCTCTACTTCTTTCACTTTCCGAAGCAAATCTGAAGCGAAAATAAAATCGTTCAAACGTTTATTGGTGGAAGTAAATATTTCGTCCTTGTTTCCAACCCATTCTTCTTCACCTTTATAGATATAGATAATATTGTCGCCAATGCCCAATACGGAGTTCATATCGTGGGTATTGATGATGGTAGTCATATTGTACTCGGTGGTGATGTCGTGAATCAGTTCATCAATAACAAGCGAGGTCTTTGGATCAAGGCCGGAGTTGGGTTCGTCACAAAAAAGGTATTGGGGATTTAATGCAATGGCACGGGCAATGGCAACGCGCTTTTGCATACCGCCGCTTATCTCTCCGGGATATTTCTTTTGTGCATCCATCAGGTTCACACGGTCAAGGCAGAACTGTGCACGCTTGATTCTGTCTCTTAAAGTATCGTTAGAGAACATGTCAAGGGGAAACATCACATTTTCGAGAACAGTTAGGGAGTCAAATAGAGCGGCACTCTGGAATATCATTCCCATTTCCCGGCGAAGCACTTTCTTTTCTTTCTTTCCCATAGCGAGGAAATTGCGTCCGTCATAGAGGATTTCACCTCTTTCGGGAGTGAGCAGCCCAACGATGCATTTCATCAACACGGTTTTACCGGAACCGCTCTGACCGATAATCAGATTGGTTTTTCCGTTTTCGAATTTCGCATTGATATCTTTCAGGACATCCTTGTCCTCGAATGATTTATATAGTGATCTAACCTCTATCATCCCATTAATAATTGAGTTAATATTAAGTCGGCAAACAGGATAAGCACACTGCTTGTCACAACGGAATCCGTGCTTGCTTTACCTACGGCAATGGAACCGCCTTCAACGGAATAGCCGAAATAGGCGGAAACACTTGCTATGATGAATGCGAAGAACAGGGATTTAATGATGCCGCACCACACGAACCATTCTACAAACATATATTGCAGACCATATTCAAGGTCGGTTGCCGTCATGATACCTGCAAACCAGCACGTGGCAAATGCTCCGATGATTCCTGCGAAGATACTGAATGTAACAAGGATGGGAATCATGGTTACAAGGGCTGTTATTTTAGGTAATATGAGGTAGCTTGCGGAGTTGACCCCCATAATCTCGAGTGCATCTATTTGCTGAGTCACCCGCATTGTTCCTATTTCGGATGCAATGTTGGAACCTACTTTACCGGCAAGTATCAAACACATAATGGAGGAGGAGAATTCGAGCAGCATAATTTCGCGGGTTACGTAACCAACCGTCCAGCGCGGCATCCACGGGCTTTCAATATTCAGTTTGATTTGAATAGTGATAACTGCTCCGATAAAGAAAGAGATCAGCAGAACGATACCAATGGAGTTTACCCCCAGTTGTTCCAGCTCTTTCAGGTATTGTTTGAAAAACATACGCATACGTTCGGGACGTGAAAAAGTCCGGTTCATCAGTAAGATATATTTTCCTAAACTATTTAATGCTTTAGTAATCATCATAGCCTTGCAAATTTCCTGCAAAAATAAACTTTTTTAATCTAAAACGTTTTCCTTTTTTCATTTAAAACCTTTTTAAACTTAAAAATAAAGTCGTTTTAACGTAAAAAGCTATTGGAAGCAAAGTTTTTTCGTACTTTTGCCTCAAATTATTCAGTCTATGGCAGAAGAAGTAATGACAAATAATCCGTCGGAAGAGAAAATGGTGCTCCGCACCGAAGACCTTGTGAAGAAGTATGGCAAACGTACGGTGGTAAGCCACGTTTCCATTGATGTGAAACAGGGTGAGATTGTTGGTTTGCTTGGTCCTAACGGAGCCGGGAAAACGACTTCTTTTTATATGACCGTAGGGCTGATTACTCCCAATGAAGGACGCATTTTTCTGAATGATTTGGAAATAACCAAGTATCCGGTGTATAAGCGTGCACAGACCGGAATCGGTTATTTGGCACAAGAGGCATCCGTATTCCGCAAAATGAGCGTGGAAGATAATATTGCTTCTGTTCTCGAAATGACGAATAAACCAAAGGAATATCAGAAAGAGAAATTGGAAAGTCTGATTGCGGAGTTTCGCCTTCAAAAAGTAAGGAAGAATCTCGGTGACCAGTTATCTGGAGGTGAACGTCGTCGTACCGAGATTGCCCGTTGCCTTGCCATTGATCCGAAGTTCATCATGCTCGATGAACCGTTTGCCGGAGTCGATCCTATTGCCGTAGAAGATATTCAACACATTGTTTGGAAACTGAAAGACCGTAATATCGGTATTTTGATTACCGACCACAATGTGCAGGAAACTTTGAGTATTACCGACCGTGCCTATTTGCTGTTCGAGGGTAAGATACTTTTTCAGGGAACACCGGAAGAATTGGCTTCCAACCAAGTGGTTCGTGAAAAGTATTTGAGTAACAGCTTTGTGCTTCGCCGTAAAGATTTCCAGTTGAAAGACGGAAAATAACCTGTTTATTCTTGCGAAACTTCCTGCTTCTTGCTTCTTGTTTTCAGTTTGTACATAAAGAAACAAACTAAAATAAGGCTGATAACTCCTGTCCATATGGGGGGATTTTCACCGTTCAGGGTTTCAACAATGCCACTGTCCTGCTTTATAAGGGCGCTCGACAGGATAACTACCATTGCATTATTGAACGAGTGTGCAATGATGGGAACCCAAATGCTTCCACTCCATAGGAACATATATCCTAAAAGGGCTCCGAGAGCGAAACGTGGTAGGAAACCGAAGAACTGCATATGAACAGCACTGAATATAAAAGCGGAGATAAGTATACCCGCATGAACGTTTTTTGTCCATCCGATAAAGAACTTCTGTAAAACGCCTCTGAATACAAGTTCTTCGCCTACACCTGCCATGATTGCTATGACGATGATGTTTACGATAAAACCTGTCAGCGTATTGTCTGCCAATAATAATTTAGTAACGGTTTCGGCTTCTTGTTCGGATTGAATCATCCATTGCTCTACAGCATGCATGCATTCGGGCAAATGCATTCCTTTGTTCCACATGGCAAGCACATTCACAAAAGGACTGATAAACATCATTGCGAGTATGCCCCATAGTAAGACGGATGAAGCCGGAGTACGGAAAAGCAAGCATTCTTTTAACGGTGCTTTCCAGAGAAAATATTGTGCAATGAAAGGGGATAACACAAACAAGAAACCATTTTGCAGGAATAATAATGCTTGTGTGTTTGATACAGTACTGCCGGATTTGAATATGAGCAAATAGATTGTTGAAGCGAATAGTCCCATGAGGGCACATGCGAAAACTATTATCAGAATGACGAATAGTTTCATAAAATTAGAACTGTTTTCAAAGTATCCTTTCACCATGCTTTTTTCATTGTTTGATTTAACGAGACAATTATAATGAAAAAAACCTTCTGTTGAGTAAATCAACGGAAGGTTTTTCAAATTCCTTTATTCAAAATCAGGCTTTCGGTCTTGCTTCTTTTACGACCATAGTTCTACCTTCGAATTCAGCACCGTTAAGTTCTGCGATTACCTTAGCGCCTTCTTCGTCGTTTGGCATTTCCACGAAACCGAAACCTTTTGATTTTCCTGTTTCACGATCAGTCACAACTTTTACAGATGCTACTGTTCCATAATCTTCCATCACTTGTTGCAAATCTGAGGCCTTAACACGATAGTTAAGGTTTCCAACATAAATGTTCATAATAAAAAAATGATAAAATAAATAAATTGATAAAACTCTCTTCAAAGATGACTTCTAATACGATGAATTAAAATGACGAGAGTTTACAAAACGTTTTTAGACGGAAAGTAAAACCTTGCAATAAAAATCAAAAGACTAAACTGTCATCTTTGCGCGACAAAGAAAGTGATAAATTTTGAATATGCAAGCAATCTCGGCTTCTTTTTTATATAATTATCAAGTTTTTCCTTCTAATATTTAAAGGATTTATGTGTTAATGAAAGATACCTTTATGCTTTATGAAAACCGGAACCGGATATTGGATATTTATGGTTGCCAAACTGCTAATGAATGTTTCTAAATGAATAATTTATAAGGCAAGAGTTTGATAATTGAAAGATTAACACTAATTTTGCACACTCTTTTTGTGAAACAAAGTAATAATTAAATAAATAATTGTCAGAATGAACGTTTCATTGCAAAACATTGACAAGGTAAGCGCATTGCTTACTGTTAAGCTTGAAAAAGCTGATTATCAGGAAAAAGTAGATAAATCATTGAAAACATTCCGCCAAAAAGCCAACTTGCCGGGATTTCGTCCGGGCATGGTTCCTATGGGACTTATCAAGAAACAATATGGTAAAGCTATCTTGGCTGAAGAAGTGAATAAAGTTCTTCAGGATGCTGTTTACAATTATATCAAAGAAAATAATGTAAACATCCTTGGTGAGCCTCTTCCAAACGAAGAAAAACAACAACCGGTTGATTTCGATACAATGGAGGAATTCGAATTTGTTTTCGATATTGCTTTAGCTCCTGAATTCAAGGCAGAATTGACAGATAAAGATAAGTTGGACTATTATACAATCGAAGTAACCGACGAAATGGTGGACAAGCAAGTAAGCATGTACACTCAGCGTGGTGGTAAATATGATAAGGTAGACAGCTATCAGGACAAGGATATGTTGAAAGGCTTGATTGCCGAACTTGATGAAGCCGGAAACACAAAAGAAGGCGGCATTCAGGTAGAGGGTGCTGTTATGATGCCTTCATATATGAGCAATGATGAACAAAAAGCTATTTTCAACGATGCTAAAGTTAATGATGTATTGGTGTTTAATCCGAATGCAGCATTTGGTGGTAACGAAGCGGAAATCGCTTCTCTTTTGAAGGTTCAGAAAGAAGAAGTTGCCGGTATTACAGCTAACTTTAGCTTCCAGGTAGAAGAAATTACTCGTTTTGCTCCTGCTGAATTGAATCAGGAAATCTTTGATCAGGTTTATGGAAAAGATGCTGTAACTTCAGAAGAAGCTTTCCGTAACAGAATCAAAGAAGATTTGAGCGGTCAGTTCGTTGCTGATTCTGATTATAAATTCTTGATTGATGCTCGTACTTACTTAATGGAGAAAATTGGTAAGTTGGAATTCCCTGACGCTCTTCTTAAGAGAATTATGTTGCTGAACAATCAGGAAAAAGGCGAAGCTTTTGTAGCAGAAAACTACGATAAGAGCATCGAAGAGTTGACTTGGCACTTAATTAAAGAACAGTTAGTTAAAGACTGCGGCATCAAAGTTGAGCAAGATGATATTATCAACATGGCAAAAGAAACAACTAAGATTCAGTTTGCTCAATATGGCATGTTGAACGTTCCTGAAGATTTGTTGAATAATTATGCTCAGGAAATGTTGAAGAAGCAGGAAAACGTAAACAACTTGGTTAACCGTGCAATCGAAACTAAGCTTTCTGCTGCTTTGAAAGATAAAGTACAATTAGAAAATAAGACTGTTTCAATGGAAGAATTCAACAAAATGTTTGAATAATCTTTAATATTGAAACGGGACTTTACTAAAACTTCCTAAAAGAGGAGGCTATTGGTCTAAATATTCTGCTATAAAGAAAACTACATATATAAATGTATTATTTATTTTTGTAACTTTGTTAGCTCGAATAAAAAGGAAGGCCAACAGCCTCCTTCTTTTATTTATAAATTTAAAAAAGGAGAATGAATATGGATGATTTTAGAAAATATGCTACCAAACATTTGGGAATGAGTGGTTTGGTTTTAGATGATGTGATCAAGTCTCAGGCAAGTTACTTGAATCCTTATATCCTTGAAGAACGCCAGTTGAATGTTACCCAGTTGGATGTATTCTCACGTTTGATGATGGACCGTATCATTTTTCTGGGAACTCAGATAGACGACTATACTGCAAATACGCTTCAGGCGCAGTTGTTGTATTTGGATTCTGTGGATGCAGGAAAAGATATTTCTATTTATATCAATTCACCGGGTGGCTCTGTTTATGCGGGATTAGGCATTTATGATACCATGCAATTTATTTCAAGTGATGTTGCTACTATCTGTACTGGGATGGCAGCATCAATGGCGGCGGTACTTTTGGTTGCAGGGACAGAAGGTAAGCGCTCTGCTTTGACTCATGCCCGGGTAATGATTCATCAACCGATGGGTGGAGCACAGGGACAAGCTTCTGATATTGAAATTACAGCTCGTGAAATTCAGAAGTTGAAAAAGGAACTTTATACAATCATAGCCGAACATTCTCATACGGATTTCGATAAAGTTTGGGCCGATTCTGATCGTGATTATTGGATGACTGCACAAGAAGCTAAAGAATACGGAATGATTGATGAGGTTTTAACACGTAAACCGAAAGCTTGATATTAGTGGTTAGTATTTCAGTGATTAGTGATTAATCACTGATCGCTAATCATTAATCACTATATTAATTAAAGTATAACAAAACAAATAAGACATTGGAAGATTCAAAAACTTCGAAGAATAAAAAAAGGTGTAGCTTTTGTGGACGCACGGAAAATGAAGTCGGCTTTCTTATCACGGGAATGGACGGATTTATTTGTGATGAGTGCGCTAACCAAGCCTATGAGATAACTCAGGAGGCATTGGGAGAAGCACAAAAAGGTGCTGCGAAGAAGCTGAACTTAAAAGACTTACCGAAACCGATTGAAATTAAGGGTTTTCTTGATCAATATGTGATTGGGCAGGATGATGCCAAACGTTTTCTTTCTGTTTCAGTCTATAATCATTATAAACGTTTATTGCAAAAGGATTCCGGTGATGATGTGGAAATTGAGAAATCCAATATCATCATGGTAGGTAGTACCGGTACCGGCAAGACTCTTTTGGCAAGAACAATTGCTAAATTGCTGAATGTCCCTTTCACTATTGTAGATGCTACTGTATTGACAGAAGCCGGTTATGTGGGTGAGGATATTGAAAGTATTCTGACTCGTTTGCTTCAGGTTGCCGACTACAATGTTCCGGAAGCGGAAAGAGGAATAGTTTTCATTGATGAGATTGATAAGATTGCTCGTAAGGGAGATAATCCTTCCATAACACGCGATGTTAGCGGGGAGGGTGTACAGCAAGGTTTGCTTAAATTATTGGAAGGATCGGTTGTTAATGTTCCGCCTCAGGGGGGACGCAAACACCCCGACCAGAAAATGATTCCGGTAAATACTAAAAATATTCTTTTCATTTGTGGCGGAGCATTCGATGGCATTGAGAAGAAAATTGCTCAACGATTAAACACACACGTGGTAGGATATAATGCATTGCAGTCAACTCTTCATATTGATAAAAATAATATGATGCAATACATTGCTCCTCAGGATTTGAAGTCGTTCGGTTTAATACCCGAAATTATCGGCCGTTTACCGGTATTGACATATTTAAATCCGTTAGACAGAACTGCATTGCGTGCAATTTTGACTGAACCTAAAAATTCTATTATCAAGCAGTATATCAAGTTATTCGAAATGGATAACATAAAATTGACTTTCCAACCGGAAGTATTTGAATATATTGTGGATAAGGCAATAGAATATAAATTAGGTGCCCGCGGTCTGAGGTCTATTGTGGAAACAATCATGATGGATGTGATGTTTGAGATACCGTCTCAGGATGCAACTGCTTATGAGGTAACATTGGATTATGCAAAGCATCAGCTTGAAAAAGCCAATTTATCAAGGTTGCAAACTGCTTAGATTGGGCAAATTGAAAAGAAAATGAGCTTTTTTCCTGATTTTCTTGAAAAATAATAGAGAAAATATTCGTGATATTTGAGAACTTGTTTATAACTTTGTTTAGAACATCTAAGATGTTTCGATGTATAACTTGGAACAGCCTAAAAACTATTATACAATGACAGAGAAGACAAATTTGACAGAACAACTAAAAGCGTATTTTGGATTTGACAAGTTCAAGGGAAATCAGGAAGCAATTATAAAAAATGTGCTTGACGGCAATGATACCTTTGTATTGATGCCTACTGGTGGTGGTAAATCTCTCTGCTATCAACTTCCTTCTTTAATGATGGAAGGAACAGCTATAGTTATTTCACCCTTGATCGCTTTGATGAAGAATCAGGTAGATGCTATGCGTAATTTTAGTGAGGAAGATGGAATTGCACATTTCATCAATTCTTCTCTGAATAAAGCTGCCATAGATCAGGTTAGGGCTGATATTTTATCAGGGAAGACCAAGCTGTTATATGTAGCTCCGGAATCTTTAACAAAAGAAGAAAATGTAGATTTCCTGAAACAAGTCAAGATCTCTTTTTATGCTGTAGATGAGGCTCATTGTATATCTGAATGGGGGCATGACTTTCGCCCTGAGTATCGCCGTATTCGCCCTATTATTAATGAAATAGGCAAAGCACCGTTAATAGCTCTTACGGCTACTGCTACTCCGAAAGTGCAGCATGACATTCAGAAAAATCTAGGAATGATAGAGGCACAAGTCTTTAAATCTTCATTCAACCGCCCGAATTTATATTATGAGGTACGTCCGAAAACAAATAATATAGATAAGGATATTATTAAGTTTATTAAAGCTAACTCCGGTAAGTCGGGCATTATTTACTGTTTGAGCAGAAAGAAAGTAGAGGAACTCGCTGAGATTTTGCAGGCAAATGGGATAAATGCGCGCCCTTATCATGCGGGAATGGATTCTGCTACTCGTACTGCTAATCAGGATAATTTCTTGATGGAAAAAGTAGATGTGATAGTGGCAACCATTGCTTTTGGTATGGGAATTGATAAACCGGATGTTCGTTTCGTTATACATTATGATATTCCGAAAAGCTTGGAAGGTTATTATCAGGAAACCGGACGTGCTGGACGTGATGGAGGTGAAGGACAGTGTATTACATTCTATACTAATAAAGACTTGCAGAAACTGGAAAAGTTTATGCAAGGTAAGCCTGTGGCAGAACAGGAAATAGGCAAGCAGCTTCTGCTCGAAACCGCTGCATATGCCGAATCTTCTATTTGTCGTCGTAAGTCTTTGTTACATTACTTCGGCGAAGAATATACAGAAGAAAATTGTGGAAATTGTGACAACTGTTTAAACCCGAAAAAACAAGTGGAGGCTCAGGATTCATTATGCGCCGTGATAGAAGCTATCTTGGCAGTAAAAGAAAACTTTAAGGCAGATTATATTATTGATGTTTTACAAGGAAGGGAAACTTCCGAAGTATTAGCCCACAAACACGAAGATTTGGATGTGTTTGGCTCAGGTATGGGTGAAGAAGATAAAACATGGAATGCTGTCATCCGGCAGGCTTTAATTGCAGGTTATCTTGCTAAAGATGTCGAGAATTATGGATTATTAAAAGTTACGGTTGAGGGACAGGAATTCCTTAAGAATCCGAAATCGTTTAAAATAACAGAAGATAACGAGTTTGAAGATACAGAAGAAGAAACGCCGGCACGTGGAGGAGCATCTTGTGCTGTCGATCCGGCTCTTTATTCTATGTTGAAAGACTTACGTAAGAAATTATCTAAGAAATTAGATGTTCCTCCTTATGTTATATTTCAAGATCCCTCATTGGAGGCGATGGCGACTATTTATCCGGTTACTTTAGAAGAGTTACAGAACATTCCGGGTGTTGGTGCTGGTAAGGCAAAACGTTATGGACAGGAGTTTTGTGTATTAATTAAAAAACACTGTGAGGAGAATGAAATTGAACGTCCGGAAGACCTTCGTGTACGTACTGTAGCGAACAAGTCAAAATTGAAAGTATCTATTATCCAGAGTATTGACCGGAAAGTGGCATTGGATGATATTGCATTATCTAAAGGTATAGAGTTTTCGGAATTGCTTGATGAAATAGAAGCGATCGTTTATTCAGGTACCAAACTAAATATAGATTATTTTCTGGAGGAGATTATGGATGAAGATCATATGGAAGATATTTATGATTATTTCAAAGAATCCACTACCGACAAGATAGACGATGCGATGGATGAACTTGGCGATGATTATACAGAGGATGAAATCAGACTGGTAAGGATTAAGTTCATATCAGAAATGGCAAATTAATAAAGGATAGCAGCAGACATGATTGTTTGCTGCTTTTTTTATCTTTTTTCTAAAAAAATCTATTGATTTCACTCCTAAACTTGAATAAAAACCGTATATTTGCACGCAATAATTTTTAAACGCATAACCCTATGTCATTTATTGCAGATAAAATTGTGATGGACGGATTAACGTATGATGACGTACTATTAATCCCTGCCTATTCAGAAGTATTACCACGCACTGTCGATTTATCGACAAAGTTTTCAAGAAACATTCAGTTGAAAGTTCCGTTTGTTACTGCCGCTATGGATACAGTAACAGAAGCGAAAATGGCTATTGCTATTGCTCGTGAAGGTGGTATCGGTGTTATTCACAAAAACATGTCTATCGAAGAGCAGGCAAGACAAGTAGCTATTGTTAAGCGTGCTGAGAATGGCATGATTTATGATCCGGTAACTATTAAAAGAGGATCTACTGTTAGCGATGCTTTGGCTTTGATGGCAGAATACAAGATCGGGGGTATTCCTGTAGTGGATGATGAAGGTTACTTGGTAGGTATTGTTACTAATAGAGACTTGCGTTTTGAAAGAGATATGGCTAAGCATATCGACCATGTCATGACTCCTAAAGAAAAGCTAGTGACTACTAACCAATCAACAGATCTTGAGTCGGCAGCCCAGATTCTTCAGGAGCATAAAATTGAGAAATTGCCTATTGTTGGAAAAGATGGCAAGTTGATAGGTCTTGTTACTTATAAAGATATCACTAAAGCCAAAGATAAGCCAATGGCTTGTAAAGATGCCAAAGGACGTCTTCGTGTTGCTGCCGGTGTTGGTGTTACTAATGATACAATGGAGCGTATGCAAGCTTTAGTTGAAGCAGGAGCAGATGCTATTGTCATTGATACAGCTCACGGTCATCAAATTAATGTAATTGAAAAATTGATGGAAGCGAAGAAGCGTTTCCCGAATATTGATATAGTTGTAGGAAATATTGCTACCGGCGAAGCTGCCAAAGCTTTGGTTAAAGCAGGTGCTGATGCTGTCAAGGTGGGTATAGGCCCGGGTTCTATCTGTACAACCCGTGTTGTTGCCGGTGTGGGAGTTCCCCAACTTTCTGCAATTTATGATGTTGCAAAGGCATTGAAGGGAACAGGAGTGCCATTGATAGCAGATGGTGGTTTGCGTTATTCCGGTGATGTTGTAAAAGCTTTAGCGGCTGGTGGATATTGTGTGATGATTGGCTCGCTTGTTGCCGGAACAGAAGAATCTCCGGGTGATACTATTATTTTCAATGGACGTAAGTTTAAATCATATCGTGGAATGGGTTCTTTGGAAGCTATGGAAAATGGTTCCAAAGACCGTTATTTCCAAAGTGGTGAGACTAATGCTAAGAAATTGGTTCCGGAAGGTATTGCTGCACGTGTACCCTATAAAGGAACTTTGTATGAAGTAATTTATCAATTGACAGGTGGCCTTCGTGCCGGTATGGGATATTGTGGAGCCGAAAATATAGAAAAGCTTCATGACGCTAAGTTTACCCGTATTACTAATGCAGGAGTTTTGGAAAGTCATCCGCATGATGTGACTATTACAAGTGAGGCGCCTAATTATAGCCGTCCTGAATAATATAGGATAATAGTCTGAAAGAAAACGAGGAAACGGTTTTATTCACTATTAGCCGTTTCCTTTTTTTGATTTTATGTAGTATGAAGAGATATATCTTTCTATTGATTAGTTTGTGTACTGCACTCTGCATGTTTGCCGGGCAGGAAGAACTTATATTGATAAAAATAGGGAGTAGGGAAGTGACTCGTTCAGAGTTTGAATATATGTATCGTAAACATTGTTTAGACTTTAAAAATGACCAAGAATCACTGGACAAGTATCTTGATTTGTTCATAAATCTGAAACTAAAAGTTGTGGAAGCAGAATCTTGTGGATATGATACTCTTCAATCTTTTAAAGACAATCTATTAGAATTTTGCGATAGATTGAATGGAGACGATAAAAATATAACAGAGAATATTTATGAACCATCTGGTAATGAAGTACGTGTTGCCCATATATTTAAATATTTATCTCAGAATGCATCTGGTAAACAGATAGCTAAAGCTACAGCCTTAATGGATTCCATATATACTTCTTTGTTGCATGGAGCGGACTTTGATAAATTAGCAAAAATGTATTCTGATGATAAGGAAACGGCAGATAAAGGAGGAATTCTACCTTGGCTTACGATAAATAGGAAAGTTAAAGAATTTGAGTCTAATGCTTTCTCTGACTTGCCAATAGGAAGTTATATTGCTCCATTTTCTACTCCTGGAGGACTTCATATTTTAAAATTATTAGGGCGCAGACCAAACCGGGAACAACAAAACTTAGAAATTGATAATCTTACTTTTCCTATCCAGGAATACCGTGATGCTATACTCTCTGCGAAAATAGATGATAAGATACTTCTTAATAGGAGCAAAGATTTAACATTGGAAGATTTCTTTAAAGAAAATAAATCTGATTATAAATGGGATGTTCCTCGTTTTAATGGAATAATCTTTTATACGAAAGATAAGAAACAAATTAAAGAGATAAAAAAACTTTTGAAGAAGATCCCTAGGGAAAAGTGGGCTTCTAAGCTTAAAGAGGTAAAAGCTGAAAATAAAAGATATGATATTATTTTTTCAGATATGTTATTTGCAGAAGGTGATGATGCTAATGTAGATAGAGTGATATTTAAGAAAGGAGAGTTACAACCTAAAGCTGGCTATCCTTATATGAGTACACTGGGTAAGAAGGTAAAGAGACCGGAAACTTATAAAGATATTTTTGATTTGGTCGTTTCTGACTACAAGAAATATCTTGAAAGATCTTGGATTAGTGATTTGAAAGCCAAATATAAGGTTGAAATTAACCAAGAGGTTTTAAAAACAGTTAATAATCACTGATGTAATTGATTATTGCATTATCTTCGTCATCTATTTAATGATTAATAAGTAGTAATTTATGAAAATATTAGGAGGTTTATTTCTTATGTTTTGTATTTTTGCTGCATGTAGCAGTGAAAAACATGATCATCAGGGAAAAACTCCTTTAGTGGAAGTAAACGGAAAGTTTCTGTATGAGGAAGATTTGCATTCGGCACTTCCACCGAATTTATCCAAAGATGATAGTGTGCTTTTTGCCGAGCATTATATGAAAGATTGGGCCGAGGGTATTTTACTCTATGATAAGGCTGAGAGTAATATCCCGGATAATGATAAAATAAATGAGTTGGTTGAGAATTATAGGAAAGCATTGATTTTGCATACTTATCAACAAGAACTTATTAATCAAAAAGTATCTCAGGAGGTTACTGATGGTGAAATGCAGGAGTATTATGATGCTAATAAGCAACTTTTCACTGTAGATAGGCCTTTAATAAAAGGTTTATTCATAAAAGTTCCTTTAGGAGCATCGGGCTTGAACAATGTTCGGGTATGGTATAAACAAAAAACTCCTGAGGCTATAGATAAATTAGAGAAGTATAGTTTGCAGAATGCCGTAAGTTATGATTACTTTTACGACCGTTGGCTTTTGGCTTCAGAAGTTTTGGATAAAATTCCGTTGAAGGTTTCTAATCCCGAACAATATTTGAATGATAACAGGCATATAGAATTGAAAGATACTGCTTTTTCTTATTTTCTTCATATTGAAGATTATTTGGAAGTGGGAAAGCCGGAACCTTTCGATTTTGCAAAACCTGAAATAAAAGATATTTTGGTAAACCTTAAGCAGGTTGATTTCATGCGAGGGGTTAAGAATGATTTATATCAAAACGCGATAGACAAGAAAAAGATTATTTATTATTATTAAAAGCATAGGATGAATAAATTATTGAGCTTTAGAATACTGACTTTGTTGATTCTCCTGGTTGCAGGAAAAATTGCGTATGCACAAGACAATGTTATTGATGAAGTTGTATGGGTTGTCGGTGATGAGGCTATATTGAAATCAGACGTTGAGGAAGAACGTTTGAATGCGCAATATGAAGGACGTAAGATTGATGGAGATCCTTATTGTGTAATTCCTGAAATGTTAGCCATACAAAAGTTATTTTTGCATCAGGCCGCTATAGATAGTGTTACTGTTTCCGATTCTGAAATCTTGCAACGCTTGGAGGCTCAGACCAACTATGCGATTTCACAAGTTGGATCTAAAGAAAAGCTAGAAGAGTACTTTAATAAAACATTGACTCAGATTCGTGAGGCTTGGCGAGAAAATATCCGCGATGGTCAGACCGTTCAGAAGATGCAGGAAAAAATTGCAGGGGAAGTAAAAGTAACTCCGGCGGAAGTACGTCAGTATTTCAAAAGTTTGCCTCAAGATAGTGTTCCGTATGTTCCTACACAGGTAGAAGTACAGATTATCTCTTTGCAACCAAAGATTCCGCAAGAAGAAATAGACCGTGTAAAGAAGCAACTTCGTGAATTTACAGACCGTGTAAACTCCGGTGAATCCCAGTTCTCTACTTTGGCTCTGCTCTATTCTGAAGATCCGGGTTCTGCCCGTAATGGTGGTGAGCTAGGCTTCAAAGGACGTGGAGAGCTTGTTCCCGAATATGCGAATGTAGCTTTCAACTTGCAAGATCCTTCGAAAGTTTCTAAGATTGTAGAGTCTGAATATGGATTCCATATTATCCAGTTAATTGAAAAGCGTGGTGACCGTATCAATAGCCGTCATATTCTTATCAAACCAAAGGTTGAAGAAAAAGATATAGAGGCTTCAATTGCCAAGCTTGATTCTATAGCAGATGATATCCGTAACAATAAGTTCACTTTTGAAGATGGTGCAACATATATTTCACAGGATAAAGAAACAAGAAATAATCATGGTTTGTTGCCTAACCCAATGACAGGGACTTCCCATTTTACGATGGAAGAACTTTCCAGAGTATCTCAGGAAGCTGCCAAGGTAGTGGATGGCTTGAATGTTGGTGAGATTTCTAAACCGTTTACCATGATTAATGATAAAGGAAAAGAAATTTGTGCCATTATTAAACTGAAGTCTAAAATTAATGGGCATAAGGCTACTATTACAGACGACTATCAAAAATTGAAAAGTCTTGTAGTAGAGAAGCGTAAGGATGAGAAATTGCAAAAATGGATTGTCGAGAAGCAAAAAAGTACTTATGTTCGTATTAATGAGAAGTGGCAAAAATGTGATTTCCAATATCCGGGTTGGATAAAGAAATGAAGTTGAAGTATATACATATAGTAAATATATGCTGAATATTGATAAGAAAAAATATTTTAAGAGCAGGCATAGAATATTTCTCGTAGGTATTCTATGCCTGTTTGGCATTTGTCTCATTGCGCAGAATAAACCTAAAGCTACTAATAATAATCCTGAGGAGAAAAAATCAAAGGTTTATCTGATACACTCTGATATATTGAGATTTGATAAAGATGCCAATCCTGATGCACAGATTGTAGAAGGCTCTGTGGTGTTTAGGCACGATAGTGTTTATATGTATTGTGACAGTGCTTATTTCTTTGATAAGACCAATTCATTGGAAGCTTTTGGCAATGTCAAGATGAACCAGGGAGATACGCTTTTTCTTTATGGCGATTATCTTTTTTATGATGGAAATACTCAGATAGCCATGGTGCGTGAAAATGTCCGGATGGAAAATAAGAACACCACCTTATTGACAGATAGTTTGAATTATGATCGCATTTATAACTTAGGTTATTATTTTGATGGTGGTACTTTAATGGATGAGGAAAACGTACTGACTTCCGATTGGGGGGAATATAGTCCTGCAACTAAAATTTCAGTATTTAACCATGATGTGAAGCTTGTAAATCCGCGTTTCATTTTAACGTCTGATACATTGAAGTATAATACTGCAACTAAATTGGCAACAATTCTCGGCCCTTCTAACATAGATAGTGAAGCGAATCATATTTATTCGGAAAGAGGGTATTACAACACATTGTCCGATCAGGCTGAATTGCTCGATCGTTCCGTGCTGACTAATGATGGAAAGAAATTGACCGGAGACAGTTTGTACTATGATCGTAAGCTGGGATATGGTGAAGCCTTTGATAATGTTGTAATGAATGACACGGTAAATAAGAATATGCTGACAGGAAATTACTGTTATTATAATGAGTTAACCGGTTATGCTTTTGCAACTAAACGGGCAGTCGCAGTTGATTATTCGCAGGGAGATAGCCTGTTTATGCATGGAGATTCATTGAAGTTGTTTACCTTTAATATGGATACCGATTCAATGTACCGGGAGATGAGAGCATACCGTAAGGTGAGGATGTATCGTACTGATGTGCAAGGAGTATGCGATTCCCTTGTATTTAATTCAAAGGATTCTTGTTTGACAATGTATTATGATCCTGTTTTATGGAATGAGAAACAGCAACTTTTAGGTGAAGAAATAAAGGTTTATATGAATGACAGTACAATAGACTGGGCGCATATTATAAACCAGGCGCTGACTGTAGAAATGAAAGACTCAACTCATTATAATCAGGTAACCGGAAAAGAGATGAAAGCTTTCTTCCATGAGGGGGATATGCGTCAGGTGGATGTCATAGGTACAGTTCGTGTAATCTATTATCCTGAGGAAAGGGATACTACAATGATTGGTATGAATGTATCCGAGACAAGCGTGCTGAATATGTTTTTAAAGGATAGGAAAATGGAAAAGATGATTATGAGTCCTAAATCTAATGGGACATTATATCCGATGGATCAGATTCCTTCCGATAAATTGAAACTGGATAATTTCGTGTGGCTTGATTATATGCGTCCACGTAATAAAGAAGATATCTTTAACTGGATACCTAAAAAAGCCGATCAGATATTAAAGAAAACAACACGGAAATCGGTACCTTTGCCTAACAGGGAGATCTTAAATAAGAAGTAGCTATGGGGATGTTTAGTATAAGAAAGCCAAGAGGCTTTAACCATCAGTATATATACGTAGATGAACGTAAGGAAAAACTTACGAAAATGGAAGAAGATGCCAAGAGAGAATTAGGTATGCTTCCTCCGAAAGAGTTTAGTCCCGAAGATATTCGCGGAAAGTTTATAGAGGCTACTACTCATGTGAAAAGAAGGAAACACAGCAGTAGGAAGCCATTGTCATACGGTATGATATTGATCCTGATTCTGGTGCTGCTGTTTATTATGCATTATTTGGTAACAGGAGAATGGACTGTATTCTAAATTTCTTGAATAATTATGAGTGATGTTATAAGATTGTTGCCCGATTCGGTTGCCAATCAAATCGCTGCCGGTGAGGTGATTCAGCGCCCGGCTTCTGTTATTAAGGAGTTGGTGGAGAATGCGATTGATGCACAGGCAAAAAACATACATGTACTTATTACCGATGCCGGAAGAACTTGTATACAGGTGATTGACGATGGCAAAGGCATGTCTGAAACAGATGCCCGTTTGTCATTCGAACGTCATGCCACCTCCAAAATCCGTAAAGCAGATGATTTGTTTGCTCTTACCACTATGGGATTCCGTGGAGAAGCTTTGGCATCTATTGCCGCTGTGGCGCAAGTTGATTTGAAAACACGTACAGAGGGTGAAGAATTAGGCACACTTATCAGTGTTGCAGGCTCTAAAGTAGAGAATCAGGAACCTGTTACTTGTCCTAAAGGCTCTAACTTCTCGGTAAAGAATCTTTTCTTTAATGTTCCTGCACGCCGTAAATTCTTAAAATCAAATCAGACGGAGTTGAGTAACATCCTGACCGAATTTGAACGCATTGTGCTTGTTCATCCGGATGTAGCTTTCACCCTTCATCATAATGATATGGAAATGTTTAATCTGCCTGCTTCCTCTTTACGCCAACGCATCATCAGTGTGTTTGGTAAAAAGATGAATCAACAACTGTTGACGGTAGAGGTAGAAACTACTTTGATAAAGATTTCCGGTTATATTGCCAAACCTGAAGCCT
This sequence comes from uncultured Bacteroides sp., assembly GCA_902492205.1. Classification (GTDB taxonomy): domain Bacteria; phylum Bacteroidota; class Bacteroidia; order Bacteroidales; family Bacteroidaceae; genus Bacteroides. The sequence continues at coordinate 15,373 of CABUKU010000025.1, read as the reverse complement.
CCCGTAAAAAAGGAGCTAACCAATACTTTTTCGTAAATGGTCGTTACATGCGCCATCCCTATTTTCATAAAGCGGTGATGGAAGCATATGAACAACTGATTCCGGTGGGTGAGCAAATCTCTTATTTCATATATTTTGAGGTAGATCCCGCCAATATAGATGTGAATATTCATCCGACTAAAACAGAGATTAAGTTTGAAAACGAACAAGCAATCTGGCAGATAGTTGCTGCTGCGGTGAAAGAGTCTTTGGGAAAGTTTAATGCTGTTCCTTCCATTGATTTTGATACGGAAGGAATGCCCGATATTCCCGCCTATGATGCAAACCCTTCCATCCAGCCTCCGAAGTTGAACTTTAATCCGGATTATAATCCTTTCAAGACTTCTTCGCAACGTGATTATTCCCGTCCCAAAGTAGAATGGGATGCACTTTATGAAGGATTGGAAAAAGTAAGCCATGAAAGTAAGATGAACTTTGAACCGGATGTTGAAGAGTTTCCCGCGTTTACAGAGAATGAATCTGCTGCTTCACCCATGCCATTGTATGGAGAAGAACATGGAATAGAAAAAGGAGCACAACATTATCAGTTTAAGGGACGCTTTATTGTAACTTCCGTAAAGTCCGGTTTGATGATGATTGACCAGCATCGTGCCCATGTGCGTGTTCTTTTTGAACAATATTTGCAGCAAATTACTCAGAAGCAGGGAATGTCGCAAGGAGTACTTTTCCCTGATATATTACAGTTGCCTATATCGGAAGCGGTGGTATTGCAGGATATTATGGGAGATCTTATTGCAGTCGGATTCGATTTAAGCGATCTTGGAGGAGGAAGCTATGCTATTAATGGCATCCCTTCGGGCATAGAAGGATTAAATCCCGTTGAGCTGATTCGTAGCATGCTGCATTCTGCAATGGAAAAAGGGAAAGATGTAAAGGATGAGATTCATAATACTCTTGCTTTGACATTGGCAAAAGCTGCTGCTATTGTTTATGGACAAGTCCTCACTAATGAAGAAATGGTGAACTTGGTAGATTCTCTGTTTGCTTGTCCTACCCCTAATTTCACTCCCGATGGCAAGACTGTTTTGACTGTCATTTCTGAAGATGAAATAGAACGGTTATTCAAATAAGAAGAACTTTTAAAGAAATACCACTATGGAATATGCAATCTGTTTTCTTCCCAATATTCCTTTACGCCGCACTCCCGAGGATGGCGGTGAGATGATGACCGAACTTTTATTTGGCGATGCTTGCGAAGTGTTTGAATATACCGGAACATGGGCAAAGATCAAGAATAAAGCAGATGATTATGAAGGTTGGCTCACTGCCAAGATGCTGACGTTCATATCAAAAGAAGAATACGATGCTTATGATCCGACTGTTTTACCTGTTGTTTCAACGTATTATGCTGAGGCTTTTAATGATAAAGGGGAACATTTGCTTTTAACGGGCGGTAGTGTCTTGCCCGATTATCATCAGGATGGTTCTTTCCGGGTTAAAGACGAACGTTACCGTGTTGAGCCTTCAAAGGTGGAACTGCCGGTTGGAGAAACTGTTTTGCAAACTGCTTATAAGTTTTTGCATTGTCCCTACCTGTGGGGTGGTAAAAATGCTTTGGGAATAGATTGTTCGGGGTTGACTCAGGTTGTAATGCGCATTCACGGGAAGCAGATACTTCGCGATGCACGCCAACAAGTGGTGCATGGCGATTTGGTTCCTTTCATTCAAGATGCATTGCCGGGTGATATTGCTTTCTTTGACCATGATGATGGGCGCATTTCGCATGTAGGTATTGTAGCAGAAGACGGGCACATTATCCATGCTTCGGGTTCTGTACACATTGATAAGTTGGACGGCGAAGGAATCTTTAGTGAGGAAAAGGGAGTCTATACACATAAATTGCGTTTGATAAAACGGCTCTGAGGCAAATCGGATAAAAGAAACTGCAAGAAAAGAAAATTCATAAGGTTAAATGCCTGCATTGATACTGAACGGGAGGTCACTTGACAGTTGTCGAGCGCTTACTTGACAATTGTCGAGTGACCGCGTGACAATTGTCAAGTGATTGCGCGACAACTGTCAAGCGGTTTCTTCTTCAGCCTTTATAGATGCAACTATAAGGATGAATAATAGAATTGATTTATTGTTTGCTGATAAGCACTGTGGCATAGGCAGAAATGCCTTCTTCCCTTCCTGTAAATCCTAATTTCTCTGTTGTGGTTGCTTTGATGGATATATCGTCTATATCAATGTCCATCACTTTTGCCATCGTTTCTTGCATGGCAGGAATATGTGCTTTCAGTTTAGGACGTTCGGCACAGATAGTTGCATCGATATTTCCTATTTCATATCCTTTTTCACGGATTAAGCCAACAGTGCGTGCTAGTAAAATTTTACTGTCTATATTCTTGAATTCTCCGGCAGTGTCGGGAAAATGATAACCTATATCCCGCATATTGGCAGCTCCTAGTATGGCATCACATACGGCATGAATTAATACATCGGCATCCGAATGTCCGAGTAATCCTTTCTCATGTTCCAATTTAATTCCACCCAACCATAACTCGCGACCTTCTACAAGGGCATGTACATCAAAACCGAATCCTACTCTTATTTTCATCTTTCTAATTCTTTTGATTTATCTGACATAGAAGTCAAGAACCTTTTCATTTTCAAGATACCCGGTCAGGTGATCTCCAACTTTTACGGGACCAACTCCCACAGGAGTGCCGGTAAACAATAAGTCTCCTATTTTCAATGTGAAGAATTGGCTGATATATTCTATGATTTGGTCTACTCTGAACAGCATGTCTTTCGTATTGCCTTGCTGTACGGTATTATCATTTATGTCAAGGTGGAAATTAAGATTCTGTATATCTGCAAACTTATCTACCGGAATAAAATGGCCGATAGCGGCAGAGTTATCGAATCCTTTACTTATTTCCCAAGGGTTTCCAACGGATCTCAATTCACGCTGCAAATCTCTTGCGGTAAAGTCGATACCTACTGTTACAGCATCGTAATAGCGGTTTGCAAATCTTTGGGCAATATTTTTACCCAGACGGTTAATGCGTACCACAAGTTCTGTTTCATAATGCACTTCTTTTGAGAAGTCGGGGATGAAGAACGGTTTGCCGTCTTTCAACAAGGCAGAATCGGGCTTCATAAATATAACAGGTTCTTTAGGAAGAATAACGGTGTGTCCCAATTCCTGATTGTGGGCAGCGTAATTCATTCCTACAGCTATAATTTTCATTATTTTATCTGGTTAAAGTTAAGACGGTTAAACATAACAGCCAAATGTGCATACAGTGAAGTATTTTGCACAACAATATTTTCGGGGACACGAATACGGAACGGAGTAAAGTTCCACACGGCTTTTATCCCGCCTGTTATCATTTTGTCCGTAATCTCCTGAGCTATATTAATGGGAACGGTCAGCACTCCGATGTTTACGTCGAACTCTTTCATTTTAGCCTCGAAGTCGTTGGAATGGAAAATAGGAATGCCATTAATGTCTTTCCCTATTAAGTCGGGATTTACGTCAAAAGCCGCCACTATTTCAAGTCCGAAGTGATTCAAACCGGAGTCACGCAATAATGCACCTCCCAAACTACCTACTCCAAATAAGAAAGCTTTGTGCATGTTGGTAAATCCTAGGAAATCTTCCAGCACATCGATGAGCGTGTCTACTTCATAGCCAACTCTTGTACGTCCCGAAACATTGACGTAAGAAAGGTCTTTGGCGATTTGTGAAGCGTCAATATTTATCTCTTTTGAAATTTGTGTAGAAGAAACATATTGTTCTCCTTTTTCTTTCATCAGCTTTACATTGGACAGATACCAGGGAAGTCTCCGCAGGGTAGGCTCCGGCACTTTATCTGCCTCTTTTCGTACAGAACTGCTCATACTTCTTTCTACAATTATTTGGCGTTTTGCAAAAGTACATTATTTTTTTAGACTGACAACTCTATACGGAAAAACCTTAATAGAGATTAAACAAAACAATGAAAAATAGTTCTATATTTGGTCTGTTCCTATAAGTTTGATACTTTTGAGCATAAATATAAGCGGAAATTATGAAAAAAAATGATTGGAAAGATAGGTTGAATGTGGTTTACTCCACAAATCCCGATTATGGTTATGAGATGGACGATGACGAGGAACAAGTAACGCTTGATAAAGAAAAGCAGAATCTTCGTGTGTGTATTGATAAGAAAAACCGCGGTGGTAAAGTGGTGACTCTCGTTACAGGCTTTGTAGGTACGGAGGATGATTTGAAAGAGCTTGGCAAGTTATTGAAAAGCAAATGTGGAGTAGGAGGGGCGGCAAAAGAAGGTGAGATTCTTATTCAGGGAGACTTTAAAGTTAAAGTTACCGAGTTGCTGAAGAAAGAAGGGTATATAAAAACAAAAATGATGGGATAAAAGAAAAGGTGTTTAACCAACCGGTTAAACACCTTTTTTAGTATTGTGTGAGACTAAAATTATTCAGCTCTTAAAGTGAAGCGTTTGAAAGCAACAACAGTTAAGTCTTTGTCTGATTCTTTCAATACGTCTGCTACAGTCTTCTTCGGGTCCATGATGTCTTCTTGATTTAACAAGCAAACTTCTTTGTAGAACTTAGCGATACGGCCCATAGCGATTCTTTCAATCATATTTTCCGGTTTGCCTTCCTGACGAGCTTTGTCGGCAGCGATTTCTTTTTCGCGTTCCAATACAGCAGGATCCAAATCTTTTTCGCTGATAGACAACGGATTCATTGCAGCAATCTGCATAACTACTTCGTGAGCTACGTTTTCGGCAGCAGCTTTGTTGAAAGCAGCGATTGTGCAAAGAGCGTTTTTGTTCTGGTGGTTGTAGATAGCTGTATCTTCGCCTTCAACGAACATGTAACCGTCTAATTCCATTTTTTCGCCGGTGATACCGCTTCTGTCGGTAACAGCTTGTTCCACTGTTGCATTTCCCATTGGAAGAGCTTTCACTTCGTCCAGGTTTTTACATTTCTTGGCAACAGCTGCATCAAGAATATCTTGAGTCAACTTAACAAAATCTTCATTTTTAGCTACGAAGTCAGTTTCGCATTTCAAAGCGATGATTGCAGCAAATTTTCCGTCTTTCTTTGCAAGAACACAACCTTCTGATGCTTCGCGGTCAGAACGCTTGGCAGCAACTGCCTGTCCTTTTTTGCGGATAATTTCCATTGCCTTATCGAAATCGCCTTCTGCATCTGTCAGCGCGTTTTTACAATCCATCATACCAGCTCCGGTCATTTTGCGTAGCTTGGTAATATCTGCCATACTTACAGCCATAGTTTTCTTTTATTTTATTGGGTTATTATTATCTTTAAAATAGTTGAGAGCTGAGAATTGAGAGTTAAGAGTTACTTTTGAATATAACTCTTCACTTTCAACTCTCAACTCTCAATTGTATATTAAGCTTCTTCGTCTTCTTTCAAGAAAGCAGCAGCTTTAGCAGCGTTGATTGCTTCCTCGTCAGACTTGTCAAGTCTTGCTTTTGAAGGTCTTTTCTTTCCCTTGTTGGCAGCAGCTTCACCGGCAGCTTCCATATCTACTTTTTCTGCTTTTCTTTCTTCAAGACCTTCAGTCATTGCAGAACAGCAAGCATCAAGGATAACTTCTACTGATTTAGTAGCGTCGTCATTTGCAGGGATTACGAAATCTACGTTTGTAGGATCAGAGTTTGTATCAACGATAGCAAACACCGGAATACCCAAACGGTTAGCTTCACGAACTGCGATAGCTTCTTTCATTACATCGATAACGAAAAGAGCGGAAGGCAAACGAGTCAAGTCAGCGATAGAACCAAGGTTCTTGTCCAACTTAGCACGTTGACGTGAAATCTGGAGAATTTCTCTCTTAGAAAGGTTAGAATAAGTACCATCGTTAGTTAATTTGTCGATAGTAGCCATTTTCTTAACTGCCTTACGGATTGTCGGGAAGTTTGTTAACATACCACCCGGCCAGCGCTCGATTACATAAGGCATATTTACTGCTGCAGCTTTTTCTGCTACAACTTGTTTAGCTTGTTTTTTAGTAGCAACAAAGAGAACTTTCTTGCCTGATTTTGCAATTTGCTTCAAAGCTTCAGCAGCTTCGTCTACTTTTGCAACTGTTTTGTGAAGGTCAATGATATGGATACCATTGCGTTCCATGAAGATATAAGGAGCCATTGCAGGATTCCACTTTCTTTTTAAGTGACCGAAGTGGCAACCAGCTTCTAATAATGTATCAAAATTTGTTCTTGACATCTTTTATTCTTTTAATCGTTTACTTTCTTTTTTGTTTTTAACCAACCGCCGGGTAGTCCATCAGAAAGAATCTCGGCAGTTTAGATACTAAACGCTTATCCAGTTGACTAATAAACCAACTCTTAACGTTTACTGAACTGGAATCTTCTACGAGCTTTCGGCTGTCCCGGTTTCTTACGTTCAACAGAACGTGGATCACGAGTCATGAAGCCTTCTGCGCGAAGAGCTTTTTTGTCTTCAGCATTCATTTTCACCAATGCACGAGCGATAGCTAGACGCAATGCTTGTGACTGTCCGGTGAAACCACCACCACATAAGTTAACTTTGATGTCATACTTCTCAGCAACTTCAAGTTTATTCAATGGTTGTTTTACAACATACTGAAGTATAGTTGATGGAAAGTACTCTGCAAGGTCTCTCTTGTTAATAGTAATCTTTCCTGTACCTTCGCTTACGAATACGCGTGCAATTGCACGTTTACGTCTGCCTAATGCATTTACTACTTCCATTATTTATTATTTAAGTAAGTTTATATCAATTGATTTTGGGCTTTGAGCTTCGTGCTTATGTTCGCTACCGGCGTAAACATAAAGGTTACCGAGCAATTGTGCTCCAAGACGATTCTTAGGAAGCATACCCTTTACTACTTTTTTCAGCAATCTTTCATCGCCGTTTACTCTTTTTTGTAACGCTGCCGGAGTAATTTCTTTCTGGCCGCCAGGATATCCGGAATATGAATAATAGATTCTTCCGTTCCATTTGTTACCTGTCAATTTCACTTTGTCTGCGTTGATGATGATAACGTTATCACCACAATCTACGTGAGGAGTGAAATTTGGTTTGTACTTACCTCTCAAAAGTTTAGCAACTTTTGAGCCCAAGCGTCCAAGCACTTGGTCTGTTGCATCAACAACAACCCATTCTTTGGTTGCAGTTGCTTTGTTTGCAGAAATGGTCTTATAACTTAAAGTATCCACTGCTTAAAATTTTTAAATTGTTAACTACTAAAAAACTTTTGTCGCGTGCTTCTAACCATCTTCGGTCAGAATTTGTGTAACACGCTAATTATTAAAATCTTATCTGTTTAGATAATAATCGGCTTGCAAAAGTACTGCTTTTCTCTGAAATGGCAAACAATTTCGATGTTTTTTTGATTTTATCTGTTTGCTCTTAGTGGGGAAGTGGGAAGAAATGGGAAATAAAAAGAGGAATCCGTGATAGATTCCTCTTTATTATATATGCGTTAAAATTCGGCATTGTTCGGAGTACGTGGGAACGGTATCACATCGCGGATGTTCTGCATTCCTGTTACGAACAACAACAAACGTTCGAAACCTAAACCGAATCCCGAGTGTGGGCATGAGCCGAACTTACGGGTATCCAGATACCACCACATATCTTTCATCGGAATGTTTAGTTCCTGAATGCGTGATATAAGTTTGTTGTAATCTGCTTCACGTTCGGAGCCACCGATGATTTCTCCGATTTTCGGGAACAACACGTCCATTGCACGTACAGTCTTTCCGTCTTCGTTCTGCTTCATGTAGAAAGCTTTGATTTCTTTCGGATAGTCTGTCAGGATAACCGGACGTTTAAAGTGGTCTTCTACCAAATAACGTTCGTGTTCTGATGCCAAGTCAACTCCCCAGTAAACCGGGAATTCGAACTTGTGTCCTTTGGCTACCGCTTCTTCAAGTATCTTGATACCTTCTGTGTAAGGCAAACGCACGAAATCTTCTTTCAATACGCCTTGCAGACGTTCGATCAATCCTTTGTCGAACATATCGTTCAGGAACTTCACGTCGTCGGCACAGTTGTCTAACGCCCATTTCACACAATACTTGATGAATTCTTCCGCCAAGTCCATGTTGTCGGTGATGTCGTTGAAAGCAACTTCGGGCTCAACCATCCAGAATTCGGCCAAGTGGCGCGGAGTGTTTGAGTTCTCTGCACGGAAAGTCGGACCGAATGTATAGATAGCTCCGAGAGCTGTCGCTGCAAGTTCACCTTCGAGCTGGCCTGATACTGTGAGGCTGGCTTGTTTTCCAAAGAAATCATCATCATAGATGATAGAACCTTTTTCGTCTTTCTTCAAGTCATACAGGTTCTTTGTTGTAACTTGGAACATCTGCCCTGCTCCTTCACAGTCCGATGCTGTGATAATAGGAGTGTGGAAGTAGAAGAATCCCTTCTCGTGGAAGAAGTTGTGAATGGCAATCGCCATGTTGTGACGAATGCGGAACACTGCTCCAAAAGTGTTGGTACGCGGACGCAAATGGGCAATCTCACGCAAGAACTCCATAGAGTGTCCTTTCTTCTGCAAAGGGTATGTGTTATCGCAAGCTCCGAGAACTTCGATTTCACGTGCCTGTACTTCTACCTTTTGTCCGGAACCTACAGATTCAACCATTTCACCGTTCACGCTAATGCAAGCGCCGGTAGTGATTTGCTTCAACATTTCTTCGTCGAAGTTGGCAAGGTCAACTACTATCTGTACATTATTTATTGTAGAACCGTCATTCAGTGCGATAAAGTTAACTTGTTTGCTACCTCTGCGGGTGCGAACCCATCCTTTCACATTGACCATTGAGCCAAAGTCATCACGCTTCAGCAGGTCAACAATTTTTGTTCTACTAATTTTTTCCATAAAACGTCTCCTTTATTTTGTAGTATGTCTCAATTCTATTATTCGAAAGCTCCCATGCGAAGCATGTTCACTTCTTGTTCTGTCAGGTATCTCCATTCTCCACGGCGAAGAGCCTTTTTGGTAAGTCCGGCAAAGAATACGCGGTCGAGTTTGATTACTTTATAACCGAGTGATTCAAAAATGCGGCGCACGATACGGTTCTTGCCTGAGTGAATCTCAATCCCTACTTGTTTCTTGTCCACCGGATCGGCATAGCTGATTGCATCTGCGTGGATTTCTCCGTCGTCGAGCTGGATGCCTGCTGCGATCTGATCCATGTCGGCTTTGGTAACATTCTTGTCTGTGTACACATGGTAGATTTTCTTCTTTAAGTATTTCGGGTGAGTCAGCTTGGAAGCCATGTCACCGTCGTTGGTAAGAAGAAGAACTCCTGTTGTGTTACGGTCAAGTCGTCCCACCGGATAGATTCTTTCCGAACAAGCGTCTTTAACCAAATCCATTACGGTTTTGCGGGCTTGCGGATCATCGGAAGTGGTAACATAATCTTTCGGCTTGTTGAGTAACACATAAACTTTGCGTTCGATGTTCACCGGCTCGTCGTGGAATTTCACCACGTCGGAGCGTTTTACCTTTGTTCCGAGTTCGGTCACTACTTCGCCGTTCACCGATACCACTCCGGCTGTGATGTACTCATCTGCCTCGCGGCGTGAGCATATTCCTGCATTGGCAAGGAATTTATTCAAACGGATCGGCTCGTTGGGATCAACGAATTGTTCCTTATATTCTATTTGTTTCTTTTTGCTGTATTTAGCATTCGGATCATAATCATCACTGTTTCTGCGAATCGGACGTGAGAAACCTTGCGGACGGTCATTTCCTCCGTTCGGGTTGAAACGCGGACGTCTTGCCCTGTTGTCATCCCCGCCTTCACGGTTGTATGGACGTTGCGGACGATCGCCGTTGTTTCTGTTGAACGACGGACGATAAGGTCTGCTTCCTCCTTCTTCGGAATTGTTGCGCCAAGGTCTGTCTCCTCCTTCACGGTTATACGGACGCTGTGGGCGGTCGCCTCCCTCGCGGTTGAAACGAGGTCTGTCTCCACCTTCGCGGTTATATGGTCTTTGCGGACGATCTCCTCCCTCACGGTTGTAAGGGCGGTAAGGTCTGTCTCCTCCTTCGCGGTTGAAGCGTGGTCTGTCTCCACCTTCACGGTTATATGGTCTTTGCGGACGGTCCCCTCCTTCACGGTTGAAACGCGGTCTGTCCCCGCCTTCCCTGTTATAAGGACGTTGTGGACGGTCGCCATTATTTCTGTTGTATGAAGGGCGGTAAGGTCTGTCGCTTCCTTCGCGATTGTAGCGTCCCTCTTGGTTATTACTGTCTCTGTTAAAATACCTGTTACCATCACGGCTGGCGTCTTTTCTCTCTTCGGAGCTGTTGTCACGCCAATTTTCGTTGTCTGTACTCATTGTTGTTTTATCAAATAAATTATTACTTAGCCTCACGGCCATTATATTTTAGTGATTAGTTGTTTAGTGATTAGCACTAATCACTAAACACTAACCGCTATTTTAAATTCCTGTGTAACTGTGCGGCGTAATCGCTCTCAGTTCTTTTTTAATGTCTTCGCTCACGTTCAGTTCTTCAATGAACTCTTTGATTGAGCTTTCGGTGATAGCTTGGTTGGTACGTGTCAATGCTTTCAATGCTTCATAAGGATGCGGATATGCTTCGCGGCGAAGGATGGTTTGGATAGCTTCGGCAACCACGCTCCAGCAATTATCCAAATCGCGGTAAATGGCTGTTTCGTTGAGCAGCAATTTGCGCAAACCTTTCAATGAACTTTGAATGGCAATAACGATGTGACCGAATGGAACTCCCACGTTACGCAATACGGTGGAGTCTGTCAAGTCTCTTTGCAAACGTGAAACAGGAAGCTTTGCAGCAAGGTGTTCGAGGATAGCGTTTGCTATGCCGAGGTTGCCTTCCGCGTTTTCGTAGTCGATCGGGTTTACCTTGTGAGGCATTGCGCTCGAACCTACTTCTCCCGCTTTAATCTTCTGTTTGAAGTATTCCATAGAGATATACTGCCAAAAGTCGCGATTCATATCAATCATAATGGTATTGATACGTTTCATTCCATCAAATATAGCAGACAGGTTGTCATAGTTGGAAATCTGAGTGGTGTACTCTTCACGTTCCAAACCGAGGTTGTCGGCTACGAAACGGTTTCCGAATGCTTTCCAGTCGTGCTGCGGATAAGCAATGTGATGTGCATTGTAGTTACCCGTTGCTCCGCCAAACTTGGCTGTGATGGGACATGCTTTCAATGTTTCGAGCTGGCGTTCCATACGGTAAACGAATACCATGATTTCCTTTCCCAAACGGGTAGGGGAGGCCGGTTGACCGTGTGTCTTGGCAAGCATTGAAATATTTGCCCATTCATTGGCATAAGTTTTCAACTGAGCTATCAATTCTTCTAACAAAGGATAGTAAACATTGTTCAATGCATCTTTGATAGATAATGGAACTGATGTGTTATTTATGTCTTGTGACGTAAGTCCGAAATGGATGAACTCTTTGTATTTTTCCAATCCTCCGAGAGCGTCAAACTGCTCTTTCAGGAAGTATTCCACAGCTTTTACGTCGTGGTTTGTCACGGATTCTATGTCCTTAATGCGTTTTGCGTCTGCTTCTGTGAAGTTACGGTAAATATTGCGCAGTGATTCGAAAACACTTTTGTTGAAGTCTGCCAACTGTGGCAAAGGCAGTTCGCAAAGTGCTATAAAGTATTCAACCTCAACTTGCACGCGATATTTAATCAATGCAAATTCAGAGAAATAATTAGCCAAAGCCTCGGCTTTGCTTCTGTAACGTCCGTCGATTGGTGAAATCGCGGTTAGTGAATTGAGCTCCATAAGTTTTAAGATAATTATCAAGCCGCAAAATTAATTCTTTTTATTGACTAAACGGTTACAAAAAGGAGAAACTTTAAGCAAAAAAATAATAATACAGGCTCGGAGAGGGGATTAATTCATAAACGACTATTTAAATATAAGTATGCTATCTTTGGTTTTATAAGCCAAATAACAGGATGTGAGGCGGTGGTTATAACACTAAAAAACAATAAAAGCAAATTAAAATGAAAGAGGGCTATTTGTGGTAACCTTTTGCATTTTATATTGAGTAAATTTGCACTCAATAACAGGAAGCTTATGAAAATCAATACTGAAACAAAATATTGCCAAACTTGTGGAATCCCTTTGGATATTGATTATACTAATCTTGGGATAGGTCAAAATGAGGAATATTGTGATTACTGTCTGAAAAATGGAGTAAAGCTGTATGACTTTTCAATGGATTATCTTATCTACCTTTGGGGGCTTTTCCCCGAAGAATATTATAAAGAGGTCGGAATAAAGCATTCTTCATCGGAATTGAGGGAAATTATGTCCAAGCGATTACCTGAAATCAAAAGGTGGAAGCAAAAGATTAATGCTGCTCATATTCAATACGAATTAGTCGTAAGAGTGCAGGAGTATATCAACTGTCATTTGTTCGATGACCTTGATTCCGAAAAGCTGTCCCAAGTTGCAGGTGTGTCCAAATATTATTTCCGCCGTCTTTTTAAAGCTGTATGTGGTGACAGTCTTGGAAATTATATCCGGCGATTAAGATTGGAGTACATTGCCTTTAAGCTAATATCAACGGACATGAGTGTTTCCGAACTTCTCGGTCAAATCAATTATCAGAATAAGCATACGCTTTCAAGGGCATTTAAGAGTTATTTCAATTGTTCTTTATCTGAGTTTCGAAAGAAACATGCCCATGCCTGCCCTGAAGGAAAGAACCCTGTACGGGTTGAGTTGAGCATCAAAAAAGTACCCGATATGTGCATTGCATATTTGAAACTGGAAAAGACAAATAATGTCAGCCATAGTTTTTCTCTCTTGTGGAAACAGTTGTTGCAGTTTTCTGAGAGTAACGGCTTGTTATCCCACGGATGTAAATACATAAGTTTGACCTTTGATTATCCATATATAACGTCAGAAGAGCACAGCCGCTTTATGATTGGAGTAACATTGCCGCAGTCATTTAAGGTTCCTAAAGGTTTTGGCATTTACGAAATCCCTTCGGGAGAATATGCAGTTTTTCGTTTTAAAGGATTGTACCATGAGTTAAATAGGGTGTACCGCCATATCTATCTTGACTGGCTGCCAACAAGTGATTATACTTTGCGAGAGCCATTCACCTTTGAAACCTATGTCAATACACCCGAGAAAACTCCGCTTTCGGAGTTAATAACAGATATTTATATCCCTGTAACAAAGAAATAAGATATTTTTAGAGTAACTATGACAGAAAAAGAGAATAAAGTGAATTACAAAGACAAGGCGATACATTGTGTCAAGGATACAATATTGCCGATGCAAAGAAAACAGTTTGAAGAATGTGGCCGTTGTTTGGACGAACAGTATCGCCGGTATGGCAATACGGAATGGTTGTCGGCCAAGACCATTGAGGAAGGACGTGTTTACGAAATCGGTTATCCGGCTTGTGTCTGTCCGGACGTGGCAAGCGGACAAGTGAAAGATGCATCGCATTGCGAATGTTCACGCCAGAGTGTGTTGTATATAATCGGAAATTTATTGCCTGATAAAAATATCAGTGTGGAAATTATTGAAACCGTTTTGGGCGGGGGAGAAAAATGCCGTTTCAGGGTAACTGTGGATTGAGACGAAAAGAATAATTGTCTGGCAAAGGAATATAGGCGGCTTCCCAACATTTTTGTACTGCGAATAACAAGAGAGGGATGAAGTTTGCCGCACCGCTTCACGGATGTTATAATATGTTGATGCACAGTGAATAAAGTGTGCCACGACGGTGTGTCGCAGAGATTCTTGTCGCAGCACATTCAGCAATGGGAAAACCGGACATGTGCCATGACGGATTTTGCACGTCACGTTGTTGTGGCACATGCTGTTGGCTGATAATCATATTGTTATATGCTTTGTGCCACGGTGAAGCGAAGTTAATCCCTTTCTTATGCATAAAAGCACGGCTGCTTTGCTTTCAAAGTACAGGTCGTTTGTTACAAACGTCAAGTCGTTTGATGATAAACAACAGGTTGTTTTTTACAAACATAAAGTTGTTTTTAAAATTACCCTAGGGAAATTGAGCAACCACCCTAGGGTAATTGCCGAATATCCCTAGGGAGGTTGGGTATCTTCTGCAGGGAGATTTGCAGATTTGTCTTATTAATTTGTTATTTCCTGCAAATTATCTATCTTTGTCCTCCGTAAGCCGAAGAGAAATGCGGCTTATTGAAGTGTTTTTGGACGACGAAAAAACTAGCAATTTTATTTAAACCAAAAAACCGAAACTTCACAAAAATGTTTCATGCGAACGATTCAGGTCGGGCGTGTGAGCATATTTGTTAGTTTCGGGGTATTGCTAGTACCTTTCGTCGAATAAATATGAATTCTACGCCCGACTTCTTTTGTTATAAGGGGAAACGAGGGTGATTCTATAAACTTTAATCTGATAAAGGTATGATGAATAACCCTGATCCTGAAACCCTGCATGAGATTTTTATCCATGCCGTAGGTCTTACTAATTATAAGAAGTGGGAGTTGTTGAGTCCGTTTGGCGGGCAGCTTCATTATTCCGTTGATTTCCGGCGGATGATTCTCTTTCTTCCTTCTTTTTCTTCCTCTGGTAAAATTGATACGTTCACTATACCCCTCGATTCGATTTTCAGCGTACTTGTAAAAGACGACTTCTTATATATATTATGTGAGAGTGGCTTGATGCATATTTTTTCGATACAGGACGGAACATGGTTGATGAGGTTTCCTAAAAAAAGCTATCGCGAACAGAGGAACTGTTATGCCGTTGTGAAAATTGGGTGAAGCGGGTGGTGTCTTTGTTGTTTGGGAAAAAGGAGAGCAGATAATCGCCTTTGATGTTTTGCCTTACAGTATTTCTCTGGCAATCCATGCACATGCTTCTGCATCTGCTAATGCGTGATGATGGTTTGTCAGGTCGTACCCGCAATGAGCTGCTACGGTGTGAAGCTGGTGGTTGGGTAGTTCTTTTCCGAATTTCCTCCGGGAAGCCCTGCATGTGCAGTAGAAAGTGTAGCCGGGATATATCATCCCATATCTTTGGAATGCGGCTTTCAAGCATCCTTCGTCAAACGGGCTGTTATGGGCGACCAGAGGTAGGGTGCCTATTCTTGAATCTATTTCTGCCCATACATCGGGAAATGTTTTCGCATCTGCCGTGTCTTTGGCGGTCAGCCCGTGTATTTGCGTGTTCCAGTAACTATAATAATTGGGGTACGGACGGATGAGCCGGTAAATCTTTTCTTTGATTATGCCGTTTTCTACGATGACAATGGATCAATGAATAAACCTGAGGTGTAAATTTATAAATTGTTATCTTTGTCTCCCA
>CABUKU010000024.1 GCA_902492205.1 uncultured Bacteroides sp. | reverse complement strand
TCAAAGCGTTCAGGGCACAGTTCAGAGGAGTAAGAGATAAAGCATTTTTCTTGTACAGACTCGCTAAATTATATGCATAAAAAGAAAAGCCCTCAGACTTTTACATTGATCCATTATACCCATACATGTTAGCAGTACCCAAAAACATAAAAAAGCACCCCAACCTTGCAGTTGAGATGCTTATTACTTTTTTGAGCCTCTTGTCGGATTCGAACCAACGACCCCGAGATTACAAATCACGTGCTCTGGCCAACTGAGCTAAAGAGGCGGGTGGGTAAGCTTACTATATCGCGCCGCTACAACCAACTACCTTTGCTGCGATCAAGCCCTGGAGGATTCGAAGGGAGCTGGCCGTATAGGACTTACCCGTTTGCGGTTGCAAAGGTAGATATTTTTAGTTATCCTGCAATAGCTATCACAAACTTTTTTCAGAGTTAATTTTTAAATACTTACTTCTCAACAACTTACAATCATAAAAAAATGCATTTTTATCCCAACACAGGCAACAATACACTTTATTTCTTTGTTTTTAGTTTTTTTCATTTGAAAAACGCTTTACTTCTTAGGTTAAAATCGTACTTTTGTACGCTATTTACAAAACAATGATAGAAAATAGAATGTACTTACAAAAATATGCCATGCAGTTTGGCACCTATATGGGAGTTTATTGGATATTGAAATTTATCTTGTTCCCGTTAGGACTAAGCCTGCCTTTTTTTCAGTTTCTATTTATCGGACTGACAATCGGAGTACCTTTCATGGGATACTACTATGCACGTATGTATCGAGACAGAGTATGTGGAGGATACATCAATTTCATGCAGGCATGGTTATTCACTTTGTTTATGTATATGTTTGCCGCACTGTTAGTAGCCGTGGCACATTACGTTTATTTCCAGTTTATCGATCATGGACATATTCTAAGTTCATATGAAAAGCTGATACAGCAGAGTTTGGATACACCTAATTTACCTGCCGACACGAAAGAACTTTTAAGTCAACTGAAGAGTACGGTTGGTGTAATCGAAGGATTCACCCCGATAGAAATAACCATGCAACTAATTTCCAACAATGTGTTATGGGGTAGTATTCTTGCCATTCCAACTGCACTTTTGGTGAGAAGAAGAAGAAAAGATAATAATTCAAAATAAAATATGGACATATCTGTAGTAGTTCCTTTATACAACGAAGAAGAATCACTCCCCGAACTATATGCATGGATTGAGAGAGTGATGCATGAAAACAATTTCTCATACGAAGTTATTTTCATTAATGACGGCAGCACCGACCGTTCATGGGAAATCATCGAATCCCTGAAAGCTAAATCGGATGCGGTAAAGGGAATAAAGTTCCGTAGAAATTATGGGAAATCTCCGGCATTGTTCTGCGGATTCAGAAAAGCCGAAGGAGATGTTGTCATCACCATGGATGCCGATTTACAGGACAGCCCCGATGAAATTCCGGAACTATACAGAATGATTACACAGGAAAAATATGATTTGGTGTCGGGATGGAAAAAGAAAAGATATGATCCGCTGTCTAAGACTCTGCCAACCAAATTATTCAATGCAACCGCACGAAAAGTATCGGGCATAAATAACCTGCACGACTTTAACTGCGGATTGAAAGCATATCGCAAAGAGGTTGTAAAAAACATCGAAGTATATGGGGAGATGCACCGTTACATCCCTTATTTGGCTAAGAATGCCGGATTCAAGAAGATTGGCGAAAAAGCCGTTCAGCATCAGGCACGCAAGTTTGGTACAACCAAATTCGGTGGTTGGAATCGTTTTTTCAACGGTTATCTGGACTTGATTACGCTTTGGTTCTTATCCAAGTTCGGAGTAAAACCCATGCATTTCTTTGGTATACTCGGCTCATTGATGTTCTTTATTGGTTTTATATCCGTTATCATAGTAGGAGTATCCAAACTATATGCCATGTATAGCGGGCACGATTACAGGCTCGTAACCGATTCCCCTTATTTCTATCTGGCACTGACGGCCATGATTATCGGTACACAGCTTTTCCTTGCGGGATTTGTGGGTGAGTTAATATCACGCAATGCTCCCGAACGCAACAATTATAAGATAGAAAAAGAGCTATGAGGTATATATTGAAACTTTCGTTTTTAGCTTTAATAATTTGCTGTTTACTGGGTATTTGGACAGTAAGTTGCAGTGAAAGTGACTGCGGCATGCTTTCGCGTCCGATGATTAAGTTCCGTTTTTTCAGTTATGAACAGCCTAAGACCGAAATATCAATTACAGATACTTTAACCGTACTTACAAGATACAGTACAAACGGTGGAGATTCCATCCTCATCAATAAAGAAACAAATGTAAAAACATTCATGGTTCCCTATGGATATACTCAAAAAGAAACCACTTATGTTTTCAGATACAGTTCTCCCACCTATGTGGTGACGGACACCCTATGGGTAGAGCATACCAACAGGGAACATTTTATTTCAATGGATTGCGGTATCAGTGTATTCAGCAACATTGACAATATCAGATTTACCAAGCATGTGATAGATTCACTTGCTATTGTGAACCCATTATTAGATAATGATGAAAAAGATAACGTACATATCTTCTATTCGACTGCTACTGATGAGTAGTTTCTTTTTCTTCTTATCTTCATCTTTCGCCCAAACACAGCCTCAACGGCAACCGGGTAAAAAGATTATGAAGAAAGATCTGGAAGAAAAGGAAAAAACTCCCCTCTACAATGGTATCACCATTGGAGTGGATGCCTATGGCATTGGTGCAAAGTTCTTCGGGAGCGATTTTCTGAGCTCGGAAGTAAGCATAGACGTTAATCTGAAACATCGTTTTTTCCCGGTAATCGAACTCGGATACGGAACAACAAACACTACAAATGATGAGGGGATTCACTATAAATCCTCTGCTCCTTTCGGGCGTATCGGTTTGAACTACAATACTATGTATAAAAAGAAATCCGACAGCTATCTGTTTGTCGGACTTCGCTACGGCTTTACCGCATTCAAATATGATGTAAGCGCACCGAATATCAATGACGGAATATGGCCAGGTGAAATACCTTTCAATTACAGTGGTGAAAAATCGAATGCCCAATGGCTTGAACTTGTTGTGGGAGTAAGAGCACAAGTTATCAAGAATTTCCAAATGGGATGGACATTAAGATATAGAAACAGACTAAGCGTTAAAGAAAATCCAAACACAGATGCCTGGTATATACCCGGTTTCGGAACAAATAAAAAAACGATTCTTGGGGTTACCTATAACCTCATTTATAAACTACCATTCTGATGAACAACTTTGAAATTTTTCTTATTGCAATAGGTTTAGCGATGGATTGTCTCGCAGTATCTATTGCCAGTGGCATTATTATCAAAAAAATAGAATGGCGCACCATGCTTACTATGGCATTCTTTTTCGGGCTTTTCCAAGCAGCAATGCCTTTCATTGGATGGTTGTTTGCAAGCAGGTTCAGCCATTTGATTGAATCCGTAGACCATTGGATTGCTTTTTTGCTTCTTCTTTTTCTCGGAGGTAAAATGATTATCGAGAGTTTCAAAGAAGAAGACTGCAAAAAGGACTTTAATCCCGCATCATTGAAAGTTGTATTGGCACTTGCCATAGCTACCAGCATAGATGCACTTGCAGTGGGAGTTTCATTCGCATTCTTAGGGATGAATACGGTAGACACTATTTTGATGCCTATATCCATTATCGGATTGGTTTCCTTTCTGATGTCGCTATGTGGATTACTGTTTGGTATATTCTTTGGCTGCCGCCACAACATGAGGGTAGAACTGTGGGGAGGACTTATCCTTATTATCATAGGATGCAAAATACTAATTGAACATTTGTTTTTCATGGATTAACATAATATACTTATGGAAAAGAAAAAATCAAGATGGCCTTTATTGCTCATCATTCCGTTTTTAGCCGCTACTATTCTTATTTTAAAGAAACAAAAGCCCTATCAATATGACCAAGGTATGGTATTCGGCACTGTATATCATTTCACCTATCAGTCAGACGAAAATTTAAAAGAAGAAATAGAAGCCGAACTAAAGAAATTCGATGATTCGTTATCCCCCTTTAATGACAGTTCGGTAATATCACGTGTAAACAGAAATGAAGAATTGGTTACTGACAGCTTCTTTCAAGCATGCTTCAAACGTTCCATGGAAATATCCAAAGAAACGGATGGTGCTTTCGACATAACAATAGCCCCAATCGCCAATGCATGGGGATTCGGTTTCAAGAAAGGAGCTTTCCCCGATTCAGTTATGATAGATAGTTTACGCCAATTCACAGGATATGAGAAAGTCTCTGTTGTCGATGGTAAAGTAATAAAACAAGATCCCCGTATTATGCTCAGTTGCAGTGCTGTGGCAAAAGGTTATTCGGTTGATGTGGTTGCACACTTACTGGACAAAAAAGGTATCAAGAACTATATGGTAGATATAGGCGGAGAAGTGGTGGTGAAAGGAGAGAATCCCAAACAAGCGGAATGGCGCATAGGCATCAATAAACCCGTTGACGATTCTTTATCCGTAAACCAAGAATTGCAAACTGTTCTCAAAGTTACCGATCTAGGTATGGCAACTTCCGGCAACTATCGTAATTTCTATTACAAAGATGGAAAGAAATACGCACATACCATTGATCCTAGAACAGGCTATCCGATTCAGCACAGCGTTCTCTCCACTACAGTGATTGCAAAAGATTGCATGAGTGCGGATGCTTATGCCACTGCATTTATGGTTATGGGACTAAAAGAAGCAGAGAAATTCGCCAATGCTCACCCGGAAATAGACGTTTATTTTATATATACCGATGATAATGGCAATATAAAAACCTACTTCACTGAAGGAATGAAAAAATACATAGCCCGGTAAGCAAATCTACAGTTAGGGAATTATTCCTGATATTTTAGGGAAAATATCTTGAAAAGGGAAATTCCCTTTCTTACCTTTGTCATACTTCAAACTGACACTTAAACTAACAGAGGTATGAAAAAACAAACTTTTGCTTTAATCTTGGCAATGTGCGTTTGCTCAATATGCACTTTCGCACAACGAACAGACCTGAGTCATCCGCTATCCATAAAAGGGACGCTAAACAAAACCTATCAAGCGATACCCAGCGGAAGTGAAATTGAGTTGACAGGAGTGTGTAAAATTTCATTTGGGACTAACAATGAGATAGTATTAGTTACTAAAACAGATGAACGGTCTTACATTGTCCCTATCAAAAAGCTCAAAGACATGACTCTAACTCCTACCAACACTCAATCTTTTTGGGACTTAGCCTTTCTTGCTAATGGTATGTATCAATACTATAATAAAAAAGGATATTTCTATGCTCAACGGGATGAATTGAATAACGAAGCCGATGATTATGTTAAAGAGCTTATCAACTCCCATCTGCTTTACGAAGATGAATACATAGAAGACTATATACAATCTGTATTCATTAAAATAGCACCACGCATGGTAGATCCCAAAAGACCGGGACTCTCGAGCATCCGGATTCTAAAATCACCGGGACCGGACAGTTACATGCTGCCAAACGGAACTCTGATTATCACTACCGGACTGCTCGCAACTCTTGAATCGGAAGAAGAACTAACCGCCATATTAGCCTCGGAAATGGCTCATTATGTATTGGACCATCAAGTGGTAAATGTACATAAACAACTGGTAAGGGCACAAAGAGCCGAGTTCTGGGGCAGTATAGTTCAAGGTTTGGCGGAGGGAGTGGATATGTCTCTCTCCGAAAGATATGAATATTATGTTCCCGGCACTGTATCAGACCTCACATATATAATCTCTGCTGCAGTAATTAACGGAATGAACGAACGGATGGGAATGTTATACACCGATAAGCAAATAACACAGAGCGACCGGATTGCTTCGGACTATTTGCAAATGAATAATATTGATCCTAAGTACCTTGCTTCGGCATTGACTAAAATATGGAATTATTATCATGCACAAAGAGATTTCTACGTTCTGTCCAAACGAGGGAACTATGCACAACTATGGGATCGAATATTATTAGCGGGTAGTGAAACTAAAGAAGCCAACCATGCTTATCTGAAAAAAGTATCAGGTGTTATCACTTCGAATGCAATCATTCAGATGATGAAGAAAGACTACGAAGCCGCTGCTATTCTAGCCCAAAAAAATATAGACAATGAAGTAGCAACCGATGATGACTATATCATCCTTGCCAAAGCTAATATGGGAATGTATAATACTCCCGAAGAAAATGAACGCAGCATGAAGCTAATTCAAAAAGCAATTTCCATGACTAACATTCCCAATGTAAATGCATATAAACAGGAAATCCTTTTATTATTAAGGATGAACAAACAGGGAAAAGGGGCAGACGCACTAAAGACTTACATAAACATTCTGGATCAGATTAAACAACATGCAACGATCAGTGAAGACATCAACTGGGCTATTGGTGAAATAAACTGGGCTGATAAATTGTTGCAACGGGTAAGTATAATGTAAATGTACTTACGCTTAAAAAAAACGTCCTTACGTTTCGGAGGAAACGCAGGGACGTTTTAATTGAAACGTAAGGACGTTTTTTTAATCCTATCAGCCCTCGGCAGAAATCAATTCTGCTTTAGCACTAAACAGTCCTGTGCGAACATCATATTTTAAAGTAATCTTATAGGAACCGGCAACAGAGTTAACTAAATTATCCCCACCGTTCTGAAGATTGGTATAACCGGAAGTCAGGAAGTTTTCATCTCCTTTGTTCCCTCCTGTTATGTCTGTATATATTTTTACCTTGCTATCATCCGTATCAGGAATTTCATATCCCCACGTACCACCGTAACGAAATTTATAAGAGCCGGCTTTCAACTGAATTGTTCCATCAAATTCGGCATATCCACCGGTAACATTATAAGTAACCGTAGATAATGGTGTCTCAGCGTCCCAGCCCCCCGGAGTGGCATCACCTATCATTCCCCATTTAACGGGAAACAAAGAAAGCTGAGCCAATTGAGTGTTTACTACAACATAGTACAATCCATCGGCAGTAACAGAGAACGGATTAGCATCGGGTACAATGCTCATACGTTGCATAATGTCATTGCTTTCAAGTACAGAGCCCATCCCATACTGAACTATATCCCCATTTTCATTTGCTTCGGCAAAAGTAAAGGTTCCATCTTTCTTCAACCATGTGTACATACCTACCATGCTTGATATAGGATCATGCCCATCAAGTTTTATTTCTTTCAGCAGAGCAGTGGATGCATTACTACTGAATACAGTAGCACTCCCCTGAATATATACTCCCGGCTGAGGATCGGTAACTATCTTCCAATTATCATTGTCTTTACAGCTTACTCCTACCAGTAAAATCAACAGGAAAGCCGCCATATATTGTATTTTTCTTTTCATAACTTCTTAAATATTCTAATTAGTATATCCAGGATTCTGGGTTAAATTCGTATTCAAATTCAGGATAGAAGTATCTATCGAGAACACATTTACATAAGGTCCGGTAGCAGGACGATCGGTTATAGCAATATTGAACTTGCCATAACGAACCAAGTCCTGACGGCGTACACCTTCCCATGCCAATTCCAGTAAACGTTCATCCAGAATATTGTCTAATGTTGCTACTCTTGCACTAGCTCCCACTCTATTGCGAACGGTCATTAAATCAGGAGTTCCATCCTTACCTTGCCTTACCAATGCTTCGGAACGCATCAACAATACATCGGCATAACGATAAAGAACATAATCATTATGAACTAACTGCCCTCCGGCAAGAGCTGTCGGATCTGTTTCATATTTAGCCCAACGTGCTCCGGCTGTCTTTTCATCAGGAGTACCTGATACATCGACTGCTATGGCATCCGGTTTATATTCCAAAGGAACGTTTCCGTTCATAATCAATTGTCCGGTAGGACCTGTTACAGTGCTCATGTAGAAAGTCAAAGGCAGACGAGGATCACCTCCGTCCTTGCGGAACACCGCCAAAGCTTCTTTAGTAGCAGAAGAACCGTTCCATCCATCCTGATCATAAGCCTTTCCTTGTTCATAGTGACGAGTTCTCACCAAGTACATGAAACGGGATTTATAAAGAGTCGGATCCATCGGAATAACAAAGATATTCTCTTTTGAATTTTCATTTGCCAAACTGAAATTAGTAGAGAATTTTGGTTCCAATTCATAGCCTAAATCCGTGATGGAATCACAATAAGCCACTGTTGCTTCCCAACAAGTCATATTCTTTCCGTCAATACTGAAGTCCGTACTTCCATCGGGAATACCACCGTTATCCAACCAATCATCATCGGCATACACCTGTGCATTCAAAGCCAATTTAGCTAAAAGATAGAATGCTACGGGACGGGTTACACGACCATAATATTCACCCGGGTTAGCACTTCTTGCCGTACTCAAATAAGGCAAAGATGCTTCCAGTTCTTTTTTTACGAAAGCAAACACTTCACTACGGGAAGACTGTTTCACATCGGCAATGGTTACCGAGGAAGATTCCACAATAGGAACACGTGCATACATATCGAGCAAGTAATAATAATACATTGCACGAAGAGCCTGAACTTCAGCCTTATATTTCGGCAAATAAATGTTACTCGGATCTGCTTCTATCAATGAATTCAATTTATCAAGTGACTGGTTTGTCATACCTATTACCTTATACAGATAATTCCAAGGATTCTTAATCAAATCATTTGTTACTCCCCAATTATGCTTAAACAAATTCATCCATAAGCCGCCGTCGTCCCAGTCGCCACCACGTTTTGGAATAACCGCCTCATCTGTAGTAAAAGTTATCAAGTCATAAAGTCCGCGGTCTGTTCCGGCAAGCCCGCTACCACCATCCGCAGAGCCTATCATCGTGTACAAGTTAGCTACCGTATTCAAATAAATCATCGTAGGATCTTTATAAGCCTCATCTTCCGGCATCTGGTCTTTCGGATTTTCATCCAGACAAGAAGAAAAGCCAAAGGCTGCCGCAGCTACCAACAATAAACTATATAATATTCTTTTTTTCATAATTCACTCGCATTAAAAGTTAATACTCAGACCTAATGAATAAGTTCTGGTCAAAGGATAGAATTGTTTGTCATCAATACCCAAGTTGCTACCAACAGTAGTACTGTTAATCATTGGAGACAAACCGGAATAATGAGTAATAGTAGCCAGATTATTTACCGAGAATGTTACGCGAAGCATATTTACCCATTTTTTCAAAGTACCCAAAGGAACATTATAACCTAATGTAACATAATCGATATGTACATAATCTCCACGTTCCAACCAATAGTCTGTTACGGTATTATCCTTAATATTCTGAGCAGGAGCATCCGGCAATACATTATAAGTGGGGAATGTATTCATATTCATATATGTGAGAGATGTACCGTTATAAATCTTATGTCCGAAAGCACCGCTAAACTGAGTCTGAATATCAAAGTCTTTGTAACGGAAACTGATGTTACCACCTAAGAAAACTTTCGGCATTGCCTGTCCTGCAACATAGCGGTCTTTGCCATCTTCTATGTTTATATTGGGATCTCCGTCCAGATTTACAAGGTGGTAAGTATAGCCACCCAACCCATCGTCAATCAAACCGTCACTGTGAGGCAAATAGAATACACCAAGAGGTTGGCCTACCATCTGGTAAATTACTTGTGTATTACCACCAACGAAACCGGCTCCCTGAATACCACCCAAATTCATATATTTCTTGGCATTCAATTCCTGTCCCATATACGTACCGCTCAAAGACAATAGTTTATTCTTCTGATAAGCAATATTGGCAGAAATGGTTAATTCCATATCTTTTGTTTTTACAGGAACTCCCGTTACAGAGATTTCAATACCGTTGTTCTCCATTTTACCGATATTAGCAAGCAAAGAAGGATATACAAACGGAGGAACAGGCACGTCATAGTTATAAAGCAAACCGGTAGTGCGTGAGTTATAATAGTCGATAGTTGTACTTAAACGGTTGTCTAAGAAAGAAGCATCCACACCGACATCAAACATCTTCTTTGTTTCCCATTTCAAATCGGGATTGGCATTGCGGCTGAATCCGTAAGTTACAGTCGGCTTTCCATTAACCGTGGTAATCCCTGTCGGAACCATCAAAGCCAGAGAGTTATAGGCACTGATTGCGTCCTGATTACCTGTTAAACCATAACCGATACGCAACTTCAAATCATTGACAGCACTTACATCTTTCAAAAAAGCTTCTTCTTTCATAGCCCATGCCACAGAAGCAGACGGGAAGAAGCCCCATTTATTATTATTTCCCAATTTGGAAGAACCATCGGCACGTAAATTGACCGTTGCAATATACTTGCTATCATACACATAGTTCACACGCCCCAAGAAAGACAATAAAGAGTTACTGTTATCATAACTGCCCACGTCGCCATATTTTACAATAGCACCGGCTCCCAGATTATTAAATCCGAAATAATTAGTTCCAAAACTACGGGCATCGGAATTAAAGCCATTGTAGCTATACTTCTGTCCTTCTGTCAAAACTAATGCATCCAAGCTATGGACATCATTAAATATCTTCTTATAATTAACACTGATGTTACCCATAAGAATATTACTCTTTGCTGTTGCCTGATGTGCATAACCATTATCGCGGATACCTTCTTTTATATTATTAGGAACGTATTTGGCATTATTCTTATCATTATAAGTATAAGAACCGAATGCACTCACACGCAATCCGTCAATTATATCCCAAGAAACTTTTCCGTGAATGTTGATATAGGAATTATTTTCTTTATCGTCGATGGTTAAACGTCCCAACGGGTTTTCCACTTCGTTGGCATTAGGATCTTCGGGCCATGTTCCATCTGCATTTTGTGCAGCCGGCAATGTAGGATTGAATGATGCTGCCGAATAGAAAGTTTTCTGATAATTATTCAAATATCTCTGTTCCTTCTTAGAACCAAACATCCCCATTTCCAATCGGATTTTATCATGGAAAAATAACTGATTAACATCTAGCTTTGCTGTATAATTCTTCATATAATTATCCTTCACAATACCTTGTTGGTCAATTATACCGATAGAAGCACGATAATTACTTTGAGCCGTACCGCCGGTAAAGGAAATCCGGTGATTCTGTGTAAAACCTGTACGTTCCATTTCCTTAATGAAGTTTGTGCTTGCGCCACCGTCCAATGCGTTGATGTAACCACCATCTTTCACAGCCTGACGATACCCCGCTGCATCCAGCATCTTGATGTTTTTATAAACTGTTTCCACACCAAAGTTACCGTCATAACTGAAACTGCGTGTTCCGCCTTTACCCTTCTGTGTAGTGACCACGATAACACCACTTGCACCACGAGAACCATACTGGGCGGTTTCGGAAGCATCCTTCAAGATAGTGAAACTCTCAATATCAGCCGGTGCAATGGCATTCAACATGTTCAAATCGCCAAATACTCCGTCGATAACAACCAACGGATCATTACCACCGGATAAAGAAGTCGTACCACGCACACGGATAGCAGCCCCGGCAGTAGGATCACCTCCTGTTTTCTGGATATTGACACCCGCCACTTTACCTTTGATAGCTTCCAAAGGATTATTTACAATTCCCGCATTCATATCTTCGCGTCCCACTTTTTGAACAGCTCCCGATATGGTTTTAGGGCTACCGGTAGCATAACCGACTACCACTACATCGTCCACAAGAACAGCATCCTCGTGCATAGTTACGTTAATAGTAGATGAATCGACTACTTTTTCTACTGTTTTATAACCGACAAACTTAAACTCCAGCGTAGAACCCTTGGGAGCTTGAAGTGTATAATGACCATCGAGGTCGGTTATTGTTCCGTTGGCAGTCCCTTTCACCAAAATATTCGCACCGATAATAGGTTCCCCGTGAGTATCAATCACCGTACCGTTGACAGTCATCGTTGCCTGTGCAAAAGCTCCTGACGGACAAAAAAGTCCCGTCAATAGGAACAGGACTATCGTTACTACTTTAAAATCAAATTGCTTCATGCGTTTTAAGGTTTAGATTGAATGAATTTATGTATGATAACAATAATAATTCTAGTTTGTTTTCGGAATTTAAGAAATTAAGATTCAAGGAAATCTTACCGTAAAAGTTTGTTTATGGTAAACATTTAACTAATTAGTTATTGAAAATTCATATCATCCTTTTTATATTTGTCACAAAACACCCAAAGACCTATGAACAATAAAAACCATTTAAGCCGTATTTCATTATTTTTCGTATTACTATGTATCTGTCTGCAAGTTAAATCCTCTCCTATCAAATCTCCCGTGGATTATGTAAATCCGTATATGGGTAACATCAGCCATTTGCTTGTCCCGACATTTCCAACAATACATCTCCCCAACAGTATGTTGCGAGTGTATCCCGAACGGGGTGATTTTACCTCCGTCACAATGAAGGGACTGCCTATCATCATGACAAGCCACCGGGGAAGATCAGCTTTCAACCTAAACATACTACAACCTAAAGCGGAAAATGCTATTCCTTATGATGTTTATTATGAATATGATAACGAAACTATTAAACCTTACCTATATACTACATCTTTGCTTAATGAAGATATTGATGTGACATTTGCCCCTTCTCACCAAGCCGGCATCTATGATTTATCACTCAATAAGAATGAAGCGCCTGTTTTATTCCTTAACTCAGATAATGGAGAATTAGCCGTTCAAGGGAATGTAATCAGCGGATTCCAACAAATAGACAATTATCCCACAAAAGTATATATCTACATGGAAACCCTTGAAACTCCGGAACAAACCGGAGTTATCCGGAACGGTAAAATGCTCAAGGATAAAATGAAAGTAACAGGAAAAAACGCATCGGTAGGAATGAAGTTCAACAAAGGGACTTCCAATCTGTCTATTCGCTATGGAGTTTCTTTCATCAGCACAGAACAGGCAAAAAAGAACCTATACCGCGAAATTAAAGATTATAATCTGAAACAGGTAGCCGACAACGGAAAGAAAATATGGAATGATAAACTAGGTAAAATTGAAGTATCCGGTGCGGATGAAAACACTAAGGTTGTATTCTATACATCTCTTTACAGAACATATGAACGTATGATTTGTATTTCGGAAGACGGACAATATTGGAGTGCGTTCGATAGCTCCATACACAGCGATAACGGTGTACCTTTCTACACAGACGACTGGATTTGGGATACTTACCGTGCCACACATCCGTTACGAGTATTGATAGAACCCGAAATGGAAACAGACATGATAAACTCTTTCATCCGCATGGCAGAACAAATGGATAACTTCTGGATGCCTACTTTCCCGGAAGTAACAGGTGACAGCCGCAGAATGAATTCAAATCATGGCGTAGCCACTATTATTGACTCTTACGTCAAAGGACTTAAAGGATTTGATTTAGAGAAAGCATATGAGGCATGCAAAAATGCCATTACCGAAAAGACACTTGCCCCGTGGTCTGCCAAGAAAGCAGGCGAACTCGATAAATTCTACAAAGAAAACGGATATATCCCTGCACTGTACCCGGGTGAAAAAGAAACAACTCCCGAAGTACACAGTTTTGAGAAACGTCAACCCGTAGCAGTTACTTTAGGAACCGTGTATGACGAATGGTGCCTTGGCCAGATAGCCCGTCAGCTAAACAAAAAGAATGATTATAAATACTTCAGCGAACGTTCTAAAAACTATCGCAAATTATTTAATCCACAAACAAACTTCTTCCATCCCAAAGACGATAAAGGCAACTTCATCGAACCATTCGACTATACCACTTCCGGTGGTTTGGGCGCTCGTGAAGCTTATGGGGAAAATAACGGATGGATATACAGATGGGATGTCCCACACAATGTTGCCGATTTGATTACTTTAATGGGGGGCAAAAAGAATTTTATTCATGAATTGGATAGCATGTTCTCCACACCGCTCGGAATAGGAAAATATGCTTTCTACTCTCAATTACCCGACCACACGGGCAATGTAGGGATGTTTTCAATGGCAAATGAACCCTGTCTGCACATTTCATATCTTTATAGTTATGCAGGCCAACCTTGGAAAACTCAAAAAAGTATCCGTACTTTAGTAAGCGAATGGTTCCGCAATGATCTGATGGGAGTACCGGGAGATGAAGACGGAGGTGGAATGTCTGCTTTTGTTGTATTTTCTTCTCTAGGTTTCTACCCTGTTACTCCGGGATTGCCAATGTACGTTATAGGAAGTCCTTTCTTTGAACATGCCGCCATTCATTTAGGCAATGGCAAAACATTCGAAGTCATAGCTGCCAATAACAGTAAATCAAACAAATATATCCAGTCTGCCAAGCTGAACGGTAAAGAATGGAACAAAGGATGGATTTCCCACAAAGACATCATGCAAGGAGGAAAGTTGGAACTCATTATGGGCAGTAAACCCAACCGTAACTGGGCTGCTGCAGACAGCAGTCTGCCCCCTTCATTTGAAATGAAATAGTTCTAAACATATAACTAAAACGGTGGGGAATTTCCCCACTTCGTTTATTTTCCATATATTTGTCAATATTTAAACCACAACCTAAATAACCGTATGAGATTTATTTCCCTATTAGCTGTACCTCTGCTCGCCATTGCCGCCTGCACGTCAGTAAAAAACACAGAGAATAACTATGCACAGTATGTGAATCCCTTGATTGGAACAGACTTCACGGGAAACACTTACCCCGGAGCGCAAGTTCCTTTCGGAATGGTTCAGCTCAGCCCGGACAACGGACTGCCGGGATGGGACCGCATTGCAGGATATTTCTATCCTGATTCTACCATTGCAGGCTTCAGCCACACTCACCTTTCGGGAACCGGAGCCGGCGATTTATATGATATTTCTTTCATGCCGGTCACACGTCCTTATGTAGAAGCTCCCGCCCCACTCGGCATTTACTCCAAATTCTCACACGACCGAGAGAAAGCTTCGGCAGGATATTATCAGGTGCTTTTAAAAGACTATAATATTAATGTAGAACTAACTGCCACAGAACGTTGCGGCATTCAGCGTTATACATTCCCTAAAGCGGAAGCATCCGTATTCCTGAACTTAAAGAAAGCAATGAACTGGGATTTTACTCTCGATTCATATATTGAAGTGATAGACTCCGTAACCATTCGCGGATACCGTTTCTCACAAGGATGGTCGCCCAGACAACATGTTTACTTCCAAACGCGCTTTTCAAAGCCCTTTACCGCCTGTCACATAGACACAACAGCCATTGAAGTGAAAGAAAAGGGACGAATCGGAACTGCCTACATCGCACGTTTCGACTTTAACACCGAGGAAGGAGAGCAGATTCTTGTAAATACCGGCATTTCAGGTGTCAGCATGGAAGGAGCAGCCATGAACCTGCAAGCAGAAGTGCCTGAGAATGATTTTGACCGTTACCATGCAGAAGCTGTTGCCAACTGGAACAAACAGCTTTCCAAGATAGAAGTAAAAGGCAATAACAAAGATGATTTGGTGAAGTTCTATACCGCACTTTACCATACAATGATAGCCCCCACCATTTACAGCGACGTAGACGGTTCTTATTACGGACCGGATAATAAGATACACAAGACAGACGGATGGGTAAATTATTCCACTTTCTCTTTATGGGACACATATCGCGCGGCACATCCGTTGTTCACTTACACAGAACCCGAACGTACAAACGATATGATAAAAGGCTTCATTGCTTTCTATGAACAAAACGGCGCACTTCCATTATGGAACCTATATGGACATGAAACAGATATGATGATTGGTTATCATGCCGTTCCTGTCATTGCAGATGCTTACCTGAAAGGTATTGGAAACTTCGATCCGGAAAAAGCATTGGAAGCATGTGTAGCATCGGCTAACCGTGACGGCTATCGCGGCATCGGTGCCTATAAGAAGTATGGCTATATCCCATACAATGATGCAGACAATCACGGCGGAGAAAACTGGTCTTTATCCAAGACTCTGGAATATGCTTATGATGATTACTGCATTGCCCGCATGGCAGAAAAGATGGGTAAAAAAGATATTGCCGATGAATTCTACAAACGTTCCCGGAACTATCGTAATGTTTACAACCCCGCCACTTCTTTCATGCAACCACGTGACGACAAAGGTGCGTTCATCAAAAACTTTAATCCCGATGATTACACCGAATACATTACCGAAAGCAACGGTTGGCAATATTTCTGGTCGGTACAACAAGATATTGACGGACTTATCGGACTTTTAGGAAGCAAAGAACGGTTTACCCAAAAACTCGACAGCATGTTTACCTACAACCCTTCGGCAGATGAAGACTTGCCGATATTCAGTACAGGAATGATTGGGCAATATGCTCATGGCAACGAACCGAGCCATCATGTGATTTATTTATATAATAAAGTCAATGAACCGTGGAAAACCCAGAAATATGTAGCTGAAGTAATGCATGAACTATACCTAAACACTCCTGCAGGACTTTGTGGAAATGAAGACTGCGGACAAATGTCGGCATGGTTTGTGTTCAGTGCAATGGGCTTCTATCCGGTGAACCCCGTTAGCGGAGAATATGAAATAGGAACTCCATTATTTCCGGAAGTTAAAATGAATGTAGCAGATGGAAAAACATTCACCGTTCTTGCACCTGCCGTCAGTACAGAAAATATCTATATACAGTCGGTAAAACTGAACGGTCAACCCTATGACAAGAGCTACATTACCCATGAACAAATCATGAGCGGTGCAACACTTGAATTCGAGATGGGAAATCAACCCGGAAAAGTATGGTATGATGCCTCAATAAAGTAGTTTTCTCATTTAACCTTCAAATATTCATTAAACATTTAGAAGGCTAAACACTAATAAGATAGGATGAACATTAGAATAGCTAAATGTTCATCCTATCTTCATTTTATATTCATTTGGAAACAACAATCCATTGCATAAGAAGCAGCAAAATACTGTAAATTACTGTACCTGTTTAAGAGCTAAAATTTGGAAATCCGGAAAAAATGTTGTATATTTGTATATGGGAAAAAGAGGTTTTCCCGTGTCTTTTTTTCTTTCTTCACTACTCATTTCCGAGTTACACTACGTCTTCTTACTAGTTACTGTACATCAACTACCGAGTTACTGTACACTGTCTCATCTGTTAGTGTACACTAACAAGCTAACATGTCCTATTGTTTTCCCTTAGTTGTCCTTATGTTTTTTTTAAATGACCTGTTGTTTGCAGTTAAACATACTGTTGATTGAAATAAACATGCAGTCGATTGAAAAAAGTATCTAAATCTGACTTTTTGGACATAAAATGAAGATAAAGTGGACATTACAAAAGTCTAATGTTCACTCTATCTTCTTTATACTGAACCAACTAAATGTTAAATGAACATTTGAAGGTAAAAATGGATATACTACATTTATAAAGAGTACTAGTCTTTAAAGCTAGTATATAATTTGAATTCGTGAGCAGGAACTGTTACTTCTTGTTCAGTGCTTGTCACATTCAACTCCTCTCCTGTCATGTAATCATACCATTTGCCTGTAACCGGGAAATCGGTAACCAGCTTATCGGTTGCTCCGCTGAAGTTCCCCACTACAATCATCTTTTTCGTTGTGGCAGAAACGTTCATGAAGCGTCCTGCATCCCAATCGTTCACACCAACTTTCCAATCAAATGAAACATTGTTATCAAACAATTCCGGATTATCGTTTCTGAGTTTTAACAACTTCGTATAAGTATCATGTAATGCTTTACGGTCGGCATCTTCCAAATATTCCCAATGTAACGGTTTCTTTTCTGTACGGTGGTCGTCTTCCCCGATGCTTATGTCATATCCCATTTCTCCGAATTGCCAAACCATCTTCGGTCCCGGCACTGTGAAGAAGAATGCTGCATTCGCTGATAACTGCTTCATGCGGGCGGGTACACTTGTTTTCAAGTCACCGGTACTATAAGCCGTTTGCTTATAAGCCATTCTTTCCTTATCGTGGCTTTCCATAAAGCCAACCCAATTTGGAGTAGCAGTCTTCAGACAGCCAAAGTCACTTTTTTCTTTATAGCCCATTGCCGATTGACAATATGCTTCGTTAAGTTCTCTCCACATCATCATTCCATCTGCCGCCAATTCATTTTCTTCACGGTCGTCACAGAAGTGTTCAAGGATCACATGAGCCTCCGGTTTTACTTCTTTTATGGCTGCATTATATCCTTTCAGGATAGTAACACGATCGGCATCATAATTAGACGATGAATTTTCATCAGAATGATTCTGTGTAAAGCCTTTTGTCAAATCGAAACGGAATCCGTCAATGTTATATTCTTCTAATAAGAACTTCAAATTACGCTTTACAAACGTCTTCACCAAATCACTGCTATGATCAAAATCATGGAATACGCTAAACGGATGAGGAGCATCTACATTAAACCACGGATTATTTGCCGCAGTTTTATTATTCTTCTCATCCCAATATAATTTGGCAAACGGCATACTTCCCGTTGCATGGTTATAAACCACATCGAAGATAACAGCCATTCCGCGTTCGTGACAGGCATCAATAAACTGCTTATACTTATTCTTTGTTCCATAAGCCTTATCGAGTGCAAAGAAGAAGCAAGGATTATATCCCCAACTGTCATTACCATCGAATTCCTGAACCGGCATCAATTCTACTGCATTAAAGCCTAATGACTTCAAATAATCCAATTTAGCCATTGCACCATTAACGTCTCCCGTATCTGTAAAATCACGGAAAAGCATTTCATAAATTACCAAATCATTCTTATCGGCTGCTTTGAAATCCTTCACTGCCCAAGTGTAAGTTTCTTTTTGAATCTTGAATACAGACACAATGCCGGAAGTCTTTCCTTCAGGATATGCTTTTAAATCGGGGTAAACAGAAGCTGGAATGCTTTTATCATTATCAGGGTCAAGAATCTTTTCGCTATAAGCATCGGCAATACGTGTATTTCCATCCGTCTTGCTACCTACATAATATTGGAAAGCATACTCTTTTGTTGCATCCAAGTCTGTAACCGTATACCACCAACAACCTTTAGCATCATCCCGCTTCATCAGATATTTGTTATCCAACTGCCAATCGTTGAAATCACCAATTAAGCAAACATAGTCTTTATGCTTTTCGGTTTTATCTTTATCATACAGTACGAAAGTCACAGACTTATTATCACTTCCGATATTTATGCCATACTCCATATTGGCAGGAACAGCGGCTTTTTCTACCTCTCCCGGTGTGAAAGAGTACATATTATCTGTCAGCGTAACAAATGAATCTTCATTGATTCCCTTCTTTGCGCCATCTGAGCTGCGTATTACTATTCCTAATTTTTGCACAGAAGTAGTTCCCGAACCAAACCATTGACGAATAGATGGAGAAAAAGTAATACTCCACACATTAGCAGATTCTTTTTTCATCTTACACTTGTCTATGTTTTCGTCCCAAGCAGCAGGGACATATAACCATGTACCATCTACTATTCCAGTATGGATATAAACATCGCCTGTGTAACCATATAAATCTGATGTACTCGGTGCTTTGAAAGTAATCTTTAATTCTTTATCGGCATCAGGAGTTGCTGAGGAATAATTTAATCCGTCTTT
Source organism: uncultured Bacteroides sp. (assembly GCA_902492205.1). Classification (GTDB taxonomy): domain Bacteria; phylum Bacteroidota; class Bacteroidia; order Bacteroidales; family Bacteroidaceae; genus Bacteroides. Next base: position 24,912 of record CABUKU010000024.1, on the reverse strand, counting down.
CAACTCAACAGAAGGCTCATCCGGGTCTGTTTCTCCCGGTAAGGTAGGTTTTATAATCTCATATTTATCATCTGAACAGCTACCTATAATAAAGCAGCACAGAAGTAAACCTAATAATATTTTTATTCTTTTCATTTTCTCTTCTTTTGAAAAAGAAAGCCGCCCCCAACAAGGACGGCTTTACCTTTAATCTAATTTTTATATTAGTTATTCTTTGTTATTGTACAATAGTTCACTTTATCATTAGCCAAATACAATTTCACAGTATAATTACCGGCTTCTGCATTATCCAAATTATTACTGTTATTAAATGTAAGCTCAGTAGGTGTACCTCCTACATTGATAGCCCAATCTTTATTAGCACGGAATTTAAACGGCCCCACCGCTAAATCAGTAGTAACAGACCAACAATTAGTTGCTGCGTCATAAGCCATCACTACATCATTTTCAATACTCCAACCACCGACAGCATCACCTATTATACTCCATTCAGTCTTCGCAGCATTTAAATTATTTTTATTAAGATCTATTGTAAGATAGTAGAATCCGGCTTCTGATATTTTAAAATTAGACCCACCACCGGCAAGAATATTATCACTTTTTGATGCTACATTATCAAAGTTATACTCAACAGGTCCCCAATTAGCTTGTGCAGTAAGTTTAAAGTCACCATTCAAATAAATAAAACCTGAATATTTCATATCCATTGAAGCCGAATAAAGAGTACCCGGATTAGCAAAAGCATCGCCCCATCCATTGTGTTCTCCCGGTACCCAAAGATAAGGAGAAGCATCGAGTGTTTCAACTTCATAAGTATATTCCATCATATTCAAAGTGATCTTGATAAATTTATAATCACTTGCAGGTATTTTCATTGCTTTCGGATCTGTTGCAATCAGTTTACCATCTAAGCCACCATCTACAGCAGCACCTAAAATACCCACAGTTTCAAGATCACCGGCATTTGCAGCTTCGGCATCAACACTCGATTGAGAAGCTATTTTAAACCAATAGTCACTAACATTTCCACTACCATCGGTCACTGCCGGAACCATAATGGTAAAGATAGGATCATCATATACATCTTTATCACTATGAGAGAACTGTAACACGTTATCCTTTGCCCAACTTGTAGAAGCTCCATACAAATAATAAGCACTTTCAATAAGCGGAGCTTGAGGGGTAACAGTAAACTTGATAACATTCGATTTCAACATGTAACCTGTGGTATTAGCCATTTTTACATAAGCACATGCCAACATATAGACATCTCTTGCTTCGGGTTTCTTTCCATAGTTCTTTTCTACCAAAGCCTGCAAGTCTTCTTTAGTCACCTTATAATCACCTACTACTTCAACAGTATCTATCTTCGCAAAATCTTCGGTAGCCGATAAATACAAATCATATTTAACGGTAGCTCCCTCCGGCAGAACCGGAGGAGTTGCTATAGTTGCCAAAGTTATTTCATCACTCGCTAAATCAGGTAAAACATAGGCTTCTCCCGATGAAGTAATCTGGAAATCGGCTTTCAGAGCCTCTTCCTGTTCATTTTTTTGAGGAGCAGCAATACCCTCGTTGAAGTCTTCCGTACAAGCAGTGAAGCCGAGCGAAAGTATCAACATGCTATATAATAATGTTTTTTTCATTGTTCTTTCTTTTTATAAGATTATTCAATAAACTTATTCAATGTGTCCTGTTCCCGTCGAGAAATTCAGATAAGCACGTTTACCAGCTTCTACCACTACGCGCGGATTTTGATCACCTCCATTACCACGGTATTCAATAACACCGTCTCTAAGAAGGAATTCACTCTTCCACCAATTATCGGCAGGGCTATCCAAAATCAGCACACATATTCTCAATGACATTGCAGGATCATCTCCATCTTGTTCTGTTGTAGGAAGGAATACAGGAGAAACAAACTCACCATCCAGTGTCGTTGGTACTGTAAACTTATTAGCTTCCTCAAACACATTCCATCCACCGGCAGGATTTCCTGTCAAATAGATATCCGGTTTACGGAACTCTACCTGATAAGAAAGTTTATTTTCACCATTCTCCTCTACTAATGTAGAAGTAATCACAGTAATATACCAACCTGCATTTTTTATCAAAATACCTCCGTTATCGCCAGCTTCAACTCCAGCAAGAGCTACAGATGCATCCGGACAAATACCAGCTGTAAATTGTACCTTATCTTCTGAATCTTCTTGTTCGCTATTCAACATCATTTCAGTATTGGCTGCATAATAATTGATTGACCAAAGCATACCCATATTACCATTTACAAGCACCATTGGAACACTCTTCTTCCAATCCCATCCATTACTATATTTACAAATATACATTGTTTGAGGAAGTTCCACTGTTTTAGAAGCGAAGTAAGGCTGAACTTTGGGAAGTTCTATAACATTCGAAATTATACTTCCCATACCGTTACTTTTAACTTCTGCCTTTACACGAACATACAATGGTAAAGTCTTAGCAAGTTTAGGATCCTCTTCATTCTTAATATCCAGTAATTTAAGTAGTGCTTTTGCTAATGTTTCGGCATCTAAATCAACCTTTGCAGAAGGATAAATTGTTGGTGAAGTCCAATAATCGGCAGCAACATCTTCTGTCTCATCTTTAAATTCACTCGATAAACCAATCTGAAGAGTATAAGAGGTTGCAGCAGTATAACCATAATCTGGTTGTGACCATGAAAAAGTAAGTTTATCACTATTCTTTAAATCTACAATAGTAGAAGCATAAGCCGGAGTATTTAACACAAACTCCTTCGGTTCCTGATAAGTAGGATTACTATCCTTATCATCTGTACAAGCTGTAAATACAGACAATGTCAGAAGCAAAACCATGAATATATTTAATTTCTTCATATCTTTCTTTTAATTATAAAAGTTAAACAAGCTGTTATTTCAACTTATCGTAGCCCGGATTCTGTTCCAAATTCGGATTGGCGGTCAAATCTTTATCACTAATTGGATAGAGATTAAACTTATCATTCAAATCGGCAACACCGGTCGGTTTTCCACCTTTATATGCCCAAGCATAATTCTTAGTGAACTTATTAAAACGAATCAAATCTGTGCGACGATGACCTTCCCAGTATAACTCACGTGCACGTTCATCTAAAATAAAATCTAAAGTTAAATCTGATATTGTAATATTCTGAGAATCATCGCCATTAGCTCTTTTACGCAGCTCGTTAATGTAGCCGACAGCTGTAGATTTACTAGTTCCTTCTGCATTGCGTGCAGCACATTCTGCATAGATCAAATAAATGTCTGCCAAGCGGAACAATGGGAAGTCGGTATCTGGATCTGCAGTAGGAGCATCTCTCTTTACTCCATCCCACTTTAAGTTAGTAAACTTATAGCAAAGGAAGCCCGAATTCCAGTCTTCAGCTTTGATATTCATAGTTCGATATTCTGGATTTCCAGCAGCATCATAACTCTTAACATCAAAGAAACAATAACGACGATCTTTCTTAATATGACTCTTATGTTCATCCAAATTTATACCGTTATCAGGATCCGGACCATCAAATAATTTAACCAATTCCTGACGTGGTAACACACAAGTCCAAGATGCATCTAAACTAAACCATTTTGGATCTAAAGCTCCACCATAAGCAGCTCCAGTAACAATAATTGTACTTCCAAAACTCTTAGCTTCCACATTATCAAAAGGAATAGCATAAATAATTTCTTTCTTCTTTAATGCCGTCAAATGGTTCTCCCCACAGAACAAGTTTCTATAATCATCTTCCAAACCGAAATTTGAGTTAATTACTTTTGAAGCATATTTTGCAGCTTTATCATACATTTTTTCCCCAACATAAACTTCTGCATTCAAATAGAATTTTGTAAGCAAAGTATTAACAACCGGTTTAGTCATACGACCATAATTAGTCATAGATGGAGTTTCATCTAAGTTTCCATGCTCGGACAAATCTAATAATTCATCAACTATCTTTGTAAAGATCGCTTTTGCACCAATTTGAGAAGGTTTCCAAGATTTATCATTTGTAGGACTATCATCCCAAACTACTCCCGGATTACGATACAAATCTATTAAATAATAATAATTCATAGCGCGTAAAGTACGAACTTCATCTCTGTATTTTTCAATATTAGGAATACCGCAATCGGCAGGATACATATCTAAAAACTCTTTGCAATAGCGGATGTTTAACATCGCACGCTGATAGAAAGTATAAGCATAGAAAAATGTATAATCCCAATTAATAGTACATAACTCCGTCATACCCGGATTACTTAACCAGTTCCAAGTTGCTTCATCAGTACAATACTCTTGCATGGAAAGTAAACCACGTAGAAATACTAATGAACCTTGGTCACCACCCTGTAAATCCGGTTCCTGATTAGGATCACCTCCTCCGGGTCCTACATTTCCCGAAAGTCCAAAGCCTGAATATATTTTTGCAACAAAAGACTGGCAATCAGTTGGATTTACAACGGTCTCACTGGATTTATCCAATGGGGGAACCTGATTTAAATCATCCAAACAAGATGTCATCAAAAATAAAGCAACGACACCTACCGATATATATTTTTTAAAATTGATTTTCATATCTGTCAAATATTAGAAGTTTAGATTAACACCAAATAAGAATGTAAGAGGTCTTGGATATACATCTCTATCTATACCATTGTCTACTTCAGGATCCATGCCATCATACTTAGTTATCACAATAGGATTTTGAACCGTTGCATAAAAACGGGCATTACATCCTTTAAATAGTTTCTCACAATTATATCCTAATGTAATATTATCAATTTTAAGGAATGATGCATTCTGAACAAAATAATCGGACTGAATTTGTTTAGTCATGAATTTAGTCTTTAATACAGATTTTGGTTTATTTGCCAATGCATTATTACCAAAAATCTCACCAATACCCAATGCTGCATTGGCTGCTGTTGAATTATAATTATAATTGCCTATGCTGACACGACCGTTAAATCCTAAATCCCAATTTTTGAAAGAAAGTCTTGAGTTAAAACCCATCAAAACATCTGCTGCCGGTTTCTTATAGCGATACATATCCTTATCGCTAATTTCTCCATCACCATTTCTATCCACATATTCTCCTTCAATAGGATTACCATTTACATCATACACTTGTTGATATACATAGAAAGAACTCGGAGCATAGCCTACACTGTGAATTTTAATTGTCTTTGCACCATCACCACCGGTAGATTCGAATCTCTTACCCGGAGAATCTGAATTATCATTATAAGTTAACTCTGTAATCTTTGTCTTATTATAAGCTATATTAAATCCAAGATCCCAAGTCCAATCCTTAGTTACTATCGGCTTTGCATTGATAGAAAATTCAACACCCTTATTTTCAAGAGAACCAATATTGGAAACTACGTATTCAGCAAAGTCTGTACCTGCCGGAACATTTACTTCAGCATTAATCAAATCATTTGTTTTACGATAATAAAAATCGACAGATCCGTTAATACGATTACCAAGGATTCCATAATCAACACCCACATTATAAGTAGTAGTTTCTTCCCATTTCAATGTAGGGCTTGCAGCTGTAGGAGCCAAAACATTTACCCAAGTTACGTTTCCTTGTGCATCATACATTGGGTAACTTGCTCCTCCTTTACCATTTCTATACACTGAAAGATAAGGATAATCACCCTGATTGATATTTTGTTGCCCAGTAATACCCCATCCTAAACGTAACTTCAATTCGTTTAAGTTCTCAAATTTCTTCATAAATGCTTCATCGCTAATCTTCCAACCTAAAGCAACGGATGGGAATAATCCCCAACGGCTATCTTTAGCAAAACGAGAAGACGCATCATCACGCAAAGTGAAAGTCATCAAATATTTATCCAATAAAGAATAGTTTAAGCGACCATAGAAAGACACTAAAACGTATCTACTTTCCGTATTTTTCAGAGGAGTCTTTAATTCGCTTTCCTGACCATACTTACCTTCTTCTCTCGTTAAATAATAAGAAATATTATCAGCCTTCGTATGATAATTCTGGTAAGAATAACCTGCCATTACATCAAAATGACTCGAAATAGCTTCAACGTCTTTCATATACTGAGCATAAAAATCAAGTAACTTATTATCTCTTGTATTATTATATCTATAGCTATTACCTGTTTTATTATCATCTGTCTGATAACTTCCCGGAGCATTAGGATCAGTATAATCATGACCTTCACTCTTTGTATAATCATAAGCCAAATTCAAATTTAATTTTAAATCTGGGAAGAAATGCAATTTATAATCAATTTGTGCATTACCAATAAATGATTTTACATCAGAAGTATTATCTCTCATAGTTAATAATGATACAGGATTAGTTCCTGTTGATCCCATTTTACCTCCATCGGGAGTTCCATCACTTGTCCAAGTATAGTAACCTCCATATTTTGTATTTCCATTCATAACGGGTTTAGTAGGGTCAAAGCTTACTGCTGCACCCACAGCTCCTACATCCCCAAACTTATTCTTAATATATACCCCTTTACCATTCAAGTTGAAATTCAAATGATTATCAAAGAAAGTTGGAGTTAAGGAAATACTTCCTGTATAACGCTGAAAATTTGAAGTTTTAATAATACCGTTTTGATCAGTATAACCAAAAGAAACGCGGTAAGGAAGGAAATCTTTTATAGAGCCAAATGCACTAAGTGCATGATCTGTAGAAATTGCAGCTCTAAATACTTCATCTTGCCAGTTTGTACTTACATTAGGATAAAGATTTAAGGCTGTTACCATAGCATCGGTAGAAATAGGACTATTAGTAATATAATCTCTAAATTCATCAGCTGATAATACATCTAACGAAGTACGCTTAGTACTAACTGATACGTTACCTGTATAGTTGAATTTTACTTTTCCAGATTTACCTTTCTTTGTTGTAATGATAATCACACCATTAGATGCACGCGAACCATAAATAGCAGCAGCCGATGCATCTTTTAATACGGTGAACGTTTCAATATCAGACGGATTAACCGTACTTAACGGGTTACTTAAACCATCGGCAGAAGCACCACTCATTACTACTCCGTCGATAACAACTAACGGATCATTACTTGCAGACAAAGAAGAACCACCACGAATTCGAATCGAAGCTCCTGCACCCGGCTGACCACCGGAAGATGTTACAGATACACCGGCAACTTTACCCGCCAACATATCTTGTGGATTAACAACGACTCCCTTATTTTTATCATCTGCTTTAATTGCAGTTACGGAACCGGTTGCATCATTTTTCTTTACCGTACCATAACCAATAACAACCACATTTTCCAATAATTGTGCATCATCTTCCAATGTTGCAATAATAGAACTTGCAGCCTTTACTTCAATAGGTTTATAACCAATAAAAGAAATAGAGATTATTGCTCCTTGAGGAGCCTGAAGTTGAAAATTACCATCAAAATCGGTAATAGTTCCGGTTGTAGTACCTTTCACTACAACATTCGCACCAATAATAGGCTCACCCTGCACATCTTTCACATGTCCTTTGACTGTGATTTCCTGCGCAAAAGCACCTAATGACAAGAACAACCCTAACAATAGGGGAAGAACCTTTTGATAGATTCTAAGATTAACTTGCTTCATGCATCTAAAAATTAAAGTTAACAATATAATGAATTATAATTTTAGGCAACTTTTTATTAATTTTGCCGCATTATGACATAACAAAAGTATTATTAATTAACGAGTATCAATATTCAATAATATTCAAAAATACATTTTACATCATGCAATCGTTTGCACATTTATAACATAGTTAACGAACTATTGCGATTCATACCTTGTTAATATTCTAATTATTTTTGTTGCATAGAAAAACTTAAAGTATTCAAAGCCCTGATTGATTTTGAATTAAATAGTTTACCTTTGGCTGAAAGTTGATTACCATGAATAAACCTCAAATCACAATTAAGGATATTGCTAAGGCTTTAGATGTATCACCATCTACAGTGTCAAGAGCGTTAAAAAATAATCCCGATATCAGTCAAGAAACAAGGGACCTTATTAATAATTACGCGCGTGAACATAATTATAAACCGAATGTTCTGGCTCTAAATTTACGCACCAGCAAATCAAATACCATCGGAGTCATTATTCCACAATTTGTGCATCACTTCTTTTCATGTGTACTAAGCGGTATTGAAGAAGTGGCTTCACAAAAAGGATACAATATTATTGTAGCACAATCCAATGAAGAATATGAGCGCGAAGTGAAAATAGTTCATTCGTTCCTAGAGACAAGGGTTTGCGGAGTAATTACTTCTTTGGCTAAAGACACGTCTTGCTATGATCACTATCAGGAATTATTGGATAATAATATTCCGATCGTATTCTATGACAGGATATGCACAGGCATAAACACAGAACGTGTAGTAGTGGATGACTATGCCGGTGCCTTTTCTGCCGTTGAATATATGATTCAAACAGGATGCAAACGTATCTTCTTTTACAGTGCGCCACTTAATCTGGAAATATCAAAGAATAGGAGAAACGGTTATCTGGATGCAATGAAAAAATATAAAATACCTGTTGATGACAGCATGATAAAGATATGCGACACGCGTGAACAGGCCATTGCCATTACTCCCGATATTCTGGAATCAAAAAACCGACCGGATGGGTTCTTTGCAATCAATGACGATACGGCAGCCGGAATACTGTATTCTTGCAAACTGGTAGGAGTAAAAGTACCGGATGAAGTTTCCATCTGTGGATTTACGGATGAAGTCATAGCACAGTCTACAGATCCCAAATTGACAACTGTGGAACAGCGAGGGCAGGAAGTGGGTGAAAATGCAATAAACATTCTGATAGACAAATTGGAAAACGGTTCAGAGGAAAAACGAATAATGAATAAGATAGTAAAGACAAACCTCGTAGTAAGAGGCACAACAAAATAGATGAAAACAAATAAATAACCATATTCATGAAGACAAAACCCGATTTAAATTTTTGGAAACTGTGGAATATCAGTTTCGGTTTCTTTGGTGTTCAAATTGCTTATGCACTTCAAAGTGCTAATATCAGCCGTATTTTTGCAACATTAGGTGCAGATCCGCATAATCTAAGTTATTTCTGGATTCTTCCACCGTTGGCAGGAATCATTGTACAGCCCATTATAGGTTCGGCAAGCGATAAAACATGGACCCGTTGGGGACGAAGAATTCCTTATCTGTTCATCGGTTCATTAATTGCAGTTATCGTAATGTGCCTGTTGCCTAACGCAGGTAGTTTCACACGTTACATCAATGCCATGACATTCGGTCTGGTATCTTTGATGTTTCTTGATACTTCCATTAACATGGCTATGCAACCATTCAAGATGTTGGTTGGTGACTTGGTTAACGAAAAACAAAAAGGACTTGCCTACTCTATCCAGAGCTTCCTGTGCAATGCCGGTAGTTTGGTAGGATACTTATTCCCATACATTTTCACAGCCGTAGGTATCAGTAACATTGCAGCTCCGGGCATTATTCCCGATTCTGTAATTTATTCATTCTATATCGGTGCAGCCATACTTATATTCTGCGTGATCTATACAAGTGTAAAAGTAAAAGAGATGCCTCCAAAAGAGTTTGAAGAATTTCACGGAATAACTGCGGCAGAGAAAAGCCAAAAGGCAGACTTTATCACTTTGTTGAAGAATGCCCCCAAAGTATTCTGGACAGTTGGATTAGTTCAGTTCTTCTCATGGGCTGCTTTTATGTACATGTGGACTTACACCAATGGGGCAATTGCCGATAATGTTTGGGGAACCACAGATACAAGTTCAGCCGGATACCAAGAAGCCGGCAACTGGGTTGGCGTATTGTTTGCCGTGCAAGCTATCGGTTCCGTATGCTGGGCTATTCTACTCCCGATGTTCAAATCACGCAAACTGGCATATTCCCTCAGTTTGGTATTGGGAGGAATAGGATTTATCTCTACCATATTTGTTCACGATCAGTATATACTGTTTGCATCTTATCTTCTGATAGGTTGCGCATGGGCAGCTATGTTGGCTATGCCTTTTACTATCCTTACAAACTCCGTTTCCGGAAAGAATATGGGAGCTTATCTCGGATTATTTAACGGAACGATTTGCGTTCCGCAAATCGTAGCAGCCCTCGTTGGAGGAACATTGCTGCATATTGTTGGAGGAAAGCAGGTAGACATGCTGGTTATGGCAGGAGTATTCTTAATTATCGGCGCCGTTTGTGTATTCCTGATTAAAGAAACCTACGCAGAACTTAAAAAATAATTATAAACAAACATACTTATTATCCATTATTTTGTTACCTTGCCGGAGCTTAACGAATAAAATGGATAATAGCTATGAAACGATACCTCAAAATAGACGAATGGAATATTGAAGAAGACGGCTTCCATGCTGACAAGCAAAGAAACTCGGAAAGTATTTTCAGCATAGGAAACGGACGACTAGGACAGCGTGGTAATTTTGAGGAACCTTATACAAGTGACAGCCTGCAAGGTTCATATCTTGCAGGTGTTTCTTTTTTAGACCGCACCAAAGTAGGCTGGTGGAAAAACGGCTATCCTCACTTTTATTCACGTATACCCAATGCTCCCAACTGGAGCGGCATCAAGTTGCGCCTGATTGACGAGGAACTGAACCTTGCCGAATGGGATATTGATGAGTTCAACAGGAAATTGCACATGAAAGAAGGCGTACTGGAGCGCACATTCACCACTACATCGCCCAAAGGACATACGCTCAGAGTCCATGTAGAACACTTCAACAGCATGGCTCAACAGAACTTATCCGTTATAAAATACAGCGTTGAATCCATTAATTACGAAGGAAAAATCTCATTAGTTCCTTTCATCGACGGCAATGTGGAACATGAAAGTGCCAACTTCAACGAAAAGATGTGGAATATCATCCGTGCGGAAACTAAAACAGAATATGCTTATTTATGGGCACAAACCAAGCGGGAAGACTCACAAGTATGCTGTGCCATTACCTATCAACTATTCAAAAACGGGAAAGTAATTACCAACAGTCCCATCCGCATAGAGAAAGAGAAGTCGGTAGGATTCAGCATCGGTGCCGACGTGAAGCCGGGAGATAAGTTACACCTTTATAAATATGCAGCTATCACCACCTCTTTATATTCCGACAGAAAGCAATTAGTGGAAGACGCAATCACCCAAACCAAAGAAGCAAAGACTAAAAGCTGGGATGAACTTTTGAAAGAACATGCCAATGTATGGGAAGAAATCTGGAATGAAACCGATGTACAAATAGAAGGTGATCCGGCTGCCCAACAAGCCATACGTTTCAACATATTCCAGCTATACCAATCATATCGGGGAGATGATCCCCGACTGAATATCGGCTCCAAAGGATTTACAGGAGAAAAATATGGCGGTAATACCTATTGGAATACCGAACTTTGTTGTGTTCCTTTCTTCATGCTGTCAAGTTCAAAAGATATTTGCAGAAACCTATTGTTATATCGCTACCGTCACTTACCAAAAGCCATAGAAAACGCAAAGAAACTAGGTTTTAAAAACGGAGCAGCCCTATACCCGATGGTTACCATTGATGGCGAAGAATGCCACAATGAATGGGAAATTACCTTTGAAGAGATACATAGAAACGGAATTATCGCCCATGCCATCGGCCAATATGTTCGTTACACGGGAAAGACCGAGTATCTGGCAAAGTATGGTTTGGAAGTGCTAATCGCCATTTGCCGTTTTTGGAGCCAAAGGGTTTCATTCTCCAATCCAAAGCAAAAGTATGTGCTATTGGGAGTGACCGGACCCAACGAATATGAGAACAATGTAGACAATAACTGGTACACCAATTATATATGTGTACAATGCCTGCAAAAAGCTATCGACTATCTGGCACTCGTAAAAAAAGAATATCCCGAAGAATATGAACGTATCATAAAGGCAACCAATTTCGATATAAACGAGACGAAGCGCTGGAAAGAAATCTATGAGAATATGTATTTGCCACAGGAGAAGGAAACGGGCATATTCATCCAACAAGACGGATACCTTGATAAAGAGTTGAAAGATGTGTCGGAGATTCCACTTTGCGAGCGGCCTATCAACCAACATTGGTCATGGGACAGGATTGTACGGTCTTGTTTCATCAAACAAAGTGATGTCTTGTTAGGCACTTATTTATTCTACAATAACTTCGATCAGCAAACTATCGAAAATAATTTTCGGTTCTATGAGCCCAAAACTCTGCATGAGTCTTCTCTTTCTCCCTTTGTTCACTCTATCCTTGCTTCACGAATAGGAGACGTAGAAAAAGCATACAGTCTGTTCATCCGTGCAGCACGCATGGATTTGGATGATTACAACAACGAGGTGGAACAAGGATTGCATGTTACCAGTATGCCCGGTAGCTGGCTTGCCATTGTCGAAGGATTTGCAGGAATGAAGTTAAAAGAAGACCACCCTTCATTCAGTCCGATTATACCGGAACAATGGGATTCATATGCCTTTAAAGTGAATTTCCGTTCGCATACGCTACAAATAAAGGTTACCAAAAAGAATATAGAGATAACCAACCGGAACGGAGCCCCGATAAACATCAAAGTTTACGATAAACTATACACGATTAACGAACACGAAACAGTTAACGTGCCTATGGGTTAGTAGTTTTAAGTGCCTCTACCAGCAATGCAATGTTCGCAGTGAAAAGACGGACGGAAATTGCCAACAGAATGATGCCAAAGAACTTACGGATCATATAGATACCACCTTTACCCAAAAGGCGTTCTATCTTTCCAGTCAGTTTCAAAACGATATACACCCATCCCATATTCAATATCAAGGCAATGACAATGTTGATGTTTGCATACTCCGCCCGCAATGAAAGCAAAGTAGTAAACGCACCGGCACCGGCTATAAGCGGAAAAACCAAAGGGACTAATGTAGCTTCCTTAATCGGACCTTGATTCTTGAAAATCTCAATATCGAGAATCATTTCAAGGGACATTAGAAAAATAACAAACGCACCCGCAACCGCAAATGAAGCTATATCCACATGGAAAAGTTTCAGCAACATATCTCCGGCATAAAAGAAGCCCAGCAACAAAGCAAACGAAATGAGAGTAGCCTTATTGGGATTAGCTTCACGGCCTTTTCCCTTTAAATTCAATATAATAGGAATAGAACCTATGATATCTATCACGGCGAAAAGTACGATAAATGCACTTACCATTTCCTGAAGATTGAATGCTGTTAACATAAGAGCCTCCTTTTTGATTGCAAAGATATGAGATTTTTATGCGCCATGCAAGCAATTACAAAGCAAACATTATCAGGCTTAAGAAATAATAAAAATAATGAAAAGCCCTCCCTCCATTAATCAAATACCTCTTTTTATAGTTACATTTGTGTATAAATTAATTAGAAAGCCGTTATATATTAGGATATTATATGGAAACAATGTACGATACTCTTCTTCAGTTACCCCTTTTTCAAGGCTTATGTCCGAACGATTTCACGCAAATTCTTGGAAAGGTAAAACTACATTTTTCTAGACATAAAGCAGGCGAAAGGATTATAACAAAAGGAGAAGCATGTGACAAACTTGTCTTTTTATTAAAGGGAGAAGTTATGTCCGAATCGACAGACAAATACGAACAATTCAGCTTTTACGAATACTTTCAGAGTCCTTTTGTGATAGAGCCTTATTCATTGTTTGGCATGTACACCGAATTTGTGTCTTCATACATTGCCCAAACTGAAGTTAATCTTGTTACGATAGACAAATCATTTGTGCTTACCGAGCTGAATAAATACGATATTTTCCGTCTGAACTATCTGAACATTATCAGCAACCGTTCCCAGACTTTATATAACAGGATTTGGGACACAAAGGTGGAAGACACCGATTCCCGCATCATTAATTTCATTCTTTATCACACGGAAAAGCCAAGCGGAGAGAAACTATTCAAGATAAAGATGGACGATTTTGCACACCTTTTGGGAGAAACGAGACTCACCATATCCAAAGCGTTGAATGAGTTGCAAGACAAAGGATTGCTTTCGCTGAGAAGAAAAGAGATTGTCGTGCCGGATGTTACGCTGTTGATTAATTATCAGAAGTAATATCACACTGCCTGACCTCAGGCATTATTTGGAAAATCAGGAATTATTTTGTATATTTGCACTATATGATGAAAGGGACCTGTTTTTATGGTTCCTTTTGTTGTTCTACACCTTTTCATTAAAAGCTCTACTCCTTCCTGTAAATACCCCTACTTGTTATACAAAAAAGGTCTACACCTATCAAACAAGATGTCCCTACGTTTATATCTAAACTACCGCACGTTTTGCCTTAACATACCGTACGTTTTACCTTAAAGATATTTACCTTTTGCTCAAATCATCATAAAGTGTTTGCAAGAATGCCTGACCTTTCTTTAAGTTCTCCCCTTTATTTGTTCCTTCATCATACACTACTTTACCGGCATCACAGTCATAAACCAATTGATTATCGGCACTGACCATTCCAAATAGATTGCCGTTTGTAAAATATCCGAAGTGAGGAGAAGCAGGGTTGACTATGTTTTTGCTGAACATAAACTCTTCATGTGGCAAATTCAGTTGGGACAACAAGGTGGCAGCAATGTCTATTTGTGAAGCATAAGCATCTACCTTCATCGGTTGGCGCAATGCCCCTCCCACTATTAACAGGGGAATCTGATAACGCTCGATACTATGATTGTCTATCCCGGCAGGATAAGCCGCCGCATGATCGGGAACCATTATGACAACCGAGTTCTTCCAATATTCCGTTTGTTTGAACTCATCAATGAAAGCCCCCAAACAACTGTCGGTGTAAGCCACCGAGTTCAAATATAAATCTTTATGCTTATGATAAGGAACATCAAAAGGCTCATGGCTGCTTGATGTTTGAAGGGCTTTAAAGAAAGGTTCTTTCTGCTCGCCTTTCAAGTCGGTCGCCAAACGTTTAAAAACCACATGATCCAATGCGCCCCATTTGCTGAGACGTTCCGATACCGGAAAATCTTTATCCGAAATGATGTTATCTATCCCGCAAGCCATTAAATAGGAACGCATGTTTGTGAAATCGGCATCACCTCCATAGTAATATTGCAAATTATATCCTGCTTCTTTTAACGATTTAGGTATGGAAGGCAACGTTTGTGTCTTGCGAGGATACTTCATGATACTGGTGGTAGGCTGACCGGGGTAAGCACTGAATATGGAAACCAATCCCCTATCGGTACGGAAACTGTTAGCATAAAAGTTTGTGAAAAGGATTCCTTCATTAGTCAGACTGTCCATTCGTGAAGCAACTCCCGGAAATCCCCCAAGAGTTCCCATATCCTTTGACATAAAGCTCTCCAATACCACGATAATTACATTCGGGCGTTCCACTGTAAACAGCGACGGTATGGAATCGGTCACCGGTTTATCCTGTAATTTGGCAAACTCCGTTTTGGCAACTTCCGGTTCCATAAAACGATATTGCTTACTGAAATCCTGTTCACGGGTTAACGATTCTATCAAACTGAAAGCAGGATTTATCGCAGCATGATTCAATGCCATATCGGAACTGAAATACACTTTACCCACATTCATGGTAGAAACTGTAAAACCTCCACGGATGGGTATAAACAGCAAGCCAGTCATTATCAACAGGCAAAGCGCAGTGGGCAGCACATTATAAGGAAGTTTTTCTTTCTTCTTCGACCGAATAAGGACACGGTTGAAGATGAAAAATAACAAGAACGCCACAATCACTATGGCAAGAAAGCCTGATACAATCATCCACCACTCCGCACTGGCAAAGGCACTGGCAGGAGATTTCAAATAAAACAAAGGAGTAGAATCTAAACGGAATCCCCAATATTGATACAAAACAAGGTCGGAAACCAAAATAATGCTCAACAAAACAGATATGACTCCGTAATAGAATTTCTGCACATATTTAATCACCACGGGATTTATCCACAATGAAGCTATCAGAATCAGTCCCGGCAATGCCGTGAGATAACCGGCAATCGAAGCATCCAGTTTCAATCCACTCCACATCACTTGCAGATAGTCTGCAACAGAAGCCCCTTTATACAAATGATGATAATAGAGCATAAAGACAGGTTTCTGTACTAAAAAGATGACAACGAATAACAGATAGGTTTTAAGAAATTGGATAACTTTATTTTTCATTTGGAACGATTTATGTGGCAGATATGTAATTGATCTCTGCAAAATTAATATACTTTGTTAAAAACTCAGCCATAAAATTCAAACTAATGCTTTTTTTTAGCATTTTTGTACTTGATTATTATTCACAGAACTGTATGGACATGAAAAAGATCGGTTTATTTATAGTATTATTTTATATGGCAAATATGATTCAAGCTCAAAATCCTTTTTTAGGGAAATATAATACCCCTCATGAAACAGCTCCGTTTGACAAGATCAAAACGGAACATTACGAACCCGCATTGCTCGAAGGCATGAAGCAACAAACTGCCGAGATCGATGCTATAGTGAATAACCCTGCTGCTCCGGATTTCCGGAACACAATAGTAGCTTTGGAGCATTCAGGCAAACTGCTCGACAGGGTAAGTACCGTATTCGGCAACCTGATGAGTGCCGAAACAAACGATGAAATGGAAACGATAGCACAGAAAATGATGCCGTTATTATCGGAACATAGTAACAACATCAATCTGAATGAAAAGTTATTTGCCCGCATCAAGGCTGTATATGACAAGAAAGACCAATTGGGACTGAACCCGGAAGAAATGGTTTTGCTCGAAAATACTTATCAAGGCTTCGTGCGCAGAGGAGCAAACCTTCAAGGCGCTGCAAAGGAAAAGTATCGCGAACTGAGTACGGAATTGAGCAAACTCACTCTCCAATACAGTCAAAACAACTTGAAAGAAGCAAACAACTACCAGTTGGTTTTAACGGACAAAGAACAACTTGCCGGATTGCCCGAAAGTGTTATTGAGGCAGCCGCACAAACAGCCAAAGAGAAAGGTAAGGAAGGATGGATATTCAACCTGTCTGCCCCAAGCTATATTCCTTTCATGCAATACAGTGAAAACCGTGATTTGCGCAAGCAACTTTATATGGCCTACAATACAAAATGTACACATGATAACGAATATAACAACAACGAGATTGTAACCAAGTTGGTAAACGACCGCATGGCTATCGCACAATTATTGGGATATGACAACTTTGCCGAATATACTTTAGAAAGAAGAATGGCTGAAAACAGTGATGCGGTTTACAAACTTTTAAACCAACTGTTGGATGCCTATACTCCTACTGCCAAGCAAGAATATAACGAAGTTCAGGAATTTGCCCGTAAAACGGAAGGAGCCGATTTTCAGGTAATGCCGTGGGACTGGTCTTTCTATTCGGAAAAGCTTAAAAACGAGAAATTCAACATCAATGAAGAAATGCTCCGTCCTTACTTTGAATTAAGCAAGGTACAGAAAGGAGTATTCGGACTGGCTACCCGCTTGTATGGCATTACATTCAAAGAAAACAAAGACATCCCGGTTTATCACAAAGATGTGAAAGCCTATGAAGTATTCGATAAAGACGGCAAATATCTTGCAGTTCTTTACACCGACTTCCATCCGAGAGACGGAAAACGTGCGGGTGCATGGATGACACAATACAAAGGGCAATGGAAAGAAAACGGAGCAGACAGCCGCCCACATGTTTCCATTACCATGAACTTTACCAAGCCGACAGAGAACAAACCGGCTCTGCTTTCGTTTGATGAAGTAGAAACTTTCTTGCACGAGTTCGGACATTCCCTTCATGGCATGTTCGGAAACTCAACGTATGAAAGCATGAGCGGAACAAATGTGTATTGGGATTTCGTGGAGCTTCCTTCACAGATTATGGAAAACTTCGCTATTCAGAAAGATTTCCTTAATACATTTGCAGAACATTACCAGACCGGAGAGAAGTTACCGGAAGAACTAATCCAACGTTTGGTCGATGCATCCAATTTCAATGCAGGATATGCTTGCCTTCGCCAGTTAAGTTTCGGATTACTGGATATGGCGTGGTACACCCGCAATACTCCGTTCGGCGGTGATGTGAAGAAGTTTGAGAAAGATGCAATGGCGAAAGCACAGGTTCTCCCTATCGTGGACGAAGCTTGCATGAGTAACCAGTTTTCACACATCTTTGCCGGAGGATATTCAGCAGGATATTACAGCTACAAGTGGGCTGAAGTATTGGATGCCGATGCATTCTCATTATTTAAACAAAAAGGAGTATTTAATACAGATGTCGCAAACTCTTTCCGGGAAAACATCTTATCCAAAGGTTCAACAGAACATCCGATGATACTTTACAAACGTTTCCGCGGACAAGAGCCTACAATTGATGCTTTATTGGAAAGAAACGGCATTAAAAAACTATAAGTAAATTATGAAACCTAAATTCTTACTATTTATATTGTTCTTTCTACCATTCCTGAATGCTTGTAACAGCACCGACGATGTAGGTAGGATATTTACCGGAAAGACTTGGAAATTGACCGGTATCTGGGAAGAAAAGAAATGGGATATGGCTGACATATGGGGAGGAGATGCCTCAAAAAAGAAAGAGAGCCTAAAATTATTAAATAGAGATAATAACTATTTGACCATAACTTTCACTGGGAGTGAAGATAATGATATTATCACAGGTAATTTCACAGGACAAGTAGTCACTAATCTCATTAATGGAAAATGGACAGCTGATGGAGAAAACAATAAATTTACAATTTCTAATATGAAGCCGTCCACAACAAGTGATAAAGACATTTTAGCCCAAAAATATTTTGAAGGACTTATAAATGCCAACAGATATAGTGGAGATGAGAATAACCTATATCTTTATTTCACAGATAGGGATAGTAAACAAACTCTCCGTTTGGCATTTAGCCCCAGTACAAAAAAGAATTAGAAATTATGGATGCAGCACAACAAAAGAAATACGAACTTGATAAGCGTTACATACGCATGGCTACCATTTGGGCGGAAAACTCTTATTGCATCCGCCGTAAAGTGGGAGCTTTGATTGTAAAAGACAAAATGATTATCTCTGACGGATATAACGGAACACCGTCGGGATTTGAAAATATTTGCGAGGACGAACATAATATTACCAAACCTTATGTTCTGCATGCCGAAGCAAATGCCATTACAAAGATAGCCCGTTCCAATAATAGCAGTGACGGGGCTACCATGTATGTAACAGCTTCTCCTTGTATTGAATGTGCAAAACTCATCATCCAAGCCGGCATCAAAAGAGTAGTTTATTCTGAAAAGTACCGTTTGGAAGACGGGATAGAATTATTAAAACGTGCCGAAATAGAGGTCATTTACATTGATCCCAATGAGGAACACAACAAATAAATATATAAAGATTTAACATATATAGAGCTATGAGCAATAATCGTACTTCACGTTTTACACCTATAATTATAGCTGTTAGTATCGTGGTAGGAATTCTGATCGGTACATTTTATGCCAACCATTTCACCGGCAACCGATTGGGAATAATCAATACTTCCTCTAACAAACTAAATGCTTTACTGAGAATCATTGACGATCAATATGTAGATACAGTAAACATGACCGATTTGGTTGAGAAAGCAATGCCACAAATTCTGAGTGAGCTCGATCCCCACTCCATGTATATCCCTGCGAAAGACTTGGAAGCAACCAACTCCGAGCTAGAAGGAAGCTTTAGCGGCATAGGCATACAATTTACTATCCAAGAAGATACTATTCACGTAAACAGCGTGATACAAGGCGGTCCCTCCGAGAAAGTAGGTTTAATGGCAGGCGACCGTATTATTGCCGTAGACGATAGTGCTTTCGTAGGAAAGATAGTGAACAACAATTCTTCCATGAAAAAGCTGAAAGGACCTAAAGGCAGCAAAGTGAAACTCGGAGTATTCCGTCCGGGAGAAAAAGAGACCTTAGACTTTACAGTTGTCCGCGGTGACATTCCTGTGAACAGTGTGGATGCTGCCTACATGGTTAATGATAAATTCGGATATATCAAAATAAACAAGTTCGGACGCACTACTCATGCCGAAATGCTGATGGCAATAGCCAAACTCAGCCAAAACGACTGTCAGGGACTTATTATTGACTTACGCCAAAATACAGGCGGTTACATGGAAGCTGCCCAAATCATAGCCAATGAATTCCTTCCTAAAGGTAAGCTTATTGTTTATTCCGAAGGCCGCAAATTCCAAAGAGCGGAAGCTTATGCCGACGGAACAGGAAGTTGCCAAAAGACTCCGCTTGTCATCTTAACGGATGAAGGTTCGGCATCGGCCAGTGAAATTCTGGCAGGAGCCATACAGGACAATGACCGTGGAACTATCATCGGACGCCGTTCCTATGGTAAAGGTCTTGTTCAGCAACCTATCGAGTTCAGTGACCATTCTGCTATCCGTCTGACGGTTGCACGTTATTACACTCCATCGGGCAGATGCATTCAGAAGCCTTATGAAAGTGGAAATGACTTGAATTATGAAATGGACATCTACAAGAGATACGAACATGGAGAATTCTTCTCACAAGACAGTATCAAACTAAACAAAGAAATGCTTTACACCACCGGGTTAGGAAGACCGGTTTATGGCGGTGGCGGTATCATGCCCGATATTTTTGTTCCGCAAGATACCACAGGAGTAACCTCTTACTACACAATGGTAGTGAACAGAGGCTTGCCTATCTCATTCTCTTTCCAATATACAGACCAGAACAGAAACACTTTGCAAAAGTATGGAGATGAAAAGGCACTCTTAAAATATCTCAAGACACAAGGTATCGTAGAAAAATTCGTCAGATATGCAGAAAGTAAAGGAGTAAAGAGAAGAAATCTGCTTATCCTGAAGTCTTATAAACTATTAGAAAAGTATTTGTATGGCAACATCATCTATAACATGTTGGGAATGGAAGCCTATATCCAGTTCCTGAACAAGACAGATGTAACCGTAAACAAAGCAATAGAAGTATTGGATAAAGGGGAAGCTTTCCCGAAAGCTCCGGAAGAACCCGCAACCGTGACTAAAAAGACAAGCGATGAACCAGCTAAAAAAGTTATTTCGCAAAACAATAGCAGAAAGAAAATCTCAATACCCGGCGAATATCTTGGTAGAGAAGACAGACACACTGCTTAAGCATATTGAAACACATCCTGCTTTCCTTGAGGCAGGATGTGTTCTGATATACCATTCTTTACCCGATGAAGTGCGTACACATGCATTCATTGAGAAATGGAAAGACCGGAAAACAATCCTTCTTCCCGTGGTAGTGGGCGATGATTTGGAACTCCGCAAGTATTCGGGAAGACAAGATATGATGAAAGGAAGCTATGGAATTGAAGAGCCCGTTGGAGAAGCCTTTACAAACTATAACGAAATAGACCTGGCAATCATTCCGGGAGTTGGTTTCGATGCCAAAGGTAACCGTTTAGGCAGAGGAAAAGGATATTATGACCGTCTTTTACCAAAACTGCAAGCCTATAAAATAGGTATATGTTTCTCTTTCCAAACACTAGAAGAGATACCTACCGAAGAATACGACATAAAAATGGATGAAGTGGTAACAGAAGAAGGAATTATTACCGGAAAATGATATTGGTAATGACCGTTGCTCCCACTTGGCGGTTCAGATTCTTCACCAACAGCTCCCTGCCCATCATCAATTCTTCTCTTAAAGCAGCAGAAGTGAGATGTACATATAATATCTGATTGTGAATATAAAGTTTCCCTGTATAAGAAGCAATAGTAGGACCGAGTACATCTTTCCATGCACTCAGCAGACGTTGTTCGTTTAAAGGAGTTTCCAAACCTTCTTCACGTATGAAGCGCCTGATTAATTCTCCTATTTGTTCGGCATTATTCCTGCGCATCTTCCTCCTCCTTCATTTCACAAATTTCACCCTGTTGCACCTTGAACATCTTATATTCATGGCTTGTTTTCCGAAGAATATTATCCAAATGCCCACGGTTGGTATCTGTTATGAATATTTGTCCGAAGCTGTCCCCGGCAACAAGTTTCACAATCTGTTCCACACGGGTGGCATCCAACTTATCAAAAATATCATCCAGTAACAATAAAGGAGTGGTGTGGCTTCCGGTACGTTTCAGAAAATCGAACTGAGCCAGTTTCAAAGCAATGAGGTAAGTCTTATTCTGTCCTTGCGAGCCTTCGCGCTTAATAGGGAAATCACCTATAAGCATATTCAATTCATCCTTATGCACTCCGCGAAGCGTATAACCCATTATCTGGTCTTTGATGCGGTTACTCTTGAATATATCGAGCAGAGAGGCATCTCTTGCATGGGAATCATAAGTCAGATTCACCTTTTCACTATCCTGAGATATGAAAGAATAGAATGATTGGAATATGGGGATGAACTCTTCGATGAACGCAGCTCTTTTTTGAAAAACCACTTCACCGGCAGAAGCCATCATTTCCTCCCACACCAAATAAAGTTCCTCATCGGCAGGCATTTCACTTTTCAACAAGGAGTTGCGCTGTGCCAATGCCTTGTTATAGCGAATCAAAGCATCCAAGTATTCTTTATCATATTGAGAAATCACCACATCCATAAAACGACGGCGCTCATCACTGCCTCCGGCTATTAAATCGGAATCGGCCGGTGATACCATAACCAAAGGAATAAAGCCTATGTGGTCGGACAAACGGGTATATTCCTTTTTGTTCCGCTTAAACTGTTTCTTTTGTCTGCGTTTCAATCCACAATAAATTTCTTCCGGGCTTCCATCTTCCGTTTCATAAAAACCTTGGATAACAAAGAATTCCTGATCATGGCGGATGTTTTGAGAATCAATAGGGTTTGTACCGCTCTTACAAAATGACAAGTAATAGACAGCATCCAGCAGGTTTGTTTTTCCCATGCCGTTCAACCCGAACACACAGTTCATTTTAGGAGAAAACTCCAACTCCACCTGCTCAAGGTTCTTGTAATTAAGTATAGAAATATGTTTTAATATCATGCGCTGAACTTACCTTATTGAACAGGCAAATGTAGAAATAAAAATTGTAATTCAGGGCTAAAGGGCAGGTTTTAAGTAGGAAAAGAAAAAAAGATGCCCGTAAATTTCATTTATATATATAAAAATCATACTTTTGCTGACCGAAATATCAATCTGTAAATAACAAGAAATAATATACTAAAAATGGCAGAACAAAAGAACAATCATCAGGAGATGAACGTGGAAGAAGCAATCAGCCAGTCTGAAGCGTTTATCATTAAACACAAAACAACAATCATCGGAGTTGTTGCCGCAATTATCATCATTATTGCCGGAACCATGCTTTACAAGCACTTCATTTCCGCTCCGAGAGAAGCTAAAGCTGCGACAGCTATCTTCAAAGCAGAACAATACTTCGGACAAGATGCATATGAACTGGCACTTAACGGTGACAGCCTTGGCAACAAAGGATTCATTGCTATTGCTGACGAATACAGCAGCACAGAATCCGGCAACCTTGCAAAAGCTTACGCAGGTATCAGCTATGCACAGTTAGGCAAATATGAAGAAGCCATCAAATACCTGAACGACTTCAGTGGTGACGACCAAATGGTTGCTCCTGCCGTTCTCGGCGCTTTAGGTAATTGCTACGCAAACTTAGACCAGCTCGACAAAGCAACTTCTACATTGGTAAAAGCTGCCGATAAAGCGGATAACATGACTTTAAGCCCTGTATATCTGATCCAAGCCGGAGAAATCTACGAAAAGCAAGGCAAACTTGACGATGCTATCTCTGTTTACACTAAGATTAAAGAAAAATACTTTAATTCTTATCAGGCAATGGATATAGACAAATATATCGACAGAGCAAAAGCATTAAAGAAATAATAGAAATATATATTCCAATAACTGCATAAGGGCGGGGCTTTGCCTTGCCCTTTTTTAATAAAAAAACAAAAGACTATGGCAACAGCATATCATAACCTTTCCGATTACGATTTTAATTCAGTACCTAACGCCGAAAACATGAAGTTTGGCATCGTTGTATCCGAATGGAATTACAATATCACAGGGAAGTTGCTCGAAGGAGCCGTTAATACTTTGCGGAGACACGGAGCAAAGCAAGAAAATATTTTGGTTAAATCAGTTCCGGGAAGTTTCGAATTGACTTTTGGAGCCAATCAAATGATGGAAAATTGCGAAGTGGATGCAATTATCGTAATCGGCTGTGTAATTAAAGGCGATACTCCACATTTTGATTATGTATGCATGGGAGTGACTCAAGGCGTATCCGAATTGAACGCAACTGGCGATATACCAGTTATTTACGGATTAATTACCACCAATACAATGGAGCAGGCAGAAGACCGTGCAGGTGGCAAACTGGGAAATAAAGGAGACGAATGTGCAATTACTGCAATAAAAATGATCGATTTTGCTTGGAGTTTAAATAAATAATCGTATCTTTGCACTCGCAATTGAGAAACAAACTATCTCAAAAGCAAAAAGGGCAAATACCAGAGTGGCCAAATGGGGCAGACTGTAAATCTGCTGTCTTTCGACTTCGGTGGTTCGAATCCATCTTTGCCCACAAAAAATTGCGGAAGTAGCTCAGTTGATAGAGCATTAGCCTTCCAAGCTGAGGGTCGCGGGTTTGAGCCCCGTCTTCCGCTCTTAAGCTAAAAAAAGGAGATGTTTATAACATCTCCTTTTTTATTACCTGTCCACTTTCAACATCCTCATGCATGCTCAATTGGGATCAATGTAAAAGTCTGAGGGCTTTTCTTTTTATGCATATAATTTAGCGAGTCTGTACAAGAAAAATGCTTTATCTCTTACTCCTCTGAACTGTGCCCTGAACGCTTTGA
>CABUKU010000023.1 GCA_902492205.1 uncultured Bacteroides sp. | reverse complement strand
TCATAAATGTATCATATATAATGTGGTCGATGGAAAAAGAACGCAAGGTAGGGGAGAATGTTGTTTAAAATTGTATTTTTGCAGACTAACAAACTGTAAAGTCATAAACTTATGAAGAAAATAATAGTATTATCATTAATAACAGTAGTCTGTGCACTTGCTGCATGTGGCTCAAAGAAAGGAAACAACATGGATAAAGAAACAATGTTACTGATTGAAACAACGATGGGAGACATCAAGGTGAAGCTATATAACGAAACACCGCAACATCGTGATAATTTCATTAAACTTGCTGAAAACGGAACATATGAAGGTACACTCTTTCACCGTGTCATTAAGGACTTTATGATTCAGGCGGGAGATCCTGATTCTAAAAATGCACCAAAAGGCAAAATGCTTGGTTCGGGTGATGTGGGTTATACTATCCCGGCGGAAATTGTTTATCCTAAATATTTCCACAAATGCGGAGCACTTTCGGCTGCTCGCCAAGGCGATCAGGTAAATCCGAAGAAAGAATCATCGGGATGCCAGTTCTATATTGTAACGGGAAAAGCCTACTCGGATACCACTTTGCTCAGCATGGAACATCAACTGAATCAAGGTATGGTGAACAAAGCTTTCAATGCCTTGGCACAAAAGCACATGAAAGAAATCTATAAAATGCGTAAAGAGAACGATCAGGACGGATTGATGAACCTGCAAGACACACTGATAACTCAGGCGGAAAAGGAGGCAGCAGAGCATCCGTTCCACTTCACACCCGAACAGGTGAAAGCATACACCACAGTAGGAGGTACTCCGCATCTCGACGGCGAATACACTGTGTTTGGCGAAGTGGTGGAAGGCATGGATGTGGTAGACGCTATCCAGAAGGTGAAAACAAACAAGGCAGACCGCCCGGATGAAGATGTGAAGATAAAGAAAGTTACAGTTATCGACTAAACCGCTTTTATGATAAAGGTAAACAGGCA
Source organism: uncultured Bacteroides sp. (assembly GCA_902492205.1). Taxonomy (GTDB): domain Bacteria; phylum Bacteroidota; class Bacteroidia; order Bacteroidales; family Bacteroidaceae; genus Bacteroides. Next base: position 47,935 of record CABUKU010000023.1, on the reverse strand, counting down.
TACGCTTGGAAACGGGTTGCGCATTGTGCACAGTGAAGACCTGAGCACGCAAATGGTGGCACTCAACTTGCTGTATGACGTAGGAGCAAAAGATGAAAACCCGGCACACACCGGGTTTGCTCATCTGTTTGAGCATCTTATGTTTGGCGGCTCGGTGAATATACCCGATTATGACGGTCCCGTGCAGCAGTCGGGAGGTGAAAACAATGCATGGACAAACAATGACATTACGAACTATTACCTCACTCTCCCGGCACAGAATGTGGAAACGGGCTTTTGGTTGGAATCCGACCGCATGTTAAGCCTCGATTTCAATCCCCGGAGTCTTGAAGTGCAACGCCAAGTGGTGATGGAGGAGTTCAAACAACGCAACTTGAACCAGCCATATGGCGATGTGTCACACTTGGTTCGCAGTCTTGCCTATAAAGAACATCCTTATCAATGGCCTACCATTGGGAAGGAGCTTTCGCACATAGCCAATGCTACTTTGGACGAAGTGAAGGAATTCTTTTTCCGCTTTTATGCTCCCGACAACGCTATTCTTGCCGTAACCGGCAATATATCGTTTGAACGGACGGTGGAGCTTGCCGAAAAGTGGTTTGGCTCTATTCCCCGTAGGAATGTAGTGCCCCGTAACCTGCCTCAGGAATCCGTGCAAACAGAAGAACGCAGGCTCATGGTGGAGAGGAATGTCCCTATCGATGCCCTTTACATGGTGTTCCACATGAGTGACCGATGCCATCCGGATTATTATGCTTTCGATATGTTGTCGGATATACTTTCGAGCGGACGCTCGAGCCGCTTTATCCGTCACCTTGTAATGGAAAAGCAGGTATTTACGGCTGTGGATGCATATATCTCCGGCAGTGTGGAAGCCGGATTGTTCCACATCACGGGAAAACCCGCTCCGGGCATCACGCTCGAAGAAGCGGAAAAAGCAATCTGGGAAGAACTCGACAACTTGAAAACTTCGCTTATCGAAGAACAGGAGTTGGAGAAAGTGAAGAATAAATATGAGTCCGACCAGATATTCAGCAACATCAATTACCTGAATGTGGCAACCAATCTTGCCTATTTTGAATTGATTGGCAAAGCGGAAGACATCAATGACGAGGTAAGCAAATATCGCGCAGTGACGGCGGAACAAATGAAGGATGTGGCACAACGCACGTTTGTACGCAGGAATTGTTCTACATTATATTATAAGAGTTTGGAGAAAAAAGAATAATGAAACGTTTTTTCAGTACATACAAAGACCACTATAAAGCACTTCTCTATCTGGGGATTCCTATTGTTATCGGGCAAATCGGAGTGATAATACTCGGCTTTGCCGATACGCTGATGATCGGGCATCACAGCACCAATGAGCTTGGTGCGGCATCGTTTGTGAATAACATGTTCAATCTTGTTATCATATTCAGCACGGGATTTTCCTATGGGCTGACTCCCATTGTGGGGAGCCTGTATGGTCATAACTCATTGGTGGCTGTGGGGCGTGTCCTGAAAAACAGTTTATTGGCAAATTTCCTTGTAGGCATCCTGATGACTGTGCTTATGACCATTCTTTATTTCAATATAGAGAATCTGGGACAGCCTGAAGAACTGCTTCCTTTGATAAAGCCTTATTTCATAGTTTTGCTTATTTCTCTGGTATTCGTCCTGCTATTCAACGGATTCAAGCAATTTGCCGACGGAATAACGGATACACGGACTTCCATGTGGATTTTGCTGGGTGGCAATGTGCTCAATATTATCGGTAACTATATCCTGATTTATGGGAAGTTAGGTTTCCCGGAACTCGGTTTGCTGGGTGCGGGAATCAGTACGCTTTTCTCCCGCATTGTGATGTTGATAGTCTTTGCCTGTATCTTCTTTTTCACAAAACGATATATCCGTTATTTGGTGGGATTCAAGCGTTTTCATGTGAATAAGCCCGATTTCCGCAGGCTGAACCAATTGGGTTGGCCTATTGCTTTGCAGATGGGGATGGAGACGGCATCATTCAGTCTCAGTGCTATCATGATAGGCTGGATAGGAACGATTGCGCTTGCAGCCCACCAGATTATGCTTGCCATTTCGCAAATCTGCTTTATGATGTATTATGGCATGGGGGCGGCTGTTGCTGTGCGTGTAAGTAATTTCAAGGGGCAAAATGATATATTGAATGTGCGCCGTTCGGCTTATGCCGGTTTCCATATCATCATGGTAATGGCTGTATGTACTTCCTTGCCTATTTTCTTGTTGCGTTATCAACTTGGCGGCTGGTTCACGGACAACGAAGAAGTGAGCCGCATGGTGGTGAGCCTTATTATCCCGTTACTTGTTTATCAGTTTGGTGACGGAACGCAAATCACTTTTGCCAATGCTCTTCGCGGTATTGCCGATGTGAAGCCTATGATGATTATTGCTTTCATTGCCTATTTCCTCATTTCGCTGCCTGTGGGATATATTTGCGGCTTTGTGTTCGATTGGGGGACGGCGGGTGTATGGATGGCTTTTCCTTTCGGCCTGACAAGTGCGGCAATTATGCTCTTTTGGAGGTTTCAACAACAAACTAAAACATAAAAGCGATGCAGAAACAAAATAAAAATATAAAAGCAAAGGTGACGGTAGGCTATTTATTGCTTATCGCAGTGTTGTTTTTCTCTGTTTATTTTGTGTACCGCGAAATGACTCTTCTTTCCGGTTCAGATGACAATGAAACGGAAATGACAATGAAACGGAAAGTGACCAATGCTACCCTTGCCAAGCTATATGAAGCGGAAGTAATAGGGCAGTCACTCAGCGCCGGGCGATTATCAGATTATCCCGCATATAAAAAGGCAATGAGAGAGGTACAATCCACTCTCGATTCATTAAAAGGCTTCGTTGCCGATTCTTTCCAGTTGGCAAGAATAGACAGTGTTTCCACTTTGCTCGACCAAAAGCAATGGAATATGCTGAGTCTTTTGAAAATATTGAAAGAAGCAAAATCCGATACCCTTTACCAACAAAACATAGCAAAAGTAATCATGGAACAGGATTCTGTGGTGAAGCAGGAACGGGTGAAGCGCAAAGTGGTGGTAAAACAGAATTCTTATGCGGTAGTGAAAAGGAAAAAAGGATTCTTTAAGCGTATCGGGGAAGTATTCTCACCATCGAGGGATACTGCCACCATTACTAATACTTCGCATGAAATGCTTACCGATACCTTGATGCAGGAATATAATCCGGCGGACACAGTAGCCGGAATATTGAAGAATATAAAGATACAGATAACCAACAAGCAGCAGGAAGTGCAGGAAATGCTGGATAAGCGGACGTACGCCCTGAAGATAAGCGGGCAAGTGCTGACTACCAAGATAAACCGTATTATCCGTGATTTTGAAGAAGATGAGATGAGCCGTTCGTTGATGAAAATAGAACGGGAACAGGATATTAAGCGTAGTTCCATGCGTACCATTGCAGGGATAGCCATCGGTGCGGTATTTTTATCGGCTATCTTCCTTATTCTTATCTGGAGAGATATTACAAAGAGTAATCACTATCGCCGACAGCTTGAGATTGCAAAGAAAAAGGCGGAAGATTTGCTGTTAATACGTGAAAAGCTGATGCTTACCATTACTCACGACATCAAAGCTCCGCTTGGCTCTATTATGGGTTATACCGATTTGCTTGACAGGCTGACTACCGAGGAACGGCAGAAATTTTATCTTGCCAACATGAAAGGTTCCTCCCAACACTTATTGAAACTGGTAAATGATTTGCTTGATTTCCACCGTTTGGAGTCCAACAAAATGGAAGTGAACTGCGTGGCTTTCAATCCGCGTCAACTCTTTAATGAAATTAAAACGAGCTTTGAACCTGTTGCCGCAAAGAAATCCTTGGAATTGACTTATGAGATAGATGAGTCATTGGATGGTAATTATATCAGTGATCCTTTCCGCATCCGGCAAATTGTGGATAACCTGATGAGCAATGCACTGAAATTTACGCAAAAGGGAAGTGTAGGGCTTAAAGTCTTTTATAAGGATTCTGTTCTGACGTTGGCAGTAACAGACACAGGCAGCGGAATATCTGCCGAAGAAAAAGAAAATATATTTCAGGAATTTACCCGTTTGCGCAGTGCGCAAGGTGAAGAAGGCTTTGGACTGGGATTGTCCATTACCCAGAAGCTGGTATTGTTATTGGAAGGTGATATACAGATAGACAGTCTGCCGGGTAGGGGAAGTACCTTTATCGTTCATTTGCCTTTGTACCCCATAGGCGGCATGGCAGAACACAGCTCCGTACAAGCAGAGGAAAAGGAAGAAACAGAAATGCCGGAGAAAGAAGTAAATCTCCTGTTAATTGATGATGACCGAATACAGTTGAACCTTACATCTGCCATGTTAAAGCAACTGGGGGTAAACTGCGTTTGCTGTGAACATCCGGAAGAACTATTTGAGTATTTGAAGAACGAAACATTTGATCTTATTCTTACCGATGTGCAGATGCCCGGACTTAACGGCTTTGAACTTCTTCATAAATTAAGGAATTCCGGTATTCCGCAAGCAGAGAAAATATTGGTTATAGCTGTTACTGCACGTAGTGACATGGATGAGCAGAGCTTTATTGACAAAGGATTTGCAGGTTGTTTGCATAAACCCTTCTCACTTGCAGAACTGGCGGAAGTCATAAAACGGGTGGTTGAAACATTTTTTCCTAAAGAAGAAATAGAGGAAGACATTGTGACGGAGGTTGTAGAGGAAGGGCTTAATTTCTCGGCATTGACTGCTTTCTCGGAAGATGACTCGAATGCTGCAAAGGAAATAATTCAGACTTTTATTTCGGAAACTGAAAAGAATAAAGAAAGGCTTCGGGAAGCTTTGGATAAACACAATGCGGAGGGAGTGGCTGCCATGGCGCATAAGTTACTACCCTTATTGAGGTTGATAAATGCAACGCAATGCATAGCTCCGCTTATCTGGTTGGAAAAACAAAGAGAACAAGAGTTTACCGAAGAAATGAAAGAAAAGGCTGAATTTGTGCTTGTTAAAGTAAATGAAGTAATAAATGAAGCGGAAAGTTTTGTTAAAAGGTATTAGAATACTCTTCCTATTAAATAGATAACGGAAAAATAAGTTTACCTTTGTTTTGCAAAATAAAGAAATAAACAATGTCTAAATCCATACTAATAGTAGAAGATGATATCACGTTTAGTGTGATGTTAAAGACTTGGCTCGGAAAGAAAGGCTTTGAGGTAGATACGGCAAGTAACATCGCACGTGCCCGCAAGCAATTGGAAACGGCTGACTTTGACTTGGTTTTGTCCGACTTGCGTTTGCCGGACAATGATGGTATATCTTTATTGGACTGGATGAATCAGAAAGGGATGCAACTGCCTCTTATCATAATGACAGGATATGCGGATATTCAAACGGCGGTGCAGGCCATTAAGTCGGGGGCAAAGGATTATATTTCGAAACCGGTTAATCCCGATGAATTATTAAAGAAGATAGGAGAAGCTTTACAAGCCCAGCCTGTTACTGTCTCACGGACAGAATCCAAACAAGCGCCTTTGCCTGATAATTACATGGAGGGTGAAAGTGATGCTGCCAAACAGTTGTATAGTTATGTTCGTCTCGTAGCTCCCACAAATATGTCGGTACTAATCAATGGGGCAAGTGGAACGGGCAAAGAGTATGTGGCACACAGAATACACCAGTTAAGCAAACGTGCCGATAAACCTTTCATTGCTATTGATTGTGGAGCTATTCCCCGTGAATTGGCTGCTTCCGAGTTTTTTGGGCATGTGAAAGGCTCCTTTACGGGAGCACTAGCCGACAAGACGGGAGCTTTTGTTGCTGCTAACGGAGGAACAATCTTTTTGGATGAAATAGGTAATTTGAGTTATGAGATACAAATTCAGTTACTTCGTGCATTGCAGGAAAGGAAAATCAGACCGATCGGCTCGAATCAGGAGATAAAAGTGGACATCCGTTTAATATCTGCTACCAATGAAAACTTGGAACAAGCCATAGAGAAAGGCACTTTCCGTGAAGATCTTTTTCACCGTATCAATGAGTTTACTTTGCACATACCTAACCTGAAAGACAGAAGGGAAGATATTTTATTGTTTGCCAACCTGTTTCTCGACCAGGCAAACAAAGAATTGGATAAGCATCTGATAGGTTTTGATTCGAGGGCAACCGAAGCATTATTGAACTATCACTGGCCGGGAAATTTGCGTCAGATGAAGAACATAGTGAAACGTGCAACTCTGCTTGCACAAAAAGATTTCATCTCGCTCCATGAATTAGGAACAGAGTTACTTGAGCCGGCTTCGTCCGTAAGTAACATGGCTTTACGAAATGAAGATGTTGAAAGAGAGCATATTATTGAAGCTTTACGTCAGACGGGTAATAATAAAAGTAAAGCTGCCATATTGCTGAATATAGATAGAAAGACCTTATACAATAAATTAAAATTGTATAAAATAGAAGGGATTTGATTATTTATGGGATTTATAACATATTTTGTGTGAAATATATTATATTTGCTCAGACCAAAATAAACAACTATGGGGATCTCTGTCGTAATCTTAACTCTCTTGCTGATCTGCCTTTTATTCCTATATATTAAGGAGAAGAAGAATCGTGATGCTTCCACTGCCGAACTACAACAAAAACTAATCTCAGTTACCGAAATAAATGATGCCGTTTTAGATAATGTGGATGCTTATATAATATTGGCGAATAGGGATTTTATAGTTGAAAAGACAAATTATTACCGCCTTAATAAAGAACCTGAGAACAATCAACCGCTTCGTGTAGGAGAGTTACTCCGTTGTAAGAACGGACTCGATGCGGGACAATGCGGTACGCATAAAATGTGTTCTCAGTGCCCTGTGCGTGCAGCTATCAGTAAAAGCTTTGAAAATAAAGGAGGGTTCTCTAAATTGGAAGTTCCCATGCGGTTATATACTTCTGCAAAAATTGGAGACTTTGTTGATTGCGAAGTTAGTGTTTCCGGTTCATGCCTGACTTTACATGATGAAGAAAAGATATTGCTGACAGTGCGTGATGTCACCAAAGAAAAGAAACTGCAACGTCAATTGGAAGAAGATAGAATGCAGGCTAAGTTTGAAGCAGAGCAGAAATCGGCCTTTCTTGCCAATATGAGCCATGAGGTGCGCACTCCGTTGAATGCCATCGTAGGTTTTGCAGGGTTACTTGCCACTGCACCCGAAATTGAACGTAATAAATATGTGGAAATCATCAAAGGGAATACCAATATGTTGTTGCAGCTTGTCAATGATATATTGGATATATCTAAAATGGAATCGGGAACATTGGAGTTTTCTTATTCCGATGTAGATATAAACCAGATAATGCACGAACTGGAAGATATATTCCGTTTGAGGCTGGAAGAAGCAGACAGCCCGGTTCGGGTAAATTTTATTCCTGCCTTGCCTGTGGGATTTATCCATACGGATAAGAACAGAGTAGCTCAGGTACTTTCCAATTTCTTGTCCAATGCATTTAAGTACACCTCGAAAGGTAGCATAACGCTTGGATATGAAGTGCGCAGTAATGACATGTATTTCTATGTGACAGATACGGGGACAGGCATCCCGGCCGATAAGGTCAATACGGTATTTGAGCGATTCACGAAATTGGATGCCAAAAGACAAGGTACAGGTCTCGGACTTGCCATAAGCCAGACTATTATAAAGAAACTTGAAGGTGAAATAGGAGCCATGTCAGAGTTAGGCAAAGGTTCTACATTCTGGTTTACACTGCCTGTACAACCTATTGAATTCCTACCCATTCAAGAAAAAGGATGTGAAGAAACCACAGAAGAAAGCAAACAGGTACAGAGTCTGGAAAAGAGAACTTTGCTGATTGCCGAGGATATGGATGATAACTTCTTTTTGTGTGAAGCCTTTCTTGCAAAGGATTATAAGTTGATTCGGGCGGTCAATGGCGAGGAAGCTGTTGCTCTATTCCTGAAACATACTCCCGATGCTATTTTAATGGATATAGGTATGCCGTTGGTAGATGGCTATCAGGCTACGGAAGCTATACGGCAAATGTCGTCAACAGTGCCGATTGTTGCTGTAACGGCTTTTGCTTTCCATGAAGATAAGCGTAAAGTAATGTCGAGAGGATTTAACGGCTATTTGTCCAAACCATTGAATAAAGTAGACTTATTTGATATGCTCCATAAAATAGGAGTGTAACTTATTCCATACATCGACAGAGGGAAGAAAGTATCTCACGTCTTTCCCTTCGGCAATGGCATCCCTTATAAAAGTGGAACTGACTTCTATTAACGGAGCATTAACCAACTTGACATTGGCTGGAAGTGAATCCGTATTTACAGTAGAACCGCTACGTGGGTAAACAAGAATTTTATTTTCCCGGAGCATTCTCTTCGATTCTTTCCACCTATGGAACAGTTGCCAGTTGTCCGCACCTATTATTAAATGAAACTCTCTTTCTGGATAAGCCTTTTTCAAAGCATCAAGGGTATGGATGGTATAGGAAGGCTGTGATAAACCGAACTCAAAGTCAGATGCTTTGAATTTATCATAACCTTTAACGGCAAGTCTGGCAAGTTCCAACCGGAAGCTATCAGGCATAAGCTCGGTTTGCTTTTTTAGTGGATTATGAGGGGTAATCATAAACCAAAGTTCGTCCAGCCCTTCAAACTCACACAAATAGTTGGCTAAAGCCAAATGTCCTATATGAATGGGGTTGAACGATCCTCCAAAGATTCCGGTTCTTACCAAAGATTGCATTATTTCCTGTTTTTGATATAATTTAGCCCTTGTGCCACTGCTACGATAAACATGGCAGCAGCTATGATGTATTCTTTATGTATCAGGTAAACAACACCAAGAACGAGAGCAGCTACTGCAATAGTTAACCAAAGCAATAACATTTTGGTAGACACTTTTCGGGTACCTTTACTCATATATTTTATTTCTTTAAGAAGTCTTGAATTACTTGCAATGCTTCGCTTTTGGCTTTTTCCAGTTCATCATTTATAATCACTGTGTCGAATTTATCGGCAAAGCCTAATTCAAATTCAGCTTTGGCAATGCGTGACTCTATGATTTCGGGAGCATCCGTACCACGACCTATGAGGCGTTTGCGAAGTTCTTCCACACTGGGCGGTTGTATAAATAGGGATAAAGCACGGTCGCCGTAATACTTTTTAATGTTGCATCCACCCACTACGTCTACATCGAATACCACGTTTTGTCCCGCTTCCAATTGCTTTTCTATTTGTGCTTTGAGTGTACCGTAGAAACGGTTCTCGTAAACTTCCTCATATTCAAGAAATTCATCATTGGCAATACGTTGTTTGAACTCTTCCGGCGACAGAAAGAAGTATTCGATTCCGTGTTTTTCTTCCCCTCGTGGCGGACGGCTTGTTGCCGATATTGAGAAAGCCAGATTGAGGTTTTGAGTCAACAGGTAATTGATAATAGTAGATTTGCCCGAACCTGAGGGAGCGGAGAATATAATAAGTTTGCCTGCCATTTACATTACGTTTAATACTTGTTCCTTGATCTGTTCCAGTTCATCTTTCATTTGAACTACAATCTTTTGCATTTCGGCATGATTGGATTTGCTTCCCATTGTGTTGATTTCGCGTCCCATTTCCTGAGCGATGAAACCGAGTTTCTTTCCTTGTCCCGAGTTACCATCCAATGTAGTCATGAAATATTTTAAGTGATTGGCAAGACGTTGCTTTTCCTCATTAATATCCAACTTCTCAATGTAGTAGATAAGTTCCTGTTCCAAACGGTTCTTGTCATAGTCTACGCTTACGGTCTTTTCCAAAGCATCGGTAATGCGTTCTTTCACTTTCTCTACACGTTCTTTCTCATAAGGAGTGACAGAGTCGAGCAAGTTATGGATATTTTCAATCTTCTGAGTGAACATCTTTTGCAGGGCAGCGCCTTCTTGTTTGCGGAAATCCACTAAATGGCTGATAGCTTCCAATACTCCGCCACGAACTGTTGCCCATTCTTCTTCGGTAAGCTCTTGCACTTCTGTTTTCGACATTACGTCCGGCATGCGAAGAAGCACCTGAAACCAGTCGGCAGGCATAGGGATTTGCAGATTGTCCGATATTTGCTTAATCTGGTTGTAGTATCCTTCCAGAATAGTTTGGTTAATCGGATTGCTGACTTCTGCATTGTCTTTCTCTACCCATAGGCTGAAATCAATTTTCCCTCTTTCCAATGCTTTGGCTATTTCATTGCGTATCTCCATTTCTTTCTCGCGATAGAGTGGGGCAATGCGTGTCGATAAATCCATAGCTTTGCTATTGAGTGACTTGATTTCAATATTAATTTTCTTATCGGCAAATTCAACTGTGGCTTTGCCGTAACCTGTCATCGACTGTATCATGGTACAAAATATTTTTTGCAAAAATAATCTTTTAAGTTCATATACGGCACACAATGTGCACGAAATAACAAATATCCAAGTAAGAAAAACATATATTCTGTTTGATGTGTTATAATATATTGAACACGTTTACATAAAGAAAGAAAAAGTATGATTAGAAAAATATTAGTAGCCAACCGAGGTGAAATAGCTATCAGGGTAATGCGTTCGTGCAGGGAAATGGGGATAACCTCGGTAGCTATATTCTCCGAAGCAGACAGAACTGCCAAGCATGTACTGTATGCCGATGAAGCTTATTGTGTGGGAGGTGCTGCATCTAAAGACAGCTATCTGAATATAGAAAAGATTATCGAAGTAGCCAAAGCCCATGAAGTGGATGCCATTCATCCGGGATATGGCTTTCTTTCCGAGAACTCCCGGTTTGCCCGGCGTTGCAAGGAAGAAGGAATTGTCTTTATCGGTCCCACTGCCGAGACAATGGATGCAATGGGAGACAAAATCTCAGCCCGCAAACGGATGATTGAAGCCGGTGTTCCTGTTGTTCCCGGTACTCAAAAAGGATTGCAAAGTGTGGAAGAAGCCATTGAAGTGTGTAAGCAAATAGGTTGTCCTGTTATGCTGAAAGCATCTATGGGAGGTGGCGGTAAAGGCATTCGCCTTGTTCATGGCGAGGAAGAAGTGAAAGAAGCTTATCTGAATGCCAAGTCCGAATCCCTTTCTTCGTTCGGAGACGATACCGTTTATATTGAAAAGTTTGTGGAAGAGCCTCATCACATAGAGTTTCAGGTTTTGGGTGATACTCATGGGAATGTCATTCATTTGTGCGAACGCGAATGCTCCGTTCAGCGCCGTAATCAGAAGATTGTGGAAGAAAGTCCTTCTCCTTTTGTCACACCCGAGCTGCGTGCCAAGATGGGAGCCGCAGCAGTTGCCGCAGCCAAAGCGGTGGATTATGTGGGAGCCGGGACTATTGAGTTCCTTGTGGATAAACATCGCAACTTCTATTTCCTTGAAATGAATACCCGTCTTCAGGTGGAACATCCCATTACGGAAGAGGTGCTTGGGGTAGACTTGGTGGCAGAGCAAATCAATGTGGCAAACGGCTTTCCGCTACGGCTTAAACAGGAAGACATAAAACAAAGGGGACATGCTATCGAGTGCCGTATTTGTGCGGAAGATACGGAATTCAATTTTATGCCTTCACCCGGTGTGATCCGGCAAATAACCGAGCCGACCGGCATTGGTGTCCGCATGGATAGTTATGTATATGAAGGATATGAGATTCCGGTTCATTATGATCCTATGATCGGCAAACTGATTGTTTGGGCGGTAAACCGTGATTATGCTATCGAGCGCATGCGCCGGGTACTTTATGAATATAAGATCAGCGGGGTGAAGACGAACATCAGTTATCTGCGCTGCATTATGAATGCTCCCGATTTTGTTCGTGGAAAGTATGATACAGGTTTTATTCCCAAAAACGGAGAGCGCTTGCAGAAGTGTAGTTGCACTACCAATGAGGAGACAGAAAATATAGCTATGATTGCAGCCTACATTGATTACTTGATGAATTTGGAAGAGAACAATCCGGGTGCGGCTGGAGACAATCGCCCTATAAGCCGCTGGAGAGAGTTCGGATTGCATAAAGGAGTACTTAGAATATAAACAGTTATGGAAATACGTATAGGAAGCAGAATAGCAGAAGTGGAATTGCTGAGTAAAGAGGGCAATACCGTAAAATTGACTATCGACGGGAAAGAGTATGAAGTGGATGTAGTGATGGTGGAAAACGGTTCATGTTCCATTCTTCACGATGGCAAGTCATATAATGCCGAGCTTATTCGCTCGGACAACGGGAAGAATTATAAGGTAAGCACGCATTTCTCCTCATATAATGTGGATATTATAGACTCGAAAGCCAAATATCTCCGTTTGAAGAAAGGTGGAGAAGAGCGGCAGGATAATAAGATTATTTCGCCCATGCCGGGTAAAGTGGTATCCGTTCCGGTAAAAGTGGGTGACAGGATGAAAGCGGGCGATACCGTTATTGTTGTCGAAGCCATGAAGATGCAAAGTAATTATAAGGTAACTTCGGACTGTATCATTAAGGAAATTCTGGTGAAGGAAGGAGATACCATTAACAACAATCAGGAATTAATATTATTGGATTTGGAAGTAACAAAAGAATAAAGTAATGGGAAGAGAAGAACAATATAAAGCATTTATCGAGAAAGATAAGAGTGCCGGGCTGGGCGGCGGTATCGATAAAATAGAGAAGCAGCATGCTGCCGGAAAGATGACAGCCCGGGAGCGCATAAACTTGTTGCTCGACAAGGGAACGTTTGTGGAACTCGACAAGTTGGTGACTCATCGTTGTACTAACTTCGGCATGGATAAACATAAAATTCCGGGTGACGGAGTGGTGTCGGGCTATGGCAAGATTGACGGACGGCAGGTATTTGTTTATGCTTATGACTTTACTGCTTACGGAGGAACACTCAGTTCGGCTAATTCACAGAAGATAGTGAAAGTGCAAACTCTGGCATTGAGAAACGGAGCGCCTTGCATTGCTCTCAATGATTCGGGCGGTGCGCGTATTCAGGAAGGTGTGGAAAGCCTCACGGGATATGCTTCTATTTTTTATCAGAACACGATCGCTTCGGGAGTGATTCCCCAAATATCCGCCATACTTGGTCCTTGTGCCGGAGGAGCATGTTACTCACCTGCGCTCACCGACTTTATATTTATGGTAAAGGATAAAAGCCACATGTTTATAACAGGTCCCGATGTGGTAAAGACTGTTACCCATGAAGAAGTGGATAAGGAAGAATTGGGTGGTGCATACGTTCACAGCACAGAGAGTGGTGTGGCGCATTTCATGAGCAACACCGAGGAAGAGGTTATTATGGGTATCCGTGAGTTGTTGAGTTTTCTTCCGTCAAACAATATGGAAGATGCCCCGTCGGGAACTTGCAACGATGATATTCGGCGGGAAGTGGAAGCCCTGCAATCCGTCGTGCCTTCCGATCCTAATATTCCGTACGACATGAAAGATGTCATAGAACCTGTGGTCGACGATCATTATTTCTTTGAAGTGATGCCTCATTTCGCCAAGAATGCCGTGATAGGATTTGCCCGTTTGGGTGGTAAACCCGTAGGCATTATAGCCAATCAGCCCGCGTTCCTTGCCGGAGTGCTCGATATTGATGCTTCCGATAAGATTGCCCGTTTCATCCGTTTTTGCGATTGTTTCAATATCCCGATTGTGACGTTCGAGGATGTTCCCGGTTTCCTTCCCGGCAGTGTGCAGGAGCATAACGGGATAATCCGTCACGGAGCCAAAATAGTTTATGCCTATGCTGAAGCAACTGTACCTAAAGTAACATTGATAACACGCAAGGCATATGGCGGGGCCTATGTAGTAATGGGTAGCAAACAAACGGGAGCCGATGTGAATTTGGCCTATCCCACTGCCGAGGTTGCCGTTATGGGAGCCGAAGGTGCGGTTAATATCCTTTATCGGAATGCCGATGAAGAGGGAAAGAAAAAAGCTATCGAAGAATACCGGGAGAACTTTGCCAATCCTTACCGTGTGGCGGAACTTGGTTACATAGATGAGATTATTCTCCCCAAAGAAACCCGTTATAAACTGATACAGGCATTGGAAATGGCGCAAAACAAAATGCAGACCAATCCGCCGAAGAAGCACGGAAACATGCCATTGTAACCGGTGTTAAGGTGAAACTACCGTTAAGTTAGATCCGAATCCCTATATATCTAAGGATATTTGACGGGACATATTCATAAATAGGTGTAGAGCTTATATATATAAAGTCTACACCTAACTTATATAAAGTGTAGACTTAATTAGAATAAGCCGTAGGGGTAATTAAAAAAATGTGCGGTCGTTTAGGTCTAACTCTATGGATATACGGGCTTAGCTTAACGGTTGTTTTACTCTAATGCCGGGGCGTAATGTAAACGCAAGGGCGGATTCTTATTTTATTTACGTCACTTTTTTCAAGTAAAATCCCGTAATGTCTTTTTAAAAGTGTATTTTTGCAGCATTATCTAAGAATAAGATTATGTCGTGTATTTTACATATTGAAACTTCTACCGCAGTGTGTTCGGTGGCAGTGAGTGAGGATGGTTTGTCTATCTTCTCCAAAGAAGACCATAACGGACCTTCCCATGCTGTGTCTTTAGGCGTATTTGTTGACGAAGCTCTTTCTTTCGTTGATAGTCATGCAATGGTTTTGGATGCCGTGGCAGTTAGCTGCGGTCCCGGTTCTTATACGGGACTTCGTATCGGAGTATCAATGGCGAAAGGCGTTTGTTACGGACGAAATATTCCTTTAATCGGGCTTCCTACTTTGGAAGTGCTTTGTGTGCCCGTGTTGTTGTACCATGAACTCCCCGAAGATGCTTTGCTATGCCCCATGATTGATGCACGACGTATGGAAGTTTATGCAGCGATCTATGACCGTGCATTAAATGTAAAGCGTGAAATAGCTGCCGACATTGTAGATGAAAACTCTTATTTGAACTTTTTGAACGAGCATCCTGTTTATTTCTTTGGCGACGGAGCTTTGAAATGCCGTGATAAGATTACGCATCCCAATGCACACTTCATTGAAAACATTAACCCGTTGGCAAAGATGATGTTCCCGCTTGCCGAAAAGGCTGTTGCCAAACAAGACTTTAAAGATGTTGCTTATTTCGAACCTTTCTACCTGAAAGAGTTTGTAGCTTCGAAGCCTAAGAAATTATTATAAACAAAATACATTTTAAATGGAATATAATACTCAGCGAAGGAAATTACCTCTTCCCGAATACGGACGCAGTATTCAAAATATGGTTGACTATGCTTTGACTATCGAAGCCAAGGCAGAACGCCAGCGTTGCGCTAATACTATTATCAATATCATGGGCAACATGTTTCCGCATTTGCGTGATGTACCCGACTTTAAACATAAGCTTTGGGATCATCTTGCCATCATGTCCGACTTTAATCTTGATATTGATTATCCGTATGAAATTGTGGAAAAAGACAATCTGAAAACTAAACCTGAGCCGGTAGAATATCCCAGTTCCAGAATTCGCAACCGTCATTACGGACGGATGTTGGAGAAGCTGATTAAGAAAGCTGCCGACTATCCCGAAGGAGAGGAGAAGAAGCAACTTGTTTCTTTGGTTGCCAATCATATGAAGAAAAGTTTCATGGCATGGAACAAGGACTCGGTGGACGACCGTAAGATATTCGATGATTTGAAAGAATATACCGAGGGAGCCATTCTGTTGAGTGAGGAAACTACAAAACTAATGGAACAACGTTCATTCGTTCCTCGTAAAACTCGTCCGGCAAACAACAATAATAATAATCGGAGAAACTTTAAACAGTGATTAATCACTAATCACTTAACACTAACCACTAATCACTAAAAAAACATGGCTTCATTTGTAATCGAAGGTGGACATAAACTCTGCGGTGATATACATCCGCAAGGAGCAAAAAACGAAGTGTTGCAGATAATCTGTGCCACGCTTCTTACTTCCGAGGAAGTGACTGTACATAATATCCCTGATATTCTCGACGTAAATAATCTTATTCAGCTTATGCGTGATATGGGAGTTACTGTGTCGAAGAAGGGAATAGATGTATATAGTTTCAAAGCCGACAATGTGGATTTAGGATATTTGGAAAGTGATGAGTTCCTGAAGAAATGTTCCAGCCTGCGCGGATCGGTTATGTTGATTGGTCCGATGGTAGCACGTTTTGGTAAGGCTATGATATCTAAACCCGGTGGAGATAAGATAGGACGCCGCCGTTTGGACACCCACTTCATCGGAATACAAAAGCTTGGCGCCGACTTTACTTATAATCCTGACAGGGAGGTGTTTGAGATAACTGCCAAAGAACTTAACGGGGCAAGCATGCTCTTGGATGAGGCTTCGGTTACAGGTACGGCAAATATCGTTATGGCTGCTGTGCTTGCCAAAGGTAAAACGGTTATCTATAATGCTGCGTGCGAACCCTATTTGCAACAACTTTGCAATATGCTTAACCGCATGGGAGCAAAGATCAGCGGCATTGCTTCGAATTTGCTGACTATTGAAGGAGTGGAAAGCTTGAAAGGAACTGACCACACTGTGCTTCCCGATATGATTGAAGTGGGAAGCTTCATCGGTATGGCAGCCATGACAGGCAGTGAACTCACTATAAAGAACGTGTCATACGAGAACTTGGGAATTATTCCGGAGAGCTTTCGCCGTTTAGGCATTCGCTTGGAACAACGAGGCGATGATATTTATGTTCCTGCACAAGAGAATTATCAGATAGAATCATTCATTGACGGCTCTATTATGACTATTGCCGATGCTCCGTGGCCGGGACTTACACCGGACTTGCTCAGTGTGCTGCTCGTTGTGGCGACACAAGCTAAAGGTAGTGTACTTATTCACCAGAAGATGTTCGAAAGCCGTTTGTTTTTTGTAGATAAACTCATTGACATGGGCGCACAAATTATTCTTTGTGATCCTCACCGTGCCGTAGTTATTGGGCACAACAAAGGCTTTACGCTTCGTGGAGGCAACATGACTTCTCCGGATATTCGTGCCGGTATTGCTTTGCTCATTGCAGCAATGAGTGCGGAAGGCATCAGCCGTATTCATAATATCGAGCAAATAGACCGAGGATACCAGAACATTGAAGGACGATTGAATGCTATCGGTGCACGTATTACGAGAATATGATAAGAAAAGAAGAAGTATATAAAATAGGAGTTTTCAATAAACCTCACGGTGTAAAGGGCGAATTATCTTTTACCTTTACCGATGATGTTTTTGACCGGGTAGACTGTGATTATCTTATTTGTCTGCTGGATGGTATCTTTGTACCTTTCTTTATTGAAGAATACCGTTTCCGTTCCGATACCACGGCGCTTGTGAAACTCGACGGCATAAATACTGCCGAGAAAGCCCGCATGTTTACCAATGTAGAAGTTTATTTTCCCACTAAGTTCATAGATGAGGCTGATGAACCGGTTCATCTTTCATGGAATTATTTTGTAGGTTTCCGGGTAAAAGATAAAAAACATGGTGAGTTGGGCAGCATAGTAGAAGTAGATGATTCGACGGTCAACACTCTTTTCGTAATAGACCATGACGGGGAAGAACTTCTGATTCCGGCACAAGAGGAATTTATTGTCAAGATGGATAATAAGAAAAAGCAGATGACCGTAGACCTACCCGAAGGTTTGGTAAACCTATAAATATAGATCTTATATATTTTATATCCTTACCGGTTATTGGATTAATGGGCAATAACTAGTCGGTTACTCCTTGCGTTTTAACTATTTCACTGCAATGGAATAGCTATTTCACTGTAGTGGAATAAGTATTTCTCTGCAGTGAAATGCTTATTCCATTGCAGTGAAACAGTTAATATGACAGTGCGAATTAGTTAATTACTGCCATGAAAAATGCTAATAGATAAAGATGAACACAATAAAGAATGCCGTAATCGTTAAAATGAATAAAGAAAGATAGTTAGAGTTCATCTAAATTCTTACATTTGTACTTTCTTACAAAATTGAATATGGCAAAGAAAAAACGGAATAAGGCATTCTGGAATAACATAAAGTTTAAATATAAACTATCTATTATCAACGAGAATACACTGGAAGAACTTGTGGGGCTTCATGTATCCAAGTTGAATGGGCTTTCCGTTCTTTTGTCGGCAGTAACCATCATCTTTGCGATTGCTGCCACCATAATTATCTTCACTCCTTTGAGAAACTATCTTCCCGGTTACATGAATAGCGAAGTACGTTCGCAGATTGTGGATAATGCTTTGCGTATGGATTCCCTTCAGCAGATATTGGAGAAGCAAAACATGTATATCATGAATATTCAGGATATTTTCAAGGGAACAGTAAGAGTAGATACCGTTCAGTCTATTGACTCTCTGACGGCAATGCGCTCGGATTCATTGATGGAACGTACTAAGCGTGAAGAAGAATTCCGTGCTCAATATGAAGAAAGGGAGAAGTATAACCTGAGCAATATGCCGGAAATGGTAAATGCCGGTTCGTTTATCTTCTACCGTCCCACCAGAGGAATGGTTTCTGCCGGTTTCGATGCGCAGGAAAAGCATTATGGGGTGGACATTGCTGCCAATCCTAATGAAAGTGTATTGGCAACGCTCGACGGTACGGTTATCATGAGTACTTATACAGCCGAGACGGGTTATGTGATTATGGTACAACACAATCAGGATTTGATTTCAGTATATAAACATTGTGGTTCGCTTTTAAAGAAAGAAGGCGATATTGTAAAAGGGGGAGAAGTAATAGCTCTTGTTGGGAACACCGGGAGACAGACTACCGGACCGCATCTTCATTTTGAATTGTGGTACAAGGGAAAAGCAGTAGATCCTACGAAGTACATTGTGTTCTGATTAACAATGGAGGATTGACAATTGACTACTTTAAAAATGAATAAAGAGAGTAACAACAAAAGAAAACAAATAGCAATCTTAGGCTCTACCGGTTCCATCGGCACACAGGCATTGCAGGTGATAGCCGAGCATCCCGATTTGTATGAGGTCTATGCGCTCACGGCTAATAACCGTGTGGAACTGCTGATTGAACAGGCGAGGCAATTCCTGCCGGAAGCTGTGGTGATTGCCAATGAAGATAAATACATTCAACTGAAAGAGGCTTTGCAAGATCTTCCTATTAAGGTGTATGCCGGGGTGGAAGCTCTCGGTCAAGTGGTGGAGTCGCAACCGATTGATGTTGTGCTTACCGCTATGGTGGGATATGCTGGTCTAAAACCTACGATAAATGCGATTAAAGCAAGAAAGGCAATAGCGCTTGCAAACAAGGAAACACTTGTGGTTGCGGGCGAGTTGATAAATGACCTTGCACAGCAATACCGCGTACCGATATTGCCTGTCGATTCCGAACATTCGGCTGTATTCCAGTGTTTAGCGGGAGAAATAGGCAATCCGATAGAAAAGGTGATATTGACGGCTTCGGGAGGCCCTTTCAGAACTTGCACGTTGGAACAGCTTAAAAGCGTGACAAAAGCTCAGGCTTTAAAACATCCGAACTGGCAGATGGGAGCAAAGATTACCATTGACTCGGCTTCGATGATGAACAAAGGCTTTGAGGTGATTGAAGCAAAATGGCTGTTTGGCGTGAAACCGGAACAGATTGAAGTCGTTGTCCATCCTCAGTCGGTCATTCATTCGATGGTGCAGTTCGAAGATGGTGCAGTGAAAGCACAACTCGGTATGCCGGACATGAGGCTGCCTATACAGTATGCATTCTCTTATCCCGACCGTGTGAAATCATCTTTTGACAGGCTTGACTTCACACAGTGTACGAATCTAACTTTCGAACAACCCGATACTACCCGTTTCCGTAACTTAGCTCTGGCTTATGAAGCTCTGCACCGTGCGGGAAATATGCCTTGCATCGTGAATGCGGCAAACGAAGTGGTGGTAGCTGCTTTCCTTCGGGATGAAATAGGATTTCTGCACATGAGCGATGTGATAGAAAAGACAATGGGAGAGGTGGCTTATATCAAAACACCGAGTTATGAAGACTATGTGGCTACGGATGCGGAAGCAAGACGGATAGCCCGTGAAATGATTAAATAATAATAAAACAATAACAGTAACAATTAATGGAAACATTTTTAATTCGTGCCCTACAGTTGATAATGAGCTTGTCTTTGCTCGTTATTATCCATGAGGGAGGACACTTTCTTTTTGCCCGTCTTTTCAAAGTAAGGGTGGAGAAGTTCTGCTTGTTCTTTGATCCTTGGTTTACTTTGTTCAAGTTCAAGCCGAAGAATAGTGAAACAGAATATGGTATCGGATGGTTGCCACTTGGCGGCTACGTGAAGATAGCGGGAATGATAGATGAGTCAATGGACGTGGAGCAGATGAAGAAACCTGCCCAACCGTGGGAATTCCGTTCCAAACCAGCCGGGCAACGCTTGCTTATTATGGTTGGCGGCGTGCTTTTCAACTTCCTGCTTGCCTTGTTTATTTATTCCATGATTCTTTTTGCTTGGGGAGATAAGTATATGCTTCCGAAGGATATGAAGATGGGTATGCAGTTTAGCGAAGTTGCTAAAGGAGTCGGTTTCCAAGATGGGGATATTCTTTTATATGCCGATGGCGCGGAACTTGATCGCTTTCCTAAAATGAACCGCCAGATTGTGAATGCTAAAGAAGTAACAGTATTGCGTGATGGTAAGGAAGTAAATGTGCAGATACCCGAGGACTTGATGAACCGCCTGATGGCTGCAAAGACTTATTTGTCCGATTGCCGTTATCCGTTTGTGGTGGATAGTGTAGTTCCGGGTGGGGCAATGGCTGCTGCGGGAATGACACGTGGTGATAGTATCATTGCTTTGAACGGGATAGCAACTCCTGCTTTTAATGATTATGATAAGTTGATTTCTGAAATGAGAGAACAGGGCGCGTCCCGTGATGTGGAACTAACGTTTGTTCGCAACGGTGAAACGTTGACAGCTCCGGTTCAGTTGGATTCATTGTATAAAGCAAGTGTATATACTTACGGACCTGCTCATTTCTATAAGATAAATGATAAGGATTACGGATTCTTTGAGTCTTTCCCTGCCGGAGTAAAATTGGGTGTGGAAACTCTGAAAGGATATGTTAGTGATATGAAATATGTATTCTCAAAAGAAGGTGCAAACAGTTTGGGAGGTTTCGGTACAATCGGAAGTATCTTCCCAGCACAATGGGATTGGCATCGTTTCTGGGAAATGACTGCATTCCTTTCTATCATCCTTGCATTTATGAACATACTTCCTATTCCTGCATTGGACGGAGGTCATGTATTGTTCTTGTTGTATGAAATTGTGGCTCGACGCAAACCGAGTGACAAGTTCATGGAGTATGCACAAATGACGGGTATGTTCCTCTTGTTTGCTTTGCTTATATGGGCTAACTTCAATGATATAGTGAGGTTCTTCTTTTAGGGAGTGAAGATATGAATGTAAAAAGAGAGATTGATAGTGTTATTAATCTCTCTTTTTCATTTTCTCAAGTTTATTATTCTCTGATTTCCGCTTCCTCTGAATTCTAAATATGGAGAGTACTCGGCTTGTATAAATCTTCCGTCAACCAATACATCTATATAAGGTAAGACAACCGATAGCCTTTTATCTTCTTTTATTTGTTCGTAGGTATATCCCGTGTAGCACCAAATGTTTTGTCCTGTCCTTTCTTTTATCAGTTTGGCTAAAAGATGGAATTCTTCAGGATTATAAAAGGGATCTCCGCCCGAAAAGGTGATGCCGTCCAGCAAGGGATTTGCATTAATCTCGTTGATAATTTCTTCTATTCTTTCTTGAGTGAGAGGTGTTCCTGCCTGTGGATTCCATGATTCCGGATTATGGCAGCCGGGACAATGATGGCTGCACCCTGCAAGATAAATAGAATAACGTATCCCTTCGCCATCGACGATGGTTTCGGGATATTTGTACAAGAGGTTTAGCATTAAACTTATTTTAATGATGTTTTACTCTGTCTTTCTCTTCTGCGCGTTTGGCAGAGTTCCATGAACTGAGATCTCCGGTAAGATAACCGGTGATTCGGCGCATGCGGAGAATGTTTTCACTTTGGCAAACAGGGCATTTGTCATAGATCATTCCTTTATATCCGCAGGCATTGCAGGTATCTACCGGATGATTGATAGAACCATAACCTATGCCTTCGTCGTGCATTACTTTCACAATCTTGGAGATTGCTTGTACGTTTTTCTGTGCTTCACCGTCAAGCTCCACATAAGTGATATGCCCTCCGCGGGTAATGGCATGGAAAGGAGCTTCGCACTTTATCTTTTCAACAATACTGATAGGCTCTTTTACGTCTACATGGAAAGAGTTTACATAATAATCATTGTCTGTAACTCCGGGGATGATGCCATATTTACGCTTGTCCATACGGGTGAAACGTCCTGATAGTCCTTCGGCGGGAGTAGCAAGAACCGAGTAATTTAAGTTGTATTTTGCTTTGTATTCATCTACAACTCTATTCATTTCCTGAACGGCTTCATACAAAGTATCCCAAGCTTTTTGTTCATGTCCGTGCCCTTTCCCATAAAGAGCAACCATAGCGTTGTGTCCTCCGATGAATCCGATTCCTAAGGTGCCACTGCGGATTACGTTGCCTACTTCTTCATTAGGCTCCAGTGTTGCTCCGCCTTTCCATACATCATTACCCATCATGAATGGGAATTGGCGGGCAAGTGCCGTTCGTTGGTATTCATAACGGGTGTGAAGTTGTTCGGCAATCAGTACCGCCATGTTGTGAACCGATTCAATGAATATCTCTTTTGCTTTTATTTCAATAGCTTCTTCTTTGGTTGAATTTACTATGTTTTCTGCTTTGATGCGTGCTTCTATGGCAAGTCGGGGCATATTCATAGTGGTGAATGACAAGTTGCCACGGCCTAAAGATGTTTTTTCGCCCGCAACGTTCTCAAATACACGTGTGCGACAGCCCATAGTAGCGAGTTCATATTTATAACGTTCAGGATCATCGGCGTTCCATTTTTCATGTTTGTTGAATGGAGTATCAAGGAACATAAAATTTGGGAAAAGGGCTTTTGCTGTGGTTTGGCAGGCTTTAAGGAATAAATCGAAGTTGGGAGCAGAGAACTTTATGTTTCCTGCCAATGCTTCATCGAAGTTCTCCATTGCCAAACTGTAATCTTCTTCCGAATAAGATACTCCGTCTTTTATCTTGAATATTTGGATCGGGAATACAGGAACTTCACCCCGTGTGCCCAATCCCTCAATTGTAGCAGTGAGAAGTTCTTCCATTACCATGCGTCCTTCCGCAGAAGTATCGGTTCCATAATTGATGGAACTGAATACCACTTGGTTTCCTCCGCGTGAATGCATTGTGTTCAGGTTATGAATAAATCCTTCCATAGCCTGATGAGTATCCTTACGGGTTTGCTGGTAGGCTTTGTCTATAATGCGTATCAATTGTACTTTATCTATATTGATTCGCAAAAGATTGAGTGCCATACGAAGGTTTTCACGTTCGGTCTCTTCTGTTTTTATGGAAGATATATTCTCTTCAATAATCAGTTTCAGTGATTTGTCATCACAAAGTCCTCCTTGCATACTGATAAAGAAGCTGAGATAAGATGTCAGATGCTTTAAAAATGACTTGCGAACTCCTTTTGCCATGAAGAAATCAAAAGCCGGGATAGCCTGTCCTCCGTGCTGTTCGTTCTGGTTGGTCTGGAAAATAATGGTAGCCAGAGTTGCATAACTTTGGATAGATTGTGGCGTACGAATACTTCCGTTTTTGGTGCGGAAGCCGCGTTCAAATAAATCACCTAAATCATATTGAATACAAGTTGTAGTCTTGGTCGGATAATAATCCAGGTCATGGATGTGAATGTCTCCTAATTGATGCGCCTCGGCAAACTTCTTGGGAAGGAGATATTTATATGTATAATCTTTAGTAACTTCCGAAGCGAACGTCATCATCTGTCCGGCAGGAGTGTGACTCGACATATTGGCATTACTGAGGTTCACATCATTTTTGTCGATAGCAACAATACCATCCATGATATGTTTTATCTGCGTTTTCTTTTCACGCTCCGTGTTTCTCCATTCACGGTAGATGATATACTTTTTAGCGACTTCAGGACGGACTTTCATTAATTCTTTTTCCACTAAATCCTGAATTTCTTCTACCGTAATGGTAAGAGTGGCGAATTGTCCGATAACATTCATGGTGATGTCGGCAATTAATTGCTGTTCGTCGTTGATACCTGTTGCATTGAATGCCTTAGATACTGCATTCTTAATTTTGCTAATGGAGAAATCCTCCCTCTTACCATCACGTTTGATGATACAAATTTCTGCGTAGTTCATAACTTTAACTCCCGAAAGTGTTAGACATTAATAATAATATAGTTGATACATTGGCAGGTCTTCTGACTTATCCCTCCTTTGAAACACCTTCCCGCAAATATTTGCAGTGGCATATTGTTTCAAGCTCATAGGGAATCACAGCAGCGGGTACTGTTACCGCTTTTCACGGCATTCCCTTTCCAATGACTTCTGCAAAGATAACGGTAAATGTGATTACTTGTTCGCTTTTTCCTGGAAACTTTTTATGTTTTATTTCCAATAAAGTTGTCCGAAATGGATAACTTATTCATTGAAAATAAAATAGGAGTTTTCCAAAAAGGATTAAAGAAGCGAATTATAATATAGTGTAGATAGCTATGACATGACATACACTTCCACCTAAACAGAATAGATGAAAAACCGAATGCATGTACCGGACTTTTCTCCATGAATAAAACAATGCACCTATAATATAAGAAACTCCTCCGGCAATAATCCAATAAACAGAACTTAACTCATGAAGTGGAGAAAGAGTGTCTACAAGAGGCTTGAATGCAACCAGGATGGAAGCTCCCATTGCCACGAAACAGATTGTTTCAAGATTGCTGTGCTCTTTCAGCTTAGTGAAACTAAGCAGAAAACCGATAACAGCACATAACCATACAAAAATAAACAGTCCCCAGCCCCAATAACCTACATTACGTAAAACAACTAGAGTGATAGGAGAGTAAGTTCCTGCAATGTGCAGATAGATAGCACCGTGATCGAATTTGCGGAGTAACTCTTTTGTTTTTCCGTCTTTAATAGAATGGTATAAGGTTGAAGTAAAATAAGAGGAAAGCATACCGAACAGATAAAGAGGAACACTGCCTATGGCCCAAGGATCGCCACTTATTATTGCTTTGTGCATCAGGAAGAATCCGGCAACAATTCCGAATATAATTCCTATTCCGTGTGAAACCGAATTGGCAACCTCTTCGCCTAATGTATATCTTTTACCCATTGAGTGTCTTTTATAATTTGTGAATGCACTGCAAAAGTACGAGAATTAAGTGTAACACGATTAAAAAGCTTTAGTTAAAATAACTACTATTGTTATAAAAATAAACATTTTTGAAAGATAATTGGACGTTTATAGTGCAAATACCAATTTATTTGCTTTCCTTTGTACCCAACAAACAAGAGATAGTTTATAATTGTTCTTTATCTTCTATGTAATTACTTCGTATTTAAAGTATAGAGTTTTATATTGCTGTAACAGACTATTCACCAAACTTCATTTGTTTAAATTTAATTTTATTATTTATTTTATTTTATTTGTATTATGAACATGTATGTAGGAAACCTTAATTACCGTATTAAGGAATCAGATTTGAGAGAAGTTATGGAAGAGTATGGTACAGTCGCATCTGTTAAATTAATCACAGACCGTGAAACCAGAAGATCTAAAGGATTTGCATTTGTAGAAATGCCGAACGATGACGAAGCGAAAAACGTAATCAAAGAATTGAACGGTGCTGAATACGAAGGTCGTCCGATGGTAGTTAAAGAAGCTATTGCTAAGAACTAATTATTCCATTATATAAGGAAAAGAGTTATCTCAATTGAGGTAACTCTTTTTTTATGTTTATTTTTTAGGTTTTAATCCCATTTTCTTTGCTTTCTCTAGCATAAACTGATAAGCTGCCTCATATTCGTTGGGAATAGCTCCGTCCAGTATCGCATCTTTTATAGCCATCTTCAATGATCCGATTTCCCGACAAGGCTCCAGATTGAATACTTCCATAATCTCTTCACCTGAAACAGGAGGCTGGAAGTTCCGGATGCGGTCTTTCTCTTCAAGATCTTTCAACTTCTTGCGCACCAACTGGAAATTATCAAGGAACCTTTGTTTGCGTACCATGTTTTTGGATGTAATATCAGCTTCACAAAGAGTCATTAAATCGTCTATATCATCTCCTCCGTCAAATAACAGGCGGCGAACGGCAGAATCGGTTACGATATCTTCGGCAAGAACAATAGGACGCATATGCAAACCTACCATCTTTTGAACATACTTCATCTTTTCGTTCATCGGGAGTTTCATCTTACGGAAAATATCCGGTACCATTTTCTCTCCGATAAAGTTATGGTTATGGAAAGTCCATCCTACCCTGGGCTCCCAGCGTTTTGTTGCCGGCTTGGCAATATCATGGAGCAATGCAGCCCAACGTAACCACAAGTTGTCAGTGTGTTTGGATATATTATCCAATACTTCGAGCGTATGATAGAAGTTGTTTTTATGCGCTTTCCCGTTTTTCTCCTCTACTATATCCAGTTTCTTGAGTTCCGGGAAAATAATATCCAGCAGCCCGCTACGGTCAAGGTCTATGAAACCTTTAGATGGAATAGGGGAAAGGATAATTTTGTTTAGCTCGTCGGCAATGCGCTCCTTGGAAATAATATTGATACGTTCCTTGTTGCGGCAAAGCGATTCAAACGTATTGTCGTCAATATAAAAGTTCAGTTGTGTGGCAAAACGAATGCAGCGCATCATACGCAGAGGATCATCACTAAAGGTAATATCCGGATCGAGTGGTGTGCGGATAGTCTTTTCCTTCAAGTCTTCAAGTCCGCCAAACGGATCGACCAATTCTCCGAAGTGTGCTTGGTTTAAGCAAACGGCAAGAGCATTGATGGTAAAATCCCGGCGGTTCTGATCGTCTTCTAATGTTCCGTCTTCCACAATTGGTTTACGCGAATCTCTCTGATAAGATTCTTTGCGTGCACCGACAAATTCAACTTCCGTCTGATGATATTTTACTTGTGCAGTTCCAAAGTTCTTAAAGACTGCTACGTGCGCTCCCTTACCCAACTTCTTGCCGAGAGCTTCCGCCATTTTGATTCCACTGCCTACCACCACGACATCAATGTCTTTGGAGGGGCGGTTCAGGAATATATCTCTTACATAACCGCCTACTACGTAACATTCCAATCCCAATTCATCTGCCGTTTCAGAAATTTGGGTAAATATTTTCTTGCTAAGGTGCTCTTTAAGTTCTTCTTTTGTAACTTTCATCATATCGTTTCTCTCTAAAAAGGACACAAAAATACAATAATTCGTTCAGCTATCGGATAACTCTGATGAATAAATTGTATTTTTGTCCGCAAATTCAGATAAGATGATTATGAGAAAACTTGGAATATTAGCATTATCGCTCTTACTTTTGTCTGCTTGCGATAACACGGAAAAGAAAGCGCAGGAGAAACTGACGCTGGCACAAGAAGCCTTTGCAAAAGGAGACTTTAATGAAGCCAAACTCCAGTTGGACAGCATTAAAATACTTTATCCCAAAGCTTTTGAAGCAAGGAAAGCAGGCATAAAACTGCTTCAACAGGTTGAACTGAAAGAACAGCAACAGAGTTTGGTGTATCTGGATAGTATGATGCAGGCAAAGCAAAAAGCATTTGATGAGATAAAAGACCGGTTTGTGTTGGAGAAAGACACGGCATATCAAAAGGTGGGTAACTATTTCTATCCAACCCAGACGGTTGAAAAGAATGTGCATCGCTCTTACCTTCGTGCCCAGGTTAACGAACGTGGTGAAATGGCTATGACTTCTATTTATTGCGGTCCTTATAATATTCACCATGCGGCCGTGAAAGTTATTGCGAAAGACGGCAGTTTTGCTGAAACTCCTGCCAGCAACGACAGTTATGAAACTACGGATTTGGGGGAGAAGATAGAGAAGTGCGATTATAAGCTCGGCAATGATGGAAATGTAATCGGTTTCATCTATCTGAATAAAGATAACGATATTAAAGTGGATTATCTGGGAGAACGCAAATACTCCGTAAAGATGCAGCCGAACGACCGCAAAGCATTTGCTGCCGTATATGAACTTGCACAAATACTTTCCGCTATCGAAGAAATAAAGAAGAATCAGAAAGAAGCTAATCTGAAGATAGAGTTCGTTAACCGTAAGATTGCAGAGGGAAAAGATAAAGATAAGGAATAATCCCTAAAACAACGGAATATTTATTTGCTTACACCCGGGTGTTAACTCTATTCACACCCGGGTGTGAGCGTTTTTACATCCGGGTGTGAACTAGTCTTACACCCGGGTGTAAACATTAAAACGATGGCACATTTTCAAGAAACAAAAGGTTGTTTCAAAAAAAACACCTTATTGCTTACACAGAACATTGGGTGTAGGCGGGTGATAGGTAAGGTGTAGGTGAAAAGAAGCTGCATGTACATCCTAAACATTTTATATACAATAAGTTATCTTTGTGGTGTAGGTGTGATAGGTGGTTTGCAAGTTTTTTATTAGAGAGAGACATAATTTGTTGTTACAGTCTTTTCAATGCCAACTTGATAACTTGTTCCACAGGTGCATCGGGCAACTCTTTCAAGATAGCCGCAACAACTTTCTGTGATGCTGCCGTGTTGAAACCAAGCATGGTGAGGGCGGCAACTGCTTCGTCCTGTATTTCCGGGTTCTTTATAGGCTGGGAGCCGGCTTCCACTCCCGTTACTTTTATCTTGTCTTTTAGCTCTACGATGACACGCTGGGCGGTTTTCAAACCAATGCCTTTCACTGTCTTCAGCATATTCACGTTTTCGGAACTGATAACATTGCATATTTCGCTTACTGTCAGTGCCGAAAGAATCATTCGGGCAGTGTTTCCTCCTATACCCGAAACGGAAATGAGCAGCAGGAAAAGCTCGCGTTCCTGTTTGTTGAAGAAGCCATAGAGTATGTGAGCATCTTCGCGGATTGCTTCATATATATATAACTTGCAACTGCTGAGGTTCTGTATGGCAGAGTATGTGTTCAGGGAAATATTGATGCCGTATCCCACACCGTTGCATTCGAGCACGGCCATGGCGGGAGTTATTTCCGTGATGTTTCCTTTGATGTATTCTATCATTATTCCTGATTTTATTTATGAAAAGCTACAAATGTACGCTTTTCTTGTGTTAAAAGCTAAAGACTGTCGTTAAACGTTATTTTTTCCAATATATTATATGTTACTTTTTACATTTTCGGTTCAGAATGCTTACTTTTGTGTCCGGATTTAATAAATGTGTAAACTTAAACAGCTAAAAGAATGAATAAAGTAAGAGCTGCCATTGTTGGATATGGCAATATCGGAAAATATGTTTTGGAAGCATTGGAAGTTGCTCCCGATTTTGAAATTGCAGGTGTGGTTCGCCGTAATGGTGATGTTGATAAACCTGCCGAGCTGAATGATTATGCAGTAGTAAAAGATATAAAAGAATTGAAGGATGTAAATGTTGCCATCCTTTGCACTCCTACCAGAAGTGTTGAAAAGTATGCAAAAGAAATTCTTGCACTGGGAATCAATACGGTAGACAGTTTTGATATTCATACAGGAATCGTAGACCTTCGTCGCGAATTGGATAAGGTTGCCAAAGCACATAATACGGTTTCCATTATTTCTGCAGGATGGGACCCGGGAAGTGACTCTATCGTTCGCACCATGCTTGAGGCTATCGCTCCAAAGGGAATCACTTATACAAACTTCGGTCCGGGCATGAGCATGGGACACACTGTGGCTGTAAAAGCTGTGGATGGTGTGAAAGCTGCCTTGTCAATGACTATTCCTACCGGAACGGGTATTCACCGCCGCATGGTTTACATCGAATTGAAAGACGGATATAAGTTTGAAGACGTAGCTGCTGCCATCAAAGCCGATCCTTATTTCGTAAATGATGAAACTCATGTGAAATTGGTTCCGAATGTGGATGCTCTTCTTGATATGGGACACGGGGTGAATCTGACTCGTAAAGGTGTGTCGGGTAAGACACAAAACCAGTTGTTCGAGTTCAACATGAAGATTAATAATCCTGCATTGACTGCTCAGGTTCTTGTTTGTGTAGCCCGTGCTTCCATGAAACAACAACCGGGATGCTATACCATGGTTGAAGTTCCTGTAATTGACTTGCTTCACGGAGAACGTGAAGAATTAATTTCGCATTTGGTATAATAATATTTATATTTGCGGGGGCAGAGCTTATCTGTCCCCGCTTTTTTATTTTATGAAACAAACAAAAACTGCTGAATATGCTTCTATCTATTGTTTGGGATGTTGATCCCACCATTTTTTCTATCGGAGGAAAGGAAATACGCTGGTATGGTTTGCTATGGGGAATTGGTTTCCTTATAGGTTATGAGATGGTGAGACGTGTCTTTCAACATGAAAAACTACCAGAGAATTGGGTTGATAAGTTGTTTATCTACACTATTGTGAGCGCAGTAGTGGGAGCAAGATTAGGACACTGTTTATTCTATTCGTGGGATTATTATTCGCAGCATCCTATTGAAATCCTTTATATATGGGAAGGCGGTTTGGCAAGTCACGGAGGTGTGTTTGCATTGATCCTTGCTCTTATTTATTATTCCAAACATGTGACTCATAAAAGCGTTTGGTGGTTGTTCGACAGAATGATACCGGCTATTGCCATTGCTTGTGCATGTATCCGTCTGGGCAACTTGATGAATTCCGAAATATTCGGTTATCCTACTACTTTGCCGTGGGGATTCGAGTTTATCCGTTCGCGTGAGTGGCAAACTCTTTATGCAGGTCAGGCTTGTCATCCTACGCAGATTTATGAAATGCTTTATTGTCTTTTGGCTTTTGCTGTTTCTTCCGTTATGTATTGGAAGTATCATTTGCAATCAAGGGTAGGTTTGATTACAGGAGTTTCCCTGTTAATATTCTTTGGTGCCCGTTTCGGTTTGGAGTTTATAAAGAATCCGCAAGTGGCAGCAGAGGCGGGTATGTCTTTAAATATAGGGCAGTGGCTGAGTATTCCGTTGATTATTCTCGGGATTTACCTCATAGTTAAAGCCATGAAGCGTGCTCCCGAGAAGATTAAATAAGTTAATGGTTTAAAGCAGTTCCGGTATGCTGAAATCTTTGTCGGCAAAGAGTTCGGCTAACCCGGAAATTTGTTTTAAGCGAAGAAGCTCGTCGCGATCCATTCCGATATTCTTCATAATCCATGCATCAGACATTCCTGACTTCGTAAGCTCGGAAACAATCTCGCACATCAGATCGATATTATGCATTCCTCTGGCACGATTATGCCGTATGGTGGATGCCATTCTGTTGGATATATCTTTGTTAATGACTACTATCGGTAATCTTCCTTTTTCTCTTTCGTAAATTCGCTGAGAAGTTTTCAATACGGTGTAACGGTGGAATCCGTCCACTATTTCATACATATCTTCTTCTTTGTTATAATAACATACGCAAGGCATAGTGTATCCGTCTTCCCAAATTGAAATTTCCAGTAATCTCATTTCGGGAGGAGCCACCTTGTTCGGATTGTAATTGTTGGCTCTTACTTTTTCGATGGGTACGGAAATAACGTTGTAAACAGGACTGATATAATCGCTCATTGTAATATATGTTTATATTTCTCTAAAATTCTTTCTCTTCTCATTCTCTCGGATTTGGTTGGAGTGAATCCCATGTATTTGCAGGCATGATCGTTCTTCAGTATACAGATGCATACTCTTTTATAAGTCGGGATTTCCCTGAACTCCGGTATGTCTATGTCATCCAGATATTCCATACGTACAGGCAACTTATCCGTTTTATAATTCGTGTTGTTCTGCACATAACAGGTTATTCCCATGTTTTTCAGTTTCTTGATGGTTTCCGTTGACAGACAACCACCTTTGGAACGCCAGAAGTCAATGCTTACCGCCAGTTTGTTGAGATATGATTTCTTTGTTTCTTCGGGTAAAGTCTGCAAAAGGAAATTCATATATTCCTTCCATGTGTATCCCGGTGGGAGTTTTATGGTTTGCCACCCCATAGCTTTGGTTCCCCCATATATTCCTGTGAAGTTCACTCCATTGACACGCCCAATAAGTTTCCCCCATGTGTTTGGATCGATAACCTTGTATAACTTCAACGCTTCCTGTGCTGCCGATATGAAAGGACTTGCCACCCTTTGTTTTTCAATTCCTACCCCGGCTTTGTAGTATAAATCATAAATATGATTGTATTTCCACAGGAATTTGCCGTTTGCGGTCCAAACGTCTGTTGTTCTCCAGTCAAAAATGGGATATGCATTGTAGACATCCGGGTAGAGTTTACGCATCCATGTGAAATTGTGATAACTGTTATAACGGTTACTGCCATGAATACTTCGCCAACGGTTCAGACTTTCTTGTGTGCGTATTCCTACAAGGCAGCAAGTTCTTACAGCATCTTTCTTTTTGTGTAACCAATCAGAGAATTTTATCTGGAATTCATAATCCCACATATCATCATTATAAAAGGGAAAATCCTCTTTCACCATGCATTCAAGTGGTCTATCCCTTACCCATATTTTTCTATCTTTTTCGTCCCACGGACGCCAGTATTCCTGATACATGGATGCGCATGTTGCAACTTTGAAGGGTACGCAAACCCGGTAAACATCAATAATGTCCCTGTTTTGGGAGAACATATAATCCACATAATCACTGGTCAATTGGTATTGGGCCTCATAATCCATATGGAACACTCCGAGTCGCCTGTTAAGCCCATGCTGTCTTATGTAATCAATGCATAGGTTTAGCAGCACTCCACTGTCTTTTCCGCCGGAAAAGGAAACATATACATTATCGAATTCTGCAAAAATGAATTTTAGTCTTTTCTGCACTAATTCATATACATTTTCGTTTTTCAGGTTCTTCATTCTACCCTCCTCATCTTTACATAGTTTTTCCACTCATGGTCTATAACGAATTTATTTGGAATAAAAGCTTGAATATGCTGATTCTGTGTAATGGAAATCAATGTATAATCTTTATGAAAATACTCTGATGCTTTTTTTATCATGGCATCTAGTATCTTTAGATCCTCCTCAAGTGCATAATAGTTATTGATAATGGCATTCGTCTCCCTGATTTCTACCGGAAGAAATCCGACAACTTCTTCGTTTTCTATCGTAACAAACCATATAAATGCTTCTGATGTTTTAAAAGGATAGTTCCTGTTTTGTTTTAAAACATCCGGATTCATAACTAAATGAGCCACTAATTCATACAATCTGTCCTCTGTGCCTTTAAGTATTTCGACTGTCATTCTTTCTTGGTTTTAGATATATTTGAACATCTAATAAACTTTAATTGCTATGGCGGCGTTATTCGTGATAGTACCATATTAGTCGCAAATATAAATAAAAATTAATTGGTATGGTAGTGATCTTTTTTAATTAAAATAAAGATTAACTATCGGTGCATAATAATAATGAATGTGATCTCAATAATAATTTCAGTTTTTCCTATTTTGGAAAACGACAGAGTAACTCGAATGTTTCTCGAAAAGAACGGATTAACAATCTAAAAAAATATCCCGGTAATGTTAATACCGGGATATTTCTGAATGTTTTATTTGATGAAGCAGACTTATTTTAATTCTATAATTTCTTCCGGGCATTTGGTTAGTTTTTCTACTCCGTACTCAGTTACCACCCATGAATTTTCAATACCAACCGGGCCTATTTGTGGCAATACGATTTTAGGTTCCAATGCAAATACCATTCCCGGTTCAAGCTCTTGTTTGATTCTTGGTGCCAGTACCGGTGCTTCGTTTATTTCCAATCCGATGCCGTGACCGATGAATTTGGCCTGTTGTTTTGTTCCCATAAAATATTCAGCTAGTTTCTCCCGGTTAACTATTTCTATGGCAGCATCATACAAATCCTCACATACAACTCCCGGTTTTGCCATGCTGCTTACTCTATCTTGCACTTCGAGACAAACCTGATGAGCATGATATGCTATTTCTTTTGTTTTTCCCATGGAATAAACACGTGACATATCACACATATAACCATAGAAGTTTCCACCGAGGTCTACCATTACGGTATTGCCTTCTTGTAGTTTTGTCCCGTTGAGGCCACCGGGTAAAGAAGGATCTAGCCCTTCTCCTCCTAATGCGAAATCATATGGAGAAGGGTTTGCTGCATTTTCTCCGGTCAGTACGCTTCCCATGAAGATTTCCATGCTTTGGCCGAAAATACGGAATATACCCAGGCAACCTTCAAGTCTCATTAATCTTTCTATTTCAACAGAAAGTTGTAAGTCGTTCATTCCTTTACGATAAACTTCGGGAATATGTTGATAAGCTTTTGCATGTGCGGTGGCAGATTTACGGAATAATTCTATTTCATAAGGAGTTTTTATGCTTCTGGCTTCCCGGATAAGAGGAGTCCCGTTTACACATGTAGAGTTACCGAACATTTTTGCCAAACGCATGTAGTCGGTGTATGGCAATTCACTGGCTTCGAGCATCAGAGTTTTTGGGGATGTTATTCCATTTTCTTGTAAGATCTCAACTATTTGTTCGGGCTTGCGTATCTGGAAAATATTTTCTCCATTCAGGGTATTGGGCCGCTTCACGAATAAAAAGTCTTTTCCGCTTACATCCATATATAGATAACCGCTGATAATTTGTCCGCATGTGTAGAGTAAATTGACATTGCAGGTTATAAGTGCAGCATCTATGTTTGCTTTTGACATTAATGCACGGATTTTGTTTCTCCGTGTTTCAATTTCCGCATTTAAATTCATCTTTTATTTCTCTTTTTTGATTTGTGGGCAAAGGTAAGAATATTATGTTCAAACTTTATTTGGAAAAATTAAAATTATCGTTATTTTTGCATAGTGTCCTGATTACAAATAGGATATAGTATGATTAACTCAATTCTGAAACAATGGAAACAATAGTATCTTTCCGCCCGGTGGCGCTTGGCTTGTCTAATTATCGGACTTATCTTTTTGCATCAGTATTTGTATTAGGAAACATTGTTTTCCCTCAGTTATGTCACCTTGTACCGGACGGGGGTAAAATTTTACTGCCTATTTATTTCTTTACATTGATAGCTTCTTATAAGTTTGGGATACGTCTGGGATTGTTGACTGCTATTTTATCACCGCTTTGCAATCACTTATTGTTTGGTATGCCTCCAATGGCTGTATTACCTGTTTTATTGATTAAGTCTTCTTTGCTTGCAGTAGCTGCTGCATTGGTAGCCCGGCATAGTCGCAAGGTTTCTTTGTGGCTTCTTGCAGGAGTGGTGTTGGCTTATCAGTTGACTGGTGCGGTAGCCGAACTGTTTATTACTAATAGTTTTTCCATGGCTTTGCAAGATTTCAGATTAGGTTTCCCCGGCATGATTGTTCAGATAGTGGGTGGCTGGTTTGTATTAAAAATGCTTGCCAGGTATGAATGCTAAAAAATATCGAGTATGAAAAGACGAGATTTCTTGCGAAGTATAGCTCTGACAGGTCTGGCTGCAACCGTAATTCCGAGTAAAGCATTTGATATGCTGATGCAAACAGGTGAGAGTACAGAAACCGGAGCGGCTTATGACATGATAGCCGTTATGGGAGGTGAACCCGATGCAATGTTTCGACGTGCCATTCAGGAAATGGGAGGGATAGGCAAGTATGTGAAAAAAGGACAGAAGGTGGTTGTTAAACCGAATATCGGTTGGGATAAAACACCGGAGCTGGCGGGAAATACCAATCCGAAGTTAATATCTGAAATTATAAAACAGTGTTTGGCTGCAGGAGCTTCTGAAGTGATTGTATTCGACCATACTTGTGATGACTGGCGCAAATGTTATAAAAACAGTGGTATAGAAGATGCAGCGAAAGCAGCCGGAGCCAAAGTCGTCCCTGCACATGAAGAAACTTACTACCGTTCTGTCAGCCTTCCGAATGCAAAGAATATGAAGACGGCAAAAATACATCAGGCTATCCTTGATTGCGATGTGTGGATTAATGTTCCTATTCTGAAGAATCACGGAGGAGCTAAAATGACCATCTCCATGAAAAACATGATGGGTATTGTATGGGATAGGGGATTTTTCCATAGCCATGATTTACAGCAGTGCATTGCCGATGTATGTACGTTGCCTAAACGTCCTGTTCTGAATGTAGTAGATGCATATAGAGTAATGAAAACAAACGGTCCTCGTGGGAAGTCTGCTGCCGATGTGGTTTTATCTAAAGGGTTGTTCATGTCTTCGGATATGGTAGCTGTCGATACAGCTGCTACAAAATTCTTTAATCAGATTGTTAGTATGCCTTTGGAGCATGTAACCCACATAGCCAATGCCGAGGCTTTGAAGGTAGGGACATCCAATCTGGACAAACTGAACATTAAACGAATTAAATTATAAGATGCTACGTAAAATACGCATAGCTGTTTCTGTTGTTTTGCTCACGCTGATCACTTTCTTCTTTATTGATTTTGCCGGGCTCACTCCTCAGAATGGATTTTTGACACGCATACAGTTTGTTCCGGCTTTGTTGGCTTTGAACATAACTGTGTTGTTTTGTCTTTTTGCGGCTACTTTCCTGTTTGGACGTGTTTATTGTTCTTTCATTTGCCCATTAGGGATATGGCAGGATGTAGTTAATTGGTTTGCAGGGAGAGTGAATCGGAAGAAAAAGTATAAATTCCGTAAAGCAAGAACTATTTTGCGATATAGCATGCTGGCTACTGTTATTGTTGCCTTTCTTTCGGGCATGACATTTTTGTTAGGGCTGCTTGATCCTTACAGTATGTATGCCCGTATCTCTGTAAATGTGTTTAAGCCTGTTTACCTTGAGGCTAATAACCTGATTGCCGCATTACTTGAGAAATTCGATAACTATACATTATATTATGTTGATGTGGCTGTTCGCAGTGTACTTTCGTTCTGTGTAGCAGTAGTTAGCTTGCTTGTTGTTTCATGGCTGTCGTTTAAATACGGGCGATTATATTGCAATACGATTTGTCCGGTTGGAACTTTTCTCGGAGTAATCTCCAAGTACTCATTATTCAAAATCAGGATAGACGAAAACAAATGCAATAGTTGCGGATTGTGTGCCACTAAGTGCAAAGCGTCTTGTATAAATAGTAAAGAGCATCAGATTGATTACAGTAGATGTGTGGATTGCTTTGATTGTTTGGATGTGTGTAAGCAGAAAGCTTTAGGTTACACTTATGTTACTGCTTCAAAACCTGTAAAAGAGTCAAATGAAAGCCGTCGTAATTTTCTTACTGTTGCCGGCGTAAGCCTTTTTGTTTCTCCATTGACCAAAGCCAAGGAAGTAACTGCTAAATTTGAAGGTGGGAAACCATATACAAAGAATCACCCGCTTTCGCCTCCGGGTTCAATAAGTGCCGAGCATTTATTGAAGCATTGCACAGCTTGTCACTTATGTGTCAGCCGTTGTCCTTCTCATGTGCTTACTCCTGCGTTATTTGAATATGGTTTGGGAGGAATTATGCAACCTCGAATGAGCTTTGAGAAAGGTTTCTGTAATTTTGATTGTACCATTTGTTCCGAGGTGTGTCCAAATGGAGCTATATTACCTTTAACAAAAGAGGAAAAACATCTTACCCAAGTAGGAAGGGTAGTGTTTGTGGAGGAAAACTGCATTGTCTATAAAGATGATACCAGTTGTGGGGCTTGTTCGGAACATTGTCCTACGCAGGCCGTCAGCATGGTGCCTTATAGGGGCGGATTAACAATCCCACATATAAATCCGGATATATGTGTAGGTTGCGGAGGTTGCGAGTATGTGTGCCCTGCACGTCCTTACCGGGCTATTTATATTGAAGGAAATGAGGTGCATCAGCAAGCTGTTCCGTTTAAGGAGTCGGAAAAACATGAAGAGGCTCCGGATGATTTCGGATTTTAATTATATTGTTGTCGGATAATTGATAATGTATACTTTCTTGGTTTTCTTGTTTTCAAGTAAAGCCATTTCTTTATCATTGACTATATAGACGTAAAAGAATCCTCCGAACTTCTTAGAATAGAAGATGCCTAGTATTCCCATAAATCCTCCGCTACCAAATGCCCGAATTGTATTACTATTATCTAGTTCTTTGACTGTGATTTTTCTCAGGGTGTAATCTTCCTTTATATTAAATTTCTTTCTGCCTATTATTCTGTGTAGAATGACATAGTTATCTGATACAGAGATGAAAATTGGGGCTATAGATATAATATATAAAGTTACCCCCAATATGATTGTACATGAGATCGGATGATTATTTATAGTTTTTGTAATTGCCCATCCTACAAGAAATAAAAATAGTGCAGTGATAATACATACTGAGATAGATGGCTTAAAAAAATAATTAGTTTTCATGATTGTTTTTGTTTGCGGTGTAAATATTACAAATGAAATTGATAATTTCGTCCTTATTATTTTCTTTTATATTGAGAAAAGATAATATAATGTTTATTGATTGTGCCATATCTTTTTTCTCATTTTCGTTCAAATATGTATAGGCTGTTCTATTTTGATTATAAAAAAGCTTTATAGCTTTGTCGGATAATATTTTATTTACAATATACCTTTGTGTACTCGAATAATTAGTTTCATCATCATCCACATCATCATCCATATCATCATCCATATCATCATCCATATCATCATCCATATCATCAGGCATATCATCTTCAAACCCTGTAACTGCAAAATGTGCTTGAGCAGCTACTTCAAGCCAAAAGCACGTGATGCCTACAACATAAATACCGACTCCTAATGCGCATATGGCAATGGGCCATATATTTTCATCAAACTGTTCTCCATTATCATCACCAGATCTTGTAGTTATCTTACCTTTGTTATAATTGGTTGTTATCTGAGTCATTCCTTCTATTATATCATTTTGAAGTAATCCTTTTTTTTGAAGTAAAAACAGAAATGTTTTTAAATCTTTAGCTTGAATAGCTTTGTGAATATCTTTATCTCCTAATGCTATTAATAATTGGATTTCTTCGCTATTTAAATCAATTTCTATGTCATTAATATTATATTGTGATAAAATCGAATTTGGATTGGCTATAAAATTACTTACTAGTTCGGGATTTTTAATGATATCTTTTGAGAATTTGTGGATAAATGTAATCTCTTTTATATCTTTTTCTGATAGATATATATCCAAAGGTATCAACTCTATACTTTCTGTATTTGTTGCAAATTTATCTCTATTAAAGTTGAATTTTTCATCTTGATTAAAAATACTTATTAAATTATCTCCTCCGCATGATGTAAAAAGTATGCTACTACTTGTCAGTAATGAAATAATTTTCTGAATATGTGATTTGTTTTTCATAAAGTTATATTTTTAAGATCCAATTTTAGAAATTCAGCTTTTATTTTTGTGACTTCTGTATTAAGTAATTTTTGTATGTAATTATGATCGGATAACAGATTTAAGCAGAAACTGCATTCATGCTTGTTGTCTTTTAGGACATGATGTTTTTCAAGATACGAAATAATCCCACTTGGGCCTTCTGTATAGAGCCATATTTTTAAGAAATCATTAAATTGATTTTCATATAGCTCTTTTATATTATTGTTGCTATTTAATTGTCCTAATCTAAGAAATGGGCTATATTCTGCGGCTAATCCACAGCAAGATAACATTTCTCCATTTGGATTAATATTGATACTTGTAAAAATATTATCGCATCCTTTGATATTGGTGTTGTCTGTGTTATTAGAGTCATTAAATTTACAATGTGATTTTATATCTGAGAATCTAACCCATGTATCAGCAATAATTATAAGTTTATCTTGTGATAATTTAATTTCTTTTGGGGTTAAAAATTCTTTGATTCTATCAATTACATATTGGTTAGTAATTTTATTTCCTATTTGATTTTCAACAGCTATGACAATGCTTTTTATTTTTTTTATTGTGATTGCAGCTTGAATAGCATATAGTACATTAGTGATAGGTACAAAAGATGTATGTTCATCTCCTGTGCTTATGTTTAATTCATCTAATCCGGCTATTGCTAGTTGTGAAATAAAAAATAATGCTTTATTTTTATTGGATGCCCAATTTGCATTAGTTACAATTCTTGTAGATAATCCCTTTTTTTGAGCATAATTTATAGCATTGGTTAAAGTGTCTATCCCTAATAAAGAACATTCTCCTCCAGTAAATATAACAGTTTTAATCGATGTATAATAATTAGTAGACATATCAATATATGATTTAATTTCATTGATAGTCATTACTCTCTGTTTTAGAGGAGAACAATTAAAACAACAATTAGGGCATTGACTTGTACATTGATAAGTTGTTATTAGTGATAGTGAATGTGGATGCATAATATTCTTTTCCATAATATAATGCTTTGATAGATATGGATAATTATATTGTGTAAATATAATGAAAAAAAATATATATAAACAAATGAATGTTTGACTTTTATTTCTTGTAGTATAATTTATTGTTATTTATTTGAAAAATATTGTTAAAATAATGAAGAAAGGTAGGTTCTTTGGCTTTTTGCGCTTCTTTGATTTCTTCTTTAGGCACTCCGTGAACGGCAAGTTCTTTATTCCATATGGGAGTTAAGATAATATCGGGGCGGAATGGAGCATTCAATTGGTTATAAACACTGACTTCTACTTCCATCACCCCATGCTGGATAATTTCCAGTTCCTTTGCTGCACTATAGGATAAGTCGATCATTAATCTCTTATTGAATGGTCCCCTATCTGTAACTTTCACTATAACTTCTTTATTGTTTTCCGGGTTTCGCACCAATAGAAGAGTTCCAAAAGGGTAGGTTTTGTGTGCACAAGTCATGCTGTCTTTGTGATAGACAATGCCACTCGAAGTTTTTCTGCCGTGGAATCTGTTGGAATAGTAAGAAGCGTTACCCACTTCTTGTGCAAAGAGACAGGTAACGCTTTCAATACAAAATACAAATACAACTAAACGAAATATTTTCATTAAACAATACCTTGTGCCATCATTGCATGAGCCACTTTCATGAAACCTGCAATATTCGCACCCTTAACATAGTTAACATAACCGTCGGGCTCAGTACCGTACTTCACGCATTGAGCATGAATTCCGTGCATGATTCCGTGGAGTTTTTCATCCACTTCCTGAGCGCCCCAGCTAAGGTGCATGGCATTCTGACTCATTTCGAGTCCTGATGTTGCAACACCACCGGCATTAACTGCCTTACCCGGTGCATACATCATCTTATGTTCGATAAATGCGTCGATAGCCTCAGGGGTACAGCCCATGTTGGATATTTCTCCGACACAAATAACGTTATTTTTTATCAGATTTTGTGCATCTTCACCATTTAATTCATTCTGGGTTGCACAAGGGAGAGCGATGTCTACCTTTACTTCCCAAGGACGGCGGTCTGCAACAAATTTAGCGTTCGGGTATTTTTCTGCATAAGGAGCCACAATATCGTTACCTGAAGAACGGAGTTCAAGCATGTAGTCGATCTTGTCACCGCTGATTCCGTCCGGATCATAAATATAGCCGTCAGGACCGGAGATGGTAACTACTTTTGCACCTAGTTCGGTTGCTTTGGTAACAGCACCCCATGCCACATTTCCGAAACCGGAAACAGCAACAGTCTTACCTTTAATATCTATACCTTTAGCTTTAAGCATGTCGTTTACAAAATACAATCCACCGAAACCTGTTGCTTCAGGACGGATAAGAGAACCACCGAATTCAAGACCTTTCCCTGTGAATGTACCTGTGAATTCGCGGGTTAATTTCTTATACATACCAAACATGTAACCAACTTCACGTCCGCCAACACCTATATCGCCGGCCGGAACATCCATGTCCGGACCTAGGTGACGCCACAATTCAAGCATGAATGCTTGGCAGAAGCGCATGATTTCTGCATCGCTCTTTCCTCTTGGAGAGAAGTCCGAACCACCTTTACCGCCACCCATAGGCAGGGTAGTCAAAGCATTTTTGAATGTTTGTTCAAATCCTAAGAATTTCAGGATGGAAAGGTTTACAGACGCGTGGAAACGAATACCGCCTTTGTACGGACCAATGGCATTGTTGAACTGAACACGGTAACCGAGGTTTACCTGAACTTTGCCGTTATCGTCTACCCAAGGCACTTTGAAAGTGAAAATTCTATCCGGTTCAACCAGTCTTTCAATCAGACTTGCTTTCTCAAATTCTGGATGTTGGTTATAGATGTCTTCAATAGAAAGAAGAACTTCCTTAACGGCCTGAAGATATTCAGATTCACCCGGATGCTTAGCCTCAAGAGAGGACATAATTTTTTCGATATTCATAGTATAATATTTAAATGGTTTCTGATAAAATGTAAACTATTACATATACAAAGGTAGGTATTCTAATGAAATAGCCTAATCTTTCAGCGATTATTTTGCGTTAATAATGATAAAAAGTCAAACGTGCTTAGATGGGCTATCTTTCATTTTGTATGCTTTTGAGACCGAATTATTACTGAACGAAATATAATCAAATTTAAAACTATGTGTATTATCGTTCCGGGTCTAAACATTCTTTCATTTCGTATTGTTGGAATTGCAGTTTAACTATAAAAAAATAATCGGTATGAAAGAGAAGAAAGTTGCTCGCGAAGAAAGAAATAAGGAAGCATTGGAAAACGGTGCATGGGTAATGGCTGAGTTTTATGCTTCATGGTGTCCTCATTGCAAGCGTATGCATCCCATAGTTGAAGAATTCAAAAAGTTAATGAAAGATGAGCTTGAAGTTGTGCAGATTGATGTTGACGAGGAAAGTGCTCTTGCCAATCTTTATACAGTGGAGAGTATTCCTACTTTTGTGCTGTTAAGGAAAGGAGAACAGCTTTGGCGGCAATCCGGTGAACTTACTTTGGAACGGTTGGAAAAGGCAGTCAAAGAGTTTAAGTCTTAAAAATATATTAAAGAAAAGGATGTTTTCCCATGAAGTTCTTAAATCATGTTATTAAACATCCTTTTTTATTTGGATAATTTGGAGATAACCGGAAAGTCCGTATCTTTGCAATGTGTTTTTCATAG
Organism: uncultured Bacteroides sp.; assembly: GCA_902492205.1. Classification (GTDB taxonomy): domain Bacteria; phylum Bacteroidota; class Bacteroidia; order Bacteroidales; family Bacteroidaceae; genus Bacteroides. Next base: position 4,779 of record CABUKU010000023.1, on the reverse strand, counting down.
TATTAGATTTAAGGTTAACAAAGGTTGGAGTCAGGCGTGACTCCTTTTTTTATACCTAAGAATTGTAAATGCTATCCCCGCCACGAGAAACAGTAATGCTCCCATAATAGAATATTGTGTGCTGAAAGCTGTGATAAACATCCCGCAAACGGCTGTGCCAATAGTAGTTCCTAGATTGGCGGAGGTTAGGAATAACCCGTTTGCAAAGTCCGGTGTTTCGGGTGCTGCCTGAGTAATCATATATTGCATGCCGTTGCTGGCTATACCTGCTGCAATGCCAAGTGCAAGAATAATGGCAGATGCGGCTATCACCCATTCACCCGATGTAAATAACAATATATATAGTATAAAAAGGCCAAAAGGAATTATTGTCACACAACGGCGTGCATTTATTGAAAGCAATTTTCCGGCGATAACATTCCCTGCTATGTTTGCCAAACCATAAATCAGCAATATCACGCTGATGATATTATAATCTGTTTCGGTAATCTTTTTCAGATAGTCGGACATGAAACTGAAAAACCCGAACATTGCTCCGTTGATTAGTGTCACCGCAATGACGGAATACCACATAACCGGCTTTCCCAATACCCGGAGTTGCGAACTGTAAGAGCGTTTTTCCCTGACAGGCAATGAAGGAACAAATAGCAGGGTTGCGATGAATACTCCGGCATTCACTATGGCAAAAAATAACATTGCCATTGAAAATGAAGACTCGCTTGCTATGAAACTTGTTACCGGTACGCCCAATACCATTCCGGCAGATACTCCGATGAATACTTTTGATACAGCTTTTGGTGCTTCAGCTTTGCTCACCGAGGTTGCTGCTACGGTAAATGCCATTGAGACATACACCGGATGCAGAAAAGCAGGCAGGGCACGGGCTATCAGAACAACGGTAAAATTTGTCGTAAGCATGGAAATGACGTTACTGGCAGTGAATACACCCAATGCCAGCAACATAATGTTTTTCCGGTTGAACCCCGAAAACAAAAGCGGTAGGACGGGAGCCGACACGGCAACCACCAAAGCGAAAATACTGACCGTCCACCCTGCTTGTGGAACCGTTACATGAAAGGTTTCGGCAATGAGAGGTAAGATTCCAACTATTCCCATTTCCGTATTGATGATACCGAATACCCCGATAGTTAATATAAGTACGAGCCATTTCTGTTTCATATTGTTTTCATTTGATCCGTTGGTTGCAAAATTACCGGTATTCGGAAAGCTGCTTTGGATATATTTTACTGATATGATAACCCGGATTACGGTTTATCTGTATCAGGATGATGCACTTACGGATAAATCCCCTAAATTTGTAATGGATAAAAGAAGATAAAGCTATGAATACGGACAAAATCATTAAAATGGATTCGGTGGATGTGTATAATGAACTCTATGGGCTGGAAACCCTGCATCCGCTTGTCACTGTGGTAGACCTGACAAAAGCACGTAATGTAGTGAACCATGTCCGGATGAATTACGGAATATATGCGCTGTATTTGAAAGAACGTAAAAGCTGTGACATTAAGTACGGGCGTAGGCATTATGACTATCAGGAGGGAACTATCGTCTGTTTTGCTCCCGGGCAGCTTGCTCAGACCGAAACCGTGGAAGATGAAGTTCGCCCCGAAGTTTACGGACTTCTTTTTCATCCCGATTTAATTCGGGGCACTACGTTGGGACGGAACATCGAAAAATACACCTTCTTTTCCTATGCAGTGAACGAAGCACTCCATTTATCCAAAAGCGAAAGACAAACTATCATGAATTGTCTGCATGAAATTCAGTCGGAGCTGGAACATGCCATCGACAAGCACAGCAGGGAGCTACTGTGTATGAATATAGAATTGCTGCTCAGTCATTGCCTGCGTTTCTACGAACGCCAGTTTATTACGCGTGAGGTGGCAAATACAGACATCCTTGTAAAGTTCGAACGCTTGTTGGCTGGCTATTTTCAAGACAAACTGCCACAAAGCGAAGGATTGCCCACAGTCGGTTACTTTGCCGATAAGCTATGCCTTTCTCCTAATTATTTCGGCGACCTGATTAAAAAGGAAACAGGCATCTCTGCCATAGAGCATATCCAGAATAAGCTGATGGATATTGCCAAAGAAAGGATTCTTGGCACCGATGATACGATGAGCGAGATTTCCTATGAACTGGGCTTTCAATATCCGCAGCATTTCGGACGTTTGTTTAAACAAAAGGTAGGTTGCACTCCTAATGAATACAGATCACGGAATGCATAACCCTACCATTATAAGATAACGTTCAACTTTGCCGCACTGTGGCACATGCCACCTAACGGATTAAGTATTAGAGCGTTTAGCGTGCTGCGATGTTGTTGTTCGAGATATATCCTCCCGGCACGGGAAAGTAGAAACCGGAGTTACGGCTGCCCGGATGGGATAGTTTATCATTTTGCACTAAATCCTTAATCTTCCTCATGGCGGTGGTAGGAGACAGCTTACACAAACGTGCAAACTCCTTGCGGGTGATGTAAGCATTATATTTGAAATATTCACGAAGTATTCCGTCAATCTCAATGTCACTTATTTCGGACGAATGCTTTCCGCTTTGGCGTTCGAACCTTGTGTGACGTAGCGTGCGCTTCAATTCCTTTTCCGTACGGTACTTGATGTCACGGCAAAGAATCGACTCTGCGCGTATCTCCTTGGTGGAACGAACCATAGGCGATTGTGCCGAAAGATTAAGATAGCACAATCCGTCGAGATGAATGCGTTTGCCATTTTGCAACTCCTCTTTGATTATCCTCAGCATGGCATCCCATACTCCTCTCACATCCGCCTGTTTCATGGTGCAACGGCTTGCCACCACATCGGCTATTCTTTCCATATCCACTTCTCCGCTCAGAATTGTCCGTGCCGAATATCTGGTTTTACCTTCGCTTACTAAATCGGGAATCTTGAAGAAATCATACTTTACTGCCATGTTCTATTGTTTTTAACGGGCTGTATTACTGGTCTTTGCCCGTATAATTAATGTATCTGTCCTTATATATTAGATGTTCCACTGCAGAGAAATATACGTTTCACTGCAGTGGAACAAGCATTTCTCTGCAGTGGAATATACGTTTCATTGCAGTGAAACTTTTAATTTGTGCCGACAAATGTACTAATTAATACCATAGGATGCAATAGTTATACGGCTCGTTTCCCCTAGCGCAGATTTTGTTTGAAACCGCTTCCGATAATTTGCAAATCGCATATTTATGACTATATATTTGCGGATGGTTTAAAAAATAAAAACAATAAAAGTATGAGAAAAAACTATCTGAAAGAGTGTATTGAGAGATTGAAAACAAAGTTTGTATTATACATTCGGGCATTGAATTTGAATGTGTTTAAAGAAAAAGAAAAACCGGAGCCGGCTGTGACAGGCATATCCAAAAAGAAGGCGGAGGCAAACCGTGCTTGCCGCACACAACAATTATTGGACTTTTTGCAGACGGAATACGTTTTTCGGTATAATTCACTGACCGGAGTCACGGAATTCCGCCGAAGAAATGAGCCGGAAGCTCCTTTTTATCCAATGGATCACCGTGAAATGAATGGCTTGATTGTGGAAGCCCGCTTGCGGGGTATTGAATGTTGGATATATGATGTGCCTACTTTGGTGCTTTCCACGTTGACGGATACTTATCACCCTTTCCACCTGTATATGAATGAATTACCCGGCTGGGACGGTGTGGATCGCATTACTCCTTTGGCGCATCTGATAAGTGAAGATACTGTGTGGATGAATGGCTTTCACCGATGGATGCTGGGGATGGCGGCATAGTGGATGGGGCAGGAGAGCGCCCATGCCAATGCTTTGGCTCCCATTCTTGTGAGCACGGAACAGGGATATAATAAATCTACTTTCTGCAAAATGCTTCTGCCGGACAGCTTGCAGGCGGATTATTATCTGGATAAACTGAACATGTCCACCCAAACCATGCCCGAACGGAAGCTGACTACTTGCGGGCTGATAAACTTGGATGAGTTCGACCGCATTGGTGAAAACAAGATTCCCGAATTGAAGAACCTCATGCAAATGGTCAGCATACATTTATATCAGGGTAAAATGAAAGGTTGGTGCAGCAAGCCCCGTTTGGCGTCATTCATAGGGACAACCAATAAAAAGCAGATATTGAGCGATCCCACAGGCAGCCGCCGTTTTTTGTGTGTGGAGTTGAAGAAAGCCATCCCCGAAATATCTTTGGAACATAAACAACTGTATGCGCAGTTAAAACAGGAACTGCAACAAGGTGAACGTAGTTGGTTGACGAAAGCGGAAGAACAGGAAGTGCAGCAAAAGAACCGGGAATTTTATATCCAGTCTCCTATGGAGGAAGCTTTTTATGCTTGTTTTCGTTCGCCGGGGCATGACGAAAAAGGTGAATGGCTCACGGCAGTTGAATTATATACCCGTATGCAACGCCGTTTCAAAGCCGCTATGCGCGACTCGTCACCTCGTAAACTTTGCGTAAAGTTAGTAGGAATTGGTTGGCAACCACGCCACACCCGTCATGGAAATCGTTATCATGTGGTGGAAATTGTGTAGGGAAAGAATGTGCGGCAATGGAAAATGAATATTATTTTCTTGCCGCACACTAAACTTGTTTATATACAATTGTTTGTATTCTATGTGCCGCGGTGCGCCAAAGTTGAACATGAAGTTATTATATTCTTCTTTTTTTCTTGTTTTCTGTTGCTGCCTTTTCTTTATATATATTATAATGTACGCGAGTTTTTGTTCTTTAGTCTTTCTTCA
>CABUKU010000022.1 GCA_902492205.1 uncultured Bacteroides sp. | reverse complement strand
TGGGAGACAAAGATAACAATTTATAAATTTACACCTCAGGTTTATTCATTGATCCCTCAATTGCTTTTGTTTTTCAATGGCAATCAGGTTACTGACATTATTATAATGACGAGTATATATTCCTTCCAGTTTTTTCATCGCAGGTAAGCTTTTCCCTATTGCAGCAAGCATATTTAAATGAGTTGTAATACTATCTATCATTCTCAGCTTGTCTTTTCTGCTATTGCTACTTTCCAATAAATATAATCCGTTTATCTTCTGAATATCCACCATCCAGTCAATCCAAGTAGCAGAATTAAACCGATTGAACATTTTCACAATCTTGCCCAATTCATTGTACAATATATAAAGCGAGTCTAAATCCGACTGCCGGGTTCTTAAAAGAGTAGGCAATGATAAAAAAGCTATTCTCAAATAAAGTTCCTTTTGTTCCTCCTCCGAAATAGTAAAGACATCAGTTGTAGTAATCTTCATACCTCCCACTCCTACGGATTCCTTTTGTGTTTCTTCCATAATCTTTAAATTTAGTAAGTTAATAATGTATGTTCAATGGGAAAAACAAAAGGGACAATAAAAAAGCGGTTTCGTCTTTCCCATTGTCAAACATACTACTTTAGGCAGGATATTAGGGGTGCATTAACACTCCCTATGGGGGTACGAAACCGCCATATAGGAGTGTCATGGACAGGCATAAAAATGCCCACCATGAGAGTTGGCGGGTCCTCCCACCTAAATTATATGTTTGACGAAACAAATATACGATATATAATTCAAAATACATAGGTTTCAGACAAAAAAGACAAGAAGAAATGATACAAAAAACGGTTTCGCCTTTCCCATTGTCTAACATTGCTCACGGCAGGGTTCAAGGGTGCATTAGCACTCCTTATGGGGGTACGAAACCGCTATATAGAAATATTATGGACAGGCATAAAAATGCCCACCATGAGAGTTGACGGGTTCCTCCCACCTAAATTATATGTTTGGCAAAGCAAATATACGATATATAATTCTAAGCACATATATATCAGACAAAAATAAGGAAAACTGAAACAAATAAGGCTTCCTATTCTATAACCAAATCATGCATTTATTATTCTTTTTATGATTTTATCTTATCACACTCCTGCTAAGTAGAAAGATTCTACTTTTACCTTCAAATGTTCATTTAACATTTAGTTTTTTCACTATAAATAAGTTACGATGAATATTTAACCTTTCTAATCTCCACTTTATATTCACTTTACATTCATCATACATTCTTTTCCAAACATGGGAAATAGGGAAAAACGCTGTAATTTACTGTACTTTTTGCCCCCTGAAATTTGGAAATATCAGAAATATTTCGTATATTTACAGTATGAATGGGAAGCCAAAAACTACGGTTCTGTCCATTAAATTCCTGTCTAATCCAAGTTACACTATGTCTTCTAGCTGGTTACTGTACTGTAACTGCCGAGTTACTGTACACCGTCTCACCTGTTAGTGTACACTGACTCACTTAAATGTCCCGTCGTTTTCACTTAGTTGTCCTTATGTTTTTTTTAAATGACCTGTTGTTTTCGGTTAAACATGCTGTTGATTGAAATAAACATGCAGTCGATTGAAAAAGCCGGGTGATAGTTGGGGGAAACGAAAACATACCTTATCATTGCTGACAGAAGTTTTTGTGAAGATAAAGTGGACATTAGAGTAGTTAAATGTTCACACTATCTTCCTTATGATGAACCAACTAAATGTTAAATGAACATTTGAAGGTAATATTAAACAAACTCTATTTAAAGGGGCATACAAGGATTATTTTATCGGGCATAATCGGTAATTCATCGACTTATATCCGAGAATAAAAGAATTTCTATTTTCAGTATGCAACCAATCGCCTATATTTGTCACAAAACAAATAAACAAGAAATTATGGAAACAAAAAACTCAAATGATTCTTTTGAATCAAACTTCTTCACACGAGGTCATAGAAATCATGGAGGTGGCAAATATTTGGTTGCTCTCCTATTTATCATAGCAGGTCTTCTGCTTGGTGCAAAGAACTTAGGTTGGCTCAGTCCGCATATTTTCCATATACTTGTTTCCTGGCAAGTGTTGCTCATTGTATTAGGTATATATTCCCTAATGCGTGGAGAAGTGACCAGAGGGCTTATACTTAACTGCATCGGTATTGTGTTTATCCTTCCAAAGTTGGGAATTGTAGCTTATAGCTCCATTATTTCCTGGCCTATCGTTTTGGTTGTCATCGGACTTATCATTTTGCTGAAACCACAACACCGCATATATGCTTCGCGCTACAATAATAAATGCCGGATAAACGGAGACGAGAAAAGCAACACGGTAGACGGGTTTGTGTATTCCAACAACTCTTTCGGCGAGATACGCCAAACCGTAACCGATCCTGTTTTTAAAGGAGCTAACCTGAAAAACTCATTTGGCTCAAATGTTCTTGATTTAAGAAGAACATCCTTGGCAGAAGGTGAAACAGTTATCCTTGTGGAGTGCAGTTTCGGAGGAATAGAAATTTATGCGCCAAACAGTTGGAACATCAGAACCGAAGTACAGTCTTTTATGGGGGGAGTGGAAGATTCTCGTCTCAGAGGGACTCTTACCGATATGTCGAGATCACTTGTTATCCGAGGAAACCTGAGCTTCGCAGGATTAACCATAAAAGATTAATTATGCCATTACACCCTTTCTTAAAGAGCAAAAAACGACTGGCGGCTATCATGGGATGGGTAGCAGGAGGAGTTGCCATCCAATGTTATCTGCTTACACATTGCGAAGCGGCATCCTTATCACCTGCCCTGATAGACAGTTTTATATCTACGGGAATACTTTTCATGCTGAGTTTCTTGTTATGGTATTCAATAGATTCTCTTGAAGGAATTCCCGGACAGATATTACTTGCCCTGCTTGTTATGATCGTTTGGGCAACAGGAAGCTATGGTGGGGATTTACTGGCAACGGCAATCTTTCATTCTCCTTACCCTTCATTTGAGAGCACTCTTGCCACCCGGTTGATATTCGGAATATTAATGTGGGCCATCATTGTTCTTTGGTTTCGGGTACAAAAACTGCAAACATGGCAGGAAGAAAGGAAAGCGGAAGAAATCATTCAAACGATTCAGAATGAAGAAAACATAGACCGTGTGGCAGTAAAAGACAGAGGAAAAATACATATCATCCCCCTCGATGAATTGATTTATCTGCAAGCAACGGGAGATTATGTTACGCTATTCACTCCTAACGGACAGTATTTAAAGGAGCAAACCATGAAGTTCTTTGAAAGCCATTTGCCTTCTTCCCAATTCATCCGCATACACCGTTCTTACATCATTAACATCAATTATGTGGAGCGTGTGGAGTTAATGGGCAAGGAAACCTATCAACTTCTGCTAAAGAACGGAATATCCCTTCGTATCAGCAATACCGGATATAAGCTGTTAAAAGAGCAATTAGCCATTTAAAGCATACGTACCAATAAAACGGAGCACTTTTATAAAACAATACGGGCTGCCATCGTGAAGATAGCAGCCCGTTTGTATTTTCAAACGTTCTTATCCGCTAAATTACTGTGCCGAATCAGCAGGAGTTGCAGTTGCAGCAGGAGCATCAGCTTTAGGAGCAGCAAATCCCGGAGTATTCATTGGATTGGTTGCAGTTTCTTTCAAAGCTTCTTCCTGAATAACAGAACCGTGTTCTTTGTCAGAAGAAGGAATAACATAGGCAGTTGCCACGCTCAATACTACCATAGCAGCAGCAAGTCCCCAAGTAAACTTCTCCAAAAGGTCTGTAGTCTTCCGCACGCCCATGATTTGATTAGATGAAGAAAAGCTTGAAGCAAGACCTCCTCCTTTAGAATTCTGTATCAAAACAATGAAGCACATCAATATTGCTGCAATAACAATTAAGATAACTAATAATAAATACATTTTGTTATTTTGATTTAGTGTTAATAATCAATTTCTCCAAAAATCTAATTTGGTCTGCAAAGTAAGCATTTTTTTTCGGATATTTCAAACTTAATTTTTTAATTATTTCAAGTGCCTTCGAATATCTTTTTTGCCGGATATAAATTTTAGCCAAAGTTTCTGTAAAACAGCTCTCATCATCCTCATTTTCTTCTGATACGGACTCTGGTGCAGGATACTCTCCGGCTTCTTCTTCGCCCACCGGTTTCAACCTCAAAGAAGTCTCCGTTTCCGCTTTTTCAATAAACTCGTCTATGAGTTCAAAACCCTTTAATTTAGGCACTTCGGATGAGTGTTCTTCTTCCTGTTTCAACAAATAACCCGTATAATCGGTAGACAAGTCATAAGTAGAAGGTTGCCCTGACGGCTCTTCGGGAATACTGGAAAGAAATGCATCAATCAACGACAAAGTCCGGTCAAGGTTCGGCTCCTCCGCCAAAACATCTTCTTTCTTTGCTGTCTTAGCTTTAATCACAAACCTGCCACCTTCAATCAAATTAAAAAGCATCCGGCGGTCACTCACATAAAGGGCAGCCCTCCGCAATTCTTCACCGAAGGCTATATCATGGAGTAAATACAAGTTTTTGAGATACAATAAACGGGCTGTCTGGAAATAGGGATAGCGAGCCACTACATTTCTAAGCTCGTACAATGTATCCCTATTCAAACTTTCGGGATGGGCAATCCATTCCTGCAAATTTGTTGATGTCATGTTTTACCAGTTAGCTACCGTTGCATTAAATATCTGTTCTGTAATGTCCTTTACCATCTTGGAGATCAACTCATCCTGCACAGAACTGAGAGGGAGCGACGAATCATAATTTTGCTGGGCTGAGAATGTCTGCTCAAAATCTTGCGAATGATTCGTGTTATTCACAAAGTTCACTTTTACTTCGATTCTCAACTGTGTTTCAGAGGAGAAACCATCGGCTTTCACCGCCTGGTTTATCTGACTGTATCTGACAATAGCTCCCGAAATAACCAAATCTCCATTACGCGGAACAAGTTGCAAACGTGTCTGGCGAATAAAAATATCCTGCAACTCCTGATTAAAGGTGGTTCCCAAAGGAGCATATACATAATCCGATTGCAAAGGGAATGTCTCGATAGTAATTGTCTTAACCAAATTATAATTGATGGAAGACCCGTTAAATTTATAGGAAACCGTGCACGAAACTATCACCAGTACCAATGCAACCAACGCAAGCAGTTTCGGCGCTTTTTTACTCCAATTCATATTCTTTTATTTTTCTATAAAGTGTACGTTCTGATATATTCAGATCTTTCGCTGCACTTTTTCTCTTTCCATGATGCTTCTCAAGTGCTTTTCTAATCATTTCTTTTTCAACATCATCCAAAGAAAGGGATTCTTCCACATATTCTTCCGTGTCCTGAATATCATCTTCTTCGGGTTTCTGTTTTGTCGATGTAATATTAATTGTCGGTACGCTTGCAGCCACAGTTGCAGGCACTACGCTCGACGGGGTAGGCGGATAATAAGCCACAGCCGTGGAAGGGGTTACCTGTGTAGCTGTTGCAACCTTATCTGCCATGATATTATGCACCAGTTTTTTCAGTTCTGTCACATCCTGCCTCATTTCAAACAAGACCTGATAAAGTATTTCTCTCTCACTGCCAAACGTCTTTCCCTGGCTGTCACCACCCAAAAAGGCAGGAAGCCGTTCCATCCGGGATTGATCCGGCAAATACATCCGTAAGATTTCGGGCGTAATCTCCCTGTTTGTCTCAATGATGGAGATTTGTTCCGTAATATTCTTCAACTGACGAACATTCCCCGGCCAAGGAAATGAGACAAGCACTCTTTTTGCTTCTTCCGTCAACATAATAGCCGGCATACGATATTTCTCGGCAAAATCTGAAGCAAACTTTCTGAACAGCAAAACAATATCATCCGGTCTTTCGCGTAAAGGCGGAATTTGAATAGGTACAGTATTCAGACGATAATACAAATCCTCACGGAAACGTCCTTGTGCAATGGCTTCAGTTAAATTTACGTTTGTAGCAGCAACAATACGCACATCAGTTTTCTGTACTTTTGATGAACCGACCTTAATAAACTCACCGCTTTCGAGCACCCGAAGCAAACGCGCCTGTGTGGGTAAAGGCAACTCTCCTACCTCATCCAGAAAAATCGTTCCTCCATCGGCTTCACCGAAATAACCTTTCCGTTCGCCTATTGCTCCGGTAAAAGCCCCTTTCTCATGTCCGAAAAGTTCGGAATCAATCGTTCCTTCAGGGATGGCTCCACAGTTGACTGCTATATATTGCCCGTGCTTACGACGGCTATATTGATGAATGATCTGCGGAAAACTTTCTTTTCCGACGCCACTTTCTCCGGTAATTAGTACGGATAAGTCGGTCGGTGCCACTTGCATAGCCACATCAATAGCACGATTCAAGGCTTCAGCATTGCCAATAATACCAAACCTGAGCTTTACCTGTTGAATTTCTGACTTAACCATATTGTTTTTAATTATATGACAAAATTACAAATTCATTTCGACAGAACAAGCAATTTTGTCAGAAATAAGCTTTATTAATGAATTACCCTATAAACAATAAAGGCGGAGTTTTTACCCCGCCTTTACCTTTTATTTAGATAAATATATTAATCTATTTCCTGATCGGCCTCATAACCACCCATTTCACGAATAGCATTCTTCAAAATAGCATATTGCTGGAAGAGGTGATTGATAGGAACTTCATTTTCAGTATAGTCATGCATCGGGCTCTTAAGGAAGAAGCTCAGGAAGCGCTGAGTACCATAACGTCCTGCACGGGCAGCAAGGTCGCTCAACAATACCAAGTCGAGAGCCAAAGGTGCAGCCAAGATAGAGTCACGACACAAGAAATTAATCTTAATCTGCATCGGATAACCCATCCAACCAAAAATATCAATATTATCCCAACCCTCTTTGTTATCATTGCGGGGAGGATAGTAGTTAATACGTACTTTATGGTAGTAATCTGTATAAAGATCGGGTTGTTCTTCCGGGACAAGGATTGATTCCAATGTAGAAAGCTTACTTACTTCTTTTGTGTGGAAGTTAGCAGGTTCATCCAAAACAAGTCCGTCACGGTTACCTAAAATATTAGTAGAGAACCATCCGTCCAAGCCTAAACAACGTGTGCCGATAATCGGAGCAAAACCTGATTTAACCAAAGTCTGACCTGTTTTAAAGTCCTTTCCGGCAATAGGCATTTTAGTTTTTTCAGCCAATTCCCACATGGCAGGAATATCAACTGTAGTATTGGGAGCCCCCATGATAAAAGGAGCACCTTCCATCAATGCAGCATAAGCATAGCACATAGACGGAGCAATGTGTTCTTTATCATCAGCTTTCATTGCTTTTTCCAAAGCGGCAAGAGTTCCATGTATTTCCTCATCAACAGGAACATAAATTTCAGTAGAAGCAGCCCAAAGAACTACGATCCGTTCGCAATTATTAGTAGCTTTGAATTTACGGATATCCTCACGAAGTTGTTCCATCATATCCCAACGGTCTTTACAACTCTTCACATTGTTTCCATCCAAACGTGAAGCATAATTGTGATCGAAAGCAGCTTTCATCGGAACGATTTTTTCCAATTCATCTTTCACGGGGTTGATATCTTTCTCTTTCAACACCTCGCAATTGATAGCTGATTCATAAGCATTAGCCGGATAAACATCCCATGCACCGAACACAATATCGTTCAGGTTTGCAAGTGGAACAATCTCACCATAATGTTTGTACTGTTTGTCTTTTCCTCTTCCGACACGCATCTTATCATATTGTGTCATAGAGCCTACTGGTTTTGCCAAGCCCTTGCGAGCCATCAAAACACCAGTCATAAAAGTAGAAGTCACGGCGCCTAATCCTACGCAAAGAACGCCCAACTTACCGGTAGCCGGTTTTACATTAACATTTTCCATTCTAAACTATTTTAAATTGTATCTCACAGTAGAGATTATAAGATAATTTGTCCCAAAGTTAAATGTTCTTTATGACAAAAACCATCTTTTTTCGACTTTTTTATAATTTAACAGATTAGATAAAAAGTGTTTATATAGATTAAATTGATTAAGTTGTCAAGCAAACGACCTCCTTTCTAAGGAAAATAATGAGTAACTTCGCGCCCGAAATTCATTTATAAACATCATGACTGACATTTGTTGCATAGGACACATTACGTTAGACAAAATAATAACTCCTAAGAAAACGGTATTCATGCCGGGAGGAACATCTTTTTATTTCTCACATGGAATTAGTTGCCTAAATAACATAAGCTACCAATTAGTAACTTCACTGGCTCTTTCGGAAATCAAAGCTGTTGAAGAAATTCGTACAAAAGGGATAGATGTAACCGTACTTCCAAGCAAACACTCTGTTTACTTTGAGAATAAATATGGTGAAAATCAAAATAACCGAAGCCAACGTGTTCTTGCAAAAGCCGATCCATTTACTGTGGAGCAACTAAAAGATGTAGATGCACGTATTTTTCATTTAGGAAGTTTATTATCTGACGATTTCTCTCTAGATGTTCTTAAATATCTTTCTACCAAAGGTATTCTTGCAGTGGATGCTCAAGGATATTTGCGCGAAGTAAGAGGAGAAAAAGTTTATCCTGTAGACTGGAGCAACAAAATAGAAGCTCTTAAATATGTAGATATTTTAAAGGTCAACGAACATGAGATCGAAGTTCTCACCGGTCATAAAGATGTAAGAAAAGCCGCTTATCAACTTGCGGAATGGGGGGTTAAAGAAGTATTAATGACTTTAGGCAGTTTAGGTTCTGTGATTTACGCAGATAAGAAATTCTATAAGATACCGGCTTATCCTCCAAAAGAAGTCGTAGATGCGACAGGTTGCGGAGATACTTATGCAACAGGTTATCTTTATATGCGCAGTAAAGGTGCTTCTTATACAGAAGCAGGATGCTTTGCTGCTGCCATGTCAACCTTAAAGCTCGAGGCTTCGGGACCATTCAGTAAGACTGAAGAAGAGGTTTTACAGACAATCAAGCAAAGCAGCCTGCATGCTGAAGTAATATAATATTCCTAACGAGATACTTTCCAGGAATAAAGCAACACTACAACAAAAGAGAGCAGCGGAACTATGAACGAGAACGACATCGTTGTCTGATCTGCTAAATAGCCCATCAATAAAGGTCCGACTGCTCCACCGATAGGCGACATCATCAAGAATGAAGAAGCACGTTTGGTATATCCTCCCAAGCCTTTCAAAGAAATAGCAAAAATGGTAGGAAACATGATAGCTTCAAACACATAACCCAAGAAAAGGGCTACCAATGATATTATACCTAAGTTAAGAACAACCAACGAAGTAGTTATAACCGTACACACAGCACAAAACAAAAGAACTTTCTCCGCACGAATAACACTCATAATCCAACTACCGGCAAAACGTCCACACATAAATAAACCTAAGCCGCCAAAGGAAAGGACAATAGCAGCATCACGCGGATTCATCCAACCATCATCTACTACATAATTAATAAAGAAACTATTGATAGATATTTCCGCTATTTCATAACAGAACAAAGCTACAATACCAAAAATAAACAGTTTATGAGTCCACAATCCTTTCAATGGGGCATTCTCGTTATCATTATCACCGTCATTATGTGTAATTTCCGGTAATTTTACTCTTGAAAAGAGAACAGCTACCACAAGCACAATAATTCCCATCAAAGTGTAGGGCAATGAAATATTCGATGAACCATCATCACCAAACAATAACATTCCACCAATCAACGGACCACAGATACAACCTAATCCATTAAAAGATTGAGCCAGATTCAAACGACTGGCAGCAGTTTCCTTATCGCCTAATTCTGTAACGTAAGGATTAGCAGCAGTTTCCAAAAATACAAGTCCGCATGCTATGACAAATAGCGAAAAGAGGAAAAACCGGAAAGACATCCAATATTCTCCCGGAATGAACAGTAGCGAACCAATGCCGTAAAGTATCAAACCGAATACCACCCCTTTACGGTAACCATATTTATTAATGAACAATCCCGCAGGAATAGCCATCAGGAAATAACCTAAATAAAACATAACCTGCACCATTGCCGAAGAGGTTCTCGACATATCGAGCACTTCTTGAAAATGCTTATTCAATACATCCAGAATAGCATGTGCAAATCCCCATAAAAAGAAAAGTGAGGTTACTAATATAAAAGGAACCGTATAACGCGCTCCTACTAATGATTTTCTTTGTTCTTTCATTTAATTATTCCTCCCAAAACTATAACATAGGAAGCAATTCTGCCAAATCTGTAATAATCACATCGGGTAGCGCCCTGTCTATTTCTTCTCCTCCCCAACCTTTTCCTTCAAGCCACGCAACCTTGCAGCCTACTTTTTTGGCAGGAACCACATCTTTCGAAAACGAATCACCTACAACCAAAACATTCCCGGCAGCATATCCCATTGCTTGTACTCCTAAAGCATAAATAGCAGGATCCGGTTTGCGTACACCTACAACTGAAGATTCAATGACTTCACTAAAGAACTGTGCTAAAGCAAAATCTTCAAGAATAGTATTTATGTTTCCATAAAAGTTAGACACTAATACAAGCTTATATTTCTTCGATAAATCTTCTACAACCTTACGAGTCGTTTTTAAAATATCCAAAACATAATCATAACAACCATCCGCTACCTGTTTTGCATATGTATTTAATTCATCGGAAGTACAATTCAACTTACCATTCTTCGCCAGATAGTCTATCTGAATCTTTGTCTTTATAGACAAGACATCATGAAAATCATGCTCCGGTTTTACAAGAGGATTCACTGCTAAAGTACGTTCTCCATGCACGTATGCCTCTCTGAAATCATCTTTGGAAACAGGCACTTTGAATTCTTCATATTTGCCCCAAAGTACTTCTGCCCAATGCATGCTATTGGTATCGATAGTACCTCCGTAATCGAATATTATTCCTTTTATATCATTCTTGTTCATATGTACTTTCTTTTAATACAGATTTATTCATACAAGAAACCGGTTTACCACCATTCCCAACTTTCATCAGCAAGACACCGATAGTAATCCAGATCAATTCACGCACACGAGTTATCAATCCGGTGTATACCCCAAAAGCACTTGGTATAGCCAACCCGCCTACTGCCAAAGCAAATCCGCCTTCGCGTGCTCCCAACTGCATGGGAGAGAAGAAAAACAGGTTAGCAAAAAGAGAAGAAAAAGCCATGATAAGGATGCACGACCAGAAGCTTACATCATTTGTCAGGATATTCAAAATAAAATATACCTCCAAACAACCAATAATCCGTGCCAAATATTCCAAAGACAATGAAGCATAAAAAGTTCTTTTACGCTGCCTGTGCAATTCTGCAATCTGACTGTCTATCTTTTCCAGACTCTCTCTCTTTTCCTCCGCAAAGCGTTTTGCCCATTTCTTCAGAAACGGTATTTTACTAAGAAGTTTCAAAGCTCTTACCGCCATTCCGTTTTTATATCCTTTCATAAAGAAATAGATCAGCACCAAACAGCACAGACCTATGATACTCAATAAAATACCCATAAAAAGATTTACCCGATGCAAAGCTATATAAAGAAAAATAGCCGAAAACCAGAAACAGAAATGAGAAAAGATATGCATCATCACATAGAGTATGACAGACGAAGTTGCTTTACTTGCTCCTACATAAGGAGTAAGTTCCATGATTCTGTAAGGTTCCCCTCCCATTAACCCAACCGGAGTTGCATAATTTAAAGCAAAGCCGGAGATAGTCAGTTTATAAATCTTCCAAAATGAAACCCGGTTACCTTCATCATCGCGGATAATAATATACCACGAAAGGGCATTTATCAGATATATGAATACCCATAAACCCAAAATTGCAGGAAGCCATCCGCCTGCTCTCCGCAAATTGGCAATCAACTCATCATACTCCATATCAAAAGTACAGAGCATTATAACAATAACAGCAACGCCAAATAATAAAAACAGATTTCTATATTTACTTTTCACCGTTACCCGATTTTATCTGATTATACAATAACTCACACATCTTTTCATGACGGTAGCGCATATAGAAGAATAAAATATTCATTACTGTCAGCTCAAAAACGAAGTATAACCAAGGATAACCGATAAACAGGCATACAAAAAGAGCAATGGCGCGTGTGTTGAAAGTCAGAATATTAGTATATTTCATCAAGGGTTTGCTCAATTGACGAAACTCATCACGCAAAGACTGAGGTATATTATCTCCATATTTTTCCTTTACCAGAGCAAAGAATTTCTGGAAGTTGGGACTCATACGTTCTTGAGATTGAGTATAATTTCCATAAAAGTAAATAAAAACCTTCCACCAAAAATTATGTTTCCAAGGCAAAGAACGGAGTATTTCGCGTTGTTGCTTATAGTTATCCAATTCACTGCCGGCTTTTCCTTTCAAAAAGAATAAATGAATGTTACGATAATAATCAGCCAAAGCAGATTGTTTGCTATGGCAAACAAAACCGGAAAAACATCCTAACGCCCAAACACCTAATATCTGCAACTTCTGAGTTTCCCAATCGTGGGCGACAGTAAAGCGTAAACAAATACAAGTATAAATGGAAAAGAACCAAAGGTCTCCACCGAAACCGTCGAGCATTCTCCCCCATTGTGTCTTTTGTCCGGTCAAGCGTGCCAACTGTCCATCGGCACTATCGTATGTATTCGCCCATATCAACAACAACATTCCTATGATATTGAGTTTTAAATCCGGAAAGTAGAACATGATTCCCGCAGCTATTCCTATAAAGATAGAAGCGATAGTAATTACATTGGGGTGAACACCTAATTTTTTAAATAACAAAGCCCATGCATAACCAATGGGACGATTAAAATAAATATCCAAAAATTCTTCTGTATCAAGCGATTTAAGGGATGCTTCAATTCCTCCCTTTTGTGTCTTATCTTCACTCATTTTATCTATTCATTTTATTTTTTGCCTGTGTAAATATGTAAGCTGCAATATTCTCACCGGCTTCTTCCCGGCAACGGGCAAAGCTCGGCCAATCATTAAAATCGATTATTTTTATCTTCCCATCTGTCGACACCACGCAATCCCCTCCATACACGGGAACATTCAATGCAACAGAAGCCTGCTCACAATATTGCTTTAATTTTTCTTCCGAAAAATGTATTCCTTTTGCCATGCCATTTATAGCTTCCAAACCAAATTTGCTGTGAAAACAAGGAGACGGGTAAAACCAATAAAAGAAACCGGTATTCTGCACTCCATAAAACTTGATTAAATCTCCGCGTAAATGCTCATTGATTACCGCCGTAGGAATATTTCTAGTTCTGAAATCGGTTAAGACCGCATCTGCTTCACTTTTGTTTGTCACATAACAAACGTCTTCTTTTACCATGGCATGAGAATCGCCACGCTTAATCCAGCAAGGATAAAAATTATCAGGAAAAGAAGCCTCATCCGTAGAAACCACGTAACTTTTAGGATGCGGAATGCCGCCATCAATGAGTTTTTCAGTCATCGGACGGCGCACACAGTTATCAATTCCGAAAGCCGAATTTACAACCAATGCACCGGCTTTCTCCATTTCTTTTAATTTCGCAATAGTAGCTTTGTCCCTCGCCATGTCAAATATAACAGAAGCTTTAACTTCTGCGGCGATGAACTCTTTCTCGGTATAAGTCTGCACCTCGCACCCCAATCTCTGCAAGACCTCGACCACCTTATTAAATATAGCAGCATCATTATCCACATGGTTAGGGGAAAACTCGCTACCACGACTTACACCTGCAATTTTCAACAATTCCATTCTATTCTATTTTCATTCTATGTTTTCTGAGAGAAATGCCTCTGCTTTTGCAATGTCTCCTACATGATCCACGTCCACAATCTTCTTAAACGGATAAGCTTCCAACTCCAAACCGTCGGCTACCAGTTGCCGTTGAAAATTACGCATACGTGACATTCCATTATCTATGCAATTATGTAATGTGGTTAAAGCAGACGGCTTCAAACAATAAATGCCTCCCGATATATACTTACAATCAGGAGTGGATTCATCATGAAAGCCTGTTATCTGCAATGAAGCATCCGTAGAAATATATAACGGTTTTTCGTCATCTATGTAATCAGTTACTGCCATGCAACCGTCTTTATCCGATTTCTTGAAATAATCTATAAAAGCAGAAAATTCATCTTCCCTGAAAACAGTATCTACCGTAGTCAAGCAAAATTTCTCATCTTTCAAGTATGGGATGAGTTCATAAAAGCTGTGCATGGAACTGGGAGTTGTTTTAACAACAACTTCCAAAGGAACTTCGGTTTTCATTTTTGCCAGATGTTCCTTCATTACCGGACTTTCATTGTTGATGATAACAACAACAGATGTAGCACCATTATCAATAAAGATACGGATCAAACGGTCAATCATAGCCACTCCGTTGAGCGGAACCAACGGTTTGGGAAGCGATATTCCTTCCTGCGAGAGTCTGGAACCTTCTCCCGCAGATATAATAGCAAATTTCATTCTCTTATTATTTTTTAAGCATCATCGTCCACAGTGTCAAGTTTCAACTTATCACTGTCATCACGTTTTTCATAATATTGTTTTCTAAGCGGATTCACACGAATCGCCTTTTCCTGTTTACGATTACGGAACACATCAATAGCTACATAAATAGCCTGACGGAAAGAATCTTCCGAAGCAATCCCCTGCCCGGCAATATCATAAGCTGTTCCGTGAGCCGGAGAAGTGCGTACAACCGGTAGTCCGGCAGTATAATTTACACCTTCATCCATAGCGATAGCTTTAAACGGAACCAAACCTTGGTCGTGATACATAGCCAATATACCGTCAAAATGGGTATAATTACCCGAACCCATAAATCCGTCTGCCGGATAAGGACCGAAACATTGTATTCCACGGGTAAACATTTCCTTGATAGCCGGCATAATGATTTCCCGTTCCTCTTTGCCAATCAAGCCTTCATCACCGGCATGAGGATTCAATGCAAGCACTGCAATGCGCGGACTGTCAATTCCGAAATCCTGCTTCAAGGCTTTGTGGAATATTTCCAGCTTTTCTTCGATATTTTCCAAAGTAATGGCAGCAGCAATTTCCCTTACCGGTATATGTCCGGTAACCAAAGCCACTCTGAAATCATTCTTCAACAATATCATCAAAGCCTTATTTCCATTACCCAGTTTATCCTCAATATACTCGGTATGCCCGGGGAAAGAAAAGCTTTCCGACTGGATGGTATGTTTGTTTATGGGAGCTGTCACAATTACATCGATCAAACCATCTTTATAGTCTTGCATAGCTTTGTCTAATGCTGCAAAAGCCGCACCTCCTGCTTCTGTTGTCGGTTTGGAAAATTCCACTTTCACCTCATCATCCGAGCAATTCAAAATACTGAGTTTGTTATGTCCGGCTTCTGAAGCAGAATTGATAATACTGAAATTCGTTTGTAAATCCAGTGCTTTCCGATGATAGGTTGCTACTTTGGGAGATCCATACACAATCGGTGTGCATAATTCGAGCATGGTGGGATCAGAGAAAGTTTTTAAAATAACTTCGTAGCCCACACCATTGATATCCCCTTGAGTAATACCAATTCTTATTCGGTTGTTTTCTTCCATTATCTGAGTTTATTAGTTTCGTTTTATTTTATGCTATATCATAGAACTGTGTAAGGGCGGATCTGCTCCGCCCCTACTCTGTTATTCTTCCGGAATATTCTGTTTTATCTCCGTTTTAGGTGCTTCTTTCGGCAGTCTCAAAGAGTAAAGCGAGGCTTCCAACTGACGCATCAGATTTCTCTTTAACTTATCGGGAGAATAAATAAATCCTTCTACCACCACCACTCGGTTATTAACTGTATCGACACGTGAATGTGACACAAACGGACCTCCCATCATATCACCATGCATCTGCCACAAGCCACGGGCTTCCATTGAATAATCACCTTGTACACCGATATTCTTCACATCTACAAAATTAGTATCGGTTGCCATATACATGCCTTCCTTAGCTCCCGGGATATTTACTTTCATCACAGAATCACGTTTGTGGATGAAATAATCCTTAGTAAAGGTATTCTTATCTGTATAAGGATAAGAGTACATTACGAAATTCATGTCTGCAGTAGCCGTATTCGTAGAGGCCCAGAAAAAATCTTCCCCTTTCTTCGAACTGATAAGTTCCGCCGGCAACCACACATCGCACCCGAAGATACTGTCAACCATCTGTGAGATATACTTATTATGCTTATCTTTCAAATAATTTATTTGCCGGTTCATTTCAGCCTTTACGAAGAAATCAATGATTGTCTGCTTGTTTTTTGTTACATACTTTTCAAATTCTTCTTCATTGGGAGCCTGAATAGTCATAATCATCTGTGGAGAAGCATACACATCCCTTGCGTATTTTATTTTCGGAGTACTGTAAATATCCTGAATATCCACAATGATTATATTACGGAATAATTTTAAAGTCTGATCGTAATACCTAGGATCAGTATAAGAAATTCTAAAAGAGCGTTCGGGCTGAGGAAGTCCGGGAACATCCGTATCCAAAACGTTGAACAATGCCCTTCCTGCAGGTCTTTCCCATTGCTGGCTGTTCACCACTACAAGGATTTCATAAGGGCGGCCACTGGAAGAAGGAGTAAACACGGTTTTCTTTCCTTTGCAGGATGCAAAAGCCAGTACCATTAACATGATCCCCAAATAAATTGTAAAACGCTTCATAATATTATGGTATTTAGATGATTAAACATACTCAATAAACAAAGATTCACCACCGTTGTTTAGGTATTCGCATCGTTTTCTTGCTGCTTCTTTGCTGTTGACAGCATTCCGCAAGCAGCAAAAATATCTTCTCCCCTTGATGCGCGAATTGTTGAAAACACACCGTGAGAAGTCAGGTAGTCGCGAAAAGCAACCATAGTATCCATATCCGCTCCTTCTAAATCCACATTCGGAATAGCATGGAAACGAATCAGATTAACTCTGCAATCGAGTCCGCGAAGCAACTTCACCAACTCTTTTGCATATATCATAGAGTCATTCACTCCTTTAAATACAATATATTCAAAAGACAGACGACGCTGTTTGCTAAAATCATAATTACGCAATTCCTCCACAATTTCTGTGATGGAATACGCACGCTCGGCAGGCATCAACTCTTTTCGTTGACCGACGAAAGGCGAATGAAGGCTGATAGCCAAATGGCAATCGCTTTCTTCCATGAACCGCTTTAATCCTTTTCTCAAACCAACCGACGAAACTGTGATGCGCTTCGGACTCCATCCATATCCATAATCGGCTGTCAGGATTTCCAAAGCTTTCAGCACTTCATCCAGATTATCAAACGGTTCCCCCATCCCCATAAACACCACATTTGTCAATTTATCACTTTCGGGAATGGAATATATCTGATTCACTATCTGATTGGCAGTCAGGTTCATTGTAAAACCTTGCTTGCCCGTCATACAAAACTTGCAATTCATTTTACACCCCACCTGCGAAGAAACACAAAGCGTAGCCCGGTCGTCATCAGGAATGTAAACAGATTCGACAAAAGCATCATCCGCAACACGAAACAAATACTTAATCGTTCCATCAACAGAACGCATCGCTTCAACAGGAGCCGAAGCACCCACTTCACAACCGTCTTTCAACAATTCACGATGTTTCAAAGAAATATTCGTCATTTCATCAATAGACGAAACTTTCTTTCCATATATCCATGTTGCAATCTGTTTGGCTGCAAACTTAGGCATTCCGAGACTCGCCACTACGTTTTGAATCTCTCCAAGTGTCATTCCCAGAAGCTTATGTTTTAAAATTACCATACTTATTTATATAGATTTAGTGGGCAAAATTATAGAAAAATAATGGATTAACCATGCACTAATTTAAAAACTTGGATATTAAAGGTAGTTTTTCATTGACAAAAACAATCTATTTGCTATATTTGTTCTATTACTCAAATTAGCAAAACTTGTACGCTTATGAAAAATTGGATGAAAGAAGCTGCCATTCTTGCTATCGGAATGGTTTTATTGGGATTCTTTATTAAAAGCGGAATCGAAGGATTTAAAGAAAAAGACCGTGCGGTCAATGTAAAAGGTCTGGCAGAAATGGAAGTACCCGCCAATAAGGTAATCTGGCCTTTAATGTACAAAATTGTGGGCAACGATCTTCTTACCTTATATAATAGTATAAATGACAAGAACGATGCCATTGTGCGTTTCCTGAAATCAAACAATATAAAGGAATCCGAGATAAGCGTTTCGGCTCCTGAAATTATAGATATGCAGGCCGAACGGTACTCTTCTTCCCCTTCACCTTTCCGTTACAATGTAACATCTGTTATCACCGTCAGTTCCGAAAATGTAGACCAAGTGCGCAAACTGATCGGCGAACAAAGTGAGTTGCTTAAACAGGGAATTGCCGTGACAGGAGGCGATTACCGCTACAATGTACAATATGAGTTCACCAAGCTGAATGATGTAAAACCTCAGATGATTGAAGAAGCAACCAAAAATGCCCGTTTAGCCGCTGAGAAGTTTGCAAAAGACTCTAACAGTAAATTAGGTAAAATCCGTAATGCTTATCAGGGACAGTTTACCATCACCGACCGTGATGCGAATACTCCTTACATCAAAAGTATAAGGGTGGTTACCACTTTGGATTATTATCTCGAAGATTAAGTATATTTCCCATTTTTGCCTTCAAATGTTCATTTAACATTTAGAAGGCTAAACACTAATAAGATAGGATGAACATTTAGCTATTCTAATGGTCATCCTATCTTCATTTTATATTCATTCGGAGACAATAGTCTATTGTATTAAAAAGCAACAAAGTACTGCAAATTACTGCACCTGTTTAAGGGCTAAAATTTGGAAATCCGGGAAAAATGTTGTATATTTGCATATGGGAAAAAGAGCTTTTCACATGTCTTTTTTCTTTCTTCACTACTCATTTCCAAGTTACACTACGTCTTCTTACTAGTTACTGTACATCAACTACCGAGTTACCGTACACCGTCTCGCCCGTTAGTGTACACTGACTCACTTAAATGTCCAGTTGTTTTCTCTTAGTTGTCCTTATGTTTTTTTTTAAATAACCTGTTGTTTTCGGTTAAACATGCTGTTGATTGAAATAAACATGCGGTCGATTGGAAAAAGTATCTAAATCTCCCCTCTTGAAAAGAGAGATTAATTGCTTCCGACTTTATGAACATAAAATGAAGATAAAGTGGACATTACAAAACTCTAATGTTCACTCTATCTTCTTAATACTAAGCCTACTAAATGTTAAATGAACATTTGAAGGTAAAAATAGGAAATTACTCTTTATAAGATAAATATTTTCTTCCCAACATTCCTTGCACGGCTCCTCTTAAAAACAGATATACAATAAAAGCCATCCATAAAGCATGGTTCCCCATCGAAGGAAAGAAAACATAATAAATAAGGAAAAAACACCCCGAAGCCAGTAACATGGAATAAAGCATCTGCCTCGTAGCGGTAGCCCCGATAAAAATACCATCCCACAAAAAAGCAGAAAAGCCTGCCAACGGAATAGCAAGTACCCAATAAAAATAAGTCTGCGATTCTTCAATAACACCTGCATCATTGGTAAGCAATTCCAAAAATTCTTTTCCCCCTATGCCATATAGCAAAGTAAACAGTAAAGAAAGCCCCGTTCCCCATGCAAAAAGCGAATAAATTGTCCGGCGCAGTGCCGGTTTGTTGCCGGCTCCTATATACCGTCCGGCAAGAGCTTCACCGGCATAAGCAAAACCATCCATTATATATGAAAAAAGCGTGAACAACTGCATCAACAAGGTATTGACAGCCAGAACCACATCGCCCTGCCTTGCCCCAACGGAAGTGAAGAAAGTAGTGACCGCCACCAAGCAAAGAGTCCGGAAGAATATATCGCTGTTTACTGTAAAAAAACGACGCATGGCATCACGTCGCAAACTATTTTTCAGATGAATACGTATTTTCAATCGCCCGTAATAACGCAACCACAAGCCAACTGCCATAAACAGCCCGGCATACTGAGCTATAAGCGTACCAAGCGCAACACCTTCCACCTTCATTCCCAATCCAAAGACAAAAGAGGTACTTGCCACAATGTTAACAATGTTCTGTGTTATGGCAATAAACATCGGTATGCGGGAATTCTGCATTCCTATAAACCAACCGGCAAAGCCATAAAGTCCCAATACAGCGGGTGCTCCCCACACACAAATTGTAAAGTAGGTATTTGCCAAAGACTCCACATCGGAAGTTGTTTTTATTAAGGCAAAAGCCGTTTCTTTTATAGGATATTGTAAAACAATCAGGCAAGAAGCAATTACAAACCCTGTAACTACCGCACGAACCAACACATGGGTTAATTCGTTTAAATCACGCTGCCCGTAAGCTTGCGAGGTCATTCCACTGGTTCCCATACGCAAGAAACCGAATATCCAATAAATAATATTGAATAACATTCCTCCCACAGCTATCGCGCCGATATAGGAAGCGTTGCCCAGATGTCCTACTATCGCCACATCTATAAGCCCCAACAAAGGGACTGTTATGTTAGAAACAATAGAAGGTATCGCTATTTGAAGTATCTTTTTATTCATTTTACCAAACCTGAATCGGAAATCCCGTGCAAAGTTAGCACATTTACAATGTTTAGGGTAAGATTATCACAGTTTTATGGAAAAATAATCGAATAAAACCGCTTGTCGTTCAGGAAAATAATCTTATCTTTGCGCCCGATTTAGATAACAATATAATGTCTAACGCAATTAATTTATTATTAAACAATTATTAATGGAAAATTTAAAGAACGTAGCTCCTGTTGAAGACTTCAACTGGGAAGCTTATGAAAACGGTGAAGCTGTAACAAGCGTAAGCCACGACGAACTTGAAAAAGCATACGACAGTACGCTTAACAAAGTGAACGACCGTGAGGTTGTTGACGGAACTGTAATCGCAATGAACAAACGCGAAGTTGTTGTTAACATCGGTTACAAATCAGACGGTATCATTCCTTTGAACGAATTCCGTTACAATCCTGATTTAAAAATCGGTGATACTGTAGAAGTATACATCGAAAACCAGGAAGACAAAAAAGGACAATTAATCCTTTCACACAAGAAAGCACGTGCTACTCGCTCTTGGGATCGTGTTAACGCTGCTCTTGAAAACGAAGAAATTATTAAGGGCTTCATCAAATGCCGCACTAAGGGTGGTATGATTGTTGACGTATTCGGTATCGAAGCATTCTTGCCGGGTTCTCAAATCGACGTTAAGCCTATCCGCGACTACGATGTATTTGTAGGCAAAACAATGGAATTCAAAGTTGTTAAGATCAACCAGGAATTCAAAAACGTTGTTGTTTCTCACAAAGCTCTTATCGAAGCTGAACTTGAACAGCAGAAGAAAGAAATCATCGGTAAACTTGAAAAAGGACAAGTTCTTGAAGGAACTGTTAAAAATATCACATCTTACGGTGTATTCATCGACCTTGGTGGCGTAGACGGTTTGATCCACATTACAGACCTTTCTTGGGGACGTGTCAGCGATCCTAAAGAAGTTGTTGAATTGGATCAGAAGCTTAACGTTGTTATCCTTGACTTCGATGATGAAAAGAAACGTATCGCTCTTGGCTTGAAACAATTAACTCCTCATCCATGGGATGCTCTTGATCCTAACTTGAAAGTTGGCGACAAGGTTAAGGGTAAAGTTGTTGTTATGGCTGACTATGGTGCATTCATTGAAATCGCAGCAGGAGTAGAAGGTCTTATCCACGTATCTGAAATGTCTTGGTCACAACACTTACGTTCTGCACAAGACTTCATGAAAGTAGGTGACGAAGTTGAAGCTGTTATCTTGACTCTTGACCGTGAAGAACGCAAGATGTCTTTAGGTATCAAACAGTTGAAACAAGATCCATGGGAAACTATCGAAGAAAAGTATCCTGTAGGTTCTAAGCACACTGCTAAGGTTCGTAACTTCACTAACTTCGGTGTATTCGTAGAAATCGAAGAAGGTGTTGACGGATTGATCCACATCTCAGACCTTTCTTGGACTAAGAAAGTTAAACACCCGTCAGAATTCACTCAGATTGGTGCAGACATCGAAGTTCAGGTTCTTGAAATCGACAAAGAAAACCGTCGTTTAAGCTTAGGTCACAAGCAATTGGAAGAAAATCCTTGGGATGTATTCGAAACAGTATTTACTGTAGGTTCAGTACACGAAGGAACTATCATCGAAATGCTTGATAAGGGTGCAGTTATCGCTCTTCCTTACGGTGTTGAAGGTTTCGCAACTCCTAAACACTTAGTTAAAGAAGACGGTGCACAAGCTCAACTTGATGAAAAGCTCGAATTCAAAGTAATCGAGTTCAACAAGGACGCTAAGAGAATCATCCTTTCTCACAGCCGTATTTTCGAAGATGCTGCCAAGACTGAAGAAAAAGCAGAAAAGAAAGCAACTGCAAAGAAATCTTCTAAGAAAGAAGAAGCTCCTGCTATCAGCAACCAAGCAGCTTCTACAACTCTTGGTGATATTGATGCTCTTGCAGCTTTGAAAGAACAAATGGAAGCAAACAAGAAGTAATTAATAAACTTCATAAATTTAATAAAAAGGTTATCGGACTATCCGGTAACCTTTTTTATTTATACCTTTGCCAAAGCAAACAGAATACTTCATGGAGAAATTTGAAATAAATATATTAGGATGCGGCTCTGCACTGCCCACTTCCCGTCACTTCCCCACTTCGCAAATAATTAACGTGAGAGACAAACTATTCATGGTAGATTGTGGAGAAGGAGCACAAATGCAATTTCGTAAATCCCGTTTAAAGTTCTCCAGATTAAATCATATATTCATCTCCCATCTGCATGGCGACCACTGTTTCGGACTTCCCGGTTTAATATCTACCCT
Organism: uncultured Bacteroides sp.; assembly: GCA_902492205.1. Classification (GTDB taxonomy): domain Bacteria; phylum Bacteroidota; class Bacteroidia; order Bacteroidales; family Bacteroidaceae; genus Bacteroides. The sequence goes on along the minus strand of CABUKU010000022.1, from coordinate 26,724 downwards.
CGGAATGTTGGGAAGAACAGCCGAGCTATGCATACATGCTCCCCAAAATGCAGAAAAGATATTCGCCCCATTATTGGATTTCTTCTGTAAAAACTTACCTTATAAAGTGACATTCAAAGAGTTTGAAACGAAACAATCCGCAATTATATATGAGGACCGTTCAATTACCGTACAAACGATAACTTTAAAACATCGTATTCCTTGCTGTGGTTTCCTATTCGCAGAAAAGCAACGTCCTAACCACATCATACGTGACATGATAGACTTTTATGAAGTCCCGGTTTATGAACTGAACAGAATCAAAAACGGAATGGATTATACTACCCCCGAAGGTGAAGTAATACCCAACAACCGCCTTACCCGTCCAAGCGAACCTCCACGTAAATATGCTTATTGCTCTGATACAATTTATATGAAGCAACTTGCCGAGCAGGTGCAAGGTGTCGACCTATTATTCCACGAAGCAACCTTTGCCGAAGAAGACCTGCCAAGAGCAAAAGAAACATATCATACAACCGCTTCGCAAGCAGCAGAACTTGCTGCAAATGCTCAAGTAAAAAAATTAGTCATCGGACACTTTTCTGCACGTTATGACGATGAATCTGTTTTACTTAATGAGGCGATTCCAATCTTTCCCAATACCATACTGGCTAAAGAAAATCTATGCATAAAACTATAAATATGTATTTCTTTACTTGACAAATTGTTTGATATTTGACAAAACTGAATATCTTTGCGAAACACAAACACTAAGACACAATTTTGTGTTATGCTATTATGAGAAAATTATTTGTTCTTTTATCTATCATAGTATTTATATGCCTGACGGCGTGCAACTCAAACAAACAGGACTCTTTTGAATATCCGACTGTTGCTTCATGGAAAAAACTCTCCAAGCCGAACTTAACAATCAATAGAAATAAAATCCTGAGTTATATAAACAAAAGCTGCGAAAAAGCATCTACTTTAAATAACAATGCCATTCACAACTTTTACAAAGATAAAGGCTCCTTTATCTGGATTAACGGTTTGACAAACAACTCCCGTATAGACAGCCTTCTTTATTGGTTGGATAACTCTTCTTTGCAGCATGCCTTGAACCGGGATATATTTTATCCGGCCGACATAAAAAACAAAATAGAGAAGTTACGTTCATTGAACATAAACGATGAAGATAATATTAATGAATTATTAGGTGAAGTAGAATATACATTCTCAAAAGCATATTTGTACTATGTAGGTGGACTTAGTTATGGATTTATTGATCCACACAAAGTTTTGAATGAACTCGAAGACGAAGAAGGTAAAACCGGTCAGCCAATAAAAACAAGTGACGGAAAAAACAAAAAGAAATCACTCTATACCATCCAACTCAAAAAATGGAACGAAGAAGCTGCATTGCAAGCTCTTCATTCGGCCCGAACAGATGCCAATGCATATTTAAAAGAAATACAGCCACAAAGTAAATTCTATAAAAGTATGCAAGATGAGCTTATACGGATAACAAAATTGGGAAACCGTAATAATAAACAGATACCCGATATAGGAACTCTGCTATTGGAAGTAGGTGATGCTAACGAAGCTATCCCCTTTATTGCTGAAAACTTGAAGAACTTTGGTGAACTTGATTCAAGTTACCACACAAGCAATAACATTTTAACCCGGGAAATATTAGACGCAACCAACCGCTTTCGCTTAAAAAACCGTTTGGCAACAGATAATTCTATTGGTTCTTTTACTATTAATTATCTCAACAGACCGCTGAGTTATTATAAAAAACGTCTGGAAATAAACATGGAACGTATGCGGTGGCAATCAAAGTTAGAAAAAGGGAATAAATATGCGTCAGTAAATGTAGCGGCATTTATGCTTCAAGCTTTCGACAATGAAAAAGATTCTATTCTTGAAATGAGAATATGCTGTGGTTCGCCAAGAAATAAAACTCCTCTGCTCACAAGCAAAATAAGTTACATGGAACTGAATCCTTACTGGAATGTCCCCCAATCTATCATACGCAAAGAAATCATTCCTTCCTACCGAAGGGATACAAGTTATTTTCGCAGAAACAGAATGAAAGTTTACGATTTGCAAGGAAATGCAGTAAACCCTCACAGCATAAAATGGTCTAAATACAAAGGCGGCGTTCCTTTCACTGTTAAACAGGATAATAAACAAGGCAATTCATTAGGGCGTATTATTTTTCGTTTTCCAAATGAATTTGCCGTATATTTGCACGACACACCTTCCCGCTGGGCTTTTATGAAAGTAAACAGAGGAGTGAGTCATGGCTGTGTAAGGCTTGAAAAAGCACTCGACTTTGCTTTCTTTCTCCTGAAAGACAAGGACGATGTAACCATGGACCGCATCAGGGTGGCTATGGATTTACGGGCAGAAACAGAAGACGGAATAAAGGCTATTAATAAACCGGGATACAAAGAATTGAAAAACTATAATCTAAAAGAATCAATACCTCTGTTTCTAGATTATTATACAATGTATTATTCCAAAAACGGAGAATTAAGTTATTGCGATGACATATATAAATACGACAAGCCTTTACTAGAGGCTTTAGATAATATAAAATACAATTAAAGAGAGGATACATGGACTCTTACAATGAACAAGAAGTTATAGACCGACTGCAAAATAAAGAAACTCAGAAAGAAGCTTTCTCTCGTGTTGTAGCTCAATATAGTGAACAGTTATATTGGCAAATCAGACGTATGGTTCTTTCTCACGACGATGCTAATGACCTCTTACAGAATACTTTTGTCAAAGCTTGGATAAACATTGATTATTTTCGGGCAGAAGCTAAAATTTCAACTTGGCTCTACCGCATTGCTTTGAATGAATGTCTTACTTTTCTCAATAAACAACGGGCTACAAGCACTATTCCTATTGATGATCCCGAAGCCGATATAGTCAATAAACTGGAAGGAGATCCTTATTTTTCGGGAGACGAGACACAACTCTTATTACAAAAAGCACTGCTGACCTTACCGGAAAAACAACGAATGGTATTTAACCTGAAATATTATCAAGAAATGAAATATGAAGAAATGTCCGAGATATTCGGAACTACCGTGGGAGCACTAAAAGCATCTTACCACCATGCAGTGAAGAAAATAGAGAACTTTTTAAAAGAATCCTATTAAACCTTTTCGCATTATTAATGTCTAAAGAATATAATGAAGGAGAACAGATATGAAAGAGGAAGATGAAATAATGAAGAAGTTAGGCAAGGATAATCCGTTTACCGTGCCCGAAGGCTACTTTCAAAACTTCACCGATGAAGTTATGAACAAGCTTCCCGAAAAGAAAGAAATCCCTACCGAAACCAAAGTTAGAAGATGGGATAGAATCAAACCGTGGGTGTATATGGCAGCCATGTTTGTAGGCGCATTTCTTATCACTAAAATAGCATCCTTCCATCATCAACAAGACAACCCAATTGCTAAAGCGGAAACAGAAACAGAGCAGCAAATGTCTGATGAAGAAATTTCAACTATCATCAATAACACCATGATGGATGATTATGCATTATACCAGTACTTAACCGATGCAACAGAAGTTGCACCATGATTTATAAACCTATCACCCAATGAACAGAACACTTATTATACTATTAATCACTTTTTGCAGTGTGACATCTTTGTTTGCCACACATCCGCAAGAAAGAATCTCTCCTGAAGAATTCAAAGCAAGGCAACAAGCATTCATTACAGAAAGAGCAGGGTTGACAAAAGATGAAGCTGCAAAATTCTTTCCTATGTATTATGAGCTACAGGAAAAGAAAAAGCAATTGAATGACAAAGCGTGGCAGCTCATCAGAAAAGGAAAAGATCCTAAAACTACTGAAGCCCAATATGATGAAATCATCGAAGCTGTATTTGATGCACGTATAGAAGCCGACCAGTTGGATAAAACTTATTTCAAAAAGTTCAAGAAAGTTCTTTCCGCTCAAAAAATTTATAAAATACAAAATGCGGAAATCAAATTTCACAGGGAACTTCTAAAGAAAGCAAACAATAGGAATAAAAGTAAATAATTATTTAACAATCAGCATATTAAGAGTCATTTTCTAATAATAGGGAATGGCTCTTTTATTTTACAATAATAGCTCTATATTAAAAAATACGCTTATATTTGCATTACCCCAAGTGGCAGCTTGGTTCTTAATTAATTTAATAACTGGAAATAAACAATGACAATAGCGATAGCTAATATCAATACGCCTTGCACTATTTTGAGGTGTAGAATAGTATTTTTCCTTTTCTTTTGCTTCTTATCTGATATCTATGCCAGTGAGAAAAAAGATTCCATTGATTTCTATTTATCCCAATTAGATGCCGAACTGAAAGAAAGGGGACAATATGAACAACAAAAACAAGAAAGGATAAAAAAGCTACAACAAAAAATAACAACTGAGGACAATCTACAAAATCTATATCAACTTTATGGTAGTTTATTTAATGAATACCAATCATATAACTACGATTCAGCTTTTGTTTACGGAAATAAGATGATAGACATTTCCGAACGATTAAACGATCCTTTAAAATTAACAGACTCACGTTTAGTAGTGGCATATAGTTGCACATCTGCCGGTTTATTTTTAGAAGCTAAAGACTTACTCCAAGCAATAGATTCTACCAAACTGGATTTAGACCGTAAAGTAGCATTTTATTCCAGCTATTCAAAACTATATTTAGACATGGCCCTTGCCATTCGTCATAATCCTTACGAGAAATTTTACTATAACCAATCTATCCATTATAGTACGGCTATTATCAGATTAAAAGGAAATGATGATCCAATAAGTAAATTACAACTTATCAATATTTACCGCTGCCAGCAAAAATATGACAAAGCGATTGAAGTCACTAAAGAGTTTTTAGCAACCGAAGAAGTAGATGAAAGAAGTAAAACCCTTTGTATTGGTGGAATGGGTATGTTTCATTTACTCAACAAAGACACCTTACAAGCAGTAGCACTTCTAACTCAAGCTGCTATTGGCGATATTAAATATGTTACTAAAGAAAGTTCAGCGCTCTCCGACTTAGCGAATATTGCATATAAAAGAGGAAATTTAGAACGGGCATATTCATATATTAAACAATCAATGGATGATGCAAAATTCTTCAATGCACGTCACAGGAAAGTTGAAGCAGGTGAAATAATGCCTATCATAGAGGCAAGTAAGTTTGAGATGATGCAGCAACAACAAAAAAAGCTATTCATATCATTGGTATTTGTAACTTTCTTATTCCTATGTTTTCTCGCAGCCATGATTTTCATTTTAAAACAAATGAAACAACTCAAAAAAGCACGTAAATTAATACAATCTCAAAATATCGATTTAAGAGAAGTAAACAAGAAGCTAAAAGAAGGAAATAAAATAAAAGATGAATATATCGGATATTTCTTTAGCCTAAACTCTGCATTCATGGATGAAATAGAAAGTTTTCGCAAATTAGTCAGCCGTAAATTAGCCAGTAGACAATATAGTGAACTCATGCAAATAGTTAAACAGGCTGACTTAAAACAAAATAAAGAAAATAAGTTTATATCCTTTGATGGCATATTCTTAAAACTGTTTCCAGACTTCGTAGAACATTTCAATAACCTTTTTCCGGACAAAGACAAAATCATCCTTCAATCTCCTCATGTTCTAACTACAGAGCTAAGAATATTTGCCCTCATTCGTCTCGGCGTTACAGACAGTGAGCATATAGCTAAATTCTTAAATTATTCGGTACATACAATCAATACCTATAAAACTAAAATCAAAAACCGTTCTATTATCTCTAATAATATGTTTGAACTAAAAATTATGGAAATAGAATCTATAAAATCCGACATATAAAACTTGCTTTCACCATATAAAACCATTATATTTATTTCTCAATATATAACTGATTATCAATAACATAACAAAATAATCAATTATATTTTCATTATAGAAAGAATAGGTTCTTTGTTTTAGATTACTTCCACTAGTATTTTTGTGATACTGAAATTAATCTAAAAATAATCGAAATGAAGAACCTGATAGCTACAATTATTTTATTCTTTTTCTTCTCCCACATTATATGGGCAGAAAACAATGAGAATTCCTCAAAAGCAAAAGGAATAAAAATAGAAAATGCAATTCAGACAGCAGCAGGTACTATAGATAGATATTTATTTCATTCCGAATTTGTAGACGAACGTTATATTGATATATGGTTGCCTGAAGGATACTCTATACAAAAAGAATACGCTGTATTATATATGCAGGATGGACAAATGCTATATGATGCCGGCAATTCCTGGAATAAACATGAATGGGATGTTGATACTACATTAACAAGCTTATTAAAAGCCAAAAAAATTAAAGATGTAATTGTCATTGGTATCCACAACAACGGCAATAAACGTCATATTGAGTATTTTCCACAAAAAGCAATTGATTATATAACAGAACCGGAACGGGAAGAACTCATGAAATTATTTTCCGGTAAGCCTCTTGCAGATAATTACCTTAAATTTATCGTACAAGAACTAAAAAAATTCGTTGATGAAAATTATTCGACTAAAAGAGATCAAGAAAATACTTTTATATGTGGCTCAAGCATGGGGGGACTAATATCAATCTATGCATTATGTGAATATCCAGAAATATTTACCGGAGCAGCCTGTTTATCGACTCATTGGATAGGAACATTTGATTATAATAAACAAATACCTGCCGGTATCAACAAATATCTAAAACTGCATTTACCATCGGCCTATAATCACAAAATCTATTTTGATCATGGAACCAAAGGTTTAGATGCCAACTATGCCGAATTTCAGAAACAGGTTGACCAAATAGCCAAAGAAACAGGTTATAACAAAAAAACATTTTTAAGTTTAGAATTTCCAGAAGAAGATCATAGCGAAGTATATTGGGCAAAGCGACTCTTTATTCCTTTACTTTTTCTTCTAAAAAAATAAAATTGATCTATCGATAGAATTTTACTTATAGAAGTTTAATTATTAACCATAATTTAATCATTTATGAAAACATCTCAGCTGAAAATAGCATGCATTTTGTGCATGTTGATGCTAAGTATTATCAGTGTTCAAGCACAGACTATTGAAATAAAGGGAACTGTTTTCGATTCTCAAAAACAAATGATGCCTGGAGCAAGCGTCCAAATAAAAGGGACCAAAACAGGAGTTATTACCGATTTTGAAGGTCGATATACCATACAAGTACCCAATAGCAGAGCCATTCTTGTTTTTTCTTTCGTAGGAACAACTCCTCAGGAAATCATTGTTGGGAATAAAAAAGTAATTGATGTAGTGTTAAATGATGATGCTGTTCAATTAAAAGACATAGTAGTCATTGGTTATGGTTCCGTAAAGAAAAAAGACTTAACAGGTTCGATAACTTCCGTTGGGGCAGATGATCTTCAAAAAGGAAGTATATCCCCAGACCGCATGCTTGTAGGAAAAGTTGCCGGTGTACAGGTCACTCCCAGTGGAGGAACTCCCGGTTCAGGTAGCCGTATACGTATACGTGGAGGAGCTTCATTAACTGCAAGTAATGATCCATTGATAATTATTGATGGCATACCCGTTGAGAACTCCGGTGTTTCCGGTTCTCCAAGTTTACTAAGTACTATCAATCCTAATGACATTGAGTCAATGAACATCTTAAAAGATGCCTCCGCAACAGCAATTTATGGTTCCAGAGCTTCTAACGGTGTTATCATTATCACAACTAAAAAAGCTAATTTGGGACAAAAACTTAAAGTAGATTTTAGCACACAGTTCTCTTTATCAACTATTTCTAAGAAATTAGATTTACTATCAGCCGATGAAATCAAAAATATTGTCAATAATAATCCCAAAAGCACAGATGAATTCAGAGGTTTATTAGGAAAAACAAATACTGATTGGCAAGATCAGATTTATCAGGAAGCATTCGGTACAGATAACAATTTGAGTTTATCCGGTGCAATAAAGAACATTCCTTATCGTATATCTCTAGGTTATCTAAATGAAAACGGAATTTTGAGAACTGGTAATATGGAACGTTTATCCGGTTCGCTTAACCTTAATCCACGTTTTTTTAATAACCATCTAAAAATCGATGCCTCTATCAAAGGAAGTCGTATTAATAATCGTTTTGCTAATACAGATGCTATCCAGACTGCTGTATCATTTGATCCTACACAACCAGTAAAAGCTGATGGATTTGATAAATACAATGGCTACTTTACATGGTTAATGCCTGGAGGAGAACTCAAAACACAAGCTTTGACCAACCCGATGCTTTTACTGGATACGTACTCAAATACATCAAACGTATCTCGAATGATTGCCACCGCACAAATAGATTATAAGATGCACTTTCTACCCGAATTACGTGCTAACCTTAATGTTGGCTATGATTATTCAAAAGGAACCGGACGAGTATTTGTTCCGGCATGGGCTCCTCAGATGGCTTCCCGTGGAGGTAAAAACCAAGAATATGGCAGTAATAAGAAAAATAAATTATTTGAGTTTTATCTAAATTATGCCAAAGAATTTGATTGTATAAAAAGTTTTATAGACATTACTACCGGTTATACTTATCAAGATTGGTTAACACACACTGATAATTATATAGATTATACAGCAGACGGTGAAGAATTCACAGTTCCTGATTTCCCTTTTGACGAACCACGAAATACCTTGATTTCTGCATTCGGTCGTCTGAACTATACATTGATGAATAAATATCTTCTTACTGCAACAGTACGTAGAGACGGTTCTTCACGATTTCATCCCGATAATCGCTGGGGTACATTTCCATCTTTCGCATTGGCATGGAAAATAAAAGAAGAAAGTTTCCTCAAAAATGTAAATGCAATAAGTGAACTCAAACTGCGTTTAGGATACGGACAAACAGGACAGCAAGATATTTATCTTTATTATCCTTATTTGGCAAGATATGAAATGAGTTCCAACGTTGCACAATACCAATTCGGAAACCAGAACTATTATATGTATCGCCCTGCTGCTTATGATAAGGATATTAAGTGGGAAACAACTTCTACTTATAATGTAGCATTGGATTTCGGTTTCTTAGATAATAGAATTAATGGTAGTGTAGATTTTTATTTAAAGAAAACCAAAGATTTACTAGCAACAGTAAGTGTTCCTGCCGGTAGTAATTTCAGCAATCAACTTATTACTAATATCGGTAGTTTGGAGAATAAAGGAGTTGAGTTTACATTAAATGCTGATATTATCAAATCAAAAGACTGGAATTGGAGTGCTTCCTTTAATATGGCTTTCAACAAGAATAAAATAACAAAACTAACTCTTGTAGATAATGACGAATATGAAGGAATCCCTCAGGGATGGATTTTTGGTTCGACAGGAGGAACTGTACAAATACACAGTGTAGGATATAATACTTTTTCCTTCTATTTATATAAACAAGTATATGATGAAAATGGGAAACCATTGGAAGGTGTTTATGCTGATTTAAATAATGACGGAAAAATAAATAGCAAAGATTTATATCGTTCCAAATCATCCGAACCTAAAATGACTTGCGGACTAAGCACAACCTTATCTTTCCGGAATTGGGAACTAAGTACCTCTTTGCGTGGCAGCTTTGGAAATTACATGTATAATAATATGAATTCAGCATTAGCTACTTACAGCAATATATTAAGTCCAAGCAAAACTATATTAAACGCACCTAAAAATGTGTTCGACAGTAATTTCTATCTAAATCAACCATTGTCAGATTATTATCTGGAGAACGCTTCGTTCGTTAAAATGGACAATCTGAGTTTAAGTTACGATTTTGGTAAAGTCTTTAATAAAAAAATAGGCATACGTAGTACCCTATCAGTACAGAATGTATTCACCATTACAAAATACTCAGGACTTGACCCAGAAATAGCAGGTGGTGTTGATCGAAGTTTTTATCCCCGACCAAGAACATTTACACTAGGATTTAATATCAATTATTAATAAATGAAGTTATGAAAAGATATAAATTAAATCAATTAGCAACGCTATTGGCTTTATTAACAATATTCGCTACAACTTCCTGTTTGGATGACTTAAATCGATTTCCAACAAACGACACTACTTCTGAAACTGTATACTCCACTTTTTTAGGATACAAACAAGTTATGGCGAAAGTGTATGGTTCTTATTCACAAGTTGGAAACGATCTGGCATCCAAAGACGATATAACAATGGGCGATGGTGCTTCTGCAGATTTTCTCAGATGTTTTTTCAATCTGCAATCTTTAACAACGGAAGAAGCTATTTGTACTTGGGCGGACAGTGGCATCCCTGATCTAAACTACATGAATTGGTCTTCAAGTAATACCTTTATTTCCGGTCTTTATTATCGTGCTTTATACCAAATATCCCTAGTGAATGAATTCCTGCGTGAATCAACTGAGGATAAAGTTAGTAGCCGCAACATAACTGGAAGCGAAGCTGAAGAAATTAAATATTTTCGTGCAGAAGCGCGCTTTCTAAGAGCATTTCAATATTGGGTTCTAATGGATGTATATGGAAATCCCCCTTTTGTTGATGAAAACACTCCAATAGGTAAAGCATTGCCTCCACAAATAAGCAGAGCAGACTTATTCAAATATGTCGAATCTGAATTACTTGAAATAAAAGACTTGCTGAAAACGCCTAAAAACAATGAATATGGGCGTGCAGATCAAGCAGCATGCTGGGCACTCTTAGCACGTTTATATCTAAACGCTGAAGTATATACAGGAAAAGCCCAATATACAGAAGCAATAACTTATGCTTCTAAAGTAATCAGCGCCCCTTATTCACTAAAAGAAGAATATAAAGAATTATTTATGGCTGATAATAATCTGAATAATCCTGAAACAATTTTAGCAATCAATTATGATGGACAGCATAATAAAAGTTATGGAGGACTGACTTACATAATAAATGCATCCTTTATGATTACACGTGATGATGTACCAGGTATTAATTTTCAAGAATACTTCGGGATGGGTGGTTTAGGAGGCTGGTATGGTAACCGTTCCCGCAAAGAGTTACCCGAAAGATTTGATAATAAGGATAAACGAAAAATGTTTTTCGGATCAAAAACAAGTGTAGATAATGTTAATGAATTTACTGACGGATTGGCCGTAGCCAAATTCCGTAATATTACTTCTACAGGTGAAACTGGCTCTAATTATATAGAAGCTTTTACAGATACGGATTTCCCATTATTCAGACTTGCCGAGATGTATTTAATTTATGCAGAAGCTGTATTAAGAGGAGGTACAGGAGGTGAGAAATCAATTGCCATCGGTTATTTCAACGACCTACGGGAACGAGCATTTGGCAATAAATCGGCTAACGTAGAAAATATCACATTGAATGATATACTTGATGAAAGATCCCGAGAGCTATATTGGGAATGTTTTCGTCGTACAGACCTAATCAGATACGGTTTATATACTTCAGGTAGCTATGTATGGCAATGGAAAGGGGGAATTAAAAACGGAGTCGGAGTCAGTGATAATTTAAACTTATTCCCTCTTCCTGGTACAGATGTTATGGCAAATCCTAATCTGATACAAAATACCGGATACTAAAATAACCTCTAAAATTAAGGATATATATGAAAAAGAATTTAAACTATATAATTGGAACACTACTATTCTCATTATTATTTTCTGCTTGTGAGAATGATCTGGAAAAAGTAGTTGCAATCCCTACTCGCATTCCTGAGAATATTACTGTAGACAAAAATACTCCTTTAGTGTGTACTGCCGAGAATGCTAAGGACATAGCATTTGTCATCACATGGTCTGCTGCTAGCTTCGGTGAAAATATATCTTCTGCTTACACTTTACAAATAGATGTAGCAGGCAATGATTTTTCGGCTCCACAAGAGGTGGTGGTTGGAAATAATATATACAAGAAAGAACTAACATCAGATAACTTGAATTCTATAATGCATAAATTGGGACAGCCCATTGACGTTGCTACAGATTTGGAAGTCCGTATTATGGCCAAGCCTATGATCCTAGGCTCTTCTGAGCCACAATTACCTGTACAATATTCTACAAGTAAAGTGAAACTGAATGTTACTTCATTTGCTATGGCTCCTTTACATTTCATCGGTTCAATGTTCGGAGTATATTTTGTTGATCCTAATGTGTGGGATATTGTAAACTATCGGTATGTTATGTTTAGAAATGATCCATTATCTATTGATGAATACACCGGATTTATTCGCGGATTCGATCCAACCACTTATGCCGGGCAATTTAAGTTTATTAATGACGGTGATTTAAATACATATACTATGTATGGTAAGAAAGATGGTACCCTATCACTTTCAGGAGGAAACTTCGAGCTTTCAAAAGACGGATACTATACAATTACAGCAAGTACAAGTCAAATGACATATTCTATCAAAGAATTCGATGCCAGTAAAGCAGTCTCTTATGATAAAATTGAAATGAGTGGTTCAGGAATAGGTTCTACTGTATCCTTAACTAAAACTTATTATGATCCACATATCTGGATTATTGACGATATTGATTTAACTACTGATGAAGTCATTTTCCAAAGCGGTTCAACAACATGGGGAGCTAGAACTTTTCCTTATGGCAAAGGAATCATTGGTGGTGAAAACATAAAGGTAACCAAATCCGGTAAATATTACATAAAATTTAATGATCTGACAGGACATTACGTTTTCTATCAAAAGAAATAATTATTCATAAACCATATAGGTAGTAAAACCTACCTATATGGTTGCTAAACAAGGACTCAAAATGAAGAGATTTCTCCTTTACATATGGTTTATATATAGATTTTCTTTATATGGGCTGTCACAAACAGTAGAACGTGTTGAGCCTCCTTGTTGGTGGACAAACATGAATACAGAATTACAAATTATGCTTTATGGAGAAAATCTGATAAATGCAGACGTTAAAGTCATAGAAACCGGAATGACTGTAAAAGCTATTCATAATGCAGAAAGTCCAAATTATCTATTTATTGATATGGGCATTGATAAACCGGGAAATTACACACTACAAATTACAAAAGGAAATAAAAAAACAAGAGTAAAATATGAAATATTTCCTCGACGGAAGAATTCAGATACTCGTACTGGTCTTCTAAATTCCGATGTTATCTATCTAATCATGCCAGATAGATTTGCTAATGGTGATCCTTCTAATGATTACGTTTCCAGTTCAACACAAATATTAGACAGAAATGGCTTAGAGACACGTCATGGGGGAGATATTCAAGGAATAATAAACCATTTGGATTACATAGCAGATTTAGGCGCTACGACAATTTGGTCTACTCCACTACTCGAAGATAACCTTTTTTATCATCATTATGCTATCTCCGATTACTATCAAATTGACCCTCATTTTGGTACGAATGAACTTTATAAAAAAATGGTTCTACAAGCTCACTCCAAAGGCTTAAAAGTTATCCAAGATATTGTACCCAACCATTGTGGAGCAGGGCATTGGTGGATGAAAGATCTCCCATTTAAAGATTGGATTAATCATTTCGATACATTTACTCAAAGCAATTATGCGCTACAAACATTCAGTGACATACACGCTTCCAAAATAGATCGTGAACTCTGTGCAAAAGGATGGTTTGTTGAATGTTTACCCGATATGAATCTAATCAATCCTTACACATTACAATATCTATCACAAGTAGCTATTTGGTGGATTGAATATGCAGATTTAGATGCATTACGGGTAGATACCTATTTTTATATGGGGCACCCAGGCAGCAAATGGACACAAAATATTTTAAAAGAATATCCACAGATGAAATTTGTTGGTGAAGTATGGGGAAACGATCCGGGAATCCTTTCCTATTGGATAGGCAATACCCCAAAATATGATGGTTTTTCCAGTCACTTACCAATGGCTATGGACTTTCCTTTGGAACGTTCTCTAGTCATGGGGTTATCAAATGAAAATGAAGCATGGGGAGGAGGAACTAAAACAATATACAACACCATTGCACAAGATTTCTTATATGAGGACGCCATTAATTCTTTAGTAGTTTTTGCAGATAACCACGATATAGATCGAATATATAATATGCTGGGAAAAGATATCAATAAAGTAAAAACAGCTTTAACTTTGATAACAACGATACGTGGTTTACCACAAATATACTATGGAACAGAACTTTTATTTGAGAACGATTCCAGAGGAGGTGACCATAAATGCCGAATGGATTTTCCCGGAGGGTGGAATGAAGATACAATTAATCTTTTTCAATCTAAAGACCGTACTGCTTTACAACAAGAAATGTTTAATCACACACGTGCTTTACTCCATTTCAGGAAAAATACTCCGGTCATTCACAATGGAAAATTAATGCATTATGTTCCCCAAAATAACGTATATACATATTTCAGATATAATAATTCGGAATGCGTTATGGTAATCATCAATGGTTCATCAAAACCGCAAAGTATTAATTGGAAGCGTTTTGAAGAACGACTGGATGGAAAAACAATAGGACAAGATATTTTAGCAAACAAGCCTGTAACCAAAGGTGATAACATTCTTATAGAAGGCAACGGTTCAATGGTTATTCATTTTAAATAGATTTTTCAGTTTACATAAATAGGTATCATAAAATATTATAGACTATGGCAGATTTAAATTCACTTTACGAAGCAATCCTTAAAGGAAAACAAAAAATAGCAGTGGAAGTTACTCAAGCAGCTATTGATGAGAATATAGCTCCAAAAGAGCTTATAGACAACTATCTAATAAAAGCAATGGAAGAAATCGGACGAAGATTCGAAGCACAACAAGCTTTTGTTCCGGAGTTATTAATGGCAGGTCGGGCTATGAAATCATCCTTAACTTTACTACAACCTTTATTAAAAGGTGAAGATGCAACCTCAAAAATGGGGACAGTAGTTATTGGTACAGTTAAAGGTGATTTGCATGATATTGGAAAAAACTTAGTAGGTTCAATGTTCGAAGGATGCGGATTCCAAGTTATAGACCTAGGAGTAGATACCGATGCTACAAAATTTGTTGAAGCAGCCCAAAAGCATAATGCAAATATAATTGGATTAAGTGCTTTACTAACCACAACAATGCCATATATGAAAACCGTTATCGAAGCCCTCGAACAAGCTGGCATTCGGAAAAACGTAAAAGTCATGGTTGGAGGTGCACCTGTTAGTGCAGGCTTTGCTGCAGAAATCGGTGCAGACGGGTTCAGTGATAGCGCTAATTCTGCTGTAATAAAAGCGAAGGAACTATTAGGTGTTACATGTTAACCACAAATTCTCATGGCTGAAGCAGGTCCTATAAAAATAAAAGTTGATATTGTTTCCGGCTTTCTTGGAGCCGGAAAAACAACTTTTATTCAAAAGTTAATAGATAAGAAAGCATATGCAGACAATAAACTTGTGATTTTAGAAAATGAGTTTGGAAAAGTGAATATTGATGGACAAATACTTTCAGCATTAAACATTACTATTGAAAATATCGTAGCTGAGTGTATTTGTTGCACGGGAGCAGATTCTTTGCTAAACAAACTGATTACAATTTCACAAGATGAAGCACCAGATTATCTTATCATCGAACCAACAGGAATTGCGCATTTATCGGATATAAGCAGAGTATTCCAATATAAAACAATCAAAGGACTCTATCAAATAAATAACATTATTACAGTGATAGACGCAAAAAATTATCGTAACTGGATAAAAGTAGCCAATAACCTCTTTGAAGACCAGATTCGTTTCAGTAATGTCATTCTCATAAATAAATCAGAAACCTGTCCGCGAGAAGAAATAATGGAATTGGCCATGCTATTGGATACCATCCATCCTGATTGTCCTATTTTCCTAAATCAAAGCTGTTTATTGGATTCTATGAAAACAAACCTTCCATTAGGAGAAAAGAAATCTTCCGATAGAGCTTTATATTTTGCATCACACACTAATGAAAACTTTGACTCTTATTCTTTTGAATATTCAGGAAGTATAAAAAAATATGAATTCGAACAATTTATTGGACAGATACAAATTGGAAGATTCGGGGATATATATCGTATAAAAGGTTATATACAAGACGAATTCCAAAAAAAATACTCTGTGGAATATGTTAACCATGATTTTCGAATGATACAAATGGTAAAAACTCTAAATCAAATCCAGCCAATTGAGATTTGTTTTATTGGAAGAAATATAGATAATGTTTCATTAAATGAATATTTGACTCAATTACAAACAAACTAAAAAGTTACAACTATGAGAAATATGAATATGGATATGTGGATCCAAAACATCCTCAATGAAAAAAGAAAAGTTGCTATACCAATTATGACACATCCGGGAATCGAATTAATTGGTAAAACAGTGTATGAAGCTGTAACTAATGGACAAATACATTATGAAGCCATCAAAGCTTTAAATGACAAATATCCATCTGCTGCCTGTTCCGTGATTATGGATTTAACAGTGGAGGCAGAAGCCTTTGGTGCTACTGTCAACTTCCCGGAAGATGATATTCCTACTGTACTAGGACGTTTGGTTTCCGATTATGATTCAGTTCAGAAACTAACGATACCAGACATGACTAAGGCACGAGTTCCCGAATATCTTCTAGCCAATAAGCTAACAGCAGAAAATATAACAGATAAACCGGTTTTTGGCGGTATGATTGGTCCTTTTTCTTTAGCCGGACGATTATATGATATGTCTGAATTCATGATGGCTTGTTATTGTGAACCTGAAACGGCAACACTCCTACTGCAAAAATGTACTGACTTCCTGACAAATTATTGTTTGGAATTAAAAAAGCAAGGAATACAAGGAGTTGTCATAGCAGAACCGGCAGCAGGGTTATTATCGAATGACGGTTGTGATGAGTTTTCTTCTCAGTATATAAAACCAATAGTACAAAGCGTACAGGATGAAAACTTTATTGTAATTCTCCACAATTGTGGAAATACAGGACATTGTACCCAAGCTATGATCGAAACAGGTTCTTCAGCTTATCATTTCGGAAATAAAATAAATATGGTAGATGTATTAAAAGAATGTCCCACCAACTCAATTATAATGGGAAATCTGGACCCTGTGACTATATTTAAATCGGCTACTCCAAAAGAAATTAAAGCTTGTACCATAGCGTTACTTCAGGCAACAGCCGACTACCCGAATTTTATAATATCTTCCGGATGTGATGTACCGCCTCACACTCCCCATTGTAATATTGAAGCTTTCTATACTGCACTAGAAGAGTATAATTTAGCGTTTTAACTAACTTTTAATAACATGAAAAAAGTCAAATTCTTCGATTGTACATTAGCCGATCTCCCATTAGATATGCAGGAAATATATACATTAATGGGATATGGTTCTCATATTCCGGATGATAATGTAATGCAGATCATTCATGAAACCCTACATGAACTAAATGAAAGGATTACTCCTCATTATGGTTATGTTCTTGTAACAGGAGAGACTATAGGATTGGAACAACTTCATCTGGAGAATATACAATTCAATCCCGGACGTATTATTACTCATGCTATGAAAGGTGCGGAATGTTATGCCATATTCACAGTCACTATCGGAAAAGAATTTGACCTATATTGTAAGCAATTAAAAGAAAAAGATGACATGCTGCGTGTCTTTATCACAGATGCTATAGGTTCTGTACTAGCTGAAGCCGCAGTTTCAAAACTAATGAAACAAATTGAGCAAAAAGCTTCAGAACAAGATTTGCACATCAGTAACAACTATAGTCCCGGATATTGTGATTGGGTATTATCCGAACAAAAGCTATTATTCCAACTTTTCCCGAAAGACACAACCGGCATTCAATTAACAGAATCATGCCTCATGCTCCCTGTAAAATCGGTTAGCGGGATCGTTGCCATCGGAAAAAATATAAAAAAGAGACCTTACGGCTGTGATATTTGTAAAATGTCCTCCTGTATAAAAAACAAAAAGAAACATCAATCAAATTGAACTTTTAATATCATGAAAAAACTATTTATTTCCACACTCTTAATATTATCTGTTGGAGCATTCGCGCAAGCTCCTAAGTCAGAGAAAACAGATGCCAAGATGGATAAGTTTATTACAAACCTGATGAGTAAAATGACTTTGGAAGAAAAGATCGGCCAAATGCATCAAATCTCAGGAGGTGATGTAGTATCAGGTGAATTATCAAGTGACGGTAACAAAACCGCCCAACAAATAAAAAGTGGTAACGTTGGTTCTATGCTCAATGCAAAAGGTGTTGAGAAAGTAAGAGCTTTACAAGAAATTGCAGTAAAACAAAGCAGATTAAAAATTCCACTCCTGTTTGGAATGGATGTTATCCACGGATATGAAACTGCTTTCCCGGTACCTTTAGCAATGGCATCTACCTGGAATATGTCCACGATAGAAACAATGGCCCGCACAGCAGCCATTGAAGCAAGTGCCGACGGAGTATGCTGGACATTCAGCCCAATGGTAGACATAACAAGAGATCCACGCTGGGGACGGATTGTTGAAGGTGCCGGAGAAGATCCATTCTTAGGTGGAGCCGTTGCAAAAGCAATGGTTCAAGGCTATCAGGGAAAGCCCGGATTTAAAGACAATACTCAGATATTGGCTTGTGTAAAACATTTCGCGCTCTACGGAGCTCCCGATGCCGGACGTGATTACAGTACCGTTGATATGAGCCGCCTACGCATGTATAACGATTATTTCTATCCATATCAGGCAGCCGTAGATGCAGGTGTAGCCACTGTTATGTCTTCATTCAATGAAGTTGACAATATCCCTGCCACTGCAAATAAATGGCTGCTTGATGATGTATTACGCAAACAATGGGGATTTAAAGGGTTGGTGTTAACAGACTACGCCTCTATTAACGATTTAGTACGTCATGGTATTGGTGATCCGGTTTCAACAACCATCCGTGCTCTCAAAGCAGGTACGGACATAGATATGGAAGCATATGCTTACCACTACATGCTGCCCGAAGCTGTTAAAACCGGTAAAGTCTCAATGGAAGTTATAGACAAAGCATGCCGACGTGTGCTGGAAGCTAAATATAAACTCGGATTATTTGATGATCCCTACAAATATTGTGATGTTACACGTCCTGCAAAGGAGTTCTTTACTAAAGAACACCGTGCAAAAGCCCGTCAAGCAGCCAATGAAAGTTTTGTTTTACTTAAAAATGAAAACAATCTGTTGCCTTTAAAAAAACAGGGTACTATCGCTGTGATAGGACCTCACGGAAACAACCGTCCTATGATGCTAGGTCCTTGGTTCTATCCACATAATATGAATCGCGCAGCAACCATAGTTGAAGGATTGAAAGAAGTATCGGGTGGAAAAGCGAACATCATCTATGCAAGAGGATGCCAACCATTCGAAAGTGAAGAATATGCACAGCGAGTTTATTTTGGAAAAGAATTTGAAAAAGATAACCGTTCAGATGAAGAAATCTTGGCAGAAGCACTTGAGGCAGCCAATAAAGCAGACGTTATTATAGCCACATTAGGTGAATCAACAGAAATGAGCGGAGAATCTAGCAGTCGTTCCAACCTTGATTTGCCCAAGCCTCAACAAGAATTATTAAAGGCACTGGTAAAAACCGGTAAGCCGATAGTTTTAGTTCTCTTTACAGGCCGTCCATTAACTATCAATTGGGAAAAAGAAAACTTACCCGCAATTCTTAATGTTTGGTTCGGAGGTACGGAGACAGCCTATGCTGTTGGTGACGTGCTGTTTGGCGATGTCAATCCAAGTGGCAAACTAACTTCTACTTGGCCGCAGAATGTAGGTCAGATTCCTATCTACTATAATTGCAAAAATACAGGAAAGCCAATGGATAAATGGTTCCAGAAGTTCCGTAGTGGATATTTGGATGTATCAAACGATCCCTTGTTCCCATTCGGTTTCGGTTTAAGCTATACAACTTTCGATTACAGTGACGTGAAACTGAATACAAACTCTATGACTGAAAACGGTGAGTTAACCGCTACTGTCACAATTAATAACAGCGGAACAAGAGATGGTTACGAAGTAGTGCAACTCTATATTCGCGATATGGCAGCCAGCATTATCCGCCCACTCAAAGAACTGAAAGGCTTCCAAAAGGTATTCGTGAAAGCAGGTGAGTCTGTAACTGTTAACTTTACTATCACTTCCGACCTCCTGAAGTTTTATAACTATGATTTGAATTATGTTTGCGAGCCCGGAGAATTTGAAGTAATGATCGGTTGTAACAGCACACAACTCAAATCTGCCAAATTTACTTTAGTCGAATAACAGTTATTATCCAAAAATATGATACAACAACAAAAACAAGTCAATTACTTGGCACCATTCATCACATTGGTGGTTTTGTTCTTCTTTGTTGGTTTCCTGACAACAGCTAACGGACAGTTTCAAGGTCCACTAAAAGCCGTGTTTCTAAACAATGCAGGTGAACTTAAAAACACATTTGCCACATTAATCTCCTTTGCATGGTTCATGGCTTATCCGCTTACAGGAGGGATAGGTTCATCATGGGTAACTAAATATGGTTACAAAAGAACATTGATACAGGCATTGATTATCTTGATTGCCGGATTAGGAATCTTTTGGTTATCATCTATATACACTATTGAATTTCCAGAGTCACACTTCCGGGTGGCTTCAGCCATTATTCCTTGGGGATATGTTATATTCCTGATTGGCTCTTATGTAGTAGGAGCAGCAGCAACAATTCTGCAAGTAGTTATCAACCCCTATCTTACAGCATGTAACGTAAAAGGCACTCAGGCTGTTCAAAGACTGAATATCGGAGGTTCGGCAAATTCGGTCGGAACCACATTAGCTCCATTCTTTGTTACAGGTATTGTCTTCGGCGGACTATCAATGGAAGAAGTAAACATCAGCCAGATTCAAGTCTCCTTTTTAGGATTAATGGCAGTATTTGTTATCGTTACTTTGGTAGTGGCACAAATGAGGCTTCCGGATATTGAAGGAACAAAAGCCGACTCCGGCGAGAAGTTAACAAGATCCGTCTGGTCATTTAGCCACCTCACTTTAGGAGTTATTGCTATCTTCTTCTACGTCGGCATTGAAGTATGCGTAGGAGCCAATATCAATCTTTATGCTATCGAACTGGAAAAAGCAGGAAGGCAATTCCTATTCTTCGGTATGGATTCTCTCACTATCGGAGGAATAAACTTCGCTATTCCGGCATTAATGGCAACTCTCTATTGGGGAGGTATGTTAATAGGCCGTTTAATTTCAAGCTCTTTGAGCAATATTTCACCAAGAATCCAGCTCACTGTTGCAGCCATATTCGCTGCATTATCAACTCTTGCCGCTATTGCCACAGATAATCCTTGGTTATTGGTAACAGTAGGATTCTTCCATTCCGTAATGTGGGGTTCTATCTTCACGCTATCGGTAAATAAACTCGGTAAGTATACATCCATAGCTTCCGGTGTATTCATGATCGGTGTAATCGGAGGAGCTTTGTTACCCCTTTTTCAAGGCATGTTTGCCGACGCTTTGGGTGGAATATGGAGATGGACATGGTTTATTGTCGTTATAGGAGAAATCTATATTTTATACTATGCCCTGTTTGGCTCCAGAGTAAAACAGTCTGCCGAATAATTATAAACTTTTAAACAGAATCAGATATGAATGCTAAATTAGAAAGAACACATGAGATGCTCAGAACTCCCAAAACAAATGACGGACGAGTATATTTCCACCCCATTTTGATGATGCACGCAGCTACCCTATATGGTAAAACCTACACAGAATTTATGCAAGATCATCGCATTTTGGTTGAATCGAATCTAAAGTTACTCGAAATGTATGACCATGATGCTGTAAGTGTCATCTCAGATCCTTATCGTGAAACATCTGCTTTCGGAGCCAAAATTACATTTGACGGCGACAGTTCTCCCAAAGGAGAAAAGTTCATTTCTTCTATGGAAGATGTAGAGAACCTCACTATTCCCGATGTATATAGCTGCGAACGCACATTGGATAGAATCAATGGAGTGAAACTATTCCGTGAAAAGTTGGGAGAACCTTTTCCTATTATCGGGTGGGTAGAGGGCCCACTTGCAGAAGCTGCCGATCTTGCCGGTGTATCGGAAATATTAATGGACATGGTAATGGAACCAGATATGGTACAAGCCCTTCAACAAAAGTGTTTGCAAATGGCTAAAAACTTTGCATTGGCACAAATCAAGGCAGGTGCAAATATCATAGGTGTAGGCGATGCGGTATGTTCACA
Organism: uncultured Bacteroides sp.; assembly: GCA_902492205.1. Classification (GTDB taxonomy): domain Bacteria; phylum Bacteroidota; class Bacteroidia; order Bacteroidales; family Bacteroidaceae; genus Bacteroides. The sequence goes on along the minus strand of CABUKU010000022.1, from coordinate 4,420 downwards.
AATCTCCCAAGAAATGTATGATGAGTTTTGTTTGCCGCTTCACAAAGAATTGTTTAAATTTATCCACGATAACGGAGCCATAGTCAAACTGCATATTTGCGGTAACATTACACATATTCTACCTTCGTTGACAGAAACCGATGTAGACATTCTGGACGTAGACTGGATGGTTGATATTGCCGAAGCACACAAAGCAATGGGAGACGGTGTTATGGTCTGCGGTAATTTAGATCCCGTAACCGTAATAATGGATGGAAGCAAAGAGTTGATTAAAGCAAAATACGACGAAATAAAAACAAGTGTCCCGTTAGAAAACTGGATTATGATGGGAGGATGTGAAATTCCTCGCTGCACACCGGTAGAGAGTATGCAATATTTACGTGAAATATCAAGATAAAAAGAATGAAGATAAGTTGGATAATAGCAATCTGTCTGTTTGCCATGACAACAAGGGCTCAAACAAAAGATAACCTCGTTGCGGGAATCGAACAAATGAATCCCAAACCAAAATTCACCTGTTTACCTTTTGGCTCCATTAAACCTATAGGATGGATGAAAGAGCAAATGCAAAAAGACTTGGAAGGTTTTGTCGGTCATCTGGATAAATTAGTGCCCGACCTCATTAATGATCCTATTTATGGTAGCGGACGATTACATAAAAACAGTGTATTGAAAGATCTCGGCAATCATAAGGAAGGTGATGCCGAGGGAGACGAGCAATATAAATGGTGGAATTCCGAATCACAATCCAATTGGTGGGACGGATACATACGCAATGCTTTTCTATTGAACGACAAAGAATGCATCGCCCGTGTAAAAAAGCATGTCGACCACATTCTCAGCACGCAGGATGCAGATGGTTATATAGGCATTTACACCCCTGAATTACGTTACAACTTCAAGGGCGAGAATGGAGAACTATGGGCGAAAACTTCATTATACCGGGGATTGCTCGGTTATTATGAATTTACCAATGACCAACGAGTATGGAAAGCATTAGTACGCGCTGTAGACAATGTAATGACAAACTACCCTATCAATGCTTCCCACCCCTTTGATACGGGAAAGAATTATAATGGAGGAGTAGCGCATGGACTCACCTTTACCGATGTACTGGACCGCATGTATCAACTAACCGGGAATAAGAAATATCTGGATTATGCCTTATTCCTATATATGGACTACTCTTCTTATTTCTCTTGGGAACAGGATGCCCAACTGGGAAACATCCTCGACAAGAATTATAAGCTGAATTGCCATGCGGTGCATACTTACGAGCATTTACGCTCACTCATTGTAGCTGCAAGTGTTTCCAAAGACAAACAAATAAAGGAAGCCTTGCAAAAATACATCGGAAAGATCCATACCACCACCACAGCCACCGGAGGAGCGATAGGAGACGAATGGATTGCCCAAAGAATTGCCGATGCCACGCATACAGGATATGAATATTGTTCCCTGCATGAATTGATGGACAGTTACAATGTGCTTTTACAGCGTACAGGAACAACCGGATTTGCGGAAACAATAGAAAATATCTTTTATAATGCGGCACAAGGTGCGCGTCACCCGCATCATTCCTGTATTGCTTACCTGAAAACAGATAACTCGTATGAAATGACAGGCACAAGAAACGGGGATGCAGAACCGGACAGAAAACAAACACGTTACAAATACTCCCCTGTTCATCAGGATGTGGCTGTGTGTTGTGCACCAAATGCCGGAAGAATCACTCCTTACTTTCTGCAATATGCGTGGATGCTCGACAAAGAGCAGGCATTGGTTACCAACTTGTTAATGCCATGTGTTTTAGATACAAAAATAGGCGGCAAGGACATTCATATTGAAACGGTTACGGAGTACCCGCAAAAGAATCGGTTCTGTTTCCGTATTTCCTTGCCTCAACCCATGAAAGTAAAGTTAAAGATACGCAAGCCGCAATGGGCTACGGGAATTGATTGCAGCACTCCCTATCAAATAGAAGGTGATTACTTGATTATAGAACGTAAGTTCAACACCAAAGAAGAATTCTCGCTTTCTTTTGATACCCAAGTACGTGTTTGCAAAGGAATAAAAGGAGAAAAATATTTTGCTTATGGAGCACAATTCTTTGCATACCCCATCAAAGCAAAAGAAATAGAGGGACGGGAATATGCAAAGCATTTCAAAGATTACCTATATGAGCCGCTCAACAATACACGTTACCAGTATATAGACGACAACGCGGCAACTTATAAAAACGGAAAGATTAAAGTTCGCTTACTGAACTCTGACACAAACACAGAGGAATATGTGGAGTTGATACCAATTGGTAAAACAGTGCTGAGACAAGCAGCATTTTAAAGTTAGCAAAGAAAAGCCATTGCCGAGTGATCAGCGATGGCTTTCATCATTTATAATCCTTTTTTCTTGGCTTCATTCCAAATGGCATCCATTTCTTCGAGTGTCATATCCTTCAAATTCCGCCCTTGTTTAATGGTATGTTCTTCCAGATAATTAAATCTGCGGGTAAACTTCTGATTAGTACGTTCAAGGGCATTATCGGGATTGATACCATACAAGCGGGCAGCATTGATGATGCTGAAGAATAAATCTCCGAACTCGGCTTCCGCCTTATCCTTATCCATGTTGGCTATCTCCGCCTGAAGTTCACCAAACTCCTCTTTCACTTTATCCCAGACCTGCTCTTTTTCTTCCCAATCAAAGCCCACGTTCCGTGCCTTGTCCTGTATGCGATAAGCTTTAATCAGTGAGGGAAGCGATGAAGGAACACCGCTCAACACCGTTTTGTTGCCGTCTTTCTCTTTCATCTTCAACTGTTCCCAGTTCTCTGTAACCTTTTCCGGCGTGTCGGCTTTCACTTCTCCGAATACATGAGGGTGACGGAAAATAAGTTTTTCGCAAAGGCGATCGCACACATCCTTCATATCGAAAGCATCGGTTTCCGAACCTATCTTTGCATAAAAGGCTACGTGAAGAAGCACATCACCCAGTTCCTTACAAATCTCCTTGTTATCACTTTTCATGATAGCATCACAAAGTTCATAAACTTCTTCTATGGTATTGGGACGCAGACTTTCATTAGTTTGTTTCTTATCCCACGGGCATTTTACACGAAGTTCATCGAGTATATCAAGGAAGCGACCGAAGGCCTCCATTTGTTCTTGTCTTGTATGCATGGTATGTTTTGTTTACTTGCCTGCAAAGTTAGATGATTCAAAAGAAATGAGCAAGCCAATCACCTCCGAATAATTCTTCATTCCGCTACCGATGTTGTTTCCTTTCAGATACCAGTCATAGACAGCATCCTGAATACCACCGATAAACGGGCTGTATTTCTCGCTCCAATATGCACGGTTATCCTCATAAAGCCGAAGGATTTCGGGACGGATGGAGGCAACCAACTGCTTATATTCTTCCTCCTCCAGCAAACCATTGGCATTTCTCAACACATGAGGCATCAAAGAAAAGTATCCGCTGAAACGGATTTGCGGCTCATCGGAGCGAGTGCATACAATGAATGCATACAGATTAGCTTCGGCCTCACTCGTCACACCCAGCATATGTGCAAGCTCATGTGCATAAGTTGAAGCATATTGGGAAGGCAATAAATCACCGTTCAAGTTGAACTCGCAAAAGAAAGGCCCCATATAGCCGGATACTCCTACTTTGGAAATAAACGGAGTAAACAACATGGTTTTCACCCGGGTATGCGGACGCGGACGAATCAATCCGAAATCTTCGTATATCTTCCCATACTCCTCTTTTACCGCAGAAGGGACTATATCCTTATTTATCCTGTCCATCGGGACATAGGAATTATTCAATTCCGTGATATATCCAGTCAGGAATGTTTTGAAAGATTCGGGAGTATAATCCACTTGCTCTATACCTGTACGGGCATAGAAGTCTTTACGGAAGTAATTCAGTCCCCATGCCAAGTAAAACCACACATACACCCACAACAGATATTCTGCCATGCGCAGCACGGTACGTTTCCAAGACCGGTGTTTGTAGCATCCATAGAAAGGATAGACTATAATGCCTGCCACACTGAGGAAAATAAACAAATCGCCCACGGAAAAGGGAAACAGCGAAGAAAGTGAAGACAGGTTGAATGCCAAACCGGGGTATATCTCTCTTGCATACCACTCACCCATTGAGGGTGATAGCCGCACAATCCAAACAAAAAGTAACAGAACTCCTAAAAGAATATATCTGAAAATTCTCTTTTTCGCCATAAGAATCATTTTTTCTTTGGAGCACAAAAGTAATAAAAGTAAAGATAGTTAAGGAGTTTATTCATTAATATTAAGGCTTCCTAACAAATGGGTTAAACATTTTCGGGCTTATTCTTAAATAACTTGACAGTTGTCAATTAATAACTTGACAGCTGTCAAGTTATTAATTGACAACTGTC
>CABUKU010000021.1 GCA_902492205.1 uncultured Bacteroides sp. | reverse complement strand
TTTGTTGCTCAGGTACTTAAAAAAAATATTTTATAATAGTGTTGCGGAATTAAGGATATATTATATCTTTGCGACCAATTTATTAATACATACGTAAACAGTTATGCATTAATTTTAATTATTAATCCTAAATACATTACTAATTATGAGAATCTATTTACGCTTTCTAACAGCGTTCTTACTCATGTGCTGTATGGGAACAGTCCATGCAGAAACATTGGGAGATTTACATGTGACAGGTACTGTAACCGCCGATGGCGAACCAATGCCTGGAGTTTCAGTACTATTAAAAGGTACTACGATCGGAACTATTACCGATATTGACGGTAAGTATTCACTAAACGCCACCTCTAATGGCACATTAGTATTCAGCTTCGTTGGTATGAAAACTGTTGAACAAGCTATTAACAACAGACGAGTAATCAACGTTACATTAGTAAGTGATAGTAAAGAACTTGAAGAAGTTATGGTTGTAGCTTATGCCACAGCTAAGAAATATAGCTTTACAGGTGCTGCATCTACCGTAAAAGGCGACCAGATAGCCAAGCTACAAACTTCAAGTGTATCTAAGGCATTAGAAGGAACTGTTGCCGGATTGCAGGCAAGTGCATCCAGTGGTCAGCCAGGAACAGATGCCGAAATTCGTATTCGTGGCGTTGGTTCTATCAATGCATCAAGTTCCCCTCTTTATGTAGTAGACGGTGTACCTTATGATGGTAGTATTAATGCAATCAATCCAGATGATATTGCCTCTATGACTGTATTGAAAGATGCTGCTTCTGCTGCACTATATGGTTCACGTGGTGCTAATGGTGTTATCATCATTACAACAAAACAAGGAAAAACAGACTCAAAAGCAAGTGTAAATATTAAAGCTTCATTCGGTGGTTCTAACCGTGCAGTAAAAGATTATGAACAATTAAATACCAACGAATATTTTGAGTTATATTGGGAGGCAATTCGCAATGAATACGCAAAAGATAAAGATCAATATCCAACTCTTGCAGATGCTAATGCTGGCGCGTCCAAAGATTTGGTAAACACCTTAATGGGTGGAGGTCCTAATCCTTATGGAAACAAATATCCTCAACCTGTTGGAACTGACGGAAAGTTAGTTGCCGGAGCTACTCCATTATGGAACTCAAACTGGACTGATGCATTGGAACAACAAGCTCTTCGTTCTGAAGTAAATTTAAGTGTTTCCGGTGGTGGAAAAACTAATCAATATTATTTCTCAGCTGGTTATTTAAATGATAAAGGTATTGTTTTGGAATCAAGTTATGAACGCTTCAATCTTCGTTCAAACATAACCAGCGAAATGACAAAATGGCTAAAAGGAGGTGCTAATATTAGTTTTACCCACTCTAAACAAAACTATCCACAATCGTCCGACTCTAGTTCTGGTAACGTTATTATGGGAAGCTTGTTAATGGCTCCTTTCTACCCAATCTATGAGGTTGATGAAAATGGCTCGTACATGCATGATGCAAACGGTAATTTAATTCCGGATTTCGGTTCTTATCGTCCTAACGGTTCTATGTCAGACTGGAATATGGTAGCTACTTTACCGGATGATAAAGCAGAACGTATGAAAGACGAAGTTTCAGCACGTACTTTCTTAGAAGTAACATTTATTGAAGGCTTGAAATTTAAAACAAGTTTCAATTTCGACTTAGTAAACTATAACTCCTTAGATTTCCAAAACTCTAATATGGGTGATGGTGCTATCTATGGTGGAGAAACATCACGCGAAAACGATCGTACTTTCTCATGGACTTGGAATAATATCCTTAGCTATGATAAAACAATCGGAGATCATCACTTCAATATTTTAGCCGGACAAGAAGCTTACTCATATCGTTATGATGAATTAACAGCTTCGCGCTCTAAAATGGCATTGCCTAATTTCCCCGAATTAGCAGTAGGTTCACAAATAACCGGAGCTAATGGCTATCGCATTGATTATTCATTAGTTGGATATTTGGTTAACGGACAATATGATTTCCAAAACAAGTATTTCTTAACTGCATCTTTCCGTCGTGACGGTTCGTCTCGTTTTTCCAAAGAAAGTCGTTGGGGTAACTTCTGGTCAGTGGGCGGATCATGGAGAATCGACCGCGAGAAATTTATGAAAAACACCGAAGACTGGTTATCTGCATTAACACTAAAAGCAAGTTATGGTGCACAAGGAAATGATAATTTAGGAACATATTACGCAAGTAGCGGCTTATATTCAATTGTATCTAACAATAATGAAAATGGATTAGCATCCAACCGTTTGGCTACTCCTAACTTGAAATGGGAAACTAACTTGAATTTCAATGTTGGCTTAGAATTCTCATTGTGGAATAACCGTTTATCAGGTTCTTTCGACTTTTTCCAAAGAAAATCTAAAGATTTATTATACTCTCGTCCATTGGCTACCTCATTGGGATATAGTTCTATCGACGAAAATGTAGGTGCATTAAAGAATACAGGTTTTGAAATAGATTTGAAAGGAACTATTATAGATACAAAAGATTTCAACTGGAAATTAGGGGTTAATTTAACTCACTATAAAAATAAAGTAACTGAACTTCCATTAGATGACATGCCTGCAAGTGGTTATACCAAACTTGAAGTAGGACGTTCTGTTTATGACTTTTATACCAAAGAATGGGCAGGTGTAAATCCTGAAAATGGTAATCCAATGTGGTATAAGAATGTTACCGATGAAAGTGGTAATGTAACAAAAGTAGCTACTGAAACATACAACGAAGGTGACTACTATTTTGTTAACAAATCTTCTCTTCCTAAAGTATACGGTGGATTCAATACTTCATTCTCATACAAAGGAATAGAACTTTCAGCTTTATTCTCATATAGTATCGGAGGTTATGTTTATAACCGTGACAAGAATTTCTTGCTTAGTTATGGTTCTGCAACAGGACGTGCGTGGTCTAAAGACATGTTAGATCGTTGGACTCCGGAAAATAGATATACAGATGTACCTATTGTACAGATGAGTTCAAGCAATAGCTGGACAAGTGCTTCTAGCCGTTTCTTAGTAAATAACTCTTATTTACGTTTAAAGAACTTGATGTTATCTTATAGTTTCCCACAAAATCTTGTGAAGAAAATGTGTTTAGGAGGCCTTCAAGTATTTGTTCAGGGAGATAACCTACTGACCTTCAATAAGAATCAAGGTTTAGACCCAGAACAAGGAATTAATGGTGTTACTTATTATAGATACCCGGCTATGAGATCTATTACCGGAGGTATTAATGTCACATTTTAATTAACATTTAAAACAATGAAGAAATCATTCAAATATATAGCTTTGTTATTGAGTTTAACAACGATAACAAGCTGCAGCGGAGACTTTTTAGATCATAAACCAACAAATTCTGTACCTTCTGAAATTGCAGCAACTCCAGCTAACGCCGGACGTCTTTTTATTGGTGCATGGAGATATTTAATGGAAACCATGAGCTCACAAGCCAACTACGGTTATCGTTCATTAATGAGCGCTGATGATGTAATGGCCAGTGATGTTGCATTAGCTGGAAATACATACAGTTTAGGAGATGCTTATAAGTTTATCGAACAAACTTCAGCATCATCAAGTAGAGGAAGTTTTGCTTGGGCCTTACTTTATAAGACAATTGACAATTGCAATACAGTTATATCTCTTAAAGCTGATGGAGATGAGGACACAAAAGATTTCCAATATGCACAAGGACAAGCTTTAGCTCTGCGTGCTTTCTGTTATTTACATTTGGTACAACACTACCAATTCACCTATCAAAAAGATAAAAATGCTCTTTGTGTTCCATTATACACAGAGCCAACAACTGCATCTACAGCACCTAAAGCCAAAGCTACGGTAGAAGCTATCTATAATCAAATCTTTGAAGATTTAAATTTAGCAAAAGGAAAACTCGAAGGTTACAAATACTCAACAGTGCAAGAAAAATACAAACCTACAGTTAACGTAGTCAATGGTATACTTGCCCGGGCTTACTTAGTAGTTGGTGAATGGGACAAAGCTGTAAGTGCTGCACAGGATGCAAGAAAAGGCTTCGGATTAATGACTCTGGATCCAGAGAAAGAGGGAACAGACTATCAAGGCTTCAATGAAATGACTAACTCCGAATGGATATGGGCACACCCACAATCTGTCAGCACACAAGACAATGCAAGTTCTTATGGCTTCTCTTACCTTGATGTAACTCTTCCAAGCGGATATTGCAGCATGTTGGCCGATCCTCACTTTAGAGACTTATTTGAAAAAGAAGATCCGCGCCGTAAATTATTCAAATGGATGAGAAACGGAAGTTTAGGATATTGTAAGTTTATTGCCAGAGACGACCAAACTGCAGATATTGTTTTAATGCGTTCTTCTGAAATGTGTTTAATCGAAGCAGAAGGTATGGCACGTTCAACTAATTATACAATTGACGATGCAGTAAAATCACTAAATGAATTACGAACAAAAAGAGGTTTGAAAAAATATGACTTGACTGGCAAAACAAAAGAGGATTTAGTAAACGAAATACTTTTAGAACGCCGTCGGGAATTATGGGGAGAAGGATTTGGTATCACTGATGTCTTGAGAACTCAACAATCAGTTGTACGTACTGCTTTGACTCCTGATTATATAAAGAACATAGAAGAAATTAAAAAAGTGACAGACGATGACGGAAAAGAACAATATGTTGTTTCCTGTTGGCAAGCTAACGGAAAATATTTAGATAAGACTCCTGCAGGTCATCTTACTACTAAATTCCCTGACGGTAGCCAGCCCGTTGCTAACAGCAAATACTATATCTATGTTATTCCTGAAAAAGAAACAAATGCCAACCCAAATCTTTAAAGACAAGTTGGTAATCACATAACTAAAAAGAGATGCTATCATAATAGCATCTCTTTTTTTATACTGTTTACCTATTAAAAACTATTACACGAAATCTTTCAGTTGTTGTTGTAATCTTTGACGGGTAAAGAAGATACGGCTCTTTACTGTTCCCAAAGGTAAATCCAACTTATCAGCAATTTCGCGATATTTGAATCCTGAAATATGCATGGAAAACGGAACTTTATATTCTTTTGGAAGGGCATTGACAATGCGACGGATCTCTTTTATATCGTAAGCACCTTCCGTACTGTCAAAACCGGAATCTTGCGGCATACTTAAATGATAGAGATTATCGGTTTGGTCTACAAAAGTCTGGTCGCGGACTATCTTGCGGTAGTTATTAATAAATATGTTACGCATTATAGTGTACATCCAACCTTTAAAATTTGTATCAGGGGTATATTTATCTTCGTTATCTAAAGCTTTTAATGTTGTTTCCTGCAATAAATCGTTAGCTTCCTCACGGTCTGCAGTTAATTTATATGCAAATCGAAGCAGTTCACTTTGAATGTTCAGTAAGTCATTGGTAAAATTAAAACTTTTCATACTCTGCTTATTTTAATAGTTATTATTAGATTTTCATTTTGATGTTGCAATATTAAGGAATGATAAGCTAACACACTGCATAAGAATAGCTATCATAAGGGGTGTTTTCCGATAAAGTGAGTTCTCCCCCTATAAATAAACAGTTAGTACCCCCTAATTTTGCACTTTAACATTTGTCATTCTTATATCTTTTTACGAAAAACAAGTAATCTTTCTTGCTAACTTTGTGTTATAACAGAAAATCTAAAATTATATATGCTCATGGGAACAAGTAAATTTATTTATATGTGTGCCATTTGTCTTATCTGCACACTACCTATGACAGCCCAAAGCCGTCAGGAAAAGAAAGAGCAAACAGAACGTGCAGTAAGAAAAGCCATCGATTCCAATCATTATAAGATTAATGCAGATCGCATGCTTCCGATGAGAGGAAACAGCAAGACACTTACTTCCAATTATTCGGTAGAAATAAGAAATGATTCTGTATTTTCGTATTTACCTTATTTCGGAGTAGCATACAACATTCCATATGGAGGTGGTAAAGGGTTAATCTTTAATGCCCCCCTGAGCGAATACAATGTGGAATATCACAAGAAAGGAAAGGTAAAAGTTAACTTTAAAGTCCATAATGACGAAGATAGTTATACATATAACATGACTATTTACCCCAACGGCTCCACGAGCATTCAAGTTCAGTCCGTTAACAGACAACCCATCTCTTTCCAAGGAAACATGGAACTCAAAGAGGACTAAATATAATAAATCAACAGCAATACAGCATTGGCTCCTATTACCACAAGGAATCCTCCCCATACGTAAGGGAGCATTTCTTTGCGTCTTGAAGAAAAGAACATGGCATAAAACATGTTCACAATGATATTACTGATAATGGCCTGCATGCTGCATGCCACAATTACGGAAGTAGGTATGCTTCCGGTTCCTTGCAACAGGTTAAGGATAAAAGGAGTAATATCACTCAATCCTGCAAATACAGAGAGAAGATTAAGCCCGCTTGTTCCTGCATACACCAATGTGTAGTGGGTTAACAAGGTAAAGGCCACAAATAGCACTGCAAAAATCAATGCAACTTTAAACTCCAAAGGATTCCGCTCCGTGTCTTCCTCTTCAATGCGTTCAAGCTCACCCTTTGCCTCCACCTTTTTATGAATAAAGATACTCACACAAGCGGCAACAACGGACATGACAAGCAAATAAGGATAAATCGCCATGAAAATATCCGTACTGAATATAAGAATCAATATAAGGAAACGAAGGAACATCATGCTGACTGCGAGCATCATGGCAGCCACATATTCGGGCACTTCACGGGCATCGGCACGCTTACATTTACGGGCCAATATAGAAATGGTAGCCGTGCTGCTATATAATCCTCCGATTATACCTGAAACCAAGATGCCCGACTTATGGAAGACATACCTTTTTAATAAATAAGATAAGTAAGAAATTCCCGAAACCACCACTGTAGCCAGCCATATAGTATAAGGAGTCAGGTTAATGCCCGGAATAAGGTTCTCATTGGGAAGCATCGGAAGAATAATGCCGCTAATGGCAAGAAACTTCGCCAAAGTCACCATTTCATCGTTCTGCATCCGCTGGGCTATCTCGGTAAATGTATGCTTCATTTCCGTAAAGAGAAGCACCGTCACCACCATCATTACATAAAACCAAGACGGCTGGGTGCTCACAATGGGAGCCATGCAATAAGTAATGAGCGCAATAATAATGGTAGTCACACCAAAAACATGATATTGGGATTGCTTCACATAATAGTTTATTCCCAAGAGCGCGCCCAGCACCAGTCCTCCTCCCATGAACAAATGCATCTCTACGGGATCAAGGATATAAAGCAAATAACCTAATATACCGATAAAAGTAAACGTGCGGTCGGTTCCGAAAAGCGTAGTTTCCCCTTCCCGCTTCAAACTGATTCTGCGTTGAGACAGACCGATGAGCAAAGAAAACAAAGTAACCAAAACAAAAGTTACTAATTGAGGCGGAAGATACTCATACAACTTTTCCATATTCTTTTTCTATTTAATCCACTTTGTAAAAGGCTCTTTCATCAAATGTGAATTGTAATACCGGATGTCTCCGGTTACTTCTTTCCCGATGAAATCGGGCTTTTTGAATGGTTCATCCTCTGCTTTCAACTCCACCTCCGCCATGACAAGCCCTTCGTTCTCTCCATAAAATTCATCTACCTCAAAGACGTGTTCGCCACTCTTTATCAGATAACGTGTCTTATCTATCACACCCGGCTCACACAATTTCATAAGTTCCCGTGCTTCGCCCAGAGTTATTTCCTTTTCCCATTCATAACGGCTTGTCCCCGCTTCATTGGAAGCTCCCTTTATGGTAAGATAACCTTTTCCGTCTCTGATCCTTACCCTTACCGTTCGTCCACGGGCACTACTGATATATCCCTGCACTATGCGGCTCTGCGCATAAGCCTGTGACTTGAACTCACCATTAACCAAGAACTTTCTTTCAATTTCCTGTGCCATAACCATTCATTAAAACCTTAACTGGAAGCGAATACTCCATGAACTGAAATCATTCCCGCCATCACCCATTACTTCATCCGGTTTGGAAGTTGCATTACCGTCTTTGTCTTTTCCCACTAATGCGTCACCATCGGCATTCGCATACTTATCATGCATCATATAAGAGTAATTCAACTGAATTTTGAAGTTACGGTTCAAATAATAATTGATTCCCACCGTATAATTATTGGCTTCACCGCCTTTCACCGTCTTTCCATTCAAATCGAGACGGTCGAAACGGGCGGCGAGTTCCACATCTCCCCATGCCCTGCCGATTTGCGGTTGAGAGAAAGCCCCTCTTGAAGTGCTATACTTCTGGTTGCCGCCAAACAATAAACAGCCTGCCTGCACATAATATCCATTAAACTTCTCGGTAGGCAGGTTATCTTTCCGAACCGTATTATTCTGCATATATTCGCTCTGGAAACGGAAGCCGTGATAATATGCCGCGAACTCAGCACCCACGAGCCAATTATGGCTTACACCGGTAATCAACCCCGTATCCAAGAATTTAATCTTATTTATTCCGGAAAGCGAAGACGAGCTGATCTCCATTCCATCGGGAGAATCGGCAGACACATCCGATGTGGGAGTACGATAAGAAGCGGCAAGCCCAAAGTGCAAACCTTTATGCTGCTCCGAAGAATGAGGCATCCAGACAGCTCTGCCTGTTACCGAGAAACCTTCGTTATATCCCGCTTTATTATTGGCATCCGAGTTGGCTTTCTCCTTGCTGCCGTCTATCTGTTGAAAATGCACTCCGCCTACACCGAGGAAACTCCCCCGGGAGTAAGTTCCCTGCAAACCAATATGCCTGTCGGGAGCAAAAGCAGACACAGCATCAGCCCTTTCAAGAAACAATAAATCATTTGACGAGGTCATTGTTTCCATGGAATAAGCTTCTTTGAAATTTCCCGCTCTCAAAGAAAAGCCTTTAAAGAATTTATATTGGATATAAGTATCCTTCAGACTGACACCGCCATTGGCAAAGTCCACTTCAATCTTGCCCGATAAATGCTCACCGAATGATACATCCGTTCCCAAACGGACACGGCGAAACGATACACCATTCCCCACAGGCTGATAATCTTCCCCATGAAACAGCGCACCGTCTATCTGAATGCGACCATCAACTGAAAGCTTGAATTTATGATCGGCAGATTGTAAAGTTAAGGTTTCTCTCTTTAACTCGGGAACCACAGTATTCTGCGCCCCGGCATTTATCCCTGCTGCCAAAAGACAAAACACAGGAATTAATCTGGTTTTCTTCATTTAATTAAAAACGGTATTAGTGAGCCGACCTGTTTTTAAATATAAAAAAGACTATCCTCCCGGCAAACAACAAAGGAGGATAGAGGATTTTATTATGCAAAGAAAGAGAAGGCCAAAATCATCGCAAGTGCCAACACGATCAATGACACAAAGACAATCTTTATAACCTTGTTAGCCTGTTGTTCCTCTCTCTTCGAACGTCTGGCTGCTTTATTTTTACTACTCATAGTGATATAATATTAAGTTTAACAATCAAATATTGTTTTAGGTCATCCAAAAGTACGAATAAAATGCAATATTACAAATATAAGTCAGAAAAAACATAAACGGATAATAATAAGGAGCATCACCTGCATTAAGCATGCCCAACGGCATCATTAAGCCTTTCGTGAAGCTTGGTTAAGCTTTTTCATCCTCACTATTTATTAACTTGACAGCTGTAACTTATTAACTTGACAGTTGTCAATTAATAACTTGACAGCTGTCAATTTAATACTTGACAACTGTCAAGTTATTTAGTTACCGGCATAAACATACTTATATGTCCGCAATAACCGGCTTAGCAAACGGCTATAATCTCCTTAACTATCAGGTTAAATAAAAAAAGAACAGGCTGCCCTTTTCGGGGCAACCTGCTCTTTTCTATATTTGCAACTATTCTTTATGCTTCTTCCGAGGAGAATTCCATGAGATATGCCTTGATGAAATCGTCTATCTTACCATCCATCACACCGTTCACATCCGATGTCTGATAGTTTGTGCGGTGGTCTTTCACCCGGCGGTCGTCAAACACATAACTGCGTATCTGGGAACCCCATTCAATCTTCTTCTTCCCTGCCTCTATCTTCGCCTGCTCCGCCATGCGGTGCTGCAATTCCTTGTTATAAAGGATGGAGCGTAACTGGCGCATTGCATTTTCCTTATTCTTAGGCTGGTCACGGGTTTCGGTGTTCTCAATAAGGATTTCCTCTTCTTCACCCGTATAAGGATCTTTATACTGATAGCGCAAACGTACGCCGGATTCTACCTTATTTACATTCTGGCCTCCTGCACCGCCCGAACGGAATGTATCCCAAGAGATACAAGCGGGAAGGATGTTTACTTCAATAGAATCGTCGACCAGCGGAGTAACGAATACGGAAGCAAAAGAGGTCATTCGCTTGCCCTGAGCATTGTAAGGTGAAACACGAACCAAACGGTGCACGCCGTTTTCACCTTTCAAATATCCGTAAGCATAATCGCCCTCAATGTTCATCACCACAGACTTGATGCCGGCTTCATCGCCTTCCTGCAAATCGGATATGGTTACTTTATATTTATTTGTTTCGCCCCAGCGCATGTACATACGCATCAGCATGGAAGCCCAGTCCTGACTCTCGGTTCCGCCTGCACCCGAATTGATTTTAAGGATGCAACTCATCTGGTCGGCTTCTTCGCGGAGCATATTCTTTAACTCCAAAGCCTCAACCGTAGCAAGGGCTTTGGCATAGGCCTCGTCAACTTCCTGCTCTGTTACCAACTCATCTTTGAAGAAATCAAAAGCAAGCTCCAACTCATCGGACAGAGTTTTCACTTCGTTATAGCCGTCAATCCATGACTGAATGCCTTTTACTTTCTTCATTTGTGCTTCGGCAGTCTTTGCATCATCCCAAAAACCCGGAGCCTGTGTTCTTAATTGTTCTTCCTCGACCTGAATTAATTTATTGTCGATGTCAAAGATACCTCCTCAGCGCACCGGTGCGCTCTTTCACGTCTTTAAGTTGTTCAATTGTAATCATTGGTATTTCTTTAATTAATGTGAGGGTGCAAAGATAAGAAAAAAACGCCACTTTGACTCGTTAAAAGCAAAGTGGCGTTCAATTACTTCAAGGAATCAATATCCGGGAAGGTTCTTCATCATCTTGGAATAATAGGCTTCCACATCTTTCCAATGATAGAAAGGGGCAATATCCGTCTTCACAGGAATACTGACTTCTTTCTCGCAATGCAGGAACTTTACCAAAATATCATCCGAACCTTTCTTGCGGAAGAATATCATCTGAACATTTGCAGCCATGGGCGTAACCTTAAAGTTACACCAAGCCCGGTAGAACTTATCGGGATCGGTTTCTGCATTCCAGTAATCGCCCAATTGCAACAGGCCTACCAACGGAATAACATTACCGTCATGCCCGAAACGGAAAGTAGCCGAGTTTGTGCCCGACTTTATGGCTTCATCGGCAGAATCAAGAATGTTTTGTACCAGAGTTTTGGCATTGGCAACCATCAGCCCTCCGTTTATCGGAGCAGGGCCATCGCACACATAATTGCGGTAATTGCCAATCTGCCAGATGTCAAACAGTTCTTGCTTCTCAAATATATCATATAAACTAATACCTAATTCTACATTTTGCATATCCGATGCAATCCAATACAATCCCCACATCAGTTCTTTCGGATTGACATTCTTACGGATATAATCTTCACTATTGAATAATGTGCCGACAAGACGGTCGGGACGAACATGGCTTTCCTCGAACTTGCGGTATTCTTCATACCAAGGTCCTTCCTTTGAAGTGAACTTCATCCCTTCCTGAGTATGGAAATTAAGATACCCCATATATTTCTCGCTCGATTCACGGGTAATGTTCAACTTGGGATTCAACTCTTTCAAACGTTCGCAAAAAGCATCCATGCTCAATACACAACGGATAACAACGGTGGAACGGGCAGACATATCGGGCATACCTTCGAATACCTCGGGATAGTTACGATACATGCGCTCTGCAATTCCGCGATGCTGCTTCACTCCCAGCGGAGTTAAATCTCCTCCATGTCCTTCCGCATCTTTCCAGATAACCGCCAGACGGGAACGCACATCTTCTCCCAAATCGCTCAACGCGCCTGCCTGATGCGCTTTCTCAAACAAATCCACTACCCATTTATAATCTTTATCTGCTATCAACCATCTGGAGCCGTGACGCGCATAATGACTGATATAAAAAGGTTTATATCCTTTGGGTGCGGGGGTGGAAACGGCTTCTTTGGTAGGATAAGCATAATAAACTCCTCCGGTTTGTGCAATATCGTCAAATATTGCTTCACGGGTACTTTGCGCATTGGCAGGGAACAAAGTTCCCGCCAATACTAACAGAGATAATACTAAAGTCTTCTTTAATTTCAACAAATGCAAATTCATTTCTTTTGGTTCTATTATTTATAATCAGGGTTCTGAGTCAGATTAGGATTGGTTGTGAACTCATCTTGCGGAATTGGGAAAAGATTATATTTGTTATCTACGTCTTTACCCTCATAAGTTCCCGCAGCTCCACTGTCACTACCTTTCCAGTCCCAATCATATCCTTTGGTAAACTTACCGAAACGGATCAGGTCTGTACGGCGAACCAACTCCATTTGCAATTCGCGTGCACGCTCATCAAGGATAAAGTCCAAGTTAAGCTCCGCTGCCGTAATCTTACCGCTCACTGCATTGTCACCGTATTTGCCGGACATATAAGCACGTTCACGTACTTCATTTACATAGCCCAATGCTTCTGTTTGAGTTCCTTCACCGGAGCCACGCAAGATAGCTTCGGCCGCCATCAAATAAGCATCGGCAGTACGAAACATCGGATAGTCGATAGATGAATATTTAGTTCCGCCTTCCACAAGCTCGTTACGGTCTTTTGTTACATTGCGCCATTTGATACAAGCATATCCGTTATTGAAATCCTTCTGGAAGTCTTTGCCATCCACCCAAGTTTCTTTGGTGTGACCTATAGTAAAGAACTGGGCACGTTTATCCATCTTGTTATCTCCCCACGTATCATTCTCATCAAAGCTTTGGTCTTCTTCTGCAAACTTGTCTACCAATGCGGTTTTTACACGGGCATTTCCCCAAGTGCCACTGACACCCATCTTCATGTAGTTACCCATAGCACCGTTCATCAACGCTTTCAATAAGAAATTAGTACCTGCACTGCTCTGTGCATTATCAGCATCCTGAGGCAATGACCAGATTATTTCGGGACAGGTGTTATTGTCGGCAAGGAAAATATGACGGTAATCGGATGCCAACGGGTAGTTGCCTTCGGCAATCACTTTCTTTGCATATTGGTAAGCCTTGGTATATTCGTTCTTTCCCACCCAAGTTTCAGCATTCAAATAAATACGCGACAACAAGAACCACGCCGATACACGGTCTACTCTGCCATATTCATTGGCCTTTGGTTGTTTCAGAATATCTTTCAGTTCTTCCAACTCACTAACTGCATAGTTATAAAGAGCTTCACGAGATACCTGTGCAGGAATGTCGCCAACAGAAGATGTTTCATCTACAAAAGGAGCCGATCCGTATAAATCGCAAAGCATGGTATAGCAATAAGCACGGATAAAACGAGCTTCGGCACGATAGTAAGGCATTTCATCTTTCAAAGCATCGAATACTCCACGGTCATGCAGCTTTTCATCGGTCGCTTCACGCAAGAACTCATTGCAATAGTTAATAGCCATATACAAACGGTAATATGAATAGCTGATTACTTTTGTAGAAGCGTCCCAGTTCAAGAACAGCAGCGCAAACGTGCCATGGCCACTTCCCGAATGGAATGCGATTTCATCAGTTGTAGCTTCTTGCAAATAAAACAAGGCACGGGTATATCCGCTATAACCTTCATCAATACCTGCTACGTCGCCATCACCGCCGTCACCGCCTTTTTGTCCGGTTTGAATAAGGGATGCATAGCATTTGGCAATCATGCCGACATATCCTTCGGGAGTTCTATAAACATTTTCATTGATTGATTCATTCTTATCCAACGGCAATGTATTCAAGTCGTTCAGACAGGAAGTAAACAAGGATAAGCATAATAAGCAAACTGCGCTTATGGCTTTCAAATTATATAGTTTCATAATTATGTGTTTTGACATTAGAAATTAAGATTCAAACCTAACAAGAAAGTACGCGGACGTTGATAAATGTTCTTATCAATACCATTGTATATTTCAGGATCAAGACCGGAGTAACCGGTTATGATTGCTACATTCTGAACGCTGAATGATAAACGCAGGCTGCTCTTACTGTCCCATAAATTATGGAATGTGTGTCCTAACGTAATGTTATCAATGCGGAAGAAGTTTCCTTTTTCCAAGAAATAATCAGTGTATAAGCGGTCTTCGGTAAATCCTGTTTCCAATGTTGAGCGTAAGATATTGCTTGAAACTCCGTTTGCACTATACAATCCATTCAATGAATTGGAAGCGGCAACATAATTATAGATATAGAAACCCGCACTACCATGTCCATTAAAGCCTAAATCCCAATTCTTATAAGATACACGGGTTGACAAACCAAAGTAATAAGGGGCTTTAGAGCTTTTGCCCGTTACATATTTGTTGGCATCTTCTTCACTGGTAGTAATAGAACCGTCTTTTGCCACATATTTGCCGTCAAGTGGTTTGCCATTGTCATCGTATGCCTGTTGCAACAAGAAATAAGTATTGGGAGTCTCTCCCACTTTATGTATCTGAAGGTATTTGCCCGTACCTCCGGCACTACCGGTCTTCACGTAGTTATCGTCCGTATCAATTGTATTCAGCTTTGTAATCTCCGAAGTATTCCAAGTGAAGTTACCGCTCAATGTCCATTCCCAATCTTTCGTTTTTACCGGAATTGTGTTGATGCCGATTTCCAAACCCTTACTTGTCATATTACCGATATTAGTTTCAATCATATTGGTAAAGTTACTTCCTGCCGGAACGAAAATATCATTCAGAAGGTCTTTAGTGTTACGCCAGTAATAATCAATTGTTCCAGAAATACGGTTACCTAAGAAACCATAATCAATACCTATATTATAGGTTTCGGTTGTTTCCCACTTAATATTAGGATCATAGCCGTTAGGACGATAGGTTGTTATCCATTTGTTTCCGAACAAGTATCTCGATTCATCATAAGAAGCGGTATAAGTAGGCAAGTATTGATAGTAAGAACCAATAGACTGCTGTCCTGTCTGTCCGTAGCTGAAACGTAATTTCAAATCTGAAAGGCAGTTTATGTTCTTCATAAATGCTTCATCATTCACACGCCATGCAGCAGCAACCGAAGGGAAATATCCCCAACGTGTATCTGGTGAGAAACGGGAAGAAGCATCGGCACGCAGAGTCGCAGTAAGCATATAACGTTGTGCGAAGGAGTAGTTTGCACGTCCATAGAAAGAAAGCAAATACAATTCTGCTTCACTATGCTCTGGAGAATTCAATTCCTTGTTATCGGTATCCGTTGTCGTTGCGTTATTTTTATACCAGAAACGTTGCCATCCGTAACCTGCCATCGCATCAATATGGTGGTCTTTTATATCTTTGTTATAATTAGCATAAAAGTCTAAAAGTGTATTGCTCTTATCTTGGGTATATGAATAAACTTTTCCGGTACCGTCGTTTCGATTGCCTGTGTACATAGATGGTGCATACTTCGGAGTCATGGAACTTTTATCTTCCTTCATAATATCATAACCTAAATTCAGGTTGAAACGTAAGTCTTCAAAGCCATGTACCTTATAATCGATAGCGATATTACCGATAGAACGCTTTGTTTTGTTTGATTTGTCACCAATTTCCAATAAAGAGACAGGATTGGCAGCAGCCAAAGTGATAGGTACACCACCATTCATCCATGTATAATAGCCCAAACCCACATTATCCGGATAGTTTTCATGTATAGGACGAGTAGGATCAAATGATACGGCAGCACCGATAGCTCCGTCATCGGAAGGATCTTCATTTTCATAACTTCCCTTTACATTAATATCCAAAGACAAGTGTTTATTGAAGAACTTGGGAGATAATCCGATACCTACATTGGCACGTTGGTAATTGTTTCCTTTCAAAGTACCATTCTGGTTACTGTAACCTACGGATACACGGTAAGGAAGATTCTTCAAAGCACCTGTCATAGACAAGTCATGATTCGTACCAAAAGCATTGCGATAAATCTGATCTTGCCAGTCGGTTGATGCAGAACCCAACTTAAAACTTTCGGGAGCATTTCCCTTGTCTGCAAATACTTTACGGAACTCGTCCGCAGAAAGTACATCCATTGTACCGGGAACCGTACCAACAGAGAAGTTAGCGCTGTATGCAAAAGAAGGTTTCTGAACACCACCGTCTGCATTTCCCTTCTTTGTTGTGATGATAATAACACCATTCGATGCACGTGAACCGTAAATAGCAGTTGCCGAAGCATCTTTTAATACAGTAAACGAAGCAATATCATTCGGATTAATTGAGCTAATAGAAGTATTGCTCACAGGAACACCATCTATAACAATCAACGGATCATTATCGGCAGAAAGTGAAGCTCCCATACGGATACGTATTGTACCACCATTACCCGGAGCACCAGTTCCCGGCACAACATTTACTCCGGCTACCTTACCTACCAAAGCATCCTCGGCAGTTAATTGTTTACCTTTATTCAGCTCGTCCGGTTTTACAGTCAGCAATGAACCTGTAATATCACCTTTCTTCACCTGACCATAACCGATTACCACCACTTCATCAAGCAATTCGGTATCTTCATGCAATATTACATTCAAGAATGCCTTGTCTTTGATAACAAATTCCTGTGGCTTGTAACCAATACATGTAATTGTGATTGTTCCACCGGTAGGTACCGATAGTTCAAAATTACCTTCAAAATCTGTGATTGTTCCTTGAGTAGTTCCTTTTACTACAATGTTAGCCCCGATGACAGATTCACCGGTGTTGTCTTTTACATGTCCCTTCAACAATATTTCCTGAGCAGAAATTGTAAGAGACAAAAGCAGTCCTAATGAAAGTAGGACGCATCTCATTAGATTGGTCTTCATGTATTCCATAAATATTAAAATGGTTAAAAAGTTAATGCGCAGTTCGGAAATAATCTTTCCTCATTACCCGAAAGCAAAAGTAGGGCAGTGTGTTTCTCAAACCAAAGACCGGTAGATACATAAAGTAGAATATAAAAGGGATATAAAATTATTAATATCCTATATTACAACACATTACCAAATTAAATATAAAAAGTTAAAGTAGACGGAGATGCATCCCATAGGAGATGAAGGAATAGTATCTATTATTCTATCTGATAGATTTTAGACAATAGTTCTTCCTTTGAATAGAGAGATTTGCTATTTACCTTCAAACGATAGTTATAAACGGTCTGTGAAGAGTAATGCAGGAAATTGGCAATACGCCCGCTATCCGATATACCTAAACGAATCAAAGCAAAGACACGCAATTCGGGTGTAAGCAGTTCACCATCCTTTGGATAAATACGCCCTTCAGGCATCAGTAATTCATTAAACTGAGAGATAAAACCGGGATATAGCTTTAAGAAGATAGCATCAAAAGTGCGAAAGAAGTCTTTCAGCTCCTTATTATTTAAGGTAGGGGAATTAATCTGCTTATAAAGATCGTCTATTTGTCCGGCTTTTAATTTGCGGGCATAAAGTTTACGTAATTCTTCCTGTTTATCAATATAATTGGAACAAAGATTAAAGACAAACCCGATATATTCTTCCTTCAGCTTATTGGAACCTGCCAACTGAGTATTAGCCCGGTTCAAATCCTCATTTACATTTTGCAGTTCTTCATTCAATTGCTTCATTGAGTTACGGGCAACAGCCAATCTCTTTACTTGTTTCCATATATACAAGAATGCACCGGACAAGATAATTACCAGCAAAACACTGACAATGAAAGAAACAGTCAGCGAACGTTTCTCCACATGTAACTTCTCCTCGTATGACCTACTTACAATAGGCAGCATAGCAGAGATTTCAAGCATACGGTTACGGGCATGTGCAAAAGAAGCATCCTGCATGGAACATTCCAAATACTTATATGCCCGTTCAATATCTCCTTCCTGATAGAGTAGTGTAGCTAAAGTCCACAGTGATATATATCCTTTCATTCCTCCCCTTAAATCGGCAATGGAAGATATAACCAAATACTTCTTTTGCTGTTCCACATCATTCTTCAGTTGGTAAACGTTGGCAAGTTCCAATGCAGGAATAGCAAGATTATAACCTTTCTCTTTATGTATATCCCAGCAGCGTTCCAATAATCCGATAGCCTCATCCAAACGGTTGTTGCCAACCAGCCAACTACTTTTCATAAACATATAACTTTCCGTTCCGGGAGGACAAATAGCCATAATAGAGTCTTTGTAAGAAAAGGTGAGCCGCTTATATTTCTGCTTATCATCTTCGGAGAATGCATAATCCGTCATCCATGAATAAATGGAATGATACGAGTAAAGACGATAGGACTTCTCATCATCATTTAATGTATTAACATCTACACAATCTAGAATTTCCAAAGCTTCTTTATACATTCCCACCCGCGAAAGCATTTTGGAAACATGCATTTGAGCCATATTATAATAATGCACATTACCTAACTGGGTAGCAATTTGCAGTGATTTCTTCGCCGCCCACAAGGCAGAGTCCATCCTGAAAGTATTATATCTGCTATATAAACGTTCATAAACAGTATATTGCTCTTCGTCCGTTACCACGCGCTTAAGCAATAACTTCAAACTATCGATCTCCCTTTGTTTGTGTTGCTGATAAATAGGCCGTTCCAGAATAACTTTATCCAATACATGCAACAATGAATCTGTTTCTTCCGAAGACCATCCGGAAGAAAATAACAAGAAACAAGAAATAAAAGTTATTACCAGTCTTTTCATATATGTGACAATACAAAATTGTATATGAGATATATGCAAAGATAAAAGATTGTTTTTAAAAACAATCTCTAAAATAAAGATATAGATAGCTATTTAATATCTTTCAGTATTTGTGAATAATATGCTGTTACATCTTTCCAATGATAAAAAGGAGCAATATCCGTCTTCACAGGAATACCGACTTCTTTCTCGCAATGCAAGAATTTCACCAGAATGTCATCCGAGCCTTTCTTGCGAAAGAATACCAGTTGAATATTAGCTGCCATCGGAGTAACCTTGAAATTACACCAAGTCTGATAGAACTTATTTGGATCGGTTTCTTCTCTCCAGCAATCATCCAAACGCATCAATGCCGCCAGAGGACTGATATTTCCATCGTGCCCGAAGCGTAAAGTGGCCGTATTAGTTCCGGATTTAATTGCATCATTGGCAGAGTCAAGTATATTCTTCAACAAAGGTTTTGCAGTTGCCAATATCACTCCTCCATTCAATGGAGCCGGACCATTGCAAACATAATTTTCATAATTGTGCACTTGCCAGATATTAAATAATTCCTGCTTCTCGAATATATCGTACAGACTAATCCCTAACTCTACATTTTGCAAATCCGACGCAATCCAATACAGCTTCCACATGAGTTCTTTCGGATTCACTCTTTTACGAACAAAATCTTTATTGCCGAACAGTGCACCAACCAAGCGATTAGGCTGCAGATGTTCTTCTTCAAACTTACGATATTCTTCATACCAAGGTTTCTCTACTGCAACAAAATTTGCACTGGCTGATGTGTGGTTACTCATATACTTCATACATCTTTCATTGGCTTCACGAGTGATGCTTAACCGGGGATTTAGTTCTTTCAAACGTTCACAAAAGGCATCCATACTGAATACACAACGTATTACGACAGTAGAGCGTGCCGATATATCAGGTGCTCCTTCAAATACTTCGGGATAATTACGATACATACGTTCGGCAATTCCGCGATGTTGTTTCACTCCTAAAGGAGTAAGACTGCCACCACGTCCTTCTGCATCTTTCCAAATAATAGCCAAACGAGTACGTACATCTTCTCCCAAGTCTGTCAAAGCACCGGCTTGATGTGCTTTTTCAAATAAATCAACTACCCATTTATAATCTTTCTCTGATGTGAGCCATCGAGAACCATGACGTGCGAAGTGACTAATATAAAACGGCTTATAACCTTTAGGTGCCGGAGTAGAAATAGCCTCTTTCACAGGATAAGCGTAATAAACGCCTCCGGTTTGCGCAATGTCTTCAAACATTGCTTCCCGGGTTGTTTGTGCATTGGCAGAAAAGAGTATTCCTGCCAATAGTAATAGAGAAAAAAATAAAGTTTTCATATCAGTTCTTTATACATGGTATGGATTCACAATATATATTTTCTTTCTTATTCTTCGTACATTCTGTCGATTAAAGCTGCATAATTATGAGCTACAACATTACGTTTCACCTTTAACGTATTAGTCAACTCGCCTTTTTCCATACTGAACGGCTGGGGAAGCAAAGTGAAACGCTTAATTTGTTCGTAATGCGCAAACTCTTGTTGAAGGGTATCAATCCGTGCTTTAAACAGCCCTATGATCTTAGGATGCTCTAACAACTCTTCCACAGAACTGTATACTATTCCTTTTTGCTTTGCATAATCTTCCACATAACTATAAACAGGTACAATCAAGGCCGAAACAAACTTGCGTTGGTTGGCTATAATGGTAATCTGGTCGATATATTTATCTACCACAAGTTTTGTCTCAATCGCTTGAGGCGCAATATACTTTCCATTGGATGTTTTAAACAAATCTTTGATACGCTCGGTCAAATAGAGTTCACCATCCTTAAAATATCCGGCATCGCCCGTGTGGAACCAGCCATCAGTAGTAAAGGCAGTCTTATTGGCTTCGGCTTTCTTATAGTAACCTTTGGTTATGGTTTCACCTTTCAGCAGTATCTCGTTTGTTTCTTCATCTATCTTCACTTCCACACCCGGCATTACTTTACCTACCGAACCAATGGTATAATTTTCTTTCCATGAGCACGAAACGGTAGCAGTAGACTCGGTTAATCCGTAACCGACAATCATATTAATACCCACGGAACGAATAAATTCATAGATTTCATCGGAGATAGCAGCCCCGGCAGTCGGGAAGAAGTTACCGTTCTCAATACCGATAGTTTTCTTCAACAGGCTATAAATTGTCTTTTCGTAGAACTTATATTTCAGTTGATTCATCAACGGAGGAGTTTTGCCTACACGCAGATAATCAATGTTATGAATCTTACCAACTTTAATGGCATCCAGCATCAATGCTTTCTTTATTCCGGTAGTTTGGCTTATCTTCTCCTGAACGCCGGCATATACTTTCTCCCAGAATCTGGGAACACTGCACATCAATGTAGGACGGATTTCCTTTATAGTAGTCTGAATGTCTGCGGGACGAAGATTAATACAGACCTGCACTCCTTTGTGAACGCACAGATAAACCCATGCTTTCTCAAACACGTGAGTCAAAGGAAGGAAATTCATGGAAACATCATTATCGGTCATATCCACCAAACGTATATCATGGGCTTTGAATGCTTCCAGATAGTTGGAATGATGCAAAGTAACCCCTTTGGGTTCACCCGTAGTACCGGAAGTATAAAGGATATTAGCCAAATCGTCCGCACTTGCACGTGAAGTTCTTTCTTCAACCACTTTCGCATTAGGTTCACCTTCTCCTGCTTTCAGGAATTCATCGAAGTAAACGGATGTAGTGTCCCGTGCATCCTTTACCACAGCACGGTCAAATATAATCAACTTAACCAATGAATTACAAAGACCGAGTACGCTGAACGCTGCATCATATTGAAATTGTTCGCCTACAAAAAGGAAACGGATATTGGCATCGTTTACAATATATTGAACTTGTGCCGGAGAACTTGTTGCATATAAAGGAACAGTCACTGCCCGATTGGCAAAGGCTGCAAAGTCAACAATAAGGCATTCGGGCTTATTCTGAGAGAAAATCCCGATATTTTCCTCTTCTTTTATGCCAAGCTCAACCATAGCATTGGCTGCAATCTTTATATTTTCAGAGAATTGATTCCATGTAATGGGAATCCATTGAGATGTTTCGTAATCGCGGTACTTTAAAGCTATCCGGTCGCCATACTTTTCAGCTTGACGGTGCACCAATACGGATAAATGATAATAAGACATACTAATATTAGTTATAAATTCACCACAAAGGTATGGTTTAATTTAGAATTATCAGCTATATAACGGAATAAATTCAACAATAGTTCACAACGGTTTAGCTCATATCAAAAGCACATTATAGTTGTTTATCTAACTGAAAATAAACACGTTTATATCTTCCTTTTGGCAAAATTACCTATCTTTGCAGCACTAAACATAAAACTATGAATGAAGATTACTTGTCATCGGAAGCAGTTAGCATTCTAAAATCATTAATTGGTATTCCATCTATCAGCAGAGAAGAAGAAGCGGTTGCCGATTTTCTGCAGAATTATATCGAATCCATCGGAATTGTTGTAAATAGGAAAGGGAATAACCTATGGTGTTTAAGTCCGATGTTCGACCTAAACAAACCTACTATTTTGCTTAACTCACACATAGATACGGTGAAACCGGTCAACGGCTGGAAAAAGCAGCCCTTTACCCCTATCGAGGAAGACGGTAAACTATACGGATTAGGCAGTAATGATGCAGGAGCAAGCGTAGTTTCCCTGTTACAGGTGTTCAGACAACTTTCGGAAAAAGAGCAAAATTATAATTTAATTTATCTCGCTTCGTGTGAAGAGGAAGTTTCGGGAAAGAACGGTATCGAAAGTGTACTCTCCAGCCTGCCTCCTATCAGCTTAGGTGTTGTGGGCGAACCGACTAACATGCAACCCGCTATTGCAGAGAAAGGGTTAATGGTTCTTGATGTCACCGCTTACGGTAAAGCCGGACATGCTGCCAGAAACGAGGGAGAAAACGCTATTTATAAGGTATTGGAAGATATTACCTGGTTCCGAGATTTCCGTTTCGAGAAAGAGTCTCCCCTACTTGGTCCGGTTAAAATGAGTGTCACTCAAATCAACGCAGGAACCCAGCACAATGTCATTCCCGATAAATGCACGCTTGTTGTGGATATTCGCAGCAATGAGCTCTACAGCAATGAAGAGATATTCGAAATTGTAAAATCGAATGTAAAATCGGAAGTGAATGCCCGTTCATTCCGCCTCAACTCTTCACAGATTGCAGAAGATCATCCGTTTGTTAAGAAAACGATTAAATTAGGAAGAGTTCCTTTTGGATCGCCTACTCTTTCAGATCAGGCATTAATGTCATTTCCTACTGTTAAGATGGGGCCGGGCAACTCATCACGTTCACATACTGCCGATGAGTATGTTATGATTAGTGAGATTGATGAAGCTATCGGCTTATATATTGATATTTTAGACGGATTAGCACTCTGACAGTGCTAATCCTCTTTCTTGTTTCTCTTATTTATCCAACCAGATTTCCGGATTTAACTTAGCTGTTTCCTTTCTTAACTGGAAGTGAAGGACTGCGCGTCCGTCATCATTGAACACAGGACCGAGAGCCTGTTTCGTTTTCACTTTATCCCCTTTGCTCACGGAAGCGGAAGCCAGATTGCAGTAAACCGAAATATAATTTCCATGACGTACTAATACCCCGATTGTTCCGTTAAACTTAAACACAGCAGACACCTCACCATCAAAAATAGCTCTGGCCTGTGCTCCCGGCTTACCTTGAATGTCTATACCCTTATTATCAAGTTTCACATTCTTCAATCCCGGAACAGAATATTGCCCGTAATGGCTCACTACGATGTAAGCTCCGGAAATAGGCATTGGCAACGATCCTCTGTTCTTTTCAAAAGTTCCGGATAACTGGCGGTCTGCCTTATCCATAGTATATCTTTCCACAGGTGCGGCTTTCTTATTGGTACCGGACGACTTGGCGGATTCTTTCTTTGCTTCGGCTTGTGCACGTTTTCTTGCCAATTCAATTTCTCTTTCGATTAAACGGTCAATTTGCGCATTCAACCGGGCTGCTTCCTTTCGTTTCTCACGTATTTCGGTCTGCAAGCCGCGTTGTTTCTTCTGCAAATTGGCAACAATCGTCTTCTTCTCTTGCTCTTGACGTTCCAATTTCTGCTTTTCCGATTCACGGTCTTTCAGCAGTTTCTCTTTAGCTGCCTTCACCTGACGAAGCTCAACCTGCTTCTTTTTTATCTGTTCCTGCTTCTTCAGGATTTCCTCACCCTGCAAGCGCTGATAAGTGGCATACTCACGAACGTAACGTAAACGTCGATAGGTCTGCCCCAATGTTTCGGCAGAAAAGATAAACATCAGCTTCTCTTGTATGGAGCGGTTCTTATACATGTATTGCACAGACGATTCATATTTTTGTTTCTTGTCTTTCAAATCGGCCTGCAATTTATTCAGTTGTCTTTGAAGGGAAGTTATTTCCCTGTCTATGGTATTCACATCGCTGTTCATTGCAGCAATGTATTTTTTTCTTTCTTCTATCTGGCTGGTTAGTGTTGCAAGACTGTTCAACTGGCTTCCCACATCTTTCTTTGTAGTTCTGAGAAGTGTTTCCGTTGCGGCTATCTGCTTTTGCAGTTCACCCCTTTGGCTCTCCAATTCTTTTATCTTCGTGTTGGACTGGGCAGACAAAGTCATTGCCGCCATCCAGATACCCGCTATCAGAAAGAGGAAACGTTTCATAGGCTAAGCAATTGTTTTAATAATTGATCCACATCCATTTGTTTGTATCTGTTAGGTATGGTAGTGCGTGCATCCCAATCACCATTTGCAGCCATTCTCGACAATACGAGTTCTGCTTCTATGGGTTTCTTGCCACCTTTAAAAGAAACATTCATGCGGGAAGGAAAGTTTTTACTCTCCACAGCCTGAAAATCACGGTATTTCCAATTCAGACGATAATCTTTGGAACGCAACCCGATAGTGCTTTCCGTCAGTTGCCCCACATCAGACTTCGTCATAAAAAGATAAGTGAACAACTTGGACTTTTTCACTTCTATTTCGGTATAATCACTTTCCCGGCGAACAGAGAAAGCAGGAAAGTCATTGATAGAAACACTATCCTTACCGGGGATAAATATTTTATTCCAGAACAATGATTGCAAAGTATAGAAACTGACATCCGTATCGGCAAAGAACTTCAAATCACCATAAGGCACCTGCACATAACGACGGTTCATGCGATCAATCATCAGAATGTGATCTTTGGTTATCTCCAATCTTCCGAGTTCGGTGCGCAACACCGGCATAAGCAAAGAAAGCTGGATAACATCATTGTGCTTCATCCGCAAAATACCATTCACGGAAATATTCTTTCCATTCAGGTTCAGGTTGAACTTCACTCTTGAAGTAAATGCTTCGAAATCGGGAGAGTTCTTTATTACCGCTTCCAGATAGTTGGCAGCCGACAGTTTATCCAACCCTTGTGACGAGCCTACCGTTTTGCTCGTTTTACAAGAAGTCACCAACAACAGCATGCAGGCAAACAGCCCCATCAATCTTGCATAAGCAGCTAACTGTGTTTTCATCATTCAGCAATAAATTTCTTTTGTTCTATCTTCTTTTTCAGGGTTTCGGACTTACTGCCCATTTCTTTTGCTTTCTGCCAGTATTTCAGGGCCTCCTCTTTTTCCCCATTCATATAATAAATGTCTCCGCAATGTTCCACTACCACATCACTGTCTCCTCCTCCGTTCTTCATTGCATCATCCATATATATTTTTGCTTCCGCATATTTTCCTTTCTCAAACAATATCCAAGCATAGGTATCAAGATAAGTGGAATTATTCGGTTCCGCTTTTACGGTACGATAACTCATTTCCTCCGCTTTATCCAAATCCCTCTTTTCCACCGAAAGATAATAGGCATAATTATTTAAAGCCCCAATGTTATCGGGATTGTATACCAAAGATGAATCATAAGCCGCATAAGCTTCATTCTTCATTGCCTTTTCGTGGTAAATATCTCCTATCATGGAGTAGAAATCAGATACTATCTGCTTATTACTCTTATCGTCTATCTTAGTTAAACCTTTCTTGTAAACTTCGAGTGCATCATCTTTCCTGTCGTCCTGAAAATAAGCTATTCCAAGATAGAAATAAAACTCAAGCGTTTCGGGCGAATATTCCAAAGCAGGTTCGCATATCTTGATAGCTTCTTTGTAGTCGTTGTTACGAATGGCATAACTCAACAGTTGCAAACGTGCAGGGATATTTTCAGGATCTATATCCAATACCTGATAGAGTACGGGAACAGATTCTTTATCCATTTTCTTTGAAATGAGATACTGTGCATAAAGCATCGGTATCTGTGCATCGTCTTTATTCTGTTTCAAGACATTATCAAAAAGAGAGATGATTTTGGTACTGTCGCGGTCAGACTGTTCGGATTGAACGATAAGCTGCCTCATGATTTCGAGTTTTATCTCAGGAACTACCTTCTTGTTCAGCAAAACAGTATCCAACTGTTGGCGGTACAAATCCTTTTCACCCATTTTGTCGTAATAAGTAGCCATCGAGACAAGCGCCATTGCATTATCCGGCTCTATGGAAAGCACTTTCTGATACGTATCATACGCCTCCTTCACCTTTCCGTTATTCAAATAAACATCACCCAAGATGCAGAGGTAACGCATATCGCTCGGATATCCCTTTGACAGACTTTCAATTTCATCAAAAGCCTTTTTATCATTCCCCATCATCAAATAGATGCGGAATTTCTCCATACTGATTTGCTCCGTTTTGCCCGAACTGCTTTCCAAGCGGTCGAGGGTTTTAATCACATTGGGATAATCTTTCACCCGGTTATACAAATCCACCAATATCAATAACGGCTCCTGACGGTCGGTGAACTCCACATACATATCTTCGAACACATCTATCGCTTTCTTAAAATTACCGTTTGACTGGTAGAATCCTGCCAATGCCTGCTTATACCAATAGTTATCGGGAGCGTTCTTTACTGCCCTTTCCATTGTTTCAAGCCCCATCTGAGGTTGTTTCAAATAAAGATAGAATTGCGAGATTTCATACAATGCCGATGCCGCATCGGGATCTATCGCGAGGCAATGTTGCAAAAGCTTGAATGCAGCGGTGTATTCACCTTTCTGCTTCAACCGCATGGCTTCCAGAAAATAATAGTCATATTGTCTTCTGGCTTCGGGAGCTAAAGGATCTATGTCCGCCACTGCCACTGTCTTGGCTTTCTGCCTCTTGGCCGGTTTTGCCGACTGCTTGGCGGAAGAACAGGAAAACAACAACATTGCCGCCATGAGGAAAGCTCCCCAAACGGCAAACGGTTTTCTTGTTATCTTTTCATTTCTCATTGAGTCTTCTGTTTATTAACTTTTACTTCTTTCCTGTGTGACCGAAACCTCCAGCACCGCGTTCCGTTTCGTCAAGCACATCCACTTCCTGCCACACAGCCTGCTCATGCTTGGCAATAACCATTTGAGCGACACGTTCACCATCTTCTACAACAAAATCTTCGGAAGAAAGATTCACCAAAATGATACAGATTTCACCACGGTAATCGGCATCAATCGTACCCGGAGAGTTCAGCACCCCGATTCCTTTTTTGATAGCCAAGCCGCTGCGCGGACGGATTTGTGCTTCAAACCCTTTAGGCAAAGCAATGTAAAGTCCGGTAGGGACAAGGCATCTTTGCAAAGGTTTCAACACAATAGGTTCCGACAAATTGGCACGTATATCCATACCTGCCGACTGCTCCGTAGCATAAGCAGGTAGCGGATGCTTCGATTTGTTTATAATCTGTACATTCATAATCTTTTATTTTAATGTGCGAAAATACGTATTTACTCCCAATAATCTATGTGTTTTTATAATTTTAATCTACTTTTGCAGAGATAACAATATATTTATCAAGCCAATGAACTGGAGACAATTAATATCCGCCAAGCGCTTCGGCATGGAGGAACTGCACGAGCCGAGAAGAGATAACCGTTCGGAATTCCAACGGGATTATGACCGATTGATATTTTCCGCACCTTTCCGCAGGTTGCAGAACAAAACACAGGTATTCCCCCTGCCGGGAAGCATATTTGTGCACAACCGACTGACACACAGTCTCGAAGTATCTTGTGTGGGGCGCTCTTTGGGAAGCGACGTAGCCAAAGCACTTATTGAGAAGCATCCCGAATTGGGAGATTCTTATCTGTCGGAAATCGGCTCCATTGTTTCCGCTGCCTGCCTCGCCCACGATTTAGGGAATCCACCTTTCGGACATTCGGGTGAGAGAGCCATATCCACCTACTTTTCGGAGCGAAACGGATTGAAGCTGAAAGAGCAACTTTCTCCGATGGAATGGGATGATTTGATTCATTTTGAGGGAAACGCCAATGCTTTCCGCCTGCTTACACATCAATTTGAAGGACGGCGCAAAGGAGGTTTCGTAATGACCTATTCCACACTGGCATCCATTGTAAAATATCCCTTTTCATCGCAACTTGCAGGTAAGAAGTCGAAGTTCGGCTTCTTTCTTTCCGAAGAACAGGACTTTAAGCGCATTGCCGAAGAGCTAGGACTAATCCGCCTCAACGAAAACCCTCTCCAATATGCCCGTCACCCGTTGGTTTATTTGGTAGAAGCTGCCGACGACATCTGTTATCAGATGATGGATATAGAAGATGCCCACAAATTAAAGATACTCACCACCGAAGAAACCAAAGAACTGTTTATGCACTATTTTGATGAAAAACGGCTGGAACGCATCAAAAGTATCATGAAGCTGGTAGAAGACACAAACGAACAGATTGCTTATCTGCGCTCCTGCGTTATCGGGGTTTTGATAAAAGAGTGTACCCGTGTCTTTCTTGAAAACGAGGAAAAGATACTTTCGGGCAAATTTGAAGGTACATTAATCAAGCACATCAGCGACATTCCCCGTAATGCATACCAACACTGCGCGGAAGTTTCGTTCCGGAAAATATACCGTTCCAGTGACGTGCTCGACATAGAGTTGGCAGGTTTCAAGGTAATCAGCACACTGGTAGATCTGATGATAGAGGCAGTAACCTCACCCGAAAAGGCTTATTCGCAACTGCTTATCAACCGTGTATCGGGACAATATGACGTAAAATCCCCTACGCTTTACGGGAAAATACAAGCTGTATTGGATTATATTTCGGGCATGACCGATGTCTATGCGCTCGATCTTTACCGGAAAATAAACGGGAACAGCCTTCCGGCAGTATAAAAACATTTCCGGTTTCATCCCTTCCAGCCGAAGCCGAGAACACTTGCCACAAGCGGATACAGATGAAAGCAAACACCGTTTTTCTGCTTTCATCTGCTTTCAGCGCTTTCATAAACCATAATATTTGTAAATAATTTACTTGCAACATCATTTTCTTTTCTTATCTTTGTCTCATTCTTTCCTCCTTCATGGCGATGAGCAAGAGGTTGGAGAGATGTTTAATTACGTAAACTGAGTGTCTGAAGATATTATCTCAACTTAAAATTTCACCACATTTTTTGCACGGAGATAATAGGAACAGACACTCACGTTGGATTGTTATATGTAGTCGGACTATATATATTGTCTTGCGTGGGTGTGCTGCGACTATTATTCGTGCAGGGTGTTGTGGTGATACCTTAAGTTGATAATAGAAGTAAGTGCCCCGCGCATTTTTCTATCATCCGGTAATCACTTCACCAGTTCCCACACTCCAACAGTTAAGAATAAGTCCCGACCGGGAATTTCGGACTTTCTAATTCCTTATTTATCATGTTCGGATATTCATACATTATTATTGGTGGAATTCTACTACTCGCATTCCTAACAGCCCTCATGGGATACCAACATGCGGTAATCAAAATGGACGACCTGATGCTGAAGCAAAGCAAAAGGGAAATAACCGGTTTAATAGACCAACTTCTGTTTTTCCTTCCCCGGTCGGCAGAAATCGCCAAAGCGAAAAAGTTGCGCAACAATCCCGAATACAAAGAGATTGTCATGGAATACGTCATCTGCATCATAGGGATTTATAACATTTGCGGCATCTACTGCCGTGAATTGGGCTTCACAGAAACCGAAATAAAAGAGAAATTCGGCAACTACATTGCATGTCTGGCAGAGGATGAAATGTTGTTCAATGAGATTAACCGTGAGCCGGGTTTCTACCGGGGTGCAGAATATTTGTTGGGAATATACCGTTGATTTTTAGTTTTTTCCTTTCATTTTTAGTTCCTCACAGTTGTGATGAAGTTTGCGCACAGCTGTGAGGAAAGTTCCTCATAACTGTGAGGAAGTTTCCGCATAGTTGTGAGGAACTAAAAATATGCCGTCATTTGGGGATGATTATTCTTGTGATTGTTATTATTTGAGTGCATTATTACTATAACCTTTTAGTTTATTGTTATTGACAACTATACCAAACCCCATGAAAGCACTGAAAGCGATGAAAGCAGAAAAATGGCTTCTGCTTTCATCGCTTTCACTTTGACACAAGCACTTTCAGGACTTTATGGAAGCACTGAAAGCATTGGCAATTAACTTAATTGCAATCTATTTTGAAGTGAAGAATACATTATTCGCACCGGAAGTGAGCTTCACTTCCTGCGGATTGTTCCGCACAAATGATTCGATGTGACGGATGCGCTTGTCTTCCAGAATCTCGTCAACCGCAATGAGGATGCCGGTTTCTTCCACATCGCCGAAACCGTAGTTGATAGCGGTTCCAAACATTCGCATAGTCGGCGAAAGGCTCATATAAGCATTTACCAAGGGAGGAATGTTATAGCCTAACTTGCGAATCTCGGTATTCAGTATTTTGTAGTCTTCCTTAAACGTGTCTTTGCAGAACAGCTTGGCAAGTTCTTCCTCGCAAGCTTCCATTTTCAACGGTTCCATCGGGGTAATCAGATTATCTTTATCTCCGAAATGCTTTTTCAGGAAATAAAGAATCATGTCTCTTCCCTGACGGTGGTAGCTGGGATACATGGTAACTTTGCCGAAGAAATATTTCACCGTAGGCATCACTACCGTCAAAGCTCCGAGTCCGTCCCAAAGATTATCCAAAGCAAACAAGCCTTTTGCATCGGGGCGGGTAGACTGATATTCCAAAGTAACAAATGAACGGCCGAGTTCTATGGTAGTGGGAAGATATTCTTTATTGAACTTATCGGAGAAGTTGAACATATGAGCGGTGGCAAGTATCGGATGTCCGTGTTCGTCAAAACGGACGTCGGTCCCGAGAATGTAACGGTAACCTCCGAGAATTTCCTGCGCTTCGGGATTCCAAACAATCAGTTGCTTGTAAGGATCTTCCATGGTATCGTATTCATCAATATCCATTGACATCCCTGTTCCGCCTCCGGCTGCCCGGAATGCGATCTCACGCAAACGTCCGATTTCACGCATTACATTGGGAGAATCGTGTGCGGTAATGATATAAATCTCATTATTGCTTTTATTCGTAAAGCGTAATCGCTTGTCTTCCGTCAGTTCCGACTTTAGTATTTCCTTACTTATCGGTTGAATAACCTCTTCCATAAATTTATGTCGTTTCTTTTGTCTATTACAGTTTATATACAATCTCTTTTACGTATTGCGCCCACTGTGCCGGGGTTTTCGACTTGTCGAACGTTTGCCACGGAATGGGTTTGCCAATAGTTACCGTAAAAGTTTTATGCTTGTTTTTAAACATTTCGTCCACAAGGTAGAGTGTGGACAGATTAAACTTCAGCCCCAGCATTTCGGATAGTTTGGAAAGTCTGTAAAAGAAATTGGAATTACAGCCTCCGAAGTGAATTGGAACTACATCCCTTTGATTTTTGACACTTTCTATGATGAACGTTTTCTTCCATTCCAAATCCTTTATCACTCCCTTCCGCTTACGCGAACAAAATCCTGCAGGAAACATAATCAACTGGTTGTCGGATTCGAAAGTAGCCTTAACCAATGTGGGGAAGTCTCTTGACTGTGAACCGGTTTTGTTTATCGGGACAAAGAGGGGAGCGAGGTTTCTCAAGTTCATCAATATATCGTTGACCAAGTATTTGACCTTGCCATTATAATGACGTCCCAAGATATACCCCAAAGCCACACCGTCCTGCCCACCGAGCGGATGATTGGAAACAAACGTGTACAAACCGCCTTCGGGGAGGTTCTCTTTTCCTTTGATTTCCACCTTCGCATCAATGAACTTCATCGAAGCATCGAGGAAGTCCACTCCTATCTCATCTTTCGCTTCACGCAAAAAGACATTAATCTCATCCTGATGAACAATTTTCTTCAGATAAGAAATTAAAAACTTCGGAATGTATTTATACTTATCCGGAGCTTTTGATTGAAGCACTTTGTCAATATCAATCAAGAATACAGATTCGTCAGTCATTAGTGTTCATTTCAATGAATGTGCAAAAGTAATTTTTCTTTTTAATTTAGCGTAACAAATAGACAAAAAAGAGTGTTTTTGTGACATTTTAGTATTCCAAAACCAAGTTTTCCACCGTTATTCCCCACCAACAAAAGGATTTCGAAAACCTCTCGTAATCAATTAACTAAGAATATATTTACCTGTTGAAAACTTCTTGAAAGATTTTATGTTAAAAAGGGTGGGGAATTGTGGGGAAATATGTAATTTTACGGCTCAATCATATAATAAGGTGAAATGATACGTTTTTTGGGGAATATTGAAGCTAAAGCAGACGCGAAAGGACGCCTCTTCATTCCGGCGCAATTCAGAAAGCAATTGCAGGCTGCGAACGAAGAACGCATCGTGTTGCGCAAAGATATTTTCCAAGCCTGCCTTGTACTCTATCCTGAAAGTGTCTGGAACGATGAGTTGAGCGAACTCCGCGCACGCCTCAACAAATGGAATGCCATGCATCAACAGATATTCCGCCAATTCGTTTCGGATGTGGAAGTAATCACCCTCGACAGCAATGGACGCATCCTTATCCCGAAACGTTATCTGCAAATGGCAGGTATAAGCCAAGAAGTACGCTTTATAGGAATAGACAATATCATTGAAGTTTGGGCAAAAGAAAAAATGGAAAAACCATTTATGGAACCGGATGAATTCGGGCGTGAGATTGAAAAGATTATGAGCATTGATATTAGCAACGAACCAGAAAGATAGAAACCGATGAGCGAAGAAATAACCTACCACATACCGGTGTTACTCAAAGAAAGCGTGGACGGAATGAACATCCGCCCCGACGGAACGTATGTTGACGTTACCTTCGGAGGAGGAGGACATTCCAAAGAAATCCTCGGCAGACTGGGTAAAGGCGGAATACTTTTAAGCTTCGACCAAGACGAAGATGCAGAAAAGAATGTAGTGGATGATGAACATTTTATCTTTGTTCGCAGCAACTTCCGCTACCTGAGTAATTTTCTCCGCTACCATGACGTAGAGAGTGTGGATGCCGTTCTTGCCGACTTAGGTGTTTCGTCCCATCATTTCGATGACAGCGAACGAGGCTTTTCCTTTCGTTTTGAAGGAAAGCTGGATATGCGCATGAATAAACGTGCCGGAAACACAGCAGCCGATATTGTGAATACATATGATGAAGAAAGGTTGGCGGATATTTTCTACTTGTACGGGGAATTGAAGAACAGCCGCAAGCTTGCTTCAGTCATTGTAAAAACACGCGCAACAAAACAGATAGAGACAATCGGGGAGTTTCTTGAAATAGTGAAGCCTCTGTTTGGAAGAGAAAGAGAAAAGAAAGAGCTTGCCAAAGTGTTTCAAGCCTTGCGCATCGAAGTAAATCAGGAAATGGAAGCGCTCAAAGAGATGCTGCAAGCAGCAACAGATGCTTTGAAGCCGGGAGGACGGTTGGTGGTAATCACTTATCACTCACTGGAAGACAGAATGGTTAAGAACATGATGAAGACTGGCAACATGGAAGGGAAAGCGGAGCAAGACTTCTTTGGGAATTTAATTACTCCTTTCAAACTAATAAACAATAAAGTCATTATACCCAATGACGAGGAAATTGAAAAAAACCCCAGATCAAGGAGTGCCAAATTAAGAATCGCAGAGAAAAAGTAAGAATAGAGATTATGGAAGATTTTAAGGAAACGAACCAAGCAACCGCTACAACGGAACAGCCTGCAAAGGAGAACGCCAAGAAGGCTGCCAAAGGTATGTCCTTTAAAAGCATACTGGGAGGAGACATTCTTGCAAGCGGTTTCTTTAGAAGGCAAACCAAGCTGATTGTCCTCATTATGGTTTTCATTATCTTCTACATCAGCAACCGTTATTCTTGTCAGCAGCAAATGATTGAAATAGACCGACTAAAGAAAGAATTGACAGACATAAAATACGATGCATTGACACGCTCTTCCGAGTTAATGGAAAAAAGCCGCCAATCACGTATCGAAGAATATATATCCGATAAGGAAAGTGATTTGCAAACATCTACTAACCCACCCTATATTATAAAGAAATAAAGCTATGCCGGTAAATAAAAAAAGCATAATGACACGTTATTTCTTCATCATTCTTGTGATGGGGCTGGTTGGTGTGGCTATTGTTGTAAAAGCCGGATTCACCATGTTTGCCGAACGGCAATATTGGAAAGACGTAGCCGACCGCTTTGTGAAAGAAAACGTTACAGTAAAGCCTAACCGTGGAAATATTATCTCTGCCGACGGCAAATTAATGGCGAGCAGTCTACCGGAATACAGAATATACATGGACTTCAAAGCCGGTGGCGAAAAGAAAGACACCATGTTGGTAAATCACATGAACGAGATATGTGAAGGTCTGCACAAGATATTCCCGGATAAAAGTGCCGCCGAATTTAAAAAGCATCTTCAGAAAGGAAGAAAGATAGGAAGCCGTAACTATTTAATTTACCCGAAACGTATCTCTTATATTCAATACAAAGAAGCAAAAAGGCTGCCTGTATTCAATATGAGCAAATACAAAGGCGGTTTTCATGAGTTAGCCTATAACCAACGGAAAAAGCCTTTCGGTTCGCTGGCTACCCGTACACTCGGCGATTTATTTGCCGACACGGCACAAGGTGCAAAGAATGGGTTGGAGCTTTCCTTTGATACCATTCTGAAAGGAAAAGACGGAATCACCCACCGGCAAAAGGTGATGAACAAATACCTCAACATTG
Source organism: uncultured Bacteroides sp. (assembly GCA_902492205.1). Classification (GTDB taxonomy): domain Bacteria; phylum Bacteroidota; class Bacteroidia; order Bacteroidales; family Bacteroidaceae; genus Bacteroides. The sequence continues at coordinate 16,148 of CABUKU010000021.1, read as the reverse complement.
TGGATATACCTCCTGTAGATGGTTACGATATTGTCACTTCCATTGATGTGGGAATGCAAGACATCGCCGAGAAAGCCCTGGTTGACAAGCTGAAAGAAATAGATGCCAATGTTGGTGTGGCCCTTCTTATGGAAGTAGCAACGGGAGATGTAAAAGCTATTGTCAACATGACCAAATGCAATGACGGAATATACCGCGAGATAAGGAACAATGCCATATCGGATATGATGGAACCGGGTTCCGTATTCAAAACAGCCTCTCTTATGGTGGCACTGGAAGACGGTGTAATCAGCATGAATGATGGTGTAGACACAGGAAACGGAGTGATGATGATGCACGGACGTCCCATGAAAGACCATAACTGGAGACGCGGAGGTTATCAATACCTGACGCTTGAACAGATATTAATGTATTCATCCAATATCGGTGTGTCTTATCTGATTGACAAGCATTATTTTAACAATCCGGATAAATTCGTAGAAGGTATTTACCGTATAGGGCTGAATCGTAAATTACATTTAGACATTCCGGGCGAAGGTACACCGAACATACGCCGTCCGAAAGACGGACGTTGGTCGAAGACTGCTCTTGCATGGATGTCTATCGGATATGAAACACAAGTTCCTCCAATGAACGTGCTTACATTCTATAATGCAATCGCCAACAATGGAGTAATGGTACGACCGAGATTCGTCAAGGCAATCATGAAAAACGGCGAAATAGTAAGAGAGCTTCCTACCGAAGTACTCAACCCGGCTATTTGTTCACCAAACACCCTTAAGCAAATTCAGGATATGCTGGAAGCAGTAGTAAGCAAAGGTTTGGGAAAGAAAGCCGGATCACCGCAATTCCATGTTTCGGGCAAAACAGGAACAGCACAAGTATCGCAAGGAGCACAAGGATATAAATCCGGAAGAGTTAATTATCTGCTTAGCTTTGCAGGATATTTCCCTTCCGAATCTCCCAAATACAGTTGCATGGTAGCCATTCAAAAGTCAGGTACTCCTGCATCGAGCGGCTGGTCGGCAGAAGTATTCAGCAAAATAGCAGAAAGAGTTTATGCCAAAAACCTGACAGAAGATATTACTCACGCAATAGATTCAAACACAGTTGTTATACCTGATGTGAAAACCGGAGATATGAACGAATCCAAATATGTATTGGACGCTTTGGCTATCCAATCACAACAACAGTTCAAGCCCGGAAATGCAGATAAGCCGATATGGGGAAATGCACAAGCAAATCCCAATGCCGTGATTCTGAATAAACGAGATATGTTAAGAGACTTTGTTCCGAGTGTAATAGGCATGGGAGCCAAAGATGCCGTCTACTTGCTAGAAAGCAAAGGATTGAAAGTGAAGCTATCGGGTGTAGGAAAAGTACGCTCTCAAAGCTTGACACAAGGGACATTAATAAGAAAAGGACAAACCATAGGATTAGAATTAAGATAAAGAACCATTTAATAACCGGAAGTAATGAAATTAGAAGAACTGATAAAGCCCATACAGGTTGCAGGAATTACCAACAGTCAGGATATAGAGATTACAGGAGTAAATTCTGACTCCCGTTTGATTGAACCGGGACATCTTTTCGTTGCAGTAAAAGGTACTCAGACAGACGGTCATGCCTACATCCAATCTGCCATAGAAAAAGGAGCAGTTGCAGTTGTATGTGAAGAACTTCCCGCCAAATTGCCAGAGCATGTTGTTTACGTCCAAGTAACAGACAGTGAAGATGCCATTGGTAAAATAGCCACTACCTTTTACGGGAATCCTACTTCCAAACTAGAATTGGTAGGTGTGACCGGCACCAACGGAAAAACAACAATTGCCACCTTATTATATAATACATTCCGTTATTTCGGTTATAAAGTAGGTTTAATCTCAACTGTTTGTAATTACATTGACGATGAAGCCGTTCCAACTGACCATACAACTCCCGATCCGGTAACGTTGAACAAACTTTTAGGTCAAATGGCTGAAGCAGGATGCAAATATGTCTTTATGGAAGTCAGTTCACACTCCATTGCCCAAAAACGAATCAGTGGTTTGAAGTTCGCAGGAGGAATATTTACCAATCTTACCCGCGACCATTTGGATTATCACAAAACCGTAGAAAATTATTTGAAAGCAAAGAAAGCTTTCTTTGATAATCTTCCTAAATCAGCTTTTGCACTAACCAACCTCGACGATAAAAACGGATTGGTAATGACACAAAACACAAAAGCAAAAGTATATACCTACTCGCTCCGTAGTTTATGCGATTTCAAAGGAAAGATTCTCGAATCTCATTTTGAAGGAATGATTCTTAATTTCAATGGAAAAGAATTAGCCGTTCAGTTTATCGGTAAATTCAATGCTTCCAATCTGTTAGCGGTCTTTGGCGCATCATGCCTGTTAGGAAAGAAAGAGGAAGAAGTGTTAGTGGCATTAAGTACACTCCGTCCAGTTGCAGGGCGTTTTGATTCAATGCGCTCACCCAATGGATATACGGCTATCGTAGACTATGCCCATACGCCCGATGCCTTAATTAATGTCCTGAATGCCATCCATGATGTGCTCGAAGGCAAAGGTAAAGTAATCACTGTTGTAGGAGCAGGCGGAAATAGAGATAAGGGGAAACGCCCTATCATGGCTAAAGAGTCTGCCGATAGAAGCGACAAAGTAATCATTACATCGGATAATCCGCGCAATGAAGAACCGCAAGATATTATCAACGACATGCTTGCCGGTTTAAACAGTGATGACAAAAAGAAGGTTATCTCTATTACAGACCGTAAAGAAGCTATTCGCACAGCTTGTATGTTGGCTCAGCCGGGAGATGTTATCCTCGTAGCCGGAAAAGGACACGAGAATTATCAGGAAATCAAAGGTGTGAAACATCATTTTGATGATAAGGAAATTTTAAAAGAAGTGTTTGATGAGCTTTAATGTTCAGTAATTATTTATATCATGCTATATTATCTTTTTCAATATTTAGACAAGTTACATTTTCCGGGTGCAGGAATGTTCGGATACGTTTCATTCCGTGCATTGATGGCCGTTATTCTAGCTTTGTTGATTTCATCCATTTTGGGTAATAAGTTCATTAATTTACTCAAGAAAAAGCAAATTACGGAAACTCAAAGAGATGCTTCCATCGATCCTTTTAATGTGAACAAAGTAGGAGTTCCGACAATGGGCGGTGTTATCATTATTGTAGCAATCCTCATTCCTTGTCTATTAATAGGAAAGTTACATAATATTTACATGATATTAATGTTGGTTACTACACTTTGGTTAGGTACTTTAGGTTTCCTCGATGACTATATAAAAGTCTTTAAACGAAATAAGGAAGGATTACATGGAAAATTCAAAGTAATCGCGCAAATCGGCTTAGGCTTGATTGTAGGTCTTACCTTATATTATAGCCCGGATGTAGTTATCAGAGAAAATGTAGAAGTGATAAAAGAAGGAAACATTGTGGAGATTGTGCATAACAGCCAAAACATTAAGTCGACTCAGACAACGATTCCATTCTTTAAAAATAATAATCTTGATTATGCAGACTTTGTCGGCTTCCTCGGTGACTATGCACAGCCAATAGGTTGGATCATATTTGTTCTTGTCACTATTTTTGTTGTAACAGCCGTATCAAACGGAGCCAATCTGAATGACGGAATGGATGGAATGGCGGCGGGGAACTCAGCCATTATCGGAGTCACGTTAGGCATCCTTGCCTACGTATCCAGCCACATTGAATATGCCAGTTATCTGAATATCATGTATATACCGGGAAGTGAAGAATTGGTTATTTTCATTTGTGCTTTTATTGGAGCATTAATCGGATTCCTTTGGTATAATGCTTTTCCGGCACAAGTATTTATGGGTGATACAGGTAGTTTGACTATCGGTGGTATCATTGCCGTATTCGCCATTATCATCCACAAAGAATTATTAATCCCGATTTTATGCGGAGTATTCCTTATTGAAAACTTGTCTGTTATCTTACAGGTGAGATATTTCAAACAGGGGAAAAAGAAAGGCGTTATGCAGAGAATATTCAAACGAACTCCTATTCACGACCATTTCCGTACAACTCTTTCACAGCTCGATCCGAACTGTACATACATATTCACTAAGCCGACCAATGTATTCCATGAATCGAAAATTACTGTCCGTTTCTGGATTGTAACTATTGTATTGGCTGCCATTACGATTATAACTTTAAAGATCAGATAAAAGATGCCTAAAAGAATTGTCATATTAGGAGCAGGTGAAAGCGGAGCAGGTGCTGCCGTCCTTGCAAAAAAAGAAGGATTCGATGTATTTGTATCGGATATGTCTATCATTAAAGATAAATATAAAGAACTTCTGACTTCGAGAAATATCGAATGGGAAGAAGGACACCATACGGAAGAAAAGATACTGAATGCCGACGAAATTATAAAAAGTCCCGGTATTCCCAATGACGCTCCACTTATTCTGAAATTGAAAGAAAAAGGAACTCCGGTCATTTCAGAAATAGAATTTGCAGGAAGATATACCGATGCGAAGATGATTTGTATTACGGGTAGTAATGGCAAAACCACAACAACCTCACTTATCTATCATATATTTAAAAGTGCAGGTTTAAATGTGGGACTTGCCGGGAATATAGGTCAAAGTCTTGCTTTGCAAGTAGCGGAATGCAATTACGACTATTACATCATCGAATTAAGCAGTTTCCAATTGGATAATATGTATAATTTCCGTGCTAATATTGCTGTATTGATGAACATCACTCCCGATCACTTGGATCGGTATGACCACAATATGCAAAACTATGTCAATGCAAAGTTCCGGATTACTCAAAACCAGACTCCTGACGATGCATTCATTTTTTGGAATGACGATCCCATCATCCAAAAAGAACTGAGCAAGCACGGAATACATGCACACCTTTATCCGTTTGCACAAGAAAAGGAGGAAGGAGTAGTAGCTTACACTGATAACCATCAAGTGATTATCAATGAGCCGATGGCCTTCAACATGGAAGAGGAAGAACTTGCTTTAAGAGGTACCCACAACTTATACAATTCTTTGGCAGCGGGAATCTCCGCTAACTTGGCAGGTATCCGTAAAGAATATATTCGTGCTGCTTTAAGTGACTTCAAAGGGGTGGAACATCGTTTGGAAAAAGTTGCCCATGTTCGTGGTATAGAATTCATTAATGACTCCAAAGCAACCAATGTCAACTCATGCTGGTATGCTTTGCAAAGTATGAAAACCAAAGTTATCCTCATTTTAGGCGGAAAAGATAAAGGAAATGACTACACGGAGATAGAGTCGTTAGTGAGAGAGAAATGTTCCGGATTGGTATATATGGGATTACATAATGAAAAACTGCATGATTTCTTTGATAAAATGGGACTCCCTATTGCCGATGTTCAAAGCATGAAAGATGCAGTCGATGCTGCTTACCAAATGGCTCAAAAAGGTGACACAGTATTATTAAGCCCTTGCTGTGCCAGCTTCGACCTATTCAATAGTTATGAGGATCGCGGCGATCAATTTAAAGAGTGTGTAAGAAATTTATAATTATAGAATATGGACTTACTGAGGAACCTATTTAAAGGAGACAGGGTTATCTGGATTATATTCCTTTGTCTGTGTCTGATTTCCATCATTGAAGTATTCAGTGCTGCAAGTACGCTGACGTACAAAACAGGTGACCATTGGGGACCTATCACACAGCATAGCATTATTTTAATGGTAGGAGTCTTTATTGTGATATTTATTCACAATATCAACTATAAATGGTTTCAGGTTTTTCCGGTATTTCTTGTCCCTATTTCGGCTGCATTATTGGCTTTTGTCATGTTGATGGGAGTTATCACAGGAGACCGTGTAAATGGTGCTGCCCGTTGGATGAGCTTCTTTGGCATTCAGTTTCAACCGTCCGAATTAGCCAAAATGGCGGTTATCATTGCCGTTTCGTTTATTCTTTCCAAAACTCAGACGGAAGACGGAGCAAGCAACAAAGCCTTTAAGTATATAATGATTATAACCGGATTTATCTGCCTTCTCATTGCACCGGAAAACTTATCCACTGCCGCATTACTATTTGGAGTAGTCTTTTTAATGATGTATATCGGCAAAGTAGCCATGCGTAAATTGCTTTCATTAGTAGGTGTTATCATGCTATGTGGAGGAATGATGGTTGCCATTACTTTAGTCGTCCCCGAAGACTCGGATATTCCTTTCCTGCATCGCTTAGCAACATGGAAATCGCGTATTGTAGGATTCGCCGATCCCAAAGAAGACGTTCCTGCAGCAAAATTCGATATAGACAAAGATGCTCAAATAGCACATGCCAATATTGCTATTGCATCAAGCAATGTTATAGGCAAAATGCCCGGAAACAGTGTACAAAGAGATTTTCTGTCACAAGCTTTCTCCGACTTTATCTTTGCTATTATCATTGAGGAACTCGGATTATTGGGAGGAGCCTTTGTGGTAATCCTTTATATATGGCTTCTAATACGAGCGGGGCGCATTGCACAAAAATGTGAACGAACATTTCCGGCTTTTCTTGTTATGGGAATAGCATTGATGCTGGTTTCACAAGCCATTATGAATATGTGTGTGGCAGTGGGACTATTTCCTGTAACCGGTCAACCACTTCCGTTAATTAGTAAAGGAGGAACGTCAACGCTAATAAATTGTGTTTATATCGGAATGATTTTAAGCGTAAGCAGATATACAGAAAAACAGGAAGAACTGACTACAAACCAACAGAATCCGGAAGGTGAGACAGTGGAAATGCCGGAACCATCTATAGATGTTAGTTAAGAAAGTTATATATAAACAAGTTACGTAAACAGTTTTATTTATACATTTGTTGAACCATCAACAACAGTGATATGGAAGATAAATTGAAAATTATTATCAGCGGAGGAGGAACAGGCGGACATATATTCCCGGCAGTATCTATCGCCAATGCTATCAAAGAGCAACATCCGGATGCGGAAATACTCTTTGTCGGTGCCGAAGGAAGAATGGAAATGCAGCGTGTGCCTGCCGCAGGATACCCAATAATAGGTTTACCAGTAAGTGGCTTCGATCGTAAACACTTATTCAAAAACTTTGCAGTATTGCTCAAACTGGCAAAAAGCCAGATAAAAGCACGAAGCATCATTAAGAACTTCAAACCCCATGTAGCAGTGGGAGTTGGCGGTTATGCCAGTGGACCTACCCTTAAAATGGCAGGAATGATGGGAGTACCGACATTATTGCAAGAACAAAATTCTTATGCCGGAGTAACCAATAAACTTCTGGCAAAGAAAGCCAAATGTATTTGCGTTGCTTATGATAATATGGAGAGATTCTTTGAAAAAGATAAAATAATCCTAACCGGTAACCCAGTTCGTCAAGGTTTACTTTCAAATAAGAGTAACCGGGAAGAGAGTTTGCGCCAATTCAAATTAAATCCTGATAAAAAGACTGTTCTAATATTGGGTGGCAGCCTTGGTGCAAGAACCATTAATCAATGCTTAATGGCAAACTTAAACAAAATAAAGCAATCGGATGTTCAATTTATCTGGCAAACAGGCAAAATATATTATGAACAAGCTATGCTTACTGTAAAAGCTGCAGGAGAACTGCCAATGCTATATGTTACAGACTTCATTTCGGATATGCAACAAGCTTACAGTGCAGCAGATTTAATCATATCTCGTGCAGGAGCCGGATCAATCTCCGAATTTTGTTTATTGGAGAAACCTGTCATCTTAGTTCCTTCACCCAATGTAGCCGAAGATCACCAAACTAAAAACGCATTAGCTTTAGTGAACAAAGATGCTGCTTTATATGTCAAAGACAGTGAAGCCAAAGATAAATTAATGGATACAGCCATTGAAACTGTTCATCAAGATGAATTATTGAAGAAATTGAGCACTAATATCGCTAAACTTGCTTTCCCTAACTCGGCAAGTATTATAGCACAAGAAGTATGTAAGTTAGCAGAACAATACAAAAAGGAACATGAACGTTGAAACTATAAAATCGGTTTATTTCATCGGTGCCGGAGGTATAGGCATGAGTGCGTTGGTACGCTATTTTCTCTCTAAAGGAAAGGCAGTAGCCGGTTATGACCGTACTCCGAGCGAACTTACAGAAAAGCTTATCAAAGAAGGAGCGCAAATTCATTACGAAGAAGACGTTAACCTCATTCCGAAAGAGTGCAAGGATAAAGACACTACTTTAATTGTCTATACTCCCGCCATTCCACAAGAACATGCAGAATTAAAATACTTCACTGACAACGGCTTTGAAATCAAGAAACGTTCTCAGGTTTTAGGGATTATTACACATTCAAGCAAAGCTCTGTGTGTTGCAGGAACTCATGGTAAAACCACCACTTCCACTATGGCGGCACATCTTCTCCACCAATCTCATGTAGATTGTACTGCTTTTCTTGGAGGTATCTCTAAGAATTACGGAACTAACCTGATACTTTCCGACAAAAGTGATTTTGTAGTGATAGAAGCTGACGAGTTCGATCGTTCTTTCCATTGGCTATCACCTTACATGTCTGTCATTACTGCAACAGATCCCGATCATCTGGATATTTACGGGACTGAAAAAGCTTATCTGGAAAGCTTCGAGAAATATACTACCCTTATCCAACCGGGCGGATGTCTGATTATCCGTAAAGGTATTGCTTTACAACCTAAGATACAGGATGGAGTAAAATTATATACTTACTCCAAGAGCGAAGGCGACTTTCATGCCGAAAACATCCGAATCGGTAATGGAGAAATATTTATTGATTTTGTTACTCCGACCACTACCATTAAAGATATTCAGTTAGGAGTACCCGTCAGCATCAATATTGAAAACGGAGTAGCCGCCATTGCTTTGGCATGGCTCAACGGTGCAACCCCCGAAGAAATTAAAGCGGGCATGTCCAGTTTCAGAGGGGTAGACAGAAGGTTCGATTTTAAAATAAAAAATGATAAAGTAGTCTTCCTCAGCGACTATGCCCACCACCCATCAGAAATCAAACAAAGCGTTTTGTCCATGCGTGAGCTCTATAAAGAGAAGAAGATTACAGCCATTTTCCAGCCTCATCTTTATACCCGTACAAGAGACTTTTATAAAGAATTTGCCGATAGCTTGTCTTTACTTGATGAAGTAATCTTGGTAGACATCTATCCTGCACGTGAGCAGCCGATACCGGGAGTAACGAGCAAACTCATTTATGACAATCTACGTCCGGGCATTGAAAAGATGATGTGCAAAAAAGAAGATATACTGAAAGTTCTCAGTGAGAAAAAAATAGAAGTATTAATAACCCTTGGAGCAGGCGACATTGACAATTATGTACCTCAAATCCAAGATTTATTGAGTGCCAGATGATAAAAAGAATTCTGTTATTAATCGTCCTGTTACTGATTATCGTTTACTTGGGAGTAGCGGTAACCATATTCAACGACAAACCTGTAAAACAAGTTTGCCGCAATATGGAATTGATTATAAAAGACAGCGTTGATGCAGGATTTATAACAAGAGGCGAAATATTCAGCTTACTGAAGAAAAAAGACTTATACCCGGTAGGTAAAGACATGACAGCAGTCAAGTCCAAAGTATTGGAGAAGGAATTGGAGAAACATCCGCTTGTAGAAGAAGCCGAATGTTACAAAACACCCGGAGGAAGTTTATGCATAGAAATCACTCAACGGCTCCCTATCCTGAGAGTAATGAATAATAAAGGCGAAAGTTACTATCTTGATAACAAAGGAAAGATTATGCCGCCCGAAGCAAGATGCACTGCACACTTAGTAATTGTTACGGGAAATGTAGAAAAGTCGTTTGCAATGAGGGATTTATATAAGTTTGGTGTATTTTTGCAGAATAATAAGTTTTGGGATGCACAGATCGAACAAGTCAATGTTACCCAAAACAACGAAATAGAACTAGTTCCACGAGTAGGAGATCATATAGTATTTCTAGGAAACATAGACGATTTTGAAAACAAGCTCGAAAGACTAAAAGTGTTTTACGAGAAAGCGTTGAATAAAGTCGGATGGAATAAATACTCACGGATCAGTCTGGAGTTTAGCAACCAAATAATTTGTACCAAAAAGAAGAACTAAGATATGGCAGCAACAGATTTTATCGTAGCTATCGAACTGGGATCATCAAAGATAACCAGTATAGCAGGAAGAAAAAACGATGACGGAAGCATTCATGTATTAGCCTGTGCGAAAGAAGATTCATCGTCATTTATCAGAAAAGGAGTTATCTACAATATAGATAAAACTGCCCAGAGCCTTGTTTCTATCAAAAAGAAGCTAGAAAGCGCTCTTAAAAGTTCTATCGGAAAAGTATATGTAGGAATAAACGGACAATCATTGCGCACCGTAAAGAATACCGTTGTCCGCCACTTGGATGAAGAAACCATCATTACGCAAGAACTGGTAGATGCTATCAACGATGAGAATGTGCAAATCCCTCTCATTGATTTGGACATCCTTGATGTAGCACCTCAGGAATACAAAATAGGAATCAATCTTCAAGCCGATCCGGTTGGAGTATTGAGCAACCATATTGAAGGACGTTTTCTGAATATCATTGCACGCAACAGCGTGAAGAAGAACCTTCAGAAATGCTTTGAACAAGCAGGTATTGAAGTGGTTGATTATTTTATTTCACCGCTTGCTTTGGCCGATGTGATTCTTACCGATAATGAAAAACGTTCGGGATGTGCTTTGATTGATTTCGGAGCTGATACCACAACCGTCTCTGTCTATAAAAATAACCTTCTTCGCCATTTGGCTGTTATTCCATTGGGAGGTAATAACATAACCCGTGATATTTGCAGCCTGAAAATGGAAGAAGAAGATGCAGAAATGCTGAAAGTGAAACACGGTGATGCCATGTATCAGCAACAAGACGAGGAAGACAAATTGTACAGCCTTGATGACAAACGCGCCATAGATGCTAAAACACTAAATGACATCATCGAAGCCAGAGCAGACGAAATCATTGCCAATACTTGGAACCAAATCCAGCTATCAGGTTATGAAGACCAATTGCTTGCAGGCATAATCATAACCGGTGGTGGCGCCAACTTGCAGAATATGGAAGAATCTATTCAAAAGAAAACCAAGATAGACAAGGTGAAAGCAGCCAAATTCATCCGTCAAGGAGTAAAGACTGCCGATCCGGGATTGGTAAGCAAGGACGGAACACAGAACACAATTCTGGGATTACTTTACGCTGGAAAGGAGAATTGCTGCATGATTGTAGAAATTAAGCCTGAAGAAGAAAAACTCGCCACTACCCGCAAACTCTTTGAAGATGATGAAGACATAAAGAAGAAAGAAGCAGAAAAGAGAAAGCAGGAGGAAGAAGAAAAGAAACGCAAGAAAGAGGAAGAGAAGAGAAGAAAAGAAGAAGAAAAGAGGAACAGACCGAACAAGCTGAAAAGCATGTTCGAGAAATTCACCAACGACATCTTCTCCGACGACGAGATGAAATAAAAGAAATAAGCTAATTACATCACATAAATAACATAAAGTTATGACAGACGAGATAATGCCATTTGATTTCCCAACCAACTCACCGAGTATCATCAAAGTGATAGGAGTAGGCGGTGGCGGCGGTAATGCCGTTAATCACATGTATAAAGAAGGCATACATGATGTAACATTCGTTCTGTGCAATACAGATAATCAGGCATTAGCCGAATCGCCCGTTCCTGTAAAATTACAGTTGGGACGCACCATCACCCAAGGTTTGGGTGCAGGTAACCGTCCCGAACGTGCCAAGGACGCAGCCGAAGAAAGTATAGAAGACATAAAAACACTGCTGAGTGACGGAACAAAGATGGTGTTCATCACCGCAGGTATGGGAGGCGGAACCGGAACCGGAGCAGCTCCCGTCATTGCCCGCACGGCAAAGGAAATGGATATACTGACGGTAGGTATCGTAACCATTCCTTTCCTGTTCGAAGGTGAAAAGAAAATTATTCAGGCTCTTGACGGAGTGGAACAAATCAGCAGGCACGTAGATGCTTTGCTGGTTATCAATAATGAACGTCTGCGCGAAATATATGCCGACCTTACCTTTATGAATGCGTTCGGTAAAGCAGATGACACGCTTTCCATCGCAGCCAAAAGTATCGCCGAAATCATCACCATGCGAGGAAAAGTGAACCTCGACTTTGCCGATGTAAATACTATCCTTAAAAACGGTGGTGTGGCAATTATGAGTACCGGAGTAGGCGATGGCGAAAACCGTGTAAGCAAAGCCATAGAAGATGCCCTTCACTCACCATTGCTCAACAACAACGATATTTTCAATGCCAAGAAAGTATTGCTCAATGTATCTTTCTGCAGTTCAAGCGAGCTGATGATGGAAGAAATGAACGAAATACACGAGTTTATGAGCAAGTTTGGGAAAGGTGTGGAAGTTATCTGGGGAGTTGCCGTTGACGATACACTCGAAAATAAAGTTAAGATCACAGTCTTGGCAACAGGATTCGGCATAACAGACGTTCCGGGTATGGATGAAGTTATCAGCCGCCGCAGTCAGGAAGAGGAAGAACGCATTGCACAGCAAGAGGAAGAAGAAGAGAAGAACCGCCAGCGCATTGAGCAGGCATACGGTAAAGATGCTGTTAAAACAGGCGGACGTATCGCCAAGAAGCGCAGAAACATCTACATATTCAATCCGGAAGACTTGGATAATGACGACATCATCAACCTGATTGAAACTTCGCCTACTTACAAACGCGATAAAATAACTCTGGAAAACATCAAAAACAAAGCGACAGCCGAAGCGGATGTATTTACCGAAGAAACGGAACAAGGAACAACAATAACTTTTTAACACATAAAGATTATGGATTTATTTGAAAGAATCAGCAATGATATTAAGGAAGCCATGAAGGCTAAAGACAAGGTTAAACTGGAAACCCTCAGAAACATAAAGAAATTCTTCCTCGAAGCAAAAACAGATCCGGGAGCCAATGATACATTGACCGATGACGCTGCAATGAAAATTATGCAGAAACTCGTTAAACAAGGAAAAGACTCCGCCGAAATCTATATCGGACAGGGACGTCAGGACTTGGCAGACAACGAGTTGGCACAAGTAGCCGTTATCGAGACTTATTTACCAAAGCAAATGTCACCCGAAGAACTGGAAGTCGCAATCAAGGAAATCATTGCGGAAACCGGCGCTAAGGATGCCAAAGATATGGGTAAAGTTATGGGAGTTGCCACCAAGAAACTTGCCGGACTTGCAGAAGGCCGTGCCATTTCCACCTTAGTAAAACAACTTCTCGGATAATTACCTCTAATAAACTCTGCCGTAAGTTGCGTTAAACTCCCGGCAGACTTCATACAATCCCGGCAGCTTTTTAAGAAAAGCTGCCGGGATTTTTTTATTCTTTCAATTGTTACTGTAAAGATGTGCCCCATCAATTGGATGTAATGAATAATGCTTTCCTGCATTCCATTGCAATGTTAAGGCTTTTATAGTCGTAGGTTAAGCCGTTTTCTGCTTACTCATAAGCCTGTTTGTACCCACAACTAAATAACTTGACAGCTGTAACTTATTAACTTGACACCTGTCAAGTATATACTTCACAGCCGTCAAGTTATTTAGCTGTAAGCATAAAATGAATTAATCCTGCCGAAAGAATGGGTTAGCATTCGGCAGGAAAGTAATTATAGATAAGATATGATAGGCAAACAATTACAGATTTATCGCGCAGCTTTGTCCTTTTCCCATTTCTTTATCATGTTCACAACCAAATAACAAGCCGGGGCAGCCACACCGCCGTGGTCGAATCCCTGTAATTCATACAACCATACATTCTTATTTCCCTGCGCTTTCAGTACAGCAGCCAAATGTGCATTCTCCTCATAACGGGCAGTCATTTCCAAATCCCGGTCGCCTGTAATCAGACAAATAGGAGGCAAACCTTTATGTACCCTGTTAATAGGTGCATATTCATCAATTACAGGAATACCATCGGGCAAATTACGTTCTTTGCGGATAGTGAAATGTGTGTTTGTTTGCCCGCTGATAGGGAGAAGACCTGCCAATTCATCAGCATCTACGCCATATTTTTCAAGATAATGTTTGTCAATACCCACTATCAAGGTAAGATAGCCTCCGGCAGAATGCCCTGATATATATATTTTGGAAGGATCACCTCCATATTCCTTTATATGCTTCATTGTCCATGCCACAGCCTCGGCCGCATCTTCTATATAAGCAGGATTCTTTGCTCTCGGGCTCAAACGATAATTAACGGATACCACCGCACAGCCTTTATCCATCAGTTCTTTCTGGAGATGCTTCTGCCCGCCTTCCATTCCACCACCATGAAACCACACAATCGTAGGGAAATCTTTCATTTTCTCAGGATAATAAATATCCAACTTGCAACGCTCCTTTCGATAAGCATCCTGCTCGGAAGCAGGTACATAAGAAATATCCGTGCGCGTAGCATATTGGGCATGCATCCATACACTACAAAAAAGTAACAGTACAACGGTAAGAATCTTCTTCATAAGTATTTGATTTTAAAATTAAATATCAAACAGTTCCTGCAACACACTCAAAGACTTTAAAGCAGGAAATTCCGGCAAATGGAGGCGATAGTAGTCATTGATAATGGTAAGGCAACGGTTACGTTCCCCGCGATTCATTCCGAAAAGATGCATGGTTTCATAATTCATGCGCATAAGGTTCACCAAATGAGAAGCTTCCTCCGGGCGCACAAATGAATTATGGAAAGGCTTTTGTGCAGTAAATCCCGCATTCAGCAAGTCAAAATAATCACCCGCATGATAGTCTTCTACATTAGGATAAAGCCCCAGGAAGCGTGAAAGGCGCATTAAAAATACCAAATGAAAATTGGCAAAGCCCGTTTCACATTCGTCCAGCCATTCCACGGAATGCAACAAATAAGCAAACAAAGGCTTGTTTTCCGCTTCTTCTTTTAAAGCACGATATAGAAACTCGGCAATAAACATCGCAATACTCGCCTTATAAGGATTATAAGGCAAGGATTTAAATAACAAACAGGGTTTTACTTCACTGATGCGATGCAAGTTGCTTGTAGGACGGAGATCGGCATCAAACTCCAATATGGATAAGGGCTGAAACAAAACGGATTTAACCATTGCTTTCTTTGTTTTAGGCACTTTTACAAGAAAAGACAACCTGCCCGACACCTCAGTATATATATCTACTATATTCGAAGTATCGTTATATTTTAAAGAATGCAGCACTATCCCTCTTGTCTTTTGGAGCATATTTCCTTTATTATTATTTGTGCAAACAAAACTACAAAAAAGATTTTAACCGACCATTTCAACAAAAGATTGATTTAATACAAAAAAAATATTCTTTTATATTACACTGATAATCAACATATATAATAAATAATCGAATAAAAACATGTAATTTTTTTCAGAGAATATTTTGTCAATTCAAAAAGAGTCTCTATATTTGCACCCGCTAACGAGAAATAAACATTCTCAAGCACAAGCAGAAATGTTTGAAATGATGGCCCGTTCGTCTATCGGTTAGGACGCAAGATTTTCATTCTTGAAAGGGGGGTTCGATTCCCCCACGGGCTACAAGTTAAAAGAATTATTTAAAAGAATAAAAAAAGATTAGTCGAGATGGCAAATCACAAATCATCAATCAAGAGAATCAGACAAGAAGAAAAAAGAAGACTTCATAACAGATATTATGCTAAAACCATGAGAAATGCTGTTAGAAAACTTCGTTCTACTACTGATAAGGCAGAAGCTACTACTTTGTATCCAAGCGTAACTAAATTGCTTGACAAATTAGCTAAAGTAAACATCATCCATAAGAACAAGGCAAATAACCTTAAGTCTAAATTGGCTGTTTACATTAACAAGCTTTAATCGGAAGTTTATCTACTTAACATAAAGCTGGCTGGATTATTTAATCCGGCCTTTTGTGTTTATATATACTTTATTAAATCCACTCCTACCCTATCTTTTTCCAAATAAAAAATCGGATCAATGTAAAAGTCTGAGGGCTTTTCTTTTTATGCATATAATTTAGCGAGTCTGTACAAGAAAAATGCTTTATCTCTTACTCCTCTGAACTGTGCCCTGAACGCTTTGA
>CABUKU010000020.1 GCA_902492205.1 uncultured Bacteroides sp. | reverse complement strand
AGAAGATATGCAAACGCTATTCACTGAAAAAGAGTGAAGTTGTAAAGTTGGCGTTTGGGTATATAGATAAGGCACATATCAATCCATCCGAAGCACCTGAATCCGTAAAATCGGAACTGGCGAAAATAAATAAGAGACAGGATGATATTATCCGATTCATCCGTCACTATGAGGAAGAACAACTGAATCCCATGATACGGGCAACAAATTCTATCGCTTTACGTTTTGATGCTATCGGTAAGACTTTAGAATCTCTTATTCTCTCTCAACTGGAAGCCAGTCAGGAGAAACACACAGCCGTACTCAAAAAGTTAAGTGAACAGTTCTGCAATCATGCCGATGTGATTAACAACCAATCCAAACAGATAAATGCACTCTACCAGATACATCAACGGGATTATAAGAAGCTGCTTCAACTGATACAACTCTATTCGGAACTTTCTGCTTGCGGTGTGATGGATAGCAAAAGGAAAGAAAATCTGAAAGCTGAAATCAGTAATCTGATTAATACATAGGATTATGCACATAGACTTTGCCCCGCCATCAAACGGAACATATAATAATTCAGGAAGCTGCCGACAGCTAGCTAATTACATGGAGCACGAAGATTTAGAACGGATGGATAAGGGTATCTATACCGAAGGCTTTTTCAATCTTGCAGAGGATAATATCTATAAATCAAAGGTCATAAAAGAAATAGATACCAATATCGGGCAGCTATTGAAAACGGATGCTAAGTTTTATGCGATCCATGTCAGCCCATCAGAAAACGAACTTCGGACAATGGGTAGCACCGAACAAGAGAAAGCCGAAGCTATGAAGCGGTATATTCGAGAAGTGTTTATTCCTGAATATGCTAAGAACTTCAACAAAGAACTATCCGAAGCAGATATTAAGTTTTATGGTAAGATTCATTTTGATCGTAGCCGTTCAGACAATGAACTAAATATGCACTGCCATTTAATAGTGAGCCGGAAAGATCAAACCAATAAAAAGAAGCTATCACCGCTTACTAATCACAAGAATACCAAGAAAGGGATAGTAACAGGCGGTTTTGACCGTGTAAATCTATTCCAACAAGCGGAACAGGGCTTTGATAAATTATTTAGCTACAACCGCAAACAATCCGAATCGTTTGATTATCATAATATAATAAAGAATGCTTCTATACCCGAGCAGTTTGAACTACAACAGCAAGATATTCAATCCAATGAAAGAAAAATCAAAGTAAATATGGATAGCAAACAAGAAATCTCACTATCTATCAATCTTGTTAACAAGGACTGTAATAATTTAACTTTCAATACAGATAATAAAATTAACAAAAAACAAAATAAGCCCTATAAATACATTAACCAGAATAATCTATCTTCTTCTGATTTATTTATCCCTTTCATTTTGTCTGGAGTAGAATACTCACCAGTCCCCGTCACTCCCGAGAAACAAAAAACATTTTTCAAAAAGAGAAAAAGACGTAAGTTGTAAACCAAGGCACCGAAAATTCCTAGTTCATATGAAATCACTCCCTTAAAATATACTTTTGATGGGGGTAAAACCACCAAATTAGTTTTTTCAGTATCCTTGTTGTAAACTACTCTATATCTTTTTTGTGTCTACAAAAGCACTACATACTGTTGTTCTCTTTTTAAGGGCAAAAAAGTAACAAATTGTTGGAAAACTCATAATAAATCCATATACTTGCAAAACATATTAATAATTTGGAGCTAAAAAATAAACTTATTATAAATCAGACACATGAAAAGAATACTTGCAGAACAACATAGAAAGAAAATTGCGAGATAATAAAATTTGTATTTTCTTTGTTATGTAAACAATATTCAACTGATGCAGTCCAAATTACACTACAGTCGAAACTATGCTTGATATAGATATAAGACATATTGTAATTGATTTATAGTAACATAGAATAATGAAAACAATAATTTAGTCACTTAATGAAATATTATGGAAACAACAAAAAATATCAAAATCACTTTTCACTCTCTCATGCAGAGAATGTGGAAAAAGAAAGGAGAGGAAGAAGCAAAGGAAGTTCCTTTTTTTCTTATCGAACAAGTTATTACCTATATATCAAAGCTCGCTAAGAAAGCTAAATTTCATGACTTGAAAGGAAATAAATTTTGCTATCTTGAATCTATTAGTAAAAAGGAGATAAGCGATACAGTTATTATATATACTGGTTTATTTAAAAGTGCCAGAAATGATTTTAGACCAGATTTGATAAATAAAAGAACTGGTATAGAAAGAAAAAATCCTAAAGAAATAACGGAGGGCGATATAGAAAAGACTCATTTTCTCATCAAGGTTGATAATGAGTTGAAAGAAATTTTTTTATTTCTAGAGAGTAACTTTTATGGAGTAAATATTAATAGCTTCATTGACTACTTAACACGTTTCACTAAAAGCTATTGTGAGAAAAATAGTCAAAAGAAAAATTTCACTTTATTTCACATGGAAATACCTAATAATAACTTTCTCACTCAATTAGAAACTTTAAGTAGGACTTCTCTTGCTGAAGTTTTTTTCGACAAGCAACTATTAGGTTCTAAAGCATTAAACTTTTCAAATAGAACAGTTTCTTTAAAACAGGATTTAGTTTTAATTGCTAAATCATCTAAAAAAGAAAGTATTACAGAGGTTGCAGTTGATTTATACAATAAATTGCAGCAAAAAGAAAGCCCAATTTCTAGAATCAGAATTCGCGGTATTGATCCAAACAAAAATGAAATCTTGCTAGACACAAGCTTTATGTGTAGAAAAGAATTTATAACTGTAGATGTAAATCAGGAAACAGGTGAAGTCAATTCAGCTCAACTATACACAGGGCTCAAAAATATTGCTAATTCATTCTAAAAATGGAATATCTTATTTTATTATTTGAATACATTTTTATTAATAGAAAATCCTATCTTATACATATAATATTATGCTCAATTATAGGATTTTCAATATATTACTTTGCAAACTGTGAGATATTAATAAAACAAGCTCTTAATATTTATAGCAATATACTCACTGCAATAGGGATTCTTACCGGCTTTTCAATTTCTATTTTTACGGTATTTTTGACTATTGATAATCCTAATATCGAAAAAGCTAAAAAAGAGAACATAGGTAGGAAACTGTATAATAATGAGATAAGTTTATATGATAGTATATTAATATCGTTAGCATACGTGATTATTGTTCAATGTGTGTTGTTAGTCTGCAATTTCTTATATCCTATTTTCATAGATCTTCAAAGCCCCAAAAGTAAAATCTTCTTTTCTGTAGATATTACTTTGACTATATATATCATTATTCTCTTAATGAAGTGTGTGCTTGATTTTTATTTTATAATTACAAAGAAAGAAAAATGAATAAATATTTTATTGAAACATTAGAAAAACTGTCAATTCATAAAGTTGGACATAAGACAAATGAAGAAGGCATGATACTTGCAAAAGAAAATGCCCAACTAGATAAGAGTCTTGAATCTATTTTAATTGACTATTTCGTAGATTCTTTCAAGTCTGACGAATACTTTAATTTTTATCATGATATTGATATTAATATGAATGAAGTATATGTATGTGCAAGTAAAATCTTTGATAACCCAAATACTCTTCTGGAGCAATCAATTTACCTAGCCAAACATTTATATGAGCAAAGTATTCATCCAAGAATAAAAGGTGGTGAGTTTTATACAGCATATTTTAAAGATTGTGTCATCATGGGAGAGACTGTCGATGTTATTGGATTGTTCAAATCTGAGAACAAAGATATTTTTCTTAATGTTTATCCTAAAGAAGACAGTTTCAAAGTTGAGAGTGAAAAAGGGATTAACGTTAAGAAATTAGATAAGGGATGTTTGATATTTAACATAGAAAAAGAAAAAGGCTATATTGTAGCAGCAATAGACAATGTGAATAAAGGTGTAGAGGCTCAATATTGGATGAATGACTTTCTGCATGTACGTCAAAGAGAAGACGAATATTTCAACACTAAACAAATTATCTCATTATGTAAGAACTTTATAAAAAATGAGTTGCCTCAAGAATTTGATGTTTCAAAAGCAGACCAAATAGATATGATAAATAAGTCTATAAGTTTTTTCAAAGAAAGAGATAACTTTGATTTTGAAGATTTTATCAATGAGGTTATCACACAACCTGAAATGATAGAAAGTTTTAATCAGTACAAAAAAGAATTTCAGCAAAATAATGATATTGAAATCGCTGACAACTTTACAATATCTGAAAATGCGATGAAAAAACAATCTCGTTCTTTAAAAAGCGTAATCAAATTGGATAAAAATTTCGACATTCATATACATGGAAATCGTAATATGTTAGAGCAAGGAGTTGATGAAAAAGGAAAATATTATAAGATGTACTATCATGAGGAATTATAAGATAATGGAGAGAAAATAAAAAATCTCGCAAATATTTTGTAGTAGAAAACAATTCAATAATTTGGTAAAGCCATAAATAGTTATTATTTTTGTTTTAGTATTCTCCATGAGCAAACTACCGCAAAAGCACGTAGCAAATTAGTGGGATAATTCATGGGATATGCTTGAAGCAAAAAATATAAAGTTTTAAATATCAGCTTGGTAATTCTCTTAGGAGAATCCCAGGCGGATCACTGAAAACAAAAGAAAAACCAAGCAAATCCCTGATAATCAGACATTATCAGGGATTTCTTTTTTTTATAGTTTTGCAATTCTAATAGCAATATAAAGAATATTTGCCGGAAACAACAACCTGCAACATCCATAGAGTTTCCTTCCTATAGGCAGACAAACCGAAATTGTTTAAAATATTAAAAGCAATCAACCTGTTGTTTTTAGGGAAATCAATAAGTTGATTTTTACAAATGACTTGTTGTTTGAAACAAGCGACAGGTCGTTTGAAAGTAAAGTCGCGGTGCTTTAAGATGAAGATAAAGTGGAGATTAGAAAAGTTAAACATTAACTCTATCTTCCTTATGCAGAACCAACTAAATGTCAAATGAACATTTGAAGGTAAAACAAAGAAGCGTTCTGATAATACCTCAAATAGCTTTATATACTCAAGAAACATTTAGCTTATTTGCATGTTTATCAATAGTTTTCTAACTTTGCCGTGTTTTTTATTGCCCATGAAACTAAACTTTAAATACATATTTCTATTTCTGCTCATCCTGACTACCGGATATGCAAAGGCAGAAAAAGCAGATACGCTTTCCATATCGGCAGCAGATTCGTTGACGATAAAGAGCGATTCGTTAATGATTGCCTATCTGGCAGGACAGGGAATACCTGTAACCAAAGACAACGATCTGAAACTGCTGAAAAGCGGACATGAGAAATTTGAGAATCTGTTTGCAGACATCCGCAAAGCGAAACACTACATACACCTCGAATATTTCAACTTCCGTAACGACTCGATAGCAAACGCACTTTTCGAATTGCTTGCCGTCAAAGCAAAAGAAGGAGTGAAAATACGTGCTTTGTTTGACGCTTTCGGTAATTGGTCCAACAGCCGCCCGCTGAGAAAAGAACATCTGAAAGTGATCCGGCAAAAAGGGATAGAGATTTATCACTTCGATCCGATACGCTTTCCTTACCTGAACCACATCATGCACCGTGACCACCGGAAAATAGTTGTTATCGACGGTATTGTTTCATACACCGGAGGCATGAACATTGCCGACTATTACATCAATGGTTTGCCGGAAATAGGTACATGGCGCGACATGCACCTCCGCATTGAAGGAAGTGCCACCAAATTCCTGCAAGAAATATTCCTCACCATGTGGAACAAAACCACCAAGCAAGACATCGGAGGTGAAGAGTATTTCCCTTTATTGAGCGACTCGCTACTGCTTGCCGGCAATAAAGCCGTAGCCATTGTAGACCGTGCTCCGAGGAAAACCCCGAAACAAATAAGGCATGCTTTTATACAAACCATCCGCTCGGCACAGGAAAAGATACAGATAGTCAATCCTTATTTCCTCCCTACCCATTCCATAAAGAAAGAATTGAAACGGGCGCTGAAACGGGGCATTGACGTGGAAGTCATGATTTCCACCAAAGCCGATATTCCTTTTACCCCCGACGCAACCTTTTATTACGCACATAAGCTAATGAAGAAAGGTGCCCGTATATACATGTACAACGGAGGTTTCCACCATTCCAAAACCATGATGGTAGACGATACTTATTGCACCGTAGGTTCTGCCAACCTGAACAGCCGCAGCCTTCGTTACGATTATGAAGTCAATGCTTTTATTTTCGACAAAGAAATAACTGACGAACTCACCGATCTGTTTCAAGAGGACAAAGAGCACTGCACGGAACTGACTCCCGAAGTATGGAAAAAGCGTTCGGGTTGGAAGAAATTCGTAGGATGGTTTGCCCACCTGTTTACTCCCGTATTATAATAAAAATCCCCGGATATGCTCCATATGGGAACACCTTCCGGGGATAAAGTTAAGGTATAGGTATTAGTATTTTTATGATTTGTCTGCAGGTTTGCTACCATTATCTGCGGTAGTAGAAGCTGTGGCAGCCTTCGGAGCTGCAGAAGTTGTTCCGGCAGGCGCAGCAGTAGCAGCAGGTTGTGCAGCTATCTTTTCTGTTTCCCAGTGGAAAGGTTCGAACTGTGTGTTTGGATCTACCCATGATGCCTTACGTGATTTGTAGATAATAAACGGAGCGGCAACAACTACCAACGCACCGATTATCAATACTGAGAACCACACTGTGTTACTTCCGGTAGAAATCTGGCTGGGCGGGATGAAGCTCAACACGAATGCAAGCAAAGATCCACAGAATCCAAGACCACCGATGAACCACATCAAACCGTTTCCTTTACTACCGATACGGAACGGACGACCGGCTTTCTTCATGTTATATCTCAAATAAATAGCACCGGAGAACATCAACATATACATGATAAGATAAAGAACCACTGTCAACTGTGAAAGTATCTGGTAGAAACTCTGTACTGAAGGCATTACAACGAACAGCAAGCTAAGCAATGTTACTGCCAATCCCTGGATATAAAGAATATTCTTCTGAACACCAATCTTATTTGTCTTTTGGAAGAAAGGAGGAAGATAACCTGCCTTACCTACCGCAAAGATACCTTTTGACGGACCTGCCACCCAAGTCAACACACCTGCCAGTACACCAAACGCCAAAGCAACTGCAATGATAGGAGATAACCAAGACATACGGATGTATTGGAAATAATTGTCGAAACCTTCGAGCAAGCTCTGAGTCAGGTTAATGTCTTTTTCAGGAATAATGATACCGAGGGCAAATGTTCCTAACACGAAAATAAGCACTGTGATAGCAGAACCGATAAATACGGCTTTCGGATAGTTCTTTGACGGATTATCCATTTCCTTAACGTGGATACCGCCCATTTCCATACCGGCATAGAACAAGAAAATACTTGCAGCCAGCACAAGGTTATCGAAATTAGAGAAATCGGGGAAGAAGTCACCGTGGAAGTTCATCTGGCTTTGTCCGCCTGTGGCAAGGTAAACAATCGCAAGGATAATCAATAAAGCAGCCGGGATGATAGTTCCCACCATACCACCTACTTTAGCCACTTTACCAACCCAACTCAAACCTTTGAGGGAGATAAATGTTGCCAACCAGTAAATGACGAGCACCACTACAAGTGTGTACATCTTGTTTGATGCCAGAGACATATCCGCCGTGTGGTCCATTCCGATAAATGCAATGGAAACAGCACCAAAAGTAAGTACGGTCGGATACCAGATTGTACTTTCAATCCACTGGAGCCAGATAGCAAGAAAACCGAATTTCTTACCATAAGCCTCGCCTACCCAGCGGAACACACCACCTTGTTTATCTTGGAACATAGCAGCCAGTTCGGCAGCTACGAGAGCGGTCGGGATAAGAAACACAATGGCCGCAAATAAGTAATAAAACGCCGAACTTAGTCCATATTCGGCCTCAGCGGGCAGTCCGCGCAAGGATACTACCGCCGTAACGTTCATAATAGCAAGGGTAAACACCCCAAGCTTTACAGCTTTTCCAACATTTGCCATAACACATTAAGTTTTAGGTTACATTTAAAATATGTGTGTACAACAAATCGATTAGCGGATTGTTTATTTCATGTTAGTTAATTCACTCAATAAATAGATAGAAATATGAAGTCTGCATTATCCGATTTTATTTACGAAAAGAGGGGAATCTACGGATTCCTTCACGTCATTATACTGTTTCTTTCCCTGTTCCTTGTCATAGATATTTCCATAGACACATTCAAAAACATACCCTTCATGACACAAGGCTCCTACCTGAAGATACAGTTCTGGATATGCATGTTCTTCCTCTTTGATTTCATTCTGGAGTTCTTCCTCTCCAAAGAGAAGCTGCACTACCTGAAAACCCATATACTTTTCTTCATTGTGTCCATTCCCTATCTGAACATCATCAGTTACTATCACATAACATTCTCGCCCGAAGTGAGCTATTTCCTGCGCTTTATTCCTTTACTAAGAGGAGGTTATGCCCTGGCTATCGTGGTGGGCTGGCTCACCAATAACCGCGCTTCGAGCCTTTTCGTTTCCTACATCACCATGCTAATGGCAACCGTCTATTTCTCCAGCCTTATATTCTTCGTTCAGGAGCATAAGGTAAATGACATGGTGCACCAATACAGTGATGCTTTGTGGTGGGCTTTTATGGATGTTACCACAGTAGGCTCCAACATTTATGCCGTAACCCCCACCGGGAAAGTTCTCTCCGTGGTACTCGCAGCCCTCGGCATGATGATGTTCCCTATCTTTACGGTCTATGTAACCAGCTTGGTGCAGAAAGCCAACCAGCGGAAACAGCAATATTACGAGCAAAGTCATTCCGAATCCCCTAAAGCTACTAATAATTCAACCAAAGTTTCAGAGCAGTAATCTTTTCCCGACTTACCACTATCTTGTCTTTGAAAGGCGGTTTGACATGTACAACCGCTTTTCCTAAAAAGTATGTTTCTATTTTCTGTATAGCATGGATACCAACCAGTGTCTGCCGATTGGTACGAAAGAATATATCCGGATCCAACTGTTCTACAAGTCTATCAAGTGCAAAGTCTATAATGTATTCTCTGCCCTGCTTGCTTACAGCAAAAGTTATTCTGTTTTCCGAATAGAAATAGGCAATATCCTCTACTTGTAAAGTGAACAACTTGTCTTCTCCTGATATAAGGAAACGGGTACGATATTTCTTTCCCGGATTAGTCATGTTATGCAGAATATCCAAAAGCTCTTCTTCCTTGTTAATGCCTTTTTGATATTTGCTCATTATTCGCTCAAACTTTTCAATAGTTTCCATCAGCCTTGCTCTATCTATCGGTTTCAGGAGATAATCAATGCTATTCACCGTAAAAGCACGTATAGCATATTCATCATAAGCAGTAGTGAAAACAATCATACTCTCAGGGTGCGCCTGTTCGATAAATGAAAAAGATATTCCATCGGTTAATTGAATATCCAGAAACAATATATCAGGATGGGGATTAGTATTAAACCACTCTACCCCTCTTGCCACACTTCCGAGCAACACGATTACTTCCCACTCAGGACGTAGCTCTGTCAACATCTTATTTAGCAAACGTGCAGCCGGAATTTCATCTTCTATAATAGCAACTCTTATTTTATTCATTTAGTAATGGAATTTTAACGGTAAAACAATTCTTATCATTCACCACAATAATATCTTGATTACAAATTAGTTGATATCTTGCAGAAAGATTTTTCAACCCCTTCCCCAATTTCAACACATTATTTTTTATCCTTATTTCATTGCTGACTGCCAGTCTGTTTTCCTTTTCCAAATATTCCAAATAAACAACCATCGGATTATCCGTATTAATAATATTGTGCTTAATCACGTTTTCTATAAGTAATTGCAAAGTAAGTGAAGGTATCTTCTTATCATAAAGGAACGAATCTATTTTGTTTTCTATATAAATGCAATCTCCCAAACGCACCTGATGAAGGAATATATAGGAATCTAGAAAAGTAAGTTCGGAACTCAATGTAACAAGTCCCTGTTCTTGACTTTGAAGTATATAACGATAGACCTCCGATAAACGCTGAGTAAACATAACAGCATTACCGGGATTATATTCTATTTCCGAAATAAGGGTATTTAAACTATTAAACAAGAAATGGGGATTGAGTTGGTTTTGCAATGCAATATATTGGGCTTTAACAGAACTTTCTTCCAACTTGGCAGTCTTCTCATGAAGCATAACAAGTTGACGATAGAAATTACTCGTTATCGTTAGACTGACTATAACCATTTCCACCAGCCATACTAGAATAAGCGCACCCGTTCCCGCCCATCTAACAGTAAACGGCTGAGATATTTCCAATACCAGCTTAGCAACAGATAATAACAAGTAGTTCAGTACAAACAAAACAACGGCAATAAAAACACAATCCATTATCACTCGTTGTTTCCTTTTTATCAAGAACTGTACACTTCTTTTCTGCCAGCCATTAATAAAAATCAAGCTGAAGCCTACTGCATTAAACACAGCAACAACAGCAACAAACGCCCAAAACGAAATGAGAATCTTTTGATGCTGAGATGACAGGTCTGAATAAAGCACTAAAAATAAATAAGAAAAACATGCCAAACCTGAAAAAAGAAAGGCATTAAATAATTGATTATATCTACTTCGCATAAGGCTGTGACTATATTTAGTTATTGGTGCTATGTCACAAAAGTAACAAAAAAGAAAAGAGGCTGTCCGAAAAGCTTACACTACTTTGGCGGACCTCCTCTTTTATGAGTAAAAATAGACTAGAAGGGTCTTTAGAAACAGATACCCACGCGAATGCCCAGATTGTTCATTCCATCCTGTGAGTAAGTTAAAAGCTCACTTTGATTGGTAGCATAGCTATAATAAAGAGCTACATGGAAACCGAAGCGTCTGTCTGCCACAGGATAGATATTCATCCCCACCTCAGGTGAAGCATAGAAGCCCCACGACTTATCATATACCTGTACTGTATTGAGATAAGTGGAATTCTTAGCATACATCGCTCCTGCTTTTACTCCGATATAAGGTTTTACATGATTACAATTCCCGATCTTATATGAAGCAGAAAGTCCGAATGGCAATTGAAAAACAGACTGTTGCTGATCGGTAGTCAGAGAAGCAGTTGGCGATATGGGTAAAGTCTGACGTTCTACGTATTTATGGTTCGTATGATAATTGACAAAAGCACCAAGTGACCAATGCGGAGCAACATAATAGCCTCCTTCAAAATTCATTCCCCATCCACTTATCTTATTACCAAAGTCCGTACCTATAGGAGCGTTCATCTGCCAGTCTATATTAAAGTGCAAATTATCCACAACACTCTGTGCCCGACTCTTCACACAGAACACAGACAATACTATGAGTAATATGATATACTTACCGGAAATATATTTCATTGTTTTCATAATCTTACTACTGTTTTTTATTATTTTCTGTCAACAAGTTACTATTGATAGAGTCTATTAATATAAGGTGATTGCTTGAATGCCTGATCCACAGCACGAAGAGTTAGTTGCATGTCAATATGGGAATTTCCAAACAACAATCCTGAAGCATAAGAATGCCAGATAACCGGCAGGCGTACCTTCTGTGTCTTATCTGCAGGCTGAGCTGTCAGATTGACCATTTCCATTACAAGTGTTCCGGTATCATAGCTGTAAGAAACAGGATAAGGATAATACCAGTCACTCCAGAAAGGTCCCCAAAAACCAGCTCCCCACCAATTATATATTCCACCACCTATACCTGTAACATGAGTAGTTTTCTGGGCATACGATAGTTGCAGACCGATGTCGGCATCTTCTTTCTTCTCTACTCTTTGATAACCTCTGCTATTCATCTCCGTGACTACCTCATCAATAATTTTCCGTGCATTGTCATCCTTCCAATAGACAGCATTGACACCACTTCCCGCCAAAAGAATACTGTCGGGCAGGCAATAGTGTGTAAAACGGTCGAAATGAATGCCATTATCATAGTTTGTGTAGACCGTAAGGTCATTGTCGAGTTTGTTTAGGTCGGGATCTTTTTCACATGAAGTGATTAATGCAGCGACCATTGCTAAAAATAAAAACTTCTTCATATTCCTTTAATTTAAAGTAATTGAATAATTGATTATCTAGAATGAACGTCCTTTAAACACATTGGCTCTCTTCAACGGAAGCAATTGACCGGATAAACTGAGCCTGTTTGAGTTGAAATTCGGTAATATATCTACTGTAGCAGTATTGCCACCTTTCATTAACGTAATATTGACCTGTGCAGAAATTCCCGTTCCCATCACATTCATCGAAACACTGATATTTCCTTTCTTATCAGTCTTTACCTTATAATCGGATGCCCTTCCATCTACGGTAATACCACCTAAACCGTTGGGACCGCTCACCGGTATATTGAACGCTACCTGTACAACCGCATTATCTCCGTCCATCCCCACAAAGTTAGTATTAGAAGAAACAAACGCCGTTGTCCCATATTTAAATATCACCTGATCTGCTTCAAGAACAAAAGACTTGTTCTCAATTGCCTGTTTAGCCTCTTCAAACAATAATTTGTCCAATGTTTCTTGCTCTGCTTTCTTCTCTTCGCGAGTTAACTCCTTTACTGTTTGTGCCTGAGTAAAAGTGACACATCCAAACAACACTGCCAATGTTAATAATGCTACTTTTTTCATAACTCTTTTATTTTAATGTTTGTACCTATTGATTTTTCTGATGTAAATATAATGCATTATTCATCACCAATGCCCGAAAGATTTATCTGAACCGTAGACGGTACTTACTGAAATGTATAATTCCATGACTGAACTGTATTTCTACTTATATAATATAAACGAGAAAAATTCCACCATACTGCACTGTGCACCAAACAAAAAAAGCAGAATGATTCAACATCATTCTGCTTTCGCATGTACCTACAATCCTGTTATCTAATTAATCGGCAATAGTAACCTGTTCATTTCCAAAGACATTCAGTCCCAGTTTATTCATCACATGCTTAATGGCAAGCTGGGCTTTCACCGAGTTGCCCGCACTATCCAAAGGAGGTGCGAAAGCAGAGATACCCATCACGCCGGGCAACACTCCCATTACACCGCCGCCTACTCCTGTCTTTGCAGGTATGCCGGATGTGTACATCCAATCGCCTGTATGCTCATAGAAGCCTACGGTTGCAATAAGCGAAGTGATTTTCGGAGACAGGGAAGCATCAAACACTTGCTTCTTTGTTACCGGGTTCAAGCCGTCATTGGCTATGGTAGCAGCAGCTACGGAAAGCTGTTTGGCAGTGATTCCCAGCGAGCACTGACGTGTATAGAGGTCAAGTGACATAGACGGATCGTCATAAATACGGTTATAGTTCTTCAACAGCCATGCAATAGAACGGTTATTGAAGTTCGTATCACTCTCCGATTTATATAATTCATCAATCAAATGAGGCGCACTTCCGCAAAGGTCGGTAATGTTCTCCACGATAGCTTTCCACTTGGCATCGCTGTTACCCACCGGCTTCACCATACTATCGGCAACGATAGCTCCGGCATTTACCAATGGAGTGGAAGGATGGTCGTTCTCCAACAAAATAGCGAAGATGGAGTTGAACGGCAAGCCCGTAGCATCTGCTCCAATCTTTTGCAGCAATACTTCTGCCCCGTATTGTCTGAGCACCAATATGGCTGTGTGCACCTTTGAAACGGACTCAATACCAAACTGGTATTCGGAATCGCCTAGCTCTATCACTTGCCCGTTTGGCAAACAAACGCTGATTCCAAAGAGTTTGGAATCAATGTTTGCCAAATAAGGAATGTAGTCGGCATTCTTTCCGTCCGTGTTACTTTTATAAAGGTTGTAAGCCTCTTGGGCTGCTTCCTTTATTTGCGAAACGGTTATGGTTTTCTTCATAAAACTTTTCTTATTTACCTGTATGGTTAAACACTTTGGTCTTCACCGGTGCATTCTTGTCCTGAGCAATGCGGGTTGAAGTAGGATATTCAAGTTTTTCAAGCTCTGCGATAGCAGTCTTGATGTCATTCAACAGCATGTCTGCCATGTCACGGCTGAATCCTTGCTTGATAACCACACGCATCACTACATAGTTCTGGATATTTTCCGGCAATGTATAAGCAGGAACCATCCAGCCGCTTTGAGCCAACTTATCCTGAAGGTCGTAAAGAGTCCATTTAGCTTTGGCAGCATATTCCGGTTTCATGTACCAGATGAACAGCGGGTTCACCACATCTTCACTGTAGTTTACGAACGGAGCCATCTTGGCAATCTGGCTATGGATGTATTTGGTAATCTCCATAGAGTTATACTGAATGCTCTTATATCCTTGGAATCCCAAACGGATGAACTGATAGTATTGTCCGAGAATCTGTGCAGCAGGACGGGAGAAGTTCAAGCCAACCTGAGTAATCTCTGCACCCAGATAGTTTACACTGAACGACATGCTTCCCGGCAAGTACTTCTTGTCTTTCCAGCAAACCCAGCCCAAGCCCGGATATACAAGTCCGAATTTATGACCGGAGGTACTGATAGAAAGCACCCACTTCAAGCGGAAGTCCCATTTTACTTCAGGGTTAAGGAACGGAAGGATGAAACCACCCGTTGCAGCATCTACATGGATAGGAATTTCATAACCTGTTTTTGCATTGTATGCGTCGAGAGCCTTATCAAGAGCTTCCACGTCATCATTCAAACCTGTCCATGTAACGCCTTGGATAGGCACGATACAAATGGTGTTTTCGTCACACATCTTTAATGCATCTTCGGGATCGAGAGTTGTTTTTTCGAGCGTCAAAGGAACCTGACGCATTTCAATCTGCCACAGTTGAGCGAACTTTTCCCACACTACCTGGAAGCCCGAAGAAATAACAAAGTTAGGTTTATCCACCGGTTTGCCCTGAGCCTGTCTTCTTTCACGCCAACGCAACCATGCAGCCACACCACCAAGCATACAAGCTTCGCTGGAGCCAATGGCAAGAGCACCAGCTTTCCACTGTGCCTGTTCGGGGGTGTTCCACAAGTTGGCAACGATATTGATACATTTGGCATTCATCAAAGCGATACGGGGATACTCTGTTTCATCAATGTAATTGATGTTAATAGCTTCATTCATCAACTTGGTAGCATAGTCATCCATATAAGTGGTAACAAAGGTAGCTAAGTTCAAACGAGGCTGAGTCTGTGCAAAGGTTTCGTCTTTAACCATCTGATAAGCAATCTGCGGTGTAGTAGGACCATCAGGAATCTTATCTACCGGGGAGGGTTGTAACATTTCATTGGAACCGAAAATAGCGGTTTTAGCATCGCCGTCTCTTAATTTTAAATCTTTCATACTCATCTGTTTTTAGATTGTTTCCTGCTTGAACGCTATGTAGAAAGAAAGGTTGTGGCATTTTGCATCTTCCCACATTATTTGAAATTTATTAGTGTTTGCTAATTTTTTGCTTTTAAGGTTAACCTCTTAAACTTTCTTTTACGATGCATTGTTTAAGCAGGAAACTTTTAACAGCCGTCACCATGAAGATTCAAACCGGACAGGGGACCATTCCCCTCATCACCCTCATAGGCATCTGGTCTATTTCGGCACTCAACGCATTGCCGGGACTTGCCGTTTCCCCTATTCTGGGGAAGTTATCGACTATTTTCCCGAAGTCCACCGAACTGGATATACAGATGCTCACCTCGCTCCCGTCGTTGCTCATCATCCCGTTCATACTTCTGTCCGGCAAACTGACGGAAAAGGTTAACAACATCAAGCTGCTGCAAGCCGGTTTGGCTATCTTCACCCTGAGCGGGCTGTTGTATCTGCTCTCCGGGCAAATGTGGCAACTCATTGCCGTAAGTGCGCTGCTCGGTGTAGGCTCCGGGCTGATAGTGCCTCTATCCACCGGGCTCATTTCGCGTTTCTTCATCGGGAAATACCGCACCAAGCAGTTCGGTCTGAGTTCGTCCATTACCAACATCACGCTGGTACTTGCCACCACCCTCACCGGCTACCTTGCCGAAGTGAACTGGCACTTGCCGTTCATCGTCTACCTGTTCCCGGTTATATCCATTATACTTTCCGTCTATTTAAAAAGGAGCATCGAAGCGCATCCGGTGCCCGAAGGCGGAAACCCCGCACCAACCAGCGTGAAAGCCAAACCAGCGGCACTCCCCGACGGGAAAAACGGAATAAACGTGAAGCACCTCATCGGGCTGATGGCGTTCTACGGGCTTGCCACCTATCTGGTTATCATCATTAGCTTCAACCTGCCTTTCCTGATGAAAGAATACCATTTCAGCAGCGGCAACTCAGGCATTATGATTTCCTTGTTCTTCCTTGCTATCATGGCTCCGGGGTTCATTCTGGATAAGATAGTGGCAACGTTCAAAGAAAAGACAAAGTTTTTCAGCCTTGTTTCCATAGCCATAGGCATGCTGCTCATTGTGGTAGCCCCTACGGACTGGGCTATTGCGCCGGGATGCATCTTCGCAGGTCTGGGCTACGGAGTGATTCAGCCGGTCATTTATGACAACACCACCCATGTAGCCATACCGAAGAAAGTGACCTTTGCCCTCGCTTTCGTCATGGCTATGAATTACTTTGCCATACTTCTGTGCCCGTTCATCATCAATGCGGCGCAGTCCATATCCCATATCCACACCCAGCAGTTCGCTTTCCTGTTCAACATGGTTTTGGCCATTGGCGGGTCAGTATGGGCTTATACCCAAAGAAATACATTCCTATTCAAAGACAGTTTAACGGAAGAATAAACACAATCCCCCTATGACAGATAAAAAGAAAGAAGCCAATATCAGCATGATTATCTCCAAGACATTCAGCGGTCTCAACATGAATGCCTTGAAATACCTTCTCCCCTTGTGGATGAGTCCCCTGTCGGGTGTCACCATCCGATGCACCTTTGCGGCATTCGCCTTTTGGGTAATCGGCATTTTTGCACGCCCGGAGAACTCCACCGCCAAGGAGAAGCTGCAACTCTTCTTGCTCGGTGCACTGGGGATTTATGGATTCATGTTCTTTTATCTGGTGGGGTTGAGCAAAACCACCCCGGTGTCCAGTTCCATATTCACCAGCATGCAGCCCATCTGGGTGTTCGTCATTGCCGCCCTGTTCTTCAAAGAAAGGGTGACGGGCATGAAAGTTTTCGGGATATTGGTGGGACTGGGCGGCGCACTGGTGTGCATCCTCTCCCAAAAGAGCGACGACCTTGCATCCGATGCCTTCACAGGAAACATGCTCTGCCTCATCAGCTCCCTCGCCTATGCCATCTATCTGATAGTGAGCAACCGCCTGTTGAAGCACATAGGCACTTTCACCCTGCTGAAATACACGTTCACAGGGGCGGCATTTTCGGGCATCATTGTTTCGAGCATCGCCGGATTCGAAGCCCCCGTGCTGAGCGAACCTATCCACTGGCTGCCTTTTGCCGTGCTGATGTTTGTCCTCATTTTCCCCACCACTATCAGTTACCTGCTGATACCGATAGGGCTGAAATACCTGAAAACTACGGTAGTAGCCATTTACGGATACCTGATTCTGATTGTGGCAACCATTGCTTCCTACATCATCGGGCAAGACCGCTTCAGTTGGTACCAGATAGGAGCCATCGGCCTCATCTGCCTGAGCGTTTATTTGGTGGAAATTGCCGAAAGCAAAGATAAACGGGAACAATTGACAACATAAGAGGGTAAATTGCCATTTCCCGCATAGCGCATTCCCCCTACCTTTGCAACATCGAAACAAAAGAAACAAGGAGGGTACAATTATGAAGAAACTGTTTTTAGCTTTATTCCTTTTAATCCCGGCTTTAGTGTCCGGTCAAAATCAAAGTACAATGACAAAAAAGTATGTAAACCAACTTCCGCAAGAAGGCAGAGGGAACTCAAGAGTAGCTTACCTCGGACGGTCTATCGACCAGATGATTTATGAGTTTATGGAGCAAAAGGGCATTCCGGGAATGACTTTGGCTATCGTGCAGGCTCCCTACATCCCGCGTGTAGCAGGCTACGGGGTAACCAACCTCGACGAAGGGCGCTTGGCGGCTGTCAAAACACTTTGGCCTGCCGCACAAATCTCGCAGGGATTCAACGCCGTGGCTATCATGCAGCTCTATGAAAAGGGCAAACTGGACATCAAGGACAAAGCATCCAAATACCTCAAGAACCTGCCCGAAGCATGGGGCGACATCACCATTTTCGAACTGCTTCAACACAGTGCGGGCATCCCCGACTACCGTTTGCAGAAAGGCTATGACTCATCCAAAGCATACACTCCCGAAGAGCTGATAGCAAGCGTGAGCACCCTGCCGCTCCAATTTACTCCGGGAACGGACGTAAAACAAAGCGCAACAAACTTCCTTGTGCTGGCGCAGGTGGTGGAAAAAGTGAGCAAGATGCCTTACCGCGACTTCGTAACCAAGAACCAGATAGAGTTCCTCGGACTGAAACAGACCGTATTCGGAGAAGACCTGCCGAAAGTGAAACAGGAAAACGTAGCCGCAACGGGCAACGTGCACCAGTCGTTCAAGTCAGACAAGGACTATATCAGCCCGTCTGAGACAGCAACAGGTTACAGGGAAGTGGACGGCGAACTGAAACAAATGCCTGCCAACAACTCATCGGCACTGAAAGGCTTTGCAGACATCTGGGCTTCGGCAGAGAACATCAGCCATTGGGACATCGGCTTGGCAGGCTCCACCCTGATAAGCAAACCGGAGAACAGGGCGTTGATTTACAAGCCCACCACGCTGAAAAACGGTAAAGTGGTTCCCGCAATGGCAGGTTGGCAGTTTCAGCACCACAAAGGCTTGATGGACATAAAAGGCAGCATCCCCGGATTCTCGGCATTCCTGAGCCGCTTCACCGATGCATCGGAGCTGGTCTGTGTGACACTGCTTGCCAACAAGGAAGACGTAGACCTCTCCCCGCTTGCAAGAGACATCGCAGCAGCTTTCGATCCGAAAAACTTAGGCAGCGGAGCCAATGACAACGAACTGTCTACCTATGAAAGCGTGTACAGCGTGGACGAAACAATGGCGAAAGTGGAGCAAACCCTCAAAGACATGGGCATCCCGGTATTTGCGAAGTTCGACCACGGCAAGAACGCCGAAGAAGTAGGCTTGAAGATGAAACCGGCACAGGTTATCGTATTCGGTTCGCCCAAAGTGGGAACAAACCTGATGATAGCCAATCCAAGTATCTCCATAGAGCTTCCGCTAAAGATAGCAGTTTGGGAAGACAGCAAAGGAAGCGTGTGGGCGGAGTTCCCCGACATGATGCAGCTTGCCGCACGTTATGGAATGGAAAGTAACCCGATTATAGGCAATATGCAAACCTTACTTGAGAAGATTGTCGCCAAAGCGGCAAATGTTTACTAATGATTTTCCCCTCCTTATCGAGGAGGGGTTAGGGGTGGTGGTAGATAATAAATACCTATTTAACGGTGTTTTAAAGGTATTCTTTCCTACCACCACCCCTGCCCCTCCTCAATAAGGAGGGGAATAAAATTTCCTATCTTACTGAATCACCAACTCATCCGCAAACAGCCACCCGCGTGTTTCGGGGTTCACATGAGCCACATAGCGCACATACCGCCCTTGCGCCTCACCCGTCCAGCCATAAGGGGCAACGGTTGCTTTCTTGGCTTCCATGACCGGATCAAAGTCTATTTTCTTCAACAGCGTGAAGTCCTTTCCGTCATTGGAAGTAAATATTTCCACATAAAGAGGCAGATAAACCTGCGGGCCTTTGTTGCTCATGAAGTCGGCATTGATATAATGCAGAGGCATCACGCCGCCCAAATCCACCGTAACATCGAACCCACCGTCTATGAATCCCTGCCAACGTCCGTCGCCATAAGTCTCACCGCCTTTCACCCCGTCCAGCAAAGTAGCTTCGCCGGCAGCGGGATAGCTCGGTGAATAGGGCTTGTTGTAAGTAATGCTCTTGCCGATAGCCTTGTGGTAGTCGATGCGTTTGGTAAGTATGCGTCCCACCGGTTTGCCACCGATAAACACACGTGCCGAAACAACAGCCGTTCCCTGAATCTCGAACGGATTGTCATAGAGCAAAGAGTTGGAGGTAGGCTCTGTTCCGTCTATGGTGTAGCGGATTTCCACCGGAGTCTTTTCCGACGACAGAGTTACCCGGATGCACTTCTTCTGCAAGTCCGCTTCCTGATCCAACGTCACGTCGTCCGACAGCGTATAAGGGTTGTAGCCCTGCGACTGCAAGTAAGGGATAGCCTCGCTGACACGCTTCTTAAAGTCCGGCCAGAACTTGTTTTCGGGCTGTGTCCATGCCACTTCCGAGAGGGCGAGGATGCGGGGATAAATCATGTATTCGCAGTGTTCGGGGGTGGGGATGCGTTCTGCCCACACGTTTGCCTGAACACCCATTACGAGTTTGCCTTCTTCCGGTGTAAGCGATGCCGGCACGGGATTGTAGGAATATACTTTGCGGATGGGGAGAACACCGCCGAATGCTTCGGGCTGCGTTTCGGGATCTGCCTGATAAGAATCGAAGTAACAGTAAGCTCCCGGAGTCATCACCACTTGGTGACCGGCTTTTGCAGCCGCAATGCCGCCCTGCTCGCCTCGCCACGACATAACAGTGGCATTCGGAGCCAAGCCGCCTTCCAGAATCTCATCCCAGCCCAGCAACTTTCTGCCATGCTTGTTAAGGAAAGCTTCCACGCGGTGAATCATGTAGCTCTGCAACTCGTCCACATTCTTCAAGCCCTCTTTTTCCATTCTCTTTTTGCACTTCGGACAGGTTTTCCAACCTGCCTTGCTTGCCTCGTCGCCACCGATGTGGATGTATTCGGAAGGGAACATTTCCATGACTTCCTTCAACACATTTTCCACGAACTTAAACGTTTTTTCGTTGCCGATGCAGAAGTCGGAGTTCTCATAAGGCACTCCGGAACAGGACAATTCGGGATAAACGGCAAGCACTTCTTCCGAGTGACCGGGCATTTCTATTTCGGGGATCACCGTGATGTGCAGTTGCTCGGCAAGCGCCAGCACTTCCTGCACGTCCTTTTTGGTGTAGTAACCGCCGTGAGCATTGGGATCGTTCTTTGAGCAATAGCGGTGACCGCCTTCCTGCCATTCGCTCCAAGTCTGGTAAGGTCGCCATGCGGCAATCTGTGTCAGCTTGGGATATTTCTTTATTTCGAGGCGCCAACCCGCACCGTCGGTCAAGTGCCAATGGAAACGGTTCAGTTTGTAGTGCGCCATCATCCGCAGTTGCTTCTTCACAAACTCCTTGTCGAAGAAATTGCGGGACACGTCCAGATGCATGCCGCGATAGGCAAAACGGGGGGTGTCATTCACCAGCACAGCCGGAAAAGTGTATGCTCCCTGCCGTCCTTCGGCGAGTTGGAGCAACGACTGCACTCCGTAAAACAACCCTGCCCCGCCTCTTGCGGTAATGGTTATGCCGGTGGGGGTAATCTCCAGCCGGTAGCTTTCCGCAGACGGGAAAGCCGTACTGTCATCTTTAATAATCAGGTTGATAGCATTGGCAGCCTCGGCATTTTCCGCTTCCACCGCCTGCAAAGGTGAGGCTTTCAGGTAGTCGAGCAGCAAGGCTTTCTCTTTGCCTGTTTGGTTGGTGTACACTTTTGGTTGCACACCGGGTTTGAACTCTCCGTTTTTCCAAGTAACGGACTGGGGATGAGGGATGATTCCCGCCTGCACGGTTGAGACAGTGCCCAAGCAGCAGAAAAGCAATAAGGTGAGATAGGTCAGGTGTTTTTTCATGATAACTTCCGGGGGTTAGTGATTAATTTAGTTACAAAGATACTCATTATTTTTCATATATCAAACAGCCCCGGCAACGCCCGGAAGAATCTACCGCAAAGTAGTGGGCGGACCACCCTGCGGTAGTTGGGAAACCTTCCCGCAGTAGTGTGGGGATTAATGCGGGGTAATTTTCTTACTCCCCTCCTTATTGAGGAGGGGTTAGGGGGTGGTGGTAGGAAAAAATACCTTTGAGTTATTATCAGCGCATAGGAATTTATTGCCTACCACCACCCCTGCCCCTCCTCGATAAGGAGGGGAGAAATTACCTGCCCACCGCAACCCTCTGCCCCTGTTCCGGCAAGAACGCCGCCGCCCCATATGGTTTTATCACTTCTCTAAGAGGGTATATAGGACTAAGTCTTTAACTTGAAGTGAGTGCGTGAGAAAGAAGGCTTGACTTCTTTCTTCCGGCTCTCTCTCTCATCCACATAGTCATAATACGTTAGCATAGTCATATACATTAGGGGTTCGGGTGGGGTTAGACGATTAGTTTCTTAAAGTTATAGCTAAAAACAAGTACACACATGGGAGAGATTTATCTCTCTCTCTTACTTATCATTCACATTGTCATTTACATTGTCATTACCATTATCATTTACATTAGGGTTTTTGAGTGTTTCGTCATTGTTAACAAAAAGCCCGGTTAGAGACAGCTACCAAACAGCTATAAACAAAGGGATTGGTTGTTTTCAGGCAACACAAGTTTTTGGAGCCGGTTAGGGGTTTCTCCGTAACCGACAAGTAGCATCACGACAACCGACCGTATTATCGTGGAGTTTTTTCGGGCAAACATCCGATTTTCTCTTTTTTTTCGTATATTTGTCCCAATATATAGATTGGCTAACTATAGCCGGACAAACTGAGAGAATGAAGATTATAGACTTAATAAATAGTACGGACAAAACAGCTTTTTCCTTTGAAATATTGCCTCCCCTCAAGGGCACGGGGATAGAAAAGCTGTATAACACCATAGATACGCTCCGGGAGTTCGATCCCAAATACATCAACATCACTACACACCGTAGCGAATATGTGTATAAAGACCTCGGCAACGGGCTGTATCAGCGCAACAAGATGCGCCGCCGACCGGGAACGGTTGCCGTGGCTGCCGCCTTGCAAAACAAGTATAACATAACCACCGTTCCGCACATCCTGTGCAGCGGCTACACCCGCGAGGAAACGGAATATGTGCTGCTCGACCTTCAATTCCTCGGCATCTCCGACATCCTTGTGCTGCGCGGCGACAAGGCGAAACACGAGGCTGCCTTCACGCCCGAAGGAAACGGCTACCACCATGCGGTGGAATTGCAACAGCAGATAAACGATTTTAACAAGGGAATCTTTGTGGACGGCTCGGAAATAAAAGCTCCGGGACAGCCTTTCTCGTATGGCGTGGCGTGCTATCCGGAGAAACACGAGGAAGCTCCCAACATAGATACCGACATCTACTGGCTGAAAAAGAAAGTGGAAGCCGGAGCAGAATATGCGGTGACACAACTGTTTTACGACAACCGGAAGTATTTCGACTTCGTGGAGCGTGCCCGCCGGGCGGGTATCAACGTGCCCATCATCCCCGGAATAAAGCCTTTTAGCAAACTGTCTCAACTGAGCGTGATACCCAAGACGTTCAAAGTGGACATACCCGAAGAACTGGTTCTGGAAGCCGGCAAGTGCAAAACGGATGCCGAAGCCAAGCAGGTGGGCATAGAATGGTGCATCAACCAATGCAGGGAGCTGATGGCTCACGGCGTGCCGAGCATCCATTTCTACTCCATATCGGCGGTGGACAGTATCAGGGAAGTGGCGAAAGTAATTTATTAAAAAGCCGATTGGCATATTGGTCATTAGCACATTAAACCATTATTGAACATGTTTTTCAAAGATGTAGTAGGACAAGAAGAAGCAAAGAAGAAATTCATCCTTGAGGTGAAAGAAGGGCGCATACCCCATGCGCAACTCATTTGCGGCCCCGAAGGTGTCGGGAAACTCCCCCTCGCCCTCGCCTATGCCCGTTACATCTACTGCTCCAACCGCGGGGAGACGGACGCTTGCGGTGTGTGTCCCTCATGCGTGAAGTTCAACAAGCTGGTGCATCCCGACCTGCATTTCGCCTTCCCCATTGTGAAGAAAAAAAGCGGGAAAGACGTGGTTTGCGATGACTATCTCTCGGAGTGGCGCAACTTGGTTACCCGCACCCCCTACTTCAACTTCAATCACTGGCTGGCGGCAATGGGGGCGGAAAACTCGCAAGCCATCATCTACGCCAAAGAGAGCGACGAGATAGTGCGCAAGCTGAGCCTGAAATCGAGCGAAGGAGGTTACAAGATTATGATAATCTGGCTGCCCGAAAAGATGCACCAAGTATGCGCCAACAAGCTGTTGAAGCTACTGGAAGAACCGCCCTTGCAAACGGTTTTCCTGCTCATATCGGAAGCACCGGACATGATTCTGCAAACCATACTGAGCCGCACACAGCGCATCAACGTCCGCAAGATTGACGAAGCGGACATAGCCGAAGCCCTGAAACGGAAATACGGATTGGTGGATATTGATGCGGCAAACATCGCACATGTGTCCTCCGGCAACTTCCTGCAAGCTGTCGAGGCTATCCACCTGAGCGAAGAAAACAAGCTGTTTTTCGACCTGTTTGTCAACCTGATGCGCCTCTCCTACCAGCGGAAGATAAAAGAAATGAAGCTGTGGAGCGAACAAGTGGCGGCAATGGGGCGCGAGCGGCAAAAGAATCTCCTTGCCTATTGCCAGCGGATGATACGTGAAAACTTCATCTACAACCTGCGGCAGAGGGAGTTGGTTTACCTGAACACGGACGAAATGAGCTTCGCCTCGCGCTTTGCCCCGTTCGTGAACGAGCGGAACGTGATGGGCATCATGGACGAACTGAGCGTGGCACAACAACATATTGAACAAAACGTGAATGCAAAGATGGTCTTTTTCGACTTTTCGCTGAAGATGATTGTCCTGCTGAAACAATAACTATATAGAACTATGGATTATAAACTGAAAAACGGCAGTGGCGGTCTTTGCTGCAAAGGCTGCGGCCGACAAGATAATAAGCTACACACCTATGACTGGCTGGCAGACATCCCCAACCACAGCGAAGAGTGCGACATGGTGGAAGTGCAGTTCAAGAATACCCGCAAGGGATATTACCGCAACAGCAACAAAATACCGTTGGAAAAAGGAGACACCGTAGCGGTGGAAGCAACGCCGGGGCACGACATAGGGACAGTAACCCTCACCGGGCGGCTCGTTCTGCTGCAAATGAAAAAGGCAAGTTTCAAGCCCGATGCGGAAATCAAACGCGTGTACCGCAAAGCGAAGCCCGTGGACATGGAGAAGTATGACGAAGCGAAAGCCAAGGAACACGACACCATGATACGTGCCCGACAGATAGCTCTGGATCTGAACCTGAACATGAAGATAGGTGACGTGGAGTATCAGGGAGACGGCAACAAGGCTATCTTCTACTACATTGCCGATGAGCGTGTGGACTTCCGCCAACTCATCAAAGTGCTTGCCGAAGCTTTCCGGGTGCGCATCGAAATGAAACAGATCGGAGCCCGTCAGGAAGCAGGGCGCATCGGCGGTATCGGACCTTGCGGACGCGAGCTTTGCTGTGCCACATGGATGACGAGCTTCGTATCCGTGTCTACAAGCGCTGCACGCTTCCAAGACATTTCACTGAACCCGCAGAAACTCGCCGGGCAGTGTGCCAAGCTGAAATGCTGCCTCAACTATGAGGTGGATGCCTATGTGGAAGCACAAAAACGTCTGCCATCCCGCGAAATCGAGTTGGAAACCAAAGACGGAACGTTCTACTTCTTCAAGGCGGACATCCTGAAAAACGAAATCACCTACTCCACGGACAAGAACTTCGCAGCCAACCTTGTGACTATCTCCGGCAGACGTGCGTTCGAAATCATCAACATGAACCGCAAAGGCATGAAACCCGAAAGCCTGCACGAAGAGGAAAAGAAACAAGAGCCCAAAAAGCCTATCGACCTGCTTGAACAGGAAAGCCTCACACGCTTTGACAAGCACAGGGGAAGCAACAACAACGGAAACGGCGGAAACGGAAACAATGCCAATAACAACAACCGCAACCGTAAGAAGAAAAGACCGAACAGGCCTCAGCAGCCTACGCGCAACAGCAACCAGCAGCAAGGCGGTCAGGCAGGAGGGGAAAAACCTCAGCAAAACAATAACAAACCTCAGAGGAATGACAATAAACCTGAAAGGAAAGATTAGCGTAATAGCAGGAACCCTCTTACTCATCACGCTGGCAGCCTGTGATTTCGGGAGCACAATGTATCACTCTTACAACCCCATACCCGAGAAGGGGTGGGCAAAGAGCGATACATTGCTCTTTCATGTAAACATACCTGACTCCCTTACTCCCTACAAAGTGTCGGTGGAAATACGCAATGACAACAGCTATCCCTATAAAAATCTTTACCTGTTTGTTAGCAATAATACAAAAGATTCCACTATCTTCGCAACCGACACAATAAAATATGTTGTGGCTGAGGAATCAGGCAAGTGGATAGGAACAGGATTCGGTACGCTCTACCAAAGCGGACAGCCGCTGGGCAAGTTCATTCCCCTGCACCCGGGTAAGTATATTTTCAAAGTGGTGCACGGCATGAAAGACCAGTTTCTGCAAGGAATCAGTGACGTAGGCTTACGAATAGAACACTGATCTTTTTCCCGCCCAAAGCCTCCGATTTTAAAAAATAAATGCAAAAACACTTTACGATTGATTAGCCCGGAAGTAAAAATAGACTTAAGCAGACAAGAAGCATTCCAATCATTTTTCAATGACTACTATGTGCCTTTGTGCCTATTTTGCCGACACTATATGGAAAGCGAAGAGCAAACCTCGGACATTGTGCAAGACGCTTTCATCAAACTGTGGCAACGGAACAAGGACTTCGAATACCAGCATCAGGCAAAGGCTTTCCTCTACACCACAGTGCGCAACAGCGCGCTCAATGAGTTGGAGCACCTCCACATCGTGAAAAACTATGCAACTACCATGCTGGAGAAAACAAAAGACTCTTTCTTTACCGACCACGTTATCGAGGAAGAAATGCACCGGATTCTTGTTCAGGCCATTGAAAAGCTTCCGGCACAGTCCCGCCGGCTGATGATGCTCAGTCTCGAAGGAAAGCAAAATGCACAAATAGCCGAGGAACTATCCATCTCATCGGAAACCGTACATTCCTTAAAAAAGATTGCGTACAAGAAGTTGCGCACTTATTTGAAAGAGTATTATTATCTCATTTTTTTCTTATAATCCGATACTTTCGGACGGGTAAAGCTCACAATTTATCCGTGTATTTTTAATATCTCTTCAAAAAAATCAATTTTCTTTTGCCCCTGTTTTTAGTTTTAACTGTTATACATATACAAAACTGTTAATCATATGTTAATACAAGAATTTGATATAGCCACCCTGATAGCCCGATATGTTGCCGAAACAATCAGCGAACAAGAGCTGGAACAGCTCAACCGATGGAGAAACCAGTCTCCCGGAAACGAAGCGTTATTTAAGAAGTTGTGCAATCAGGAAGCCATAAGCCGTGCCGTCCTGAACTCCCAAAAATATGATAAGTCTGCCGGATGGAGCAAAGTGGACGGCAAAATCCGACGGATCAAACAAAGAAGAATCATCTATCAAAGTTTAAGATATGCAGCTTTAATCCTCGCTCCCCTTGTCATATGCTACCTGTTGCTGGAACTTTCATCAACGCCGGAAGCCGAACAAATGCAAGCCCAGAAGCACGAAACGGGGAACATCATTCCGGGAAAGAGCCAAGCAAGGCTGATTCTGGACAATGGAAAAGTAATAGACCTGAGCCAACCCACACAGGAACAAATAAAAGAGAACGACGGCACAGAGATCAAGATAGATTCTGCCGCACTTAACTATAAAATATCGGGAAGTGCAAAAGCAAAACAGGAAACGGCCTACAATAAACTGGAGATACCCCGTGGCGGCGAATACAAACTGTATCTGAGCGACGGAAGTATTGTGTATCTCAACTCCATGAGCTCCCTGCACTATCCTGTGCAGTTCAACGACAAAAAGAGGGAAGTGGAACTGACGGGAGAGGCCTATTTCGAGGTTCAAAAGAGCAAAGTTCCTTTTATAGTGAAGACAAAAGGAATGAATATCGAGGTGCTTGGAACCAAGTTCAACGTATCAGCCTATAACGACGATCCGGATATTCAAACAACTTTGGTGAGTGGTTCCGTCAAAGTGAACACAGACAAAGGAGGAAACTTTCTCCTGAAGCCGTCCCAGCAAGCCCGACTTAACAATGACTCCCACGAAGTGGAAATCAGGAAAGTGGATGTTTCACTTTACACCTCATGGGTAAACGGAAAGATATACTTCAAGGACAAAAGGATAGAGGACATCATCAAGGTGCTGTCGCGCTGGTATAACGTGTCTTCCGTTACCTATGAAGACGACTATATCAAGAACCTGCGCTTCGGCTGCAACATAGACCGGTACAACAACATCAATCCTTTCTTTGAACTGCTGGAGCAGACCGGAAAGATAGACGTAGAGGTAGACGATAAGACAATCAATCTAAAACATATTCATCCTTAATTAAAATTTGATATTATGAGAAAACGCAAAAGGAACTTAATCTGTAGTAAGGGGCAAGGAATGCTCCGCTTCGTGCATTTAGTCTTATTTATTGCATTCGGACTAATTCAAACTTTATCGGCAAGCATTCTTGCACAAAGTACGGTTACCGCAAAGTTCAATGGCACTACATTAAATGATGTGATATGGGAATTACAGCGTCAGACAGACTTTACTTTCATTTACAGTACAGGGGATATTAATGACGTGAAAGT
Organism: uncultured Bacteroides sp.; assembly: GCA_902492205.1. Taxonomy (GTDB): domain Bacteria; phylum Bacteroidota; class Bacteroidia; order Bacteroidales; family Bacteroidaceae; genus Bacteroides. The sequence continues at coordinate 24,294 of CABUKU010000020.1, read as the reverse complement.
AGACAATGTGAGTGCAGTCAACGAAGAAGTTCACAAAGTATTGGACAAATGCTTGAAGAACACCAACCTTACCTACAGCATTCACAACGGCGTAGTTGCTATTAAGAAAGTAGCAAAGGAAGTGGCTGTGGCTGCCCCGCAACAAGTTTCCAAAATGGAAGTCAAAGGACAGATATTCGATAACGATAAAGAAGCCCTTCCGGGAGTTAACATTATCGTGAAAGGAACCACCCACGGAACAACCACCGATATTAACGGTAACTTTACTCTCGATGTGGAAGCCGGTAAGAAACAGATTCTTGTATGTTCTTTTATCGGATATGATACTCAGGAAGTTACTGCCAAGCCAAACATGATTATCGTACTGAAACCGGAAAACAATGTTCTGGAAGAAGTCGTTGTCACAGGCTATGGTACTTACAAGAAATCGGCTTATGCAGGTTCGGCTTCAACTATCAGGACATCCAATATTAAAGATGTTCCGGCAGTTAGCTTCTCACAGGTATTGCAAGGTGCGGCTCCGGGCGTGCAGGTCAGCGCAGGTTCAGGGCAACCGGGTGCTTCCACTTCAATCATGATTCGTGGTATGGGCTCTTTCAATGCTTCCAATTCACCACTTTATGTTATAGACGGTGTTCCTGTAATGTCCGGCGATGTCAGCGCTACCGGTTCAGATGCAGGTATGGACATCATGTCTACCATCAATACTTCCGATATTGAAAATATTACCGTGATTAAAGATGCAGCGGCAGCTTCACTTTATGGTTCACGTGCAGCAAACGGCGTTGTCCTCATCACTACCAAACAAGGCAAAAAGGGCAAGCCAAGCTTCAAATTGAAAGCAGACTGGGGATACTCGGACTTTGCAATGGACTACCGCGAAGTCATGAACGGGCAGGAAAGACGTGATTTGATCTACGAAGGATTGAAGAACGGAAAGTTACGGGATGGCAAAAGCGAAGCAGATGCCATAGCCTATGCAGACACAAAAATAGATAAGTATGCTCCCATACCCTGGTGCGGATTTATAGACTGGAACGATGTTCTGTTCAAAAAAGGTAACCACCAGACTTATGAGGTTAGCGGCTCAGGCGGAACAGACAAATTCAGCTACTACTCCTCGCTCTCTTACCTGAAGCAGGACGGTATCTCCCTTAATTCCGGTTTGGAACGTATTTCGGGAAGACTTAATGTTGATTTCCATGCAACAAGCAAATTGACTCTGGGCGCAAAGATATTGTTTGCCTCTGTTAATCAGGATGTAGACCAAGAAGGACTTACTTATACTTCTCCCCTGTATTCATCACGCAACGGCTTAGTCCCGTCAGATCCTATTTACAACGAAGACGGCACATGGAACAGAGAACTTATAAAGAACGGAGACCGCAACCCATTGCTTGCTGCTACCTATGATTATGAAAGGAGCAACCTTACCCGTACATTCAATACCATATACGGACAATATGAGTTCATCAAAGGATTGAAACTGAAATCTACTTTGAGCTACGACTATACCATTAATAAAGGAAAGAAATGGTGGGATCCGAGAACATCCAGTGGAGACGATGTGAACGGAGAAATGTTCAAGCGTTACTATGAATATAAGAAACTGGTATGGGAAAATGCATTGTCTTATCAAACCACCATTGCGAAGCACCACCACTTAGACGTGCTTGTTGGTTATGAAACAGACGACTATTATAAAGACTATCTTACAGGTTCGGCCAGTAACTTTGCCACTTACGAAAAGAACGACCTGAGCAATGGTAACAAACTGGAAGGAACTTCCGGATATTCCAGCGAAACCCGTCTGGTATCTTACCTCAGCCGTGTTAACTACGACTATCAAAACAAGTATTTCCTTGGAGCAAGTTTCCGTACAGACGGAAGTTCAAGGCTGAAAGCTTCTAACAGGTGGGGTAGCTTCTGGTCAGTATCGGCGGCATGGAGAGCCATTGAAGAAAAGTTTATGGAACCGGTGAAAGACGTTGTTACCGACTTAAAGCTCCGTGCATCTTACGGTGTAAACGGAACTCTTCCTTCCGAATATTACGGATATATGGGACTCAGCAGTTTAAGTGAAGATTATATGCAGCAACCGGGAATCGTTGAATCACAACTGAGAAACGATGATCTTTCCTGGGAAACCAACTATAACTTCAACTTAGGTTTGGACTTCGGTTTATGGAACAGGCTAAACGTTACCATCGAGTATTATACTCGTACCACCAAGAACTTGTTAATGGACAGACCTATCTCTATGACAACAGGTTTCAACGACTACCTGATGAATATCGGTAAGGTGCGCAACAAAGGTGTGGAACTGGAAATACGTTCCGTGAACTTCGATACCAAAGACTTTACATGGAGTACTACTTTTAATCTGGGACACAACAAGAACAAGATTATTACTCTAGACGGCATACAGACAGAAATCATTAGCGGTACGCAAATCCGTAAAATAGGTTACCCCTACCGCACATTCTATTTGCCGGAGTTCGCAGGTATCAATAAAGAAACCGGTGCACCCCAATTCTATACCAATTATCTGGATGAGAACGGAAACTATGTGAAAGACATCACGGAAACACCCAATAGCTCCGATCCGAAGAAGAAGGCAAACTATATTCCGATATGCGATGCAGATCCTACTGTAAGCGGTGGTTTATCTAACACCCTTAGATACAAATGGTTTGATCTTAACTTCATGATCTCTTATCAATTCGGAGGATACTCTTACGATACATGGGCACAGAAAACAGAGCACGGAGGAAATGAAATGAAGGTAAATATCCCAACTTACTATCGTGACAGATGGCAAAAACCGGGAGATGAAACCGATATTGAAATCTTTATCGAGAATCCGGCACAGTCCATGCAATCATTTGCAAACAGCCGCAGAATACATAGCACAGACTTTATCCGCTTGAAGAACCTTACTTTCGGTTTCACACTGCCTAAACAATGGACCAGAAAGGTAAAAATGGATAACGTAAGATTATACATGTCCGGCGACAACCTGCTGACATGGGCTAAATATGATTACTATGATCCCGAAGCAGTCAGCAAAGGTACCGCAACATGGGGAACTCCTCCATTAAAGGCTATAACCTTCGGATTGAACATTAATTTCTAACCCTTTAAACTATTGATTTATGAACTACATTAAATATATACTATTTGGAGCAACGTTGTTACTTGCCAGTTCGTGCGGTAACGATTGGCTGAACATTGAGCCCAGCAATAAGGTACAAACTGAAACTTCGCTGAAAACTCTCAAAGAACTCAACTTTACCCTTAACGGTATTTACAGCAAAATGCAAAATTCAGATGGGTATACAGGAAGAATCATATATTATGGAGATGTAACAGCAGATGACATGCAGGCAAATGGCGAAGGCAAGCGAACCAGTAACTACTACTTCTATAAATATAACAAGACTAATGCACCATCCACATTTTGGAGAATTCCTTATGAAATTATCCGTAACACCAATATTATACTTACTAAAATAGACGCTATTCCACTTGGTGACGGAAGCGAAGAAAATGAGGCATATATGAAGGAGGTGAAAGGACAAGCTTTAGCCCTGCGCGCACTTGCACTGTTCGACCTCACTCGCTTCTATGGAGTACCTTACGCTAAAGACCAAGGTAAATCATGGGGAGCAGCCATTGTTAAAGATGTAACCGGAATAGACAGCAAGCCTAAACGTAATACCGTAGCCGAGTGTTACACAGAGATTATTTCTGATTTGAAAGATGCTATTACATTGCTGACTACGAAACACAATCCCGGTAAAATAAACCGATGGGGAGCAATGACATTATTAAGCAGAGTGTATTTATACAAAGGAGATAAAGATGGTAATACCGCTGCACTCGCTACAGCAATAGAAGCAATAGAAGGAGCCAAAAAAGCCGGTTATTCTTTGTGGACCAATGAAGAATATGCTGATGCATGGGCAGACGACAGTCCCATAAGAGCTCATGAGCTTTTCTTTGAAATAGTAAACCTCACGGTAGATGGTCCCGGTAAAGAAAGTATAAGTTATCTTTGCAACGTAAAAGGATACTATGACATGTTTCCTACCTCTTCTTTCATGAGTATGATACAATCCGACAAAAAGGATGTAAGAAATAAGGTCTTTGTCCGTGCAAAAAAGACAGAATATTATTATTTCTGCAATAAATACCAACCTGCTGCGGATGAGAGTATATCTGATGCTAATATCCCTATATTCCGCATGTCTGAACTCTACTTAAACGCAGCCGAAGCGGCCGTAAAGTTAAACGATAACGACAATGCCGTACTCTATCTTGAAGCCATCGTAAACAGAGCGAATCCCAACAAACATGTAACAGGAACAGTTACTTTAGAACAGGTGTTGACTGAAAGAAGAAAAGAGTTCGTAGGAGAAGGACACCGATTATTTGATGCTATGCGTAACAATCAAACTATAGAACGCAAAGATGTGCCTTTAAGTAACGCAGAAAACAAACATGAAACTCTGACTGACGAAGCCAAGAAGTTTGACTGGAACTTCTACAAAATCATATTGCCCATTCCTAAATTCGAGATGGATACAAACCCCAATATGGCAGACCAACAGAATCCGGGTTATTAATCATAAGTAAATGAGATGTATGGTTATGAATCAACTGAATAAATACATTCTCTTCTTCCTATTCCTGACTCTTTGCACTGCTGCAACGAGTCGGGAAGCGGAAAAGAAGAAGCACTCTTCCGAAAAGGCTCTAGAAACAGACGGACCTTATCTGCTCTACACTCCCAACAATGAGCTGAGAAGCATCACAGTAGATAAAAAAGGGAAAATAACAGATAAGATTGTTCCGGCAAAGGACTATTCATTCAATGTCAGTTCTCAAAATGGGAAACATCAATTCGCAGTGAAGCTCCACCCCATTGAACGCCCGCAGTGGAAATATAACCAGCCGGAAAAGGTTGTTGTTATCTCCGATCCACACGGGAACATGGATTGCTTCGTCTCCATTTTGCAAGCAAATAAAGTGATAAACGAGAAGTATGAGTGGGCATTCGGAAAGAATCATCTGGTGATTATCGGAGACGTTTTCGACCGTGGCAATGATGTACTTCCTATCTTCTGGCTCATTTACAAGTTGGAAAAAGAAGCTGCCGATGCAGGCGGACAACTCTCTTTCCTGCTGGGCAACCATGAACCTATGGAACTAATAGGCGATGCAAGATATGCAAAGAAAAAATATCTCAATCTGGCAAAAGCACTGAATGTTCCTTATACCGAGTTGTGGAATAAAGACACCGAACTGGGAAGATGGCTGGCAGTGCGTAACACCATTCAAACTATTGGCGACAATCTGTTTGTACATGCAGGGCTGAGCAGCGAATTATATAAATGGAACAAAACCATACCCGAAATTAACGAAACCGCCAGTCTGGGATTATTCAGCAAGAAAGCGGAAAGGAAAGCTATTTCTCCGTTCACTTACTTTGTTCATGCCACCTACGGCCCGCTTTGGTATCGCGGGCTTGTGAAAAGCGAGGATAAGTATAATCCTATATCTTCGGACACCTTAAACCTGCTGTTGGACAAATACCGGGCAAAACGCATTTATGTGGGACACACCATCTTCAACGAAGTGACTACATTCTACAAAAGAAGAGTTATTGCCGTAAACGTTGATAACAAAGACAACCGCAAAGAAGGCAGAAGCCGGGGAGTCTTAATCAAAAATGATTCGGTCTTCACTATCTTCGATTCCGGTAAAGACAAATTCTTTTTCAAGACATCACACTAATAAAACCCTTTCTTAACTTCATAATATCTTCCACCTTTTGCAGAGTTCACTCTCTGCCGGGGTGGAAGATTACCCATAGGTAGCCGGTCAATTACTACGGGATAGCTGGTCAACTACTACAGGGTAGTCGGTCAACCACTACGGAGTAAATTCAGATTAGTCCGGCTATAATTTATGCCCGCGCCCTGCATCAATGCGCAAGAAGATGAACAGAAGCAAAGTAAATCCCCATAGTGAAGAACCGCCGTAACTGAAGAACGGGAGAGGAATACCGATAACAGGAGTCAGCCCGATAACCATGCCTACGTTGATAAAGAGATGGAAAAGGAAAATACTCACTAAAGAGTAGCCATACACACGCCCGAAAGTATCATGCTGCCGTTCCGACAAAGAAATCAATCGGAGTATCAGGGCGAGAAACAATATCAGCACAACCGACGAACCGAAAAAGCCCTGCTCCTCTCCCACGGTGCAGAAGATAAAGTCTGTATCTTGCTCCGGAACGTATTTCAATTTGGTCTGCGTGCCGTTCAGGAAGCCCTTTCCCGTAAGTCCGCCGGAGCCGATGGCAATCTTAGACTGGTTCACGTTATAGCCGGCTCCCGCAAGGTCTTCCTCCATACCCAAAAGCACTTTGATGCGTATCTGCTGATGAGGTTCGAGCACTTTATTGAACACATAATCGCCCGAATACAGGAAACCGATGGAACAAACAGAGAACAAAGCTATCAACGCATAGTTTTTGTTTCGTTCGCTAAGAGACAGGAACAACAAATATCCGATGAGCAGCACACAGAGTCCCCATTGAACCCAAACCATATTAAACGGTATGACATACTCCGATAGGATGACAGACAGAACAATAGCAATGATACTTATACCCAGAATGTTTCTTACCGGTGCAAACTTCTTGCAATATATCCAAACCATGATGCCGGCAAAAAGAAGTATCATGGTTAACACGGTAAACTCTCCGATAGGGGTAAGTGTGTCGGCAAGCATCACATCGCCGAAACGTATGGCAACCACAAAATAGATAACAGCACAAACGCCCGAAAACAGAACCACTCCCGGCATCCCTTCCCGATAGAGCATCAGGAAGAAAGCTAAATAAACCAATGCCGAACCTGTCTCCTTTTGCATGATAATCAATCCCATAGGAAGAAGAATCATCAGCAACAGCATCATGAAATTCTTCCATTTGCCTATGTTGAAGGAATAGGAATTCATATATTTAGCCAAAGCAAGCGCCACGGCAAACTTGGCGAACTCGGCAGGCTGGAGGCTGACAGGTCCCATTTGCAGCCACGACCGGGAACCTTTCACATCGGGGGCTATGAATATAGTCACTATCAGCAAAAGAATCATACCTATATATATGATATAAGCAAACATGTCATAGAGCCGGTCTTCGAGCATCAGCAGAATAAAGCCGAGCCCCAAGGAACAACCAATCCATACCAACTGTTTACCGGCACGTGTCCCCCAACTAAAGAAATCGGGAGTTCCATAGTCATAGCTTGCCCCGCAAATGCTAAACCAACCGCAAATGACAAGGACGAGGTAAATACAGATAGTTACCCAGTCCACCGTTTTCCACAGACTAGCGTTCCTGATTGCCATATAATATTGTTCTGTTACTGAGTTCTTCTGCTTTAACCTCACTTGTGGGTGAGAGCTTGCCATTCAAATACTGTTCCATCATTAAACCGCCGATAGGTACTCCATAGACAGCACCGAAGCCGCCATTCTCCACATAAACAGCGATTGCTATCTTAGGATTGTTCATCGGAGCAAATCCCATGAACACGGAGTGGTCATGTCCGCGATTCTGTGCCGTACCTGTTTTTCCGCAGACTTCTATTCCGGGGATATTGGCTCCGCGACAAGTTCCTCCCGTCACGGCAGCGCGCATACCTTCAACCACATCTTCATAATATTTGCGTTCCACATCCACTTTGCGGGGATAACGGTAAAGGCTGTCCAACTGGTCGCCTTCTATTTCTTTCACTACGTGGGGAGTTATAAACTGCCCGCGGTTAGCAATGGTAGTACATAAATTGGCAATCTGCAACGGGGTAAGCAGCACTTCTCCCTGTCCGATAGCGATACTGATAATTGTCAATCCGTTCCAACGTCCGCGGTATGCCTTATCATAATATGCAGAGTTGGGAATCAGTCCCCGCCTTTCCCCCGGGAGGTCAACTCCTAACTTATAACCAAACCCCATAGAAACCATATGGTCTTTCCAAACCGTCAGAGCTTCTTGTGGTGATTTATATTTCTTTGAACCGATCATTCTGTAAAGTCCCCAACAGAAATATGCGTTACATGAGGTAGCAATGGCCGGAATAAGTGGCAGAGGAGAGCCGTGCGAGTGGCAACCGACACGTAATCCGGCATGAACAAAGCCATGAAAGCACGGAAACGCCGTAGAAGGTTCAATAATCCCTTCTTGCAAAAAGGTTAACGCCTGTGCTGTTTTAAATGTAGAGCCCGGAGGATATGCTCCAGTTATGGAACGGTTGAGCAAAGGTTTCATGGGATCTCTTTCCAGCATCAAATGGTTCTTGCCTCTTTGACGTCCCACCATAAGTTGAGGATCGAAGTTCGGTGAAGATACCATGCAAAGGATTTCCCCGGTTTCGGGTTCTATGGCTACAATACTGCCAATCTTGCCTTTCATCAAACGTTCGCCAAGCATTTGCAAATCAATGTCCAATCCAAGCTTCAGGTTCTTCCCGGGGACAGGAGACTTGTCGAGTTTACCATCCATATATCTTCCCTGAATGCGTCCGTGAGCATCTCTCAATAATATCTCGACACCTTTCTCCCCACGGAGGTATTTCTCGTATGACTTCTCAACTCCCTGCGTACCAATATAGTCACCTTGCACATAATAGTTATCTTCCTCGATATTGCGTTTGGATACTTCTCCAATATCACCAAGCACATGGGCGGCAGCATGGTTTCCATATAAGCGGATGGTTCTGCGCTGAACATAAAAGCCCGGAAACTTAAACAGCTTTTCCTGCAACACTCCGCACTCTTCCGCCGATAGCTGAGTCATGAATAGCTGATGCGTATAAGGAGAGTAACCCGGATTAATGTTCTGGTTCTTGATGTCACGGATTCGCTTTCTGATATATTCTTTCGTGATATTCAGAGTACGGCATAAATCAAGCGTATCCAGTGTTTCCATTTCTTTGAACACTACCGTCACATCATAAGCCGGCTGATTATAAACCAGCAACTTACCGTTACGGTCATAGATAATTCCACGGGGAGGATATTGTGTTTTATTCAGGAAAGCGTTACTGTCTGCATTCTTTTTGTAATCATCCGACAATATCTGGAGCGTTAAAAGGCGAATCAGGAAGATAATGACAATCGCAACTGCCACTCCTCCGATTACATACTTTCGTTTCTCTAAAATATAATCTTTAGCCACACCTTTATCGTCTTATGCCTTCAATAGCAATGATACAAAGAACTGTTAAAAGGGTACTCGATACAATTTTCAGTAAAAGCATAGGCAGATTGAAGAATGAAAAGGACTCAATCAACAGTAATACTGAAGTTTGTAAAAGCACTCCTGCCACTGTATATCTAATAAACGGACTGATTCCTATCGTTTTGAAAGAAGGAATGAAGTCATCAAAGTTGTCCCGCGGGGAAAACAACCGTAGAATAGAAGGACGGGCAAATGCCAGCAGCACTGTTGCAGCCGCATTCATACCCGGAGTATTGGAAAACATATCAATAGACAATCCGAGAAAGAATCCCCATAACATCAGCTCGTTACGTGATACTCCCGAATTAAACTTCAGAATCAGATAAACATAGAGGTAAGGTGTGGCATAGCCTGCTATGTGCATGTTGTTGAGCACTAAAGCCTGCAACAGCACCAACACAATAAACCATTCTATCCTTTTTATATAAGCAGCTATCATTGTTTACCCAACTGTTTTTCAAGTTTTATTTGTTCTTCCTGATGTTCTTTCGCAATAATGCGCACATCACTCAACTTACCAAAGTCCGTCGATAGTTTCACTTTCAGCAGATAAGAAAGGCCGTCGTGAGAATCGGACATGTCATCAATCGTACCAATCATTATCCCGGCAGGGAAAACTGTAGAGTAACCACTCGTCACTACCGTATCTCCCAGATTAAACTCCGAATGGCGAGGTAGGTCTTTTACATAAGCATATTGTGAATCGCCGCCTTCCCACTTCAAATAACCGAAATAGTCACTTCCTTTAATCTTGCAACTGATACTCGATTTGCTGTTCAGCAAAGAGATGACAACCGAATAATGCGGAGAAGTAATATATACAATACCTACTACCCCGTTGCCTCCAAGTACTCCCATTTCGGAACGGACACCATCGACCTCTCCCTTATCAAGAGTTATAAAGTTGTCCACCCTGTTCAAACTATTATTAATCACATTTGCCTTCAGCAGAGAATAATCCTGCAATACCGAACTCTTTAAGCGGGCAACTTCCGTAGAATCTGCTGTCAGTTCGCCCAAGGCTTTTTGCAACGAAGCTACTTCCTGTTCCAGAACTATATTCTTGTCCAACAAATCTTCATTGACAGTTTTCAGGTGGAAATAGGAAGATATGCTTCCCGATACTTCATACACCTTTCCCGTAATGTAGTTGCAGGAAGTAAAAAAAGTACTTCCCTGATATTTATTGAACCGGAATAATAAAGTAAAACTGATTACCTCCAATAAAATAAAGAGGAACCAGTAATTATACTTTATGAGGAAATTCAGTAAATTCTTCACGCTTATATCAGTGATTATCGGATTAGTGATTAGTGATTAGCGGTCAAAAATCAGTGATCCAACTAATTAATCACTAATCACTAAACCGTTAATCACTAAATTTAGCGCATCAAGAAAGAGAAACGGTCTACATTCTTTAATGCAACTCCCGTGCCCTTAGCCACAGAGTGAAGAGGATCATCTGCAATATGGAACGGAATATTTATCTTATCAGTCAGCCTCTTATCCAAGCCACGGAGCAACGCGCCACCACCTGCAAGGTAGATGCCATTGTGAACAATATCGGCATACAGTTCGGGAGGAGTATGTTCCAATGCACTGAGGATGGCTGTTTCAATCTTTGCTATGGATTTCTCCAAGCAATGTGCTATTTCCTGATAACATACAGGAACCTCCATTGGAAGAGCGGTGATACGGTTAGGACCATGAACGATATAATCTTCGGGAGCTTCTTCACCAAGATCGGTAAGGGCGGCACCTACATTTATCTTAATACGTTCTGCCATACGTTCGCTGACTTTCACATTGTGCTGACGGCTCATGTATTCCTGAATATCGGCTGTCAAGTCATCACCTGCAATACGGATCGAGTTGTTTGAAACAATACCGCCCAATGAGATAACAGCAATTTCAGTAGAACCACCGCCTATATCGACAATCATGTTTCCTTCCGGTGCTTCTACATCTATACCGATACCGATAGCAGCAGCCATCGGTTCAAAAATCAAATAAACATCACGTCCGCCGGCATGTTCTGCAGAGTCGCGCACTGCACGGAGTTCAACTTCCGTACTACCGGAAGGAACACCAATCACCATACGGAGAGAAGGAGAGAAAAGGTGGCTGCGTGTATTAACCATTTTAATCATGCCGCGCATCATCTGTTCGCAAGCATAGAAGTCCGCAATCACACCATCACGCAACGGACGGATAGTGCGTATGTTGTCATGAGTCTTTTCATGCATCAACTTTGCCTTTTCACCTACGGCAATCATCTTATCTGTACGTCTGTCTAAAGCTACAACAGACGGTTCATCCACAACGATTTTACCGTTAGTGATAATGATGGTATTGGCTGTGCCAAGGTCCATCGCTATTTCTTGTGTAAAAGAGAATAATCCCATTTTGTTCAATTAGTGTTTAAAGTGACGAATACCGGTAGTAACCATTGCCACACCATGCTCATTGCAATAAGCAAAAGTCAAATCATCTTTCACAGAACCGCCCGGCTGAATAACAGCAGTCACACCTTCCTTATCCGCAATCTCCACACAATCGGGGAACGGAAAGAAAGCATCCGAAGCCATCACAGCGCCATGAAGGTCGAAACCGAATGATTTAGCTTTTTCAATGGCTTGCTTCAAAGCATCCACACGTGAAGTCTGTCCCACTCCGCTTGCAAGCAGCTGTTTATTTTTAGCCAAAACGATAGAGTTCGATTTGCTATTCTTTACAATCTTGTTGGCAAACAGCATATCTTCAATTTCACTTTCTGTCGGGGCCTTATCTGTAACTGTCTTTAAATCGGCAACAGTTTCCACATTCAAATCTTTATCCTGTACCAGCACACCATTCAAAACAGAACGGAATTGCTTTCCGGGCAACTCTGCCTCCTTGCGTACAAGGATAATACGGTTTTTCTTCTGTCCCAATATCTCAAGTGCATCCACGTCATAATCCGGAGCAATTATCACTTCAAAGAAAATCTTATTTATTTCTTCGGCAGCAACTTTGTCTATCACTGCATTGGTGATGAGCACACCTCCAAAAGCAGAAACAGGATCACCTGCCAACGCTTCTTTCCATGCTTCGAGCACAGTAGGGCGTGAAGCCAATCCACAAGCATTGTTATGTTTCAGGATAGCAAAAGTCACATCATCGAATTCGTCTATCAAATCAACCGCTGCGTTGATGTCAAGCAAATTGTTGTAAGAGATTTCTTTTCCGTGTATTTGATCGAACATAGCATCAAGGTCACCATAGAAAATGCCTTTCTGATGAGGGTTTTCACCATAGCGAAGTGCTTTCTGTTCGTTGAATGAGCAACGGAATGCGGAACCATCCTGTGCATCAAAATAATTGAAGATAGCAGAATCATAGTGAGATGAAACGGCAAAAGCTTCTTTAGCCATCCAGTGGCGTTCTTCCAAAGTACTGTTTGCACCGTGTTCCATCAACATGTCCAGCAATGGTTTGTATTGTGCCTGTGAAGCTACAATTACTACATCATTAAAGTTTTTTGCAGCGGCACGAATCAAAGAGATACCGCCTATATCTATCTTTTCGATAATTGAAGCCTCATCCGCTCCCGAAGCAACAGTTGCTTCAAAAGGATACAGGTCTACAATCACCAAGTCTATTTCGGGAATTTCATATTTCTCTATCTGCTGAATGTCTTGTTCCAAACCTCTGCGGCAAAGGATTCCTCCGAATATTTTAGGATGCAAAGTTTTCACTCTACCTCCAAGTATGGAAGGATAGGTAGTAAGGTCTTCAACAGCCTTACACGGAAAGCCCAAAGATTCAATAAACTGACGAGTTCCACCGGTGGACAGGAACTCTACTCCTTCCTGATGAAGTTTGGTTATAATTTCATCCAACCCTTCCTTATGATAAACCGACACTAACGCGGTTTTAATTTTCTTAGTTTCAGACATTTAATAGTAGATTAAGAATTTTGATGCGCAAAGTTACGAAATATTGTTTTATTGCACATAATAATTAAGGAATGATTTATAATTATTTTATAACTAAGCCTTTGCCCCAGCCGCATGCAACAAGTAAACCAACCGGGCAAACCAATACTGGGTAGTAGATATATCTTCATACTTATCATAAAGATTGAGCAATGTTAAGTGTTTCCATGCTTATTTATAAGCCTCTTTAACAGTATATGTTTTTTGTTCGACAACTGTTGAATTATAGTTTAACAGTTGTTGAATTATAAGCCAACAGTTGTCGAACTATAATTCAACAGTTGTTAAACAAGTAAACCAATATGAGTAAATGCTTTAACCAAAGGGAATAAACGGTTTAACACTCCCAAAGAAATGGATTACAGAAGCTGTGTGTTGCACTAAAGCACACCGGCAAATGCCCCGTCATGGGTGATAGAAGTGCAGAAGTTGCTAAAAAACTTCGCACACTTTGTGTCAATACAACAATTTATTATTATTTTTGCCCCATAACGAATAACTAATACTTTTTAACACCATGAAACGAATCCTTTTTTCACTGCTTACGGCAGGAATGTTATCAACCGCCACAGCGCAAATCACAACTTCACCAGCCATTCCCCGCGACGAGAAGATAGAACAACAGATAGAAAGCCTGTTAAAGAAAATGACTCTGGAGGAGAAAATTGGTCAGATGACCGAGATTGCTATCGACGGTATATCCAAACATCAAAACGCCGCCGAAAGCAAAAACGGTTTTCAGTTGGACGATGCTTTGCTGGATACCGTAATAGGCAAATACAAAGTAGGTTCTATTTTAAATGTACCGGCAGGAGTTGCGCAAACCAAAGAAACATGGGAAGCGGTTATTAAAAAGATACAGGATAAATCCATGAAAGAAATCGGCATTCCTTGTATTTATGGTGTAGACCAGATACACGGAACGACCTATACCCGTGGTGGTACTTTCTTCCCTCAAGGTATTAATATGGGAGCTACGTTCAACCGTGAGCTAGTGCGCAAAGGGGCACAAATCTCTGCATATGAAACAAAAGCAGGAAGTATTCCCTGGACTTATGCACCGGTAGTCGATTTAGGACGTGACGCACGCTGGCCCCGCATGTGGGAAAACTATGGCGAAGACTGCTATGTTAATGCTGAAATGGGACGTGAATCGGTTCTGGGTTTTCAAGGAGAAGATCCAAACAATATCGGCAAAAACCATGTAGCCGCCTGCATGAAACACTATATGGGTTACGGTGTTCCCGTTTCCGGTAAAGACCGTACGCCCTCTTCCATTACTCTGCAAGACATGCGCGAAAAGCATTTTGCTCCTTTCTTGGAAAGTATCAAAGCGGGAGCACTCTCGGTTATGGTAAACTCTGCCATGAACAACGGCTTGCCTTGCCATGCCAATTATGAATTAATGACCAAATGGTTAAAAGAAGACCTGAACTGGGATGGTTTAATTGTGACGGACTGGGCAGATATTAATAACCTTTATACCCGCGACCACATTGTTTCGAGCAAAAAAGAAGCTATCAAAGTTGCCATCAATGCAGGTATCGACATGTCTATGGTTCCTTACGAACTGAGTTTCTGTACTTATTTAAAAGAGTTGGTAGAAGAAGGCGAAGTGCCAATGAGCCGCATTGATGATGCTACACGCCGTGTGTTGCGCATGAAATATCGTTTGGGACTTTTCGATACTCCTACTTATAACACAAAAGACTTCCCCATGTTTGCCGGTAAAGAACATGTGGCATCGGCTCTTCAAGCTGCCGAAGAGTCTTTGGTACTTCTGAAGAATACAGACAAGACTTTACCTTTAGCATCGGGTAAGAAATTATTAATTACAGGTCCGAATGCCAACTCAATGCGTACACTCAACGGCGGTTGGTCTTACTCTTGGCAGGGAGACAAAGCAGACGAATGTGCGCAAGAATACAATACCATATTGGAGTCGTTTACTAACAAGTTCGGTTCTTCCAACATTATTTATGAACCGGGAGTGACTTACAAAGAGGGTGGTGCATACTGGGAAGAAAATACTCCCGAAATAAATAAAGCAGTTGCTGCTGCCGCCAATGCGGATTATATCATTGCTTGCATCGGCGAAAACTCTTATTGCGAAACTCCGGGCAACCTGACCAACCTTTTCCTTTCCAAAAATCAAACGGATTTAGTAAAAGCATTGGCTGCCACAGGCAAACCAATAATTATGATTCTGAACGAAGGACGTCCACGCATCATTAACGAAATAGAGCCGCTTGCAAAAGCAGTAATCAACATCATGCTTCCGGGTAACTATGGTGGCGATGCACTGGCTAATCTTGTAGCCGGAGACGCCAATTTCAGTGGAAAGATGCCTTATACTTATCCGAAAGACATCAATTCATTGGTTACTTATGACTACAAGCCATGTGAAGATATGGAAAAAATGCAGGGTGCATATGACTATGATGCTGTTATGTCCGTACAGTGGGCATTCGGCTACGGACTCAGTTACACGACTTTCAAATATAGCAACCTCAAAGTTAACAAACCAAACTTCACTGCTGATGACGACTTGATTTTCACCGTTGATGTTAAGAATACAGGAAACCGTGCAGGCAAAGAAAGTATTTTGCTTTTCAGCAGCGATTTGGTTGCTTCCCTCACCCCGGATGTTCGTCGTTTGCGTGCTTTCGAAAAGGTGGAGCTCAAACCGGGAGAAACCAAAACAGTTACACTGAAACTCAAAGGCTCAGACCTTGCTTTCGTTGGTTATGATGGAAAATGGATATTAGAAAAAGGAGACTTCCGCATTCAAACTGGAAATCAAACTCTCGGAATAACTTGTACCGATACAAAGAAATGGGAAACCCCTAATAAATAGAAGAAAGCTATTCAGCTATAAATATTTATATCCTTCCATCTTCTTATAAAACTGCTGTTTAGAATAAGTTTATAGAAGCCGATAATTGAAGAAGTCACAGTCTTGTGACTTCTTTTTATTATGCCCCAACCCATATAAAGCCATTCTACATTTTCCATCCTGCCAATATACACTAACCCGGCAACAGTTTCTTGTTACTTATACTAAGTTAAACGGTGAATGTTCAACCAATACACAAAAATTAATCCATATAAGTAGAAAAGTATAAGTCTTATAAATATCTTCACAGCATAATGCTTTACCAGCAAATAATTCATCATTCCAAGCTACGGTATAAAAACATTCTAATACATTTATTTTATTAGTATTATTAATATATGTATCGTAACAAAATGTAGAATAATTATAGATTTGGCTCAATAGTCTTTCGTATAACATCGCTCTTATCTATATTCATATACTTCTATATATCAATAATTTATCAACAAACAAAAGAAATACTAACCATAAGTGCAAATAATACAGGCTTTTGATAAAATAGTATCAAAGTATTAGTATTCATATATCTATATTTGCAATATCACTTTTTAACATCAATCTAATTATTATGAAACAGAGCAAAAACTATTTTTGGACGGTACTACTTTCTCTCACCTTCATTTTTGGATGTACCACAGTAAAGAAACAGGGATATGCCCCGGTGAATAAGAATGCAATACCCGAAGCTGTACAACTACTGGATTTCATGTATTCGATGCAAGGTAAATATACACTTACAGGTATACATAATTTTGCGAGTGATATTAATCGTTATGATTTTGTTGTTGATTCCTTAACCGGAAAAACTCCGGTAATCTGGGGTTCAGACTTTAGCTTTAATGCTCGTGGAGAGAATCAATGCAGCTTCCGCCATTGCGGTCCTTTAAATCTGACAGTTCCGGGAGCCAGAGGTGTTCCTTGTGAAGAACTCACTCTCTCCACCGACCAACAAAGACAGCTTATTGTTGATACGGCTATCAAAAGACATTCTGAAGGCAGAATCATTACTATAATGTGGCATTGCTGCTGGCCGGCAAACGGTGATGATTGCAATGGAGACGATATTTGGCGATGGGCAGACAATCTCCCGACTCAAGAAGAATGGAACGAATTGACAACAGACGGCACTGAGCTCAATGCTATTTGGAAAAAGCAAATGGATGGAGTTGCAAAATATCTGAAGCAACTTCAAGAGGCAGGTGTTCCTGTATTGTGGCGGCCTTTCCATGAAATGAACGGTGTATGGTTCTGGTGGTGCAACAAACCGGGCGAAAATGGCTTCAAGAAACTATGGATATGCATGTATGAGTATTTCACCAACTACCATAAACTTAACAATTTACTCTGGGTGTGGAATACGAATGCCCCGCGCAATAATCCCGGTGACGAAGCAGGACCATATGCAGATTACTACCCGGGAGCTGATTATGTAGATGTCTTGGCAGCAGACGTTTATCACAACGATTGGAAACAATCTCACCATGACGAACTCATAGCCTTAGGACAAGGTAAAATCATTTCTTTAGGAGAAGTAGGAAGTTTGCCTTCAACAGAAGCATACGAGAACCAGCCACAGTGGTCATGGTTCATGCCTTGGGGATATTTCATACAAAACAGAGATAACATAAAGATTGCAAAAGATATTTATAACCATCCCCGGAGTATTAATCTGGATATGATTGATTTTTCAAACAAGACTTATAAACTAAAGAAGTAAATGAAACTCTCTTTTATCATATTGCTTTGGGTAACTTTCTTACTTCATTGTGGAGAACTGAAAAGTCAACAATATCCTTCACATACAATCAGCAATGGATTAATAACAGCCAAATTGTATTTGCCGGATACCGAAAACGGTTTTTATAGATCTTCACGCTTCGATTGGTCCGGCATAATTTGCGAATTAAAATATGAAGGAAACAGGTACTTCGGACAATGGTATCCGAATCACAATCCCGAAGTGAATGACGCAATATGCGGTCCTGCTGAAGAATTTCAAGAAATAGATTACGATTTAGCCGATGATAACAGAGAGTTTCTAAAAATCGGAGTGGGTGGATTGCGTAAATCCAAAGAAAAAGGATACAATAAGTTTAAGCTTTATGAGATTACCAATCCCGGAGAATGGCTTATAAATAAAGCCGACAGTAAGATAGAATTCATACATATGATTAACAATGTGGCGGGTTATTCATACAAATACACCAAAAGCATTGAATTAGTGAATGGTAAATCCGAATTACTAATCAAACACACTTTGGAGAATACAGGAAAGAGAACTATCAAAACCAATGTGTATAATCATAATTTCTTTACTATTGGAGGTCTTCCTACTGGTCCCGATGTAGCAATAGAGTTCTCAAAAAACATTATTAAAGAACCATCGGACAATGAAAATAATATTGTAGATATTAACCAGAATCGAATCCGGTTCAAAAAAGAACTTGCTCCACACGAGAGTGTAATGATAACAGATATACTCGGCAAGACAGCTAAAAATAGTCTTATTACCATTGAAAACAAAAGGTTGAAAACGGGAGTAGTCATTACCTCAGACACCGAATATTCTACCATTCATTTCTGGGCTTCTCAAAGGACTTATTGCCCTGAGCCTTATATTGACATTGAAGTACCTCCCGGTAAAAAGACCGATTGGTCACTTATATATAGACTCTACACAATAAAATAAAAACTATATATGCCTATGAAAGAACAGATACACAGTTAAAACAAGGGAAGCATCAGCATACTTCTTGATTCAATGATTCATAACAGTCTAACAATAATCTAAAATTCAAAAACATGCAAAAACATTATGTAAATGGAATAGATGTAGGTCTTTTTATCAGAAAAGGACTTTCATTTATGACGCTATGCTCTTTTTTGTTATTCATTACTATTGGCGTTGCTTTCGCCAATGGCACTCATTCATCTTCTAACAATGGTTTTATGCAATCAGGAGTTACAGTTTCCGGAACAGTGGTTGATGCTGACGGAATGACTATGCCCGGTGTAAACATTGTTGTAAAAGGAACTACCACAGGAGTTATTACCGATATTGACGGTAACTTCAGCATATCCGTACCTGATAAAGAATCAATTCTGACTTTTTCGTTCGTAGGATATACCTCACAAGATATTGTGGTTGGCAATCAAACGAAACTTAACGTTGTACTGCAAACAAGTTCTTTAGAGCTTGAAGATGTTGTAGTAGTAGGTTATGGTGTTCAAAAGAAAAAGTTGGTAACAGGTGCAACGTCACAAGTCAAAGGTGATGACATCACAAAATTAAACACAGTAAATGCTTTAGGAGCATTAGCTACCCAAACGGCAGGTGTGAATATCACCCAATCATCCGGTATGCCCGGTGAGGGATTCAAAGTTGCTGTCCGTGGTTTAGGCACAGTGGGAGATTCGGCGCCGCTGTATATCATCGACGGTGTAACAGGAGGAGACATCAATTCATTAAACCCTGCAGATATTGAATCAATCGATATTTTAAAGGATGCAGCATCCGCTGCTATTTACGGTGCACGCGCTGCGAATGGCGTTGTATTGATAACAACTAAGCAAGGACGTACAGGTAAAGTAAGTGTATCATTAGATACCTATGTAGGATGGCAGAATGTATATAAAAAGCCGGATCTGTTAAATGCCCAGCAATATGTAGAAATAATGGATGAAGCTTACAGCAATGACAATAAAACCTTAGATTGGGCTAATCTGGTTCCCGATTGGAAAAGGATTCAAAATGGTTGGGAAGGTCCCAATTGGTTTGAAAGCGCATTAAACAAAAATGCTTTTGTACGCAATCATTCACTTAATGTAACCGGCGGCAGCGAACAGTCTGTATTCTCAATCGGTATATCCAATACAAGTCAGGAAGGTACTATTGGCAAGCCGGTCGCCCCTCAATACGACAGAACCACCATTCGCATCAACTCTGAACATACATTGTTCAAGAAAGGCAAACTCGAAATTTTAAAGTTTGGTGAGAATGTCAACTTTAACGCCAGCAGCAAAAACGGTATCGGTATTGGCAATATGGACTCTAATTCCATATACAGACTTTTAAATACTTACCCGGTATTCGATGTTTATGATGCTAACGGCAACTACACAACAGCCATTCCCCTTAACAGTAGCCGTGCAAATCCTATTGGTATCATGGACTATGAACAAGGACAGAATGAAACAAAAGCATATGGTTTGAACGCAAATGCTTATCTCATCCTGGAACCCATCAAAAACTTAAAGTTCAAAAGCAGCTTCGGAGTCCGTTACGCACAAAACAATTATAGGAAATTCGTTCCTGTATACAACCTGTCAAGCGACAACTTCAGAAATGAGAATGAAGTGCAACAAAGGATGACTACAACAATGAATTGGATGATTGAAAATACAATTAATTACAACTTCTCCACAGGCCTCAATAATTTCGATGTATTGCTCGGACAGTCTGTTGAAAACAATGGATTGGGCATGAGCATGAACGGAACAAACAAGAATTCACTCTTTAACGACTTGGAGCACGCTTACCTTGATAACACAAAAGTCATCGCATCCGGATCGACTTCTCTTGGAGGCTACCCGACAAATCCCCACAAAATGGCATCCTTCTTTGGACGTGTAAATTACAACTTCAAGGAAACCTACATGTTGAATTTTGTGTTAAGAGCAGATGGTTCATCCAACTTTAAACGCGGAAAACGCTGGGGATACTTCCCGTCAGTATCGGCAGGATGGGTACTTACCAATGAAAGTTTCATGGAAAAAGCCACCTCATTTATGGATTTCTTTAAGCTCAGAACAAGCTGGGGACAGAACGGTAACCAATCAATTGCCGGATTCCAATACCTGGCAACCATTAATTTCAATGCCCGCTATTTCTTTGGGCCCGACAAATCTACCATAACAACGGGTGCATATCCTGACATTCTCCCCAATGAAGATGTTACCTGGGAAACTTCCGAACAATTCAATCTGGGTTTCGATGCCCGGTTCTTAAGAAGTCGCTTGGGAGTCACATTCGACTACTATGTAAAAAACACCAAAGACTGGTTGCTGAGAGCTCCCGCATTGAGCAGCTACGGAACAGGTGCTCCCTACATCAATGGTGGCGACGTACAGAACAAAGGTATTGAGTTAGGTTTGACATGGAGAGATCAGGTCGGCGACTTTTCTTATGGATTGAATTACAATATCTCACACAATAAGAATGAAGTAACGAAGATCAATAACAGCGAACAAATCATTAACGGCGGTGGCCCGTTATGGAGAAACTGTGATGAAATGTATCGTGCACAAGTTGGTTACCCAATCGGATTCTTCTATGGTTACAAAACAGCCGGTGTATTCCAGACTAAAGAGGAAATCGAACAATACAAAGGAGCCAAATATGCAAACACACAACCGGGCGACCTTATCATAGTTGACACAAACCATGATAGCAAAATTGATTCCGATGACCGTGTAATGATAGGAAATCCATATCCTAAAGTAAATATGGGCTTCAACGTCAATCTTGAATATAAAGGATTCGATATGAACATAGCTACCGTTGCAGTATTGGGAAACCAGATTGCACAGTCTTACAGAAACTATAAAGACGAGCCTTTGGAAAACTATACAACAGAAATTTATGAACGCTGGCATGGCGAAGGCACCTCCAATAAACTGCCACGACTGACAAGCGGTTCACACCTTAACTGGCAGAACGTTTCCGACATCTACATAAAAGACGGTGATTATTTCCGTATTCAGAACCTTTCTATCGGTTATGATTTCAAACGGATAGCTCCCAAAATGTTCCTTCAGCAGGCACGTGTATACGTTGCTGTGCAGAATCTCTTGACAATAACCGGTTATTCAGGTATGGACCCGGAAGTTGGCTACGGTGATAATCAAAACTGGGCATCAGGCATTGACATCGGCTCCTATCCATCTCCACGTACCATAATTCTTGGCTTTAATCTTAAATTTTAAAAGGAAATGAAAAGAATATTATTACTATGTCTTTCTGTATTTATGCTTATAAGCTGCGAAAACTTTTTGGATACAGATAATTTGACTAAAAAAGATACATCCAGTTTCCCAACATCGGAAGCCGACGTCGATATGCTAATTGCAGCAACATATCAAAGTATTGTCCAGATAGCTCCGCTGCTAAATCCTGTCTACATGAGTGATTTAGCTTCCGACGACCGCTTTGGCGGAGCCGGTAAGAGCGACAGGGACAACCGTGCTATCGGCAGACTAAAGCGCAATGGCGAAAACCAATATGGCAATCCCTGGCAAAACATGTATGCGGCCATTTTCAGAGTGAATAACATATTGAACAGCATGGACATGATTCCCTGGAGCAGCCAGGCAAACAGAGATGCAGTTGAAGGAGAAATTCTTTTCCTTAGAGCCTATGCCTATATGAATCTTTGCCGTGTTTACGGAACAGTTCCTTTGGTATTAACTATCGAGCGGGTTAATTTGCCTCGTGCCACCCCGGAAGAACTTTGGGGACAAATAGCATCCGATTTCAAAGCCGCAATAGAAAAACTTCCGGCAACGAAGTTTCAAAGCATTGACAAAGGACGTTTAGGTCATGCAACAAAGTGGGCTGCCGAATCCATGATGGCAAGAGCCTGGTTGTTCTATACCGGTTATTACGAAAAAGAAGAAATGCCGCTTGCAGGCGGAGGCAGCGTTACAAAAACACAAGTGACCGATTGGCTCAAAGATGTGGTAAAGAACAGCGGACACGGACTTCTCCCGAACTTCTGGTCACTATGGCCGTATAGCAATGAAGCCACTTCGAAAGACTATACATACATGAAGAATATCAAAGCCAAATATGGCAAAAATATCACTTGGATTAAAGAAGAAGGAGATAACTATGAAAATATCTTTGGCTACAAATATTCAACATTAGGGAATGTTTACGGAGAAAATCATGCAAACCAACTTGTACTCTACAGTTCCATCCGCGGCTGGGGAATAGCCGATGCAGGTCGCAAACTGTTTCCTTTAGGCTTAGGCTGGGGAGGAGGAACCGTAAATCCTCAATTATGGGAGGAATGGTTAGAGAATGAACCGGATGACATTCGTCGCCAAGCTTCCATCATGGACATCAGAGACAAAAACGAAGTGGAAGAATATGAGTGGGGAGGAGACGGACAAATGGAAGAAACCGGATATTGGAACAAGAAATACATTGCCATGAATGCAAAGAGAGAAAACAAAGAAGGCGAAACCGAATATGTAAATTATAGCTGTATTTTGTATAATACTCCCGTAGAATACAGAAGAGACAACACACAAGATACATATATCATGCGCTATTCCGATGTTCTGTTAATGTTAGCCGAACTAACAAAAGACGTTTCCTACATCAACGAAGTGAGAAACAGGGTTAACTTGCCGCCACTACCCGCATACACAGAAGAAGCATTGCGCAATGAACGCAGATATGAATTGTGTTTCGAAGGAATCCGTTACTATGATTTATTGCGTTGGCACATTGCCGGGAAACAGTTAAACAAGAAAAACGGAGTGCCTATTTGCAATGCCGGAGTATGGACAACAGCTAACTTAGGCGACATGGAACAACGAATCAAAGAAACAGGAGGATTCTTCCCTATCGCAGTTAGCCAGATTAACCTTTCAGGCGGTGTATTGGTACAAGATGCAGCTTGGACTGGTCCGGATGCTATCTATACAGACTAAAAAAAGATTTTAAAAAAGTTGCAGTCACCCGTCACCAATCTTCTGTAATTGCTTACAGCAAGTCTATTCAGGGGTGATTGCAACTTTTCTGTTAGCGTCACTTTTCTGATTTGCCGTCACCCTTTTGCTCAATTTTCCTTTAAACGCATTGAATAAACCTTCTTTTCATTTCTCTTTTTGCTGCCGTTATATCTGTCTTCCATAAAGCAAAAACAGCTTTGTTTATGCAGAAAAACAAACCACTTGACAATTGTCAAGCGATCACTCGACAACTGTCAAGTCGGTGCGCGACAACTGTCGAGTGATTAAGTGACAATTGTCGAGCGATTGAAAGGGATCAATGAATAAACCTGAGGTGTAAATTTATAAATTGTTATCTTTGTCTCCCA
>CABUKU010000019.1 GCA_902492205.1 uncultured Bacteroides sp. | reverse complement strand
TCACGCCGATGGTACTGCGTATAAGTGGGAGAGTAGGTAGTCGCCGTTTTAGTTGGAGAGAGCATCACAGGTAGGAATACCGACTGATGCTCTCTTTTTTTATTATATATGCAATTGAATTTTGTACATTTGGGCGAATTAATATGAAGAAATGAATATGTCATTTCTTTCATAAATTCATATCTTTGTTTTCGCTAAATAAAAATAACAAGCCATAGAGGCAGGAAGAAAGGAAAGGATTACATGGAATCTTTTTACCTTTTTATAAGTTGTTTAGAATTCAAGTATAGATACTAAAAAAGGATGTGCTTAAATAAGCACATCCTTTTAAAATTAAGTTTAATAGGTAACGTTATCAAACTTCTAAGCACGCGTAATTGTGAGCTAATTCTATCATTTCTCCTAATGTCCCTAAATTATCTATGATAATATCAGGACTGGGATTGCTTTCATTGGCAACTTCCAGTGTGGTTTCTCCTGATAATACTAAAACCCCTAAAGCATCGGCTCTGTGTGCCATTAATAAGTCTGTATATATACGGTCACCAACCATTGCTATCTGTGACGAACGTAATTTGTAACGTTCCATAATGCCATTTAACATGCGGGGATCAGGCTTACCGATGATAATATCCGGTTTACGCCCTGTTGCATGTTCCAGACTGGAACAAATAGAGCCGCAATCCACTAGTACAATTGGTTTGTCGGTTGGACAAACTCTATCGGGATTAGTTGCTATATAGAATTTATTTTGTTTAATCCACCATGCAGCGCGACAAAGACGTGCATATGTCAGAGACATATCGAATCCTACTATTACTGCGTCAGGTTCATCTGTAGAACTGTTTTCTGTTGATAGGAAACCTGCTTCTTCAAACTCACTAATCATACTTGGAGTTCCCAGTATAAAAAGCTTTTTTATCTCTGGATAGCGCATTTTTAAGTAGTCTATAGTAGCTTGGGCTGAAGTATAGAATTCTTCAGGTTTAGCTTCTACTCCCATGTTTTTAAGATGCTTAAGATAGTCTAAAACATTCTTTGACGGGTTATTGGTTAGAAAAGAATAGTTTATTCCTAACTGCTTTAATTTGTTTAGAAAAGGATTTGTGAAAGGAAACAAGGTACTTCCGTTGTAGATTGTTCCATCCATGTCTAAGGCTATATGTTTTATACCTTTTAGACGATCTAAGAGTGCTTGGGAAAAGTGCATTCCCATTTGCGGTTTATGTATTCCGTTTATTGACTTCATAATTAATTTATTTCATCTTCGTATCCATCAGCTTTCGCTGGCCATGCTAATAAGAAAGTGGCTGTACCTGCAATTGCAATAATAATTAATACTCCGATTGCGTAATTCCAACCGAATGATTGAACGAGTAAACCTAATCCCCAGCCTGACAATATAGTGCTGGCATATCCGAATAGTCCAGTAAATCCGACAGCAGTAGCAGCTGCTCGTTTGGTTGCCAGGTTGGCGGCAGCTATGCCTACCAAAGCTTGCGGACCATAAATACAGAAACCGGCAGCGCCCAAAACTAATGTTGCCAACCATATAGGAGGGGAATCTAATACCCAGAACAAGGTAATAAATACTGTGGCTAAGGTCATACAAATAACGCAAGTGCGTGGACCACGGCCTCCGAAAACGCGATCGGTAGCCCATCCGGCTACTAGCATTCCTATAATTCCGGATATTTCGAAGGCAGCAACCATCCATCCGGCATGCTCGATAGCAACTCCTTTCCATTCGCTTAATAGGGTGGGGCCCCAATCTAATACTGCATAACGAACGGTATATACAAAGAAATTTGCGAATGCTATAATCCATATGTATGGGTTTCCAAACACTTTTTTTCTAACGAATTGTTTGAATTCTTTGTTTGTGCTTTGTTCTTTCTCGCCATCATCTGAAGAAGTTTTTATTTCTGGTAATCCTACGGAACTCGGAGTATCACGTAATGCAAACCAAAGGTATACAGCTCCTATTAAAGCGACAGCAGAAGGCAAGAAGAAACACCATCTCCAGCCTAAACTGACGATATAACCACAGAATACAACAACTAGTCCTGCACCGATAGAATGGGAAGTATTCCAAACAGACATCTTTGTAGCTAATTCAGTAGGTGGAATCCAGTGTGTTAGCAAGCGGGCGCAAGGGGGAAATCCCATGCCTTGAAACCAACCGTTTAACATCCATACTATACCGAAGACCAATACTGCAGAAGCAAAACCGAATACAATGTTGCATATAGCGGATAAAACAAGTCCGATTACCATAAAGTAACGTGCATTTACCCTGTCACCGATAAAACCATTGGCAAACTTTGAAACTCCATAGATCAGACCATGTAAAGTGAGGAATAGTCCTAAATCTGTTTTAGTTATTCCTAAGTCTGCTTGCATTTCGGGCATGGCTATACTCAGGTTTTTTCGGACAAAATAGAAGAGAGCATATCCGATCATACTGGCAATGATTGTACGTCTTTGCCAGTATTTAAATCGTTTACTATCTTCTGCCGACATATTTTGATGAGAATTATTATTGTGTTTCATGTTCTGATTTATTTTATGGTTACTAATTTATTTCCCAAATTCCACCTTTTCCAAATAATCCATCTAACCATTTTTCCATGTAACCTGTGCGTACAGCTAAATCAAGAACAGTGAAACGGCGGCGAATATATTGAGCCCGGATAAATGTATCACGAAGGCGCTTACGGGTAATTCCTATTTCTTCCGGTTCGGTGGGAGCACCTACTAATTCCAGACATCTTTTTACTTCTTTATAAGGAAGTAATTGATCTGTTAAACGTGCTTTAATTTCAGACCAATAATCTTTTAGTTGTTGTAATTGTGTTGCTAGTTGTTCCTTGGTTACAGCTTTAGCACGTGTCTCTTGTACTCCGATATTTGGGAAATCAGTTCCTTTGAACATTTCTGTGGCACGTGCATCTATTTCTTCATTAGTAGGCCAGTTGTTGCAACAAGCTTCAATATCTAGTTTATCGAATGGAGTTTTCAGAACTTGCTCATAAAAGGCAGTTATAGCCAGCATTCCGATACTTACTTGAAAACCATGTGAAATGTGCTCACCATTATTCAAATGGTGTTCCATATTCCATAAATGGCTGAACTGATGTTCTGCTCCTGAAGCGGGACGACTTGATTTAGACCATTGCATGGCAAATCCACCTAGCATCAATCCTTCAATTAGTTGGGAAATAGCTTTTTTTTCTCCCTCCCGGGCACCTTTTGGATCGGCTAAAGCTTCTTTCAGTCCATCTTGAACGATAGACCATGCTTGATTGTCGATAGGTTCTATTCCCATCCAGTCTGCTAGTATCCAGTCTGCTCCGGCAGTGATTTTGGCAAAGAGGTCTGCATATCCTGAAGCTGTCATTTTTGCAGGAGCATGCCGTATGATGTCTATATCTGCTAAGATTGCTTGAGGAGCCGGACAACTGAATGTCTGTTTTGCTCCATTGGCAGTGATAGATGCACCAAATGCCGAATATCCGTCCATTGAGGCAGCTGTGGATACATTCATATAGCGTCTTCCGGTGAGATGAGAAGATAATTTTGTTAAGTCATTGATTGTACCCGAACCCACTGCAACGGGAATGGCATCATTCTCTTTTAAGAAAGCGACTAAACGATCTATATATGAATATTCTGCATATAAATCGGAGTCGGTGAAGATAAAAGGGGGCATTTGTTTAATGCCGGAATCATTTAATACTTGCTGTACTTCTTTACCTGCTACTTCGTAAGTGGTGGTATCTGCTATGATAACGGCTTCCCGACCGGGAAACTGTTCTTTGAATAATTCTCCTACTTGACTTATTATTCCATTGCCTATACGTAAAGCTTTCGTTTCGCTGGCTGCTTTTAATGCTTTTTCAACTTGTGACATATCTTGCCTATTATATCTTGTTCTATAACTTTCTTTTAGTGCCTTGTATAACTCTTCGATGACTGAGGCATCCAGGGTTATTGTGATTTTAGAGCTTTCCATATTTCTGTTGGTATATCAGATTCTATAATATCCGGTTTTTTATTGATTTCCTCTTTATATTTAAGGTTTCTTTCTTGCGCGGTTTCTAACCTGTCGTGAGTAGGAGCCACAGAAATCATACATCTGACTCCTTTGGCGTGGAGCATGTCAACAATAGCTTTATTATTTTCATCAATGGAGTAGCTAACATAAGCAATCATATTTTCCCAAGGTACTCCGGAGATTACAAGGTCTTCATATTCTTTCATGTTACGTGAAAATGCCGATAGCATGATTGTTGGGAAACGGTCGTAATAATATCGGGCTTGTGCTCCGGTATGGACGGTTAGCATGACATTATTTTCGGCGTTATGTTTCTTTATTAGTTTCACAATCATTTCCATGGGAACATCTTTCTTATCCAGATTGATAACTGTTTTGCCTTTACTCCAGATGATGGCTTCTTCCAAAGTCGGTATTTTATAGTCTGTCACATTTCCATCATAATCTTTTAATCGTATATCTTGTAATTCTGCCCAAGTATAATCACTTAGTTTGCCTTTTCCGGTGGTTGTTCTGTCAAGAGTGGCATCGTGTATTAATACAATTACGCTGTCTTTGGTTAATCGTGGATCAATTTCAAAAAAGGCCGGCAATTGTGATAACACATTTTCAAAACCTTGAATGGAATTCTCAGGAAATCCTTTTTCCCGTCCTCCTCTATGCCCGCTAATCAAAATACTGCCATCATTTTTATATTTAAAATGCTCGTGCAATTGTTTATTGGTTTTGATATTTAAAGTGTTCAGTTTTTTATTTTGTGCGGATATAAAATTGCAGTTTAATATATTAGCAAATAAAAGAACCGATAATAAAGTTTTAAATGAAACTGATGAAATTTTCATAATATAATATTTTGAGGATTATAACAGGTAACCTTTTGCCAAGGTAGTGAATTCTTTTATTTGTTCTTCTTCCCACTCTTTGGATTTATTCATTTCTTTGGCCATAATGGAGGCTACTGCCGGTGACATTTTTATAGCTGCCCGGGCATCAAGGAAGAGAGCACGCACTCGTCGGGCTAAGACATCTTCTACTGTTTCTGCCAGTTCTTCGCGTACAGCCCATACTACATGAGCCCCTGTAAAAGTATAATCCGGGTGAAGCCGATTTTGATATTCAGGATTTTCCTTCGCTATTTTATTTATTTTTTCAATGTCACTGCCGTATACGTAGTCCCAGGAAGTATCATCGCCACGTTTCGCATAACCATGAACCTTTAGCTTTTTAGTGATGCATTCTTTTGGAGGTAGATTCACCATATTTATACCAATATTAATAGCGTCCTCTGCCATTTCGCGATAAGTAGTCCATTTGCCACCGGTAATGGTTAACAGTCCCGAGTTTGATTTGTATATTTTGTGATTACGCGATATTTCTTTTGTCTTTTTTGAGTCGGAGTTGGATGGTGCGGCTAACGGACGAAGACCTGCAAATACAGAAAGCACGTCTGCACGTGTAGGTTTTATATCCAGATACTGACCGGCTTGTTCTAAAATAAAATCAATTTCATCATCAAGTGCTCTTGGCTCTAAAGATTCTTCATTAAGTGGTGTGTCAGTAGTGCCTAAAACGACTTTACCATGCCAAGGAACTCCGAATAATACACGTCCGTCTTTTGTTTTAGGGATCATAAGTGCGGAATTTCCTCCTAAGAATTTACTATCGACAATCAAATGAACTCCTTGACTGGGACGTATTTTTCTTTTGTTTTCAGGAATATCCATTTTCATAATATCATCGACAAATACTCCTGTCGCATTAACAAAAAGTTTGGCTTTGATAGTATATTTCTCTCCATTGAGTTGATCTACCGCTTCAACGCTGCAAAGTTTTCCTGCTTGGTCTTTGTTTAGCTTGTTGACTTTTACGTAATTTAAACATACTCCTCCATGATCAACTAATGTTTGGGCCAGAGTGATTGCCATACGGGCATCATCAAATTGTCCGTCATGATAAACAACCCCGCCTCTTAACCCTTCTTGTTTAATTGCAGGTATTTCTTTTTTTACTGTCCTATTTAATAAAGGTAGCGAACGACCTAATCCTAACCTTCCTGCGAGTATATCATAGCAAGTTAAGCCTATAGTATAAAATGGCTGTTCCCACCAACGATAGTTTCCTATGATAAAACGCATGTCTTTTACTAAATGTGGGGCATTCAAACGCATACGGCCACGTTCATGAAGTGCCCCAATCACCATTTGTACATCACCCTGCGCCAAGTATCTAACTCCGCCATGAACAAGTTTGGTACTGCGGCTGGAAGTAGCTTTGGCAAAATCGTGCTGTTCCAGTAGTATTACTTTATATCCACGACTTGCAGCATCTACTGCTGTTCCTAACCCGGTAGCTCCTCCTCCAATGATCAAAACATCACATTGGAAGTCTTGTTCACGAATGGTTTTTAATAAATCGTTTCGTTTCATATTCGTTTTTATATATTTTATTGTTGTCTTTTTTTTTGTTTGTTGTTGCAAATATATATAAAAAGAAAATATAAACAATTCAAAAGCAAATTATATTTTGCCTTTTCTTTCGATATTGCTTCATATCCTTTTCTTATAAAAAGTGAATAAATAGATAATTCTTCTTGTTTTTTATTGCCATATTAAATATTTTTTCAATCTTTGTGGAACAGATTTAAAATATTTTTTTATGATAAGTATAGCAGAAAGACACAAGTATATCCTTGATTCTCTTAATAAAAAAGGATTTATTAAAATAAATGATATAGCTAAAGAATTGGATGTTACCACTGTTACCATTCGAAAAGATTTAAAATTTCTTGAAGAGAAAAAGCTATTATATAGAACGCATGGAAGTGCAAGTTCCATAAATCCTTTGACTTCAGATATGACAGTATATGAAAAAGAAAAAATAAAAAGGGATGAAAAGAAAAAAATAGCTTTGGCTGCATGTGAACTTATTGAGGAGAATGATTCTATTACTATAGCCTCAGGCTCCACTGTTCACACGTTTGCCGAGTGTATAACTCCGCTTAATCATTTGACTGTGGTTACTGCTTCATTGAAAACAGCTATTTTATTAAATGACTTGCCAAATGTAGACGTTATCCAGCTAGGAGGAACTGTGCGTAAGAACTCTTGTTCGGTTATAGGAGATTATACTTCGGCTTTCTTTGATAATATAACTTGCTCCAAATTATTTTTGGGAGTAGATGGTATTGATATAGAGTATGGCATCACTAACTCTAATATTGAAGAAGCGCATCTGAATAAACGTATGATGGAGGCTTCGCTAAGGACGATTATTCTTGCTGATTCTTCTAAATTTGGGAAAAGAGGTTTCGGGAAAATATGCAATCTGGACCAAGTGGATGTAATTGTTACGGACTCCGGAATTTCTGATTCTGTTGCTAAATTCATAGAAGAAATGGGAATCGAATTGATTGTTGTATAAAATATCTTTCCATTGTTATATATAATAAGGTATATATAGAATCTTTTCTGCTTTGTAATTAATCACTTGACAACTGTCGCGTATTCACTTGACAATTGTCACGTATACACTCGACAGCTGTCAAGTGAATACGCGACAATTGTCAAGTGATCTTCCTTTCTGCATAAATACATTATTTTATTCTATTGTAATATCTTCCGGTTCAGTTTGTTTTTATTGATTTTAAAGCAAAATCGGTAAAAGGGTGACGGCAAATATGGAAAGTGACGGTAACTTAAAAGTTGCAATCACACTTCAAACTGTTTACAGTAAGTAGTTACAGCAAATAGGTGACGGGTGACGGTAACTTTTTAAACTTTTAATTTTATGGAAGCATATGATGCTTTGCCGGATATATCGGTCCATTTATTGAATTGTCTTTTTCCTTTTTTTTAATCGTTGCGCAAATGAAATCTTATTGTTTTCTTATCTTAATATTATTGTCTCTTTCTATTCATGTATAATGCTTTTCTTTGCAATATTATTAATCGGAAAGCTAATTAGGCTTTTGTAAAGTGATTGAAATATAAATGAAACATAAAAACAACTAATTTCTTTCTTTTTGAAGATAAAATGAAAAATAATTTTCGTATTGCTTGCTTATTTAATTCTTTTAATTTATGTTTGTGCAGTGAAACGAAACTATAAAGACGCGATACGAAACATTTTGGTATATTTATACGAAAATAAGTTGCCATCTTTTGTTTCCTGAATCTAAGAAAGAACTATTTTTATGTTAACACATACACTACTATGGAACAGAATTTATTGAATAGGGTATTTTTATTCGCTTTAGTATTGTTAGTAATATCCGGTTGTGCTTCCCGTGATATTGAACCATACAGAAATACTTCTTTAAGTTTTGAAGAACGTACTAATGATCTTGTTTCCCGGATGACTTTAGATGAGAAAATTACGATGCTGCGTTATGGCTCTCCGGCAATTGAACGTTTGGGAGTTCCTGAATATAATTTTTGGAATGAGTGTTTACATGGGGTTGCGCGTTCTAGGGCTACTGTCTTTCCTCAAGCAATTGGTATGGCTGCAATGTGGGACGGGGAAGAAATGTTTAAAATAGCTGATGCTATATCAGATGAAGCACGTGCTAAATATCATGAATTTTCTTCAAGAGGTAAAAGGGGAATGTATCAGGGTTTGACTTATTGGACTCCTAATATTAATATTTTCCGGGATCCGAGATGGGGTAGGGGTATGGAAACCTACGGGGAAGATCCTTATTTGACAGCCGAACTTGCTATTCCTTTTATTAAGGGGTTGCAGGGTGATGATCCCAAGTATTATAAAGTAATAGCTACTGCAAAACATTTTGCAGTTCATAGTGGTCCTGAAGCTACCCGGCATTCTGCAGATGTTTGGCCTAGTGATTACGATTTGGCAGAAACATATACTCCTCATTTTAAGAGGGCGGTGCAGGAAGGAAAAGTATACTCGGTGATGTGCGCATATCAAAGTTTGCGTGGAGCTCCCTGTTGTGGTAGTAAATTCCTGGAAAACTTGTTGCGTAAGGAATGGGGATTTGAAGGCTTTATTGTTTCAGATTGTGGTGCTGTTCGCGATATTCACTGGGAAGAAGGACACCATCTTGTTCAAACTCCGGAAGAAGCTTCTGCTATGGCAGTAAAAGCCGGTACAGATTTGGAATGTGGTAGTACTTGTTTACACTTAAGAAAAGCAATAGAAAAGGGACTGCTTACCGAGGAAGAATTGGATGTGTCAGTGAAAAGGGTAATGTTGGCTCGTATGAAGTTGGGACAGTTTGATCCGGATAAAATAGTTCCTTATTCTAAAATTCCATATAGTGTGGTTGATTGTAAAGAACATCAGGATCTGTCTTTGGATGCAGCTCGTAAATCAATAGTACTATTGAAAAATGAGAATAACATTCTTCCTTTAAGTAAAGATGTTAAGAAAGTAGCTGTCATTGGTCCTAATGCTGATGATTTGGAAGTATTACTGGGCAATTACAATGGTTATCCGACTAATCCCAAAACACCTTTGGCAGGTATTCGTGAGAAGCTACCTGATGCAGAAGTGGCTTTTGCTCAAGGATGTACATTGGCAGATAAGTTCCCTTATTTTAATGTTGTCCCTGCCAAATACCTTTATACTGATTCGACAATGAAAAATAAAGGGTTACAGGCACAATATTATAATAATATCGAATGGAAAGGGAAACCTCTTCATGAACGTATTGATTCTAACATTGATTTTGTTTGGCAAACAACAGCACCTTTCAAAGATATGAAATATGATCATTTTTCTGTTAGATGGACAGGTGTACTTGTTCCTGAAGTATCTGGTGAATATGCTTTGGGAGGTGAAGGCTATTCCGGTTTTAAGTTTTACCTGAATGATTCATTGTTAACGGAATGGAAAAGTTTGCATCATCCACGCAAAGAATATGAATTGGTAAAACTGGAAGCAGGGAAAAAATATAAAATTTGTATTGAATATTTTCAGGACAATACAGAATATGCGATTATGCGTATGCTTTGGGATACTCCGAAACCTAATTTGAAAGAGGATGCAATAAAACTGGCTAAATCTTCAGATGTAGTAATCCTATGTATGGGAATTAGTCCTTTATTAGAAGGAGAAGAAATGAAAGTGCAGGTGCCTGGTTTTAAAAAAGGTGATAGGATGGATATAAAACTTCCCTCTGTTCAAACAGAATTAATGAAAGAGATTTATAAACTAGGAAAACCCACAGTTTTGGTATTACTAAACGGCAGTGCTCTAGCTTTTAATTGGGAAGCAGAAAATCTTCCGGCAATAGTTGAAGCATGGTATCCGGGACAAGCGGGAGGAACTGCTATCGCAGATGTGCTGTTTGGCGATTATAATCCTTCGGGACGGCTTCCTATAACTTTTTATAAATCCATAGATCAAATTCCGGCTTTTGAAAATTATGATATGAAAGGAAAAACCTATCGTTATTTTGAAGGTGAGCCGCTATATCATTTTGGTCATGGGCTTAGTTATTCGATGTTTGAATATAGTTGGAATACTGTTCCGGAAAGTGTTCAAGCAGGTGATAGCCTGAAAGTTTCTGTAAATGTAAAAAATATAAGTAATCGTGCAGGGGATGAAATTGTACAATTATACACATCTCTGCAGAACACAAAACTAAAAGTTCCACTTCGTTCTCTTCAAGGATTTAAAAGAGTACATCTGAATCCGGGTGAGAGTAAAGTAATATCATTTATTTTAAGTCCTAAACAGATGTCTGGACGGGATGATTATAATTTTTCTAAAGTAACTTCAGGGCAGTTAACTCTTTCTATAGGAGGACAACAGCCTACTAAAAAAATAAATGGTTCTTGTGAAATTGTCCAGAAAAATATAAAAATACAAGGCGAGCCATATTACGTAAAAGAGTAAAATAATGTTTAACCTTTTAAATGAATGAGAAACACCTATGAGAAAGCAATCCGGATTTAATTCTTCCTAAAATTATTGTGAATTGTCTTGTTCTTTAGAATAAGAAGTATTGAGAGTATTAATTAAAGAATTGATGTTTTTACTGAATTATTAAGAAAGTATGAAAATTAACGACAAAGAAGAATGTCTATCCCTAAGAAGAACATTCAAAATAGCGCGATATTCGTTCGTGTTTTTATTGTTTGGCGCTTTTAATACTTATGCAGTACCCGGGTACTCAGGAGTAGAAAATACAAAATTGGCTGTTAATAGTCCAAATGAAGTGATGCAATCTTCCAGAATCACAGGTAAGGTTGTTGACGAAAAAGGTGAAGCTATTATTGGAGCAAATGTTTCTGTAAAAGGAACGACAATTGGTACTATTACCGATATAGACGGTAATTTTATATTGGATATACCTGCAAAATCTACATTGACTATTTCTTATATTGGTTATTTAACTCAGGATATTGCAGTAAAAGATAGTAAACCTCTCCGTGTTGTAATTCATGAAGATACTCAGAAGTTGGAAGAAGTAGTTGTAGTTGGTTATGGTACAATGAAGAAAAAAGACTTGATGGGTGCAACATCTGCTGTAAATGGAGATAACTTGACTACAAATTCTAATATTTCAGTCGGAGGAGCCTTACAAGGTAAGATGTCTGGTATCAATATTTTGAGTAGCTCAGGTTTCCCTGGTTCGGAAACTTCCATTAATATTCGTGGTGTCGGAACCTTTGGTAGTGGTGATGCTTCTCCATTGGTAGTAATTGATGGCATTCCGGTTGATCAAGGTTTTGAAACGCTTAATCCAAGCGATATTGAAAGTGTAAATGTATTGAAGGATGCTTCATCTGCTGCTATTTATGGCTCTCGCGCTGCTAATGGTGTTATTTTAGTAACTACGAAGAAAGGTTCGTCAGGTAAAGCTAAATTATCTGTAAACATGACATATGGTATTCAGTCACCTTCTCATATGTTAGAAATGTTGAATGCATCAGAATTTGTGGCAGCTATCCAGGAAATGCGTGATAATGGTAATGCTATCAATAAACCTGTAACGCCACTCACAACTAAATATGATGGCATGGATCCGAAATCTTTTGGTAAAGGAACCAATTGGGGGGATTATATTTACGATTCTGCTCCGACATTCAATGTTAATGCAAGTGTAAATGGTGGTAATGATAAAACTCGTTATTATTTGTCAGGTGAGTTTTTGGATCAAGATGGTATTGGTATTAATACCTCTTATAAAAAAGCTTCTTTGCGTGCTAATATTGAAGGTAAGATTAATTCTCGTTTGACAGTAGGTAATAATGTACACTTAGCTTATCGCTATACGGAAGGAAGTGCTGGTAAAAGTTATTCCGATGTTATAGCTAATGCTCCTATAATTCCGGCTTACGATGAAGACGGAACTTTTGGTGAACCTAATACTGCTTTAACCGGTTCGAAAAATGCCATAGCAGAAATAACTTGGAATAATCCTACAAACAGTAACTATCGTGTGTTAGACAATCTTTTTGTAGAGTTCAAATTTACTGATTGGTTGAAATTCCGTTTCAATGGCGGTATCGATATGGTTTATAATGAATATAAACTGTTTAAACCTAAATATAATGATGGTGGTCAGACGAATACTATCAACTCTTATGAAGAAGAACGTAAGAAGGACTTTATGTGGGTAACTGATTACTTGCTCTATTTTGACAAAACTTTTGGTGATCATACTATTAATGCAATGGCCGGTTTCTCACAACAATTGTTTTCTTATGATAATATGAAAGGCAGTATTAAAAACTTTGTATCGGAGGTTGATAATATGCATGTGTTCGATGGTGGTACAGATACAAAAGAAAGAGGATTAAGCGGAGGTAAAAAAGAATTAGCTTTAGCCTCTTATTTTGGTCGTTTGAATTATGATTATAAAGGACGTTATTTATTCTCTTTCAACTTAAGAGCTGATGGTTCTTCTCGTTTTAAAGGTGATAATAGATGGGGTGTATTTCCTTCATTCTCTGGTGCATGGCGTATATCAGAAGAAAGTTTTTTCAATGTTAAACCTATTAGTTCTTTGAAGTTGAGAGCGTCTTGGGGACAATTAGGAAACCAATCCATCGGTTCTTACTATCCAACAATAGCTTCTGTGGGAAAACAAACCGCTATATTTGGTACAGCTGCTGATGCTCAGGTTGCATATTCTGGTTATAGTCAGACTGCTTTAGGTAATAGAAATCTAAAATGGGAAACTACTACTGTAACCAATGTAGGTGTGGATTTGACTTTATTTAATAACAGCTTGTCGGTGACTGCTGATTATTTTGTGAAAAATACAGATGGTATTTTACGTTCCATGGTACTTCCTGCTTCTGTGGGGTTGACTGCACCCAATATGAATTATGCGAAAGTTCAGAATCGAGGTTTTGAATTGGAATTAGGATATAATGGTAAGATACGTGATTTCCGTTATAATGTTGCCGGTAATGTTTCATTCTTGCATAATGAAATCAAGAAGCTAAGCTCAGGAGTAGATCAAGAAATAGAAAGTGGAGGTACTTGGGGACTTGTTACAATTAATCGTGTGGGTGATCCTATTAGTGCTTTATTTGGTTATAAAACGAATGGTGTGATTACTACAGAAGAAGAAGCTGACAAGTATAAAGCAATGGGGCAAGGCAATGCTAAAGTGGGACGTTTGAAGTATGTGGATACAGATGGAAATGGTTCAATAAATGACGATGATCGTGTTGTTTTAGGTAGTTATATTCCTAAAGTAACAGCAGGCTTAACTCTTTCTGCCAGCTGGAAGGGATTTGATTTCAGTGCCGTACTTGCAGGGGTATTTGGCCGTACTCAACATGCTCCATTAAGTTATATCGGAGACCGTTTCCCTAATCGAAATATAAGTCGCAAGTGGTATGATAATCGTTGGACATTAGGTGCTCCGGCTGGTAATTACCCGGCTATGATTCAAGGTGAAAATTATCAGGAGATGACAGATTTGATGGCTATGAATACTTCTTATGCTAAGTTAAGATCATTAACCCTTGGATATACTTATGATTTTAAGGTTGTTAAAACACGTTTATTCTTGTCTGGAGAAAATTTGTTGACTATCACTTCTAAAGAGTTTGATGGTTATGATCCGGAAAACGGTAATTCTGTAGGTCACTACTATATGTGGGGAGACGATTTCCCAACTCCAAAAATTTTCATGATTGGATTGAACTTAACTTTTTAAATAAATGAAGACAATGAAAAAGAATATATTAGGAGCTTTAGCATTGATAGCTCTATTAATGTCAAGTTGTATGGATAATTTCTTAGAACGAAATCCATACGGTTCAATTGATGAGACGACTTTTTTCACAGAACCGGAACATGCAAATTTAGCAGCGATGGCTTGTTATGCTAAAATGCAGACTTTGAATAATCACTGGGGTGAAGCACAGTTGGAATTGGGTATGACAGGTGATCTTTCAGAGAAAGGTTTTGGCGATGCAAATGCTTTTTATTATGGAACTTTTAACCCGAGTAATTCTGATGTCGTACTGGGTATTTGGAAAAGAGCATATGAAGGTATTGCGGTATGTAATAAGAATATTGAAGGCGTAACAGGGATGGGTGATTTGCTTGAACCGAATGAACGTGATAAATATTTGGCAGAAATGCGTTTTATTCGTGCTTTTTGGTATTTCCGTTTGATTCAATTTTATGGCGATGTTCCTATGCGTTCTGCATCAGTACAAGATCCAACAAATCCTGATGAAGTGCAGTTAGCTGCTTCACCTAAAGAAACTATCTTGAAAGATATGATCTTACCAGATTTAACATTCGCTTCAGAAAAGTTGCCGGAATCTTGGGAAGATGCATATATGCACCGTGCTACAAAAGGTACAGCTTATGCGTATTTGTGTTCAGTAAACCTCTATATGGGTAATTATGATGCGGCAATCATTGCAGGTCAAGAAGTTGAAAAAAGAGATTATAGTTTAGAAGAAGATCCTGGCTGTGTATTGAGAGTAGATAAGGAAAACTCTAAAGAAATTATTTTCTCAATAGGAATTGCTAATGGTATCTCTTTCAGTATAGAACGTGAATTCTATTTCGGAACAAAAGAAGATTTAGGTGATGATGGACGTATTATGAGAGGAGATAGCTATTCTGGTAATTACTTCTGGCCATCGGAAGACTTTATCAATAGTTTCCAAGCAATTGATGGAACGAATTATCAAACATCTCCTTATTATACCACAGTAAGAAATGATCAATGGAAAAATAGAGATCCACGTTTTGATGCGACATTCTTTACTCCTCAAGATGAATTGACTACTACTAAAAACATTTCTGTAGTATGGCAACAAGATTGGCTGGATAACAAAGAAACAGGTTATGATATTCAGAAGCGTGGTGTATGGTATGGTGAGGATACTTGGAATCAGAGAGTAGATTTACATATGATGCGTTTACCGCGTATATATTTGCATATGGCCGAGGCTTATGCTAAAAAAACAAATCCTGATTTTGCAAAATGTTCAGAATATGTTGAGAAAGTAAGAAGTCGTGCTCGCCGTTTTGCTTTAAAGAACAGAGCTAAATATGTTCCGGCAGGATTGAGTGATGCTGATGTCTTAAAACCATTTACTATCAATTCTGAAGCAACAGCTATGGCAGCTATTGATTATGAATCACGCGTTGAATTCTTTACTGAGGATTGTATCCGTTATTATGATTTAAAGCGTTGGGGTACATTAAAAAATGTATGGCCTGTAAAAACTGGTGGTAATTGGGATGATAAATTGTTTGATTTACCTTATCCTGCAAGTGAAGTGTCTGCTAACCCATTGCTGGAACAACATGGAACTTGGGGCAATTAATCAGTTCAATAGAGTATTAATAGTTATTTTATAAATTCCATTATTTCATTGCTGACTTGACTGGCAATCTGGTTAAAATTATAGATAGAGTATTTAATGCAGATTGCTACTCAGGTTGGCAATGATAAATATAATAGATTGTTATATAATTATTGTTTTGTTTTCATAGGTTTTGTAGTTTTACTCAAAAATTAAATAAACATGATGATGAAGAAATTAATTCTCCTTTTTGTGCTTTGCCCGTTTATTTCATTAATGGCGCAAGAGAAAAAGGTAGAAAAGCCCCAATTAAGTAATCCGGAATCGTTTTCAATGATCCTTTTGCCAGATCCTCAGACTTATACAAAGTTTGATACTAATCAACCTCTCTTTGATTTGATGACAACTTGGGTGGCTGCTAATATAAAACCTCTTTCTGTAAAAGCGGTGCTTTGCACAGGTGATTTGGTTGAACAAAATGAGTACATTGTGCCAGATAACGTGAATGGAAATCAAACTGCAAACCAACAATGGGAAGCTGCATCAAAAGCTTTTGCAAAGCTGGATAATAAGATTCCTTATATTATTTGCGGCGGTAACCATGACTATGGCTATACGCGTTCTGAAAATCGTTTATGCCAATTTCCTGAATATTTTCCGGTTGAACGTAATTTTACTTGGAAAGACTGTTTAGTAAGTGCATGCAATAACGCCTATGGAGTGCCGACTTTAGAGAATGCTGCTTTTGCTTTTGATGAACCTAATTGGGGAAAGATTTTAATTATCACAACTGAATTTGCTCCTCGTGATGAGGTTTTGACTTGGGCTAAAGAATTGGCTGCAAGTAAGAAATATGCAGACCATAAGGTTTTTGTACTAACCCATTCTTATCTTACATGGGATGGTAAGGTGATCGAATCGGAACCATATAAAGTTTCTCCGGCTAATTACGGTCAAGCTATTTGGGATAAATTGGTTTATCCTTCTCCTAATATACGAATGGTGATTTGCGGGCATTATTGTTCAACAGAAGATTCCAGACACAATGTAGGACAACGTTCTGATAAGAATTGTGCCGGAAAGAATGTATTTCAAATGATGTTTAATGCACAGACCGAAGGTGGGGGTTGGCATGGAAACGGAGGTGATGGTTGGTTACGTATCATGGAATTCATGCCGGATGGAAAAACTATAAAAATAAAAACATATTCTCCTTTCTTTGGCATTTCTCCAACGACAGAACAGTTTGCATGGAGAAAAGAACCATGGGATGAATTTAATATTGTACTTGATTGATGATAAGATGAATAAATGTTTCTTGTTGGTTAGCTTGGGCTTGTGGAGCTTGTTTCTACAAGCCCAAAACATAACGGATTATGTTAATCCGTTAATTGGGACAAAGGGGATGGGGCATACTTTTCCCGGAGCATGTGTCCCTCATGGGGCTATTCAGCTTAGTCCTGATACAGATACAATTCCACATAATGTAAATGGAGTTTATCAGAAGGACGCATATCGGTATTGTGCCGGCTATCAATATGATGATACCTCTATTGTTGGCTTCAGTCATACCCATATGAACGGTACAGGGCATTCGGATTTAGGAGATATATTATTAATGCCTACTGTGGGAAATATTCAATTGAATCCTGGAGTAAAAGAAGATACCCGTACGGGATACCGTTCGGCTTATGAGCATGAAGATGAGATCGCCCGTCCGGGATATTATTCTGTTTTATTAAAGGATTATTCTGTAAAAGCGGAACTAACAGCAACGGAACGTGTAGGAGTTCATAAATATACCTATCCGAAGGGAGAGGGTAATCTAATTATTGACTTGAATCATGGTATTTATAACTATGATGGCAAAGTATTGTGGAGTAGCTTGAGAGTGGAAAATGATACTTTGCTGACGGGGTATCGTGTGACAAATGGATGGGCACGCGTTAATCAGGTTTATTTTGCTATTTCTTTCTCAAAACCTGTTGCCAGATATGGTGGAAAAGATTTGAGTGAAAGATCTGTATATAAAGGTTTTTGGCGGAAGTTCGATCAAGAACATAATTTCCCGGAAATGGCTGGCCGAGATTTAAGAACTTATTTTGTTTTTGATTGTACTGATGGAAAACCTTTGGAAGTAAAAGTCGCTATATCTGGGGTAAGCACTGAGGGAGCAATGAAGAACTTGAAAGCTGAGGCTATGAATAAATCATTTGATTGCTTGTGTGCTGAAGCTGAAAGAAAATGGGAGAAAGCCCTTTCTACAATTAAAGTAAAAGGGGATTCTGATATTATATCTAATTTCTATACTTCGTTGTACCATACAATGATTAATCCTTCAATTTATATGGATATTGATGGAAATTACAGGGGATTGGATAATAATATTCATCATGCCGACAATTTTACTAATTATACTGTTTTCTCTTTATGGGATACATTCCGTGCATTGCATCCTTTATTTAATGTAATGGATGAAAGTAAAAGCAGCGGTATGCTCGCTTCACTGTTAAAGCATTACCAGCAAAGCGTACATAAAGCACTTCCGGTATGGTCGCACATGGGAAATGAAAATTGGTGTATGATTGGTTATCATGCTGTTTCATTATTGGCAGATGGAATAACTAAAAGTATTCCTGTTGATAAAGATTTAGCTTTGGAAGCAATGGTAAGTAGTTCTAACTTGTCTTATTATGATGGAATTGCTTCTTATAGGAAAATAGGATATGTGCCTTTGGAAGAAAATGTAAGTGCTGCTTCTATCACATTAGAATATGCTTATGATGATTGGGCTATTTATCATACGGCTAAAAGAATGGGAAAACAAGATATAGCTGAGATTTATAAGAAACGGGCTGCTAATTATAAGCATTTATTTAATCCCGAAACCGGGTATGTTTGTCCACGTTATGCAGATGGTCGATGGATGGAGAATCCAAATATCTATAATACATCTGGTCAAGGTTTTATTGAGGGTAATTCTTTAAACTATTCTTATTTTGTTCCGCATGACGTAAAAGGAATGATTACCTGTATGGGAGGTGATAAGACTTTTGTTCGTGGATTGGACAAGTTGTTTGTCGATAAATTACCGGCTTCTGCTTATGAGCATACAGAAGACGTGACGGAAGAAGGTATTCTGGGTAGCTATGTTCACGGAAATGAACCGAGTCACCATGTTCCTTATTTATATATGTGGACTTCCCAACCTTGGAAAACAGCAGAACGTATTCGTGAAATTTTTGATAAGATGTATCAGAATCGTATTGATGGATTATGTGGAAATGATGATTGTGGACAAATGTCTGCGTGGTATGTCTTTTCAGCAATGGGATTTTATCCTGTTTGCCCGGGTAGTGATCAATATGTATTGGGAACTCCGGCTTTGGATAAAATAGAAATAACTTTGGAGAATGGAAAAACATTCAATATCATAGCTGATAATCTTTCTAAAGAGAATAAGTATGTAAAGGCGGTTTTCTTGAATGGGAAATCATATTCTAAAGCGTATATAACACATCAGGATGTCATGAATGGAGGGGAATTGCGCTTTGTAATGGCAAGTAAACCTAGTAAACGTGCATATAGTGAAAGTGATAAACCTTACTCTTTGTCTAACGATATTAATTAAAACACAAATGATACAATTGAAAACTACGATTGCATGTTTATGTCTGCTTCTTATAAATAGTATATCTTATGCTGATGAGATACGTACTATTCCGGCCGTACAGGATATTAAAGTAGGAAACGGAAATTTGGTATTAGGAGAAAACATTAGTATATCTTTTCCGGCAGAATTGAGAAATGAAGCTAAAATGCTCCGGCAGTATTTAAAAGATGACTTTCATATTAAAACAAAAGGCGTTTCTATGAATGGAACTGTTTGCTTGAATTTGGATTCTTCTTTTAAATCAGAAAAGGAAGATGGTTATTCCATTAACGTGGATAATGCTGTTCAGATAACTGCTGCTTCTGCTAAAGGAATATTTTACGGGATTCAAACATTACGCCAACTCATCGGTAAAGTAGATGGAAACTATGTTGTGCCAAGGATTTCTATCAAAGATTATCCGGCTTTCTCATGGAGAGCTTTTATGCTTGATGAGGCACGGGCATTCAAAGGTAAAGAAGTTGTAAAAGGCTTGTTGGATGAAATGGCTCGTCTCAAACTTAACGTTTTTCATTGGCATTTAACTGATGACCAGGGATGGCGTATTGAGATAAAAAAATATCCGGAATTGGCTAAAGTTGCTGCATGGCGTGATTCTACTCAAATAG
Source organism: uncultured Bacteroides sp. (assembly GCA_902492205.1). Lineage (GTDB taxonomy): Bacteria > Bacteroidota > Bacteroidia > Bacteroidales > Bacteroidaceae > Bacteroides. The sequence goes on along the minus strand of CABUKU010000019.1, from coordinate 35,072 downwards.
GAGGATATAAAGGAACTACTTATGACGGAGTACGTCATGGCGGTTATTATACTCAGAAAGAAATCAAGGAAATTATAGACTATGCAGCAAAACGTCATATTCAGGTTGTTCCAGAATTTGAAATGCCGGGACATGAAAGTGCTGCTATTGCTGCTTATCCTTGGTTGGGAACTACCGGGAAAGAAATAAAAGTTCCTTGCTATTTCGGAGTGCAATATGAGGTAATGGATGTTACTTTTCCAAGAGTCCGCACTTTTATTGAAGATGTGCTGGATGAAATTATAGCTCTGTTTCCATCTCCGATTATCCATATTGGAGGTGACGAAGTGAAGTATGATCAATGGAAGGCTTCCGATAGGATTCAGTCGTATATGAAACAAAATAATCTAGAAACTCCTGCCGACGTGCAAATCCTTTTCACAAATGATATTTCTCATTTGCTGAAACAAAAAGGACGCCGCATGATGGGGTGGAATGATATTACTGGAAATAAAATACATGAATATCATTCGGAAACAGATGCAACTGCAAAACAGAAATTGGCTGCAGGAACAATTGTACAGTTCTGGAAAGGCGATATAAATTTGGTGGAACAAACCGCCCGTCAGGGATATGATGTGGTTAACTCTTATCATTATATGACTTATCTGGATTATGATTATAAAAAGATTCCTTTAAAACAAGCTTATACATTTAGTCCGATTCCTGAGGGTTTACCCCGGGAACTCGAACCGAGAATATTAGGTATAGGTTGCCAGATGTGGGGAGAGGAAATTATGTCGAACGAAAAAATGTATCGAATGATATTCCCCCGAATTGCAGCTTATGCGGAAAGTGGATGGACATTGCCGGAGAAAAAAGATTATGAGGCTTTCATTAAAGTATTGAAAAAATTGAAAGAGACATGGAAAGCCAAAGGTTATCCGGTTTATGAGCAGGAGTAAGAATGAACATTAATTATCTCTCTTATATATAAACTTTATTGTTTTGGTTGTTTAAACTAATATGGTGAGTTGGGTACGCGATGTATATGACTCATGTAGGTGGTGTAAGCGGTGTGCATAGTAAATGGTTTACTTGCAGACCGCTTCGTCTTTTTCTTATTATTCATAAGCCATTTTGGTATGGCTGCTTATGAACTGATATTTTTATATCTAAAAAACTTTCATTTTATTTTGTATATTAGAAATAATCTATACCTTTGCAACGTCAAACTAAAAAAAGAGACAATAGAAATGAATCAGATGTTTATACATATTCTACTATGCGGTATTATTATTCTCCTAGGGCAACTTGGTGGAAGTGAGTGTCGTGCGTAAATTTGTATAAAGAACAAAATAGTAAAGCCTTTCTCACTTCCAAGTGTGAAAGGCTTTTTTAATGTAGAAAAGATAATAATAACAATATAAAAAGAGGTAAAAGATGAACGATAGATTATTTATTTTCGATACTACGCTTCGTGATGGTGAGCAGGTTCCGGGATGTCAGTTGAACACAGTTGAAAAGATTCAGGTGGCTAAAGCTCTCGAACTTTTGGGTGTCGATGTGATTGAAGCAGGTTTTCCGGTATCAAGTCCGGGAGATTTTAATTCGGTTATTGAAATATCCAAGGCAGTAACTTGGCCTACTATCTGTGCGTTGACTCGTGCGGTAGAAAGAGATATTGATGTGGCTGCCGATGCTTTGAAGTATGCAAAGCATAAAAGAATCCACACAGGTATCGGGACATCCGATTCGCATATCAAATATAAATTTAATTCTAATCGTGAGGAAATTATAGAACGTGCGGTTGCTGCTGTTAAATATGCCAAGAGGTATGTGGAAGACGTGGAATTCTATGCGGAAGATGCAGGGCGTACAGATAATGAGTATCTTGCAAGAGTGGTTGAAGCTGTAATTAAAGCCGGAGCCACAGTAGTGAATATTCCCGATACTACCGGTTATTGCTTACCTTCCGAGTACGGAGCGAAGATTCAATATTTGATGGAACACGTGGACGGAATTGACAAAGCTATTATCTCCACCCATTGTCACAATGATTTAGGTATGGCAACTGCCAATACAATGGCAGGTATTCTTGCCGGAGCTCGCCAAGCAGAAGTTACTATCAATGGTATCGGCGAACGTGCGGGTAACACTGCTCTTGAAGAAATTGCCATGATTCTGAAGAGCCACCACGATATTGATATTCAAACAAACATCAATACCCAGAAGATTTATCCTACTTCAAGAATGGTTTCGAGTTTGATGAATATGCCTGTTCAGCCCAATAAAGCTATTGTAGGGCGCAATGCTTTTGCCCATTCATCGGGTATTCATCAGGACGGAGTATTGAAGAACGTTCAGACATATGAAATCATAGATCCGCATGATGTAGGTATTGATGATAACTCAATCGTATTAACAGCCCGTAGCGGACGTGCAGCTTTGAAGAATCGCCTTTCTGTCTTGGGAGTAGATTTGGAACAGGAGAAATTGGATCATGTTTACGAAGAATTCCTGAAACTTGCCGACCGTAAGAAAGACATTCATGATGATGACATCTTAGTATTGGCAGGAGCTGACAGAAGCATGAACCATCGCATTAAATTGGAATATCTGCAAGTAACAAGTGGTTTGGGCGTTCGTCCTGTTGCAAGTCTCGGTTTGAACATTGCAGGAGAAAGTTTTGAAGCGGCAGCAAGCGGGAATGGTCCTGTGGATGCAGCAATAAAGGCTTTGAAGAAGATTATCGACCGTCACATGACTCTGAAAGAATTCACTATTCAGGCAATTAGCAAGGGGAGTGATGATGTAGGTAAAGTTCACATGCAGGTAGAGTATGACGGACAGATTTATTACGGATTCGGTGCAAACACCGATATTATTGCAGCATCTGTCGAGGCATACATCGACTGTATCAATAAGTTCAAAAACTAATTTCTTTCTGATATTAATATATAGGTATTAAATAGAATAAAAATATGGCTAATACATTATTTGATAAGATTTGGGATGCACACGTAGTTACTACGGTGGAAGACGGTCCCACTCAACTTTATATCGACAGACTTTACTGTCATGAAGTAACCAGCCCTCAGGCATTTGCCGGACTAAAAGCAAGAGGCATCAAATGTTTCCGTCCCGAAAACATTGTTTGTATGCCCGATCATAATACTCCTACCCACGATCAGGATAAACCGATTGAAGACTCAATCTCAAAGACACAGGTCGATACATTGGCAAAGAATGCCAAAGATTTCGGGTTGGCTCATTTTGGAATGATGGACCCGAAAAACGGAATTATCCATGTAGTAGGTCCCGAAAGAGGGTTGACTCTACCGGGAATGACGATTGTTTGCGGTGACTCGCATACTTCTACTCATGGAGCAATGGGAGCTATCGCCTTCGGTATAGGTACAAGTGAAGTGGAAATGGTATTGGCTTCACAATGTATTCTTCAGTCAAGACCTAAGACCATGCGTATTACTATTGACGGAACCTTGGGCAAAGGTGTCACTGCTAAAGATATGGCTCTTTACATGATGTCGAAGATGACGACAAGTGGTGCTACGGGCTATTTCGTGGAATATGCAGGTTCTGCAATCCGTGCTCTTTCAATGGAAGGGCGTCTCACTTTATGCAATCTTTCCATCGAAATGGGAGCCCGCGGAGGTATGGTTGCTCCCGATGAAGTAACTTTTGAATATATCAAAGGACGTGAAAGCGCTCCTAAAGGGGAAGAATGGGATAAAGCTCTTGCTTATTGGAAAACTTTAAAGAGTGATGAGGATGCTGTATTCGACAAAGAAGTTCGTTTTGATGCGGCAGATATAGAGCCGATGATTACTTACGGAACCAATCCGGGCATGGGTATGGGCATAACCCGGCATATCCCTACATTGGACGGCATGGGTGAAACCGCAAAGATTTCATTTACCAAGTCGCTTGATTATATGGGTTTCAAGCCGGGTGAGTCATTGTTAGGTAAAAAGATTGATTATGTATTCTTGGGAGCTTGTACAAACGGACGTATTGAAGACTTCCGTGCATTTGCTTCTCTTGTAAAAGGACATAAAAAAGCAGATAATGTAGTAGCATGGCTGGTTCCGGGCTCGTGGATGGTAGATGCACAAATCCGCAAGGAAGGATTAGACAAAGTATTGGAAGAAGCCGGCTTTGCCATCCGTCAACCGGGATGTTCGGCTTGTTTGGCAATGAATGATGATAAAGTTCCGGCAGGAAAGTACTCGGTTTCCACAAGTAACCGTAACTTTGAAGGCCGTCAGGGACCGGGAGCACGCACACTGTTGGCAAGCCCTTATGTAGCTGCTGCGGCTGCCGTAACCGGAAAGATTACAGACCCAAGAACATTAATGGATTAAAAAGAAAGAACGATGAAAGCAAAATTCAATATCATAACAAGCACTTGCGTACCTCTTCCTTTAGAGAATGTAGATACCGACCAGATTATCCCCGCACGTTTCCTGAAAGCTACCACAAAAGACGGTTTCGGAGAAAACCTTTTTCGTGATTGGCGTTATGACAAACAAGGAAACAAAATTGAATCATTCGTGCTGAACGATCCTACATATGGCGGACAAATACTTGTAGCGGGAAAGAACTTCGGTTCGGGTTCCAGTCGCGAACATGCCGCGTGGGCTATTGCCGATTATGGTTTCCGCGTAGTGGTTTCCAGTTTCTTTGCCGATATACATAAGAATAACGAATTGAATAACTTCGTATTGCCGGTAGTGGTAAGTGAAGGTTTCCTGAAAGAGCTGTTTGATTCTATTGCAGCCAATCCTAAAATGGAAGTGGAAGTGAACTTGCCCGAACAAACTATTACCAACAAGGCAACCGGGAAAAGTGAATCATTTGAAATCAATACTTATAAGAAGCATTGCCTGATGAACGGATTGGATGATATAGACTTTCTTCTGAGCAATAAAGATAAAATAGAAGCATGGGAAGAGAAGCACTCAAAATAGAAATCATGGATACTACTCTTCGGGACGGAGAGCAAACCAGCGGTGTGTCATTCGTGGCACACGAAAAGCTGATGATTGCCCGTCTGTTGCTCGAAGAGTTACAGGTAGACCGCATTGAGGTAGCGTCCGCCCGTGTGTCGGAAGGTGAATTCGAAGCGGTGAAGATGATTTCCGATTGGGCGGCACGACGCGGATTATTGCATAAAGTGGAAGTTCTCGGGTTTGTAGACGGACGGGCATCGCTCGACTGGATACAGCAAGCAGGTTGTAAAGTTATCAACCTCCTTTGCAAAGGTTCTGAGAAACATTGCAAATTGCAGCTTCGCAAATCACTTCAGGAACATCTCGAAGATATAATCAAGGTGGTTCGCTTTGCCGATGAAATGGACATTGAAGTCAATGTGTATCTGGAAGACTGGTCAAACGGAATGATTCATTCCCCCGAATATGTATTCCAATTGGTCGATGCATTGCAGCAGTTGAATATCAAACGTTTCATGTTGCCCGATACATTGGGAATACTGAATCCTCTGCAAGTGATTGAATTCATGCGCAAGATGAAGAAACGTTATCCCAATCTTCACTTCGACTTCCATGCCCATAACGATTACGATTTGGCAGTAAGCAATGTGCTTGCCGCAGTGCTTTCGGGGGTAAAGGGACTCCATACTACCATTAACGGATTGGGCGAGCGTGCCGGTAATGCGCCATTGGCAAGTGTGCAAGCTATCTTGAAAGACCATTTCAATGCCAAAACATCCATTGTGGAAAACCGGTTGAATGATGTGAGCCGCATTGTAGAGTCTTATTCAAGTATCGCTATCCCTGCCAATAAACCCATCGTAGGCGAGAATGTCTTCACGCAAGTTGCCGGTGTGCATGCCGACGGTGATAATAAAAGTAATCTCTATTGTAACGACTTGTTGCCCGAACGTTTCGGGCGCATCCGTGAGTATGCTCTCGGCAAAACAAGTGGTAAGGCGAATATCCGCAAGAACCTTGAAAGCCTTGGTTTGCAATTGGACGAAGAATCCATGCGCAAGGTGACGGAACGCATCATCGAATTGGGCGATAAGAAAGAATTGGTGACACAGGAAGACTTACCTTATATTATATCCGATGTGTTGAAGCACAGTGAAGCAAACAGCAGAGTGAAGTTGCTCACTTATTTTGTTACTTTGTCGGGAGGCTTGAAGCCGATGGCAACCCTGAAGATTTCCATTGACGGAAAGGAATACGAGGAAAGCTCCAGTGGCGATGGTCAGTATGATGCTTTTGTGCGTGCGCTCCGCAAGGTATATAAAGTGACACTGAACCGTAAGTTCCCCATGCTGACAAACTATGCCGTGACTATCCCCCCCGGCGGACGTACCGATGCTTTTGTGCAGACAGTCATCACGTGGAGTTATGACGGACGTGTGTTCCGCACACGCGGACTGGATGCAGACCAAACGGAAGCAGCCATAAAGGCAACAATGAAGATGCTGAATATTATTGAAGAATATTAATTCTAGTGATTAGTGATTAGTGTTAAGTAATTGGTATGAACTGATTTACTTAACTAATCACTAATCGCTTAACACTAATCACTAAGTAAAATGGATTTTAAAATTGCAGTATTAGCAGGCGACGGTATAGGACCGGAAATCTCTGTGCAGGGCGTAGAGGTAATGAGTGCCGTTTGCGAGAAATTCGGTCATAAAGTAAGTTATGAATATGCCGTTTGCGGTGCAGATGCCATTGATAAAGTAGGCGATCCGTTCCCGGAAGAAACTTTCCGTGTGTGTAAAGACGCCGACGCTGTTTTGTTTTCTGCCGTAGGCGATCCCAAGTTCGATAACGATCCTACTGCAAAAGTACGTCCGGAGCAAGGACTGCTTGCCATGCGTAAGAAACTGGGACTCTTTGCAAACATTCGTCCCGTGCAGACTTTCAAGTGCTTGGTTCACAAGTCACCGTTGAAAGCCGAGCTGGTGGAGAATGCAGACTTTATCTGTATCCGTGAGCTGACGGGAGGAATGTATTTCGGTGAGAAGTATCAGGATAATGACAAGGCTTATGATACCAACATGTACACCCGTCCCGAAATTGAAAGAATACTGAAAGTAGGTTTCGAATATGCCATGAAGCGCAACAAGCATTTAACTGTGGTAGACAAGGCGAATGTGCTTGCTTCTTCCCGTTTGTGGAGACAGATAGCACAGGAAATGGCTCCGAACTATCCCGAAGTAACTACCGATTACATGTATGTGGACAATGCAGCCATGCGCATGATTCAAGATCCTTGTTTCTTCGATGTGATGGTTACAGAGAATACATTCGGCGATATTCTTACGGATGAAGGATCGGTCATCAGCGGTTCTATGGGATTGCTTCCTTCTGCTTCCACAGGCGAAAGCACTCCGGTATTCGAACCGATTCATGGCTCATGGCCTCAGGCAAAAGGTATGAATATAGCCAATCCGTTGGCACAAATCCTTTCCGTTGCCATGTTGTTCGAGTACTTCGACCTCAAAGCGGAAGGTGCGCTGATACGTAAGGCGGTAGATGCTTCACTTGATGCCAATGTCCGTACTCCCGAAATACAAGTTAAAGACGGAGCCAAGTATGGAACTAAGGAAGTGGGGCAGTGGATTGTTGATTATATAAGGAAAGCATAATTATATAATGTATATAGGATAAGGGATGGTTCATGCACCATCCCTTTTTTTGTTGCCTGTCATTAAGTCTTTTCATCGGTATGGGTAAGGACTTTAAAGCTGATGGTTAAGTGAATCTATGCTTATATATTAGTAACTTGACAATTGTCAATTAATAACTTGACAGTTGTCAAGTATTAAATTGACAGCTGTCAAGTTATTAATTGACTACTGTCAAGTTATTTAAGTGTAGGCATGTTTTTGTTAATATATCCTGTTAAATGGCCTAACCATTGCTTTGGGATTGACTTAACCATGCTTTCAGTTCTTTTAAAAGCAAAGTTTTGTATGGGAACGTGTCACGGAAAGCAAAACTGTGCCCGCCTTCGGGATAGATGTGCAGACAAGCGGAAACTCCGTGTTTCAGTAATGCGTCATAGTAAAGTGTACTGTTGACGGGTGAAACTGCTTTGTCGTCGGATGCCGCTGCAATAAAAGCTTTTGGCGTATTATCCTTAACATGGCATTCAAGCGAGAAATCGTTCTCTTTCCATACCGACGGATGCTCTCCCAATATCTGCGTTCTGGAAGGGATGTGCGTATATGCTTGTTTCATGCTGATAACGGGATAAAATAATATTTGAAAGTCAGGACAAGTATCTGCTTCCGGGAAAACCGCCGCACCGGCTGCGATGTACCCTCCGATAGAAGCTCCCATTACTCCCAATTCCTTGAAACAGTATTTGCCGGATAGGCTGCGCATGGTGCGGATAGCTTGCCGGATGTCTTCTGATAAGATTTTTCTTGTTGGTTGGGCATTCGGTATTTAAGTATGGCAAACGTAATGCCTTGTTCGATAAACCATGGAGCCATGTCGTGACCTTCGTGCTCCATGGCTACTTTGGTCAAGCCGCCTCCGGGACACATGACAATTGCTTTGCCGCTTGGCTGCTGTGCAGGATAAATAAACAAAGACGGAATGGCGGCATTGACTGTTGCCGGATGTGTTTCCCCGTCAAGGTACAAAGGTAATTCCATGTATTTTGCTTCCATGATTAATAAGATGTTATTAGTTGATTTCTTTTGCTATTCTTTTTACGATTGACGGACCGGAATAGATGAATGCCGAATAGATTTGTACTAAGTCGGCTCCTGCTTCTGCCATTCTTTTGGCATCATCGGGAGACATTATTCCGCCTGCACCTATAATTAACATATTCTTATCGCAATGAGTTCGAAGATACTTTACCACATTGAGTGATTTGTTTCCGATACCTTTTCCGCTTACGCCTCCCGCTCCGATAGTATCAAGTTCTTCTTTTGTATATGAGTGCAAGTTTGTGCGATCCATTGTGGGGCCTGTGGCAATGAAACCTTCTATCCCGTATTGTGTGGCAAGCCCGATAACTTTAGTCATGGTTTCTTCTGTAATATCTGCCGGAAGTTTAATGAAGACAGGGCGCTTTTCCACATGATTTTTCCTGTAATGGGTAAGGGCTTCCAGCACATCGGCAAATAGTTCGGCATCAATGGAACCCCAATTAAGGGTGAAGTAATCGGCATCGTTATAGAGTGCAAGGAATAGGTTGGAGAAATCACTTACTGCCGTTTGCCCTTCCGATTGGGGATTTTTGTTGATGTTGATGCCAATCAGGCAGTCTCTTTTTTTATGACGGTGCAGGTTTTCTCTGAATTTATCGACTCCCGGATTATTGAAACCTGTTCGGGAAATCAGTGAGTCACATTTTGGCAAACGGAAAATACGCGGTGACGGGTTACCTTGTTGCGGAGAAGGAGTGACAGTTCCCAGTTCTATGAACCCGAACCCGAAGTCGGCAAGCTCACTGAACACTTCACCAGCTTTATCAAATCCGGCGGAAAGTCCGATACGGTTTGTTAAAACCAGTTTGTTCCATTGGTAAGGAGCCTGATGCGTGCAGGTGTGATGCATCCATACCCGTATAAAAGGTATGTGCCTGTATAACTTGAGAGCAGAAACTAGTTGGCGGTGTATTCTTTCGGGATCAATAAGAAAAAGTAATGGTCTTAAGATGCTTTTGTACATGTTTCAGGAGTGATTAATAATGATACTTTGTTTTTCGTTGCAAAGCTATTCAAATTATTAATCACATGCTATTCATCTTTTTTTATTCATTATAAGCAAAAGTTATTCGCAATGCCCGTCACAACAAGTTGTTTCCGTTTCGAACTCAAGTGTGGCGTGGCTGATGTTTTCATCTTCCAAAGTATGCTTGATAAGATGCTTCGTTTCTTCCATGTCGCCGAGGCTGTCCGTTACAATATGGGCGGTAAGTGCGTTTTCCGTTGTACTTATAGCCCAGATGTGCATGTGGTGAATCTCTTTCACATGCGGCAGGGCGGAAATGCTTTTCTTTATTTCCTCACTGTCTATGCCAACGGGAACTCCGTCGAGTGAGAGGCGGATGCTGTCATGCAACAGGTTCCAAGTGGAGATAAGAATGATAATGGCAACCGTTATTCCTATAATGGGATCTATGATATACCATCCGGTTTGACGGATAATCAGTCCTGCAACCAATACACCGACAGAAACGAGGGCATCGGCTGCCATGTGCAGATAAGCGCCTTTCACGTTCAGGTCTTTATCCTTATCTTTCAGGAACAGGAATGCTGTAAAGGCGTTGATGATGACACCGATACCTGCCACCCATGCAATAGCTCCGCCAGGCACGGGTTCGGGATTGCGAAGTTTGTTGATGCTTTCCAGTAAGATAGCTCCCACGGCTACCAGCAGAATCACGGCATTGAGCAGAGATACCAGTACTGTGCTCTTTTTATATCCGTAAGTGTATTTGGAGTTTGCCCTTACTTTGGCTAGCCGGAAAGCCAGAAGTGCTAATACTAAACTGATAACATCGCTCAGGTTGTGCCCTGCATCGGAGAGTAAAGCGAGCGAGTCGAAGTAAAAGCCTGCACCGAATTCTACGAAAACAAAACCGAGATTAAGTACGATACCAATGATGAATGCCTTGTTTAGCGAGGTAATGGTGTGATTGTGATGATGTGAATGTTCGTGCTCCATGATGTAGCCTCCTTATTCTTTCTATGTTTTAATGTTTCAAAATTATCTATTAATTATGAAACAACTATGAAAGGAGAAAGTTTTTCTTCCTTATATTTGCAAAATACATATATATAGGTATAGGGAAATATGACAAAGATTGCTAAGCAACTGACCGATTTGATTGGTGACACTCCTTTGCTGGAGTTGTCAAACTATAGCCGGAAACATGGCTTATCGACTGCGATAATTGGAAAACTAGAGTATTTCAATCCTGCCGGTAGTGTGAAAGATCGTGTAGCCCTTTCGATGATTGAGGATGCGGAAGCGCGTGGTGTATTGGCTCCCGGAGCTACAATTATAGAACCTACCAGTGGAAACACAGGGGTGGGGCTTGCCATGGTGGCCACGGTTAAAGGATATAAACTTATCCTGACGATGCCCGAAACCATGAGTATTGAACGTAGGAACCTTTTAAAAGCACTGGGTGCCGAGATTGTTCTCACAGAGGGATATAAGGGGATGAACGGTTCTATTGAGAAAGCCGAAGAATTGAAACGAAGTATTCCCGGTGCGATTATTCTTCAGCAGTTTGAGAATGCTGCCAATACAGAGGTACACAAGCATACCACAGCGGAAGAAATCTGGCGTGACACAAATGGAAAAGTTGATGTCTTTGTTGCCGGAGTAGGCACGGGCGGAACGGTTTGTGGTGTTGCAGAACGTTTGAAAGAACTTAATCCTGCGGTATATGTCGTAGCTTTTGAGCCTGCATCGTCACCCGTAATTTCGGGAGGAAAGGCAGGTCCGCATAAGATTCAGGGAATTGGTGCGAACTTTATTCCAAAATTATATAATCCTTCGGTTATAGATGAAGTGATGCAAGTGCCGGATGATGAAGCTATCCGTGGCGGCAGGGAACTTTCTCAAACAGAAGGTTTGCTGGTGGGAATATCTTCGGGGGCGGCGGTTTATGCCGCACGTTTGCTGGCGCAACGCCCTGAGTTTGCAGGTAAGATGATTGTGACTTTGTTACCCGATACGGGTGAACGCTATCTCTCTACCGAAGAATTTGCTTTTGATACTTATCCTTTAGATTAACTATATGAGAATAATAATTTTATTTCTTTCCATATTTATAGGTTCGGCGGCATATGCGCAGAAGACTTACAAAGAACTTTCGGAAGCAGCTTTGGATTATACTGCGAAAGACAGCCTGCAAAAAGCAGAAGAGTTGTTTAAAGAAGCGTTGAAGTTGGAGCCCGCCAATCCACATAATGCGTTGCTGTTCTCTAACTTGGGAACCGTTCAGCGACGGATGGGACATAATGAAGATGCCATCGAGTCCTATACATTTGCATTAAATCTTTCTTCGAAGACAGTTCCTATATTATTGAATCGCGCTTCCCTTCACATGGAAATGGGAAATCAAGACCGGGCTTATCTGGATTATTGCAATGTGCTCGATTTGAATAAGAATAATGATGAGGCTTTGCTCTATCGGGCATATATTTATATGAAACGCCGTGATTATAAGGCTGCCGAACTGGACTATAAACGTTTGCTTCAGTTGCAACCGGAGAGTAAAAACGGGCGATTGGGTTTAGCTACCCTTTATCAGAAGATGAAAAAGTATCGTGAATCACTTGACTTGATTAGTAAACTGGTAACGGAATATCCCAATGATGCTGTTATGTACATTGCTCGTGCAGATGTGGAGCGTGATATGCAACACCCCGATCTTGCTTTGCTTGACCTTGACAGGGCGATAGAATTAGATGCTTCTTCCATTGAAGCGTATTTGATGAGAGGAGAAATTTATTTGGAACAAAAGAAGAAGGGGTTGGCAAAGGCCGATTTTGAAAAAGCTGTTTCTTTGGGAGTTCCCCAAGCTGAATTGCATGATCAGATGAAACGATGTAAATAGGCCGATTATATGTTATTTATGAAAGGACTGAAAGCAGATGAAAGCAGAAAAAAGGTATCTGCTTTCATCTGCTTCGCTTTATTGTAAGTGGTTTCAGCAATCTCTGGAAGGAATGAAAGGGAGAAACAATGTATTTGTTTAGGATAGTGTTTTCTTAATGACTTCTACAAAGTCTTTTCCATATTTCTCCTTTTTGTATTCACCGATACCGCTCACCTCACCAAAAGCTTCGATAGTAGTGGGACGAATAGTGCTTAACAAGTGAAGGACTTTATCTGATAATACGATGTAAGCCGGAACGGCTTGCTCATCGGCAAGTTTTTTGCGAACTACACGCAAAGCTTCAAATATTCTTTCATCCTCACTTTTGTAGCTGACGGGTTGAAGAGCTTCTTTGATCTTTTCTGTTTTCTTTTTGCGTCCTTTAGTTGCTGTTTCTTCATGCTTGATTACAACTAATGCTGCCCGTTCCTGACCAAAGAGAATTTTCTTTCCGCTTTCAGTTACTTTAAGATGGCTGTTTTCATTGTAAGCAATCTCAAAGTAACCTAATTGAAGCATCTGAAGCAGGTAATCATACCAATCGCGTGCCGGAACTTCCCGTCCTGCACCGAAAGTCTTTAGCTGATGATAACCTTTTTCCATAACTTCGGCAGTACTGAACCCTTTGAGTATTTCAACTAGAACTCCGGTTCCTATTTGTTCGTTGGTGCGTGCTATGGCACTCAGGGCTTTTTGTACAATTACAGTTCCGTCGAAGCGTTCGGGTGGATTTTTGCATACATCACAGTTTCCACAGTCATGTTCAGCCGTTTCTCCGAAATAACTTAATAGTATACGCCGGCGACAAATGTCTGCTTCTGCATATTGTTGCATTCGATGCAGTTTTTCAAGGTTTATCTCTTGTTGGCTGCTGTCATTGGCAAATTTAGAAAGGAGTACGATGTCTCCCAGCGAATAAAACAATAAAGTATCGCTCTCCAGTCCGTCACGTCCGGCACGACCTATTTCCTGATAGAAACTTTCAATGCTTTTGGGAAGATTGTAGTGTATAATCCAACGGACATTAGATTTATCAATACCCATTCCAAAAGCAATCGTGGCGCATACTACCTGTACGCGGTCATTGATGAAATCGTTTTGGGCCTTTTCTCTTATCTGTGCATTTAATCCGGCATGATAAACGGCAGCTTTAATCCCATGCTTACTGAGCATCTGCGCAACCGACTCCGTTTTGCTCCGGCTCATGCAATATATAATACCGCATTGGTTACGGTGCTTTTCAATAAAGTCGAGTATAGCCTTCGTTTTTTCTTTTTGCTGGTATCCTCTCTTCACTGTCAAACTAATATTGGGGCGGTCGAAAGAAGATATGAAAGTTTGCGGATTCCTTAAGTTTAATTGTTTTAGTATGTCCTGTCGGGTAATTTTGTCGGCAGTTGCGGTGAGTGCCACAATAGGTATTGTGGGAAACTGTTCGCGAAGTTTTTTCATTTGAGTATATTCGGGGCGGAAGTCATGTCCCCATTGTGAAATGCAGTGTGCTTCATCTATGGCGAACAAAGAGATGTTAATATCGCGCAACAGATAATTTATTTCTGCCAACAGACGTTCTGGGGATATATAGAGTAGCTTTATTTTGCCCTGAATGCATTCTCTTCTCAGTATTTCATTTTCAGTTTCGTCATTGCTGCTATTCAATGCTCCGGCATTAATACCATTGGCTTTCAACGCATCAACCTGGTCTTTCATTAAAGAAATAAGCGGAGATACGACAATTGCAGTTCCTTCCATTATTAAAGCCGGGAGTTGATAACAAATGGATTTTCCTCCTCCGGTAGGCATTAACACCAGTGCGTCTTTTTTATTTAGAATGTGATGAATAATGTCTTCTTGTAGGGGACGAAAAGAGTCATAACCAAAATAGGTCTTTAATGTATGTAGCATGAATTTGTTTATTATCTTTAATTTTGTTTACAAAGGTAATAATTAGTATGGCAGTGTGAGTAATAAAAATAAAAAATGTAAGTACCTATGAACAATTTATAGCTAAAATCCTTTATAATATTCAATAAAACAAATAATATCACGCTTGTTGAGATTATTTAAGAAAATAATTTTACTAAATAGTTGCATATTTGAAAAGGATATGTGAAATTTGTAACATTTATGAAAACTGTAATAATAATATAATAATTATATAACCCTAACCAGTTGATTCAATGAGTAATTTAGAAGAAAAGAAAGGTGGAGCAGAAGGTGCTCCGAAAAAGACTCCCTATAATTTGAGGGAGAAAAAAGAGAAGAAGGCGGCTTATAGATCTTTGATTAGAGCTGAACTTGCTGATGAATTGTATGATAAAATATTAAACATCATCGTTGTTCAGAAGAAGTATAGAGATCCTAATTATTCCGCTAAGGACTTGGCAAAGGAATTAAAGACCAACACTCGTTATTTATCGGCAGTGGTAAATTCTCGTTTTGGTATGAACTATTCCTGTTTATTAAATGAATATAGAATTAAAGATGCTCTCCACTTATTAACCGATAAAAGATATATCGATAAAAATGTGGAAGAAATCAGTGCATTGGTTGGCTTCGCTAACCGTCAGTCTTTCTATGCTGCGTTCTACAAGAACATAGGAGAAACTCCGAACGGTTATCGTAAAAAACATGCTGAAAAGAAATAATAAATTCATTTAACTTATTTAGTGGAAAGGGGTTATCTCGAAAGTGTTTTTGAGATAATTCCCTTTCTCTTTTATTTCCCTTTGCTATGGCTATGACTCCTTTAGCAGATCAGTTTAACTATACGGTTGAACAATTTGCAGACTTACAAATACTTCGTTACCAAGTTCATGGTTTCGATGATCTTACTTTGAATCAGAAAGAGTTGGTTTACTATCTTTCTCAAGCTGCCCTTCAGGGACGTGATATTCTGTTTGATCAAAATGGAAGGTATAATCTAGTTATCCGTAAGATGTTAGAAGCTGTTTATCTCAACTATCAAGGTGATAGAAAGGATACAAATTTCATTCATATGGAAACCTACCTGAAAAGAGTGTGGTTTTCTAATGGCATTCATCATCATTATGGATGTGATAAGTTTACACCCGGCTTTACTCCTGAATTTCTCAAAGCGGAATTATTAAATGTTGATACTGATAAGTTGCCTCTTGAGAAAGGGCAAACAGTAGAACAGCTTTGTGATGAAATATTTCCTGTAATCTTTGATCCGGCGATAATGCCTAAAAGGGTAAATCAAGCCGATGGAGAAGATTTGGTTTTGACTTCAGCATGTAATTATTATAATGGAGTTACTCAGGAAGAAGCAGAGGATTTTTACGGAAAAATGAAGAATCCAGCAGATCTTACTCCCGTTATGTATGGAATGAACAGTCGTTTGATAAAAAAGCAGGATAAAGTTCAGGAAGAAGTATGGAAGGTTGGCGGATTGTACTCCGCTGCTATTGAAAAGATCGTTTATTGGTTGAAAAAAGCGGAATCTGTTTCCGAGAATGATACTCAGAAAGCTGTTATCAGTAAACTGATTCAGTTCTATGAAGATGGTGATTTGAAAACATTTGATGAGTACTCGATTCTCTGGGTGAAGGATTTGGATTCGAGAATCGATTTTGTGAATGGCTTTATTGAATCTTATGGGGACCCGTTAGGCATGAAAGCAAGTTGGGAATCTATTGTTAATTTCAAAGATGTTGAGGCTACTAAGCGTACAGAAACAATTAGTTCAAATGCTCAGTGGTTTGAAGATCATTCACCTGTTGACAAAAGATTTAAGAAAGAGAGCGTGAAAGGAGTATCCGCTAAGGTTATTACTGCTGCAATTTTGGCAGGAGATTTATATCCTGCTAGTGCTATTGGTATAAATCTTCCTAATTCTAATTGGATTAGAGCACATCATGGCTCTAAATCAGTAACTATTGGTAATTTGACCGATGCTTATAATAAAGCTGCTCATGGAAACGGTTTTATGGATGAATTTGCTTATAGTGATATAGAAAAGACTTTGATTAACAACTATGCAGACATAACAGATGATTTGCATACGGATTTGCATGAATGCTTAGGGCATGGTTCGGGTAAATTACTTCCCGGCGTAGATCCTGATGCTTTAAAGGCATATGGTTCTACTATTGAGGAAGCCCGTGCAGATTTATTCGGGTTATATTATCTGCCGGATGATAAGTTGGTGGAATTAGGGTTGACTCCGAATAAAGATGCTTTTAAGGCTGCATATTATACTTACATGATGAATGGATTGATGACTCAACTTGTGCGTATTGCTCCGGGGGCTTCTATTGAAGAGGCGCATATGCGTAACCGGCAGTTGATTGCTAAATGGGTATTCGAAAAAGGTGTGGACGATAAAGTGGTGGAGTTGGTAAATAAAGATAGTAAAACATATGTTGTAGTCAATGATTATAATAAACTTCGTGATTTGTTCGGTCGGTTATTGGCAGAGATACAACGTATTAAATCGGAAGGGGATTTTGAAGCAGCTCGCAAGCTGGTTGAGAATTATGCGATAAAGGTTGATTCGGTGTTGCATGCCGAGATATTGGAACGTTACAAGAAATTGAATCTGGCTCCATATAAAGGATTTATAAATCCGGTATATAATGTGATAACAGACAAGGATGGCAAAATTATGGATGTGGGAATATCCTATAAAGAAGGATATGCAGAACAGATGCTTCGTTATGGGAAGGAATATTCTAATTTGCCCGATAGAAATTAAGATAACTTGTTAATTATGGAAATAAAAGAACAACTACAAGAAATAAAAACCAAACTTCGTTTATCAATGAACGGAGTTGTTTCTCAGAGTATGCGTGAGAAAGGTTTGGCTTATAAACTGAATTTTGGAGTGGAACTTCCACGTATTAAAGAAATTGCTGACGGTTATGAGAAAAACCACGATCTGGCTCAGGCTCTTTGGAAAGAAGATGTACGTGAATTGAAAATATTGGCGGGATTCCTTCAACCGATAGATTCGTTTTATCCTGATATTGCCGATATTTGGGTAGAGAATATACATAACCCGGAGATTGCAGAGATTACTTGCATGTCGCTGTTCCAGTACCTTCCTTATGCTGCGGATAAAGCTTTCCAATGGATGGCCGATGAGAGGGAATATTTTCAGTTATGCGGATTTTTGTTGATAGCCCGTCTATTGGCAAAAGGTTCAGATTTGAATGATCGTGCCGAAGCTGAGTTTTTGGATCAAGCTTTGGCAGCAGTGCAATCGTCAGAACTAATTCTTCCACGTAATGCGGCAATTCTTGCTTTAAAAAAGTTCGGAACTCAAAGTGAAACGAACGCTAAAAAGCTGGTAAAGCAGATAAATGCTTTCAGGCATTCGGGCAACGCAGACTTACGGGCAGCCTATGAGGAGATTAGATTTGAAATAGAATATTTGCTTTAATCCTTTCTGTTTTACACAAAAAGGATTAACTTTGTTCGCTGTAATTGTTGCCGGATATGGAGAAACAGAATGTGAGAGAAACGGTAAAGCAGATATTCACTGAATATTTAAATACGAACGGGCATCGGAAGACTCCCGAAAGATTTGCTATACTCGATACTATTTACTCCATCGACGGGCATTTTGATATTGATATGCTCTACAGCCTGATGGTTAATCAGGAAAATTTCAGAGTGAGCAGGGCAACTCTTTATAATACCATTATCCTTTTAATGGATGCCAAGTTGGTAATAAAACACCTTTTTGGTAATTCTTCCCAATATGAGAAATCGTTCAATATCGAAACACATCATCATTTGATATGTACGCAGTGCGGAAAGGTTACGGAGTTTCAGAATGAAGCTTTGAAGAATGCTATTGCAAACACGCGATTGACGAAATTCCAAATGTCGCACTACTCCTTATATATATATGGTATATGTAGTAAGTGTGCGTGGGCTAAGAAAAGAAAGAAAACAAATAAATAATCAATTTAGAACAGATAAAATGAAAGTAGACGTTTTATTAGGATTACAGTGGGGTGACGAAGGCAAAGGAAAGGTTGTTGATGTATTGACACCCAAATATGATGTAGTGGCACGTTTTCAGGGTGGACCCAATGCAGGGCATACGCTTGAGTTCGAGGGACAGAAATATGTGCTCCGTTCCATTCCTTCCGGTATCTTTCAGGGAGATAAAGTAAATATTATCGGTAATGGTGTTGTGCTCGATCCGGCTTTGTTCAAAGCTGAGGCCGAAGCTCTTGAAGCATCAGGACATCCATTGAAAGAAAGACTTCACATTTCTAAGAAAGCTCATTTAATCCTCCCGACTCACCGTTTGCTGGATGCTGCTTATGAAGCAGCCAAAGGTGATGCAAAGGTGGGCACTACCGGTAAAGGCATCGGTCCTACTTATACAGATAAAGTAAGTAGAACGGGTGTTCGTGTTGGTGATATTCTTCACAACTTCGAGCAAAAGTATGCAGAAGCAAAGGCACGTCACGAACAAATATTGAAGAACCTGAAGTTTGAGTATGATTTGACTGAACTTGAAAAAGCTTGGTTTGAAGGAATTGAATACTTGAAAGGTTTCCATTTCGTGGATAGCGAGCATGAAATAAATAATTTGCTTAAAGACGGTAAATCTGTTCTTTGCGAAGGCGCTCAGGGAACAATGCTCGATGTTGATTTCGGCTCTTACCCTTTTGTTACTTCATCTAATACCGTATGTGCAGGTGCATGTACAGGCTTAGGTGTAGCTCCTAACAGAATAGGTGAGGTTTACGGAATCATGAAAGCATATTGTACCCGTGTAGGAAGCGGTCCTTTCCCAACAGAACTATTTGATGAAACAGGAAAGAAGATTCGCGATTTAGGTCATGAATATGGAGCTGTGACAGGACGTGAACGTCGTTGCGGATGGATTGACCTTGTTGCATTGAAATATTCTATCATGATAAACGGAGTAACAAAGCTTATAATGATGAAGAGCGATGTACTCGATACTTTTGAAACAATCAAGGCATGTGTAGGCTATAAAGTGAATGGTGAAGAAATAGATTATTTCCCGTTTGACATCAATGAAGGTTTAGAACCTGTTTATGTAGAACTTGCAGGTTGGCAAACAGACATGACCAAGATGAGAAGCGAGGATGAATTCCCTGAAGAATTCAATGCTTATATTTCATTCCTCGAAGAAGAATTGGAAGTGCCTATCAAGATTGTATCAGTAGGTCCAGACAGAGAACAGACAATCGAAAGATATACAGAGTAAATTTGTTTAATCTTATTATATAAGGGGTGATTTAATTAATCACTCCTTTTTTTATTGCTAAAAAAGGTAAACCAATGCAGAGGAATATAAAAAACGTAAATAAAATAGATTCTGTTTCGCAAAAAAGTAGCATCTTTGCAAAATGAATTGGTTTTTAGATATACTATACAAGGGATTTTTAATAGGTGTCGTTGTCTCTGCCCCGTTAGGACCTGTCGGTGTGCTATGTATCCAACGGACATTGAATAAGGGACGATGGTATGGCTTTGTCACCGGTTTGGGAGCTTCATTGAGTGACATTGCTTATGCTCTGCTCACCGGTTACGGAATGAGTTTTGTATTTGACTATATTAATAAAAACATTTTCTATTTGCAGCTTTTGGGTAGCATCATGTTGTTGGCGTTCGGCTTTTATACATTCAGAAGCAATCCCGTTAAATCAATTCGTCCGGTTTCATCCGGCAAAGGCACTTATCTGCACAATTTCTTTACAGCTTTCTTAGTTACTCTTTCCAATCCTCTGATTATATTCCTGTTCATTGGTCTTTTTGCTCGCTTCGGCTATCTGGCTCCAGGTATTCGCTTGTTTGAGCAAATATCCAGTTACTTTTGCATTGCTTTGGGAGCACTGGCATGGTGGTTCGGGATTACTTTCTTTGTGAACAAAGTGCGTTCACGTTTTAATTTGAGAGGAATTTGGATGATAAACCGTATTATTGGTATTGTTGTTATGATACTTTCTGTGTTAGGACTTGTTTATACATTATCCGGAGCATCTTTATACTGACGTTTGCGGAGTATTGTTTCTATTAATCATTTAACACATTTACGGTATGTTTATATCACAACATTTAAGACAAGAGAACATTGCGGAGTATCTTCTTTACATGTGGCAGGTTGAAGACCTGATTAGAGCCAATAACTTTGATATAGAGAAGATAAAGGAAAATATTATTTCCAAATACCGGATAAGTGATGAAGAAAAGTCAGCACTTACCCGGTGGTATGAAGATTTAATCAACATGATGCGTGAAGAAGGAGTAATGGAAAAAGGACACCTTCAGATAAATAAGAATGTGTTGCAGATGCTCACAGATTTACATAAAGAGCTGCTGGCTTCATCCAAACAGCCTTTTTATGGAGCTGCCTACTTCAAAGCATTGCCTTACATAGTAGACTTGCGCAACCGTTCGGGCAAGACGGAGGAACCGGAATTGGAAACTTGCTTTGAAGCGCTTTATGGAGTTATGCTGCTCAGGCTTCAAAAGAAAGAAGTAAGTGGTGAAACCACTAAAGCCCTTGGAGAGATCAGTAAACTAATGTCTCTGCTGGCAAACTTCTATGATAAAGATAAAAAAGGAGAATTAGAACTTTAATATATGAACATATTAATAACAGGTGCCAACGGACAGTTAGGTAACGAAATGCGTGTACTTTCGGAGGAAAACCCGCAGCACGCTTACTTTTTTACGGACGTAGACACATTGGATATTTGCGACGAACAGGCAGTTACGGAGTATATAAACGATCATCGGATTGATGTGGTTGTGAATTGTGCTGCCTATACGGCGGTAGACAAGGCCGAAGATAACAAAGAACTTTGTGACAAACTGAATAATATAGCACCGGGCTATCTTGCAAAAGCTATCGGTAATCGCGGCGGACAAATGATACAGGTATCTACGGATTATGTATTCGATGGAACTAACCATATTCCTTATAAAGAAGACCAAACCCCGTGTCCTGCTTCTGTTTATGGCTCAACCAAGTTGGCAGGGGAGGAAAATGTATTGAAGCATTGCAAGGATGTGGCGGTTATCCGCACGGCATGGTTATATTCCACATTTGGAAACAACTTTGTGAAGACTATGATTCGTTTGGGAAAGGAAAAGGAAACTCTCAGGGTAATCTTCGACCAGATAGGAACTCCGACTTATGCCCGTGATCTTGCCCGTGCCATTTACGCTGCTATTAATAAAGGTGTGGTTCGCGGCATTTACCACTTCAGCAACGAAGGTGTATGTTCATGGTATGACTTTACCAAATCCATTCACCGCTTGGCAGGTATCACCACTTGCAAGGTGAGTCCCTTGCACACCGAAGACTATCCGGCAAAGGCTCCCCGTCCTCATTACTCGGTACTTGATAAAACTAAAATAAAACAAACTTTCGGCATTGAAATTCCTCATTGGGAAGAAAGCCTTGAACGCTGCATAGCATTATTGAAAGATTAAAAAACTGTATGGCAAATAAAGAGATTGAAAGAAGGCGCACATTCGCCATTATTGCACACCCGGATGCCGGTAAAACATCATTGACGGAAAAGCTGCTGCTTTTCGGAGGTCAGATTCAGGTAGCCGGAGCGGTGAAAAGCAACAAGATAAAGAAAACGGCAACGTCGGACTGGATGGAGATAGAGAAGCAACGCGGTATCTCGGTAACCACTTCCGTAATGGAGTTCGATTATAAAGATTATAAGATTAACATCCTCGACACTCCCGGTCACCAAGACTTTGCGGAAGATACTTATCGTACACTGACTGCCGTGGACAGCGTAATTATCGTGGTAGACGGCGCGAAAGGTGTGGAAACCCAGACTCGTAAGTTAATGGAAGTGTGCCGCATGCGCAACACTCCCGTTATCATCTTCGTTAATAAGATGGACCGCGAAGGTAAAGATCCGTTCGATTTGTTGGATGAACTGGAAGAAGAACTGATGATTCAGGTTCGTCCTTTGTCATGGCCTATCGAGCAGGGAGCACGCTTCAAAGGTGTGTATAATATATATGAACAGAAACTCGACCTTTACCAACCGTCCAAGCAAATGGTGACGGAGAAAGTGGAAGTTGATATTCATACGGAAGAATTGGATAAACAAATCGGCTCTCCGTTGGCAGACAAACTGCGTGCCGACTTGGAATTGATTGAAGGTGTATATCCCGAATTGGATATAAATGAATACTTGAACGGAAACACTGCTCCCGTGTTCTTTGGTTCTGCGCTGAATAACTTTGGTGTGCACGAATTGCTCGACTGCTTCGTAGAGATAGCTCCAAGCCCTCGTCCCGTGAAAGCGGAAGAACGTGAAGTGGAACCCGAAGAGCCCAAGTTTACAGGATTTATATTCAAGATTACCGCAAACATTGATCCTAACCACCGTTCGTGTGTGGCGTTCTGCAAAGTATGCTCGGGAAAGTTTGTGCGTAATGCTCCTTATAAACACGTCCGTCAGGATAAAACCCTGCGCTTTTCTTCTCCCACACAATTCATGGCACAGAAGAAATCCACTATTGATGAGGCCTATCCGGGAGATATTATCGGACTTCCCGATACCGGCAATTTCAAGATAGGCGATACATTGACGGAAGGGGAGAACCTGCATTTCAGAGGACTGCCCAGCTTCTCGCCCGAAATGTTTAAGTACATTGAGAATGCCGATCCGATGAAAACCAAACAGTTGAATAAAGGTATAGACCAACTGATGGACGAAGGTGTGGCACAGTTATTCGTGAACCAATTCAACGGACGTAAGATTATCGGAACCGTAGGTCAGTTGCAGTTCGAAGTAATCCAATACCGTTTGTTGAACGAATATAATGCACAGTGCCGTTGGGAACCGTTAAGTCTCTACAAGGCTTGCTGGATAGAGAGCGACGATGCCGAAGAACTGGAAGCATTCAAGAAACGCAAGTACCAGTTCATGGCGAAAGACCGTGAGGGGCGCGATGTCTTCCTTGCCGATTCCAACTATGTGCTTCAGATGGCACAAATGGACTTCAAGAAGATTAAGTTCCACTTTACGAGCGAATTCTAAATATAGTTTCATTTCCGCTTTCATCCCTTCCGGAGAAAGCTGAAACTACTTGATACAAACGAATGCAGATGAAAGCAACCCCCTAAAAGGTGCTTTCATCTGCATTCATTGGTTTCAGCCCCTATCTTTCTCCTGAATATCAAGCCTTTTCTTCCTCAATGTTAACACCTTTTTGGAGCATGGCTAAATCATTCTGTCTCAATACTTAAATAACTTGACAGCTGTCAAGTTATTACTTGACTACTGTCAATTTAATACTTGACACCCGTCAATTTAATACTTGACAGTTGTCAAGTTACTTAATGCAAAGCACAAAACATCTTAGCATTAAGGATTAAATGACTTAGCTGTGCAGAAGAAACGGAATAAATGCTTTGGCGGGAAAAAATTACTTATTACATTTGCGGTTGCTTTAAAATGAACGACAAGATGAGTATAACAGAAGATGTAAAGAAAGCCTGTGAGGTGATGAACAAAGGAGGAGTGATACTCTATCCCACAGACACGGTTTGGGGAATTGGTTGTGACGCAACGAACGAAGAAGCAGTGAAGCGTGTGTATGAAATTAAGCAGCGTGCCGACAGCAAAGCATTGCTTGTCCTGGTAGATTCCCAAGTAAAAGTAGACTTCTATGTGCAGGATGTGCCCGAAGTTGCATGGGACTTGCTCGATGTAGCCGTTAAACCTCTCACTGTTATATATTCGGGCGCAAGGAATCTGGCTCCCAATCTTTTGGCGGAGGACGGAAGTGTGGGCATCCGCATTACTAACGAGGAATTCTCAAAGCAACTCTGTTTCCGTTTCCGTAAGGCTATTGTGTCCACTTCGGCCAATATAAGCGGGCAGGCATCTCCTTCCAACTTCAGTGAGATCAGCGAAGATATTAAATCGTTGGTCGATTATATTGTCGAATACCGGCAGGATGACACCAGCCATCCCAAACCCTCAAGTATTATTAAGCTCGGCAAAGGCGGAGAAGTTAAAATAATCAGGGAATGACGGGAGAGAGCAATATGGAGGCAACAGAAAAATTAAGTTTATTTCAGCGCATATTGCTTTGGCGCGAAAGAAAAATAAAAGAAAAGCATTTTATACTGATCCTCAGCTTCGTTGTGGGTATCTTCACAGCGTTGGCTGCCCTTATCCTGAAGTTTTTAATCCACCTTATACAAAACTTCCTGACCGATAACTTTGATACCACAGGTGCCAATTATCTTTATTTGGTTTATCCCGTGGTAGGTATCTTCCTCACGGGATTGTTTGTGCGAAACATAGTGAAAGACGACATCAGTCATGGTGTGACTAAAATCCTTTATGCCATCTCCCGGAGACAGGCACGCATTAAGCGTCACAACGTTTGGTCGTCTACCATTGCCAGTGCCATAACCATCGGCTTTGGTGGTTCGGTAGGAGCGGAGGCGCCTATTGTGCTGACAGGTTCGGCCATCGGTTCCAATCTGGGCAGTGTGTTCAAAATGGAACATAAAACGTTGATGCTTTTAGTGGGGTGCGGTGCGGCAGGAGCCATTGCAGGAATCTTTAAGGCTCCCATTGCAGGATTGGTGTTCACGCTTGAAGTGTTGATGATTGACTTGACAATGGCATCGCTTTTGCCGTTGCTTATCTCTTGTGTCACTGCCGCTACGGTTTCTTATATCGTTACGGGAACGGAAGCAATGTTTAAGTTCAACCTCGACCAAGTGTTCGAGATGGAACGCATTCCTTATGTAATTCTGTTAGGCATCTTCTGCGGGTTGGTTTCTTTGTACTTTACCCGTGCCATGAATACGGTTGAGAATGTTTTCCGCAAATATTCCAATCCTTATGTGAAACTGGTGATTGGCGGTGTGATGCTGAGTGTGCTCATCTTCCTTTTTCCTCCTCTCTATGGTGAAGGTTATGATACGATTAACCTGTTGCTCAACGGAGTAGGTGCGGCAGATTGGGACACGGCAATGAACAATTCGTTTTTCTATGGTTATGGCAACTTGTTGCTTCTCTACTTGTCGCTCATTGTGCTGTTCAAGGTATTTGCTTCGAGTGCAACGAACGGTGGCGGCGGTTGTGGTGGTATCTTCGCACCAAGTCTGTTTCTCGGATGTATTGCCGGTTTCATCTTTTCGAACTTTGCCAATGATCTGGGATTCTTCCCCAACCTGCCCGAAAAGAACTTTGCTTTGATGGGAATGGCGGGACTGATGTCCGGGGTTATGCATGCACCGCTGACCGGTATCTTCCTGATAGCGGAGCTGACGGGAGGTTATGACTTGTTCCTTCCGCTGATGATTGTATCCGTTAGCTCTTATCTGACGATTATTGTCTTTGAGCCACATAGTATTTACTCCATGCGTCTTGCCAAGAAAGGTGAATTGATTACCCACCATAAGGATAAAGCCGTGCTCACGTTGATGAAGGTGGAGAATGTGGTGGAAACCGACTTTGTGACTGTTAACCCCGAAATGGATTTGGGCGAGTTGGTGAAGACTAT
The DNA here is from genome assembly GCA_902492205.1 of uncultured Bacteroides sp. Lineage (GTDB taxonomy): Bacteria > Bacteroidota > Bacteroidia > Bacteroidales > Bacteroidaceae > Bacteroides. The sequence goes on along the minus strand of CABUKU010000019.1, from coordinate 8,930 downwards.
CTCAAAATCTAAAAGAAACATCTTCCCGGTTGTAGATAACTTAGGCGTGTTGCTTGGCATTGTGGTGCTCGATGATATACGAAACATTATGTTCCGTCAGGAACTTTATCACCGCTTTCTGGTCAGGAAGTTGATGACTTCGCCTCCGGCAAAGCTGTATGATTCGGATTCGATGGAAGTGGTGATGCAGAAATTCGACGATACAAAGGCATGGAACTTGCCGGTGGTGGATGATGATGGCAAATACATCGGTTTTGTGTCCAAGTCTAAGATATTTAATTCATACCGTCAGGTGTTGGTACACTTCTCGGAAGATTAATAAATTGATGTTGATGGAAAAGAAAGATTTACGAATAGTATATATGGGTACTCCCGATTTTGCAGTGGAGAGCCTGCGCTGCTTGGTAGAAGGCGGCTACAATGTTGTGGGAGTAATAACCATGCCCGATAAGCCTGCCGGCAGAGGGCACAAAGTACAGTATTCTCCTGTGAAGCAATATGCTTTAGAGCAAAATCTTCCTTTGCTTCAGCCGGAGAAGCTGAAAGATGAAGGCTTTGTTGAAGCTTTGCGTGCATGGAAAGCCGATTTGCAGATTGTTGTAGCTTTCCGCATGTTGCCCGAAGTTGTATGGAATATGCCCCGTCTGGGTACATTTAATCTTCATGCTTCTTTGTTGCCACAGTATCGCGGAGCTGCGCCTATCAACTGGGCTGTGATAAACGGTGATACCGAAACGGGAATCACTACTTTCTTCCTGAAACATGAAATAGACACGGGAGAAGTGATACAGCAAGTGAAAGTTCCTATTGCAGATACCGATAATGTGGGCATTGTGCATGATAAGCTGATGATGCTTGGTGGAAAGTTGGTGCTTGAAACAGTAGACGCTATCCTTGCCGATCATGTGAAACCTATTCCTCAGGAAGAGATGATAAAGTCGGGAGAGCTTCGTCCTGCACCGAAAATCTTTAAAGATACTTGCCGCATAGATTGGAGTAAACCTGTGAAGCAGGTTTATGATTTTATAAGGGGGCTTTCACCTTATCCTGCCGCATGGACTGAATTACAGCAGACCGATGCCGAACCAATGGCAGTGAAAGTGTTTGAAACTGAAAAGATTCTGAAAGAACATAATCTTGCCTGTGGTACTATCGTCACGGACAATAAAAACTATCTTCATGTAGCCGTTGACGGTGGTTTTATAGCTATCAGGTCTTTGCAGCTTGCAGGCAAGAAAAGGCTTGAAACAGGGGACTTCCTGCGTGGTTTCAAATTGGCTGAACCGTCCTGTTTCCGCTGATTTTATATTTTATTATATAGATAGGCCTCAATGCTCATGCAGTATTGAGGCCTTTTTCGTATTTGATAATCAGGTTGTATAAAGTATATAAAACTTTAGAAACTTTTTGTAGTTAAAAAGTTTTCATATACCTTTGCCCCCTGCAAGAACTAATTTATTAAATTAATTACACGACAAGAATGAAAAAGTGTTTTCTATTCGTTGCCTTATCGCTTTTAGTATTTGCTTCATGCGGTTCGAAAGGCGATCAGGGAAGTAAAACCGTCCGTCCTGTAAAGACAGCGGTTGTTGAATCAAATTCGGAAATAAACAAAGACTTTGCCGGAATAACAGAGGCTGTGGACTTTGTAAAATTAGCGTTCCGTGTCAGCGGACAAATTATTAAACTTCCTGTTGTAGAAGGACAGAAAGTACAAAAGGGACAACTGATTGCGGAAATTGATACGCGGGACATCGCGCCGCAATATGCTGCCGATAAGGCTTCTTATGAAACAGCATCAGCCCAGTTGGAGCGAAATAAGCGTTTGCTTTCAAAGCAGGCTATTTCCACACAAGAATATGAAATGAGCGTAGCTTCCTATCAGAAAGCTAAGTCAGCCTACGAACTTTCGAGTAATAATATGCGTGACGCCCGTTTATACGCGCCGTTCGATGGCTCCATTGAAGAGAAAATGGCAGAGAATTTTCAGCGCACAATGTCGGGAATGCCGGTTGTGAAACTGGTAAATACCAATAAACTGCGCATCAAATTCGTGATTCCGGATGCTTACCTTTATTTATTGCGTGCGAAGAACCTTAGTTACAAAGTGGAGTTCGATAACTATAAAGGTAAAGTTTTCAACGCTAAGTTGGAAGAATTCCTCGAAGTATCCGCCGATGGTGCAGGACTTCCCGTAACTATTACTATTGACGATCCTGCATTCGATAAATCGGTGTATATCGTAAAACCCGGTTTCACTTGTAATGTTCGTTTCAGTGCCAATATCGGCACATTCCTCGATGAGAGCCTGATGGTAGTTCCTTTGAGTGCAGTGTTTGACGAACCTACAACGGGTGAAACCAGTGTATGGATTCTGAAGAGCGACAACACAGTGGAACGTCGTGTGGTGGAAGTCTATTCTCCCAGCCGTGATAGCAAGGCTTTGATTTCCAAAGGTCTTAAAGCCGGTGAGGTTGTTGTGACAGCCGGTGTATATCAAATTGTGAACGGAGAAAAAGTAAATCCTATTCAATAGTGATTAGTGTTTAGTGATGATTAGTTTACCGCTAATCACAAAAACACTAAACACTAATCACTAACCACTAATAATTAAACAAATGAACTTAGCAAAATATTCATTAGATAATACCAAGATTATCTACTTCTTTCTTTTCGTGTTGCTGATTGGGGGAGTATTCTCTTTCGGTAATCTGGGAAAGAAGGAAGATGCACCGTTCGTCATTAAGTCGGCGGTGATTATTACCCGTTATCCGGGCGCCACCCCTGCCGAGGTGGAACGTTTGGTTACCGAACCCATATCCCGTGAAATCCAGTCCATGAGCGGAGTTTATAAGATAAAGTCCGAATCGATGTATGGAATTTCCAAAATCACTTTCGAGCTGCAACCCAGCCTTGCGGCTTCCAGCATTCCCCAGAAATGGGATGAACTTAGAAGAAAAGTGCTGAATATACAGCCTAGTCTTCCTTCGGGGGCATCTGTCCCTACCGTGTCCGACGACTTCGGAGATGTGTTCGGCATCTATTACGGGCTGACTGCCGATGACGGTTTCTCTTATGAAGAAATGCGTGATTGGGCTGAACGTATAAAAACTCAGGTGATAACTGCCGACGGTGTGATGAAAGTCGCTCTTTTCGGAACTCAAACGGAGGTTGTCAATATCTTCATGTCCGTTAATAAACTGGCGGGAATGGGGATCGATCCCACACAGTTGGCACAGCTTCTGCAATCGCAGAACCAGATAATCAATACCGGTGAGATAAATGCAGATCAGCTTCAGTTGCGTGTCATTGCCAACGGTACTTATACCAATCTGAATGACATACGTAATCAGTTGATTACCACAAACTCCGGTCAGCAAATCCGTTTGGGTGACATTGCTACGATAGAAAAAGGATATATGGACCCGCCTTCAACCATTATGCATGTAAACGGTAAACGTGCCATTGGTATCGGTGTTTCCTCCGATCCTCAGAAAGACGTTGTAAAAACGGGAGATTTGGTTGATGAGCGTCTGGAGGAACTACTGCCTTTGATGCCTGTCGGATTGAATCTCATATCTCTTTATCCTGAGAATGTCATAGCCAAGGAAGCCAACAACGGGTTTATTATTAACCTGATCGAATCCGTTGCCATCGTTATCCTGATAATTATGGTGGTAATGGGAATGAGGGCAGGAGTTCTTATCGGTTCTTCGCTTATCTTCTCTATTGGTGGAACGCTGCTCATTATGTCTTTCCTCGGAGTGGGCTTGAACCGCACCTCTCTGGCAGGTTTCATCATTGCGATGGGTATGCTGGTGGACAATGCCATAGTGGTGACCGATAATGCCCAGATAGCGATTGCCCGCGGAGTGAAACGGCGAAAAGCCTTGATTGACGGGGCTACGGGACCTCAATGGGGATTGTTGGGAGCTACTTTCATTGCTATTTGTTCTTTCTTGCCTTTGTATCTGGCACCTTCGGCTGTTGCCGAGATTGTGAAGCCTTTGTTCATTGTATTGGCTATCTCTTTGGGCTTGAGCTGGATTTTGGCATTGACACAAACCACTACTTTCGGAAATTTTATTTTGAAAGAAGAACCTTCCAAATCGGGAAAAGATCCTTATGACAAACCTTTCTATCATAAGTTTGCCAAGATACTTACCCTGCTTATCAAATACCGTTGGTACACTTTAACGGCAGTGATAGCTTTGTTTATAGCTTCGTTGGTAACTATGGGGCTTATGCCTCAAAACTTCTTCCCGAATCTGGACAAACCCTATTATCGTGCAGACTGTTTCTTCCCCGACGGATATAGCATTTTGGAAGTGCAGCGCGAGATGCAGAAAGTGGAAAAACATTTGTTGGAAGATCCCGAAGTGAAAAATGTTTCCGTTACTATGGGAAACACCCCTCTCCGTTACTATCTGGCAAGCACTTCCGTAGGTCCGAAACCTAATTTCGCCAATGTGCTTGTAGAATTGAAAGACAGCAAATATACAAAAGAAAAGGAGACGGCTTTTGACCGTTATATGAAAGAGAATTATCCCGATATTCTTGCCAGAACCAGTTTGTTCAAGCTGTCTCCGGCAGTAGATGCGGCTATTGAAATAGGCTTTATCGGGAACAATGTAGATACGTTGCAGATGCTTACCAATAAAGCGATAGAAATCATGCACCGCAATCCTAACCTTATCAATATCCGTAATAGTTGGGGGAATAAAGTTCCTGTTTGGCATCCTATATTTTCTCAGGAGCGTGCGCTTGGCATGGGAGTGTCCCGCCAGTCTATGGCGCAATCCATTCAGATAGGTACAAACGGCATGGCTTTGGGCGAATACCGTGAAGGTGATGTGTTAATGCCCATTTTGCTGAAAGGTAATAACATGGATTCGTTCAGCATCAATGATTTGCGCACATTGCCTGTCTTTGGTTCAAGAGATGTGACTACCACTCTCGAACAAGTGGTGAGCAATTTCGATTTGTCTTACCGTTTCAGTAATGTGAAAGACTATAACCGTCAGATGGTGATGATGGCACAGTGCGATCCTGCCCGTGGATATAATGCTATTGCAGCCTTCAATGAAGTGTGGAGTGCTGTGAAACAAGAAATGAAAGTGCCCGAAGGTTATACCATGAAATTCTTTGGAGAACAGGAAAGCCAGGATGAATCCAATTCAGCGTTGGCCGCCAACCTGCCGTTGACTTTCTTCCTTATGTTTGTCACACTGTTGTTGCTGTTCCGCACTTATCGCCGTCCTGTCGCTATCTTGCTGATGATACCTCTTATCTTCATCGGTGTGGTGCTGGGACTTTTGGTGACAGGCAAAACATTCGACTTCTTCTCTATTCTCGGTTTGTTGGGGTTGATTGGTATGAACATTAAAAATGCGATTGTGCTTGTTGACCAGATCGGAGTCGAGAAGCGTGCGGGCAAAGAACCGCTCGATGCTGTTGTGTCTGCCACCGTCAGCCGTATTGTACCTGTGGCAATGGCTTCGGGAACCACTATCTTGGGTATGCTTCCCCTATTGTTTGATGCCATGTTTGGCGGAATGGCTGCTACCATTATGGGTGGACTGCTTGTGGCTTCGGCATTGACACTGTTTGTGTTGCCTGTAACCTTCTGTGCCATATTGAAGATACATAGTTAGAATTTTAAATGAATGGAGAAATGAAATATAATAAAAGTATATTATTCGTTTTGGCGTTATTGTCGTCACTTGGTGTTTATTCACAAGAGAAACTGTTGCTGGAAACCTACCGTGAAAGGGTTTTGGATTACAGCCAGACGTTTAAACAATCCAAGGAACAGACCAAGGCAACCGAAGCAAATACCAAGATTGCCTTTAAAGGTTATCTTCCCAAAGTAGACCTGAGTGCGGATGCCAGTCTCAATTTAAAAGAGATAGATAAATGGAACGACCATTTTAATCACACATATGGTGCGCAGTTGGCGCTTTCGCAACCGCTCTACACGGGTGGAGCTTTGAAAGCACAGGAAAGGATTGCCGGATATGATTATGAAATCAGCCAGTTGAGTGAGGAACTTACTATCGACCAGATATATTATCAGGCAAACGCTGCTTATTGGAATGCTTCGGCAAACTTGGCTCTTTACAAGTCGGCACAGGAATTTTATGATATTGTAAAGAAACAACATGATGTTATTTCCGACCGTTTTCAGGACGGAATGATTTCGCGTACGGACTTGTTGATGATAACCACCCGGTTGAAAGAAGCCGAACTTCAGCGAAGTATTGCAAATAAGAATTATATTCTGGCAATGCAGAATCTTCATATCCTTATGGGAGTGGAGCCCAATGCTCCTATGGAAGAGTTGATGGAGATTAATGCTCCTTGTCCCAAACCGGTAGTGCTTACTTTGGATGAAGTGCTGAGCCGCCGTCCCGATTACGTGAGTTCTTCCATTGATATTGAGCGTCAGCAGGCAGTTCGCAAAGCAGCGATTTCAAAGTATAACCCTACTTTGAGCATGTATGTAAGCGGAGGGTGGGGTATTCCTAATTTGAAAATTCCCGGATTAATTCCCGGTGATCCCGATTTCAATGCAATGACAGGCATTAGTCTCAGTGTTCCTATTCTTCGCTGGGGGGAACGCCGTCAGACCAGCATACAAAATCGTGCGTTAATCAATATAAAGAAGTACCAGCAAACCTATGTTGCCGATAATATCAATGAAGAGTTTTCGGCTGCATGGACAAAGATAACCCAAACGGAAGAACAGGTATCCATAGCTACCGAGAATGAAGATTTGGCACAGGAGAATTTGGATTTGGTTACTTTCTCATATAATGAAGGAAAGGCATCTATGGTTGATGTGCTCAGTGCACAACTTTCATGGACTCAGGCCCGCAGTAATATTATCAGTTCATTGCTTGCTCATAAAATGGCATTGGCTGAATACAAGAAAGTAATTGCCGCAAGGTGATTATTTAATTAGAATGGAAGGAGGGGCTGTTCCGAAAGGAACAGCCTTTTTTGTCTTATCCCATGCACGAGGTTAATCCCACCGCACTTGCTATGGCTGTTGCCACCGCGATTACAATTTTGAGGACAGTTCCCCAAATACTCTTTTTGTTTTCTGCCATGATTTTTTTAGTGATTAGTGAGTTAATGATTAGTGATTAGTAAATACTGTTTTTACTCCCCTGCTGCCAATTCTTCCTTCTTTTTTTCTTTCACCGGTAATTTGCTCACCTGCTCAAAGTCCAGTGTTTTCAGCATATCCTTCAATTCGCTGCTCGGTCGGTAGTTGATTTTCGCTTTTCTTATTTTCTCTGTCGAGTAGTCTTTTTCGGTAACTGCCGGATAGCTCGATACCGAGACTTGCAAACATCCCAAGTCTCCCAAACGGGCGATCTCTCCGTTTTCGAGTGCATCAATCACTGTGATTTGCAGACCTGCGAGCACTGCGAGGATGTCCGGTCGGGTTACCGTGCATAGTCTTTCTATTCTCTTTGCCATGAGTTCAAGGCTTGTTTCTCCTGCTGCCTGTGCTTGTGCATAATACTTCTTTGGAGCTTCTGGCGACATCGGGTTCTTACGCGCCACTACTGAATACTTTACTGCCATAATGTTTTTTAAATTAAAAGTGAATAATTAGTAATGAATAATTTGTTACTTGTAATCGATTACTTTGCAAAGATAAGGTAACGCGTTTGTTGCTTGTAAGCCTTTGTTGTAAAGGGAATGTAGCGGTGTAGATAAGTCGATATATACCATGTGCTTTATTTGTTCTTCCTTTTATATTTGTGTAACTTTACGAAGTAAACCAAAAAGGAATATAACATGAACAGTATGATTGAATCGGATAGTAGTTTCGTAATCCGTGGTTATGGTAAAGGCGAATTGGCAATGATGTATATGCCGGGTGTATGTTGCAGTGGCGCATTGAAGCAGTTCAACCGTTGGTTGGAGAGGAACGTTAAACTCACGGAGGAACTCCGTGTCACAGGTTATGATAATACAGTGCGGTTGTTTACTCCCAAACAGGTGGGGTTGATTGTGGAGTATATTGGAGAACCTTGATTTAGTTGAGAGTTGAGAGTTAAAAAGAGCTGTCAACTCTCCATTTTTAATTATTGGGTATTAAAGAAGTGATGCGCAGATTTTACGTATTTCTTTCCAGCGCATTTGATTTTTTTCGTCAGATCTTGCCACCTGTAAGTTGTAGCGGGCTTGCATGTTTACCAGCAATTCTGCTTCCACACCTAAAGCAGCTTCCATTAATAAAGCGAAATCTGTGGTTACAGGGCGCTTTGCATTAAGGATTTCATTCAACATAGTGTAAGAAATACCAAGTTTATGTGCAAATGCCTTTTGTTGGATTTCTCTACATTCCAATTCTTCTTTTAGAAGTTCACCGGGATGATACGGTGTAAAAGAATAACCTAAATTGCCCATAATAACTTTATTTATAATGATTTGTAATATCAACTAATGAACAAACCGTAATCATAGGTTCATTTTCTGAATTCACAATCTCTCTGAATTCAAGACGGTACTGATTATTGATTCTCAATGACGATAATCCATTTTTATCTCCCGACAATCTTTCATAATTTAAAGCATTGAATCGAAACAAGTCTTCTACCCGTTTGGCTTCTTCGAGTGCAATTACACATTTTAAATACCCTCTGATTACTTGTGGCTGAAAACGATGCTTTTTATCACTGCATTTCCCGTCATAGTAAAGTTCTGAAAGATACTCTTTCTCAAATTTAATATTCATCAGCCATTTGTTTAACCATACAAAGATAATATTTGTTTTTGTAATTCACGAAAATAGTGAATTATTTCTTTCTCCACTCCCCATTATCCCACTTCACTTCCGCTTCCCTCGTCTCTTCATTCTCCGCTTCTTCAAATTCCGCAAACCTCCCGTTTGGTTCATTGAAACGGTAGGA
>CABUKU010000018.1 GCA_902492205.1 uncultured Bacteroides sp. | reverse complement strand
AACAAGAGTCGCTAAGCCAATTATATGCTTTTTTTTCATAATAACACTATTTTACTTGAAGAACAACAAGGTATTTAATGTGAAGTTTGAACCAATGGCACAATATTTTATTCCGTTCTGAAATTATATCGAACTCAGGTTAAAGTAGGGAAATAGATCTTTTGTTTTGCTATTTTCTCTTAAACACCAATGGCATATCATTGTCAACAATAGTCAACTCACCTTTTGCAGAATCCATTTTAACCAAAGTTGTGTTACTACCGGAAACACATATCATTGTATCTCCATTGGCAAGATTCCATTTCCCGGTTTCGGACTCACCGCCTATTGTTACCAGTTTATAAGTATAATCAGGAGAAATCGTCAATGTCTGATCCGCATTTTTATATTCTCCGATAAGCAATTTAGAAGCAGGAATCTTCCCATCCTTACTCATGCTTATTACATCGGTTATCACTAACTGCTGTTCCGGTCCTTCTTCATCCTTACCTTTCTGTGCAAGGAAGCCTTTTAAACGAGCATAGACCGGAGCACCTTTTACATCCAATGCAAGATATTCTTTCTCTGCTTTTGGAAACGCTTCTCTCATGGCAACAGGAATGTTAGTTCCGGTAGCGGCATCTTTCAAAACGGCAGCATCTGCCATATAAGAAAAATCACCTTCAAAATAATATTCGGCTGCAATAGTTATCTGCGTGGCAGGGATGGTATCATATTCTATCGTTGCCTTATCAGATTTTTTCTGTCCGTTACATGCCGACAACATGGCAATCAATGTAACAGGGAACAGCAGGAACAATAACTTCTTCATACTCATTAATATTAAATCTTATTTCGACAAAACTACATAAAATATTAGAATTGGAAATAAATAAATGGCTGAATTTCTGTGCTTTTCATCTGCACAACAACATAAATCAGTGCAACAAGTAAAACAGCTTTACCCAACAGAGGCAATTTGGTTACTCCGCGTGAACAAGCATCTTGCCACTTATCCGGTGAAAAATGAAGTAAGAAACCTATTCCCATCAAAATAAACACTTTCCAATAACCTTCCACCAACTGCGGGAACAATTGTGGCGTGAAGTTACGGAATACCTGATTTATCATAGTCATGGAAGCCTCGAATGTACTATTACGGAAAAATATCCAAGCAAAACAAACGAAATGGAAAGTAATGATAACACCAATCAGTTTACGGAATCCATGCGGCTCCCAATCACGAGCTTTACCGGTAACAGTCCGATAAAATTTATTCACTGCCAAGGCTACTCCATGAAGTCCCCCCCACACAATGAAATTCCATGAAGCCCCATGCCACAAACCACCCAATAACATGGTTATAATGAGATTTAAATAAGTACGGAAACGCCCTTTACGGTTACCTCCCAATGAAATGTAAAGGTAATCGCGCAACCAAGTGGATAACGAGATATGCCAACGATGCCAGAAGTCTGTTACTGAGAATGATTTATAAGGAGAATTAAAGTTTATCGGAAAATGGAATCCTAACAACAGAGCAATACCTATTGCCATGTCACTGTAACCGGAAAAGTCACAATAAATTTGCAAGGCGTATCCATAAATTCCCAATAAATTCTCAATGCCCGAATACAACCCCGGATTATCAAATATACGCTCCACAAAATTCACACTGATATAATCCGAAATAACAGCTTTCTTAAATAATCCACTGATGATAAAGAATACTCCTTGTCCGAACATTGCCTGTGAAACAAACAACGGTTGACGGATTTGTGGAATAAAGTCTTTTGCACGTACAATAGGCCCCGCTACAAGCTGAGGGAAAAAAGAAACATAGAAAGCATAATCCAACGGATTCTTCAATGCATGTATATTGCGACGGTAAACATCTATTGTGTAGCTCAAACTCTGGAAAGTAAAGAACGAAATACCTACGGGCAGGAATATATCATAAATAGTATTGAAAAAGAAATTCGTATATTTAAAATAGACCAGCAACCCCAAGTTCGCCACCACACTAACTGTTACCAACAGTTTCCGTTTTATCTTTCCTTCGGAACGTTCCATGGCAAAAGCAAGAATGTAATCGACTACGGTCACTATCCCCAAAAGGAAAAAATAGAATCCGCTGCTCTTGTAATAGAAATAGTAGGAAAAAGCAATCACAAAGAGCATACGCGCCGTGTCACGCTTCTGCAACAACATGTAAATGAAAGTAAATCCCAAAAATAAAAAGATGAACAACCCGCTACTGAAAATAAGGGGTGCATCCTGATGATATGTCAAGACGTCTTTCAGACGTTCCAAATCAATTTGCCACATAGTCGTTATATGCTTTTATAAGTGCCTCGTAAAGTAAATTACCTTGAATGCGGTAACCATCTACCGTATAATGAATGCGATCGCGCTGCATCAGGTTATTGCCAGTCCAGTTAAGGCAAGCGCTTTTACGTCCGCCCACAATATTATACATATCCCAATAAGCCATATTGTTCCGAGCTGCATAACTTGTTATCGTTTTAACAGCCTGCTCCGTCCGGGGATTAATGCTCCGTTTTCTCCGATAACGAACATACGAACCGGGAGGAGTGGTAAACAAAAAAACTGCATTGGGACAATATTCTTTTAATAAAGAAATAAGACTATCCATCTGACGATCGTGCTCACTGACACTGTAACCACGTCCGTGACTTTCATTTGTTCCAAATGAAACGATTATCAAATCAGGTTTTAAATTAGCAATCTCCTGAGCCTGCATAGGGTTGGTAAAATTCACACAAGTAGCCCCATTAATACCTATCGAATGATAAACAACTCCCGGTAATCCGGTTTCCTTAGCCAATCCGCTAGACCAGTAAGTTACGGTATCGGGTAAAGTAGCCTCATGTCCAAAATCCCGTTCAAAATCAGTTCTTACTTGTCCGCTAAGCACATGTCCACGTATATGTGAATCACCAATATGCACAATGCGCACGGGTTCTCTCATTCTTTTCAGTTTTCCAAAAAAAGGAACCAGACTGTGGGTTGTATCCACAATAACATTTTCTGTTGTATTTTTGAAAGAAGCAGGCATGGAATTACGAACTCCGATAAGCCGTGCAGGACGATGATATTCTTCTACCTGTTTAGGATATGACAAAGGTGTATCTGCCATTGATTGCTCCGGAACGCGATCTTGTGCCCAAACCGGAATAACCGACAAAAACATAAGCAAGGTAAAACATTGAAAGTTATTCTGTTTCATACTGTTGCCTCCTGTCATATTGTTGTTTTCCATACATCAGCGTTTCATAAAGCAACTTTGCCAAATGCTCACCTCCACGGAAGTTTATATGCGTATAATCGTAATTAGCCATGCTTGGCTTGGCATGAACCATTTTCGCCATGCTTCCCTCTCCTCCCATCGCTTCATACATATTCCAAAAAGCAACCGAAGACTCGGCAGCAATAGCTTGTTGGTAACGAATAAGATTCTTCACACCGGGCATCGTACGCAGCTCGCCCGTCTCGGTTTTATACTCACGGTCACCCACACCCATTATGAGTATCCCTGCATCCGGAAAACAGTTTTTCAAATGTTCGACTACTGTCAGCATTCCGGCTTTATACCTGTCGTAGTTCTTTCCTCTCGGAGTTGCTACATTCAGTCCGTATTCAAGAACAATCAAATCATAAGTGCGCTGAGCATTGAACTCACGCAACATAGGTTCGGGAATTCCCCTTAACGAAAGGCCACTGCTTCCACGCAATGAAAAATTATCCACACAAATTCCATTTTCAGCATCCATTGCCACACCATAGAACAAAGCAGAATCGGCTTGATTTATCATCCAACGCACAGAACCAATATGACCTTTTACAGATACTTCTTGCAATCTTCCTAAAGCATCGGGTTCATATTGTTCTTCAATCTTATTATTAATACGGGAAGTAATTTGCAGATTTCCTTTATTCACAAAATATAAAGTAGCAACTTCGCAAGTATCCAAATGGTTGCCATACTTCGTCTGCCCTTTTGCTTCAATATAAGCTCCCGAACGGGGAATAAAATAATGTCCTGAAATACCTTGTTTACTGTGATTAAAAATAGAATCGGTTACACAGTGTGAACTCCAACCGCCAAAAGAGTGACGCACCGTAGGACGGTAGCCGCTAGTCATTGAAGTGACCGGAATAAAGCCTACACCGGAACCTCCAAATTGAGTTTGCAACAAAGAACGGAGATCGGCAGTAAAAATATCCGCTTCGATAAATGAATCTCCAAACACAGCAATGCGCACAGGGCGGTTCATTTTCTTCACTTTACCCAATGCCTCGTAAAACTTAGCCATTCCTCTGAGGGTTGAATCAGAGTAATCTTCAATACAAGTCATCCCCGTTTTGCAGGTATCTACAAAAACAGGTTTCACAGGAGGGGGAAGCAATGTTGAATCCATTTCCTCCTCATCAGGTTCAGGTGTCCGTATATCTGCAAAAATATCTACTTTACGCAACGTGTATCCATCCACCGACAGCGAAGGCAGGAAATATAGACCTACAAGTGCCGCAAATATAATCAGTGTGAGAAGAAACGTACGCGATACATAATTCTTCATCTTTTTACCTTAAAAATAAACGAGCACAAAGGTAGCCATTTTGTATATACAACCAAACAAATGCCGCCTTGTTTCATTAAAACAAGGCGGCAATTTAAAAAGATTATATACTATGGATTAAATTGTCTTTTCTATGTTCCAAACAAATGCACGAAGCCCCAACATTTCTGTTGCTTTATCCAAATTATGTAATATTTCGAGCAACGGATCAACTTTTTCATCGGGAACAATCGTTATAATAGCCGAACACATAGAAGGCCATGCATGACTTCCATAATGTGGATCACCGGTTTTCGAGCCACGTCCCTGCACTTGCTGGAAATAAGTAAATCCACGGCATCCCTGACGGTCGAGTACCGCCAATATGCGTTCGTAATAAGCCTGATCGAATGTTATAAATACAGATTTCATATTATATACTTATTTACTGTTTTCCAATGAATTAATTGTTTTCTCAAGTTGTTTCATCTTGCGACGTTGGCGTTTTACTCCCGTTCCTGCAAACATACAGTAAAGTACAGGAACCAGCACCAAAGTCAACAGTGTAGAAACTGTCAGACCACCGATTACAGAAATACCCATCGGTTGCCATGTTTCCGAACCTTGTCCGCCACCGATAGCCATTGGCACCATACCGAGAATTGTAGTCAACGTAGTCATCAACACCGGACGAAGACGGCTCTTACCACCCGATACCACAGAATTGATAATAGCCAAACCACGCTCACGGTTCAAGTTAATATAGTCCACCAACACAATACCGTTCTTCACAACAATACCAACCAACATAATCATACCGATCATGGAAATTACATTCATGGTAGTTCCCGTCATAAACAATGCCATGAACACTCCCGAGAACGAGAACGGCAATGCAAACATGATGATAAACGGATAGGTCAGAGACTCAAACTGTGCTGCCATTACAATAAATACCAGCAGAATAATAAGAACCATCAAGGTGGTCAAATCACCAAACGATTCCTGCTGATCTTCATAAGAACCGGCAAGCTTGATATTTATTCCTTGCGGAATATCCATTTGCGCTATCTGCTCACGTGCTCCGGCAACCACCTTATCCATAGACTCACCGGAAATAACTGCCTGAACGGTATTGATACGCTCACGGTCTTTACGTTCGATGGTAGGAGGAGCAAAACGTTCAACAACCGTACCCAAATCCTTAATACGGATTCCTTTTCCCTGACTGTTATAAACAAGAATATTCTCAATAGCAGTTACACTCTGGCGATACTCCGGAGCATATACCACACGTATATCATATTCCTCACCGTCTTCACGATATTTGGAAGTAATAGCACCATTGATTCGGTTTCTCACATAAGTAGCAGCTGTTGAAAGGTTCAGACCGTTCATTGCCAACTTCTCACGGTCGAAATCTATTTGATACTCCGGCTGATAGTCTCCACGGCTGATAATGATGTCCGCCGTACCTTTTACGTTCTTCAAACGTTCCTTTAACTGACTGGCAACAGTATCCGTCAATGCGAAGTCATATCCATAGACTTCCACATCAAGAGTAGACTGTCCACCCATGCTCTGCCCACGGCTACCGCCTACATTTACCTGGAATTTCTTAATTTCCGGATAAGCAGCAAAATCCTGACGCATCATCTCACAGATTTCCACAATACCGCGCTTACGTTTTCCCGGATCACTCAACCGAATATTGAATTCCACCAAATGGGTACCATTATCACTCATAGCAGCCCAAGTATTATCCGTATCCGCTTGTCCCACAGTAAAGTTTATAACTTCTATCTCAGGATATTTTTTCATCCATTCTTCTTGCACCTTTAAAGCCATTTCGCGTGAAATCTCCGTACGTGTTCCGATAGGCATTTCAAAAGTAACACCCACACGACCATCATCATTGGTGGGGAAAAACTCTGTTCCTACATATTTCACCAACACCATACTCAATGCAAAGAAAGACAAGGCACTGATAACTACCGTTTTGCGATGGCGTACTGCCCAATTCAACATTTTAGCATAAGCTACATCCAAAGCATCAAGTGCTTTTAAAATAGGTCCGTACCACATATCGAAGAACTTGCTGTGCTTCGGATTCAGCCTCAATAACTGAGAACAAAGCATCGGAGTCAATGACAGTGCAGATGCGGTAGAAATAATCATAATGATGGTTACCATCCATCCTAACTCATGGAACAACACACCCATCATACCCGGAACCATTGTCAACGGGAAGAACACCGCAAGCAATGTCAGAGTAGAAGCGATAACGGATATTGCCACCTCATTGGTTCCATGCACCGCAGCCTGTTTAGGATCACTACCACGTTCAATATGTGTCGTTACGTTTTCCAAGACCACAATGGCATCATCCACCACCATACCGATTGCAATGGAGAGTGAAGACAATGAAATGATATTCAGCGTACTATCCGAGATTGCCAGATAAATGAATGAAGCAATCAAAGACAATGGGATAGTGATAAGGATAATTACCGTAGACCTCCATCTTCCCAAGAAAACAAATACCACCAAACCTACGAATATCAACGCATCACGCACCGTAGAAGCCAATGAAGAGATTGTATTACGGATATTGTCGGAAGTATCTACGATAATTCCCAGCTTAACATCCGAAGGCAATGCTTTCTGTAATTCGGGCAAAGCTTCCATTACCTTATCCGATATTTGCACGGAGTTGGCACCTGTTTGCTTCTGGATAACGATCTGCGCTCCCCGAACACCGTTATTATATGTTTCCTGTGTACGTTCTTCCACAGAGTCAACAATACGTGCCACATCTTTCAGATAGATATTTTTTCCTTCATAGCTTCCTACGACAATTTCCTCCATCTGCTTGGCATCCTTAAACTCACCTTCAACACGCACCGCATAAGTCTCGGAACCAATATCAATGTTACCGCCCGGAATATTTTTATTCTCGGCAGCTACCAATTGGGATATTGTTTCAATACTTAAATTGTAGGCTTCCAAACGGATAGGATCTACATATACTTGTACCTCACGTTGTGGAGCTCCGGATATGGATACAGTACCTACCCCGCCAATACGGGCAAGAGGATTGGCCACTCCGTCATCCAATATCTTATAGAGTGCAGGCAAACTCTGGTCTGCCTGAACAGATAAAATAACAATCGGAATCATATCGGTACTGAACTTGAAGATGATCGGGTTCTCCGCATCATCAGGAAGCTGTGACTTTACTAACTCCAGTTTGTCACGTACATCATTAGTCAGCACGTCAATATCCTCACCAAATTCGAATTCCATTGTTATGACGGAAATATTCTCTCTTGATTTGGATGTGATATGTTTCAGGTTACTTACTGTATTCAATACATTCTCAAGCGGACGTGAAACGTTATTTTCCACGTCGGCCGCACTTGCTCCGGGATAAGTCGTCATTACCATTAAGGTATTCGTCTCAATATCCGGGTACAAGTCAATAGGTAATTTCTGCAACGAGAAAAGACCGAATATCATCACCGCTATGAAAACCAGTGATGTCATAATAGGTCGTTTGACCGATCCTTCGTATAAACTCATAATTTACTTTTTGTGTATGCGTTATTCTTCTACTTGAACTTCTGCCCCATTGGTTAATCGGGATTGCCCGGCAATTACTACCTGTGCACCGCTCTCTACTCCCGATTTCAGTTCATATTCACTTCCCATACGGCGGCCAAGTTCTACCTTATTGTAAGAAACTTTACCATCCTTATATACATAGACGAAACGTTCGCCGGAACCTACTTGTTTCACAATAGCCTGATCGGGAACAACTACGTGGTCCAATACACCAAAACTAAGAGTAACACGGGCAAACATTCCCGGACGTACCCGTTCATCTTTATTCTGAAGAACAACCTCAACAGGGAAAGTGCGGGTAGATGAATCGATAGTCGGATAGATAAGGTTCACTTTTCCTATAAACTCTTCGTCACCATACACATCGAGCTTAATAGTAGCCGGCATGCCTTTCTTTACCTGAGAGAAATAACCTTCGGAAACATTAATCATCAACTTTACGGGAACAATTTGTTCTACCGTAAGTACAGGATTACTTCCGCTATACATATCACCATTATCATAATTGCGTGCTGTAATCACACCATTAATCGGGCTAACCAATTTTGTATTCTCCGATAAATTATTATAAGCTGTTTGGGCTACATCCATACTTGTTTTCTTTGCATCCCATTCAGATTTAGACGCTCCACCCACTTTATATAATTCATCTATACGGTTGAACTCTATTTTCAGGTTATTTAATTGTGTCTCAGACTGAATGAGGCCGGCAGCATCCATTTGTACCAATGTCTGGCCTTTGCGGACATGATCTCCTACCTCAACAAAAATCTTGTCAATGCGTACCGGAGACGAAGGAGCAATGTTGTTTTTCACATCGGCTTCTACCGTAGCTGTGAAATCTTCCGTCTGATCCACCGGTTCGGTTTTTACCAAAGCCAGTTTCACTTTTGCTATTTCTTCCTTATTTGCTACAGCATCATCTTTCTTCTCTCCGCTTCCACAAGAGGTGAATAAAGCTACTGCTATCAGAGTCATTAACTGAATCTTTCCAAATCGTTTCATATCATTCTTTGTTTTTAAATCTTTTAATGTTTTCGTGAGTTATTATCTGGCCTGCATCATTACTTGGTCTTTACCTAACACTTTGTCAAGGTCGGCCTTAGCGGTAAGATAATCGTAAATAGACTGGTTGTAAGTAAGCTGTGCTTGTGTTAATGCAACTTCCGAGTCATTCAGTTCCAAGATAGTACCTGCGCCTACTTCATAACGCTTCACAGCAATGACACGGCCTTTTTCCGCTTGTCGCACACCTTCTTTATTCGAACTGATTTGTTCCACGGACTTCTGTATGTTATCCATATAATTTCTGACCTGCAAAGTTATATTGCGATGCAAATTCACGAAATTATATTTTATCTTTTCAATATCGAACTTCGACTGCTTCACTTTAAATATATCACTGACATGGATTAAAGGAACAGAAAGAGTTAATCCTATCGTAGCATAAGGACGCCACTCATAGTCTTTGAATTTCAGGTTTTCCGCCATACTCATCCACGACCATTGTGAAGTGAAAGACAAAGTAGGCATAAAAGCCGTTTTATTCAATTTCAATGTCTTCTGCAACATCTGCCTTTGCACATCCATTTGTTTCAACTCCGTGTTATTCACCAAAGATGTATCCACTTTGAGCACGTCGGCATACATTTCCTTTTCGTAATCCGATAAATTTCCTTCCACTGCAACAGGCTGGCTCACATCCAAACCCATCAACACCTGCAACTGCATACGGGTAAGGTTTATTGCATTCTCTGCTGAAATTACATTCGGTTTCAAGTTATAAACCTGTACTTCTGCGCGAATTTTATCGTATTCCGACACTACCCCCTGATTGTACTTATTGGTAGTTACTTCCAAAGTAGCCTGAGCTTGTTGATAGCTTTTCAGCAGCACATCATAAGAATCTTGTGCAAGTAAAAGTTGATAATAAGCTTTAGTCACTTGGTTTACCAAGTCGAGACGTGAAGAACGTGCCGATTCAAGGGCCAATTCTACGTCCATACTGTTCAACTGGATGGACTTGTACAAAGCAGGAGCAAATACCGGCAATGCAAGATTAAAGCCACCCTGCCAGCTATTCTTGGAACCCGCTTCAAATACTTTCCCTTCCATGGCAAATGACATCTTCTTTACCGAATGAGACAAGCTGCCGGTTGCATCCAAAGTAGGGAACAACTGTGCCACAGTTTCCTTTTTTGCATACTTCTTCTTCTGAATCTCCTTGTCGGCTACCTTTAAGGTAGGACTTTCATTCATTGCTATTTCCAATGCCTGGTTTAGGTTAATCCTTAACGTGTCCTGTGCCTTGGCAACAGAAGTTGTTAAAAGCACCGCAATTACAAGTAGCATTCCTTTTCTTGTAAAACGCTTCATTTTGTTCATTTCAATTAATTAATAAAATTTGTTTGCTTGGTTTATTTTTGTTGTCTGTATTCCTGTATAAAATCCTCTAATATCTGTTGTCCCTTCAACGTAGAGATTCCACGCATAAAAGTGAACATGATTGATTCATACACTTCCACGAACGAATATTTGTTGCATAAGTTTGTTTGCAACAGCAAGTCCACTTGTTCGCGCACCAACATATAGATAATTTCAAAATTCACGTCCTTTCGGAAAATCCCCTGATCAACTCCTTTTTTAAAAAACTCTATCGTATTCTCGGAATTCTCATCACGGTTTTCGCGCATCAAGGCACATACCCGGGGATACTTGTTCACTTCATCAAAGAAACGTTTGTTAGTTTTGTGATAATATTCAATGCTCAACTGATAAAATTTCAAAATAACTTCGAGCACATTATCCGCCTTTTCCAACAGTTCTTCGCCATATCTTTTCATTTCATCCTGACGAAATTTCACACACTCCGCAAGCAATTCTTCCTTATCTTCAAATGTTTCATAAAGAGTTCTTTTGGATATTGATAATGAATTTGCAATATCATCCATTGTTATCCCCTTTATGCCGTTCTTGGTAAAAGCATCCATTGCTGTTACAATGATTCTTTCCCGCAGCTCGTTTTTTGCGCTTGCATGATCTTTTATACTATCCTTCATCACCTTATGTATTTAATCAGTTTTCTAATTTTGCCGGTCACATTACAGTAAAATTGGAACAAAGATATATAGAAAACCAAGAAAACTTGAAAAGTTTCCTATTCTTTCCGTTGAAATTGATATTTATTATTAATTAATGCTTCAAATGCAAACGAAGGTTAATTCAAGTCTGTCCATGCACCCACATAAGACATACTTGAAAAGAACATGGCACATCCTTTGATTATTAATTAATAAAGAGCAAGATAACAACTCGCAATATTCCCGTTAAACCGCTATAAAAGGCAATCGGCTGAAAGCAGGATATGCATAAAAGGAATAATTGCAATTTCATTCTGATAAACCACCTTTTCAAAATGGAAAGGTGAAAACTTTGAAACAACAACACTTAAAAACAGTAAATATATGAAAGTCTTAAAATTTGGAGGTACATCAGTCGGGACTCCCGAAAGAATAAAAAGAGTAGCACAACTGATCTGTAACAGCGAAGCTAAAATCGTAGTTTTATCGGCTACCGCAGGAACGACCAATACCTTGGAAGAAATTTCCGCCTGTCTTTATAACAATGAAGTGGAACGAGCCAAAGACATGATTAATGTCTTAGAATTTAAGTTTATCAATTTCATTAACGAACTCTATCATGACTCTGTTACCAAACAGAGAGCCGTAGACTATATCCTAAGTAAATTCGGTACTTTATGGAAATATACAAAAGGAACATTCAACGGAACGGAGAACAAAGAAATACTTTCTCTCGGAGAACTTATCAGCACCACGCTCATGAGCCTTTATCTGGACGAAAACAAAGTTAAGAACATTCTGTTACCGGCACTCGACTTCATGCGTACCGATCTAAACGGAGAACCCGACCTGGAATATATCGAAGAAAAGTTGCAGAATTCACTCGACCTATATGAAGGCAACAATTTATTCATCACGCAAGGGTTCATTTGCCGGAATGCTTATGGAGAAACAGACAACCTGCAACGCGGAGGAAGCGATTATACCGCTTCACTTATAGGGGCAGCCATCCGTGCCGACGAGATTCAAATATGGACAGACATAGATGGAATGCACAACAACGATCCGAGAGTAGTGAAACAAACACGCCCCGTTCGTGAGTTGAATTTCGATGAAGCCGAGAAACTTGCCTATTTCGGTGCGAAGATTCTTCACCCCTATTGCATATATCCGGCCAAAGCAAGAAACATCCCTGTCCGCTTGCTCAACTCCATGCAACCAGATGCTCCAGGCACTTTAATCTCCAACAAGAGTGACGACGGCAAGATAAAAGCCGTTGCAGCCAAAGACGACGTCACCTACATCAAGATAAAACCTGTCCACGATATGCGTTCACATGTATTCTTAAGCAAGGTGTTCGACACATTTGCCCTGCATAAAACACAAGTGGATATGGTAACGACCTCGGATGTAGGCATATCCGTTACTGTGAACAATAAAGAACATTTGCCTCAGATTATAAAGGAATTGAAGAAATATGCCACTGTCAATATGGAGGATAATATGGTTATCATCTGTGTAGTAGGTGATTTACGTTGGCAAAACGTAGGATATGAAGCCACGATTATCAGTGCCCTGAAAGACATTCCCGTCCGCATGATTTCCTATGGAGGCAGTAACAGCAACGTATCACTCGTAATGAAAGCAGACGATAAAAAGAGAGCTTTGCAATCATTGAACTCCAATTTATTCATGTGCAATTAAGAGATCTCGGAAATATTCGATACTTTTGCAACCATAGCTCACTAACTAAAGTTGCAAAATGGCGAAAGAAAAGACAGTATATGTATGCACCAACTGCGGACAAGACTCTCCCAAATGGATAGGCAAATGCCCTAATTGTGGAGAATGGAACACGTATGTGGAAGAAATTGTACGAAAGGAAACAGTAAATAAGCGCCCTGTTTCGGGCATAGAAATCCCGAAACCGAAGCCCACTGCCCTGAGCGACATCACCACCCATGAAGAACCACGCATAGACTTGAAAGATGAAGAGTTGAACCGTGTATTGGGAGGCGGACTCGTTCCCGGTTCCCTTGTACTGATAGGTGGAGAACCCGGCATAGGAAAATCCACGTTAGTGCTGCAAACCGTGTTGCACCTTACCGACAAAAGGATTCTATATGTGTCGGGAGAAGAAAGCGCACGCCAGTTAAAACTGCGTGCCGACCGCATCCGGCACACCTCATCCGACTGTCTCATTGTCTGCGAAACCTCTTTGGAACAAATATACGTTCACATCAAGAATACGCAGCCCGATCTGGTTATCATCGACTCTATCCAAACCATATCCACCGAAACAATCGAATCCTCTCCCGGAAGCATTACGCAAGTAAGGGAATGTTCTGCTTCTATCCTTAAATTTGCCAAAGAAACCAATACGCCTGTACTGATGATTGGTCACATCAACAAGGAAGGAAGCATTGCCGGGCCAAAGGTTTTGGAACATATTGTCGATACCGTTCTTCAGTTCGAAGGCGACCAGCACTATATGTATCGCATCCTGAGAAGCATTAAGAACCGTTTCGGAAGTACGGCAGAGTTGGGTATTTATGAAATGCGCCAAGACGGGCTACGCCAAGTAAGCAACCCGTCCGAGCTTTTGCTTTCGCAAGACCATGAGGGTATGAGCGGTGTAGCCATAGCCTCAGCTATCGAAGGCGTTCGTCCGTTCCTGATAGAAACACAGGCACTTGTAAGCACGGCTGCTTACGGAACTCCGCAACGTTCCGCCACAGGTTTCGACCTCCGCCGAATGAACATGCTGCTCGCCGTATTGGAAAAGCGGGTAGGCTTTAAACTCGCGCAAAAAGATGTCTTTCTCAACATCGCAGGTGGCTTGAAGGTCAACGATCCTGCCATAGACCTTTCCGTCATCAGTGCCATTCTCTCCAGCAACATGGATACCGGCATCGAGAGAGAAGTCTGCATGGCAGGAGAAGTAGGTCTGAGCGGAGAAATCCGTCCTGTAAACCGCATTGAGCAACGCATAGGCGAAGCCGAGAAATTAGGTTTCAAGCAAATCATCCTCCCAAAGCATAATCTTCAAGGAATCGACACGAAGAAAATCAAAATAGAACTGGTTCCCGTGAGGAAAGTGGAAGAAGCTTTTCGCGCATTGTTCGGGTAATTCTCCCCACTTTACAGGGAAGTTAAACCCAAACATACCATATATTAAGGCGATATAACCATAGACCTAAGGTAATTCGTCCTTTCGTTTTCTTTAAAAGGTCTACTGCTTAAAATAATAAAGTGTAGGCTTTAATCATATAAGGTCTAGGCTGTTTCATAAAAATGTGCCGTCAAATAACCTTAGGTGTATGGAGGAAATGGAGTAATATTCCGGTCGTTTTCCATTAACTGCACATCCATCTCTATAAAAACCTTATATTTTAGTCTGAAATTTTCCATATTATAAAAATAAAATGACTAATTTAAGGGCGTAATTTATATAACATCGACACGTCATGAAACAGGTAAGAATATTTTTAGCTTCATCGGCAGAACTTGATGAAGATAAAAGAGAATTTGATAACTATTTTGCTGAAAAAAACAAAATATACCGGGAAAGATACATAGACTTCGACCAACGCACATGGAAGGACTTTGTCAGTTCTGTTTCTACTCAAAGGCTGCAAGACAGATACAACGAATACATACAAACATGTGACATCGCCATTTTCCTGTTCCATACCAAGATAGGACAATACACAAAAGAAGAATTCCAAGTTGCACACGAAACATTCCTCAAAAGCAAAAAGGGCAAGCCACGCATTTATATCTTCCTCAAAGAAGAAAATAATGTTACCGATCCCGAACTGCTTCACTTCAAACAATTCAACGAGAAAGAACTCGGACACTTTTGTGACACCTATACAGATTATAAAGACCTGCTGATGAAGTTCGACAAGCAATTGCAGTTGCTTGAAAACGAGAAGTTCATCCAGCCCAACCCTATCGACACACGTAAGATTATTAAATATGCAGTGTTTTACTTTCTGCTGCCGTTGCTTGTGTTGGGAGCCGTGCTGACTGCCGTAAACTACTATTCCGCCACCGACATGACCGTAAGGATAGTAGAAGACAAGGCTTACCAAATACCCGGGCTTCCGTTTGGAGAAGGTGAAATGCAAATAAGCTATGCCGACGTAAGTCCCCAGACATTTGCCATAAACAGCACATACAAAGAAGCAAGCGTCAAAGAAATTCACTCGAAATATAAAGGAGAACCCGCCCGGATTATCTTCACTGCAAACGGATATGAGAAGATTGACACCACCGTAAATATAGGCAAAATCATTGAACTGCCCATTCGCCGCAACAATAGTTTAGGCATCATCTTCGGTTCTGTTATCGACGAAAAGGGTGCTCCGGTAGAAGATGTTGCCATAACCGTCCAAGACTTGCATGCAAAAACCGATGAAACGGGTAATTTTAAGTTAACCATTCCTTTCTCCAAGCAACAGGAAGAACAACGACTGTCTGCATTCAAAAAAGGCTATCAGCGATGGGACTTCACCGCACCCGTATCGGCAGATGTTCCGTGGCACATTGTTTTAAAGAAATAAAAATCTATGAAAAAGACACTTATTTTGCTGACAGTTTTAATATGGACTGCCATTTCTTTCGCCCAAGTGAAGCAAGAGGGAATCACCGTTCTCCAAAACTCCGGTAAGAAGCCCGTTGGCGGTGTTCAAATCACTGCTGCCGGTTCCGCTCCTGCGGGAAGTGACAATGCGGGAAAGTTTTCATTGCATTTTCCCAAATCACACGCCGGAGAAATGTTGTTTATCAATGAGATTTATAAAAACGGTTATGCAACCGTTAATGAAGAAGAACTGAAACGCTGGATATTATCAGGCGAAAACGTTTTGCCTGTCGTGTTATGCAAAAAAGAAATATTGGCAGCCACCCAACAAAAATATTATGAAATAGGCAAAACGAACTACCGGGACAGATACAACCGCGCCATAGAAGAATTGGAAAAAACAAACCGTAACCGAGCTCTCTCGGAAGAGGAATACGATAAACGCTTGGAAGCCATCGCCAAAGAATATAGTCAGGCAATGACACAATTGGAAAGTTACTCCTATATAATAGCAGGTCTGAACAAAGACTATCTCACTCAGATAGAAAAAGAAGCCATCGAGTACATTGACAAGGGAGAAGTGAGCAAAGGCATTGAAGTAATAGAAAGCGCAAAGTTGTTAGACAAATTCAAACAACTCGCCCGTCTTGAACATCAAACACAAGAGGATATGGATAAAATGGTTCCCTCATTAAGGCATTATGCCGATTTGTGTATGTTCGATGCCGGAGAAAAGAATCTGCAAAAGGCTAAAGATATTTATTATAACATTGCGATAAGTGACACAACCAATTATGTGTATGCCAGAGATTATGCAGAGTTCTTGGTTAATTATCTATATGATTTTACCAACTCCAAAGAGTGGTTGGAACGTGCTTTGCGCCATGCAGGAAACGATTATCAACAAGCAGAAGCACTCATGGGATTAGCTGTTGCAGATACATATCTTTTAGATTATACAAAAGCCGAGTTACGCTATAAAAAGGCTTATGAGTTATTAAACAAAATCCAAGTAGAAGAGAAAGACATTGATTTAAACGAAGCATTCACATCATTGGAGATAGGATACGCCAGACTGCAAAATACACTTCATAACTATGAACAAGCACTTCAAGCAGGCTTATCAGCCATCAAGCATGCCCGGACTTTATACAAGAAAAACCCTGAAAAATATGCATACCACTATGCCTTTGCATATCATGAAACAGCAAGTATCTTGAATGAATCACGATCGGATATTACTAAAGCCATTTCATATTATGACAAAGCATGTAATATTTTTCAGAAGGCATCGGCTAAAGATAAAATAAAAGCCCAGCAAATGATTGCCGGAGGTTACATCAATATCGCCGCTGCCTATAGCCATATGGGAAAATTTGATAAAGTAAAGCAATATGGTGACAGTACATTGGCTCTAACCAATAAATACATGAATGCAAATCCAAGCTTATTTGCCCCTCTTAAAGCGAGCGCTCTTATCAATATAGGACTTGGATATTGCGCAATTAAACAAGAAGCAAAAGGTATCGAACTATTCAAACAATCACTTGCCATCCGCGATTCTTTATACAGCACTCCCGACTATTTTGCCATAGCACAAACTCTTTATCACTTGTGTAATTATGTTTCATTATTCAAAGATAAAAGAGAAGTAGAACAATATACGGTGAGAGCCATTGATTTATATAACAAACTTCACTACAATTCAACTTATTATGAACGGTTAGCCACTTGTTATGCTGTTCTCATAGCTATAAGATACGAATTAAAAAAGCATGTCCAAATGGAAGAGAGCGTGCTTGCCTTGCTGCAATACATGGACCTTACAGATCCCGGCTCGACTAAATTCAATTTAGACTATATGGAGATAATATATAATTTTATGTCATACCTATATAAAGTAACAGAATGCTCAAACAGTCCAAACAAAGCAACCGTATTTAATTTGTATAAAAACATATTAAAACGCTATCCGTCTTCACCCGAAAAGAAACAGTTAAACAAGCAGTTTAAACAATTATGCGAATAAAAATATCACTCGTTTACATATTCCTATTAATGATTTATCCGCTTCAAGCCCAAGTTATACAAAAGGGAAAGGTGGTGGAACAGAACTCGGGTTTGAAAGGGATTCCCCAAGTAACCATTATGGTTATAGGGGCAGTCCCCGCAAACTCTGACAATAGCGGAGCTTTCTCTATTACTCTGCCCAAAGGGAAAGA
Organism: uncultured Bacteroides sp.; assembly: GCA_902492205.1. Taxonomy (GTDB): domain Bacteria; phylum Bacteroidota; class Bacteroidia; order Bacteroidales; family Bacteroidaceae; genus Bacteroides. The sequence goes on along the minus strand of CABUKU010000018.1, from coordinate 46,617 downwards.
AGGCGGACGGGTATTGGTGGCAGATATTGGCAAGGCGGGTTACGAAATAGTAAACCGGACAGAAATAAACGAATGGAACCTTTCTTCATCACATCCCTTCAACATTGTGATGTGCAAACAGGGAACTTTGGAAGAGGCACGACGGAAATATTACAAAATAGGAGTTGACGTTTACCGCGCCCGCTACCAAAAGAAGCTGGAAGAATTGCAACAAAGCCTGCAACAAGCCAAGTTTAATAAAGAAATATATGAAGAAAAGTTGTCCATAGCGAATGAAGAACTTCAACAGGCAATGGACAAGTTGGAAGTGTTTGCAGATAAATTTGCCCGCATTAACCGAGATGAACTTAATGAATTGGACAAAAAAGCTTTCGCACTGTTGGACAAAGGAGATATAGAAGGAGCAATCAAAGTTTACGAAGAAGCGCAAATATTGGAACATTTCAAAGAGAAAATGGCTACCAGAGATTCTGTACGAAATTACAAAGAAGCTATTCGTCCTTTACTCGAAAAAGAAAAAGATTGGCTAATCAATGAAGGAGGAGAAACCAACCTGCATAAAGCAGACAGTATAAACAACGTTCTAAAAGAAACAAAATAATATTTTCATGAAAGAAAAGAAACTATATATCCCTGCTCCTATTTCCACCGATGAGATTCATTTATCTGGTGAAATAGTAGAACTGTCCGAGGCTATAGCAAAGAATGTACACGAAGTTTGGGCGGCATCACGTATGTCCGAAGGTTGGAAACACGGTGATGAACGCAATGACACACTGAAAACACATCCGTGTTTGATACCTTATGAAGAATTACCCGAAGAAGAAAAGGACTATGACCGCAACACTGCATTAGAAACTTTGAAACTTGTTCAGAAACTGGGTTTTGAAATAAAAAAGAAAGAAAAATGAAACTATTCTCATATTTAAAGAGGACATTCAGCCAAGAGAATATAGACCGGACTATTTCCGGAGGCATATGGCCGCAAGTTAAACTATTGCTTATCGCCATACTGTTGGTTTTAGCATCTTTCTCCGTCTTCGTCATTTTTTCTTCCATCCGGTTAGGAGAGGCACAAGAATGGGATCAAGTACTATGGATGGTTTACAACAACTTCGTAGATGCGGGAAACCAAATAACGGAAGTCAGTTGGAGCAATCGCATTTTAGTGGGCATCATCAGCCTTTTCGGTTCCGTGTTGATGGGAGGTGTGCTTATATCAACTGTTTCAAACATTATTGAGCGCCGAGTGGAAGCAGTTCGCCAAGGGAGGGTTACTTACAGGAAAATTAAAGGACATTACGTAATAATCGGATACGGAGAAATAACAATCAGCCTCATTAAGGAATTATTCTCTTATACCAACTCCACAGAACTTCCTGCAATCATCCTGATGACAAAGCAAGAAGCTGAAAATGTCAGGAGAAGCCTACAGTCCCAACTTAATAAGAACGAAGAAGAAAACGTCAAAATATATTTTGGCAACATCGAATCAATAGAAGAATTGGAACGCCTGAATATCCCACAGGTGAAGGAAGTTTATATATTAGGAGAACAAGAAGAATATGGACGAGATTCCAAAAACATAGAATGTGTGCGATACATTAGTGAACTGAGGGGAAGCAAACAAAAAGAATTATTGCATGTCTTTGTACAATTTGATAGGATTCCTTCGTATTCCAATATCCAAAAGTTGACTTTACCGACAGAATATTTTATGCAAGAAGGAAAACAAAATATTCTATTCCGACCTTTTAATTTTCATGAGAACTGGGCACGTAAATTATGGAGCTTCTATGCAGACAATAGTTGTTATGAACCTCTTGATTATCGTCCCATTCAAGTTATAAAAGAAAAGGGACACTATATTGCCGGCAGTGAAGACTTTGTGCATCTGGTTATTGTCGGTTTCAACCGTATGGGGCGTGCTCTTCTTCTCGAAGCGTTACGCATATGCCATTTTGCAAATTATGATGATTCTATTCCTTCCGAGAAACGGATACGTACTCACATTACCATTGTTGATAAAGAATTGGACTCACAAAAAGATTATTTTCAGGCACAATTTCCTTATATAGACAAACAAATAGAAGATGTTATCATAGAATATCGTAATCAAGATATTTGCCATCCCAAACTACGTAAGGAAATGGAAGATTGGTCTAATGATTCTCATCGAATGCTGACAATTGCAGTTTGTTTGAAAGATCCGGATATGAGTCTGTCTATCGGTTTAAATCTACCCACTGATATTTATAAAAATGAAATACCTGTTTTAATTCGTCAAGAGCTACAAAACGGATTGGGCAAACTGATAAACCAAGATAAAGACGGACGATATAAAAAAGTAAAAGTATTCGGCATGTTGAACCAAGGAATTCAGAAAAGTTTGCTTGACGATACCCTTTCCATGTATATTCACCAATATTACCGATGCCAATACTGTAATTGTAAGAGTTATGACGAATGTTCTTACTACATGAAACAATTCTGCAAACAGAATAAAACTTGTGCCATAAACTATGTACAAAACATCTACAAATTCCGCAACAGCCCGACAGAATCGGAAGAACTGAAAAGTATGGCGGAAACATCATGGAACGGATTACAGGAAATATATAAATGGGCTAACCGCTACCAGATAGATGCCTACGAAATATATTGCCGTACTCTCGGATTAAAAATCAAAAAAGATAATAATAAGATAAGCGAAACAATTCTTTCCACAGACAGTGAACAGCTTTATTTCTTAATGAGAATGGAAAAATATCGCTGGAACGCAGAACGAAGTATAGCCGGATGGCAATACAAAGAAGGAGAAAAAGATAATAAACATTTTACCCATCCCTTGCTAATGCCTTTCCATGAACTAGAAAAGAGAGATGCTTCCCAAATTTTCAAAGATAAAGATGTTATTGATAATCTTCCTTATCTATTGGCTATAGAAGAACAAACAAAATAATTTCCCTACCTTTGCACAAAAGAAGCATTCATGATACAAGAAATACAACTAAGAGTTCTTCCCGAAATCGCTGCCAACGAGCAACGGGTAAAGGAATTCGTCTCACGCGAAAAAGGTATTAACCAGAAAGACATTAATGCCGTGAGAATACTGAAACGCAGTATTGATGCCCGTCAACGCACTATCTTCGTAAACCTGAAAGTACGTGTTTACATCAATGAGATACCACAGGATGACGAATATACCCGCACTACCTATCGTAATGTGGAAGGGGCAAAGCCTGTTATCGTAGTGGGAGCCGGACCGGGGGGACTGTTTGCTGCATTGCGGTTGATAGAACTGGGATTGAAACCTATCGTAGTGGAACGCGGAAAGGATGTGCGTGAACGAAAAAAAGACATTGCACTCATATCGAGGGAGCATACAGTAAATCCCGAATCCAATTATAGTTTTGGCGAAGGCGGTGCAGGAGCTTATTCGGACGGAAAGTTATATACCCGCAGCAAGAAACGGGGAAATGTGGATAAAATCTTGAATGTATTTTGCCAGCACGGAGCAAGTACTTCCATTCTTGTGGATGCACACCCGCACATCGGGACGGATAAGCTGCCGCGCGTGATTGAAAACATGCGCAACACGATATTGGAATGTGGCGGAGAAGTTCATTTCGAAACCCGGATGGATGCACTGATTATTGAAGAAAATGAAATAAAAGGCATCGAAACCAACACGGGGAAAACCTTTTTAGGTCCGGTAATCCTTGCTACAGGACACTCGGCACGTGATGTATATCGCTGGTTGCATGCAAACGGGGTGACTATCGAAGCAAAGGGAATTGCTGTGGGCGTCAGACTGGAACATCCTTCCATGCTGATCGACCAAATCCAATATCACAATAAAAACGGGCGGGGCAAGTATCTTCCTGCTGCGGAATACAGTTTTGTGACTCAGGTGGACGGACGCGGAGTGTATAGTTTCTGCATGTGTCCGGGCGGTTTTGTTGTTCCGGCGGCCAGCGGAACCGAACAGGTTGTAGTAAACGGCATGTCACCTTCCAACCGTGGTTCCCGTTGGAGCAACTCTGGAATGGTGGTAGAAATTCATCCGGAAGATTTTCCGGAATATGCACAGTTCGGAGAACTGGCTATGTTGCATTTTCAAGAAGAATTGGAGCGCCAATGCTGGTTACAGGGAGGAATGAAGCAAACTGCCCCTGCCCAGCGTATGGTTGACTTCACCCGTAAGAAATTGAGTTATGACTTGCCGGATAGTTCATACAGTGCGGGATTGGTATCATCTCCTTTACATTTCTGGATGCCTTCTTTCATTACTGACAGGCTGAGCAAAGGTTTCCAGCAATTCGGTAAGATGTCTCATGGTTTTCTTACCAATGATGCCGTAATGATTGGAGTAGAAACAAGAACTTCCTCACCGGTGCGCATTACTCGCGACAATGAAACCTTGCAACATGTCACCATAAAAGGTCTGTTCCCCTGCGGCGAAGGTGCCGGATATGCCGGAGGAATCGTATCGGCAGGCATTGACGGCGAACGCTGTGCCGAAGGAGTTGCAGGATATTTGGATATAAAAATAGGGGTTAATTAACTTAACCCCTAACATAAACTCTAAATAACGATCCCTAAATTAAAACTCTCTTTTGAGCTGTTTACACCATTCTTCAATACGCTTATCGGTCAACTCCGGTTGATTCTCCAAATCGAGCGCCAAACCACACAATTTACCGTTACGCAAAGCGCGGGATTGACTATAATTATATCCTTCAGGCGATGTAAATCCAACCAGCTTTGCCCCGGCTCTTTCAAAAGCCTCTCCAAGTATACCCATACCGTCCACAAAGTTATCGGGATAATTAACTTGATCGCCCAACCCGAAGATTGCCACCTTCTTACCTTTCAAATCCAATGACTCCACTGCCGGAATCAACTCATCCCAGTAAACAGGCAGTTCGCCGTCAAACCACGTTGAAGCACCAATAATAAGGTTATCATAAATTTCCAAGTCACTCTCCCACGGCTTGTCGAGGGGAACCAGTTCAACGTCTTTCATGCCATAGGCTTCTCTGATCTTCTTTGCCATACGAGAAGTCTTCTCTGCCTTCTCCGAAAACAGTAATCCTATCTTTTTCATATTCTTTCCTTTCATCAGTATTCTAATAACTTCTTAGCCGCTTCATATATTTTCTCGGCATTAGGCAACACTACACGTTCCAGCGCCGGATGGAAGCCTACCGGTGTGAAGATAGAACCTACACGCTGAACAGGAGCATCGAGATAACGGAACATCTCACCGCCTATGCTCGAAGCAATCTCCGCCCCGAAGCCGGCAAACACTTTATCTTCGTGCACAACCAATGCCTTGCTGGTCTTTTTCACGGATTCGAATATTGTTTCCTTATCCAATGGTATGAGGGAACGAATGTCGATTACTTCCACGCTCCAACCGCCTTCTTTCGCCAAACGCTCGGCTACATCCAAACAGAAATGGGTGGTATTTCCATAAGTAATAATACTGAGGTCGGTACCTTCACGGCGGATACGCGCCTTACCAAAAGGAACTTCAAAATCATCGGGTACGGTTGTTGCCGCTTCTACCGAATTATAGAGTGCTTTCGGTTCAAGGAACAAGGTAAACCCACGGGAACGCATACTGGTTCGAAGCAGCCCGGCAGCATCGTCGGCAAAAGACGGGCAGACAATTCTCGCACCGGGTAGCGTAGCCAATGCCCCTTCTATGTTCTGGGAATGGTATAAACCACCGCCAATGTAACCACCCGAAGCCAAACGTAAAGTAACGTTCGGAGCAAACTGTCCGTTACTGCGCCAATAGTCATGAGTACATTCAATGTATTGATCTACGGCAGGCCAAAAATAGTCGGCAAACTCCGCACCCTCAATCACTACACGTATTTTAGGATCGAAACGGCTCATGCCGTTGGCTGTGCCCACAATGTAGTCTTCGGCAATCGGCGCACTGAATACACGCTTTTCACCAAACTCCTGCTGCATACCTTTTGTTACATTAAATACTCCGCCTTTGTCTTTATTGGCAACATCCTGTCCCCAGATAAATGTATTCGGGTTATGACGGAACTCGGCTTTCAATGTCTCATTGATGGCATTAACCATGAACTTCTTATCCCCTTCCGTTTCATTATTCACCCCGTCCTTATACTTTTCGGGCTTGTAGGGTTCGGGAACAACAAAATCGAAAATAGTCTTTGGATCGGGATCGGGTGCTGCAAGTGCTTTGCGGTTTGCCGCACTTAACTCTTTCTTCGCCTTCTCCTCCAACTGCAACAACTCTTCTTCGGTCACACGCTTATAGCGTAACAACATCCTCCGGAACTTCATTAATGGATCGGCTTCCTTCACATAAGCCAACTCGTTTTCATCCCGGTACAAAGTATGCTTGTCCGAATTGGAATGCGAACCGATACGCACACAGTTTGCCTGAACAATAACCGGCAGGCTGTTAGCAATGGCAAACTCACGGGCTTCGGTCATTGCATTCATGGAGTCGAATACATCCTTACCGTTACAGTGTATTATCTTCAGGTTCTTGAAACCGGCGAAGTTATCCGCTACCTTACGGGCAGCAGTCTGATCCTTCTTCGGTACGGAGATACCATAGCCGTTATCCTGCCACACGAAGATAACAGGCAGACGTTCAAGGCTCGCACCATTTACAGCTTCATAAACAAACCCTTCGGAAACGGCAGACTCGCCATGAGACGTAATTGCTACTCCCTTATGCTTGTAGTAAACCATTGCACGGGCTACGCCTACCGCATGCAAGTCATGTGTGCCTGTTGCCGAAGAAATATTTTCAATGTGCCATTCGGGCTTGGCAAAGTGATTGGACATGTGGCGGCCGCCGCTACTTGGATCGGTAGCTTTGGAAATACCGTTTAAGATAATTTCCTCAGCAGTCATTCCGGCCGACAAGACCGTAAGCATATCCCGGTAATAAGGGAACAAGAAATCTTCTCCGCGGGTAAACACTTGCCCCATGGCAAGCTGAATGCCATCATGCCCCGCATAGGGTGCATGATAAGACCAACCGAGAGATTGCAACAGGTAGGACGGGGCTTTTTCATCAATCGCCCGTCCCAAAGCCATCAGATAGTACCACTTTTTCAGGGTTTCCGTATCCGTTGTTTTTATATCGTACTTTTTCATATATAATCCGTCTATTAATTATTCTTTCCAGTTTTCCAGATAATCCTTAATGAAGTAGAGGAAGTTTCCTCCCAAAGAGCCGTCAACCACGCGGTGGTCATAAGACAAGGATAAATACATCTTATGACGGATGGCAATAACATCTCCCTCAGGCGTTTCGATAACAGCAGGTTTCTTTTCGATATATCCTACTCCCAGAATTGCCACCTGCGGTTGATTAATGATAGGAGTGCCAAACAATGTTTTGAATGTCCCGAAGTTTGTGATTGTAAACGTTCCTCCGTCAATATCATCGGCTCCCAATTTATTATCACGAGCTTTCAAGGCTAGTGAATCAACTGCCAAAGCCAATCCGCTTAAGTTCAAACGGTCGGCATCATGTATCACGGGAACAATGAGGTTACCATCATTCAAAGAAACTGCAATACCTACATTGATATGCTTCTTAAACAGAATATTATAACCGTCTACCGATACATTAACCTGCGGGAAAGCAACAAGCGCTTTAGCCACAGCTTCCGTAATAGCAGGCATATAGGTTAGTTTTATTCCTTCACGGCGGAAGAAAGCATCCTTATTTTTATCGCGCCATTTTACAAGCTTCGTCACATCCACTTCTACTACGTTGGTTACATGAGGCGAGGTATGTTTCGACATTACCATGTGGTCTGCAATAATCTTGCGCACACGATCCATTTCCTTCACTTCCACTCCCGATGGTACACTTGCTGGAGCAGCAGCCTTTGCCGAAGGAGCCACAGCAGCAGGTTGAACTGCTGTAATAGGAGCAGGCTTGGAAACTTCGGCGGCAACAGGCGCAGCCTTATATGTTTCTTTTGTGCCCTTCTGTTTCTGTGCGATATAGTTCTTAATATCTTTCTTACTCAGCCGTCCTTCATAACCTGTACCCGGAATACCGTCCAACTCTTCTTTTGATACTCCCGCACTATTTGCCAATTGGAGCACAACCGGTGAATACCAACGTTCATTCTCAGCTTTAACAGCTTCAGCCTTAGGAACTGCCACCGATACGGGAGCCGACGGCTTTTCAGCTTCTTTTACTTCGGTATCGCTTTCCGCTTCATCTTCCCCATCCATATCAATAAGGGCAACCACCGTACCAACCGGAACAGTTTCACCTTCCTTATATAATATCTCAACTACTTTACCGGCAACGGGGGCAGGTATTTCCGCACTCACCTTAGCAGTATTCACTTCAAACAATACGTCGTCTTCATTGACCGTATCTCCCACTTTTACCGACCACGAAACAATGGTTCCTTCGGTTATACTTTCGCCCAGTTTGGGCATTTTTATTTCGAACTTTGCCATATATGTAAATTTATTATTATCAACTTTTATAAATAGAACAAGCTGTTGAAACATAAAGTTTTAACTTAACTTATTTTTAATGCCGACTTATTGAATATCCATTCCTCACTGGCATATTTTTCCCACTTTAAACGTTCTATCGCCATCTCGTCTTCACGGGTAAAACGGTAGATACGGTTATCATCATTATCATCCAGAAAATTATGAAACAAAAGATATATAAAACGTCTCATGTTCATAGATGCATACAAATGTGCATTGATGTTGGTCACTTCACTCCGCACGGAAGGAATAGCACGTACATTGGAAGAACCCGGAACAAAAGCTTCAAGCCCTTCAATCCCGCAAAGTGCAGCATTCAATGTTTCAAGGTTCGTTTCGAAGAGCAATGTGCAGTGATACATTACCCGGTTCTTATGAATACATTGCGCACTGCCCGAAACCTTGCGTTTATCTATATAGATGCCCAACCGTTCGTCAGAATGTGCCGTAATCCCCATTGTATCAAGGAAGTCTATTACCAGTTCGGGATAATTTGTAAAATCGGGACGGTTTGTTGTTTCAATGAAAGTCAGATTGATATTTCCTTTATCATGAAACACAGCTCCCCCACCCGAGAAACGGCGGGCAATGTTTATCTTATGTTTTCTCACATAATCCAAGTCTACCTCCGCCTCAATACTTTGGTGTTTACCGATAACCACCGATGGTTCTGCCTGCCAAAGCATAAAATAATTCCCTTTCTTCCGCTTCAACAAATATTCTTCTGCTGCCAGATTATAATAGACATCCGTGCAGCGGTTATCTACACAGAACATTATACAAACAGAGTTTCGTGATAAATCTCTCCCACTGTCGGATGTGGGAAAACACTCTTTTGGAACTCCTCAACCGTGAAGCCTTTTTGTATGGCAATACCTGCAATTACAACAAGCTCGGAAGAAGGATTGCCTATCAGGTGACAGCCGATAATATGTTCGTCATCATCCAATATCAGTTTACAAAGCCCGTTACCCGACTCATTCTCGGCTACGAAACGCCCCGAATAAACCATGGGAAGTTTTTGCACCCGGTAGCTGATGTTTTCCGCATTCAGTTCTTCTTCCGTTTTCCCAACTCCGGCAAGTTCGGGATTAGTGTAAACCACTCCCGGAATACAGTTATAATCTATCCTGTCTTCAACACCTATTATGTGGTTAATGGCAACTTCACTTTCACGAATAGCCGTATGGGCCAACATGGAATACCCGGTAATATCACCGCAAGCATATACACGGGGATGGGAAGTTTGCATATGTTCATCCACTTTTACCCCATTACGCAGAAGTTCTACATTCAGTTTATCCAAACCTACTTGTGTCAGATTAGCTTTCCTTCCTACGCTTACCAATACTTTATCGGCCTCTATGAATGAAGTGTTTCCGTCTTTCTCCACAGTAACTCCGCTACTACTTACTTCCGTCACTTTGGTATTCAGAAAGAAATTCACTCCGCGCTTAGTGTATTCTGCCCGAAGCATGGCACTTGTTTCCTTATCCATCGCCCCCAATATTTCGGGCATCATTTCAATGACACGTACCTTTACTCCCATACTGTTAAAGAAAGAAGCAAATTCCATTCCGATAACTCCACCGCCTATAATGGCAATCGTTTTGGGTAACACCGTACTTTCCAATGCTTCCTTTGATGTCCAATAGTCCACATCCGATAATCCTTTAATGGGTGGTATAACCGTATCGGAGCCTGTACACACCAATAAGTATTTCACTTCATAGGTTTCACCATCAGCAGTTATTAGTATAGATCCGTTCTCCTCCCCTACAATGACAGCCTCATGTTCCACAAGCGTGGCACCATAAGAACTAACAGTCATCTTCACACCTCCGGTCAGCATTTTCACTACTTTATCCTTACGGCTTATAATCTTTTCCATATCAAAAGCCGGAACACCGGAAACAGAAATGCCATACTTTGATGCACTCTTTATATTATCCAATGTCTTAGCGGAATACAAAAGTGTTTTAGTGGGAATGCATCCTTCATTCAAACACACCCCACCAATATGTTTCTTCTCAAACAAAACTGTTTTCAGTCCGTTGGCAGCCGCACGTTCGGCGGCTGTATAGCCGGCAGGACCTCCTCCGATAATCGCTATATCATATTTCATAATCCTATTATTTAATTAAGTATGATATACTAACAAATAAAGGATAGAATTAGTTGCAAGCGAAGCACTTGAATAAATAACTATCCTATTTATCATACATTATCGGGAATAATCCGTATTTTTGCACAAAAAGCAATATGCACAATCCTGAGATAGCAATAGTAGAGCCGAATACACTGACCTGCTTGGGGCTTCAAACCATTCTGGAAGAGATTATCCCAATGGCGACCATCCGTGTATTCTCTTCTTTTGAGGGATTGACAGACGACACCCCGGACATGTATGCACACTACTTCATTTCGGCACAAATCTATTTTGAGCATACTGCATTCTTCCTACCCCGGAAGCCTAAAACCATTGTTCTGGCAAACGGGGATAACCAACCGCAATTATCGGGAGTGCCTACATTAAACATTTATCAGGACGAGAAATCTTTGGTAAAGAACATTATGCAACTTCACCGGCACGGACACCACGGAGGACACCCTTCGCAAAAGCCTATGCAAACGGACAGAGCAGAGCATGAATTATCTACCCGCGAAATAGAGGTTCTTGTTCTTGTTACAAAGGGACTTATCAACAAGGAGATAGCGGACAAGCTGAATATCAGTCTTACTACGGTTATCACCCACCGCAAAAACATTACCGAGAAGCTGGGAATCAAGTCTGTTTCGGGACTGACTATCTATGCAGTGATGAACGGATATATAGAAGCCGACCGGATATAGAATCAGAAATAGAATTCAAGCTTTCCCCTCTTCGGGGCGATGCTTACAATAAATAAGTTGATATGAGAATTTGTACAACATGGCGTTCCGGCAATCGCCGGCAGAAAAAGAATAGCAGAAAAAGCCGGTGGTTTTTCCTGTCAGTTTTGCTCGTATTGTTGTCGGGTTGCAAATCCGACGAAGAATTGCCTTTCCTCGAAGTGTCGGTCTCCGAAATCAAGTTTACCAAAGAAGCCGGCGAACAAACGGTAAATATAAGCTCCAACGTAGCTTGGCAGTCCGGCATAACGCCGGCTTCGGCCGCTTCGTGGCTTACGGTAAGCCCGGGAAAAGGGACCGGAAACGGCACGGTTGCCGTATTGGTAAAGGCGAACGACGGGTACGACAATCGTACCGCCTCTGTCACTTTTCAGTCGGACGGCGTAGTGCAGACATTGCAGGTTACCCAGTGGCAATCGGATGCCATCCGGATGACCGGCGAAAATGAGTATACCGTTTGTCAACGAGGGGCCACCCTTCCTCCGATAACCATCGAAAAAAACGTAGAATACACGGTTGAATTCTCGACCGGTGCGCAAGCGTGGATTCATCAGACAGCAACCAGAGCGCTTGTTTCGGAGCAACTCACATTCAATATCGACGAAAATACGACCGAGACACAGCGGTATGGCGAAATTTACCTGAAAGGAAAAGCATCCGGCTCCGGTTCGGTTACGCCCGAACTGACCGTTACGGTTAAAGTGCTCCAGCAAGAACTGGCGCTCGACATCGACAACGAAGCGCTCCGGTTCGGCCCCTATGCGCAAAAGAAACAACTTACCGTTACCTCCACCCACCGGTACCAACCGAATGCAGCCGACGATTCGTTCACCGTATCCGATTACACCTGTACCTTGTCCGACGGGGCGGCTGCCTGGTGCACAGTAGAGAAATACAGCGAGAACGAAAATTACCTGTCGGTATCGGTCGGGGAAAATTCCACCGGCGAGCCCCGTTCGGCCGAGATTACCATTACTTCTTCCGCACTTTCGCGTACGGTACGGGTAGACCAGGAAGCCCTCGATCCGGGAACCGAGTATTATGCCGACAAAGATATGCTCTGGTTGATGAAAAAGTCACAGGGAACCGGCATAAACCTGGTTATCATGGGCGACGGTTTTACCAAAGCCGACCTGAAGAAAGGCGGTGTATACGAAAAAACGATGCGGGAAGCCGCCGGACACTTTTTCTCGATAGAGCCTTTCAAGTCGTACCGGAACTATTTCAATGTATATATGATAGCCGTCGAATCGGAAGAGGAAGGCGTAAACGACAGCGCCACACCGAATGTCCCTCGAATCAATAACAGGCTGAACTCTACTATCGGCAAAGGTACTTCCATCACCTGGGACGCAAATTTGTGCGCACAATATATATACGAGGCTCTTCATACGCCCCTCGGCATCGATATGGTAGGGTCTCCCGACGGGTCGGTATACATCAACTCGGAACTGCTGACTATCCTGGTACTCAATACGCCCCGTTACGCCGGTACCACATTGATGTACAGCAACGGGTATTGCGTAGCGGCATGCCCGATGTCGACGCAGGAAGCACCGTACGACTTCGAAGGGCTGATACACCACGAAGCCGGCGGACACGGTTTCGGCCTGTTCGAAGACGAGTACGTGTACTCCGAAACCACGATTCCCGACGAAAATATAAAGCAGATAAAGCAGTGGCAGCAATTGCAGCCCGGTTTTTACCAGAACGTTGATTTCAACAGTAATATCGCGCAAACCCGCTGGAGAGAGTTTGCCGGGATAGGAAAATATTCGTATGTCGGCACCTACCCGGGTGCCTGTACCTATCGGTACGGGGTATGGAGGCCGGAAGAACTATCGTGCATGGATTCCAATATTCCGTATTACAGTGCGCCGTGCCGGTACGCCATTACCAAACGGATTAAGAGACTGGCCCGAGAGTCACAGCCTACGATTACCGAATTTGCCGCCAACGACCACGTAACGCCGCCGTCGGGAACCAAGAGCGGCGTGCCTTACCGCACGATGCCGCCGTTAGGAAGGCCGCGGATGATTGAGGTAAACTGATTCAGGATAGCTCATCGGACGGTATCCACAACTGCCCGAACGCTCCCGGCGAGGCGTATTCGGGGCGATGGAATACCGTTAAGCCCAACAGGCAAAAGGTGTATTATAGCTGTGATGAACGGATGAAGCCGACCGGATTTAGAACCTTTTTCAAACGACTTGATGTTTTTTACAAACAACAGGTCATTTGCGACAAACGTCAAGTCATTTGTAAAAAACATCAAGTCGTTTGAAATAAAAGAATCCTAATAAATGAGGATTGTATGAATTAACAAATTGCAGTTTCTTTGCAACTGAAATTAACAATAATAGCAAAGAGATGAAAAGAACTTATGCCGCTTTATTTTTATTACTATCTACATTTCCCGTATGGGCAGACAATTCTGCACCTAAAGACACGACTAAAGTAGTCGATATAGAAGAAATCGTTGTGATTGCTTCCCCAAAAGAGAATACTAAACTTCGCCAGCTCCCTACATCCGTGTCATTAATTTCAAAACACGACATGCAGGCACAGCAAATCACTTCCTTGAAAAGCATCAGCAATGTAGTGCCTAATATCTTTATTCCGGATTATGGTTCAAAGCTGACTTCGGCTGTTTATATCCGCGGTATCGGTGCACGTATCAATACTCCCGCTGTGGGGCTTTATGTAGACAATGTTCCATACATAGACAAATCGGCTTTTGATTTCAACTACTATGACATCGAACGTATTGATATTCTACGTGGTCCGCAAGGCACACTTTACGGACGCAACACTATGGGAGGACTCATAAAAGTACATACCCGTTCCCCCTTCACCTATCAGGGAACAGACATAAAACTCGGTGCAGGTACTTATAACAACTATAATGCAAGTGTAACCAAGTATCACCGTGTAAACGAGAAGTTCGCTTTCTCCGCAGGAGGTTTCTACCAACATGAAGGGGGATACTTCACCAATCAGGCAGACGGAAAGAAAATAGATCCGCTGGATGCGGGAGGCGGACGTGTCCGGGCAATCTGGTTACCTAAGCCTAATTTGAAATTCGATTTAAACATAGGTTACGAATACAGTGACCAAGGCGGGTATGCTTATGGAGCTTATGATAAGGCTACCGGAAATATCGCACCTGTCAACTACAACGACAAAAGCGGATATTGGAGAAGTTTACTCAACACAAGCCTCAACGTTGAATATCAAGGCAATGGATATACATTGAGTGCAGTGACAGGTTATCAGCATTTAAAAGACAGAATGACTCTCGACCAAGACTTTACACCGAAAAGTGTCTATACCATGTCTCAAGCACAGAAGCTTAATGCCATAACGGAAGAAATTACTTTCAAAGGGACTTCCTCCGGGAATTGGCAATGGGTAGCCGGAGCTTTCGGATTCTATCAGGCACTTAACACCGATGGACCTGTAACTTTCAAAGCAGATGGGATGAAGATGATGGAAGATATGATTAACAAATCAATGGAAGTTCCGCGTGCACCCGAAATGAAACTCACATTTAACGATGATCATATGCTAACAACAGGTAAGTTTAAAACTCCCGTTGCAAGCGCTGCACTTTATCATCAATCTACTTTCAATAATCTTTTTACCAAAGGACTGTCTCTGACCGTTGGTTTACGCTTGGATTATGAAAAGAATTACTTTGACTATGATTCGGAAACAAACATCGGATATGGCTTTTCAATGTCTAAAATGGGAGTCAATGTACCAAACCTCCAAAGCAATATCAAATTCAAAGGAAAAACAGACAATGATTACTGGCAGTTACTCCCTAAGTTTGCTCTCAAATATGAATTCAGCAATCAAAACAATATCTATGCATCTGTAGCAAGAGGATACCGTTCAGGCGGTTACAATGTACAGATGTTCTCAGACCTGACCACTGCTTCTTTACAAAACAGCATGATGAGTGAAACTGTGGATGCCGTTGTTCCCATTATGGCTAACATGATGAATATAACAGAAGAAGCCGCAAGAAAAATGTTAAGTACGATGATGCCTGCACAAAAAAATGTTTTAAGTGTAGAAGAAAGCACCGTCTATAAACCCGAATACAGTTGGAACTACGAAATAGGTTCTCATCTTACCTTATTTGACAAAAAGCTGTGGCTGGACTTATCGGCTTTCTACATGGACACACGCGACCAGCAAGTAGCACGCTTTGCCAACACCGGATTAGGCCGAATGACAGTCAATGCAGGAAAGAGCCGAAGTATCGGTGCCGAGGTAGCATTACGCGCAAGCATTACCGATGCTTTCAGTATCAATGCGGCTTATGGCTACACAAATGCCAAATTCAAAGACTACCAAACAAACAGCAAGAATTCGGAAGAAAATGATATTGATTATTCCGGCAATTACGTTCCCCTTGTTCCACAAAACACATTGAATGTGGGTGGAGAATATGTATTCCGTCTTAACCGCTCAGCCATAAAAGACATTACATTAAATGCCAACTATTGTGGTGCAGGAAAAATATACTATACCGAAAGCAATGACGTTTCACAAGACTTTTATGGAACATTGAATGCCAGTGTGGGTGTTAACTTCCAGAATCTGAATATAAGTGTATGGGGACAGAATCTCCTAAACAAAAGTTATTCTACTTTCTACTTCGAGACTATTGACGCGGATAGAACAATGGCAGATAAAGCCGGATTCATGCAGAAAGGAAAACCTGTCCACTTTGGAGTAGACGTCAGATATAGGTTCTAAAAAACAAGCAATAAAGGTAGTTTCCGAACTACCACGTAGTAACAGGGCTTCTACTCCGTAGTAGTCCTGTTTTTATTCAGTAGTAGTTGAGCATTTACCTGTAGGTAAAAAATTGCTGTTTCTCAATGGTTTATAGCTCCACAGTAAGGGCACTCTCCTTTTTCACGAAGCTTCGCACCACATTTGCCGCAACGGTATTTATAAGAAGTCCCCCGCTTCAATCTCTTGCAACAGATAAAAATGAACAAGGCAAAGAATAAATAACCCACATATAAATAGACTGTGAAGGTAAAGAAAAGGTAGATGAATATACAAACCGAACTCAATCCCAACAAGTAAAAGAATGCAGTAGCCACATTAACCTGACGGAACAAATCTTCGAGCATGGCAAGAGCCACTACTATAATCAGCCAAAGACCGGCAACAAATACTCCGAGAATAAAAGGAAGCTTGAAAGGGCTGAGATGGGGATTGAAATAATAATGTTCCCAAGTATCGGGCACAAATATTTGCATACTTTCATAAAGCGTGGCAGAAAAAGCCATTAACATACACAGTAACAAAGGGAATATACTGTCAATATCATTGAAATATACCAATTGCAACTTCTTCTTCCTTATTGCCCGGAATAAGTAGAACAAGGCAAAGACGATGAATATCAACAAGAAATAAACAGCATGTGTGTCGCTGAATAAGTAAATGAACTGGGAAATGGAATCGGTGGGAACAACTTGCTGCAATAACTCTGATTCTCTGATCCACCCTTGTGTGTCTTGATCGCGCGCCACCTTTACCCATAAAGAATCAATGCTATCTCCGGGCTGTGTCATAAATTCCGCCACCACCAAACGGTCGCCATGAAACACACTCTTATAAGTATCTTTCACAGGGAGCTGTTCCAAGGCAATGGAATCGGAACGAACCAAAAAGTTTGCATTGAGCGTGTAATGGTGTTCGGCAAGATAGTTAAGCGAATCCTTTGTTTTTTGTGGAATATCCCATGATGACATATCGGGACGAGGGTAATGGCAGGAAGCCAATACCATAACCAATAAAAACAATATGCTCCATTTACCCTTCATTTATCACTTGCATTTCACACTTTCTGCAATCGAATTTCAAGCGGAAACGTTTATTATCGCTGGTCACCAGATAATAAGGTTCTTTATAAGGAGACTTTCCTTTCTGGAAAGTGGGACACCACCCCATGCTGTAACGCAGGCAGTGCTTGCAGAACATGAGAACAGCTTCTTCCACAGGAGACTTTTCGTAGGCAGGAGCTATTTGCTGAACTCCGTGTTCCCTGTAAAAACTAGCAGCAGGAGCATTCATCACATTACCCAGATAAGTGAGTTGCGGCTGAGGGAAAACATGAGAAGTTTTCTTTAACTTAATCAGCTTACGACGATAATTTATCTTTCTTGCCTGTAATAACTTATCCACAGCCGTGCGGCGGAAATCTGCCAACACAGAAGCGGGAATAAACCAATTATCGGTAAATTCAATAACTATTTCTTCAGCTTCAAAGGGAGTATTCCCTAACTTGGCAAGTTGATTCTTCAGGTTATCTGTTTGCGGAGTACGTGCCTGTTCTTTCTCTCTTGGCAACGTTACGCTCACATTGTTATCATCTTCATCGGTTAACGAAAGAGTGAAACCGAAGTTATTCTCTGTCAATAAAATACTGACAGCAATCTTTCGTTCCGCCGACTTGCGGGACATTAGTTTATCGAATTCCTGATCGAAATTGCGATAAAGAACCGTACGAGGTTTTACTTTCGGCATCTCCAGTGGAAACAGTTTATTGTTCTCCACCCTGTTTATACGGAAGCCCTTCAATTTGCCCGTTTCATCAATAAAGCAAGCACCGTCTCCATTATTAAAAGACTTCAATCCGGCTACGGTAAGATAATTACCACGAATCTCTTTCACCGTCCCCATTTCCTCGCCTAGCGACTTAGGAGTATCGAACGAGAATATATCCTTAGAACGGTCGAAAAGGAAATAGCTTGTTGAACCACGACTGAAACTTTTATCCAACTGTGGAGTAAACTCATACCGGCAAGTTCCTGAAGAAGCACGTGCGTATTCGGGACGGCGGGCAAAGATAGTGTCCAGTTTCTTGCGATAGTATGCAGTAACATTCTTCACATAAGACACATCTTTCAATCTTCCTTCTATCTTCAACGAACTTGCACCGGCATCCAGCAGTTGTTCGAGCACTTCACTTTGATTCAAGTCTTTCAAGGAAAGCAAATGTTTATCTTTTGCTATGACTTTGCCTTCAGCGTCCACCATAGTGAACGGCAAACGGCAGAACTGGGCACACTCTCCCCTATTGGCACTGCGCCCGAAGTTTGCCTGACTTACATAACATTGTCCGCTATAACTTACACAAAGAGCCCCGTGCACAAAGACTTCCAAAGGCACATCGCATTCCTCATGTATCTTTTTAATCTGGCGTAAAGAAAGCTCACGGGCAAGAACCACTTGGTCAAAACCTGCATCTGCAAGGAACTTTACTTTTTCGGGTGTACGGTTATCGGTCTGCGTACTGGCATGAAGCGGAATGGGCGGAAGATTCATTTCCAACAAAGCCATATCCTGCACAATCAACGCATCTACACCTGCACGGTAAAGCTCCCACACCATTTCTTCCGTTTCTTTCAATTCCTCATCTTTCAAAATGGTATTGACAGTTACATAAATCCTTGCATTATAGAGATGAGCATATTCCACCAAGGCGGCAATATCTTCAAGAGAGTTTCCCGCAGCAGCACGTGCTCCAAACTTCGGCGCACCGATATACACGGCATCTGCTCCGTGGTTGATGGCTTCTATCCCACATTCAAGATTCTTGGCAGGAGCCAGTAATTCTATCTTTCGTTTCGTTATCAAATTCTTATTCCCCGCTTATACAATGTCATTAATATTATATGGAGTCTCCTGATATACATAGTAGTTCAACCAGTTAGTGAACAACAGGTTGCCATGCCCCCTCCAACGTACCAACGGTCCTTTGTCCGGATCATTATCTCTATAATAGTTGCGAGGCAGCTCAATGGGAAGCCCTTTATCACGATCACGACGATACTCTCCATCGAGCGTATAAGGTGAATATTCGGAATGCCCGGTTACAAACAACTCACGTCCTCCCCGAGCCATAGCCAGATAAACACCTGCCTCATCACTCTCGGCAAGAACTTTCAACTCGGGTACTTTCAACATATCTTCCTTATGCACTTCGGTGTGACGGCTATGGGGAGCGAAGAAAACATCATCGAACCCACGGAAAATAAGTTGAAGAGGATCGAGCACTTTATGTTCAAAGATTCCAAACATTTTCTTATCCAACGGATATTTAGGTACGCCATAGAAATGATACAATCCCGCTTGTGCAGCCCAACAGATATACAAAGTGGAAGTGACATGTGTCCTTGCCCAATCGAATATCTCTGTTATCTCATCCCAATAAGTAACCTCTTCAAAATCCATCTGTTCCACAGGTGCACCGGTTACAATCATACCGTCATACTTCTCATGTTTCATCTTGTCAAAGTCCTCATAGAACGCTTTCATGTGTTCCACCGGAGTATTCTTCGAAGTGTGGCTCTTTATTTTCATAAAAGAGATTTCCAACTGCAAAGGGGTGTTTGACAGCAGACGGATAAGATCTGTCTCGGTTGTTATCTTTAACGGCATCAGGTTCAGAATCACTATCTTCAGCGGACGAATATCCTGCTGCGTAGCGCGCGAATTATCTATTACGAAGATGTTTTCTTCTTTCAACAGTTCAATCGCAGGTAGTTTATCAGGTAAATTTAACGGCATACTATTCTCCTTTAATAAGGTGCAAAATTAATAAAACAATGAGAGACGGCGAAGAATTTTAAACTTTTCCTGTCATTTTATTATTTTATAAGTAAGAAGTAATTATATTTGCCAACGATTTTACATACCTAACTCAATAGGCGGTAAAACGAAATCAGAGGACACTGTTTTTATTACACGTTCAACGAAACTCGACACTTCAATTATGATACGCCGGTAATAAATAAACAGATGCTTCACTTTGAGGGTGTATATATCTTTTTCGATATATATGAAGCAAAGTGTGAGACTGTTATTTATGCTATGTATCAAGTTGGTCGAGAACTCGTTGGAAGTATAAATGGACAGTGCTCACACTTCTTTTTATATGAAATTACAAAGATATGACCGATTCATTCAGGCAATTTTGGAATGTTATAAAAGGACGGAACAATAAAGAAGAAGTTATTCTGCCTATTAATGCCGAACTGGAAATAGATCTTTGCTCCTGCCTATTCACAGGAACGAGAGAATTCAGTACGACAGTGATGCGCCCCACTAACATTGACTCATCGCATATAACAAAAATCCTCGCGCAATGTTTTCAAGTGACAAACAGAAATACAGCTATCCAACAACTGGAAAACCTGCATAATTACGGAAACAGATGGCTTTATGAGATATTACTTCCCATGTATCTTGCCACCAAAGACCACAAATCCATGCGAACATTGATAAACAAGAAACTAATAGCCACGGAGAAGATGCAAACATGCGCCGATAATCTTATCAACAGCCTGCCACGATTCAAGGAAA
Organism: uncultured Bacteroides sp.; assembly: GCA_902492205.1. Classification (GTDB taxonomy): domain Bacteria; phylum Bacteroidota; class Bacteroidia; order Bacteroidales; family Bacteroidaceae; genus Bacteroides. The sequence goes on along the minus strand of CABUKU010000018.1, from coordinate 25,794 downwards.
AAAGTATTCTTATGTTTGAGGAATCCGATATGAAAAACGGCATCTTATGTTGGGACATGGGAAAAATGATTACCGTCGGACGCTTTGCTTTCGAAGCCGGATATTTATCGGAAATCGAAGCTAAAGAATACCTGACACTTGCGTGTTACTACACCCATCTCACTTTCGAGAATGGCAAGAAAGCAGCTATCAGCTACTTACTGGGAAAAGCCATGATACAAGGAGATTCACTCTCTTTCGGACATGCTTTCGACTATCTCTGCAAAGTATTGGAACAAGAAGAAAAGCTCTGGAAATAAGTCTATTTCACAGAGGCTTTATAATCGGCTGCCAAACCTTCACAAACCCAGTTTGCCAATGCTTGTCTGTTATCACTCAATACCAACCGCTGTTGGTCACGCTTGTTTTGTATATTACCCAATTCAAGGAATACAGACACAGGCGCAGCATTGCGGAGCACATACAGCCCACGTTCGCTCACTGTTCCGTTAAATCCTCTGTTTGGCTGGTGCTTATCATACTTTCTATCAAATGTTTTATGCACCGTGTTGGCCAGGCGTTCCCCTAACTTACTGCCGGGACAGTGATAAAAGAATACATCCGTTTGCTGTCCTTTTCCCCTGCTATCCACGTGGATAAACACAGCACGCTTATAAGATTCCTTATCTTTTGTATACAGGGAATTTATTTTATCACAACGTTGTTTAAGCCTTTCCACCTGATTTAGTGGTATGGGTGCTCCCATGCAAGTTTCCCTGCTGCTGTTTGCCAAACATTTGTCATCACGAATCCCGTCTTTGGCATCTTGAATAATAATGTGCACCTTTGCTCCTTTCGACAACAGGTTACGCGCCAAACGCAGGATTATATCATAAGCATACTCATCCTCATGCAATTGTTTTCCATGATATACCCCTACTGCTCCGGGATCGGGACCACCATGCCCGCCAACCAGATAAAAGCAAGCTCCGCTCAACTCATTGGAAGTAACCGTGTAACGGGCAAGTTTTTTGCCAAACAATGGTTCGAAGTTTTCTTCCGTCAAAGGTGGAAGTATATATTTCACTCCCAGCTTCAAACCGTTATTTTTAGTCAGTTTCCCTTTATTAAGCTCTATAAACTGCTGTGTATGCTGTTTCTTTGTACGTCCGAAACGCTGCAAGAAAGTAGAAACTCCTTCGCCCGAACGGGGTGTCGCCGTTTCCTGAGCAAACAAAGGACAAACCATAAACAAGGATATAATGAAGATAAAAAGAAAGTTTTTCATAACCCGGGAACTTATTTGTCGAGCAAAGATAAGAAAATCATCGGATTCAAAGAAAACAGGTTTAAAAAATAAGTTTCGTATTTGTGATAAACAACTTGTTGTTTACCACAAACAACAAGTCATTTGTAACAAACGACCTGTACTTTGAAACAAAGCACAGGTCGTTTTAAAAAACGTCCCTACGTTTTGGAAGAAACGTAAGGACGCTTTAAGTGAAACGTATGGACGTTATTTTTTCTTATTCCATCATCTTATTCAGATTTTCCCGAGCTTTCTCCGGTTCTACGGACAACGCTTTGGTAAACCATTCTTTCGCAGCTTCCGTATCACCGGATAACCATGCCAATACACCCAAATTATTCCAAGCGCTCGGGATGTCTTTTACTCTTTCCAGATACTGGGCTGCACGGTCAAAATCACCATAAACAATATTAGCCGAAGCAGCATTGATATTTGCCACTACATCCGACGGATAATTAGTAGCCGCTATTTCATAGACTTCCCTATATTCTTTGGTTCCCGGTTGGTACATTTTTGCCACACCAAACATTTCCTGCAAATTCAGCATCTTAGGATTTGTATAGATTAACTTGGCAGCTTCTGCGTTACGAACTTCTCTTACTTCATAATCCACCGAGATAGACAAACGGCGCAAACGGGCATAATAGTCATTTACCATTGTGCGGTAAGAAGCAGCACCCAAGCCCGACTTCAATCTGGCTTCGCGCACATCAAGATTCGTATACTTGCCGATAATTTCCAACGCTTTGTCGGCATAAGCCGGTTTTTCTTCTTTCAGCATCTTGATAAGACCTTCCCAGTCTTCACCTGCCGATGTTACTTTCAGAATACTATCAGGGAAATGATAACTTCCTCTCAGGTAAAGAGCAAAAGAGTCGGCACGTTTGGTAGACACACGCTCATTCGTTTTAACCGAACCATCAGGTGAAGCATAACCACATACATTGATAGCTTTGAATGTTACCAAATCACCTTCGGTCAACGGGTTCAATGTTTCTTTCAATTTCTGTAATTCGGCAGCATTGTTCTTATAATCTGCCTTAAACTCTGTTCCACCTACTACATATTCAATATATAGGGTATTTTGTTCGGAACGTACTTTTAAAGGTTCTTCCGTTGGGGTAAGATAAGAAACCATGCTCATGCAAGGTTCACAGATAACTCCCTTCTGTGGCAATGCAGGCTTTTCTTCTACAACCACAGGTTCTATAACCGTAATCTTCGGTAAGTCGATGAGGCAATCTTTCTTTTTTTCTTGTAATATCCACATATCAGCCTGTGACATCCATTCTTCATAAGGGATGGAAATCTTATAATCTACCAAATCCTGACGGTTGGCAGATCTGCCTTTTACTATAACATACGGTTCTTTATAATTACCTCTCTTGGCAATGCGACGGTCTTTGTGGCGCATTTTGAACTTCTTCTTACCTGTAACAACCACAGGAGGAAGGGATTGATGATTCTTTCCTGCAAACAATACCGGAGTAAATGCATAAGACTGCGTGCTGTTGACTTCTACTTCTTCCACATTAAAGTTAAAATCCAATGTAAGAGTATCATTTTCCAGAGTCAATACCGGTTTGGTTACTTTTAATTCACCTGCAAATGTTGTCAATGGCAGTAAAGCAAATATCAGACAATATATCTTTTTCATATTCTTCTTCTAATTTTTAGTTGATGGAATTACAACAAGTAGTTTCTACCGTTTTATATCTGCGTTTGTGCTTTGGTCCGAAAGTGAAGTTTATACCCAAGTTCACATTTACGGCAGCACGGCTGATAGGTGCATAGTAAGCAGGTTCGTACTTGCACATAGGTACATCGGCTGCAACGAAGAAGTTGAAACCACGCGGGTGGAAGTTCAACATCAGACCGGCATTGGAACCAAAATTAGACAAAGCATAGTTCAAAGACATTTCAAACCATGAAATAGGTGCAATATTGGCAGATACACGAGCTTCCGACCAAGAATGCTTTCCTTGAAAACGGGTTGAAGAAAGCAAACCGAAACTTAAACGGTCATAAGTGGGCAGCGTGTACTGGGCAGCCAGATTCAAAGTAGCAGCCAACGCAGTAGTACGTTTCAAACCTTCACCCACTTTATCAAATTTAGCCAAGTCGGCAAGATCATCCACAAGTTGATCTAACTGATTATCCAATTTCTTATCACCATTGTTTTCATCCTCTTTTACGGCAATTTCAGTAAAACCGTCAAAGTTAAATTCTTTAGCCATAGTTCCCTTGGTAGTATTTTTCCAAGAAATGAATCCGAGATCAAGAAGAGCAGCTGAGAATGTCCATTCACTATTCAGTTTGTAGGTTGCTCCCAAGTCGAAAGCCATACCAAAACCAGTAGGGCCAAGGTCATTATCATCGAAATCAATGTCGTCATAGGATATTTGGTCATTTGTGCCATCTTTCAGCACACCAGTTCTGTTTCCGTCATTATCCAATAAATAGTCATTATCCTGATAGTTACCGGTTTCACCTTTGGTTGGTATGATCAAACCTTTGCCCGACATATAGAGTTCTGCATTTTTCGGTGTAACAACCCATTTATCTTGCGACATTTTGACATTCAGTTCATCAATACGCATAGTTGCTTTAGCCAGACCTACAAGAAATTTCATCTTAGCACCAATCGTTAAATGGTCATTTACTTCATGTGCATGTCCAAAAGCTATCTCTGCATAGTTGGTAGAAACAATATTCGTACCCTTTACATTGTATTCGCTTCCGGCTTCATCGGCTACTCCGTTTTTCATGAACTTGAAAAGCTCATCGGGCATAAAAACATTTGTATTTGATTTAACAGAGATACCGAATGTATTGAAACCTCCCCAAGCATAGAAACCTAAAGAAAGGATTGTTTCGTCAAGATTGGCACCTACTTTCAACCTTTTGGGAAGTCCGTCCAAGAACTCTTTGCTGCTCACTTCCTCATTCATAAAGGTAGTTAAGTCACCGTTTTTCTTTTTAAAGATAAAGTCACCCACACCGCCCGTAGACTGTGCACCAATTGTAAGATTACCCAATCCGGGGAAACTGACATAACCACGTTCACCCATAAAAGCAGGATTGAGTTCGTGGCGATAAGTACTTCCTTCAAGGAAGTATGTTGAACGGCTGTTGTATGTCTGTGCCATTACATCACTGATAGCAAATAATGCAATCGCTCCAGATAATATAGTAGCTATAATATGTGTTCTCATTTGTTTCATTTATATTATACAATTTTGAGTATTACCTTTTAATTCAAATCAACTTTTACTCCGCCCGGAACTTTGATACGGATATTGTCAAGTTTCAGGGTTTGAGTCTTTTCATTCAAATTAACTCCTGTAACTCCTCCCGTTGTTGCGGTTACTTCAAGAATAAGACCATCGAGTCTCTTCATAGCTCCATCTACTGTGGTAGTAAGCACTATTTCCAAATCCTTTGTTTCAACAACATTTGTACCATTGCTTGCAGTAATTTCCTTATCATTGGTTACCACAGCAGTAATTTCATTCATCGGATCCTGATTTACATCAATAGCTGTGGCTTTCAGATGCATTGCCAATGGAATGCCGTTTTTAGCATCAATCTTCACTATTGCCTTTTTAATTTCAAAATCTTGAATATCTTCATTCCATTCATCCAATGTATCTTTATAGATGATATTCAAATTCTCACCAAATGCAAGCGGAGCATCAAATACATATTTAGTAGTTACATTATAAGTTTCTCCCAAAATAATATCTTTTTCTTTCTGAATAGCTTTTGCCGTGATATTATTGAAAGCTATTTCATCAGGGATTGTTTCAATCAGATTGTTGAGATCAGGAAGAATCACAGTTTTATCGACAACTGATGGTACTTCTTCCGGAATATCGGAACCTATGACTTCTTTACGTGCTAAGCGAATAACATAATTCGTAGCATTTCCCGGAACTATGACTTCTGCCTTGCCATTGTCTTTACCAAATGTTACAGGAGCCAATGTTTTATCTTTCTTCAATGGTTGTAATTCACCACTGATTGTTACATCTATCGGAGAAGTATTTGTTACAGTTAATAAGATTCTTGGATTATCAATATCCATCTTAACAGCATCATCTTGCAAGAAATCCGGAAGATTGTCAATGGTTACATTATCAATTGTTATATCATCTATTTTAGGATCTACGATACCGGTGATTTCTGTGATTTGCATGTCCGGCATATCCACTTTAGTTATTAAATCCAAAGTAACTTGCGGATTATCTCCAAAATCCTTTTCATCAATAGATGCTTTACCACTAATCAATATCTCATCATTGATTCTCAATTTACCAATTTCATATAAACCTTGCTTTTCATCTAAAGATAAATTCTCATTATTTGCTTGTAATTCATTAAAATCTATATTAGTAATAATCAATGGAATAGACAATGGCAAAGCATGAGTTATAGTTTTTGTTCCCTTAAACTTCAAAATGTGATTATCAGTTAGCTCATACCCGTCAAGAGAACCGTCTTTAAATTCTACATTTAAATACTTCGGCAAAGTAATCGTAAAGCCATTCTCTATATACAGCATAGTTACTGTTGTATTTTGAGTAAAATTTAAGTTGATTGTCAAATTCGAATTTGTCTTTGCATTCGAAATACTAACTACATCTTCTGTAACGTCATTTTTATCAATATCCAGTGAAGACTTATCATTGACACTCTCACTAACAGTACCTACATAACCCCCAATTGTAGGTTTAGAAAAGGTTATTTCTGTAGAAGTTTCTTTGATATCAATTTCACTTCCACTAATAACGACCTCATCCACAGTCACATTAGTTTCCTCGCCGTCACCTTCTTTTTTCAAAGAGTAATCACCGGTAACTGCATCTGCTTTAATATCGCTATCATCGTCTAAATCGAAGATTTTCTTTAGAGTAATCTCTTCAGTGTTACTTGTCGGAAATCCCAGATGATCGCCACCAATTGTAATAGTTAAATCAATGTCCTTATTCAAATCATAATCGTTGTCTATACAAGACGTGGTAGATACCAATGATAGAATAAGCAAACCCGCAAGGGCTCGTTTTGTCTGTTTTTCTCGCATAATTCTTATATAAATAATTAGTAGTGTATATTTCGTTGTTTAACAGAGTGTCTTATTATTTAGATATTTTTTGCAAAAGTAGAGATATAGATTCAACTCAACAAGCTTTTAAACAACTTTTTATCATATTTCCCAAACATTTCTTTCATAGCCCGAGGCTTTTATGTAACTTTGCAAATCATTTGTAACATACGACAGAAAACATAATTAACTATACATATAAGTGATATGATTCTTTTTTTCAGAACTCCTTCCCAAAACGTGATTGCAGTAGAAGCAAATCATGATTTTTCTTCTGACGATATCAAAAAACTGAACTGGCTTTTCGGTGAGGCAAGTGTGGGAAACGAGGACAAACTACAAGGATGGTTTGTGGGACCACGTAAGGAAATGATTACTCCATGGAGTACTAATGCGGTAGAAATCACTCAGAACATGGGGATTGAAGGCATAACCCGTATTGAAGAGTATTTTCCGGTGAAAGATGAGAATGCAGAACACGATCCTATGCTGCAACGCATGTATCAGGGATTGAACCAGAATATATTCACAACCAACCGTCAACCGGAACCGATTGTGTACATTGAAAATCTGGCTGAATATAACGAACAGGAAGGTCTGGCTCTTTCTAAAGAAGAAATGGACTACCTGATAAATATGGAAAAAGAATTGGGACGCAAGCTGACCGACTCCGAAGTTTTCGGCTTTGCTCAAATCAATTCCGAACACTGCCGTCACAAAATCTTCGGTGGAACATTTATTATCGATGGAGTTGAAAAAGAATCTTCTCTTTTCCAGTTAATCAAAAAAACAACTGCAGAAAACCCAAACAAAATTATTTCTGCATATAAAGATAATGTAGCTTTCGCAGAAGGTCCAGTCATTGAACAGTTCGCTCCGGCAGATCACTCCAAGCCGGATTTCTTCCAGATTAAGGATGTGAAAAGTGTTATTTCACTGAAAGCGGAGACACATAACTTCCCTACTACTGTAGAACCGTTTAACGGTGCATCTACCGGAACAGGTGGTGAGATTCGCGACCGTATGGGAGGTGGTAAAGGTTCTATGCCAATTGCAGGAACTGCCGTTTACATGACTTCTTATCCACGTACTGAAAAAGAAGGACGCGAATGGGAAGAACTTCTCCCTGTTCGTCAATGGCTGTATCAGACTCCGGAACAAATACTTATCAAAGCATCTAACGGTGCTTCCGATTTCGGTAACAAGTTTGGGCAACCACTGATCTGTGGTTCTGTATTGACCTTCGAGCATCAGGAAAACGACGTATTCTATGGTTATGATAAAGTAATCATGCTTGCCGGAGGTGTTGGTTTCGGTACACAACGCGATTGTTTAAAAGGTGCACCCGAAACAGGAAACAAAGTTGTAGTTATGGGTGGTGACAATTACCGCATCGGTCTTGGCGGTGGTTCAGTTTCATCCGTAGATACAGGTCGTTATAGCAGCGGCATTGAGTTGAATGCTATTCAACGTGCCAATGCAGAAATGCAGAAACGTGCCTATAACGTAGTTCGCGCACTTTGCGAAGAAGAAGAAAATCCAATTGTTTCTATCCATGACCACGGCTCGGCAGGACATGTTAACTGTTTATCCGAATTGGTGGAAGAAAACGGAGGATTGATCCACATGGATAAGCTTCCTATTGGTGACAAAACATTATCTGCCAAAGAAATAATCGCTAACGAGTCTCAGGAACGTATGGGATTATTAATAAAGGAAGAAGCTATTGAACACGTACGCAAGATTGCAGAACGTGAACGTGCTCCGATGTATGTAGTAGGTGAAACCACAGGCGATCATCGTTTTGCTTTCGAACAAGCTGACGGAATACGTCCTTTCGACCTGGCAGTAAGCCAAATGTTCGGAAGTTCTCCTAAGACTTACATGATTGATAAAACAGTAGAATCTCACTTTGAGAATCCGAAATATGATATTTCCAAGCTTCACGAATATTTAACCCGTGTACTTCAGCTCGAAGCTGTAGCCTGCAAAGACTGGTTGACAAACAAAGTAGACCGTTCTGTAACGGGACGCATAGCACGTCAGCAATGCCAAGGAGAAATTCAGTTACCATTGAGTGACTGTGGTGTGGTTGCTTTGGATTACAGAGGAGAGAAAGGTATTGCAACATCTATCGGTCATGCACCGCAAGCAGCTTTAGCAGATCCGGCAGCCGGTTCGGTACTTGCCGTATCAGAAGCATTGACAAACTTGGTTTGGGCTCCGCTTGCCGAAGGAATGGATACCATTTCACTTTCAGCCAACTGGATGTGGCCTTGTCGTTCTATGGAAGGTGAAGATGCCCGTCTTTATACAGCCGTTCAAGCATTATCTGATTTCTGCTGTGCATTGCAAATCAATGTACCGACAGGAAAAGACTCTCTTTCAATGACTCAGAAATACCCTGATGGAAACAAAGTCATTTCTCCGGGAACGGTAATTGTTTCGGCAGGTGCAGAAGTTTCTGATGTGAAGAAAGTTGTTTCTCCGGTAATGGTTAATGATCCTAAATCATATATCTATCATATAGACTTTAGTTTCGACCATCTGAAACTCGGTGGTTCTGCTTTTGCACAATCATTAAATAAGGTAGGTGAAGATGTGCCTAACGTTCAGAATCCTGAATACTTCCGTGATGCATTCCTTGCGGTTCAAGAGCTTATCAATAAAGGATTGATTATGGCAGGACATGATATATCAGCCGGTGGTTTAATCACAACCTTACTCGAAATGTGTTTTGCAAACGTAGAAGGCGGCATGGAAGTGAACTTGGATAAGATTAAAGAAAAAGATTTAGTCAAAATCCTATTTGCAGAAAATCCGGGTATCATCATTCAGGTAAAACACAAAGCTGAAGTAGAAAAGATTCTTGATGAAGCAGGAATAGGTTTTGTTCAGATTGCCAAACCGACAGATGAACGTCATATCCTTGTTTCAAAAGACGGTGCTACTTATCAGTTCGGCATCGACTATATGCGTGACGTGTGGTATTCATCTTCATACTTGCTTGATCGCAAGCAATCTATGAACGGACGTGCCAAAGCACGTTTCGAGAACTACAAGATGCAGCCGCTCGAATTCGTTTACAATAAAGACTTTACAGGCAAACTCTCTCAATACGGAATATCTCCTGATCGCAAAACTCCTTCAGGAATTAAGGCAGCTATCATCCGTGAAAAAGGAACAAACGGTGAACGTGAAATGGCTTATTCACTTTATCTCGCCGGTTTTGATGTGAAAGATGTTACCATGACCGATCTTATCAGTGGACGTGAAACTCTTGAAGATGTGAACATGATCGTTTACTGCGGTGGTTTTGCCCACTCCGATGTTCTCGGCTCAGCTAAAGGATGGGCAGGAGGATTCTTGTTCAATGAAAAAGCAAAAGCAGCACTTGATAACTTCTATGCCCGTAAAGACACCTTATCATTAGGTGTTTGCAACGGTTGCCAATTGATGATGGAATTGGGACTAATCAATCCGGAACATGAGAAAAAGGGAAAGATGCTACACAACGAATCTCATAAATTCGAATCTACATTCATAGGTCTTACTATCCCAACCAACCGAAGCGTAATGTTTGGTTCCTTGAGCGGTAGTAAACTCGGTATTTGGGTAGCTCACGGAGAAGGAAAATTCTCTTTACCTTATGATGAAGATAAATATAATGTCGTAGCTAAATATACTTATGATGAATATCCGGGTAACCCGAACGGTTCAGACCATTCAATAGCAGCTTTAGCCAGCACAGACGGACGCCATCTGGCAATGATGCCTCACTTGGAACGCTCAGTTTTCCCCTGGCAAAATGCCTGTTACCCGGCAGATCGTAAGAACAACGATCAGGTGACTCCTTGGATAGAAGCATTTGTCAATGCACGAAAATGGGTAGAAGAACATAAATAATCTCCCAAATGATATAATCACAATCTAAAGAATCACCGATGTACCAACATTCGGTGATTCTTTGTTTCTGATCTGTCCAAATGTGAAAAATGAGAGCCTGTATGAAAATAGATGATATTTCAATCATCATTTTTCACCAAGAATCGTTATATATTGATAATTCAAGAAACGACTTGTGTATGAACTTTGATAACTTCAAATTACAAGATGAAAGCAAAACGAGGAAAATACTTAACAATATTATCCATAACTTTCATATAACGTTCATCAAAGATATTTTTTTACGAGGTTTCTTTGACATGTCATTTATTTTCACGAATTTTGTAAAACGACATCACACTAAATGTAAACCTGATATGAGAAATATATTATTTTGTTTCTTTTTGATTATAACCTGTTCCTCTGTGGCACAGAACTATAGATACATTGGTGTAGAAGACGGGTTGAGCAACAGAAGAGTGTATTCCATACAAAAAGACCAAAAGGGTTACATGTGGTTTCTTACCCAAGAAGGAATAGACCGCTTCAACGGCAAGCAATTCAAGCACTACAAACTTGTATCAAACGGAAAGGACGTAAACTCTTTTGAGAACCTGAACAAGTTATATACCGACACAACCGGCACCATGTGGGAAATAGGTAAAAACGGACAAATATTCCGATATAATATTCTGCATGACAATTTTCAACTAATCTGTGATTTAAAATCAGACGAAAACTACAGAGACTTTCCTATCAATTATTCATATATAGATGCTAATAATAATATATGGCTCTGCACTACAAATAATGGACAGTACATATATAACATTGGCTCCAATAAGTTAATAAAGATACAAAATGAAGACTGGCAGGGCATAAACAATATGGTCCAGATAGAAAAGAACACTTATTGTTTCGGCACTGATACCGGGTTCTACATTGGCCTATTAAAAAATAATAAGATTAAGATAATATCTTCGGACTCTTTAAGCAATATGTCCATCAAGGTCAATGAACTATATTATCATAAACCAAGCAACAGGTTATTCATAGGTTGTTTTTTCAGAGGAGTGTTTGTCTATGATTTGCATAGCAAACAACTTATCCAACCTCAAACCGAGCTTACAGATATTAATATAAACTGCATCAAATCACTGAATCAAAATGAAATCCTGATCGCAACCGACGGAGCAGGCGTTTATAAAATGAATGTACACTCCTGTCAATCTGGGCCTTATATAACAGCCGATTATAACAACAACAATAAAATGAACGGCAACACCATCAATGACATTTATATTGATGATGAAAAACGTATATGGATGGCAAACTATCCCATAGGCATAACCGTACTCAATAACCGCTTTCCGAAATATGAATGGATAAAACACGCTATCGGCAATAAAAACTCTTTGATAAACGATCAGGTTAACGCAGTTATCGAAGACTCCGATGGTGATCTTTGGTTTGCTACCAATAATGGTATCAGCCTTCTAAATACCAAGACACAGATATGGACCAACTATTCATCATCATTCCATTATTCACCCAAATCCAAAACTCACATTTACATAACCCTTTGTGAAGTCAGTCCGGGAATTATCTGGGCAGGCGGATATGCTTCGGGAATATACGAAATCAATAAGAAGACACATCAAACAGACTTTTTCACTCCTGCAAAATTCGGATGGACGAATATGCGCCCTGATAAATATATCCGTTCCATATTTAAAGATTCCCATGAACAGATCTGGGTGGGAGGATATTATCACCTGAAATGTTTTAATTTAAGTAACAATTCAATCAAAGTTTATCCTAATATACATTCTATCAACACCATTATTGAAAAAGACTCCCTCCATATGTGGATCGGGACGGCTAACGGATTATATATGCTTAACAAGAAAAACGGTAAATCTACATTGTTGCGTTTACCGGGTGAAGCTGCTTACATTCACTCCTTATATCAAGAAAAAAATGGGCCGCTCTATATCGGCACAGCCAATTACGGACTATTTATATACGATGACAAGAAACAAACGTTTACTAACTTCCAGAAAAATAATTGCGCATTAATTTCAAACAACATATATACAATTTTACCATCACCTCCCAATACACTGATTTTAGCTACTGAAAACAGCATGGTGCGTTTCGACACCAAACACGAAACATTCCATAACTGGACAAAGGAACAAGGATTGATGTCCGACCACTTTAACTCCACTTCAGGAACTTATTGCAGTGACGGAAAATTCTACATGGGAACTTCCGACGGAGTAATTGCATTCCCTAAAAACACTCATCTTCCCATGAATTACAAAACGCAACTGGTATTCAGTGATTTCCGTTTATTCTATCAAACCGTTTATTCGGGAGATGAGAACTCACCGTTGAAAGAAGATATAGACAGGGTTAAGAAATTGGAACTGGAATCAGACCAAAATATTTTCTCCATACGCCTTTCTTCCATCAATTATGACTACCCGTCCAATATCCTTTATTCATGGAAATTGGCAGGCTTCTATGATAAATGGAACAAGCCGAGTGAAGAAGATTTGATACGTTTCACCAACCTTGATCCGGGCAAATACACTCTGCATGTACGCGCCATTTCACGTGAAGACCAACGTATCATTGAAGAAAAAAGTATCGACATTGTCATTGCTCCACCTTTCTATCTGACAGTGTGGGCACTTATCGTCTATTTTATTTTAGGAGTTGTACTTTTCTGGGGAATCTTGCGTTACAAGCTCATGAAAAAAGAACGGAAAACTTCTGCCGATAAAATAAACTTTTTCGTCAATACAGCCCATGATATACGCACACCGTTATCACTTATCAAAGCGCCCTTGGACGAATTATTAGAAGATAAAAGTTTATCACCGGAAGCCAGAAACAATATAGTAATGGCATTAAGGAGCACAAACGTATTATTCAGGCTGATTACCAACCTTATCAATTTCGAAAAAGCGGATGTGTATTCTCCCAAGATGCATGTAGCCGAATATGAATTATATTCTTTCCTCGAAGAAACAATCCGGCTCTTCAGGTCTTATGCGGAAAGTAAAAATGTGAAGCTGACATATGAAACCAATTTCCGCTTCCTAAACGTATGGTTTGACCGGAACAAAATGGATTCCATTTTGAAGAATCTGATGTCAAATGCCATTAAATACACTCCGGAAAACGGTCAGGTAACTTTATCCGCATATAGCAATGAGAATACATGGACCATTGAAATCCGTGATACAGGTATCGGTATTCCGGAGAACGAACAAAAGAAACTTTTCAAATTATTCTTTAGAGGAAGCAATGCCATTAATTCAAAAATAAGCGGCAGTGGCATTGGTCTGCTTCTCATCTGGAAACTCGTAAAAGCCCATAAAGGGGAAATTACATACAAAAGTGCCGAAAACCAGGGTTCTTGTTTCAAAGTAACCTTCCGTCACGGGCACAATCATTTCAAGAAAGCACAGATAGGATTACCGGAAGAAGGTGTGGAGAGCAATTTCAGCAACACGCTTGCCAAGTATTCTCCAACAGAGACAACCTCTTATACTCCTGTCCCTGCAACAACTAACCCACAGGCACAACGCATATTGATTGTTGAAGATAATGATGAGTTACGTGCTTACCTGAAACGTTCTTTGTCCGAAACTTATGTAGTTTTTCTTGCCGCTGATGGTGAGGAAGCTCTCGAGTTTATCAAAAATAACAATGTGAACCTGATCATATCGGATATAATGATGCCGACTTTGAGAGGTGATCAATTGGCAGCCATTATCAAAAACAATATTGAAACATCCCACATACCAATCATTTTGCTCACCGCACTGAGTGAGACGGAAGATGTTATCAAAGGTTTGAATACCAAGGCAGACAAGTATATTACCAAGCCGTTCGACATTGGTATCTTAAAAGCCGAAATTGCCAATTTGCTTGCCAACAGGGCCATTTGGCGACAGAAATTCACACAAATGGAGAACATGGACATAGAATGTCCCAATTGTGAAAACGATCTCGATATGCAATTTATGGTAAAGACACAGGAAATCATTATGGAGCATATCGATGATCAGGATTTCACGGTAGACATCCTCTGCACGGAAATAGGCATGAGTCGCACCAGCCTCTACAATAAAATAAAGGCGCTGACCGAACAATCTCCATCCGATCTGATTCGTTCAACACGCATGAACCACGCCGCCCATTTGTTAAAAACCACATCCCATACAATCGGCGAAATTGCCGATATGGTAGGATTCAACGATCCGAAATATTTCACGGCGGTGTTTAAGAAACAATTCACATTAAGCCCAAGTAAATACGCACAAAAAGGAAAGTAATGAACATATATTTATCGTTTTTTTGGATATTCTGTAAAATAGGCGCTTTTACCATCGGAGGAGGGTATGCCATGGTGCCGCTCATCGAAAATGAAATTATAGACAAACGAAAGTGGATCGGCAAAGACGATTTTATCGACCTGCTCGCCATCGCACAATCCACTCCGGGAATCTTTGCCGTTAATATCGCTATTTTTATCGGTTATAAACTCAGAGGTGTCAGAGGAAGCATAGTCACTACTTTAGGAACTATTCTGCCCTCATTCGTTATCATGTTGGCAATTGCACTGTTTTTCCACAGTTTCCAGGATAATCCGATAGTAGAGCGCATATTTAAAGGAATACGTCCGGCAGTAGTCGCCCTCATCGCTGCCCCCTGTTTCAATATGGCAAAAGCGGCAAGAATCAACCGGTACACTATTTATATTCCTATCGTCTCCACCTTGTTGATATGGCTGTTGGGAGTTTCCCCTATCTATATCATTATATTTGCCGGAGTAGGCGGTTACATTTACGGACGACTTAAAAGAAAGGCTCAATCATGATATTCTTACAACTATTCTATACATTCTTCAAAATCGGATTATTTGGTTTCGGCGGTGGTTATGCCATGATTTCATTGATACAAGGCGAAGTAGTAACCCGCTACCAGTGGCTCAACACACAAGAATTTACAGACATTGTTGCCATCAGCCAGATGACACCGGGTCCTATCGGCATCAACTCGGCAACTTACGTAGGCTACACAGCTATCTGCAATGCCGGGTATTCACAGTGGATGGGCATACTCGGCTCATGCACCGCCACCTTTGCCGTAGTATTCCCTTCTTTCATCCTGATGTTACTCATCAGCAAATTCTTCTTGAAATACCAGAAACATCCTTCGGTAGAAGCTGTTTTCAGCGGACTGCGCCCTGCGGTAGTAGGTTTGCTTGCATCAGCTTCCTTGCTACTTATGAATGCCGAAAACTTCGGTAGTTTCAATACAGACCGATACACATTCATCATAAGTTGCATTATCTTCATCGTAGCATTCGTCGGGACGTATAAATATAAAATCAATCCCATCCTTATGATTCTTGTCATGGGAGCAGTCGGATTTTTACTTTATTAAATTGTTTGCAAATAATAAAATAATTTCCTATCTTTATATCACAATATTAAAAGTAGCAATAATATGCCTGAAATCTGTAGATTCTTTGGAATTATAATAAGTCTTTATTGGAGAGATCATAATCCGCCTCATATTCATTTTACTTATGGTAACTATGAATGTTCCATTAGTGTATTAGATAGAATTGTAGATGGGCAAGCTCCCGCAAAGGTTATTGCAAAAGTCAATCAATGGATTGATTTACATGAATCGGAAATACTCACTTTATGGGAAAAAGCTCAAAGAGGTGAAAAAATAGATAAAATAGAACCTTTAAAATAAACACCTATGTTACGAGTTGTGGATGTTGACTATATTAAAGATTATGAGCTTCTTGTAACTTTCAGTGATGGGAGTAAGAAGAAAGTTGATCTAAAGCCTTATCTTACAGGTGAGGTTTTCGGAGAATTGTTGGATAAAGAAAAGTTTATTCAATATGGATTAACCCATGTTACGATTGAATGGGTAAATGGTGCAGATTTAGCTCCTGAATTTTTATATGAAATAGGTACTGCTGCATAAGGATTGGCGGAACACGTTTATAATAACAATAATATAGAAATATTGTTTTTTTGCTTGTACAATGGTTAGGGCAAGTTAAGTTATTTTGCGCGCTAAAAACAGCAAAATAACAAATTTATGGACAATGATTACATTCACACCATCGAAAAAGAACTTGCCGACAAGGTTCTCTGCATTATAGAAGAAAAAGCAGAAGAAATACTCTCCCCGTTGCTACGGGGCATATTAGAAAAATATATGGCGGAAATAACGGCACAACCTCCGCTTCCCCCTCTGCCAAGCAGGGCACAACCCGAAAAGAACTCATTTACACGCTACGCCCAAAGCCAAGTGAGTTACATGAAAAAGCAAAAACGGCAACGAACTGCATGCAATTACCAAACCGCTCTAAACTCTCTCACACGCTTTTTCAAAAACAAAAAAATAGCTTTCAAAGATATAACGGAGCATAGGATGATTACCTATCAGGAATGGCTCATCCTGGAAGATGTCAGTATGAATACCATCTCATGCTACATGCGGGCATTGCGTTCCATTTATAACAAAGCCGTAAAAAACAAACTTACCCCTCAATGCCACCCCTTCAAACAAGTTTATACCAAAATAGGAGAAACCACCAAACGGGCCATTTCCGCATCTTGCATGCAAAAACTTCAATCGCTTCCCCTTCCTGATAAAAGTCTTGATGCCTTCGTTCGTGACCTGTTTCTTTTTTGTTTCTACACCCGGGGAATGTCTTTTGTAGACATGGCGTATCTTAAAAAGAAACAAATTCAAGACGGGTACATCATCTATAAAAGACACAAAACCCACCAGGAAATACGTATCAAACTAGAACCTTGCATGCAAAGAATCATTAGGCGCTATACTTCACCCGACAGTAACTACATTTTTCCTATCCTCACCTCTCCCGATGATACCATAGCTGACACCCAATATCGCTCAAAAGGCTGTTACTACAACCGTCTGCTCAAGGAATTAGGAAAGCGTTCGGGTATTGATATTCCCCTTTCCTTCTATGTAGCACGTCATACTTGGGCGAGCCTTGCTTTCCGTAAAAAAATAGATCTGGGAGTAATCTCAAAAGCCCTCGGACACACTTCTATTAAAACGACACTTATTTACATTAAAAGCATCGAAAATGAAACAGCAGTAAATGAAGCAAATTCCGGATTAATCAAAATGATTTTTAATTGACATGTAATTGTTTACTCTACATAAGAGTGAGAACTCATAGAGGAGTATACACAGTACTAAAACGATGCAAAGATAGCTCAAACAATAGTATTCCCCAACTTTTTAACCTTTATTTTTCAGAACTTCAAATTCGGTTTATCTAAGATACTCATCTTCAATTGTCATTGCCGGCTTAATCGGTAATCTAAACATATTGCTCATTCAGCCTGTGTCAACAGATTGCCGATCAGGTCGACTATGACAAAAAAAAGAATAGTTTCCTTTAATGTTTTTCTCACTCTTATGTAGAGGTATTACAAAAAGGCTAAATCCTTATGGGTTCTTCTAATTGACTCACAGGCAGATAACGCATGTGGGAGTCTAGAAGAACTATCCTTTAACCAACAGAATAGAAAACAAAAACTTAAACAAAAGATTGAATATGAGTCAGAATGAATGAACCAATAAATAACAAGCAAAACAATGAAAGAGTGTGGTATGCCATACAAACTCTCCACTGCAAAGAAGAACGCCTCGGACAATATCTGGCCACCAAAGGGCTGAATTACTTTATCCCGATGCAATATGTGGAGCAAATCACTCTTGATGGCAAAAGACACAGAGTACTTACTCCCGCTATTCATAACTTGTTATTTGTTGAAAAGACATTCGATGAAAAAGAAATCCGTTCGATAGTTACCGACAGTCCTGTCCCCCTCATTCTCGTGCGTCACCGTGACACAAAGAAGTATTACGAAATACCCGACCGTGAGATGTTGGAATTCCGGGCTATCTGTGATCCGAACTATACAGGAACCCTTTATGTGGAAGCAGCAATAGCCGAAGCACGCCCCGGTTCGCGTGTCCGTGTCATACATGGCGCATTTAAAGGGCTCGAGGGTAAACTTACACGCTATAAAAACAGATATTACGTAGTTATCACCGTTGCCTCTATCGGTGTAATGATACACATACCCAAGTGGTATTGCATGAAATTAGAATAAACAAATCACCCGTTTTTATGAAGTCTGTAGAACAACAAATAGAACAACTGAAACACACCGCCCATACTTTGATACACCTAGGCGATGAAACCGGATTTGTTTATGCCGATGACACCAGCCGGCTAAACCGTGAGATTTACGAACAAATAGCAACACTCTATCCGCAAAGTGGAAAAGACACGGAACAGGAAGCTGCCATTTGTTCTGCCCTGCTACTGGGTTATAGCACCATTATGTATAGGAACGAAGAAGATGAACAGCAAAAACAAGAAATACTGAACCGTTCTCTGAAAGTGCTCGGCAAGTTACCCCCTTCCCTGCTAAAGTGCCAACTTCTCACCTATTGCTACGGCGAGGTCTATGAAGAAGAATTGGCACAAGAAGCTCACGATATTATTTCCGATTGGAAAAATCGTGAGCTATCAGAAGAAGAGCAGGAGATTATAAAAGTATTGGAAATAATAGAAAGCTAAAAAACAGGATCTCTCATACTATAAAATTGATAAAGTCAATTTGGAATATGCAGAAAAGAACATAATACAATATTGTTAAAATTGAACAGAATGAATATGAATAAGACTATCTATGTTGGCATGACTGCGGACATCATGCATCCGGGATTAATACATATAATAAACGAGGCTGCCAAATATGGCGAAGTAATCATCGGCTTATTGACAGACAAGGCGGTTGCCGGACACAAAAGGCTTCCTTACCTGACTTATGAGCAGCGTAAAGAGGTCGTTGAGAACATAAAAGGGGTTTCAAAGGTTGTTCCACAAGAAAACTGGAGCTATGTTGAGAACCTTAAGTTCCTGAAACCGGATTACATCATCCACGGAGACGACTGGAAAAGCGGTCCCCTGCGCGAAATCCGCGAAGAGGTATTCGAGGTGATGAACGAATTGGGGGGCAAAGTGATTGAGATACCCTATACCAAGGGAATCAATTCCTCTTCTCTGGATAAAGAGATAAAAGCTATCGGCACGACTCCCGATGTCCGTTTAAAATCCCTCCGCAGACTGATAAACGCCAAGCCCGTTGTGCGTATTCTTGAGGCACATGACGGTCTTTGCGGACTGATTATCGAGAATCTCGAAGTACAGAAAGGAGATAAAAGGGAAGTATTTGACGGTATGTGGTCGAGCAGCCTGACCGATTCCACCAGCAAGGGAAAACCCGATATTGAAGCAGTAGACTTAACCACCCGTTTGCAGGACCTGAACAATATATTGGAATGCACCACCAAGCCTATCATCTTCGATGGAGATACCGGAGGCAAAATCGAGCATTTCGTCTTTACCGTAAGGACACTGGAACGGCATGGTGTCTCCGCAATCATTATCGAAGACAAGGTGGGGCTAAAAAAGAACTCCCTGTTTGGCACGGATGCAATCCAGACACAGGACACGATAGAGGGATTTTGTGACAAGATCAAGGCAGGAAAAGCAGCGCAAGTGACAAAAGACTTTATGATCATCGCCCGTATCGAGAGCCTGATAGCAGGGAAACCCATGAGTGATGCGCTGGAAAGGGCTTATGCTTATGTAAATGCCGGTGCGGATGGCATCATGATACACAGTAAAAACAAATCGGGAGAAGACATTAAAGAGTTCTGTCTTGCCTTCCGCAAGGTTTATGCACATATTCCGATTGTAGTCGTGCCCACCACATACGACCACATATATGAATCGGAACTCCATGAATGGGGGGTAAACGTGGTGATCTATGCCAATCATATGCTGCGTGCCGCTTATCCGGCGATGACAAATGTTGCCAAAACAATATTGGAGAACGAACGGGCACAGGAAGTCAGGGAATACTGCATGCCTATCAAAGAGATACTTGAATTGATTCCCGGAACAAAATAACAGATGTCATGGTAAACGTAGATAAGATATACTCGGCATTCGTTGGTAGCGGAGTGGATTTCTTTACAGGAGTTCCCGACTCCCTATTGAAGAACATATGTGCTTATGTCACAGATAAGGCTCCCAAAGAAAAACATATCATCGCAGCCAATGAAGGAGCTGCCGTAGGGATAGCGGCCGGATACTATATGGCATCGGGAAAGCTTCCTTTGGTCTATATGCAGAATTCCGGACTGGGCAATACGGTGAATCCCCTGCTTTCATTGGCAGACGGGAAAGTGTACAGCATCCCCATGATACTGATGATAGGCTGGCGTGGCGAACCGAGTGTTAAAGACGAACCTCAGCACAAGAAACAGGGTGAGGTGACCTTGGCTTTGTTAGAGGCTATGCAAATTCCTTATGTAATCCTTGATAAGGATGAGAATACCGCATTATCTCAGGTATATGATATTATAATATCGGCAAAAAAGAAAAGCATCCCTCATGCAATTGTCATCAGGAAAGATACATTCGGAAAGTATAAGTTGGAAAATGAACCGAAGAATGATTATCCTGTTTCCCGCGAAGAAGCATTGAAACTGGTCGTGGACCGGTTGACAGAAACAGATGTGGTAGTATCTACTACGGGAAAGCTGTCACGGGAGCTTTTCGAGTATCGTCAAGCCAAAGGGCAGGGACATGAAAAAGATTTCCTGACTGTAGGATCCATGGGGCACAGTTCTTCCATAGCTTTGGGAATAGCCATTGTCGGGAAAGAAAGAAATGTATTTTGTCTGGATGGTGACGGCGCATTTATCATGCACATGGGTGCGCTTACCAACGTCGGCAATTTGGCACTCCGGAATTACAAGCATATCGTTTTCAATAATGGTGCCCATGAATCGGTTGGAGGGCAGCCTACTTTAGGCTTTGAACTGGATATACCTTCCATTGTGAAAGCCTGCGGATACAAAGAAGCCATGGTTGCAACCAATGAAAAAGAAATCATCGCCGGGATGGAAAGCATGCAGAAAACAGACGGACCGGTGTTGCTTGAAATAAAGGTAAGGATTGATTCGAGGGACGATTTGGGACGTCCTACCACCACACCGGTGGAAAACAAAGAGAGTTTTATGAATAATCTACTTGGAAAGAATGTGTAAACTTGTTGTCCTTTCAGATATACATGCGAATCTTAATGCGTTTACGTCTGTCATTAAGCATATAAGGCAGTCCTATCAGCCTGATTATATGATATTGCTCGGTGATATCATAAATTATGGCATGAGGCCCAATGAAGTGATAAGTGAAATAAAAAAGATGGAAATTCCCATTGTTTGCAACTTAGCAGGGAATCACGAGAAAGCATTATTGGATGGAGATTTGAATCGGTTTTCAACAGAACGGGGCAAGCAGATCTTGAAATACACCTCCAAGATACTCTCTCCGGTGTCATTAAGTTATATTAAAGATGAATTGAATATTGGCGCAATGCAGAGTTTGAACTTGGGAGGTAAACGGCTTTTATGTCTTCATGGTGATATTGATAATCCTTATTGGGGGAAACTTACCGTAGACAAGATGAAAGATGAGAGATATGCTGCCTATGATTATGTGCTTTTCGGTCATACGCATATACCTAATTATACAGAATCTTTCTTTAAATCAGAAAATATACAGCTTCGAAATAGAAAGAAAACAGTTTTTCTAAATCCGGGTTCAGTAGGGCAACCGAGGAATCAGAATTCTTCCGCCCAATATTTATATATGGATTTGGAATCGGGGATAATTCACCATAATGCAATATCTTATAATATTTTGGAAGAACAGTCCTTTTTTCCGCAAGATTTGGATCAATTTTATAAAGAACGTTTAATGTCAGGTATATAATTATGGAAAGTATGAAAAAGAATTTATATGTAATCAGTGGTGTTACCGGCATGACGGGAAATGAATTGGCTCGCCGGTTGTTGAAAGAAAATCATGTAATTATTGGGTTTGATAATTTTTTTGCCAGTTCGGTTGATTCTGTAAAAGATATTATTGACCATCCTAATTTTAATTTTTATGAGTACGATCTGAATGATGAGGTCCAAATGAGATGCATTGAACAACTTGTTTTGACTCTGCGGAAAGAATGCAGTGAGGTTATTTATATTAATTGTGCTGCAGTGGTACATACTGAACATTTTTATGAGGTAGAACATACGTTCGCAACAAATGTTACATCAATGCATGCTTTTCTCAATCAGGCGATAGCTGTCAATGCAGATATTTTTATAAACTGTTCTACTTCGGAAGTATATTCTATGCAATCATGGAATGAAAACGGAGGGGTGAAAGAAGATGATTTTCTATTATTGGCAACTGCTGAGCATAGCCAACGTACAAGCTATGCAGTCGGTAAATTATTGACGGAATTCTTTATGAAAGATGCTGTTGATAAAAAGCTGATAAAAGGTTGTTCCATCCGTTTCGCCAACGTATACAGTAATCATGAACGATTCGCAAAACATATAATTCCTCATATTATAAATAATTTGTTGGAAAAGGGAGAGGTTACACTATTGGAGAACTCTAAAAAGAACCAGCGCTCTTTTCTTCATAATATCGATAGCTGCCGGGCGGTACTTGAACTGATTAATTCCAAAGAAGCCTTGGATGGAACAGTCTACAATGTTGCCACCGATGAGGAAATCTCAATTGTAGACCTTGTTAATCTGATAGGGATTAAACTTGGGATTAGTAATCCTAAAATTATATTTGAAGGTTATAGGGCTTCCGATCCTGAAAGAAGGATATTGAATACGGATAAAATTAGAGAGAGAACAAATTGGAAGCCGGTTGTTTCTTTATCTGAAGGATTAGAAATGTGTGTGGCAAGTATAAACAAATGATATGAGAGAATTAATCATTACTGTGGCGGGTACAGCCACGCGGTTCAACCGGGATACGGATAAAGATACTTTAAAATGCCTTTATCATATAGGCTCGCATGTAAATTCCCTTTTATACCAGATATTGAAAAAGGCGGAAGGCGTTGACAGGTTTATTATTGTAGGGGGATACTTATATAGTGAGCTTGAGACATTTGTGGAGATGAATTTATCCGAATTCCGGAATAAGATTGAATTGGTATACAATCCTTATTATAAAGAGTATGGTTCCGGCTATAGTCTGATAAAAGGAATAGAATCTGTTTCTGAGAATACCGATGAAGTGTTGTTTGTTGAGGGAGATTTATATTTTGATTCTCCAAGCTTTCTCAAGGTTATAAATTCAAGTAAGAATGTCATTACAATGAACCGTGAGTTTATATTATCCAATAAAGCTGTTGCACTATATGTCAGTAGTGCGGATAGAGTGCGTTATGTTTACGATACAAATCATAATTCATTACTCATCGACGAACCTTTTAAGGCTATCTATAATTCTGCGCAGATTTGGAAATTTACTTCTTATACAAAGTTAAAGTCAGTTGTTGATGCATTAACGGAACAGCAGGTGAAAGGAACGAATCTGGAAATTATTCAGGGATATTTTGGAGATATGGGTTTGGATGAACTGGAGTTTATTCCGTTTGAAATATGGTATAACTGCAATACGGTATCTGACTATAAAAAAGTATATTCAATAATTAGGGCATGAAGGAACTTAATGAAAAGCTGTCATTGTTAGAGGCTAAAATGGAAAGCGGACAGCCTGTAACTATAATGATTTTCGGTTTGGGCAGTGTGGGCTTGTATTTGTTAGAGTATTTAGTGAATCTGGCTGATTCCAAACTGCATTTGGTGGTTGCAGGTAGGAATATTGACAAGATAACGAAAGATGTTAATATTGTAAGGACTGCAGCAACGATAAGAGGTTGTTTGCAAAGTAAAATAGATATTGAGGGCAATTGTGACTTGGAGAATGTCTCGACAATTAGGGCGGCAATTGAAAAATACACCCCTGATTTTATAGTTAATAGCAGTCGCGTATATTCGGGATTGAAGTATGGCAGCATCTCTTGGCATAATTTGAGGGCTTATGGTATTTGGACTCCTTTATCTATAAGGTATGCCGCCAATATAATGGATGCTTATACGTTGGCGGGAAGCAATGCCATAGCTATAAATACATCCTATTCCGATGCAGTTATTCCTTGGCTGAAATCAGCTGGAAAAGCTTATTTTGATTTTGGCAGTGGCAACTTGAATCATTTGATACCCAGAATTAAGTTTTATGTAGCTGGAAAATTTGATATAAATAACCTCAATGACATTGATGTAACGATGGCTGTCAGCCATTTCCATGATGTTGTAATAAGTAAAGAGGGACATTCTGAAAATCAGCATATTTTATTGGATGTAAGATATGAAGATAAAACTTGTAATGTGGAACAGGAAGAGGTTTTTAAATCGTGCATGATACCAATGCCCGTCGATCAAAAACGTAACATGATGAATGCATCCAGTAATTTTTACATTATTTATTCTATTCTGACAGCCATTAGGCAAAGAAAGAAAATTAAAGTGCATTCGCCCGGAGTTAATGGTGAGATAGGTGGATATCCTTACATTATTGATGCTATGGGAGAGAAAGTCACGTCTTATTTTGACACCTCTGTTTTTCCTATGTCTGCCATGAGAGAAGCCAACCGCAAATCTATTTATTTGGATGGTATAGACAGAATTGAAAATGGCAGTTTGTATTATACAGAGGAACTTATAAAAAAAGTCTCTGAAGCTTTTAATGTAGACTTACCACGGAAAGTGGATTTCAATACATTAGAAGAGGTAGGACAATTTATTATTGATAATATTATAACACCCAATAAATAATGGCATCGTCATTGCCGATCAAGTCGGCAATGACAAATGTATGTTTGTCAATAATTAAAATATAAAATATTGCAGGTTTTACAATTCCCTCCTAATCTCTTCACACTGCCTCACCTGCCACGGCGACAGCACCCGGCAAAGTTGTTTGAGCTTCCACCCTTTCATGAAACGGATTTCATCCTTTTCGCGTTCGGTAGCAATACTCACACGAAAAGCGACAGAGGGAGAAACAGGAACTTTGAACAGAGCGATTCTCCACAGCAGCACACTCATTTGCCAAGGAGTAAGAGCCTGATTATAGACCAAAGCAGTAAGCATCTCCGGATAATGGCGGTAGAATCCTTTGTCCACCACCATTAAATATTCAATGATTTGTTTCATAACACAGCATATTCTTTCCGGGCATCAAAGCAAGGACAAGCCTTGTGAATATCCGCACTAAGCTGATAATGTTCCAAGACTTTTATATCTCCGAAAGCATGACGGAGGGCAAAAACCAAATCGCGCATGGAAGAACGTTGCTGCCAAGTGCGGGTATCGGCAGGTTTGCCGTCGGCATCCAATCCGCCCTCGTAACAGATACCGATGCTGTGAAGGTTGAAACCTTTGGCATGTGCGCCGATCTTTTCGAGCG
>CABUKU010000017.1 GCA_902492205.1 uncultured Bacteroides sp. | reverse complement strand
TCAAAGCGTTCAGGGCACAGTTCAGAGGAGTAAGAGATAAAGCATTTTTCTTGTACAGACTCGCTAAATTATATGCATAAAAAGAAAAGCCCTCAGACTTTTACATTGATCCGTAAAATAAACGGATACAAAACGAGTAACGTGGCAAAAAAAGGAGGCATCCTTTTCGGACACCTCCTTCATATTCTGCGGAAAGGGAGGGATTCAAACCCCCGGTACCTTTCAGTACGGCGGTTTTCAAGACCGCTGCAATCGATCACTCTGCCACCTTTCCAAAAGTGCTTCCTTTTGAAAGCGGTGCAAAGGTACGACTATTTTTCATTTTAGCAAATGATTCAAGGATTTTTTCTAAAATTCACAGCAACATCTAGATAAATTCGTATGCTAAATTCACTTTATCATTCAAACATTCAAAATATAATCGTATTTTTGCACTCTAATTTACGATAGACTTTATATCCATGATATACCCTCATAACTTTGAGCAAAAAATAGGATTCGATACCATTCGTCAACTTCTAAAAGACAAATGTCTCAGCACATTAGGTGAAGAAAGAGTAGATGATATGATCTTTTCGGATATTCATTCCGATATTGAAGAGAAGCTGAATCAGACAACAGAATTTATCCGTATCATTCAAGAAGAAGACAGTTTTCCCGACCAATACTTTTTTGATGTTCGTCCCTCTTTAAGGAGGATCAAAGTAGAAGGTATGTATCTGGATGAACAAGAATTATTTGACCTGCGACGGTCACTTGAAACTATTCGGGATATAATCCGGTTTCTTTCACGGGAAAGTGAAGAGGAAGAAAGCAATGTTTCCTATCCGAACCTTAGAAAACTCGCTGGAGATATTGCTGTATTCCCACAAATTATCGGAAAGATTGACGGAATACTCAACAAATTCGGCAAGATAAAAGATAATGCCTCCACCGAACTTTCACGCATACGAAAAGAATTGGCAGCAACAACAAATGGTATATCCCGAAGTTTGAATGCCATATTAAGAAATGCGCAGGCTGAAGGGTATGTCGATAAAGATGTGGCTCCGACTATGCGTGACGGACGCCTTGTCATTCCGGTAGCTCCGGGATTGAAAAGGAAGATTAAAGGTATTGTCCACGATGAATCATCAAGTGGAAAAACCGTATTCATCGAACCCGCGGAAGTAGTAGAAGCAAATAACCGTATCCGCGAGTTGGAAGGTGAAGAACGTAGGGAGATTATCCGTATCCTGACAGAATTCTCAAATATATTGCGTCCTTCTATTCCCGATATACTCCAATCATACGAATTCCTTGCCGAGATAGATTTCATCCGGGCTAAAGCTCACTTTGCCATTCAAACAAATGCCATTAAACCGGCATTCGAGAATAAACAAATAATAGACTGGACTATGGCGGTTCACCCGTTATTACAGTTATCTTTGGCAAAACATGGGAAAAAAGTAATTCCATTGGATATAGAACTGGATAATAAAAAGCGTATTCTAATTATATCGGGACCTAATGCCGGAGGTAAATCCGTTTGCCTTAAAACCGTCGGATTGTTGCAATACATGTTGCAATGCGGCTTACTGATTCCTCTGCATGAACGCAGCCATGCCGGAATATTCAGCAGTATTTTTATAGATATAGGTGACGAACAAAGCATAGAAAATGATCTCAGTACTTATTCTTCCCACCTTCTCAACATGAAGAATATGATTAAGCATTGCAATGAGCACAGCTTAATTCTAATAGATGAATTCGGTAGCGGAACAGAACCTCAGATCGGTGGCGCCATGGCGGAGGCCGTATTAAAGCGATTTAATGCCCGACAAGCGTTCGGAGTAATCACTACCCACTATCAAAACCTGAAACATTATGCCGAAGACCATGAAGGAATAATCAACGGAGCCATGCTTTATGACCGTCACCTCATGCAGCCGCTTTTCCAGTTGCAAATAGGCAATCCGGGAAGCTCGTTTGCAGTAGAGATTGCCCGAAAGATTGGTCTTCCGGAAGATGTCATAGCCGATGCTTCGGAAATCGTAGGCAGCGAATACATCAATGCCGATAAGTATCTTCAAGACATTGTTCGTGACAAACGTTACTGGGAAGGAAAGCGGCAAACTATCCGCCAACGTGAGAAACACATGGAGGAAACGATTGCCAAGTATGAAGCTGAAATTCAAGAACTCGAAAAGTCACGCAAAGAGATTATACGAAAAGCAAAAGAAGATGCGGAAAGGTTATTGCAAGAATCAAATGCTAAAATCGAGAATACAATCCGCGTAATCAAAGAAGCACAAGCCGAAAAAGAGCAAACCCGCTTGGCACGCAAAGAATTATCCGATTTCCGCGAATCAATGGAGAACCTCGAAAAATCAAATATAGAGGAAAAAATTGCCCGGAAGATGGAGAAACTACGCGAGAAGCAAGACAGAAAAAAAGAAAAAAAGCCTCAGCCCAATAAACCTCAACCGGTACAAGTACCAAAAGCAGAACCTATCACCATAGGCAGCAACGTGAAGATTAAAGGACAAACATCTGTCGGGGAAGTAATAGAGATTAGCGGAAAGAATGCCACAGTTGCATTCGGTATGATAAAAACATCTGTTAAGTTAGACCGGTTAGAACGTACAAATGCAGGACCGGCAAAGAAACAAGAACCTAAAAGTACTTTCATCAGTACACAAACACATGATGAAATGTATGAAAAGAAGCTCAACTTCAAACAAGACATTGATGTGCGTGGAATGAGAGGTGACGAAGCTATTCAGGCAGTTACTTATTTCATAGATGATGCCATTTTAATCGGAATGGAAAGAGTACGCATCCTTCACGGAACAGGAACAGGAATCCTGCGTACACTAATCAGAGATTATCTCAAAACAATTCCGGGAATTGCACACTTTCAAGATGAACATGTTCAATTCGGCGGAGCAGGCATTACCGTTGTAGACCTGAAATAAAAGAAAATTCCGGGTATAAAATCATTATACCCGGAAATACATATTAATTCTTCTTCCACAAAGCATTCATATCTTCCAATGTTTTTCCTTTCGTTTCGGGAACCCACTTCCAAACGAATATAGCCGCCACTATGCAGATTGTTCCATATAAACCATATGCAACAACCGGACTGAACGAGTACAACGAGGGGAAAGTATAAGAAACAAGGAAATTAAAAATCCACTGGAAAGCCACAGCAATAGCTACTGCTTTGCCACGTATCGTATTAGGGAAAATCTCCGAGATGAGTACCCAGCAAATAGGTCCCCACGACATCATGAAAGCTGCCGAATAAACAATAATAGCTATAACCGGAAGAATGCCTCCCACTCCTGCATGGGAAAATCCTGCCACGAAGAAAGCACCGACCGCCATACCAATGGAGCCTATTATGAGCAAAGGTTTTCTACCCATACTTTCCACCGTAAAGATAGCCACTAATGTAAATGCAATATTCACCACTCCCATCACCACAGTTTGCAACATACTATCACCGCCTGTGCCAAGTCCTTCAAAGATACGGGGAGCATAATACAAAACAGCATTAATGCCGATAGCTTGTTGGAAAACGGAAAGCAAAATACCGATAACCACCACCGTTTTACCATAAGTAAATAACTTTTCTGTTTTCTCTTTTGCTGTTTCTTTAATCGAGTGAAGAATATCTTTGGCCAAACGAGTTCCGTTAATTCTGGAAAGCACATGAAAAGCATTTTCCGGCTGATTTATCATAACCAGATAACGTGGAGTTTTGGGGACAAAGAACAACAAGATACCAAATATACCCGCCGGAACAGCTTCGGAAAGAAACATGTATCTCCATCCTGCACGCACCAAAGTATCATCATTCATACCTTCTTTTATAATCATGTTCACAAAGTATACAACCAACATACCAAAGATAATTGCGAACTGGTTACAGGAAACCAACTTACCACGAATCTCCGAAGGAGATATTTCGGCAATATACATCGGGCAAATAGCCGAAGCCAAACCTACCCCGACACCTCCGAGAATACGGTAGAAATTAAAGGCAATAAGAACCGAATCACTTGCTTGCCC
This sequence comes from uncultured Bacteroides sp., assembly GCA_902492205.1. Taxonomy (GTDB): domain Bacteria; phylum Bacteroidota; class Bacteroidia; order Bacteroidales; family Bacteroidaceae; genus Bacteroides. The sequence goes on along the minus strand of CABUKU010000017.1, from coordinate 66,368 downwards.
CGGTTCGGCTACATTGAAGAATAAAAATTCGGGATAATAAGAACCAAGTGCAGACAAGAAAAATAAAACCGAAGCCAGCCGGAGAGAATTGCGACGTCCCAACCGGGTGGCACAAATACCGGAAATTATACTTCCGATTACACATCCTATCAATGCACTGGAAGCTGTGAAGCCATGCATGAAACCACTAATCCCAAAGTATTTTCCCATAGCTTGTTCGGCTCCCGAAATAACAGCCGTGTCATAGCCGAAAAGAAGTCCGCCAAGAATTGCAACAAAGACGATGCAAACCAAATAAGATTTGCTCCCATTTTCTGTGTTTATCATTGTCATCAAGATTTAAGAAGCGGACGGAAGCACTTATTCCATCCGCCTGTTAAGTATTTAGCAATACATATTTACGATAGCTTCATAAAGTTCTTGTTTGCCACTGATCTGTTTCGGTTCTCCTTTTGTCTTGGCATAAGCAACCAACTCTTCCAGAGAAAGCTTTCCTTCTTCAAACTCTTTACCCCTACCACTGTCAAAGGAAGCATAACGTTCCGTGAACATTTTCTTGTAAGGAGAGTCGTTCAAAAGAGTAGCAGCCGACTCTAAAGCACGTGCCATCGCATCCATTCCTGCTATATGGGCAATGAAAATATCCTCCAAATCAGTAGAGTTACGACGGGTTTTTGCATCAAAGTTCGTACCACCGTTTCCCAATCCGCCGTTACGGATAATTTGCATCATGGCTTGGGTAAGCTCAAAGTTATCAATCGGGAACTGATCCGTATCCCAACCGTTCTGATAATCGCCCCGGTTAGCATCGATAGAACCCAGCATGTCGTTATCGACAGCCACGGCAAGTTCATGTTCGAACGTATGACCTGCGAGGGTTGCATGGTTCACTTCTATATTTACTTTAAAATCTTTATCCAATCCGTGAGCTTTCAAGAAGCCGATAACAGTTTCGGTATCTGCATCATATTGATGCTTTGTAGGTTCCATCGGTTTAGGTTCAACAAGGAAAGTTCCCTTGAAACCGCGGGCACGGGCATAATCACGGGCTATGGTCAACATCTGTGCCAGATGCTCCTTTTCACGTTTCTGGTCTGTATTGAGCAAAGACATATAACCTTCGCGTCCACCCCAGAATACATAATTGGAACCTCCCAATTCGATAGTAGCATCAATCGCATTCTTTATTTGCACGGCAGCACGTGCCACAACATCAAAATCAGGATTGGTGGCAGCACCATTCATATAACGTTTATGACCGAACACGTTGGCTGTTCCCCACAATAACTTGATTCCCGTTTCCGTTTGTTTCTGTTTGGCGTAAGCTACAATTTCTTTCAGGTTTGCTTCATACTCCTCAATTGTTGCAGCTTCTTCACACAAATCCACATCATGGAAACAGTAATACTCTATGCCCATCTTTTGCATAAACTCAAACCCGGCATCCATTTTATTCTTGGCAGCCTGTATTTTGTCGGCATCAGCATTCCACGGAAATGTTTTTGTTCCACCACCAAACTGGTCGCCACCTTCCGCACACAGTGTATGCCACCATGCCATGGCAAACTTCAGCCAGTCTTTCATCTTTTTGCCGTTAACCACCTTCTCGGCATCATAATAACGGAATGCCAACGGGTTCTTACTCTCTTTACCTTCGAACTTAATCTTTCCTATTCCGGGAAAATACTCTTTAGTTGTCATAATACTATGTTATTTAATTGTTTTTGTTACTATATTATTCAAATGTTCTTTCCATCTTTCATAGCTTTCCATGTATTGTGCCGAAGAAGATACGTCAGGTTCTATTACCTTCAATCTGTCAAGCGTGGCAAAAGCTTCCTTATTATCTTTATAAATTCCGGCACCTATCCCGGCACCTTTAGCCGCACCCACCGAACCGTCTGTGTCATACAGTTCGATGACTGCCCCGGTCACTCCGGCAAGAGTTTCGCAAAACACGGGGCTGAGATACATATTGGCATGTCCGGCATGTATCTTATTTACCGGCATTCCCATCTTTTCCATAATCTCTATTCCGTATTTAAAGGAGAAGACAATACCCTCTTGGGCAGCACGGATAATATGTGCCTTGCCATGTTGATTAAAGTTCACCCCGTACACGGAACAACCTGTTTCTTTGTTATTCAGCATACGTTCCGCTCCGTTCCCAAACGGCAGAATGGTTATGCCTTCACTGCCTATCGGTATCCGGGAAGCGAGTTCATTCATTTCACCGTAGGAAATTCCTTCGGGAGCCACATTCCTTCTGATCCATGAGTTCAAAATACCTGTTCCGTTAATGCACAGCAACACTCCCAAACGGGTTTGCTCATCCGAATGATTCACATGGGCAAAGGTGTTTACACGAGATTCGGGATCATAATTCACTTCCCCGTTCACGCCATACACAACTCCCGAAGTTCCTGCTGTCGATGCTATTTCTCCCGGATTGAACACATTCAGCGAAAGAGCGTTGTTAGGCTGATCACCTGCACGGTAAGTAATAGGAATACCCGCACGAAGCCCAAGTTCCTTTGCTGCTGCTTCACTTACTTCTCCCTGAGTGGAAAATGTGGGGCGGACGACAGGCAGCAATGAACGGTCGAATCCATAATAATCCATTAGGAAATCTGCCACCCTGTTATGCTTAAAGTCCCAAAACATGCCTTCGGAAAGTCCTTCCATGGTGATGCACACTTCTCCACTCAACTTCATGGCTATGTAATCACCCGGAAGCATTATTTTATCTATCTTCTCATAAACCTGCGGTTCATTCTGTTTCACCCAAGCAAGCTTGGATGCAGTAAAATTTCCGGGAGAGTTGAGCAAATGCGAAAGGCATTTTTCTTTTCCTATTTCATTAAAAGCCTTTTCACCGATGCCCACAGCACGCGAGTCACACCATATAATGGAAGGACGGAGCACTTGCCGGTTTTTATCCACACAAACAAGTCCGTGCATCTGATAAGAAATGCCAATCGCCTTTGTATCTTCTGCAACCGCCCCCGATTCTTTCAGCACGGCAGCAGTAGCCATCTTTAAATATTCCCACCAGTTCTCGGGCTTCTGTTCCGCCCATCCGGGGTGCACACTGATAATCGCAGCTTCTTGCTTCGGATAAAAAGCCGAAGCTACACATTTCCCGGTTTCGGCATTCACCAAGCTCGCTTTTACCGATGAGCTTCCTATATCATAACCTAACAGATACATATAATCTTATCTTCTATTCTTATTATATATTTTTTTATCGAACTTATAATAGCGTGCTGCCCTGTGAGCCACGCCAAGCTGCTTTTCCTCCAAAGGAACTACATATTCCATCATGGATATTTTCTTATGGAAGTTTCTCACATCTATCTTCTTGTTATATACCAATTCAAAAAGCAACCGGAGTTGCAATGCAGTAAACTTGCGTGGAAGCAAATCGAAAATGACGGAGGGATTGATCTCTGCAAAATGACGAATGGCAACCAACGCTTCTTTGATAATCAGATTGTGGTCGAAAGCCAATTTGGGAATATCCGGCAAAGAAACCCAGCATGCCTGTGTTTCATCCATTGTATGTTCCAGCGTGCGGTTTATCTTTACCATAGCCAGATAAGCAATAGTCACAATACGGTCCACTTTAGATTGAGTGGCTCTTTCCAGCCAACGGACATCTTTCGGATTACTGGTTCTGTTTCTGGAACCAAATGCCTTGAACTGCATCAGATTCACGTTTTTCAAACCGGTCAGTTCAAATAACACTCTTTGGGCAGCCTCATCAAGATTTTCATCCATATAGATAAGGCTACCGGGAAGTTTCATGTCATGGAATATTTTTCCTTCATCCTCGCCCACACGTTTTATTAGCAATACTTTTAATTGCTCCCCGTCGAAACCAAAAACAACACAGTCCACCGAGATGTGATTGTTAGCCAACGGGTATTTATTTTCTGTATCCTGCATAGCGTTTTCATTAATAATCGGCACAAATATAAATAACTTTTCTATCATAAATTCCAATACACCATATGCTATAAAGCATTGTTTCTCAAATAAGTACATATCATCATAAACACAATATCACGAAGTAGCATTATCATACCGGATACAATATGTATTCCAACCAGCCATATAAACAAACACTAATCCCCCGTTCCCATAAGCAAACAACAGGCTACTTATTGTATTTTATGCCCGCAAACAGATAAACCAATACTATGACACTAATCACTTGACAACTGTCACGTGATCGCTTGACAACTGTCGAGCACCCACTTGACAGTTGTCGAGCGATTACTCGACAATTGTCAAGAGGCTTGTTCTTCGGCAGAAGTTTGTCAATACTTGCCCGGTAACATATCTATGTAAGCATTGGAACCGGGGCTGATAAGAGGATATTTTGAAAAGTTTTTAGCCTGAATTTCACAAAAGGGTGACGGCAAATGGCAAAAGTGACGCTAACAAAAAAGTTGGCATCATACCCAAAAGCACTTACCATAAGGATATACATGAAATCAGTGACGGGTGACGGTAACTTTTTAAACTTTCATTCTGTTGGAGCAGTATAAACAAATAGCCGTTCAATGAAACAAGGAAAACAGCGGAGATTCTTAAAATTATTAATATATTTGTCATAGGTTTCAAATTAGGAACCTATACCTTTGCCAATATAAAAACACAGAGTAATGATTGATTTTTCTGACGAAGCTATTCTCGTAAATGAAATGAAACAAGGAAACAGCGAGGCTTTCGAATTTCTTTTTAAGAACTATTACCCCCGTCTGCGTGGATATGCCATCCGTTTCGTTGAAAATGAAGAAACCGCCCGTGACATTATTCAGGAATGCTTTCTCCGTCTGTGGGAGAAGCGGGAAATGTTATCGGCAATATCGGTTACTTCCCTGTTATTCGCCATGGTGAGAAACGGCTGTCTCAACTACCTGAAACACATTTCCGTTGTAGAAAAGTATCAAATAGAATATCTTGCCAATATAAATGGTGAAGAACGTTTATATTATGCAGACTTTTCTCTGGATGCGGAACATAAGTTACTTTACAAAGAACTGGAAGAACAAATAAACATTGTAATGAATACTCTCCCCGACCGTTGCCGTGAAGTATTCATCATGAGCCGTTTCAAAGGGATGAAGAACCGGGAGATAGCAGATAAGTTGCAAGTATCTACCACCGCTGTGGAAAAACATATATCGAAAGCATTGCTTTACTTTTCCAAACACTTCAAAGACAAATATCCGGTAGACATTTATATTATGATATTGGCATGGGTTATTCTGAATAATAAATAGCCTGGATTCATTAACGAAACAGGATGAAAAAGCAGAAATAAAAAAGTTTCTGCTTTTTCCGTTTTTACAGGTTGGGTAAAATAAATATTAGTTGTTACATCTTATAGAAACAGAATTATGGAAAACGTAGAAAAAGACATCCGCAATCTTGCCGTTCTTTACTTTGAGGGTAAAATCTCAAGGGATGATGAAAAGTGTTTGTTCGATTTCATTCAAAGCAATGAATCGAACCGGGCACAATTCAAACAATGGGAGAAAGAATGGCTGCAACTCAAACAAGAGGATGTTGAAGTGCTGAATGAATGGAAACGCTTGCAATGCAAAATCCGTACACAAGAAGCCATTATCCCAATGCTCCCCGCTCGCAAACTTCCTATCTGGAGAAAGGCAGCCGGCATCGCAGCGGTTATCTTATTATTCATCATCGGAGGATATGGCGTATGGGAGATAAAGCCTTACTTGCAGCCCGAATCTTACTTTGCATTCGAAGCTCCTTATGGTGAGAAAAGTAAAATGGAACTTTCGGACGGAACGGTAGTTTGGCTCAATGCAGGCTCTACCTTGAAGTACTCCAACCGATTCAATGCCGCCAACCGTGAAGTGGAACTTGACGGAGAGGCCTACTTTGAAGTAACCAAACACAACGGAGCAACTTTCATTGTCAAAACAGGAAGTTATGACGTGCAGGTAAAAGGAACTAAATTCAATGTCACTGCTTACTCCGACGATTCGTTTGTTACAACTACCTTACTTGAAGGGGCTGTCGATTTATTGTATAAAGGACAAGCGATAGGTATGTCACCGGGAGAGTCTGTCCGGTTAGACCGCGTTTCAAACAAATTCACCCGTAACAAAGTCAATGCCGTTCAAGCCAAAGCATGGTCGGAAAACAGGATAGAATATGATGCCATTACATTAAAAGAGCTTGTCACCAAGTTGTCACGGCAATACAATGTAAACATCACTTTGGAATCCGGCAAGAACGAAAGCAAAGAGTTCAGAGTTTCCATTCGGAACGGGGAAACCATAGGAGAAGTGCTTAATGCCATTTCCGAAATCATCCCTATTAAGATAGAGCGCAAAGAAAACGATATATATATCAAAGAGTAAGTATTTTATGTAACAACTAATCTAATTGAAAACACTATGAACAACCGAAACAAAATCTTACGGCTGCTTCTTTTAGTTATCATGTGTATAGGAGGAATGGTTCTCAATGCACAGACAATCAACAAAGAATTCAAGGCGGAACCGCTGAAGAATGTCTTGAAAGAAGTGGAACAGCAAGCAGGTTTGTCCATCATTTACAAAACAGACGAAGTAAATGAGAACAAACTAATCTCTGAAAACTTCAAGAATGCTACGATAGAAGACGTATTATCTAAAGTCTTAGATAAAGACCTGAGCTATCAGTTGCAGAACAAGATGATCGTTATCTCCAAGATCAGTATTCAGGAATCTAAAAGCAGTAGCAAACCTAAAACCGTGAAAGGTGTAATTGCCGACGAAAAAGGAGAACCTATCATCGGGGCAAGTATCCTTGTTAAAGGCACAACCAACGGCACAATCACCGATGTTGACGGTAACTTCTCCATTGATAATGTATTGCCGGAAGACCTTTTGGCTATCACTTATGTAGGTTATCTGGGACAAGAGCTGAAAGTGAAAGACAAGAATTCGTTTACCATTACTTTATTGGAGGATTCCAAGCAACTCGATGAAGTTGTAGTTGTGGGATACGGAACAGTGAAGAAGAGAGACCTTACCGGTTCTGTCGCTTCCATTAACTCTTCCAAAGTTGCTGCTGTACCCGTCACTTCGGCTGCCAGTGCTTTGCAGGGCAGAGCTTCGGGAGTAGTCGTTTCCAATTCCAGTTGGGAACCGGGAGATACCCCGTCCATCCTTATCCGTGGCAAGCGTTCCATCAATGCAAGCAACGATCCGTTGTTTGTCATAGACGGGATTCCCGTAACAGGCGGAATGGGAGAAATAAGTCCGGCGGATATTGAATCCATGGAAGTATTGAAGGATGCATCCGCTACCGCTATCTATGGTTCACGTGGAGCCAACGGCGTTATCATCATCACAACCAAGCAGGGGAAAGAAGGCAGAACCCACGTTGATTACAACGGTTATGTGGGAGTGCAGACGATACAGAACAAGCTGGATTTGATGAACGGTGCCGAATATGCGGAGTTCACCCGCGAGGCATACAGAAACAGCACGGGCAAGAATCAATACACATCGGCTACCCCCAGCAAGGAGCAAGATATGCTTCTGCCCATGTTCAAGCAAGACGAGTATGTAATGGAGTCCGTATTGATGGGATATGACGAGAACGGTAATTATGATCCTTCGCGTGTACGCTCACACAACTGGTTTGATGAAGTTACCCGCAACGGCATCATTACAGACCACCAACTGAACATCCGCGGAGGAGGCTCGAAGACCAACTTCATGGCTTCCGTCACTTATAACAAGACAGAAGGCATCATGAAAGACAAGAACTATGAGAGATACTCCGTCCGCCTGAATCTGAACCACACCATCAACAAGTATGTGAAGATAGGTGCGCAAACCCAATTCTCGCACTCGGTGCAAAACAGGGGCAGTGACATGGAAAAGGATAACTACGTATACAGAGTAACCCCACTGGGGCGTTTGTATAACGATGACGGCACAGTTCCCTCTTTGGTGGGAAGCGATGCATTGATGTATAATCCGATGATGAACATGGTGGACGGTGCAGTGGATCGCCCGTTGAAGACCAGCCGTTTCCTCGGCAGTTACTATGTGGATGTGAAGCTCCCGGTTGACGGGCTGACGTTCCGTTCCAACTTCGGCATCGACTCCCGTACCGTGCAGGATTATGAGTACTTCACTGCCGAGACAACAGAAAGGCAACTCGGAACATCCTACGCAAAGAATGCTACCGAGAAGTACAGCATGTTCACTTGGGAGAACTACTTCTCCTATAACAAAGAGTTCGGAGGCGGTAAGCACTCCATCGGCGCAACCCTTTTGCAATCTATCCAACAAGACTTGGAGGAAACGAACAACTCCGGTGTGCAAAACCTGCCGTCCGATATTCTCAAATACTACGACCTTGCTGCCGGGCTCATGGTAGACGGCGTGAAGAGCAACTATACCAAATGGAACATGGCTTCTTTCATGGGGCGTATCAATTACGGCTTCATGGGTAAATACCTTGTCACTGTCTCCGCCCGTTACGATGGTTCTTCCCGACTGGCAGACGGACACAAATGGGTGCTTTTCCCGTCGGCTGCATTGGCATGGCGAATGAGCGACGAGAACTTCCTGAAGAATGCCTCATGGCTCGACAACCTGAAACTCCGTCTGGGCTATGGCAAGACAGGTAACTCATCGGTTGATCCCTACCAGACCAAAGGTGCACTGGGAATGAAGCACTACGTTTACAGCAACGGGGCAACAGAAGTGATAGGCTATGCTCCAAAGCTCATGGCGAATGATTTGCTCACTTGGGAAACGACCGACCAATGGAACGTGGGATTCGACTTCGGCTTCCTGAAGAACAGAATCAACGGTTCTATCGACCTGTATCTGCAGAACACACACGACCTTTTGCTCGAACGCCAGTTGCCGGTGGTATCCGGATTCTCCAGCGTGATGTCAAATGTTGGTTCCACCCGCAACAAGGGTATTGAAATATCGCTGAACACACAGAACATCATCGGCAAAAACTTCACTTGGAGTACGGATTGGATGTTCTCTGCCAATAAGGAAGAGATAGTGGAACTGTACAATGGCAAGCTGGACGATATAGGCAGCGAATGGTTCATAGGGCAGCCCATTGATGTTTATTACAACTACGAGAAAGCAGGCATCTGGCAGAATACGCCCGAAGACCTTGCCGAGATGGCCAAGTTCAATGACAAGGGAGGAAACTTCACCGTGGGCAGCATCAAGGTAAAGGATCAGGACGGAGATTACAAAATCACGGACAAGGACAAGGTAATCTTGGGAAGCCAACGCCCGAAATTCATTGCCAGTATGGTCAATAACTTCGAGTACCGGGGATTCGACCTGTCCGTATTCCTCTATGCAAGTGTGGGCGGCATGTTGAAGAACAACATCGAGTATGAGGAAAAGCCGGGACGTGCCAATGGAGTGAAACTGGATTACTGGACACCCTCCAACCCCACCAATGCATTCCCGCGCCCCACTGCCGATGTGGAAACGCTGGACTACATCAAGACTCTCGGATATGACAAAGCCGACTTCCTGCGCGTGCGTAACATTACATTAGGCTACACCCTGCCCGAAACAATCGTCAAGAAGATAGGCGCACAGAAGATACGCTTCTACCTGAGTGCCAACAACCCGTTCATATTCACCAACTTCACCGGTATAGATCCCGAGGGAGCAGACGGGCGCACATCACCCAGTTACAGCACATGGATGTTTGGTATAAATCTATCATTATAAACACTTAAACAAGCATATAGGTATGAAAAAAATATATAGTTTCATGTTAATGCTCCTCACCTTGATGGGGACAAGCGGTTGCTCGGACTGGCTCAGTGAAGACGGTGCGCCGAAACTCACTTATGACTATTACGGAACGGAAGAAGGAGTAGATGCCGCCGTGGCGGCTGCCTACAGCTTCCTTCGCTGGGGATGCAGTGGAGAAAAATATGACGTACTCACCGAAATGGGAACCGACCTGTTCACCGCCGGAAGCGACGGCAAGCAAAAACAGGCGTTCAACTCTTACGGAACTCAACTCAACCCGGAACACAGTATTCTGGAAGGTATGTGGGAAAACCACTACAAGGGAATAAGTGATGCAAACATTGCACTGGCACAAATTGTAAAATCGGACATGAGCGAGGCAAAGAAAGCGACAAGCACGGCGGAAATGCTCTTTATCCGTTCGTTCCTCTACTTTGAGCTGGTTCAGCAATTCGGCAAAGTGCCTCTCGTGACAGACGGAAGCTTTGAAATACGCACCAGTTTTGAACGTGCTTCGATACCGGATATTTATAACAGAATCATTACCGACCTGCGCTATGCCGTAGAGAATCTTCCGCTTAAAATAGACGGTTCGCAGAAAGGCAAAGCCTCCTCTTTCGCAGCGGCACACCTGCTTGCCAAAGTGTACCTCACACGATGCAGCGCCATTACCGAAAACAGGGGAAAACAAACGACCGATGCCGACAGTGCACTCTATTTCTCCGAGTATGTCATAAATGAAGGCCCCTATGCACTGCAAAAGAACTTTGCTGACCTTTGGGACATTGACAACATGGGAAACTCCGAGGTTATCTTCGCCGTGCAGTTCACCAACAACCCTATCTTTAATGACAATGGCAACTGGTTCCACATGTTCTGGCTGTGCGACTATGAATTGTCCGGCGTTATGGCAAGAGATATTTTCTACGGACGTCCGTATAAGCGCTTCCGCCCCACCGAAAAGACCTTGTTGGAACTCTTCGACCGCAAGAACGACTCACGTTACTACAAGAGCTTCCGATGGGCATACCTGTCAAACGATGAAAGTAAAATCCCCACATGGCAGGAGTTGAAAGACGACAAAGACGGAGTGTACTTCACACCCGATGCGGCAAAAGGTCAGATTGCAGGCAAGAAGAAATTCGCGCTGGGCGACACTGCTATTTACTTCACCATAGAGAAAACCGGGTTGAAAGCCGACAGCAAGGAAATGAAAGTGCTTCGTGCCAATCGCAGCTACGTGTACTTCCCGTATGAAATGCACGACTCCAAGCAATATCCCACACTCATCAAGCACGTGGCGCCCAACCGTCCTTCCATTGCAGAACAAAAGTCATCGCGTGAATGGGTGCGCATGCGCCTTGGCGAAACCTACCTGATAGCAGCCGAAGCAGCCGGGAGAAAGAATGACTTTGAAACGGCAGCCAAGTACATCAACGTCATAAGGGAAAGAGCAGCTTGGGCGGAAGGCGAGAAAAAGACCGACCAATACTGGACAATCGAAGGCGGTGAAAAAGGCAACACCCACAGTACCTACAACGACATCAAAGTAACCAAAGAACAGCTTGCCGGCACAGATTTCGTCAACTTCATGCTCGATGAGCGCGGACGCGAACTCTTAGGCGAAACCTGCCGTTGGGAAGACCTCGTGCGCTGTGAAAAGCTCGTGGAGTTTGCCAAGAAGTTCAACAAAGATGCATCCAGCATCAAAGAGTACCACAAACTGCGCCCCATACCTCAAACACACATCGACAGGCTGAAACCTGCCGGGAGCATTGAGGAAGAACAGAATGAAGGATACTATTAATGTATTTTAACCTCCCCTCCTTATTGAGGAGGGGCAGGGGGTGGTGGTAGACAATAAATACCTATCTATTAATGATAACTATAAGGTATTCTTTCCTACCACCACCCCTAACCCCTCCTCAATAAGGAGGGGAAATAAGAATTACATCATCATAAAACCATTACCCCAAATGAAAAGACAATTCACTCTGACTCTCCTGTTACTCCTCGCCCTCACCGCCGTGGCGCAGCCTAATCATGTAACAGAGATACGCAATAAAATCTTCAATCCAAATAGCAAGGATGTCCTCGTAGTCTCCCACCGTGGCGACTGGCGGAATGCCTGTGAAAACTCCGTCCAAGCCATAGAATATGCCATAGATATGGGTGTGGACATGGTGGAGATAGACCTTGCACGCACCAAGGATGGCGTGCTCATCCTTTTGCACGACAACACCCTCGACCGCACCACTACCGGAACGGGACGACCGGAAGACCACACGCTGGCAGAGATAAAGGCTTTGCAACTGAGAAACGGTTGCCACATCAAGACCATCCATAAAGTGCCGACCCTCGAAGAAGCACTGCTCGCGGCAAAGGGACGTATCATGCTCAATCTCGACAAGGCATTCGACTACTTCGACCAAGTAATGGAATTGCTCGAAAAGACAGGTACTACCAACCTCGTGGTTATGAAAAGCGATGCTCCCGCACAACAGGTAAAGCGTGACTATGGCAAGTATCTGGACCGGGTAATCTTCATGCCGAAAGTTAATCTCGATGCAGACGATGCAATCGTGAAATTAAATGATTACCTTCGTGTGTTGAAGCCCGCAGCAATCGAGTTCAAGTTTGCCCATGACACGAACCCGCTGCCCTTGCAGGTAAAAGAAATAATGAAAGGCAAATGCCACATCTGGTACAACACATTGTGGGACACGCACGCCGGAGGACATGACGACGACTGTTCGCTCGTCAACCCCGACCGTGGTTACGGCTACCTCATAGACACACTCGGGGCAACCATCCTGCAAACCGACCGCCCGGCATACCTGAAAAAATATTTAAACAGCAGAAAAATGGAAAGCGAATACCGCCCGGAACAAAAAGAATTTCCTAGATTCACCATTGAGGAATGTTACCTGAAAGGAAAGCATTCTCCCGAGACAAACGAGGACGGCATCCTTGTCACCCCACACTTTGCAGCCGTGATAGACGGAGCTACAAGCAAGTCGGACTTCACGCTGGACGGCAAGGCTTCCGGCAGACTGGCTATGGAGCTTGCATTGGAAGCCATTCGCGATTTCCCTTCCGACATCACTGCGGAGCAAGCCGTGGGCAGAATAACAGACCGCATTTATTCCTTCTACAAAGAGCACAATCTGCTGCAAGGGCTGAAAGAGCAACCCGGCAGACGCTTCACTGCCAACGGAGTGATATACAGTGCACAACGCAATGAGGTGTGGCAGGTGGGTGACTGCCAATGCATCATCGGCACACTGTATTCGCGCAACGAGAAAAAGATAGACGGCATCATGGCGGATGCTCGTGCAGCATTCAATGAAGCGGCACTTGCGGGAGGCATGACAATGGAAGACCTCGCAGCGCATGACGTGGGGCGAGACTTCATCTATCCTTTCCTGCAACAGCAAGCCGTGTTGCAAAACAATCCAAATCCCGCACAGCCCTATGCTTTCCCCGTATTCGACGGCTTCCCTGTCAACATGAATCTGGTGAACATCTTCCCTGTGGGCAGCAATGTGAAAGAAATCATCCTTTCATCGGACGGATACCCCGAACTACACTCCACTCTGCAGGAGTCCGAATCTTATCTGGCAGACATCCTGAAAAAAGATCCGCTATGTATGAGTCTCTACAAAAGTACCAAAGGAATGAAGAAAGGTAACCGTTCGTTTGACGATCGTGCGTATCTGAAAATCAAGCTCCATTTGTAATCTTTTTTGCTCAATAAGGATAAAAACAATCCTCCATAAAGATATTTTTACATCTTCATGGAGGATTGTTTTTGAATTATACGGACATCAAATTTTACGCCTTATAGGGCAAAAATCGGCTCCTTAGGGAGAGTCGGGGGGAGTCTCCATAATGTCTCACCCCGGCTCTCCCTAAGAAGCCGATTTTTAGCCTTATTGTTAACAAATGAAAATGGTAATAAAAATCCCCATTCTTTCGACCTAAGTCTTAAGAACGGGGATTACCAACATAGAAGTAATTATCACTGGTTATTCCTCTGTCAACAATATGCTTTCATCATCAACGTCATTATTATTTACTCCAATAACAGATATTTCATTGGATTTCTCTTCAACTGGATCCTTCTTTCCGCCTTTCAGTGTGTCGGCAGATCTGACAGATGCTTTATTTATTTTCTCGGCAATAGCAAGTCCGGGCAGGAAATTAATACATTTCTCACGGATTTTAGCTACAGTTGCTTCTTCTTCCCTTACGGAACCCCAGCATCTGATTGATACGCTGAAAGTACCAATATTACCGAATTTCACAGTATGTCCGTCGCAAAGAGCAGTTCCGGCTATATCTTCGGCAGACTGGAAAACAGCTTTTACCTGTCCGCTTCTCATACCTAAGTCATTGGCTATTTTCTGATAAAACTCCTCTTCGGTAATCTGTGAAATACTCTTCGGAAGCAAGTACCATTTCTTGGGAGCTTCTCTGTTTTGCGGATTCAATCTGTCTACTTTATTATAGAATATAGGCATTATGTTTCGTTTTTTGGATTAATAATCCTCAAATGTAAACCTTATTTAATTACCACACAAGTAATGTTTAACTTATTTTTAGAAAATCTGTTACCAATAACGGAAACTATATACCTAACAGTTTAATTGAAAGCAGGTTAAAAGATTATTTTAAATATTATTTTATTTCAAACCCTTATATCGGCAAATATGTTATCTTTGTTCATCCTTAAAGAATGAATAAGGAAAGAAGATGAACAACAATCTTTTAAGCGAACAGCTAACGTATAACGGGGACAGCAAAACGCCTACCCACCTGCATCTGTGCACATACTCGGCAGAGGATGTGGAGGAAACGTATGGGGATGACTTTGCCGCAATTAATGCAAAGATCAAGCCCGATGCGATAAACTGGCTGCAAATACATGGTTTGCAAAACACGGAAACGGTGAGGCAGGTGTGCGAGCACTTTGAGATTGATTTCCTTGTGCTGCAAGACATCCTTAACGTGGAGCACCCCACGAAGATAGAAGAGCATGAACAATATACCGTACTCATACTGAAAGTGTTCCGCTACAACAGTGAGGGGGATTTGGAACAACAACAAATCTGCATCCTGCAAGGCACGAACTATGTGCTTACGTTCGTGGAAAACGAGACGGAGTTCTTCGATAACGTTACAAAAGCCATTCGCGGGAATGTGTTGAAAATACGTACCCGACAATCGGATTACCTGCTCAGTGTGTTGCTCAACAATGTAATGGGGAACTACACTGCTACGATTTCCGAGGTGGACGATGCACTGGAAGATATGGAAGAAGAGCTGCTCACCATTACCGACAAAACGGACATAGGCATCCGGATACAGGAACGCCGCCGGCAATACCTGATGATGAAAAAGGCGATCTTCCCGCTGAAAGAGCAATATGTGAAACTGCTCCGTGCGGAGAACCTGCTGGTGCACAAGGTGAACCGTGCCTACTTCAACGATGTGAACGACCACCTGCAATTCGTGCTGCAAACGATAGACATCTGCCGGGAAACGCTTTCGGCACTGGTAGACTTATACATATCGAACAATGACCTGCGGATGAACGACATCATGAAGCGGCTCACGGTTGTTTCCACGATCTTCATCCCACTCACCTTCTTTGCCGGTGTGTGGGGCATGAACTTCAAATTCATGCCCGAGCTTGGCTGGGAATACGGCTACTTCGGTGCGTGGGTGTTGATGCTGGTGGTTGCGGTGATTGTCTATATCTTCTTCAAGAAAAAGAAATGGTACTAACTAATTAACCTTATAAACGATAGAATTACAACAATGAAAAGTATTAAAGAGATATTCCGTATCGGCAACGGCCCGTCAAGCAGTCACACCATGGGGCCGAAGAAGGCAGCCGAAATGTTCCTGTCACGCGCTCACAGCAACGTCTATTACCGGGTAACACTTTACGGAAGCCTTGCCGCAACGGGCAAAGGTCACCTCACGGATGTGGCAATCCTTAATGTGCTGCAACCCCATGCACGGGTTGAAATCGTGTGGGAGCCCAAAGTATTCCTGCCTTTCCACCCCAACGGGATGAAGTTTGAAGCCGTGAACGGCGCGGGAGAATCCGTTGACAGTTGGACGGTGTTCAGTGTGGGCGGCGGAGCTTTGGCAGAGGAAAATGGAACGATAGGTGCTGCATCCGAGGACATCTACAAAATGGAGCACATGGAGCAAATCCTCAATTGGTGCGAACGGGGCGGACGGAGTTATTGGGAATATGTGAAAGAGTGTGAGGAAGAGGATGTATGGGATCATCTGGCTGTGGTGTGGGAAACCATGAAGAACTCCATTGAGAGAGGTTTGGAGCAAGAAGGCGTTCTCCCCGGCCCGCTCAACCTGAGACGGAAAGCCGCCACCTATTATATACGCACCAACGGCTACAAAGAATCCCTGCGTTCGCGCGGGCTGGTATTCTCCTACGCCCTTGCGGTGAGTGAAGAGAATGCTGCGGGCGGAAAGATTGTCACTGCACCTACATGCGGTTCGTGCGGAGTGGTTCCCGCTGTGCTCTATCACTTGCAAAAGAGCCGGGGATTCAGTGACACCCGCATTCACCGCGCACTTGCCACAGCAGGGCTGATAGGTAATATCGTAAAGACAAACGCCTCTATCTCCGGGGCGGAGGTAGGCTGTCAGGGCGAAGTGGGTGTGGCATGCGCCATGGCTTCGGCTGCTGCCAACCAGTTGTTCGGAGGCAGTCCGGCACAAATAGAATATGCTGCGGAAATGGGTTTGGAACATCACTTGGGCATGACTTGCGATCCTGTGTGCGGCTTGGTACAGATCCCGTGCATCGAGCGCAATGCATACGCTGCCGCCCGTGCATTGGATGCCAATCTTTATTCATCCTTCACCGATGGAATCCACCGGGTGTCATTCGATAAAGTGGTTCAGGTGATGAAGCAGACAGGACATGATCTGCCGTCGCTCTACAAGGAAACGAGCGAAGGCGGGTTGGCTAAGGATTATCAGCAGATGTAATTTGATTAATAATGAATAATGGACAATGAATAAGGGGCTTGCAGTACAAGCCCCTTATTCATTGTTCATTATTCATTGTTCACTCTTAATTTGAAACCGGTGTGCCGGAGTCCGTAAAGTACAGAACAATGTCATCCGGTTCCCTATCCAACTCTATGCGGTAGATGATTTCCTCTCCGCCGGCAGTCGCAGGACGGATAATCATGGTGGCCTCATCTTCGGCTTCGTTGATTGTGTAGCCTGCTTCGGCTACTGCATCCTTCACGGCTTGTGGAACTCTGATCCATGCAGCATCCCATTCCGATTGAATCCAGTTGTAATCCTTATCGAGAATCATTGTGAAAGGCAGGCGGTCTTCCTGCACCAAGTCTACTTCTATGCTGTTCTGTTCTACGTCGATCTCCAAAATCTTGGCATTGGGATAGAGCTCGTTCACTATCTTCAGGATGTTTTCATTCACGGGAGTGGGCACGGCATTGTGTCCGTTACTTCCGTCGGAAACTACTTTGAGCAAAGCTCCTTCGGGCGAATAATATAAGTCAAGCTCTTGGTCGCCCTGTTCCACTTCAACCACATAGACAGATTCCATGTCCTTGCGTTCAAGGTAGCTTACGTCATCTTTCTTCCAGTTGGCATATTTGCTTCCGGCAATGGCATTGACTACTGCATCCGGCAGGTCGGCATAAGTCAGATCAGTTTCAGTCAACAGCCATTCGCCGTCGGCATTAAACCATGCATCTTTTTCGTCTCCGTTATCATAGAATTCAGCCACAGAGTAACCAAGTTTGGGTTCCCACTTCACTCCGGTAGCATTCGGGAACATGTTCTTGAACGTTACCTGCACCACTGTTTCGGGTTCATAAGGTCTTTCATCGTCATTGTCACAAGCTGTCATGGCAAACACTGCCAGTAATGACAACGATAAAAGCATGAGGTTTAACTTCAATTTAATCATAGGATTAAGGTTTTACAGATTCAACTTATCAATCATCCAGCTTAAGGAAGCCACCGTATGGATCGAACTTAACATCCAGTCCGTTACTCAACTCCACTTCATAGCCTTTACGTCCGCGTTCGATCTTCTCAATATGTGCATTCGGGAAGTTCTCCTTTACATATTGTGATACTTTGGCAGGAATAAATGCTGCCGGAACAACTCCTTTCTTGCAATCCACTTCCAACCATTCGCCTTTGCTGTTGAAGTCTATTTCAGTTCCATTAGTCAGCGTTGCTTCATAGTTAGCCGATTGGAAAAAGTCTTTCTCAATCTTAATGAATGAAATCTTGGCATCGGGGAAATGCTTGCTGATAGTGGTACGTGCCTCAGCAGGAAGTTTACTTACATCTTTTGTCACTACATCACCGGCAAAAGCTACTTGAAGTGCCATTATTGCCATTACAAACATTGCTACAATCTTCTTCATATGGGTTCTTTGTTTTAATTATTAATTTATATCACAAAGAACGTACAGCATTTAGGAAAGATTTGGGAATGATTGCGATTAACAAGTTATTTCACAAGTTTTAACGTGAAGGTGTGTTTGCCATCGGAGTAACTGTAAGAGATACGCATATCATACAGCTTCACAATGGATTGAACGATAGCCAGACCAAGCCCGTTGGATTCTTTCTTATCCATATCCTCCCGATAGAAACGGCGGAATATCTTCTCAGGATCTAACGCCTTGCCACCCGAGTTTGCCACAGAAAAAGAAGCTCTGCCGACAGTTACTTTCATCTCTCCTCCTGCCGGAGTATGGATAAGAGCGTTCTTCAATAAGTTGGAGATAAGAATCTGTGCAAGCGATTCATTCATATCCGCCCGGCACTCTCCTTCTTCGTGAACAGACAGCTTGATGTTCTTATATTCATATATATCCATTAAATCGGAAAGCAGGTCACGGCTCAGTTCATTGATGTTCACTTCCGTTTTGTCGGGATACTGTCCGTTATTGATCCGGGATAGCAGAAGCAGGGATTTATTCAGCTTCACTGCCCTGCCCAACGTGCGGTATAGTTCATCAATCTCTGCCAACTGTTCTTCGGACAGATTCCGGTTCTCGGCTAACAGTTCGAGCTTCCCACGTGAGATAGCCAAAGGAGTTTGCAACTCATGGGCAGCATTTTCTATGAATTGCTTCTGTTCCCGGTATGCCTGTTCGCTCCGCCGGCTCATGGCAAGGGCCGATTCATTCAGCTTTTTGAATTCGGTAATCTTAGTTTCGTTATCTAATGAAGGAACAGGCTTTCCCGGCACTATTCCATCCAACCAATGCAACAGTTTATATAATGGTTTGAAAGATTTCTTCAATACAAAGTAGGTTCCCAGAATGATGCACAACAACAGCAATACATAAAGAGTAAGCAAATACTTGAAGATAGCCTCTACCATATCATCACGTTCAAGAGTGGATATTCTCACCTCCAGCTCATAGTAGTTATCATCCGAAGCAAGAAAGCAACTTTTCATTACGCGTACGGGTTCGTAATCATCCTCCGTCTCTATATATGCCATCGAATCATAGAAGTCTTCTTCATATTCTTCGGCTTCTTCATCAGTAATCGGACGAATAGCATAACTATCCATGATATTCTTCTGTCCCTTTAATAAGTCGGGATTCATCAGCATCTTGTTTACTATAATCTCCCTATAATTCTCCAGAGTGTCATCCGTTTCATCCATAATCTCATCAATAATGGCAAAATAGAAGAAAACGCCCCATACTCCTATCAGGAAAAAGAGTAGCAGGCATAAAACCCTGTTGGTATATTGGATGAGATTCATGGATTAGGAGGTTAGATTATTCGTTATCTGTTACCAATTTATAGCCGAAACCATAGACAGCTTTCACTTCCGGCTTTGCCCCCGCAACTTTCATCTTACGACGCAGGTTCTTCACCTGTGAATAGATAAAATCAAGGCTGTCCACAGAGTCTATGTTATCTCCCCAAACAGATTCGGCAAGGGATGTTTTATTCATTAAGCGATTGGGATTAGTCACAAAGTAATAGAGCAAATCAAACTCTTTCCGGTTGAGTTGAAGTTCATTTCCATCTACATAAACCGTCCTTTTATCCGGATATAAACACAGGTTCTGAAGTTCGATGCTGGTATCTCCATCGGAGTGCTTACGTCTGAGAATGGATTTAACCCGGGCATTGAGTTCTGCCAAATGAAAAGGCTTTGCCAAATAATCATCCGCCCCAAGTTCCAAACCCAATACTTTATCGTCAATGGAATCTTTGGCAGAAATAATAAGCACGCTTTCTTTCTTGCGCATTCTTTTCAACTCTTCGAGCACATCCAGTCCGCTACCACCGGGAAGCATAATATCAAGCAAGATACAGTCATAATCGTAATCGTTGATTTTCTCCATTGCGGTATGGTAATCTGCTGCGCTTTCCACCACAAAGCGTTCTCTTTCCAGCGATTCACAAACCATGTCTCGCAAGCTCTTTTCGTCTTCTACTACCAATATTTTCATACTTTGCAAACATTTAGAGTCACTCTTCTTGCAAAGGAAAGAGGCAAATCAGGAATCTTTCTGGAATCTTCTCATTCCTCTCCGGTATTCGTATAAGTATCTTCCATTTCCTCTTCCTTTACCATCGTCATTTTGCCATCCGGTGAAATAGTTATGGAAACCGGAACATAAAGATCGGTCTGTGGAACACTGATACTGGCAGCAAGCACTATTCCCTGAGGAGTAATCTTATCAAATACCATACCTTCCAAAATACATTGAGGCAACAGATTGACTGAGACTACAGAAGAGAAGTCTTGCTTGGTAAAGGTTTTAGAAAAGACCTTCTCGCCTTTATTACGGGTAATACGAAGCGTAATTGTATTGTCGGCATAAATATCGCCCATGTCATTTTTCACATGAGGCAATGAATCCACAGGCATACGCCGGATGAAAAGATGATAGTCTTTCCCTTTCAATTTCACATTCTGTTCACTGTGGGAAACTTGCATATGCTGAACTCCGTTGTTACTTACGCTATCTATCTGCAAAGCTCGTTTCTCATCCTGCTGTGTTGCTTTTCCGGCACACGCCGCCAATATGAACAGCAATGCAAATAAACTAATGAAGTAAGATATTTTTCTCATGTGGCTCCTATACTAAATGTGTAGCAAAGTAACGAAAAGAACAGGAAATATACAACAAAAGGTCGGACAATTCACATCGGCCGACCTTTGAAAAACTAAAAACTAAACTAAATCTTAACTTATCCTCTTTTGTTTTTATGGCGAGGATTACCTTTTCCTTTCATACCTTTCTCACGCTCTGCCTGTTTCTTCTGATAAGCAGTATATTGATCTGTGGTAAGAATCTTCTTCAACTGAGCTTCTCTTGCATCACGCATGGATTTCATATCCTCACGTTTCTGTCTTTTCTCTGCTTTCGCTTGCTCTTTATTTACCTGCATCTGCTTTACAAGCTCTAAGTTGGCAGCCTGTAATTCTTTGGCTTGTTTCTCATTCAGAGAGTATTCCTTCACCATTCTGTCAGTCATCCGTTGAGCCCTAACTTCGGGCGTTACGTCTTTCTTATCTCCTCTTCTCGAACCCTGAGCCATCACAACGCCACCCATTAAAAGAATGGCCATTAAAAACAAATTAAATCTTTTCATACCTAATAATAATCTAAATTGAATAATACGTTTAGGTTGCAACCTTTTATATGACTTCATAAAAGGGAAAAGGTTTAATCCGGACTAACGAACTGTTTGCTAAAAAGAATTAATTTATGTTCTGATTATCAGATAGCTTTCCACAAAGACTGGAAATCTTTGTAACGACCGTAGCATACCAGCTCATCTTCCGCCTGAATGATATAATCCTGAGGTATGGCATTATCCACTCCCCTTTCCAGTACAGAGATTCCCAAAAAGTTTTTCACCTCATAAGAACGTTTCATGGCTATAATCTTCAGTTTAAACTCCTGATCCAGATTCAATTCATTCAAATGGTAGCCGATAAACTTTTCGGGAACTTTGAACTTCATCACATAATAATCTTCATCTATCTGGAAAGACTCGACACGTATTCCCAAATCCAGCAGTTGAACAAGCTCACGGGCTGCATCAATCTCAGGTGTAAGTATCTTGTCGATATTAAACGCTTCAAGAATAGCTTCGTGTACATGGTCGATGGCACGGGCATAGATATGATCCACTTTTCTCTGCTTCAACAAAGCAACGACACGGATGGAAGCACCGAAGTTTTCACCGATAGCCACGATTACCACATCTACATCATTTAGCGGAAGAGCACATAATGACACATCATCCGTAGCATCAAGTGCAAAAGCTGTCGCTATTTTATCTTTCAGGCAGTCTATTCTGTTTTCATTTATATCTGCCCCTATCACCTCGTGTCCCAATGCAGACAATTCTTCTGCTAACACTCCTCCGTAGTTTCCTAAACCAATGATTATGTATTTCATATAATTAGTTAATTATAATATTATCTTTCGGATATTTATATTTAGTCACTTTCTTCGGACGGATGAATCCAAGCATAACGGTTATTACGCCTACACGTCCCACAAACATCAAAAGAGAAACAATTAATTTGCTGGCATCGCCCAAAGTCGGTGTCAAATCAAGGCTCGAACCTACCGTACTCAACGCAGAGGTACACTCAAAAGTCAAAGCCAATATAGAAGCCTGAGGTTCCAGCATACTCAGGACAAACACACCTAAGAAAAGAATAATCAAATACATCAGCATCGTTGCATTAGCACGGCGGATAGAATCCCATGAAAGCTGGCGGCTGAATACTTCCACTCTTTCTTTTCCTCTCAACACTGCTACCAGATTAAGGACAATAACTGCAAAGGCATTTACCTTAATACCACCGGCAGTTGACTGAGCCGCACCACCAATGAACATCAGAATAACCATCAACAGCAAGGTCTGAACCGTACACGACGTAAGACTCACACTCGTAAATCCTGCCGTACGCGGACAAGTGGCATTAAAGAATGATTGTACCAGTTTATCCTGCACTCCCATTCCTGCAAATGCATGATTCCATTCAAAAGCGGCAATTGCCACAGTACCGACAACCAGCAGCACTGCCGTTACTACTAAAACAATCTTTGTATTCAAATTATATAAATGGCTCATTTCGTGCCTGTCCCTTCTCCCGGTACGAACAAATCTCCATACACGTTTCAGATAATAGACTGCAATATTCTTGAAGTTTACCAATATAGGGAAACCTATGCCTCCTAAAATAATCAGTAAAGAAATGGTTATATATAACAGATTGTGATTTTCCATTATCATAGAGTTACCCAGATTATTGGGTAAAGTAGAAAATCCGGCATTACAGAAAGCCGAAATAGAATGAAAAGCAGCAAAGGCTATCTCATCTTGTATCTCCATTCCCAGTGTTCCATGAATACTAAAGAAAAGGACAATCATCCCCGTTGCTTCGATAGCCAATGTAAACAATAAGATATATACTAATGTGGAAAGCAATGAACTCAAAGAATCGGAACTGACCATATCCCTCACCGCAAGCTGATTATACAAAGAAGTATTTCCCATGAAGAACATGGCAAAGAAACTTGTCAATGTCATTACTCCCAAACCTCCGATCTGTATTAACAGAATAATGACTGTTTGCCCCATTGGCGTGAAAGTGGAAGATACATCAACCGGGACTAACCCTGTTACACATACCGCACTTGTGGAGACGAATAATGAATCCACCCACGATATTCCATCCACCGTGCAGCGAGGCAACATCAATAACCCCGTACCTATGCAGATAATAGCAAAGAAACTACCGGCAAGAATGAGGGAGGGATTTGTTTTTCTTCCCAACAAACGCACTATTCCATAAGACAACTGGAGAAAAGAAAGCGCAAGCAACAATATAAGGTGGTAAGCCTTACTGTTCAAAAGAAGCCAAACATACCTGACTGCTCCCTCTTCCGGTTCAAAGAATATAACCGGAACCAAGGTGAGATAAAGCATCACGCTCAGAAACCATGCCAAAGAACGATATTTCTTTTTCGTCCCCTTATATTCGAGAAGCAAATGGGCAGTTACATTAATCAGAAATATAATCCAGACGGCTTTATATAAAATATCCAATTCGGCATAAGCAGTGGGGGAGATAACAAATCCATGTTCATATACCACACCTACGATTAAAGCAATGGCAGCAAGGAAAGTTATGCTGTCTATCAAATTGAGAATGATATGAATATAAGGCTGTATCCACTTATTCTGATACAAAAAAGCCTTGTGGTATAACTTCATTTTGTCTTCCATTTTACGTTTGCACAAACTTAAGTAAAATAACTTATTCTTTAAATAAAACAATCTAAAATTCGTTTGGATTAAAAATAATACATATTTTTGAACTCTGATAACTAAATAAATAATAACATTATGAGCTCTAAAACTAAAAGATTCATGCTACCGGAGGATGAAATCCCCCGTTATTGGTACAACATACAGGCGGATATGGTAAACAAACCCATGCCTCCCCTTAACCCTAAAACCAAAGAACCGCTTACTCCCGAAGATCTTTATCCTCTTTTCTCCAAAGCTGTTTCACAACAGGAATTGGATCAGACCAACGCATGGATTGAAATCCCGGAAGAAGTGCATGAAATGTATAAAAACTACCGCTCCACTCCGTTGGTACGTGCTTACGGACTTGAAAAAGCTATCGGAACAACAGCACATATCTACTTCAAAAACGAAAGTGTCAGTCCGGTGGGTTCACACAAACTGAACTCTGCATTGGCGCAAGCTTATTATGCAAAGCAGGAAGGCATTACCAACCTGACAACCGAAACCGGTGCGGGACAATGGGGAGCTGCCCTTTCCTATGCAACCAAAGCATTTGGAATAGAACTTGCCGTGTATATGGTAAAGATAAGCTATGAGCAGAAACCTTACCGTCGTTCCATCATGCAGACATTCGGTGCGCAAGTAACCCCGTCTCCTTCCATGTCTACACGTGCAGGAAAAGATATTATCACTGCACACCCGAATCATCAGGGATCGTTAGGTACAGCCATTTCGGAAGCTATCGAACTTGCCATGTCTACCCCTAACTGTAAATATGCTTTAGGTTCTGTGTTAAGCCACGTCACCCTGCACCAAACCATAATCGGACTGGAAGCCGAGAAGCAAATGGAAATGGCAGGCGAATATCCCGATATTGTTATCGGCTGTTTCGGAGGCGGTTCCAACTTCGGTGGTATCTCTTTCCCATTCATGCGTCACAATATCCTTGACGGCAAGAAAACAAGATTCATTGCTGCCGAACCCGCATCGTGCCCGAAACTGACACGTGGTAAATTTGAATATGACTATGGTGATGAAGCCGGATACACCCCATTGTTACCGATGTTTACTTTAGGACATAATTTCGCTCCTGCCAACATCCATGCAGGCGGACTCCGTTATCACGGTGCCGGAGTGATTGTTTCCCAATTACTGAAAGACAACTTAATGGAAGCAGTAGACATCAAACAACTTGACTCATTCAAAGCCGGATGCCTCTTTGCCCAAGCAGAAGGTATTATTCCCGCTCCGGAATCATGTCATGCCATCGCTGCCGCTATTGATGAAGCAAACAAGTGTACGGAAAAGGGCGAGGAAAAAGTTATCTTGTTCAACTTATCCGGTCACGGACTAATCGACATGGCTTCTTATGACAAATATTTGTCCGGTGACTTGGTTAACTATGCCATCAGCGATGAAGAAATAGATAAAAATCTTGAAGAAGTAAAAGAACTTATTAAATAAACAAACCAATGGGTGAAGCACCGCTTCACCCATTATTCACTATACTACCTTATAACCTAATTTACATACCATGAATACCAATAAATATGCTATCGCCATTGACCTTGGCGGAACTTCCATTAAATTTGCTTTAGTCGATGGAGAGGGCAACTTCCTGTTCTCGGACAAAATCCCTGCACGTGCCGATGAATCTGCCGATGCAGTAGTTGAACAATTAGTAAAAGCGGTTAAGCTCACCAAAGCTTATGCCGACCAACATAACCTGCCTGTTAAAGGTGTGGGAATAGGAACACCGGGAATCATCGACACAACCAACCGCATCGTACTTGGCGGAGCCGACAACATCAAAGGCTGGGAAAACCTTCCTTTGGCAGACATCATGGAGAGGCAGACCGAACTGCCCGTATTCCTTAATAATGATGCTAACCTGATGGGATTGGGCGAAACACATTACGGAGCCGGGAAAGGCTGTACGCATGTAGTATTCTTAACCATAGGAACAGGAATAGGCGGAGCAATCATTATCAACGGCGAACTCTTCAACGGGTTTGACAACCGTGGTACCGAACTGGGACACACACCACTCTTTACAGACGGAGAACCTTGCAACTGCGGTTCTGTAGGTTGTCTTGAGACTTATGCTTCCACTTCCGCCCTTGTCCGCAGCTTTGTGAAAGCAAACAAAGAAGCAGGAAAAGAAATACCCGAGGAAGAAGCAAACGGTATCACCATCGTAAAATTATATAAAGAAGGAGACGCCATCGCCACCAAATGCCTTGACGATCATTGTTACTATCTGGGCAGGGGCATTGCAGGATTTATCAACATATTCAGCCCGCAACGCATCGTGATTGGCGGAGGACTCTCGGAAGCCGGAGACTTCTACATTGAAAAGATACGGGAACATGCCATGAAGAATGCCATGAAAGACACTTCGGTAAATACAGTAGTCATGGGAGCCACTCTCGGCAACAAAGCCGGATGCATGGGAGCAGCCTATCTTGTATTCTCACTAACAGACTAAACAAATGAAAAGGAATATCGGGCTTCTGGCTCTTATTATGATGTTCTGGTTTGTAATATCCTTTATTACAAACATCCTCGGACCGTTAATCCCCGACATCATCAACGGATTCAGTTTGAAGAACCTTGCAATGGCAGGCTTCATCCCCACTTTCTTTTTCATTGCTTATGCCATAATGAGTATTCCTGCCGGGATACTCATTGACCGTTATGGAGAGAAACCCGTGCTGTTCTGTGGTTGGCTGATGCCTTTCATCGGAACACTTATCTTCGCCTGTTATCCGGTCTATCCCATGCTGCTCGCATCCTGTTTCATTATCGGTTTGGGAATGGCAATGTTGCAAACAGTGCTGAACCCGCTTCAACGGGTAGCAGGAGGCGAAGAGAACTACGCTTTTGTTGCCGAACTCGCACAACTGATGTTCGGAACCGCTTCTTTCGTCAGCCCCCTTGTTTATACATACCTGATTAAGAACCTCGATGCAGCAACCTATGTTTCGGGAAAGAACTTATTTATCGATATGTTGGCGCGGGTTACTCCCCCTCAACTTCCGTGGGTATCGCTTTATTGGGTATTCACCGCCATTCTGCTGATAATGATTATTGCCGTTATCTTTTCCCGAATCCCGAAGATAGAACTGAAATCGGACGAGAAAGCCGGCACAAAGGCATCCTACCTGAAACTCTTCAAGAAAGGATATGTATGGTTGTTCTTCCTCGGTGTATTTTGCTACGTCAGCACAGAACAAGGAACAAGCATCTTTATGAGCACCTTCCTTGAAAAGTATCACGGAGTAGATCCGCAAGTAACCGGTGCACGTATTGTCAGTTATTTCTGGGGAGGCATGACAGCAGGCTGCATCGTCGGGATGCTGTTACTGAAACTCTTCGACAGCAAAAAGATACTTGTTTATTCGGGAATACTTACCATTATATTGCTTGTCAGCGCATTGTTCGGTTCACGGGAAGTATCGATGATTGCATTCCCGGCAATCGGTTTCAGTATTTCCATGATGTTTTCCATTGTCTTTTCCCTTGCGCTCAACTCAGCTTCGGAGAATCACGGTTCGTTTGCCGGCATCCTTTGTTCGGGACTTGCAGGTGGTGCAGGCGGTCCTCTCATCGTGAGCACCATAGCCGATGCTACAAACCTGCGCATCGGGATGCTGTTCATCCTTGTGTTTGTCATTTATATCACAGCCATCGGTTTCTGGGCAAAGCCGTTGATTAACAACAAAACGGTAAAGCTGAAAGAACTGTTCCATCGACACGACTAAAAACAAAAGTTTTAGAAAGTTGCAATCACCCGTCACCAATTTCCTGTATCAGCTTGTATCAAATGGTTTCAGGGGTGATTGCAACTTTTTTGTTAGCGTCACTTTTGCCATTTGCCGTCACCCTTTTGTGAAATTCAGGCTAAAAACTTTTCAAAATATCCTCTTATCGGCTCCGGTTTCAATGCTTACACAGATATGTTACCGGGCAAGTGTTGACAAACTTCTGCCGAAGAACAGACCTCTTGACAGTTGTCACGTAATCACTCGACAATTGTCAAGTGAGTGCGTGACAATTGTCGAGTGATTACGTGACAACTGTCAAGAGGTTTGTTTCTTCGCAAGAATGGACATGTGTACGGGCATTAAACGGGATGTTTAACTTATTTCGTTCAACCATTCCACATTTAAGTTGTTTAGGGAGAAAGTATTCACCTAAACTTAACTTAAATGAGAACAATGTTCAAGACCGTAGCTTCGCTACTTGCAGTAGGCCTCCTGCCTATCTGCGCTCAGGCTCAGAAGAAGGTTATCATCGAGGATGAAGAACCCAATTCTGTGATGTTTGTTTCCCGGGACAAAGCCGGTGACGAGATTATTAAAATCATGGACGATCCGCAGACAAGGAGATTCCAAGATCCGAAAGCTCCCCGCTTCCTGCTTACCGACCAGAAAGGGAAGTTCGCACTCGGTATCGGCGGATACGTGAAACTGACTACCGAATATGACTTTGGTGGCATAGTGGATGACGTGGATTTCTATCCTGCCCTTATTCCAAACAAACATTCGGGCGACTATGCGCGCAACCAGTTCCAAATGGACCCTACCACTTCCACCATCTTCCTTAAACTGGTGGGCAAAACCAAGCGTTTAGGCAACTTTGTGGTTTATACATCGGGAGATTTCCGTGGCAGTGGAAATACTTTCCAACTTACCAATGCTTATGCCAGCTTCCTCGGCTTCACCGTCGGTTATGGTTGGGGTACATTCATGGACCTTCCCGCAGCACCTCCCACAGTAGACTTTGCCGGTCCGGGCGGAATGGCAATTTACCGTTCGGCAATGTTACGCTACGAACATAAGTTACCTTACAACCTTAAATTCGGTGTGGCTATCGAAGTACCTGATGTAGACGGAACAACGAATGAATTTACTTCCATCGGCACTCAGCGGGCTCCTACTTTCCCCGCTTATCTGCAATATAATTGGAACAGTGCAAGCCATGTACGTGCCGGAGCCATCGTGCGCAGCATGACTTATTCCGATCTTGTATCCGAACAAGCCAAATCCAAAGTAGGCTGGGGATTTCAGGGTTCAACCACCTTCACCGTAGCCAAGAATCTGACGGTTTATGGACAAATGACTTATGGTCGCGGTATCGGTGCATATATGAACGATTTAAGCAACCTCAACGTAGACCTCGTTCCCGATCCCGATCAGGAAGGAAAGATGCAGGTTTTGCCAATGCTGGGATGGTATGCCGGATTGCAATATAACTTCACTCCGAACCTGTTCATTTCATCCTCTTACAGCCAATCAAGACTTTATTCCGAGAAAGGTTATCCGAGTGACGAACCGGATATGTTTCGCACCGGACGTTATTTCGTGGCCAATATGTTCTACAACGTAACAAAGAATATGCAGGTAGGTGCAGAATATCTACGTGGATATAGAAAAGATTTTGGCGGTGAAAGCAACCATGCCAACCGCGTGAATGTTTCTGTGCAGTATAATTTCTAAATAGGCTTATTCATATAAATAAAAAGGTGATGTGTTTGCATAACAAACATATCACCTTTTCTATTCAGCTTTTATTGTCAGGACTTAAAAAGCCGTCCTATTTCGCAACAGGGCGGCCCCATTGCTTTTATTATTAACCTAACATTTTATAAAAGCCTTATCAATATGGAATATTTTCATCTATTTATCAGAAGTACAATAATTCTTTTTTCCTGATGCCCACCAAATTGGAGTGGTTACATTATCTTTGCCTCCCAGCGCTTTCACTCCTGCCTCATAGAATGCTCCATTTATTTGAACTTCTCTTGAAGGATACTGCAAGCGTTGAATAAAGTTTTCAGGCTTCGTGATGTCTTTATTGCTATTATCATACAAAGACTCAACTCTATAAATAGCCACATCCAAACGCGGAAGATTTAAACGGCGCTTGTCGCACCATGATTCTTGTGACAAGTCGATTCCACCGGCAATGTATTTCTGAGTGATGATTTTCTCCAATTGAGTATTACCCGGACCTGCTGTGTCTTCCCACTTGGCACTTGTCCCTGCATAGTTTTTCTCTGTTGAAGCCAGATATTCATCTACACCTTGAGCTCCCCAAGTTGCAAAAGAAGCACGGACTCCGTCTTCATAAGCCTGCTTGGCATTTCCCCCTGTAAGGATGCCTCTTGAATAAGCCTCAGCTTTCAAGAAACAAACTTCTTCATAAAGCATCAAGTCATAAGGACGATTAAAATTCTCTTCGCCTTCCGGATATAAATATCCACCCATTTCAGCGTAACTTGTACCTAAATAATCACCTTTATTCTGTTCTGTAGTTTTAGGTCCGTAAGGTATACCTTTCCAATTTCCGTTGCCTTGTGCCGGCATAAACATAATCGGGGCACGAGGATCTACTTTAGCCGGATGAGTTGCTGATAATGCTACGCCTGTTGTATAGTTCTTCAAACCTGTCGGGAAATTGATACCACCAATGTTTGTTACCAAACGTTCAAATGACTGGGACATATTGGAAGGAGTTCCCCATGACACTTGGAACATATAATAGTTGTATTTGTTTCCCCAACCGCCGTCACCGACAACTGCACAACGTGCATCATCGGCAGCAGAAGCCATCACTCCGCCCGGAGCTGCCAAAGCCGCTGCTGCCTGAGTTGCACAAACATCGAGAGCAATTTCGGATAGGCGAAGAGCCAAACGCAAACGAAGAGAATTATTAAACTTTTGCCATTTTTCTGCATCATTTCCAAACACAACATCTGTTGAAGCATTCTTGAAAACCTTTCCACCTTGGGTATATAACTTAGCCGCAGCGTCCAATTCGGAAAAATATTCGGTATAAATATCTTCTACAGAACGATAAGCGGGATTGGTTCCGGATTCTTCCGAAGTCATAAAAGGCATCGGACCGAATTTATCACATCCCAAACTATGAACGTACACACGCCATGTTTTGGCAAAAGCCAATAAATTAGGATTAGAACTATTATCGGCTTCCAAGCCTCTGATACCTGTAGCCAGTATGGATACCTGTTTCAGGTATGCAGTCCATGTACTGTTATTCCAACCATCATTGGTGTCATAATTCTTGGTTCCCCAGCTACCACAATCAACCACTACCTGAGAATAGAAGTCGGTCTGCAAAGAACGGCTACGTTCTTCGACATCACCTTCGATAATGATACCGGCACGTATCGTACCGCCAAGTAATGCTTCACTTACCAAAGCACCGCCTTGTTCGATTGTAGGTTTATTCGGATTGTCATTCAGATTTTCGACATCACAACTTGCCAATCCAAGCAACATAAGAGAAGCACAAGCTGCATATATTTTGATTTTTTTCATGATAATATTCATTTAATTAATTAGAATGATACGCTTAAGTTAAAGCCAAGACTTCTCGATGTAGGCATGGAACCGAATTCAAGACCTTGTGCATTACCTGACGAATAAGCGGCTTCGGGATCGAATCCTTCTGTTTTGCTGTGAATCATCCATAAGTTACGTGCAACAAAGCTCAACTTTAAATTTGTAAACGGTGTTTTACTTAAAATGCTTCTCGGGAAAGAATAGCCAAAGCTCAATTCACGCAAACGGATGTTTGTTGCATCATATATCCATGCTTCGGTTATGCCCGAAAGTCCTTGCCAATACTGGTCTGCTCTGCATGCCACGGTGTTAGGCTGTCCTGTCGCTTTACTAATACCGGGAACCACTCTTTCACTACGGTCTTCCGTCATTGCCAAACTACCTTTTGTAGCACCTGTCTTGATAGAACCCATATAAACATCACCGCCATAACGCATATCAATCATGAAACTAAAAGTAAAGTTCTTGTATGAGAAAGTATTGCTCCATCCTGCCATCCATTTAGGCTGGTTATTTCCCAACTTCACTTTATCATTACCTTTCAAAGGCACTCCGTCTTCACCGATAAGCATGTTTCCATTGTCGTCACGCAAGTAAGGATAGCCATACATATCACCGTAAGCGCCTCCCACTTTTGCTACAACATCCATGATTCCAGCAAAATCCGATAATATTTGTTGGTCCGTACCCTCAGTCAAAGCAACTACTTTGTTCTTGTTCTTAGACCAATTCAACTGAGTTTCCCAAGTAAAATTCTTGTTTATCACCGGAGTTCCCGTCAAAGCCAATTCCCATCCTTCGTTCCGGATTTTACCTGCATTAATATATTTCTGCTCGTAACCTATACCTGCGGGAACATCTATTTTCAGAATCTGATCTTTCGCATCTTTCTTATAATATGCCACGTCTATTCCCAAACGATTATCGAATGCTTTCAATTCCAAACCGATTTCCCAAGACTCGACAGTCTCACTCTTCAAATCAGAGTTAGCAAGGAATTTTTCAGGACTTGCCGTAAATGCTCCGCTCTTGATATCATAACCTATGTTATAATAATTAAGCAATTGATAAGCATCGGTATCATTACCTACCTGTGCCCATGAACCACGGAGTTTACCGAAAGAGATAGGACCTAAATCCTTACCCATCTTGGAAAGCATTTGAGTGAAAATCCAGCTCACACCTACGGACGGATAAAAATAAGAATTATTGGATTTAGGCAGTGTAGAAGACCAGTCGTTACGTGCACTAAGATCTAAATACAAGAAATCATCCCATGACATAGAAGCAGTAGCATATAAAGAATTTATCTGCTTGCGGTTCTTAGTATATTCACCATCATGTTTCTGACCATTGGCAATGGTGTAGAAATCTTTAATATTCAATTTACCGGAAATCTCTTTATACCAAGTATCGGTACGGTACATAATGTTACCTCCGACAGTACCTACTATACCGAATTTATTCCAGTTACCCTTAGCTGTTACCAAGAAGTCGGAGTTTATTTCAGTAAATTTCTCAATATTTGCCGTCATTGAACCTTCTTGTTCCCAGAAAGGAGTACCGGTTGCATAAATGGATTCATACTGAATGGTATAATTATCCATACCGGAGCGAAGCTTCAAATCCAACCAATTTGTTAATTGGAAATCTAATGCAGCAAAACCGATAAAGCGGTCTTTCTTATCACTGTTTGTATTGCGATAGGCTGACCAATAAGGGTTATTGGCATTATTTTGTTCCGGGCTCAAGAAACCGGCTGCAAGACCTGTATTAGGATTCACCCAATCATTACCTTTGAATGCGTCATAGTCAGAGAATGCGATATTACGCGGGAAGCCCAAATAATTCATAAAAATATTATCCGGGTCTGCTGCCAACTTCGTACGGTTCTTTGTGTGCTGGTTGACATAATTGATTTTCATATCGGCAGATAACCATTTTGCAAGCTGAGCAGTTGAACGCAAATTAATAGATGTACGGTCCATCCCGCTATTAGGTACAATACCTTTATTATCCAAACGTGTCACACCTGCACGGAAAGTCATACTTTCTGTGCTTTTGCTAAGGTCCACACTGTTAGTCCATGAAGTACCTGTTTGCAAGAAATCCTTATATAGATCATTACCACGATTAGAATAAGGAAGGCTTCCCATTGGAGTGTCTATGCTCTTGCCATCTAAAGCAGGTCCCCAGTTGGAGGAATCTTGCGGATCATATCTGTAACCTTCGAAAGTTACTTTATCAGGATTATTCGGATCATTCTTGTCTGTATGCCAAGCTCCCTGTCCGTAACTGTTCTGGAACTTTGGAGTTTGCATCGGATTCTCAAAAGTAAAGTTTGTATTATAAGTCACACCTATACCTTTATGTTCTCCGCCTTTCTTTGTGGTAATCATGATAACACCGTTACCGGCACGGCTACCATACAATGCAGCAGCGGCAGGACCTTTCAATACAGACATTGATTCGATATCATCCGGTGAAATATCGGAAATACCCGAACCTTTATCTATATTACCATTACCCCAATAGTCGTTGTTATCACCACCATTGAAGTTATCAATAGGCACGCCATCGACCACTACAAGCGGTTGGTTATTACCACCGATGGAGTTGTTACCACGGATAACAATACGGGAAGAACCTCCCACACCTGTACCATTTTGTTTAATCTGCAAACCGGCTACTTTACCTGCAAGAGCATTGGCAACATTCGCATCACGTGTTTGAGTCAAAGATGCACCTTTAACCTCTGACATAGAATATCCCAACGCTTTTTTCTCACGTTTGATACCTAAAGCGGTTACTACAACCTCATCCAAAGTCTGATTGTCTTCAATTAACTCTACATTAATCGGCTGTCCGTTAAACTTTACCTCTTGGGTAGTGTAACCAATATAAGAAATTTGAATAATAGCGCCTTGAGGGACATCCGGAATGTTAAAGTTTCCATCAAGGTCTGTAATTGTACCATTTGTTGTGCCTTTTACTAAAACCGAGGCACCGATAATCGGTTCGCCTGTTTTGTCTTTCACTGTTCCTGTGCATTTACTTTCTTGTTGCACAATGTTTACGCCGGCTGTTGCCGGAAACGCATAAGTTACTCCACCTGCGAGCGCAGATAAAAGTAGCATCATGCTTACTGTCTTGATACGTTTTAGCATAATAACTTTTTTTAGATGAATAAAAAAGCTAATTGAAGGAAAAGTACTCACGAGTGTGGGGGCACCGTTTTCTTTAATTAGACTTGGATTAACGCGGTAAAGATATGTATTAAAAATTAGAAAATGACATTTATTTTAAAAATATATCAAAATATTTTAATTAAGCGGCTTAACTGTTTAAGAATCACAGTGATAGAATTCACTTGAATATAATAGTAATTATATAAGAATATTACATGTACTATATTATTATCTATAATATGATAAAAATTGCAAAGTTATTAAGTTCTTTTATATAAACAAATAATTTACTATCCAATAAAATATTCCTTTCTTCATAAAATTGCCTATCTTTGTCTTACCATAACTCTAAACTTTATTCAAAATATGAAATATATAGGTGCACATGTCAGCGCTTCGGGCGGAGTGGAAAATGCTCCGGTTAATGCATATGAAATAGGTGCAAATGCTTTTGCACTTTTTACAAAGAACCAACGTCAATGGGTTGCCAAACCATTGGAAGAAGAAAGTATCCGGCTTTTCAAGGAAAACTGTGAAAAATATGGCTTTAATACCGATTATATATTGCCCCATGACAGCTACTTAATAAACCTCGGCCATCCCGAAGAAGAAGGATTGGAGAAATCCCGTAATTCGTTTATAGGTGAAATGCAGCGGTGCGAACAGTTAGGATTAAAACTTCTGAATTTCCACCCGGGAAGTCATCTGAATAAAATCAGCATAGAAGAATGCCTTACACGCATTGCGGAATCCATCAATATCGCTCTCGATAAAACAAAAGGAGTAGTTGCCGTTATTGAAAATACTGCCGGGCAAGGAAGTAACCTCGGCAATGAATTTTGGCATCTGGAATATATTATCAATAAGGTGGAAGATAAAAGCCGTGTAGGAGTTTGCCTCGATACCTGCCATACATTCACAGCCGGATATGACATCAAAGGAGAAGATACATATATAAAAGTATTCAATGAATTTGAAAAAACAGTAGGATTTAATTATCTGCGAGGTATGCACCTGAACGATTCCAAGAAAGAACTCGGAACACGGGTTGACCGCCATGACAGTCTTGGTAAAGGTTTTCTCGGCATTGACTTCTTTAAACGGTTAATGAAAGATTCAAGATTCGATAATATCCCACTTATACTGGAAACACCTGATGAAACTCTTTGGAAAGAAGAAATAGAGATACTAAGGAGTTTTGAATAAAACTCCTTATCTTTGCAGCCCCAAGGTAAAAAAGTATGGAGCAAGCAAACAACCGGTTGGCACAGCGAACCGCATTCGGCATTCTCATAGCACTGAGTTTTTCACATTGTTTCAACGATTTGTTACAATCTATTCTGACGGCAGTCTATCCGTTGCTGAAAGATAACATGTCTCTCAGCTTCGGGCAGATCGGACTTATCACGTTAGTATACCAAACCTCAGCATCAATTTTCCAACCTATCATGGGAATATACTTGGACAAGAAGCCAAACCCTTGGTTCCTTCCCATCGGCATGACCTCCACCATGTTCGGTTTAGCCAATCTTGCCTTTGCAAGCACCTTGCATTGGGTATTGTTATCCGTATTCTTTGTAGGAATAGGTTCGTCCATTCTCCACCCGGAAGCATCCAGACTTACTTCTCTTGCTTCGGGAGGAAAGCGTGGTATGGCACAATCCATATTCCAAGTTGGTGGAAATCTGGGAGGCTCGTTAGGTCCTCTGTTAGCTGCAATAATCATTGCTCCTTACGGTCAAAAGAACATCGCTTTTTTCTGTATCCTTTCCATCGTTGCCATCCTTGTAATGATACCTGTGTGCCGTTGGTATAAAAGGGAGTTGAGGGTATTGAAGCGCAGGGCTACTTTGGTATCAGCGGTACGAGTTGAAGCTCCACTTCCCAAGAAAGAAACAATATTTTCCATTTGTATTTTGCTTATACTCATCTTTTCCAAATATGTGTATATGGCAAGCCTCAACAGTTATTACACCTTCTACCTGATACACAAATTCGGAGTAACGGTGCAACAATCACAGCTTTTCCTGTTTGTGTTCCTGCTCGCCACAGCTATCGGAACATTAATCGGCGGTCCTGTCGGCGACCGCATCGGACGCAAATACGTAATCTGGGTTTCCATTCTCGGCACTGCCCCTTTCAGTTTACTTATGCCACACGTAGGGCTAACCCTTACATGCATCATGAGTTTCCTTATCGGCTTGACACTGTCTTCCGCATTCCCGGCAATCTTAGTCTATGCACAAGAATTGCTTCCTTATAAATTAGGCTTGATTTCGGGATTGTTTTTTGGATTCGCTTTCGGCATTGCAGGTATCGGTTCGGCTGTATTGGGAAATCTGGCGGATAAACACGGAATAGAGTTTGTATATAATATGTGTGCCTACATGCCGTTAATCGGTCTGGTCACATACTTCCTACCAAACCTGAAAAAGAAAAATCAATAGATATTAGCCATACTGACCAGCGGCTCGTATAACTTCTCAATGTCCTGGGCATCCATTTCAATCTGCACTTGGTCGCCCGGCATCAGTGTCTGCCCTTTCGGCAAAATATCTTTCCGGTTACGGTAAACAGATACAATAACGCAATTCTCGGGCAACGTCAGCGTATCCACTTGCTTACCGTCAAAGTATGAACCATTTATAATTTCCACGGAAAGTACATAACGCTTCTGTTCCTTAAAAGCGGGAGTTTCGAGCATTTCATTATAAAGAGTTACATTGAAAGGCTTAATTTGAAGCAGTTCAGTGAAATAATAGGTTAACCCGCCTACAACAATAGACGGATAAAAAACCTCGAAATGTCCTGTTATCTCCGTTATTAAAACAATAGCGGTAAGAGGAGTCCGAACCACGGCAACAAGGAAAGCGGCCATACTGATAAGCATAATATAGCTTACACTCTCGTAACCTATTATACCTTTCTGCACAAGTATCAAACCAAATATCTGCCCGAACAATCCGCCCGTCACCAATGTCGGAATAAAACTTCCTCCCGGCAAGCCCGATGAGAAAGAAAACAGCGTAAAGACAAAGTGAATCAGCATCATTCCCGCTACCCAAAGAATCTGCCTGCTCCCATCCATCGCCTGCATCATCAAAAACTGTTCTCCCCCACTCGTCAGATTGACTTCGGTTAATGAAATAACGTAAGCCAGTATCAAAAGATACAGCATCTTCATGTGAAGCGGACTTTTAATGTGCCCGTACAAGCGTTTAAAATAAATGGTTACCTCAGAATAAAACTTGCCAAACAAAGATATGACTATGGCAAACACAATATATAACTTTACCTGAGTCGCTACGGACAAAGCCGGAACAATCGCATCAATCTGATGATAAGGATTCACTGTAAAAGTCATGCTTGCAATACCTCCCGCCACCACCCCTGCAAGCAAAGTAGTGATAGCTGTTTTAGGAGCGTCGAAACGTTCGATAGACTCAATCACCAGCAAAGAAGAAGACAGCGGGGCGGCAAATGCGGCAGCCAAACCCGAACCTGCTCCCGCCGCAAGCAGTTGTTTCTGTTCTCCGGAAAGAATATGTGTCCATTTGGAAACAAGGCTGCCGATATAGGAACCTATTTGCACGGAAGGGCCTTCACGACCTAAAGAAAGTCCGGCACTTAACGTGAGCACACCTCCTACAAACTTTGCAACCAACTGAATAAAAGGATTCTTGTAAGTAATCCGACCATTAATTACTCCCCTCGTCTGAGGAATACCTCCCCCCGTTATCAGAGGAAGCTTTTTTACTAACCATGCAACAAATATCAATACTCCCCAAAGAGCAAGAAACAAACATACATGAATATACCAGCGGGGATGGGAATCGAAAAATGATTGTCTTTTCTCGAAAAAGAACTGCAAAAGGAAATGATAGGGTACAGCCACAAGCCCTGTCAATAAACCAACAAAGATGCTGACAAAATAAAGCCGTGCATCAATGAGCCTCAGTTTAAAGATAGGCCAGTTATTCAAATCTTTGATCCGCCATTTCATATTATACCTCATCTATGTGAATAGTATAACACAAGAAAAAAAGGATTGTTCCTTCATTGGAACAATCCTTTTTGTTATTAAGTACTTACAGAATTCTTTTACTTCACTTCTTCGAAGTCAGCATCTTGGATATTATCATCCTGTTTTGCCGAACCGCCTTGGTTAGCTTGTTGTCCTGCATTAACATCCGGTCCTGCTTGTGCACCACCCTGAGCACCGCTCTGTGCATACATCTCAGCACTTGCAGCTTGGAATGCAGTATTTAATTCAGCCATTGCAGTGTCGATAGCAGCAACATCCTGTGCTTTATGAGCATCTTTCAATTTCTGCAAAGCAGCTTCAATCGGAGCTTTCTTGTCGGCAGGCAATTTGTCCCCAAGCTCTTTCAACTGATTTTCTGTCTGGAAAATCATGCTGTCAGCCTGATTCATCTTGTCAATCTTTTCACGTTCTTTCTTATCTGCTTCTGCATTAGCTTCTGCTTCAGCTTTCATCTTTTCGATTTCTTCTTTGCTTAAGCCGGAAGATGCTTCGATTCGGATTGCTTGTTCCTTACCTGTTGCCTTATCTTTAGCAGATACTTTCAATATACCGTTGGCATCAATATCGAATGTTACCTCAATTTGAGGAACACCACGACGGGCAGGAGCAATACCTGAAAGGTTGAACTGGCCAATTGACTTGTTCTGGCTTGCCATTGGACGTTCACCCTGAAGAACATGGATAGTAACTTCACTCTGGTTATCGGCAGCAGTAGAGAATGTTTCACTCTTACGTGCAGGGATAGTAGTGTTAGCATCGATCAACTTAGTCATAACTCCACCAAGAGTTTCGATACCCATTGATAACGGAGTAACATCCAAAAGAACAACACCTTTGATTTCATCTGTCAAAACAGCACCCTGAACGGCAGCACCAACAGCCACAACTTCATCCGGGTTTACACCCTTAGAAGGAGCTTTTCCAAAGAACTTCTCAACCAACTCCTGAACAGCAGGAATACGGGTTGAACCACCAACCAAGATTACTTCGTCAATATCAGAGTTTGACAAACTTGCATCGCTCATAGCTTTCTTACATGGTTCAAGACAAGCCTGAATCAAATCGTGAGCCAATGATTCGAATTTAGCACGAGTCAAAGTTTTAACCAAGTGCTTAGGCACACCACCTACCGGCATGATATAAGGCAAATTGATTTCAGTGCTTGTTGAAGAAGAAAGTTCAATCTTAGCTTTCTCGGCAGCTTCTTTCAAACGTTGCAATGCCATCGGATCTTGTGTCAAGTCCGCACCTTCGTCATTCTTAAACTCTTGTACCAACCAGTTGATAATTACCTGGTCAAAGTCGTCACCACCAAGGTGAGTATCACCGTTAGTAGAAAGAACTTCGAATACTCCGCCACCAAACTCAAGAATAGAAATATCGAATGTACCGCCACCAAGGTCGAATACGGCAATCTTCATGTCCTTATGTGCCTTATCCAAACCATAAGCAAGAGCAGCGGCAGTCGGTTCGTTCACAATACGTTTTACTTCAAGACCTGCAATCTGTCCGGCTTCTTTAGTTGCCTGACGTTGAGAGTCCGAGAAATAAGCAGGAACTGTGATTACAGCTTCAGTTACTTCATGTCCTAAATAATCTTCCGCTGTTTTCTTCATCTTTTGAAGAATCATTGCAGATATTTCTTGTGGTGTATATAAACGTCCGTCGATGTCCACACGCGGAGTATTATTATCACCTTTTACTACTTTATAAGGAACACGTGTAACTTCTTTTTGCACCTGATCCCAGTTTTCACCCATGAAACGCTTGATAGAGAATATAGTACGTTCCGGATTTGTAATTGCCTGACGCTTTGCAGGATCACCTACTTTGCGTTCGCCACCATCAACAAATGCCACGATAGAAGGAGTAGTGCGCTTACCTTCGCTATTTGCAATAACTACCGGTTCATTTCCTTCAAATACAGAAACGCAAGAGTTTGTTGTTCCTAAGTCGATTCCAATAATTTTTCCCATGATCTTATATATTTTATATGTTATTATCCAAAACTTAATTTCAATTCGTATTGTTCATTCGCCCTAACTTTTTTTAGTTTTAGTTACATGAACGGTACGACCTGATAAAAACAAACAATGTGCCAAAAAAGAATGAAACAAGAGAACTGACAGGATAGCTGACAGAATGACAGAAAAGAAAAAGACAGAACTCTGAATCTTTCAAAGTTCTGTCTTTTTTACTTATACCTATGAGGACAAAGTTCTATTTTATTTCCACACAATTAGCATTTACTTTATGATCATACCAATTTTCAGCCTCCTTACCACCACTGGTAAGCCAAGTGGCAAATTCAGGATATGCTTCTGTCATCTTTACTGTCTCCAAAGGATGGGAAATTCCTTTAGGAACTTTAATTCCCCACACAAAATTTCCATCATTGAAATAATAATTATTCGGAGCAAGTCCCACTGTCTGGTTAGTTATCCGGTTATATCCACTTATAAAATCATTAGTCGGTTTATAACCTTTCATGTGAATCTCGGTTTTTTCTTCATCAGTTCTCTTTATGAAGAAATCAAATGTTTCGTGATCAAACTTCTTACTCAACTTCATAGGTTCTTTCAATTCGATAATAAAATCAATTTGATTATCTTTCAAAGTTTCAGCCAAATGTCCTTTTTCCGTATTATAAAAACTTCCTCCGTCAGATCCTTTCAAATTTCCCCAATCAAATGTAAATAAAGCAGGTTCATTCTGTTCGGAAACCAACTCACCAAGAGTTGGAGTAGAATATTCTTCTATACCACTTATGTATTTTGTTTGTAAATTTTCTATCTTCAAGCATAATTGATATGGTTTAAGACCTCCCAATGCATTCAGCCTTACAGCAACCATAATAGAATTTATGTGAGTACCTTTGCTATTCAAATATAACTGAATCTTGTACCATGCAGCAAAATCATTCAAATCATAATCGCCCAACACCGGCCAATTGTCTTCAAATAAAATAGTTCCCCAACCATTTGCCGGATAATATTTTATCGGGCCATCAACTGTAGTAATAATCTCTCCGACATCTTCAGGCAATTTTGCATTTATGCCATTTCCAGAACGGGTAACCACCGCTTTGGAAGAAGTTGTTATTACATCTTTCGTTCCGTCGGCCTTAGTATAGCGGATATATAGTTTTTCCGTACCAACCGGAACACTCAAAGTAACATCTTCTTCGGTAGGAACATTCAAAGTAGCAAGCAAATCACCCTCAGCACAATTTTCCGATCTAAATACATCTACCACAGTTTGTACCGATGACTCTACCGATAAATCGACATTCTCGGATAAATTCCAATCAAAATCCGACGGAATAACCAAATCCGTAACCTCCGGAGTCTTGTTCTGCACAGATAAATCCTTTTCTTGGCATGCCGACATGACAACCAAGACGGCCAAAGCCAAAATTCCCCTAAAACTCTTCATAATAGTATCTATATAGTTTAATTCTTTCTGCCGCAAAGTTACAAATATTAATCAATAAACAACCTTTCGTGAATAGAATTATCAATAAATTATCTATCGGAAGTGGATAGTGTGCGCTTCTTTGCCAATATTTTTTAAATAAATCTTATTTTCTTGAATGCGGAACAGTATTTTTATATATCTTTGCCTCTGATTTCTGTCGGTCGGCATAAATAATCCTTCCTGCAGAGTCGTATTTATTGTACGAAAAGGCGTTTTGTTATTATCTTCACGTTCCAAATCTCGCAAATTTGAAATAATTCCGAAGATAATAACAACAACGCCCGCACTTTTGTTATAGATTCTGCCTCCCTCTGAGTATTGGCTACTTATTTCATGACGGGAGGAAGTTTGATATATCGAAACAGGTGCGGGCGACTGTTGTTATTTATTCGGGATGTGGGCATGCGAGAGCCCGGAATGTGAATAAATAATTGA
Organism: uncultured Bacteroides sp.; assembly: GCA_902492205.1. Taxonomy (GTDB): domain Bacteria; phylum Bacteroidota; class Bacteroidia; order Bacteroidales; family Bacteroidaceae; genus Bacteroides. Next base: position 23,716 of record CABUKU010000017.1, on the reverse strand, counting down.
GCAACAGTCCCTGCGCTTTTTTTATTGTATCACGCTGACCAGAGGGACGGAAAGCACAAACAGAATAACAGTAAGAACCAGACAGTACGTGAAAGGACAAACAGGCAGGAGGCTGCAGTTACGAAAACACATCCCGCAGCCCGACAATTCAATTAAACAAAACGATTCGTGTATTTTAAGTTTAAAATTAACACACTTATTTTATGAAAACAAGCAAGATTATTGCAGTGGCACTCGCAGCCACACTTCTTACCGCAGGATTCACTTCGTGCGGAGACGATTATGACGACACAGTACTCAAAGGGCAGATCAGCGACCTCGACCAACGTGTCACCTCCCTTGAGGAAAAAGTAAAAACAGATATTGCCGCCATTCAGGCATCTATCAACACCATTAACGGATACGACTTTGTGAAGAGCGTGAAGAAAGTGACAGACGGATACGAAATCACTTTCTCCAAAGGAACCGTGGCTGTTATTAAAAACGGAACAGACGGTAAGGACGGTATCAATGGCACCGACGGAAAAGACGGCGTAAACAGAACCGATGGAAAAGACGGTATCAATGGCACTGACGGTAAAGATGGTGTAGACGGAACCAATGGTAAGGACGGTGCCGACGGTAAAGACGGTATCAACGGAACGAACGGCAAAGACGGAGTTTCTCCGGTATTGACTGCTAAACAAGACGAAGTCGACAAACAGTTCTACTGGCAAGTGAACGGAGATTGGTTGAAAGACACCGCAGGCAATAAGATTACTGCATCAAGAGCTCCTAAGATTACTGCAGACACATTTGAAGATGATGGTAATAATAATAAATACTGGAAGATTGACGGCGAATGGTTGAGAGATGAGCAAGGCGCAATGGTTCGCGTAACAGCCGATGCAACACCTGTGAAGTTTGATGCTGAGGTTAACGAAGAAGCCGGTACTATCGATTTCGATTTTGCAGGAAAAAAGTATACCGTAAACATCGCAAAGAGCGAATTGACAATCACAGAAACAGGCGTAGCAGGTTTTATGATTGTAGATAACGCCAATGAATATACTGTAGATATTCCTGCAGGTTGGGAAGATGCTATTGTACGTGCAGACATTGCAAGCAACGATAAAAACCAAACAGCTATTACCCGCAGCGGTTCGTTTAATACATTTACAGTAGAAAAAACAAGTGGTAAAGCAAAAGTCACAGTGAATCCGGCAGGCTTTAGTGACGGTGCTCTTGCCGAACTGACCGTTACCATGACTAAAGACGGAGAAAAGCGTGCAGGCTCTATCTTTGTAACAATGAAAGCTATGACAGGCGGAGTATTTAATGCTACTACAGCCAGTTCCATCGCTGAAGCATTGAACAGCACCACAGATCCTGTATTCTATAACGCTATCACTGTTAGTGGAACTTCTGTTATGAATAATGACGACTGGGCAGCCATCAATAAATATCCTTATGCTACTGTCTTGACTATCAATGCTACCGGTGTTACAACAGTGCCGGATAACGCTTTGAAGGGCAACACAAAATTGATAACATTCGATGGTACAAGCATAACAGAAATCAGTGCAAATGCATTCGAGGGATGTACTGCATTGACTACACTGAATAATGTTAGTAACGTTGAAAAATTGGGTATGGCTGCATTTAAAGGTTGTACAACAATAACAACAGCACCTACTTTTAGTAATAGCTTAGCAGAAATTCCCGAAAGTGCATTCGAAGGTTGTTCTAAGATGACTAGTGCACCAATCCCAAGTACTAATGTACTTGAAATCAAAGCAAGAGCATTCTATGGATGTGCCAAACTGGCTAGCTTGGGTACAGCTACCGGTGTTACTACTTTAGGTGAAAGTGCATTTGAGGGTTGTGAAGAATTGGTTGATGCATCAGGTTTTAGTGCCTCCGGTTTACAAGCACTTCCCAAGAATGTATTCAAAGGATGTAAGAAATTGACTACATTCCAAAATAGTAACGTTGTTTCTATAGATGAAGGTGCATTTGAGGGTTGTACAGCATTGGCTACAGGTACTCTTACTTTAGGTGATCTCACTACTTTAGAGAAATATGCATTTAGAGGCTGTAAAGCATTAACTGCTATCCCGGATATGGCTACTTCTTTGGAAGAAATTCCTGAAGAAGCATTTGCAGGTTGTGGAACTTTAAATAATACTACAATTAGTAATATTACAACCATCGAAGCAAGTGCATTCAAGGGTTGTACATTCAGCGGCAGTCCTATTGCATTCCCTGATGTTGTAACCATTAAAGCCAATGCATTTGAAAATTGTACATTCAGCAATGCAGCTACCTTTGCTGCAGCCACAACTATCGGAACTGCAGCATTCAAGGGTGTTACATTCAGCAATACTATTGAATTTACTCTAGCTGAAACTATCGGCAACAATGCATTCGAACTTTGTACATTCGGTGGTAATGTTACCTTTGATGCGGCTTACTCTATCGGAAACAAAGCATTTGGAGGAGCTGATTTCGGTGGTCATACTTTGAATTTCCAAACTGTAATTACACAATTAGGAGCAAATGCATTCACTGATGCAACGACCGGTAGCGCAACTGTAAAGGTGAAGGCAGGTTCTGAAGGTGAAAAGTATAATAAGAAGTGGGCAAACGTTACTTGGGGTACTGTTACAGAAGTCCCGAATCCATAATTACCATAACCCATAACAGATTTTAAATTTTTATTTTCTTTGGGGCTGTACTCTTATCAAGGGTACAGCCCTTTTTGTTATTACATTTCTGCCACAAAGACGAGGAAATACCTATTACAGTAAACAGCAGTTTGAAGCATTCATCGCTTTCACCTGCGCTAAGATACCTTGCAGCAAGTCGTTTCGGGGTGAAGACGGCTCAACTATCTAAATCGGGGGTGCGTCAAAAGTCGGGAGGTTTGGTTACATTTCGACACACCCCAACTAGTCGGCTATGACAACATACATTTACATTGAAAAAAGTACTTAATTGATTTTTTCAATCAACAAGTTGTTTGCAAAAAACAACCTATTGTTTGTACAAAAACATCAAGTCAATTTTTATAAACGACAAGTCGTTTGTATGCAAAGCTGCAGGTGAACATAAAATGAAGATAAAGCGGACATTAGAAAAGTTGAATGTTCATCATAACCCACTGATAATGTACAATGTAAATGTTAAATGAAGATATGAAGGTAAAAACAGGATTTGCCTTTTATATGTAAAAATGGGCTTCGGGAAGCATTACTGCCAACCTAAAGCCCATTCTTTATATAAAGAATATAACCCAGTTATTTCTTCACAAGGGTAATCACCAAATTGCCATTGGCATCATAAAGTCCCATTTTACCGTCGGGTAACGAATTAAAGGTTTTAACAGTATTCAGTGCGGCAAGTACTTGTTGCTCCACTTCCATGTCTGCACACATCATCATCGTAAGAGCAAGCTTATCTAAATTAATAGAATTGGAAATGCCCTCTTCCTGTTCCAACATACCGGTCATGGAGTTACATCCGGCACTGCCAAATACTCTCTTCTCTGCCACATTGAAACCTATGAACGGAACTTTCTCCGATTTGCCCAAAGGATTGCCATTGATCTTTTCAATGTTCCATTCTCCGTTCAGCATATCCAAAGTTGCACTTTGTCCATTCGCTCCTTTTTCCAACAACACAAGTTCTTTTCCCTTACTGTTGCAAAGAGCAATGGATAAATCTTTTCCTGCAACTGTTTTATACGATTTTACTTCACTCAATGCATTCAGGATGCTTTGTTCGGTACTCATATCGGGACATGCCATGCGTGTTCCTGCAATAGGGCCGAAACTCAGGACACCCGATTTTGCCGAATTGGCATTGAATGTACCCATCATGCGGTTACATCCGCTATTACCATAGATACGTCCTTGAGCTATATCAAAACCGATAAAAGGAGCTTTGCCGTTAACCGGCGAAATAGCTTTTCCCGCTACCTTTACTATATTCCAGTCACCATTGAGTGCCGATACCGGAATAGCCTGTTTACTTGAGCCACATGATACCATTGCCAAGCTCGCACCAATACATGCGAAAGATAAAATTAATTTTCTCATAGTTATCTCATTGTTTAGTTTAAATATGGGAACAAAGGTAAGCATTTATCCACCTTTGTGTTAAATCAATGCGTTAAAGAATCTTATTCAACGGGTAGGCTGTATATCATATCTATAATTATGCCTCTAGATTTTTCTATAATTTAATGGTTTCGTAAATTATCATATATAATGTATATAGCTCATCAGCATCTACATTATGACGGAAACATACCTCTAAAGAATAACCCAGATAAGTATGCCAAAATTGACGGGAAACTTGTTTTATATCTATATCCGAACGTATCTCCCCTCTTTTTATTGCGTCCCGAAGCGCTCTTTCCCACATCAAATGTTCTTGCTCAAATGAAAGACTTATCTTCCTGTCAAATCCGGGATAGTAGCGGGAAGTTTGAAAAATCAGACCGATATATGCTTCCGATGTATTACCGGGGATAGACATTAAATCATCTGTCACCGTTCTTATTAACTTTACATACTCTTGAATAAAGACATAAAAAGAAGTACAACTGTCATAATCTATTTTAGTGTGAAAAGATTGTGATTCGAGGAGGAACTTATCTGCTACTTCCTTGAACAAGCTAAATTTATCTTCAGCATAATAAAATATAGCTCCGCGACTTAAACCTGTCGCTTTCATCAGTTCCACCATAGTAGCATTCTCATATCCTTTCATCAAGAACAGTTTAAAAGCTTCCCGCAATATCATTGCTTTAGTCTGTTCCGCTTTCTTTGTCTTCGGTTCTCTCAATTCAGCCATACATTTATACTATAGAATACATTACAAAGATAATATTTTGTTTTAAATATTACATTACACAACCTTTTATTATATTATTTGTGATAATATTTGGTATTCTAATTAAAGTTTGTACTTTTGTACCGCGCGTGCGGTTTTTATAAAAATCTAATTTATTAAAAGAAAACTTTATGATTGGTTATATCATCATAGCAATAGCCTTAGTTCTTATAATATGGTTCATTCTGACTTCTAACGGCCTCATTGCCAAACGTAACAGAGTGAAACAATGCGAGAGTGGAATATGTGTAGCATTAAAGCAGCGCAATGACCTCATACCCAATTTAATATCTACCCTGAAAGCCTATATGAAGTATGAGGACGAGACGTTAACCAAAATTACAGAACTACGCACAAAAGCAATTCAGGCAACTACCGAGCAAGAACAAATAAAAACAGGAAACGAGCTTTCGGCAATGCTTCCCAAGATTCAGGCTACGGCTGAAAATTATCCGGAGTTAAAAGCAAACGACCAGTTCATGAAACTGCAAGACAACTTGAATGAAATGGAATGGCAAATACAGGCTATACGCCGCACTTATAATGCATCGGTTACCGATTATAACAATGCAATTGAGATGTTTCCTTCATCTTTTGTTGCTTCTTATAAGAAACACACATGTTTGCCGCTTATTGAAATACCCGAAATAGAGCAAAGAAATATAAATGTAAGTGAATTATTATCATAACAAATGGGCAATACAAACACAAAATCAGACAACACAACACTGCTCTATCAGCGCTTAAGCGCTACAATTCACAAAGCAGAAAAAGGACGCAAGTTCGTTAATATCTTCAAAATAATCATTTTTGGAGGAGCTTTAGTCTTTTTTCTGTTTATGTGGATAAACATGTTTTTAGCTTACAATGAGGATAATTTTTCTTCCGACACTGTTATGAAATTAGTTTTCCCTTTATTCGCCGTTATCATTGTGGGAAACTTCATTTTTGCAAAAGCTTATGCTTATTTCACCACACAGGAAAAGACTATCATTAAAGAAATCCTGCAGAGCCTCTTTCCTAAAGTGAAGTATCACGAATATCTGCACAATGTAACCGAGGGAGTTCTTAAATCAAGTCATTTATTCAGTGGAATGCGGAAAGTAGAGGTTGGAATCCCGGCTCAGACTTTTGCCTCTATGGAATTAGATGTAGAAAATATAAAACTCAATATTGCCGATATAGGAATTTGTTCCAGTAAGGTCAACAATACCATTGCAGGCAGCAGCCTGTCTTTCGGTATTATGGCATTCTATAAGGGATTAATCAAGCCACTATTCAGTTCCCGGATTGAAAGCAGCATGTATGATTTCCGCGGTATGTTTGGATGGGCGAAACATGATAAAGAGTTTAAAACATCCATGTTAATATTGCCCGACCATTTGGAAGATAAATTAGGGTATCTGGCACAAAACATCCAAGCTTTAAAGAAGGTGGAAGGAAACAGCCTTGTAAAATTAGAAGATACAGAATTCGAACATAATTTCGCAGTCTATGCCAAAGACGAAGTAGGTGCACGCTACATACTGACACCCGGCATGATGCAGCGAATGAATGAATTGAAAAGGAAATTCAACCGGAATATCATGTTTTCTTTCTACAAAGATACATTCTATGTGGCTGTTTATATGCCCGATGGCTTCTTAAGCCTTAAAGGCAGTTCGTTGAAAAACAAAAATATTATCGACGAAATATATAACGACATCCACACTTCCTGTGAAGTTCTGAAAGAACTACATTTAAATTAATATACAAACAAACACAATTATGGGAAAAATTGAGAAACTAATCAAAGCATCAGAACAGGTTCAAATGCCTGAACAAGAAACGTACGTACTCGCCGGAGGAAAACTTTTTTATCTGATGCAAGCCGGTTTTGCCGCACTTGTTCTATTCTTTACCTGCTTGCTTCCACTGTTGCAAGGAGAAACTACAAACCAGTCATCTATGGTAATGTACATAGATATAGCCTGCGGACTATACGGACTGGCAGCACTGATATTTGCTTTTACCTGCAAAGTAACAGTAGACGATGAAAAGATGGTTATTCCGGGTGGTGCTCCTTTTACGAAAGAAACATTGATTTGGGATAATGTAAAGAAAGCACAGATAGTGGGCACTATCACTTACAGAAGTTATCTTAGTCTGATATTAAAGAAATTACTGTCATTCTTCTTTTTAAATATTGAACTTCACGTTACTTACAGGGATATGCCGGGTAGCGAAGGAATAAACTTCCCGGTTTTCGACCGTGTGGCAAACCGTAGCGAGGCGTTATACCTCATCCGTAAAAAATTGGGTGACCGCATAGAATTATATGAAAAAGAATAAATAATTCATACCAATAATATGGAAACGGGAACATTGAATATTCAGTGTTCCCGTTCCTATTTATATCTTCTAACTCTTATCCCTGCGCCAATTGTACGAACAAACTCACCGTCAATGCCACTCCTACAACTATACACAATAATACAAGCAGCCAATTAATAAGTTTAACCCCCGGTTTGGTTTCTTTATGCAGCCCGTTCGTAAAATACTCTTTGAAAAACAGATAAAGAGCAGGAACCGAAGCACTCGCCAGCAGAAAGTCTTCCGGTATATTAAAGAAATACGTTTTCGACAGACCTATAAGCGACCAATGACAAAGGAATAAAACCAGAAACATATTTATCTTACGCGAAAACATCAGCAGAAGCCCGATAGTAAATACCGCCACCGAACAAGGCATCACCGGAGAGGTAATTCCCGGGAACGACAATCCACGCGCCAAAGACAGAACCGGATAAAGGAAAGGCATCAACAGGAACAGGAAGGCAAGATAATCATATTTATGCCCCCGTTCAAAAGTGGTATAACCCACAATAGAATCAACCAACCATATTCCTGCCATAATCGCCCAGAAGACAGTCATTACTTCATTGTAGTTACGCTCATCACAGTAGATATAGTAGTAAACAAAAGCAATCCACAAATTAATGAAAATAAGATATGCTTTCATTCCCAACTTCACCCACTTCCGGGGTTTATTGATAAGCAGCACGGTTAATAATATCCCAAGAAAAGAAATGATTAACTGGTAACCCCAAGTTGAAGAATTGTACAATGCTATTGTTTTCCAAAAAATACTCATACCTATTATATACTGTTGCTCCGATAAAGAGGGCACAAAAGTACAAAAAATCTTCCAAAGGGAAATAAGAATGTACTCTTTTATAAAAAGGAAAAGGCATGAGAAAAGGACAAAACCTACTTCCCATGCCTTGGTATTTAGACATACTAACAGTTCTACATTCTTCCGCCGCCCAATGCCTGATAAAGAGTAATCAACCCTTGTATTTCAGTAAAACGGTTGGCTACCTGAGATATTTGTGCGCTTAACAATGATTGCTGAGCTGTCAATACTTCCAGATAGGTAGTATTTCCATGCTGCATCAACAATCGCGTACTCTTTACTGCTGTTTGCAAAGATGTAACCTGACGTTCAAAGTACTTCGACTTATCTTGTGCAACCTGATATTGTGTCAAAGCATTATTCACTTCGCTACCGGCATTCAGCAAAGCCTGTTCAAAGCTGAGACGTGCTTCTTCCTGCTGTGCTTTTGCTATCTTTAACTGAGCAATGTTCTGCCCTCTGTTAAATAAAGGTTGGGTTAAAGATGCCACTGCCGATGCAATGAACTTTCCCGGATTGATAATAGCGCTCCCCGCACTGTTTGTCCATCCTGCCGAACCGCCTAAAGTTATCGACGGATAAAAAGCCGAACGTGCCGAATTGGTTGAATAGAAAGCCTGTGCCAAAGCAAGCTCGGCACTTCTCACGTCGGGACGCTTTGCAAGTACCTGCAAAGGAACACCTACCGAAAAGTTTTCGGGCATTGCCTGATTAACCAATTTACCACGGGGTATCCTGTGAGGAACATCTGCCAATAACAACGAAATACTGTTCTCAGCCTGATTAATCTGCTCTTTCATATCCAACACCGATGTTTGAATGCTGTAATAAGCAGCCTCAGTCTGTGCCAAAGCAGCTTCTGTTACCATCCCGGCAGCTTTCATGGCACGGGTTGCGTCCACGCTTTCTTTCCACGAAGCTTCGGTAGTCAACATGATTTCATATTGTGCATCAAGCATCAGCAAAGTATAATACACATTGGCAATACTTGCTATCAACTGTGTATGCACAGCCTGTTCATACTCTTTGCTTTGTTCATAAACAGCTTTCGCACGACGTTTGGCATTTGTCAGACGTCCGAAAATATCTATTTCCCAACTTGCAGTAACGGGCAAAGAATAAGTTTGCGCAGCTTTTCCCTTATCGAAACTGCTTACCGTTCCTTGCGGCGACAGAAAAAATGACGGCAGATAAGACAGTTTAGCCGATAGCAAAGATGCTTCCGCTTCCTTTACCCGCAAATGTGCCGACTGCAAATCGGTATTGCGCTGCAAACCAAGTTCTATAAGCTCCTGCAACTGCGGATCGGTGAACATTTCCTGCCAACTCAAACCGGCAAGGCTGTTTAAAGAATCCGTTGCCACTTCTTCTCCGAAAAGCTTATCGGGAGCCTCAGTTGCCGGTTTATACTTGTTATAGATGCCGCAACTACTCAGCATGAGTGTTGCGACAATTAAAAAGGATATATGTTTTTTCATTTCTTCTCAGTCTTTTTGCTTTCTATATGATGTTGTCTTTCCTTTTCTTCCTCTACATATTCTTCCTGTATCTGCCAATCTTTAGGAGATTCAAACTGAATGGGACGTACCTTTTCTTGCAAATACTGGAATGCAATAAACAAAGAAGGAACGACAAACAACAATGCCAATGTTCCAATCAACATACCACCTACAGTACCCGTACCCAACGAACTGTTACCGTTTGCACCCACACCGGTAGCTACCATCAAAGGAAGCAAACCGAAAATCATGGTCAAAGCAGTCATCAGGATAGGACGCAAACGGGCTTTTGCAGCCGAAAGGGCAGCCGATGTCAGGCTCATGCCTGCTTTACGTCGCTCGGTAGCATATTCGGTTAAAAGAATAGCTGTCTTTGACAACAAACCGATCAACATGATCAAACCTGTTTGCAAGTAAATGTTATTTTCCAATCCCATCATTCGGGCGAATAGGAATGTACCCATCAAACCGAACGGAACGGAAAGAATAACGGCAAACGGTATCAGGAAGCTTTCATACAAAGCACTCAGAATCAAATAAATCATCAATACACAAATAGCAAAGATGATTACTGTCGTACTGCTCTGCTGGTTTTCCTCGCGGGTAATACCACCAAAGTCATAACCATATCCTTTAGGAAGTGCAACTTCCGCCGTTTCTTTTACTGCCCGGATAGCATCACCCGTACTATATCCTTCTGCCGGCATTGCATTTACCGCAATGGAGTTAAACATATTGAACCTGCTCAAGGATTCTGCACCATATGTACGGGTTAAGGTTACAAACTGGCTGAGCGGAGCCATTTCACCATTCGACATGCGTACAAAGACATTGTTCAGTGAAGTCTCATCCATACGATATTGAGGATCTGCCTGAATCATTACCCTGTACACTTTAGAGAAACGGTTGAAGTTAGACACATACTGTCCGCCATAATAACCGGACAAAGTACTCAACACCACATCGGGGGTAATACCTGCACGCTTACATTTGGAAGCATCCACTTCTACCGTCCACTGCGGATAGCGAATATCAAAAGTAGAGTATGCCATCGAGATTTCAGGACGTTGATTCAAAGCTGCCAGATATTGTTGGGTGGTAGCAAAGAATGTATTTACATCCGTTCCTGTTTTGTCCTGCATGTGCAACTCCAATGCGTTACCCATACCATAACCCGGAATCATACCCGGAGAAATGGCAAAGACACTCGCATCCTTAATATCGGCAGTACGTCCATATACCTGTCCGATAACCGCCTGTACGTGGTCTGCTTTATCCGGGCGTTCATCCCAAGGTTTTAGTTTAAGGATAAGCATACCGAAAGAGCTTCCCTGTCCGGCAAGCAATCCATAACCGGATACTTTCTGTACATGGGCAACTTGCGGTATAGCTTCCATACGTTGCTCGATGCGTGTCATGACATCATCCGTCGTTTTCAACGAACTACCTGCCGCCGTGCTGACATTAACGAACACTACTCCCTGGTCTTCATCGGGAACCAAACTTGTTTTGGTAGAGTTCATCAAAAGCACAAGTGCAGCAACCGCGCAAGCCAACAGCGACCAAGTCAACCACTTACGCTTGATAAAGAACAGCACAATAGCTGCATATTTTTCTACTACTGCATCGAATGCGGTATTGAATGCTTTACGGAAACGGGCTGCAAAGTTATTGTTCTGTGTACCGTCTTCGTTAATATACGGTTTCAGGAACAAGGCACAAAGTGCCGGGCTCAGTGTCAAAGCGTTTACCGCAGAGATACCTACCGCTACCGCCATTGTCAAACCAAACTGGGTATAGAATGTTCCCGAAGTGCCGCTCATGAACGATACCGGGATAAACACAGCCATAAATACCAACGAAGAAGAAATAACGGCATTACTGATACCCTTCATTGCGTCGATACTTGCCATGTAAGAGGAGCGATACCCCACGTCAAAACGCGACTGTACCGCCTCGACGACGACTATGGCATCGTCCACCACCGTACCAATCACCAGCACAAGCGCAAACAGAGTAATCAGGTTGATACTGAACCCCGCCAATGACATAAAGGCAAACGTACCGATCAAAGATACAATAATACCCACCAACGGAATAAGTGTGGAGCGTATATCTTGCAAGAACACATATACTACCAAAATTACGAGGATGATAGCTTCAAGCAAAGTCTTTACTACCTCGTGGATAGAAGCATACAAGAAGTCGTTCGAACTCATCACCTGAGTTATGGCAACCCCTTTAGGCAAATCTTTCTCAGCTTCTTTCAAGAACTCGTCAATCTGCTGGTTTACTTCCGTTGCATTAGAGCCGGCTGTCTGAAAAATCATACAAGAGATACCCGGATGACCGTCCATACCGCCATGATAAGCGTAGCTTTCCTCACCCATCTCAATATCGGCAATCTCTTTCAACTTCAACACTTCTCCGTCATCGGTAGAGCGAACTACTATTTCACCGAACTCCTCGGGAGTTATCAAACGGCCTTTATACTTCATGGTATATTGGTAGGTTTCGTCCGAATTCTCACCAAACGAACCGGTAGCCGATTCTATATTCTGCTCGGCAAGCACGGCTGAAATATCCGAAGGTACCAGCTTGTACTGCGCCATCACATCGGGCTTCATCCATATACGCATACTGTAATCACCACCCATAATCATCATATCACCCACACCCTGAATACGGAGAATCGAAGGTTTCAGGTTGATACTGATATAGTTGGAAAGGAATGCTTCATCGTAAGTATCGTCCGGACTATACAAGGAAAACATCTGCAAGATACTGGTCTGGCGTTTGGATGTGGTAACACCCACCTGAGTTACTTCCGCAGGAAGCTGACCGGTAGCTTTCGACACCCGGTTCTGCACATTGACAGCCGCCATGTCGGGGTCCGTACCTTGTTTAAAATAGACGGTAATACTTACCGTACCTGAGTTGGTAGCCGAAGAAGTCATGTATGTCATGTTCTCCACACCGTTGATAGCTTCTTCCAACGGAGCGACAACACTCTTCTGCAAAGTCTCCGCACTCGCACCGAAATAAGTGGTGCTCACCTGAATGGTAGGCGGAGCAATATCGGGATATTGCTCAACGGGCAAAGTGAAAAGCCCGATGATGCCCACAACTACTATCGAGATAGAAATAACTGCCGATAGAATGGGGCGTTCTATAAAGGTTCTTAAATTCATTGTTCGTCTTTAATCTTGTTTTACTTTAATCGGTGTTCCTTCACGCAGCAAGCCTACGCCTTCGGCAACAATCACATCACCTTCATTCAAACCTTCGTTGATGATGTATTCCTGTCCGCCATTGACACGTGTCACGCTAACGGGTGCAGATTGTGCTTTGCCGTCTATCACCTTATATACATATACTTTATCCTGAATTTCGAAAGTAGCCGCCTGCGGGATAACCAAACTGCCTTTCTTCTCTACCGGAACAAGTACATTACCCGAACCGCCACTGTTCAGCAAGCTCTCCTTGTTAGGGAATACCGCACGAAGGCTCACTGTACCTGTGTTGCGGTCAATCACTCCACTGATTGTTTCTATTCTTCCTTTATGAGCATAAACCGACTTGTCGTTCAACTGCAAATCTATTTCGGGCATGCTTTTCAAAGCCTCGTCTTTAGAACCATAGCGACGGATGAGGTCTAACAACTGGTTTTCGGTCATAGAGAAGTAAACATACATATCCGAATTGTCCGAAACGGTTGTCAACGGTTGTGGAAGGCTGGCACCGACCAACGCTCCTACACGATAGGGCAAAGTACCAACCACTCCGTCAACCGGACTTTTAACGACTGTATATGAAAAGTTGTTCCGTGCGTTCACTTCCTGCGCTTTCATTTGCGCCAACTGAGCTTGAGCAGACAACAAGGTGTTTTTTGCCGTGCTCAAATCAAAAGACGACACCACATTCTGCTTGTAAAGTTCCTGCTTGCTGTCATAGGTCAACTGCGCCGTAGCCAAAGCAGCCTCAGCCGCAGCCACGTTTGCCTGTGCTGTTTGCAAAGCAGCCTTGTAACCCACTTGGTCAATGATGAAAAGCGTTTGTCCCTGTTTCACTCTCTGTCCTTCCTTCACACAAACTTGTGTCAGGAAACCACCCACCTGCGGATAGATCTCCACATCCTGTTGTCCGCGGATGGTTGCCGAGTATGTGCTTGTCAGCAATCTGTCGGCAGGTGCCAGTGTAAGTACTTTGTAACCTGCATCTTCCATAGCAGGAGGAGCCTGTTTACATCCTGTCACTGCCAATAAGCAAACAGCCACTGCCATTTGCAACAATCTAAATACCTGTTTTTTCATTTTGTCATATTATAATTAAAGAATCTTTTATCGTTCATTCTGATGCGAAGAACTAACATTATCGTTACCACGCTGCCCGTCAACACAATGAAAGCAGTGGAGTAAAGCATATCGCCCAATCCAACCATAGGAGCAACCAACCCGGCAAACAAAAATTGCAGGAAACCCAATAATGCCGAAGCATTACCCGCATTCTCTTTTTCCAACCCCAAAGCGAGCGAAGTAGCTGTGGGAAGCACCATCCCTACCCCGAACAGCAACAAGAAAAGGCTTATTTCTATATAGATTACGGAGAAGTCCCTGAATAAACCTCCGGCAAGCATCACTGCCATAATCAAAAGAAAAACACTGCCAAACAAAAGTGCTTTCTTCTCCGTCCCGAATCTTGCCACAATCAGATTCCCCATCACGATAGAAATTGCATTGCAGGCAAAAATACAGCTATATGCAACCGTTCCTATTCCATAATGGGATTGGAATATAAAAGGAGAAGACGAAATATAAGCAAACAATACCGCCATTGCGAACGACTGAATAAGCATGTAATACGTAAACCGTTTGTTTTTCAATATCTTCCCGAAATGGGTGAAAGCCGAAAACACATTACCTGTTTTCCTCTTTTCCACGGAAAGAGATTCCCGGAAACGGAAAGCTGTCAACAGAATGCCGGCACCTAACAGCAACAACGCTAAGAAAATTCCTTTCCAGTTAGTCGCTTCAAGCAACACTCCTCCCGCTACCGGAGCAATAATCGGAGCCAATCCCTGAACTGCACTCAGCATAGCGAAGAAGCGGGTAAACTCCTTTCCCTGATACAAATCGGCAGCAACGGAACGGGATATAACCACTCCACCGGCAGCTGCAATTCCCTGTATCAAACGGAAGAAGATAAACCATTCCACCCGATTGCAAAACAAACACGCCGCCGTAGCCAAAATGAACACCGACAATGAAATAATCAGCGGACGACGACGACCGTATTTGTCACTCAACGGCCCTATCAACAACTGACCTCCCGCCAAACCAATCATGCCGAATGTCAAACTCAACTGAACCAATGAAATACTACTTCCGAAATACTCTTTCAGTTCGGGAAAAGCAGGTAAATAGAAATCCGTCATAAACGGACCGAATGCCGACAACAAAGCGGCAAATACAAGCACGAAGCTTTTAGAGTTAAACTTATTCTTTTGCATACTATCTTTTTACCGGAGGCAAAGGTAGACGGTTTTCCAAATCCGAACCTATTCAAACTATTACCAACATTGTTCATTTTCGGAACTAATTAACAATATATCCTAAAATATATCTATATTTGTTGGTGATTTAAAGAATAAACAATGGCGCAAAAAACATTATTCCTCCTTTCCACTGATGAACCGTTCATTACCGGAAGCGCAAATTTATCGGCCTTTAAGCAGCACTTATACAAGCTCGAAGGGGCTGCCATCCTGCTATGCCTCGGTGGAGAAGCTAAAATAACCATCGACCTTAAACAGTACAACGTAAAGAAAAACACCCAAGTAGTGCTTCTTCCGGGTACTGTGGTGAGTATTAATGAGATAAGCAGAGATTTCAAAGTGGATTTCTTTGTAGCGCATGGTGAGATGTTCCATGAAGCCTGTCATCGGTTAGAATCTACTTTCTTCCACTTCTTGAAAGAAAATCCCTGCTACCTGCTGCCCGAACATTTTACGGCAAACATCACAGGATTCCTGTCTGCCGCCACCAACATTTATAATGACAACGAGAACCGTTTCCGCAGCCAGATAGCCCGCAACCACCTGCAAAGTTTCCTGCTGGATATATATGACAAGGCATACCGTTTCTTCACTTCCAAAGAAATAGAAGGTTACAACCGGCAGGACGAGCTGTTCAAGAAGTTTATGACTCTGATACACGATCATTGCGCCACCCAGCGGGAAGTAAGTTTTTATGCCGACCGGCTTTGCATTTCCGCCAAGTATCTTACCAACATAGTCCGTGCCACCACGGGCGATTCGGCCAAAAAGATTATTGACGACTTTTCCATACTCGAACTTAAAGTTCTGCTGCAATCGTCCGAACTCACCATTCAGGAGATTGCCGACCAACTGAACTTTCCCGACCAGTCTTATCTGGGAAGATACTTCAAGCGCCATGAAGGCATTTCACCTATGGAGTACAGAAACCAGTCTGCGAGGAACGCTATACAAATTTAAGCAACGGACAGTTATCTTCTTTGTCTATAATGCCATGTTCCCGCAAGCAGTCTGTGAGGATATAATAGGATTGATTCCCGAAATTGCGTATTTTCAATAATGCTTTCAAACCGCCACCGTGCTTGATGTACGATAGTAAATCGGCTACTGTATAAATCTCGGTCGATTGAAGACAATTCCTGACACGAAAGTCAGCAACCAGTTTATAAATTTCGGTATTCAGCATACGGATGGTATCGGCATTAGGTTTCTCAGGATAAATTTTGATAAGCTCCTGTTGCTTTGTCAGTGATTCAATAATCCCGATAAAGTCGCAAACCACTTTATCGTAAGTAGACAGGCGGTTAAGAGCTATTTCTTCCAAACTCTCCCCTTTCACCACAGCAAGAAAAAGCCTGCGCTTATTATCTTCGGGTATCAGAGTAGCCAGTTCCGCAGCCATGTGATGAAACAAAGGAGTAAGAACCACAAGGTTTTTCAGCACGAAAACAGTATCATCATACCGGGATATAATCAAATCTATCTGTTCCCGTCTTTCGGCAAGCTCATTGTCTAAGTATTGTTGTTGGGAAGCAAGGGTTTTGTGTATTTCAAGATAATGGGAAATACTGTCGTTATCTACCAGCCATGTGTCTCCAATGCGACTGCCGGAGATTCTGTCATCTTTTATCCATTCAAGAACTTGTTCGGGAGAAACATCATACCTTAATGATGCAGATTTTAGGGTTATCCAATTTGTCATGTCACTATAGAATAAGGTTTTTAAATTCTTATTCCGTACCCCAAAAAGAAAGTACGGGACAAGCCCGTGCTGAGTATGGTGTGTGGCAACCAGTACAAATACAGGCCAGCCCGTACCTATTTCATAGATAGAGCCAACCCGTCACTTGTACTGAGTTTATCAGTTGCCACACTTTAACTCAACGACGGATCATATATTAAAGCACACATAAATTGTGCCTCATTTTCTTTTGCAAAGATACACTATCCATTTTAGAATCGCAACAAAATAAAGATAGAGTTGTTCCCCATATTTTAATTTATTAAGTAGGGGCGAATTGAATTGCCCGAATACACCAACTTTGTGGCATCGGGCGGAAGCATTCCGCTTAACGTCTCCCCTCCTTATTGAGGAGGGGCAGGGGGTGGTGGTAGATAACGAATTCCTATTCGGGAATGATGACTATAAGGTATTCTTGCCTACCACCACCCCTAACCCCTCCTCAATAATGACGGGAATATGGAAGATAATCTTAAGTTAACAATTATGGCTTCACCCCTTTCACCCTTCCACAAAACAGGCTGCCATAAAGCGATAGAGGGTGAAGGCAAGGATGAAGTTGTGGTGACGGCAACTGTTTTAACTAAATCAACCTTTCACAATTAAATAAAAAAACATAAATTCGTGTTTCCTTATCAATAACCGATTGGGAATTATGCAAATCAGCTTATACCATAAGAAATCTATTATATATTAACGATGCTGAACTACAAAGAGTTCGGCCTGCTGGGACAGTTCGGCAAGAGCTACAAGTCCGCCAACAAGCGAACCAACAACAGCGATAAAGAATCGGGCATTTTGAATGTTAACCGATAAGCATTGATTCTGCGTTTCATAAGGCTACATTTCTCAAAATAACGGTTCATTTTCAGCGTCCCACAATTGTGGGACGTTCGTCTCATATATGTGGGACGATCGTCTCATGATTGTGGGACGATCGTACCACAGTTGTGGGACACTAAATTAGTGCCGTCGTTTCAGGAAATTACTGGTTATGAACGGGAATAAACTGTATGAGAAAACAAGAATAGTAAGCCATTTTTTGCACGGCAAGGAAGTGTCACCGGTAAACGGGATGCACCTTCACCCCGTATCGGCTTGGTATAAGTGGTTTCAGGGAAAGGTGAAGGGGATGAATGGGGGAAATAAAAACTTATGTAAGGATGCTAATTGTTCTTGTTTATCAGGTTAATCACTACTTTGACCATTATGTCTTTTTCTTCCGTCCTACTTTCGGCAATCATCAAGGTAAGTGCCACCAATGTGTTATTGCTAATTAACCGTGAACCATCAGACCTATATAAAATTCCATTCTTTTCTAAAAACCAAAGAAACAAAAAGGCTGCAATACGTTTATTTCCATCGCTGAAAGAATGGTTCTTTACAACTAAATAAAACAACATGGCCGCTTTTTCTTCAATACTCGGATAAAGTTCCTCACCGCCATAAGTCTGATAAATAGTATTAATAGAACTTTTAAAAGATTGGTCTTTTTCATTACCAAACAGCCCGCCACTACCAAACTTCTTTTGCAATACACGGATTGCTTCCATCGCTTTATCATAAGTTGCCCGAAATTGATCAGTGCTGGTTGTTGATTCAATTTCTAACTGCTGGTAATCATATTTATCTAATGTATCTAAGCCATAAGTATAGTCAGTAATGACTTGCAACAAGCCATTGGCCTCTCCCAAAGTCAACTCTTTATGTTCGATAACATTGGAAAGCAATTTTATGGTATTCTTTAAATCAACTAATTGTTCGGTTGTTGCTTGTTGGTTGACAGCATATCCTTTAATTAAATAGTCTTTCAAAACCTTATTTGACCAAATACGGAATTGAGTACCGCGTTGAGATTTAACACGGTATCCAACGGAAGTAATCATTTCTATATTGTAATATTCTACCTGACGTAATACTTCTCTTGAACCTTCTTTTTGAACTGTCGCAAATTTTGCGACAGTTGAAACGCCTTTCAGCTCTTCTTTAAGCGCATTATTTATATGTTTACCAATTGTTTTTATATCGCGGTCAAATAATTCTGCCATTTGTTGACGATTTATCCACAACGTTTCATTTTCCAATTTTACATCGATAGAAGTACTCCCGTCTTTTGACTGATAAATAACAACCTTTCCTTTACCGTCCATAGATTCTATTAAATTAAATTCTGCAAATGTAGGTATTTTATTCTCCACGTTCCCCCTTACCTCATTTTTTTCCTTATCTTTGCGTGTTATCAATATCAACAATTTAAATTGTACTAAATGGGTAGAGTTTTAATTATTGGTGCCGGCGGTGTAGGAACCGTTGTAGCACACAAAGTGGCACAAAATGCCGATGTATTTACTGATATAATGCTGGCAAGCCGCACAAAATCAAAATGTGATGCGATAGCCAAAGCTATTGGCGGAAATAACATAAAGACCGCACAGGTGGATGCCGACAATGTGGACGAACTTGTGGCTTTGTTCAATGACTTCAAGCCGGAAATCGTAATTAACGTAGCGCTCCCCTATCAAGACCTGACTATCATGGAAGCCTGCCTCAAAGCAGGTGTCAACTATCTGGATACAGCCAACTATGAGCCGAAAGATGTGGCACACTTTGAATACAGTTGGCAATGGGCTTACCACGAAAGATTCAAAGAAGCAGGGCTGACGGCAATTCTCGGTTGTGGATTCGATCCGGGAGTAAGCGGTGTGTACACTGCTTATGCAGCAAAGCATTATTTTGATGAAATGGAATATCTGGATATTGTGGACTGTAATGCAGGTAATCACCATAAAGCATTTGCAACCAACTTTAATCCGGAAATCAATATCCGTGAAATTACTCAGAACGGACGCTATTATGAAGATGGCAAATGGGTAACGACCAAACCGCTTGAAATCCACAAAGACCTGAGCTATCCGAATATCGGGGCTCGTGATTCTTATTTATTGTATCACGAGGAACTCGAATCTTTGGTAAAACATTTCCCTACAATCAAGCGTGCACGTTTCTGGATGACTTTCGGACAGGAATATCTTACTCACCTGCGCGTTATCCAAAATATCGGCATGGCACGTATTGACGAAGTGGAGTATAACGGGCAAAAGATCGTTCCGCTTCAATTCCTGAAAGCCGTTCTTCCCAATCCGCAAGACTTGGGCGAGAACTATGAAGGTGAAACTTCTATCGGTTGCCGCATCCGTGGTTTGAAAGACGGAAAAGAACGTACTTACTATGTGTACAATAATTGCAGCCATCAAGAGGCTTACAAAGAAACAGGCATGCAGGCAGTGAGCTACACTACCGGAGTTCCGGCAATGATCGGTGCAATGATGTTCCTCAAAGGAGAATGGAAACGTCCGGGCGTGAACAACGTGGAAGAATTTAATCCGGATCCGTTTATGGAACAACTTAACAAACAAGGTTTGCCTTGGCATGAGGTAATTGACGGAGATTTGGAACTTTAAATTTAGTGATTAGTGTTTTAGTGATTAGTGATTAATATTCTGCTAATCATTAAAACACTAATCACTAATCATTAATCACTAAAACACTAATCACTAAATAACGTGAACGTAGGAGATAAAGCACCCGAAATATTGGGCAGAAATGAGAAAGGCGAAGAAATCCGCCTGACTGACTATAAAGGCAGAAAGGTTGTATTGTATTTCTACCCGAAAGACAACACATCGGGCTGCACAGCCGAAGCTTGCAGTCTGAGAGACAATTATTCCGAACTACGCAAAGCCGGATATGAAATAATCGGTGTCAGTGTAGACGATGAGAAGTCTCACCGGAAATTTATCGAAAAGAACCAACTCCCTTTTACCCTTATTGCAGATACTGACAAAAAGCTGGTGGAACAATTCGGAGTGTGGGGAGAGAAAAGCATGTACGGACGTAAATACATGGGAACGTTCCGCACCACTTTTATCATTAACGAGGAGGGAATTATCGAGCGTATCATTTCCCCCAAAGAAATAAAGACTAAAGAACACGCTCAGCAGATTTTATAAAATATTACTATTATAATATGGCAAAAAAAGAAAACGACGAATTGAATTTCGATGCCAAAGCAGGAAACGGCGACAAGCTAAAAGCGTTGCAAGCTGCAATGGACAAGATAGAAAAGAACTACGGTAAAGGTTCTATCATGAAACTTGGAGACGACACCGTACAGGAAGTGGAAGTAATTCCTTCGGGTTCCATCGGACTGAACGCCGCACTCGGTGTAGGCGGTTATCCAAGAGGAAGAATAATTGAAATATATGGCCCGGAATCTTCCGGTAAAACAACATTGGCTATCCATGCCATTGCCGAAGCACAAAAGAACGGGGGTATAGCGGCATTCATTGATGCCGAGCACGCTTTCGACCGTTTTTATGCTGCAAAGCTCGGTGTAGATGTGGATAACCTTTGGATCTCCCAGCCGGACAACGGTGAACAGGCACTTGAAATTGCCGACCAGTTAATCCGTTCGTCAGCTATCGACATTATCGTAATCGACTCCGTTGCAGCTTTGACTCCGAAATCGGAAATTGAAGGTGATATGGGTGATTCGAAAATGGGACTTCAGGCACGTTTAATGTCACAGGCATTGCGCAAGCTGACAGGTACTATCAGCAAAACAAACACCACTTGTATCTTCATCAACCAATTGCGTGAAAAGATCGGTGTGATGTTTGGAAACCCGGAAACAACAACCGGTGGTAATGCTTTGAAGTTCTATGCATCAGTTCGTATAGATATTCGCGGCACCACTCCTATTAAAGACGGAGAAGAAGTTATCGGTAAGCTGACCAAAGTAAAAGTGGTGAAAAACAAAGTTGCACCTCCATTCCGCAGAGCAGAATTCGACATCATGTTTGGTGAAGGCATTTCCCGTGCCGGAGAAATTATCGACATGGGAGCAGACATGGGTATCATCAAGAAAAGCGGTTCATGGTACAGCTACAACGATACCAAACTGGGACAAGGGCGCGATGCAGCAAAACAATGCATCAACGACAACCCGGAACTGGCAGAGGAACTGGAAAAACTGATCTTTGATAAACTGAAAGAAACCAAAAAGTAACTAACCCAATAAAATAGAGATGTGCCACTCACGGTACATCTCTATTTGCTTAAACACATACCGTATTATGAAAACCACCCACCTACTCCTTGCAGGAGCAGCCATAACCCTATCACTCATCAGTTCCTGCACTTCAGTGAAAGCACCCGAAGCCGTATTACCCATTCCCGAACCCAAACAAGTAGCATGGCAGCAAATGGAAACTTACGCTTTCGTACACTTCGGACTCAACACATTCAATGACCGTGAATGGGGATATGGAGACTCCGATCCTAAAACCTTCAATCCCGCAAAGCTGGATTGCGAGCAATGGGTAAAGACTTTCGTTGCAGCCGGAATGAAAGGAGTAATCCTCACGGCAAAGCATCACGACGGTTTTTGTCTGTGGCCTACAGAATTTACAGATTATTCCGTGAAGCAATCTCCGTGGAAGAACGGACAGGGGGATGTAGTACGAGAATTATCGGAAGCTTGCAAGAAGTACGGAATCAAGTTTGCCGTCTATCTTTCCCCGTGGGACAGACACCAAGCCAACTATGGAAGCCCCGAATATGTGGAATACTTTTATAAACAACTAAATGAGCTACTAACCAATTACGGGGATGTATTCGAAATTTGGTTTGACGGAGCAAACGGTGGCGACGGATGGTATGGCGGAGCTAAAGACATACGCACAATAGACCGGAAAACCTATTATGACTATCCGCGTGCTTACAAAATGATTGACGAACTGCAACCTCAGGCGGTTGTTTTCTCAGACGGCGGTCCGGGTTGTCACTGGGTAGGCAATGAAAACGGATTTGCCGGAGCAACAAACTGGTCTTTCCTCAGAGCGGGAGAAGTATATCCCGGTTATCCCAAATACAGAGAACTGCAATACGGACATGCAGACGGCAACCAATGGACGGCAGCAGAATGTGACGTATCTATCCGTCCGGGCTGGTTCTATCACCCGGAAGAAGATGATAAAGTAAAAACACCCGAACAGCTTGTCGATCTGTATTATCGCAGTGTGGGGCATAATGCAACCCTATTACTCAATTTCCCTGTCGACCGTGACGGGCTGATACACCCAACAGACTCTACCAACGCGGTTACTTTCCATCAAATGATTGAAAAGCAACTGGCAAATAACTTATTGGAAGGCATGAATCCCCAAGTATCGGATGAAAGAGGCGGTAAATTCTCTGCCAAAGCCATGACCGATGATAGTTATGATACTTATTGGGCGACAAATGACGGAGTAACATCTGCCACTGTTGAATTCACTTTCCCCAAAGCTGAAAAGATTAACCGAATGATGCTGCAAGAATATATTCCACTGGGACAACGGGTGCAAGCATTCATTGTAGAATACCAGCAAAATGGAGAATGGCTTCCGGTAAAGCTGAATGAAGAGACTACCACAGTAGGATACAAACGTCTGCTTCGTTTTAAAACCATTCAAACAGATAAGATACGTGTTAACTTTATCAGTGCAAGAGGTCCGCTTTGCATCAGCAACATAGCTGCCTATTATGCAGAAGAAACAGCAGACGATTATACAGTTAAAAGTCAGGCTTTGGAAAGCTATCCGTTCACCTTATTAAATATAGAAGAAAGCGAAGCTCAAAAATGTATGGACAGAAAAGATGAAACAAGCACTTTCATACAAGGTAACAGTCTGGTTATTGATTTAGGTGAGGAGCAAACAGTTAAAGCTTTCCATTATCTGCCCGACCAAAGCGAATATAATAAAGGTATCATGGATCAATGAATAAACCTGAGGTGTAAATTTATAAATTGTTATCTTTGTCTCCCA
>CABUKU010000016.1 GCA_902492205.1 uncultured Bacteroides sp. | reverse complement strand
TGGGAGACAAAGATAACAATTTATAAATTTACACCTCAGGTTTATTCATTGATCCCATTTAACATTTAGATTGTACATTATCAAATGGTTGTGATGAATATTTAACTTCTCTAATGTCCATTTTATCTTCACTTTTGTATCGTCCTGCTTTCGGTTGACTGTTATTTCAATCATCGTTATGTTTATTTCAATCGACAGTATGTTTAAGTACAAACAACAGGTCATTTAAAAAAAACATAAGGACAACTAAGTGAAAACAACGGGACATGTTAGCTTGTTAGTGTACACTAACAGGTGAGACGGTGTACAGTAACTTGGTAGTTACTGTACAGTAACCGACAAGAAGACGTAGTGTAACTCGGAAATGAGTAGTGAAGAATGAAAAAAAGATATGGAAAAGCCTCTTTTTACTATATACAAATATACGACATTTTTTCCGGATTTCCAAATTTCAGCCTTTAAACAGGCACAGTAATTTGCAGTATTTTGCTGTTTTTTTATCCAATGAATTGTTGCCTCCCAATGAATAAAAAAATGAAGATAAGATGAACATTAGAATAGTTAAATGTTCATCCTATCTTCTTTATACCTAATTCACTAAATGTTAAATGAACATATGAAGGTAAATCCTCTTAAAAGAAAAACAGATCCATAGTTACTGGTTTACTGATAAATAAGCCGCTTGGTTCTTGCTATTCTCATGCTGGATTTGAATGTCGCCGTGAAGAAGATGTTTTTCTATTTTATAATCCCTCAATCAGTCTCTTTAATACCACCTGCGCGGAAATCTCACGGTTAGCTGCTTCGGGAATAACAATCGACTGCGGACTTTCAATCACATCATCGGTAACAATCATATTGCGACGTACCGGCAAACAGTGCATGAAATAAGCATTATTGGTTACCGCCATCTGACGGTCGCCTACTGTCCACTCACGGTCTGTACTCAATATCTGTCCGTAATTGTCTCCGGCATAAGCAGCCCAATTCTTGGCATAAACGAAATCGGCTCCTTCAAAAGCTTTCATTTGATTATATTCAACTTTAGCTTTGCCTACAAATTTCGGATCGAGTTCATAACCTTCGGGATGAGTAATAACGAATTCATAATCGGTAGCATTCATCCATTCGGCAAATGAATTAGGCACTGCCTGTGGCAACGGACGCGGATGAGGCGCCCAAGTCATGACTACTTTCGGACGTTCTTTTTTCTTATATTCCTCAATCGTAATCAAATCGGCAAAGCTCTGTAACGGGTGACGGGTAGCCGCTTCCATTGAGAACACCGGACGACCGGAATATTTAATAAACTGATTCAGGATAACTTCATTATAATCATACTCTTTATCTTCAAAGCGGGCAAATGAACGTACTCCAATCACATCACAATAACATCCCATCACAGGAACCGCTTCCAATAAGTGCTCAGGTTTGTCACCATCCATAATGACACCTCTTTCGGTTTCCAACTTCCATGCTCCCTGATTCACATCGAGCACAATAGTATTCATGCCTAAGTTCATGGCGGCTTTCTGGGTACTCAAGCGGGTGCGCAAACTTGAATTGAAGAATATCATCAAAAGAGTTTTGTTCTTTCCCAACTCAGAAAACTGAAATCTGTCTTTCTTTATCTCGAAAGCTTCTTTCAAAGCAGACTTTAAATCGCCTATGTCCTGCACGCAAGTAAACTGTTTCATAATTCTATCTGTTTTTTATTTTATTTCCTTATTTGACCATTCCCTTTA
Organism: uncultured Bacteroides sp.; assembly: GCA_902492205.1. Taxonomy (GTDB): domain Bacteria; phylum Bacteroidota; class Bacteroidia; order Bacteroidales; family Bacteroidaceae; genus Bacteroides. The sequence continues at coordinate 68,954 of CABUKU010000016.1, read as the reverse complement.
ATTACCCATTTGTAAGAAGTAAGCTCTTCCAACCCCATCGGGCCACGGGCATGAAGTTTCTGGGTACTTATCCCAATCTCCGCACCCAAACCGAATTGGGCACCGTCGGTAAAAGCTGTTGATACATTGGTATAAACACAAGCGGCATCTACTACCTTAGTAAATAAACCTGCACTCTTTTCATCCTCGGTCACAATACATTCGCTATGCTTTGAACCGTTCTTACGGATATGTTCCAAAGCATCCTGAATATTGCTTACTGTCTTGACAGCCATGCGATAGGATAAAAACTCGGTCCCGAAACTCTCTTCCGTTGCATGTTCCAGCAGCTCTGCCGGATAACAGCCTTTCAAAGCTTCATAGGCTTGCGAATCTGCATAAATAATCACTTTACTGTCTTGCAACCGGTTGCAAAGAGCAGGTAAATCAGCCAAACGTTTCTCATGGAGAATCACACAATCCAAAGCATTGCAAACACTGACACGCCGTGTTTTTGCATTATTGATAATAGCAGCACCTTTCTCCACATCACCGGATTGGTCAAAGTAAGTATGGCAAATACCCGCCCCCGTTTCAATAACAGGAACAGTGGCATGCTGACGGACAAAGTTTATCAGGCTGCTGCTTCCTCTGGGAATTAATAAATCGACATATCCTACTGCATGGAGCAGTTCGGTTGTCGCTTCCCTATCGACAGGAAGAAGTTCCACCACATGCGTGTCCACATCAAAGTCTTTCAATACGGAATGAATGACATTCACAATAGCACGATTGGAATAATCGGCGTCACTCCCACCTTTCAGAATACATGCATTACCCGATTTCAAACAAAGTGAAAATACATCGAAGCTAACGTTCGGACGGGCTTCATAAATAATCCCGATTACTCCGAAAGGAACACTGATACGTGTCAGTTCCATTCCGTTAGGACGTATTTCATGGCGAAGCATTTTCCCCAAAGGTGAAGGAAGTGTTGCCACATTCCTTGTATCGGAAGCTATTCCCGCAATGCGTTCCGCAGTCAGCATCAAACGGTCATACTTCGGGTTGGATTTATCCATTCTTGCCAAATCCTTTTCATTCTCGGCAAGGATATAAGGAGTTTGCTCAACGGCAGCATCCGCCACAGCATTAAGTATCTTGTTTATTTTCGCATCATCAAGCAATGCAAGCCGGCGGCTTGCTGCCTGTACAGACTCAAAGACAGAAGTTAAATCCATATCTTACCTTTATTTATCATTCCAAATATAAATAATCATAGTGCACAACAGGTTTTAAACCATGTTTACCTATCATTTCACGAGCTTCGGCAGAATCAAAACTGATTTTTCCCACACCAATCTGTCTCCCTTTGTCATCCATAATACGGACAATATCGTCTTTCTCAAATTCTCCTTCTACACGGATTATTCCCACCGGAAGAATGCTCACCGCTTTATTGCTGTTCAATATCCGGGTAGCCTCTTCGTTGATGTGAAGTTCCCCTTTGGCAAAACCTTCGGAATGGGCAATCCATTTCTTCACGCTCGACACTTCTCCGGGAGCCGGAATAAAACAGGTACATACCGTTGATTCGGGTTTCTTCAACAAATCAACCAAGATATTATCTTTCTTGCCATTGGCAATGATGACCGTTATTCCTTCATCGGCAACCTTACGGGCAATATTCGTCTTAGTCAGCATCCCTCCTCTTCCGAAGCCGGACTTTTCTGTCTGTATATAATCGGAAAGGTCTTTACCTTGCTCTACTTCACGAATAACAAAAGATTGAGGACTGGAGGGAGATCCATTATATATCCCGTCGATGTTACTAAGGATTATCAAGGCTTGCATATCCATCATGGAAGCAATCATGCCGGAAAGCTCGTCATTATCGGTAAACATCAGTTCGGTAACGGAAATCGTATCATTCTCGTTTACAATAGGAATTACACCGTTTTCGAGCATCACCATCATACAATTCCGCTGATTCAGGTATTGACGCCGCGTACCGAAATTTTCCTTTGTGGTCAGCACCTGCCCTACCGGTATTTTATGTTCCCGGAACAACTCATAATAACGGTTGATGAGCTTCGCCTGCCCCACGGCAGAAAACAACTGGCGCTGGTTCACGCTATCCAGTTTCCTAGATGCACGTATCTCACTTCTTCCCGAAGCAACGGCTCCCGAAGAAATAAGAATGACTTCGACACCGCCTTTATGCAGTTCGGCAACTTGATCTACCAACGCCGACATACGGGTTATATCCAAAGTTCCGTCTTTGCGTGTTAGTACATTACTTCCGATTTTTACGGCTATTCTTGTAAACTGATATGCCATATTCACTGAAATTTAGGAATTACAAATATATGAACTTTAATCCATTTGTCAGTGCAAACAGATAACAAAAAAGGAAAGATTATACATATCTTTCCTTTTTCTGCATAAAAATACAATTATTCTTATTCCTCTTTTCCTCTTTCATCGATTACCTTTCGGGCAAGTGAATAATCTTCTTCACGAACAAGAACTTTAATATCGCCTCCAATGCCTTGTGCAACAATACTTCCTAAAGTCTCGTCTTTGAGCATAGACTCAATGCCGTTTGCTTCGAGAAGTCCCTTTACCAGTTCTGCTTCCCAGGGAGTTCCCTCATAGACTTCTATTAATGCATTATTTTCCTTTACCATATCTTTAACTTTTAGGTGATACTTATATTACAAATATAACAAAAGTCAGGCATATTGTTTCACGGAAACAGGAATATTTACAAAAATATTCCGGGTAATATTCTTTTTATCTTATTTTTGCAACTCATTAGATCTAATATAACAAAGCATCATGAAACTGAAAACAAAGCTATGCTCTCTTCTATGTTGCATTTATGCCGGCATGACATATGCACAAGAAATCCATGTACAGCCAACCCCGCAGCAGGTAAAGACAACAGGTGGAAATATTATCTTGCCAAACAGTTACCAATTAACCGGAGCAGCGGATGCAGACGTTACTGCCACTAATGCATTAAAGAAACTACTATCGTCCAAACAAGAGGACAAAAACAGTCAGTTTCAAATATATATAGGTGAGAAAGGCGATAAGTCCGTCAAAAAGTATTCCAAGTTAATCCCCAACATACCCGAAGGATATTATCTGCTTGTCAATGACAAACAACTTGTTATTGCAGGAAATAATGAGAGCGGTACTTTTTATGCCATACAAACCTTATCCCAACTACTCAAAGGTGATACAATCCCGGCAGTGGAAATAACAGATTATCCCGACATCAGGTATCGTGGTGTGGTAGAAGGTTTCTATGGGACACCTTGGAGCTATGAAGACCGAATCAGCCAACTGCGATTCTATGGCAAATTCAAAATGAATACTTATATCTACGGGCCAAAAGACGATCCTTACCACAGTTCGCCCAACTGGCGTTTGCCTTATCCCGAAAAGGAAGCGGCACAACTAAGGAATTTGGTGAAAATAGCCAAAGAGAACAAAGTTGACTTCATGTGGGCCATTCATCCGGGAAAGGATATTAAATGGAATGATGAGGACCGCAACCTCTTACTTGCCAAATTTGAAAATATGTATCAGTTGGGAGTACGTTCATTCGCCGTATTCTTTGACGACATTACGGGAGAAGGTACTAATCCGTCACGGCAGGCAGAACTGCTGAATTACCTTGACGAGTCTTTTGTAAGGGTAAAGAAAGACATCAGTCAGCTTATCATGTGCCCCACGATATATAACAGAGGTTGGTCTAAATCCAAGAAAGACTATTTACCCACACTGGGCAAAGAACTGAACCCGAACGTTCAAATCATGTGGACAGGGGATCATGTGGTAACCGACATCACCAAAGAAGGTTTGCAGTGGGTGAACCGTCAGATTAACCGCCCTGCTTATGTGTGGTGGAATTTCCCGGTTACCGACTTTGCACGCGACCACATCGTTATGGGGGAAATATACGGAATGGATAAAAGTATCAAAAAGGATATGAGTGGTTTCATGAGTAATCCGATGGAACATGCCGAAGCATCCAAAGTGGCTATTTACGGAATTGCATCTTATACATGGAATATGACTGACTATAACAGTAAGCAAGCATGGGAAGATGTTCTCAAGGAACTGATGCCCGAAAATACCGAAGCACTTAGAACATTCGTTATGCACAATTCCGACTTAGGTCCTAACGGTCATAACTACCGCAGAAAAGAATCGGCTAACATAAAACCTGTTGCCGACAAGTTCCTGGATGAATACAAGCAAGGACAACTAAACAAAGAAGACTGCAAAGTATTGAAAGATGAATTCGAAAGGATTATCGAAGCATCGGATATTCTCCTGACAAGCAAAGACAATGCAACATTAGTTAAAGACATTACTCCGTGGATATATCAGTTTAAAGTATTGGGAGAGATGGGAACAGAAGTCTTTGCCATGCTCGATGCTTTGGAAACAAACAATGCCGGTTTGTTTATGAGAAAGTATAATCATATACAAGCATTAAGAGATCAAAGCATTAACATTGCCAAGTCTTATAATGTAAATCCTTATCAACCGGGAATCAAGACGGGAAGCTTGGTACTTGAGCCATTGGTAAATGAAGTATTCAAAATTGCAACGGGATGTTTCAACATCAAATACGGAAAGAAGCTAAATGACAATATCAGTTACGATATAAAGAAATACACCGGAACAATGGAAGAAGCCAAAGCAAAATGATAATTATAAAAGAAAAAGGCCAGTTCCCCGAACAGAACCGGCCTTTTTAATAAGCATTTATTTCGAACTGTCGTTATCTCTAATCTCTACGCGACGGATCTTTCCACTGATTGTCTTGGGTAGTTCTTCCACAAACTCTATTACGCGTGGATATTTATAAGGAGCAGTTACTTTCTTTACATGGTTTTGCAGTTCTTTGACTAACTCTTCTCCTGCCCTGTCCTTATAATCTTTGCCTAGAACAATAGTTGCTTTCACTACCTGACCGCGAATCTCGTCGGGCACTCCCGTAATAGCACATTCCACTACTGCCGGGTGAGTCATCAAAGCACTCTCTACCTCGAACGGGCCGATACGGTAACCGGAACTCTTGATTACATCGTCCGCACGACCTACAAACCAAAGATAGCCGTCTTCATCTTTCCATGCCACGTCACCTGTGTAATAGATACCACCATGCCAAGCCTCGGAAGTACGCTGCGGATCACGATAATATTCTTTAAACAAGCCAAGAGGTTTGCCTTTATCCGTACGAACCACAATTTGTCCCTGCTCACCGTCTTCCACCGAACGTCCGTCAGGTGCAATCAAATCCACATCATATTGAGGGTTAGGCACACCCATACTTCCGGGTTTCGGTTCCATCCACGGGAAAGTGGCTACAGTCAATGTCGTTTCTGTCTGACCGAAACCTTCCATCAACTTGATACCAGTCAGTTTCTTAAAGGTATCATATACGGCAGGATTCAAAGCTTCACCCGCAATCGTGCAATATTTCAGAGAAGAAAGATCATACTTCGTCAAGTCTTCACGAATAAGGAAGCGGAAGATTGTAGGAGGCGCACACAGCGAAGTGATGTGATGATCCTGTATCTTCTTTAATATCTCGGCAGGAGTAAACTTCTCATGGTCGTAGACAAACACATTGGCTCCGGCAATCCATTGTCCGTAAAGTTTTCCCCACACAGCTTTTCCCCAGCCCGTATCGGCAATAGTGAGGTGAAGGCTGTTTTCGTGCAGATTATGCCAAAAGCTGCCTGTTACGATATGTCCTAACGGATAAGTAAAATCATGGGCAACCATCTTTGGTTCTCCTGTAGTTCCCGATGTAAAGTACATCAAAGATATATCGTCATTGCTGTTGGCATGTTCCGGGCGGACGAAAGGAGCCGCATTCTCAATTCCCTTATGGAAGTCTTCAAACCCTTCGGGTATCTCAGGACCTACGGATACCAGTTTCTTGATGGAAGGAGAATCGGGCAAAGCATCTATAATGTGCTTGGTTATCACGTCTTCACCTGCTGCAACAATCATTTTAATATCGGCGGCCTTGTTACGGTAAACTATATCTTTCTTTGTCAGCAAGTGAGTAGCAGGAATTACCACAGCACCCAGCTTATGAAGGGCTACAATGGAAAACCAGAACTCATAACGTCTTTTCAAGATAAGCATTACCATATCTCCATGCCCTATGCCAAGACTTTGGAAATAGGATGCGGTTGCATCCGTGTATTTCTTCATCTCGGCAAAAGTAAACTGACGTTCTTCACCGTGGTCATTTGTCCACAGTAAAGCCGGTTTGTCCGGAGCCTCGGCAGCCCACGCATCTACAACATCATAACCGAAATTGAAGTTTTCGGGAACTTTAATCTTTAAGTTCCTTATAAAGTCTTCCTGTGAAGTGAAGGCTGTTTGTTCGAGAAATCTTTCTATCATCTTATTAAATAATTATCGCTAAGAATTTTAGTGTTTGTCCGTCTAAAGCCTGCATCCCGTGAGGCAGTTTCGAATTAAAATAAATGCTGTCTCCCGGATTCAGGATCAACTCCTTGCCATTGATGCTGAGAAGCATGCGTCCGGAAATAACCAGATTAAACTCTTGTCCTCCATGAGAATTAAAATGCATCGCCACATCATCCGGTTTAGGCTCCACCGTTACAATAAACGGATCGGCCTTGCGGTGCATGAACCCGGAAGCCAATGACTGATATTTATATGCTTTGGTTCGCTCGATAGATACTCCCATTCCTGCACGGGTGAGGAAATAAGAACTCATTTTAGGTTCTTCGCCAAACATCAGGGCATCAAGAGCAATTTCATATTCACGTGCTATTCTTTGCAACATGCTTACCGAAATATCCGCTTCACCACTTTCTGCCAAGCGGTATTCTTCCACCGATATATCACAAGCCTTTGCCACATCTTCTGCCGAAAGTTCCAAGACTTCGCGTAATCCGCGCAAGCGTTCTGCTATTTGTCTTATTTGATCGTTCATAGTATATATTATAAATTTTAGTTGATTAATTAGCAGGAAGCCTTCATCGCTTTTATGACAGCCGATGTAAAGCCCTCGTGCTCCAATTCATTAATTCCCTTGATTGTAATTCCTCCCGGAGTTGTAACCTTGTCTATTTCTACAGAAGGGTGCGTGTCGTTGTTCAGTATAAGTTCGGCCGCTCCTTTTACAGATTGGGCAATCATTTTCATCCCGTCTGCCGGACGGATGCCCATTTCTACGCCTGCCTGCATTCCTGCCTGAATGTATTTCAAGACGTAAGCAATGCCGCAAGAAGTGAGAGAAGTAGCCGCGGACATTTTTTCTTCGGGAACAAGCATCGCAAGTCCCATTTCATTGAATATATCCAACATCAGTTTCTCTTGTTCCACCGAAGCATTACGTGAAGCGATTATTGTCATACTCGCAAGTTCGGAGATAGCGGTATTGGGAATAACTCTGAACATGGTAATTTCCGGGCCTACGCTTTCGGCAAGTTTGTCAAAACTGATTCCGGATGCTACGGAAACAAGGATTTGCTTCTCCGGATTGAAAGTAAAAATACTAAGTACCTGTTCCATCAGCCAAGGCTTCACCGCCAAGATTATAATATCAGCATCGATCATGGCTTCATGGTTATCGTTTGTCACAGCAATATCGGGATATTCCCCCTTTATCGCTTCCAGCTTACCGTTACTCGGATTAGCAACCGTAATATCACTTGTATTGATAATTTTTCCTTGTGCCAGACCACAGGCAATAGCTCCGCCCATGTTTCCCGCTCCGATAATTGCTACTTTCATACTCTTCTTATTTTTGACAAAGTTAAAAGTTAAAAGTGAAAACGCCATAAATTTGCAGGTATTTTCACTTTTTTATCTTACATTTTAATCGGGGCAACCCGAATAACTCTGTTTTTTCTCCGCATTATTTAGTGTTTCCGTACTTGCATATTACCTTTCGCACACTATGTAGATAAGCTTACGCACATAATGTGCAAAAGATACATCACAATATGTGCATAAGCTAATGCACATATTGTGCGTAAGCTAATACGAGCCAAGTAAACAGATAAAAAAACAGCGTGGAATTGTTAGTTTCCACGCATAAATCCATTAGTACTTCTTTTCATCTCACCGTTCCCGGAAGCTTTAATCAGCTATACAAACACTTCTTGAATCTCTCCAAGAAATCGTCGGCCTCATCCATAGTCAGGCAAAGAGGCGGCAACAGACGAAGAACATTCGTGCCGCTCACTCCCGTGAATACTTTCTGTTCAAAGAGCAACTTCGTGCGAAGTTCCTTGATTGGTTCGGCAAACTCAAGTCCTATCATCAAACCTTCGCCACGCACTTCTTTGATTTGAGGGAATTGCTTCAACTGTTCCAGCAAATAAGTGCCTACTTTAGCAGCATTGTCTACCAAATTCTCTTGCTTCATCACATCGAGCACGGCAATGGCAGCAGCACAAGCCAAGTGATTTCCTCCGAAGGTTGTCCCCAACTGTCCGTAGACGGGAGTAAACATGGGGCTGATAAGCACACCGCCCATAGGAAAGCCGTTGCCGATACCTTTGGCTACGGTAATAATATCGGGACGGATGTCTGCATGTTGGTGGGCGAAGAACTTACCGCTACGTCCGTAACCGGATTGTATTTCATCCAGAACAAGGATAGTTCCCGTTTGGGTACATGCCTCACGAAGTTGTTGCATAAATTCGTTGGTAGGAACCTTGATACCTCCCACTCCTTGTATTCCTTCAATGATAACCGCACAAACATCACCTTTGGACAGTTCGGCTTTTACAGCTTCAATGTCATTCAGTTCCAAGTAGGTAACATGGTTGTTATCATTGATGGGAGCTATAATCTTCGGATTGTTTGTAACCTCCACCGCTAAGGAAGTGCGACCGTGGAATGCTTTGTTGAAAGAGATAACACGGGTGCGACCGTTATAGAAAGAAGCCAGCTTCAAAGCGTTCTCATTTGCCTCCGCACCGGAGTTTATCAGGAATAAAGAATAATCGTCATAACCGGATATTTCACCCAAGCGCTTTGCTACTTCCTTTTGGAGATTGTTTATGACCGAATTGGAATAAAAGCCCAATTCCGCTACTTGCCGACTGATCATTTCCACATAATGCGGCTGTGCGTGTCCGATAGAGATAACGGCATGACCTCCGTAGAGGTCGAGATATTCCGTTCCTTTGTCATCCCACACATGGCAGCCTTTTCCTTTGACTATGTTAATGTCAAATAACGGATATACGTCGAATAAATTCATTTTTCTTAGTGATTAGTTTTTTAGTGATTAGTGATTAATGTTTAGTGATTAGCGAGTTAGTGATTAGTGATTAACTTGCTAATCACTAATCACTAAAAAACTAATCACTAATTAAAACGCTGATGGTTTCAGCTTTAATCCAATTGTTTCTTCCAAACCGAACATGAGGTTCATGTTGTGAACCGCTTGTCCCGATGCACCTTTCAGCAAGTTGTCAATACAGGAAATGATAAGTAACTTATCGCCACGCTTCTCCAGATGGATAAGGCATTTGTTCGTATTTACCACTTGTTTCAAGTCTATATTCTTATCAACGATATGAACGAAAGAATCTTTTGCATAATATTCCTCATACATACGCTCTATTTCACTCAGCTCAACCTTAGTCTTTACAACCAAAGTGGCAAAGATACCGCGGGGGAAGTCGCCCCTGTAAGGGATGAAATCAATCTCCGAATCAAAGCTGTTTTGCAGTTGCTTCAAGGATTGTTTAATCTCGGGCACATGCTGGTGGCTGAACGGTTTATAGACAGACATGTTATTGTTACGCCAACTGAAGTGGGAAGTGGCTCCCGGCTTTACCCCGGCTCCGGTACTTCCTGTAATGGCGTTCACCATAACATCATCATTCAGCATCAAATGCTTGGCAAGCGGCAACAATCCCAACTGAATGCAAGTTGCAAAACATCCCGGATTGGCTACATGATTTGCCTTGCAAATGGCGCGGCGGTTCAGTTCCGGCAAGCCATACAAGAAATCATGTTCTTCGCTCTCGATGCGGTAATCCATAGAGAGATCTATTATCTTCAGCTCTTCGGGCACATTGTGGCTCTCCATGAACTTTCTGGTATCGCCGTGAGCCGTGCAAAAGAAAAGTACATCAATCTCATCCAAAGGCAATTCGTCGGTAAACGTAAGATCGGTTTCACCATACAAACCTTCGTGCACATCCGTAATCTTGTTTCCCGCATTGCTGCTGCTGTTGATAAACACTATCTCGGCATCAGGATGGTTTAACAAAAGACGAATAAGTTCTCCGGCAGTGTAGCCCGCCCCTCCTATGATTCCAACTTTAATCATATCTCTTCATCTTTATGGTTAGCATAATAAACACGCAGCGGGGTAGATGTCACTTTGATGAAGCCTTTGGCATCTTCGGCCGTCCAGCCTTTCTGCATTTCGCCATACTCGCCGAACTTAGTCTTAACCAAATCATCTTTAGAGTCAACCCCAACGGTAGAGAAGGAAAGCGGACGGAGTTCAAGGATAACCGTACCGTTCACATTGCGCTGTGATTCCTGAAGCATAGCTTCGATGTCGCGCATCACCGGTTCAAGATACTGGCTTTCGTGCAGGAACATTCCATACCAGTTGGCTACTTGGTCTTTCCAGTACTGCTGCCATTTGCTCAAAGTATATTTCTCGAGGAAACGATGTGCACCGATAATAAGCATTGGAGCAGCAGCTTCAAAGCCCACACGTCCCTTAATGCCTATGATAGTATCGCCTACGTGCATATCGCGGCCGATACCATAAGCCGCACCGATTTCTTCCACTTTCTGGATAGCGGCTATCTTGTCTTCAAACACTTCGCCATTGACAGCATGAATCTCGCCTTTCTTGAATTCAAGACGAAGTTCCTCGCTTCCTGTCTTGGTTACCTGTTTCAAGTAAGCACTTTCGGGCAGGCCCTGTGCCGAATCAAGTATTTCACCGCCACAGATGGACGTTCCCCACAAACCTACATTATAAGAGTACTTCAATTTGGCGAAGTCTGCCGGGAAACCATTCTTGTTCAGGTAATCAATTTCTTCCTGACGGCTGAGAGCCATGTCACGGGTAAGAGTGATGATTTCCACTCCCGGAGCCATTACAAGGAATGTCATGTCGAAACGGATCTGGTCGTTGCCTGCTCCTGTGGAACCGTGGGCAATGGCATCCGCTCCAATCTCATTTGCATAGCGTGAGATAGCAAGTGCTTGGAATATACGTTCCGAACTTACGGAAATAGGATAAGTTCCGTTACGCAATACATTACCGAACACCATATACTTCAAACTCTTTTCGTAATATTCCTCAGTTACATCAAGAGTTACATACTTCACAGCTCCCAGTTTATAAGCATTTTCTTCGTTGGTTTTCAGTTGTTCTTCGCTGAAACCACCTGTATTTGCACATGCAGCATATACTTCATAACCTTTCTCTTTTGCCAAATACATTACGGTATATGAGGTATCAAGCCCCCCGCTGAATGCTACAACTACTTTTTTCTTCTGTTCCATAGCTATCTTATTTTTATATTTTATCTTCTTTATGTTCTTCCGGATCGTAAAGCATTGCCGTACAGATGCAGAACTTACGGTTCTTGGTTACCAATATGTCGTGATTGATGCAACCTTCGCAACCTTTCCAAAAAGCTTCGTCATCGGTCAGTTCATTGAATGTAACAGGTACATATCCAAGTTCCGTGTTCATCTTCATCACGGCAGCTCCACTGGTAAGGCTGAATATCTTTGCTTTCGGCCATCGTAAGCGTGCCAGTTGGAATGAAGCCTGTTTAATGCGCTTTGCCAGTCCCAAGCCCCTGAAATCGGGATGTACGATAAGTCCCGAAGTTGCTACATACTGCTTGTTTCCCCATGACTCGATATAAGTGAATCCGGCAAAGACATCATCGCAAAGGGCGATAATAGCTTTACCTTCTTTCATCTTCTGAGCCACATATTCGTGAGTACGTTCTGCAATACCTGTTCCACGAACCTTCGCAGCATTCCTTATTGTCTCCAAAATAGTGTCAACGTAAACCTCATGTGAGGCGTCGGCTACCATAACATCTATTTGAGTTGTGTCCATTTCTAAATTCTATGTAAAATATTAAATTATTCGATATTGGGAATAAGAATGGAAAGTGTACTCTTTACCTCCATACTCGAACAACCTTCTTTCAGTACCATCATAATGGTATCGTCTCCTGCAATGGTTCCCAGTATTTCCGGGAAATCATGCATATCGATGTCATAAGCAAGACTGCTTGCATAGCCGGGACGAGTTTTTATAACCGCCAGATTGGCAGAGAATGCGATGGAGATGAAACCGTTGTGCATCAACAGTTCGCTTGCCCTGTGAGGTTCTACCATACGTTTATACATGGTATTGTTGGGCAACACATACACGTAATTCCCGTTCATGCTTGCTGCTTTGGCTACTTTCAGTTGCTTCAAATCGCGAGATAAAGTAGCCTGTGTTAGCGCAAAGCCCTCTTTTGCCAGTTCTTGCAATAACTCCTCTTGGCTTCCCACTTCCTGACTGGAAATAATGATCTTTATGGCATCCAATCGGTTACTCTTGTTCTTCATGTCTGTATAATTATTCTTATTCTGCGGCAAATTTATGCATTATTTTGAATACATGATGCATAAAACACAAATATTTTATTGTTTTTATGCAAAAAGATGGTTTTATCTAACCGTTTTCCTTGCACGGTTGTATAAAAACAACATTAAAAGTGAGTGCTGTTCATTAAATAATATATACCTTTACGCTATAATCTATATTTAACCTTAAATATTACATAGTTATGAACAAACCATTCATTTTACCGGCACTCATCTTAGTAATCATGTTTTTCACCGCACCATCCTGTTACTCCAAAGGAAGGAGCAAAGCAAAACATGTTGTTTTAATCGGATTAGACGGTTGGGGTGCTTACAGTGTTCCCAAAGCTGACATTCCCAACATAAAACAGTTGATGAATAACGGAGCTTATACCTTAAAAAAACGCTCTACCCTACCTTCTTCCAGTGCTATCAACTGGGCATCCATGTTTATGGGAGCCGGGCCGGAATTGCATGGATATACAGAATGGGGATCTAAAACTCCCGAGCTACCTTCACGCGTGCTAAACCAACACGGCATCTTCCCCACTGTTTTCCAATTGCTCCGTGATGACCGCCCTAAAGCAGAAATAGGCTGTTTGTATGAATGGGACGGAATTAAATATTTAGTGGATACCCTTGCTTTGAGTTACCACCGGCAAGCGCCGGATTATAACAAACATCCGAAAGCTTTGTGCGAAATGGCAGAATCATATATCAAAGAGAAACATCCCACTCTATTGGCTGTTTGTTTTGACAACCCCGATCATATCGGTCATGCAGCAGGTCACGACACACCGGAGTATTATGCAAAACTAAAAGAACTCGACGGATATATAGGGCGTATTATCAAAGCTGTTGAAGATGCAGGTATGCTGAAAGAAACCATTTTCATTGTCACAGCCGATCATGGAGGCATAGGAAACGGTCATGGCGGCAAGACTATGAATGAAATGGAGACTCCTTTTATCATATCCGGCAAGAATATCAAAAAAGGAGTACAGTTCGACGATATAAGCATGATGCAGTTTGATGTAGCATCCACAATCGCCCACATTTTCGGGCTTAAGCAACCCCAAGTATGGATCGGACGTCCGATGAAACAGGTGTTCGGCAGATAAAAGAACACTCCTGCCTATAATGCAATACATATGTGCAAGGCAGGGGATGTTTTTACATTAAACTGTTGCAAAACATATCAACTATGACAAAACCGATAGTCGGAACATCAATTTAAACAATCTCCGTATCTCACCAATCCGTTACTTTTGCTTCCAATGAAAAACATAAATAAGCAAAAAGGAATGGATAAAAAGAACTTCTTTGCCGTAGACCTCGGCGCAACAAGCGGACGCACAATCTTAGGAACCATCGCAGATGGGAGGGTGAACTTCAGGGAACTGACGCGCTTCCCCAACCGCATCATCGAAACAAACGGGCACTTTTACTGGGACATCTACGCGCTCTACCAAGAGATAGTGGACGGATTGAAGGTGGTTGCCAACGAAGGAACCGTGATAGAATCCATCGGAATAGATACTTGGGGAGTGGACTTTGTGTGCATAGGCAAGGACGGTGAGTTGCTTCGCCAGCCCTATTGTTACCGCGATCCCCACACGGAGGGAGCACAGGAAGAGTTCTTTAAAAGAATACCCCGCAACCGGGTGTATGAAATGACGGGCATACAGTTCATGAACTTCAACACGCTGTTTCAACTGGATACCATCCGCCGCAACAACTCTTCCGTGTTGCCTGTGACCGACAAGATACTGTTCATCCCCGATGCGCTATCCTACATGCTCACGGGCGAAATGGTGACGGAATATACCATTGCATCCACTTCACAAATGATTAACCCCGAGACAAAACGGTTTGAACAGGAGTTGCTGAAAGAATTGCAACTAAGCGAAAGTCATTTCGGGCGGTTTGTTTATCCGGGTACAAAGATAGGTGCGTTGAGTGCCAATGTGCAAAAGCAAACGGGAATGGGAGCTGTCCCCGTCATTGCCGTAGCGGGGCACGACACAGCCAGTGCGGTAGCCGCCGTGCCTGCCGACGGAAAGAACTTTGCCTACCTGAGCAGCGGCACATGGTCGCTCATGGGTATCGAGACAGACAAGCCATTGACGGGCGAGGAGAGCTTCCGACTCAATTTCACCAATGAAGGAGGCGTGGAAGGAACGATCCGTTTCCTGAAAAACATCTGCGGGATGTGGTTGCTGGAACGTTGCCGCAAAGAGTGGCAGGCAACTACCGATTACTCTTACCCGGAGCTGATAGATGCCGCCCTTGCCGCCCCGGCATTCCGCAGCCTGATTAATCCCGATGCCCCCTGCTTTGCCAATCCCGCTTCGATGATTGAAGCCATTCGGAGCTATTGCAAGGAAACCAATCAGGCAGTTCCGCAAACCCACGGGGAAATCACCCGTTGCATCTTTGAAAGCCTTGCGCTGAGATACCGTCAGGTGCTTGGAAGCCTGCAATCACTGGCTGCGTTTCCCATCGAAAAGCTGCACGTGATAGGCGGAGGTTCCAAGAACAACCTTCTGAACACCTTCACAGCCAATGCCATAGGCATCCCTGTCGTGGCAGGACCTTCGGAAGCTACGGCTATCGGAAACATCATGCTGCAAGCCAAGGCGGACGGGATGGTGGGCAGCATCGGCGAGATGCGGAAGATGATAAGTAACTCGGTATCAGTGAGTACATTCCAACCCGCCGAACAGTCTTTATGGAAGGAAGGCTATGAAACTTACCTTAGTATATATAGAGAAAACATTTAAATCATTAAAAACATACAGACATCATGAAGAACGAACAATTAGTACAGAAAGCTTATGAGATAGCCAAAGAACGTTATGCCGCCATTGGCGTGGACACCGACAAGGCTATCGAAGACTTGCAAAAGATTTCCCTCTCCCTGCATTGCTGGCAGGCAGACGACGTAACAGGCTTTGAAAACCCCGACGGTCAACTCTCCGGCGGTATCCAAGCCACAGGCAACCACCCCGGCAAGGCACGCAACATGGAAGAACTCCGTGCCGACATCCTCAAAGCGGCTTCCTACATTCCGGGAACTCACCGTTTGAACCTGCACGCCACGTATGGCGACTTCGGCGGCAAGTTCGTTGACCGCAACGAGATAGAACCGAAGCATTTCCAAAGCTGGATGGAATGGGGTAAGGAACACAACATGAAGCTGGACTTCAACTCCACTTCTTTCTCCCATCCGAAAAGCGGAAGCCTGTCATTGGCTAATCCCGATCCCGAGATACGCGGTTTCTGGGTGGAGCACACCAAGCGCAGCCGTGCCATTGCCGAAGCTATGGGTGTATATCAAGGCTCGCCTTGCGTAATGAACCTTTGGATTCACGACGGAAGCAAAGATCAGACAGTGAACCGTCTCTACTACCGCGAACTACTGAAACAATCGTTGGATGAAATCTTCGCTACCAAATACGATAACATGAAAGACTGTATCGAAGCCAAGTTGTTCGGCATCGGAGCGGAAAGCTACACAGTCGGCTCTTATGACTTCTATCTGGGCTATGGTGCGAAGAACAACAAGATGGTGACCTTAGACACAGGACACTTCCACCTCACAGAAAGCATTGCGGACAAAATCTCTGCTTTGTTGCTCTTCACTCCCGAGATTATGCTACACGTGAGCCGTCCAATCCGTTGGGACTCCGACCACGTGACTATCATGAACGATGATACACTCGACCTTGCCAAAGAAATCATCCGCTGCAACGCTCTCGACCGTGTAAACATCGGGCTGGATTACTTTGATGCTTCCATCAACCGCATCGGTGCATATGTAGTGGGTAGTCGTGCCACACAGAAGTGCTTCATGCAAGCCCTGCTCGAACCACTTGCACAGCTCCGCCGCTATGAAGCAAACGACCAGTTGTTCGAACGTCTTGCCCTGCTCGAAGAAAGCAAGTCATTGCCGTGGAATGCAGTGTGGGACATGTTCTGTCTGAAGAACAACGTACCTGTGGGCGAAGCATTCATCGCGGAGATACAGAAGTATGAAGCAGAAGTAACCTCTAAAAGAAAGTGATTAGCGGTTAGTGATTAGTGATTAGTACTGCTAATCATTAATCACTAAACACTAATCACTAAAAAACTAATCACTATGAATGTTCTCATCGGATTAATCATCATAGCGCTGGGCAGCTTCGGGCAGTCCAGTTCTTATGTACCTATAAACAAGGTAAGGCAATGGAGCTGGGAAAGCTTCTGGCTGGTGCAAGGCATCTTTGCATGGTTGGTATTTCCTTTGCTCGGAGCTTTGCTTGCCATCCCCGCAGGCAGCAGCCTTTGCGCACTATGGAGTTCGGGCGGCGCCATGCCGGCTATCATCTACGGAGTGCTTTGGGGAATAGGCGGGCTTACCTTCGGACTGAGCATGCGCTACCTCGGAGTAGCTTTGGGACAAAGCATCGCACTCGGCACTTGTGCAGGATTCGGAACACTTTTCCCCGCTATTTTCGCAGGTGAAGACTTGTTTCACGGTGCGGGACTGACCTTGCTGATCGGGGTGTGCATCACCCTTGCAGGTATTGCCGTCATCGGATATGCCGGAAGCCTGCGCTCAAAGAACATGAGCGAAGAAGAAAAGAAAGCCGCCGTCAAGGACTTCGCGCTGACCAAAGGCTTACTCGTTGCCCTGCTTGCCGGTGTGATGAGTGCCTGCTTCGCTTTGGGGCTCGAAGCCGGAACGCCCATCAAGGAAGCCGCCCTTGCCCAAGGAGTGGAAGGGCTCTATGCAGGCTTGCCCGTTATCTTCCTCGTAACCCTCGGGGGATTCTTTACCAATGCCGTTTATTGCATCTGGCAGAACATAAAGAATAAGACAGGGCAAGAATACTTCTCCGTGAAAGGCGGCGATCTGGTAAACAATATCTTATTTTGCGCATTGGCGGGAGTGCTGTGGTATTCGCAGTTCTTCGGATTGGAAATGGGAAAGAGCTTCCTATCCGAGTCTCCCATCCTGCTGGCATTCTCATGGAGCATCCTGATGTCTCTCAACGTAACCTTCTCCAATGTATGGGGAATCATACTGAAAGAGTGGAAAGGAGTAAACGCATCCACCATCGGAGTGCTTATATGCGGGCTTGCAGTGCTCATTTCCTCTATCATCGTAGTGGCAATGGCACAGAACTAAAGAACAATTAATTTTAAGTATAAACAGAATGAAATCAATATTAGAAAACCGTCCCGCACTGGCTAAAGAAGTGAACAAAGTGGCCGAAGTAGCCGGATACCTCTGGCAAAAAGGCTGGGCGGAACGTAATGGCGGTAATATCACCGTAAACATCACCGAGTATATAGATGACGAAGTCCGCACAATGACTCCTATCAGTGACGTTATGCCCATCGGCGTTACCCTGCCCCACCTGAAAGGCTGCTACTTCTTTTGCAAAGGAACGAACAAACGCATGCGCGACCTTGCCCGTTGGCCTATGGAAAACGGTTCTATCATCCGCATCCTCGACGACTGTGCAAGCTATGTGATGATAGCCGATGCACCGGTAAAGCCCACATCCGAGCTTCCTGCCCACCTCAGTGTACACAACTACCTGATTGGCAAAGGCAGCCCCTACAAAGCATCCTTGCACACGCATCCCATTGAGCTTATAGCCATGAGCCACAGCAAGAAGTTCCTCCAAAAAGACGTCATGACCAACTTGCTTTGGAGCATGATTCCCGAAACCAAGGCATTCTGTCCGCGCGGTGTGGGAATCATCCCTTATCAACTGCCCGGTTCCGTGGAACTTGCCGACGGCACGTTGAAAGAACTCGACGACTATGATGTAACCCTTTGGGAAAAGCACGGAGTGTTTGCCGTAGGTACGGACATCATGGAGGCTTTCGACCAAGTGGATGTTCTCAGCAAATCGGCTCAAATCTATATCAACTGCAAGAACATGGGCTTTGAGCCCGACGGCATGAGCCAAGAGCAAATGCACGAAATGACCATAGCGTTCAATCTGCCGAAGTAAGCAGTATCTCAGTATAAGTACAAGGGCGTCAAAAAGTTATAAAAGACTTTTTTGGCGCCCTTTCCTTATTAATTCCCCCTTCTTTCGGTACTAATTAATACTTTCTTCCCGCCATATTAAGTATTCCACTGCAGTGGAACGTACATTTCTCTGCAGTGGAATAAACGTTTCACTGCAGAGAAACATACGTTCCACTGCAATGAAACATTTAATCAGACGGCACAAGTCACCTAATTACTGCCTATGAAACATCAAATTATAATGGATAAAACAGAGATAATATGCAAAATATCCCTATTTTTGCGTTATCCAAATCACAGAACCCGGTTACTATGGAAAGCTACAATGATTTAGGCGTAGATTTTAAATACCTTATCGTCAACGACATGGACCATAAGTTCGGCTTGTCGGTCAATACCGTAGGTTTCCAGTCCATCCGTCCCGGCTCTCCCTATCCTTTGAAAGACCATCCTTCGGGATACTTCTTCAATGCACAGAAAGGTCGTGTGCTTCGCGAGTATCAGTTTGTCTATATCACCAAAGGGAGGGGCGTTTTTGAGTCGGACAGCACAAAGCGAACCGACATCAACAAAGGGCGCATCTTGGTTTTATTCCCCGGGCAATGGCACACTTACCGCCCTCTGAAGGAAACAGGGTGGAATGAATATTACATCGGCTTCGAAGGTCCCATCATTGATAATATGATAGACAACTCATTCATAAGCCGGGAAAACCAGATATTGGAAGTGGGACTTCAGGAAGAACTGGTCAACCTCTTCACCCGCGCCATAGAAGTAGCGGAAGCCGATAAGATTTCGAGCCAGCAATATCTTGCAGGCATTGTGATGCACATATTGGGGATGATTCTTTCCATTTCAAAGAATAAACTGTTCGAAGCAGGAGAAATAGACCAGAAGATAGAGTGTGCAAAGATTATCATGAATGAGAATGTGTGCAGAAATATCGATCCGATGGAGCTTGCCATGAAGCTGAACATCAGTTATTCATGGTTCAGGAAAGTATTCAAGGATTACACGGGGTATGCCCCGGCAAAGTATTTTCAGGAATTGAAACTAAGGAAAGCCAAGCAGTTATTGATCGGCACTTCGCAGTCTGTAAAAGAGATAGCTTTCTATCTCAACTATGCTTCTACGGAACATTTCTTTGCTCTCTTTAAGAAGCATACAGGGCTAACTCCCACCGAATACCGCAACTTCGGAAGGGAGAACGGAGAAAAAAACGAATAAAACAGCCGGATTTACTTTACAATCTCTTTACCTGCTTCTTGCCATGAATTGAATCCTTTGGCAAGTTCATAAACCTTAAAGCCTTTTTTGCTGAGTATGTCGGCAGCCGCTTTGCTGCGTTTTCCACTGCGGCAATAAACGGCAACAGGGACATCTTTCGTCAGCAAAGAATCGGACAGCGTACGGAAAGAGTCATCCATTACGTTAATATTGATAGCTTCGGGTATGTGTCCTTCCGAGTATTCCACCCCGGTGCGCACATCTACGAGTTGCACTTCGTCCGTATTAATCAAAGATTCGAAATCATTTACATCCATCGTTTTATAATCACCTTTATTGCATGAGAAACAAATGAGAGAGAATAAAGATAACAGAGACAGTACACGTTTCATACTTTTTATTTCTTAATAAGTAAAACTATAAGTTTTCATCCCGCTGCGTGTATTGATATGAAAGTCTATAAGATCGCCGTCGGTCAACACATCCTTATATTTATTAAGCGGAACGGATAAATAAGCATTTTTGGTATAGGCTTCAATATCATTCGTCTTATCGTGGTAAAGAGTAAGACTCAGCCTTTTGCGTCCTCCTTCATCCGCTATGCCATTCTCGACGAAATGAAACAAATGTTTCCCATCCTGCGACTTTACCAGCAGCACCATATTGATGTATCCGGCACTTTTCTTCCAGATGCTTTGCACTTCCACCGGATCTGTTTTCATATCCCCCACAAGCTTTTCCTCACTGATCGGGATGACAGAAACCGTTTGCTGCAAAGCATAAACCAAGGCGTTTCCTTTGGAGGTTGAAGAAGCCGCACTCAGTACTTCATAGTTGCATATCATTCTGTAAACCGTATCGGGAAGCATTTTGGTAAACCGGGCTGCATTGTCAACATAATACGCTTTGCCGTCATCGTTCAGGAAATAATCGACTGTTCCTGTTTCATCCATATGGGCACAAACAAATTCCAGTTGAACGGGAGGATATGTGTAGGCATCATCTTTGCAGGAGAACTGCAAAAGCACTGCACACAGCAAACATATTATGTATAAAGACCGTCTTCTCATTTGGTTGCTTCCAAGTAATTAATCAACGGATTGGCATACATATATAATATCTTTTCTTTCAAGAAAGGAATATCTTTGTTTGGAATATCTATTTTATCGAGTTGCTTTTGCACATATTCTTCAAAGTGTGCTTTCTCTTGTTCCGTGTATTTACCGGCAAACTCACCATTGCCCAAGAGTAAATCGTAAGCAACATAGTTGCCTGCATAAAGAGTATAATTGCTGTGAATGGCTTTATCAATGATTACCGCCACGCTGGTGAACAAGTCTTGCTTAGACAAATTATCCTCCACCTTCAGCAGTTCTTCATTGATACAGGAAGCAACCTTAAAATGTACCCTTCCTTTATATCCGGTTATCCCGGTCGCCATGTTCAGCAAATCGTCGTCTACCGATTTCTTATAATCGGGGTTATCACGTTTCAACTGGAACTCTTTTGCTTTCAGGTAATCGCACGGATCATATTCGTAAGAGATACATAGCGGAGCAATATTCAGCGATAGCAATCTCTCAATGGCATCTCCCTCTCCCCCTTCCATGGCAAGCATCTTCAACAGGCTTTCCTGCGTGTGGTCGCTCGAATCTTTGGCACGTCCTTCGCGTTGTGCAATCCAGATAGATTGGTTCTTATCCGTAATGGTATGATGAATGTAACGTGAAAGGCGTTGGGAAGACTCTAGTTGCTGGCGCATACTTAACCCACGCTGAACAATAAACGATTTATTGGTACGGACGAACTTCTTAATCCAGGGATAGATCAACAGGTTATCTCCTATTGCAATCTCTACCGTATCCATTCCCTGATCTACAAGCAAAACCGAAAGGAATCCCGAATCAAGGGTTATATCCCGGTGGTTGGATATGTATGTATAAGCCAGTTTTTTGTCTTTAATCGCAGTATGGTCGAGTGTCAGCCCGTCACAGCAAGACTTGGCAATGTTCCATAGTATCTTATAACCGAAGTTCTTTTGAAACTCTGATTTGGTTTTACATTGGCGCATACCTTGTGCCAAGACTTCAAAAGGTATTCCGGGCATGGCAACGGTTGCAATATGTTGGAACTGCGGGTCGGCAATCAGCTCTTCAAATACTTGAGGAAGCTCTTCATCGTGATACGGACGAATCTCGTCAAACTCTGCGTGCTTTTCCATAATTATATGAATTTATTCTCTATAATATCTGTCATCACCTCCTTCATGTCCCGTCCGGTTTCAATAGCCTGCCGGCAAATAAAGCCTTCAGCGGTTATCCGAGGAGTGGCATTTATTCTCAATAAGTTTATTTTATTATCTATGTCTACAATATATTTTATTACGACCATCCCCGAGCAACCGAGAATATCATAAATAACAGATGTCAGCATCCTGATGCGTCTTTCCACATCTTCGGACAAAGAAACAGAAAGGTATAATCCTTCTTTTTTCTTTGTTTTATAACAGGCACATTCTACTTCCGTTCCTTCTACGGCTGGTTCAATCAAAACCTCATCCGAATATCTGAAAGCATTTGCAATAGCCTGCCACATTCCCTCTTTCCCGTCTACTTTCATAACGGCAGCATTGTCACTTCCTTCATTAGGCTTCACGAAACAGGGAAAGCCTATTTTTTCGGCAACATCTTCTGCGGATATTTCATATCCTTTTTTCAATACCAAGCCTTCGGGCACACGTACCCCGAAACCTTTTAAATACTGATTACATGCAAATTTATTAAAAGAAATCGCAGAAACCAACAGATTTGACGAAGAATAAGGAATTTTCTGCAAATCAAAATAACCCTGTAACTTTCCACCGCTTCCATAAGTATGGGTAGCGATGTAAGCAAAGTCCGGTTTCACCCATGTTTCATCGGTAAAAAAGCTGAAGTCATTCTTATCAACTACAGTTCTGGCGCCGTCAGACAGCAAAGCTGTCCAACATGGACGGTCTACAAGTATAACATAAGAATTATATCTGTTTTCATCAAAAAAAGCCGCTAGCTCATGAGCATAGGCTTTATCTTCTGCTACTATGGCAATGTTCCGTTTCATTCTATATCACGATTTGAAATATAAGTTCTCCATTTTTCTATCAGAACACTCATATCCTGAGGAAGTTCTGACGTGAAGAACATTTCTTCACCCGTAGTAGGATGAACGAAACCAAGTGTCATGGCGTGGAGTGCCTGACGGGGGCAAGTATCAAAACAGTTGTTTACGAATTGCTTATATTTGCTGAAATGAGTTCCTTTTAAGATTTCATGTCCGCCATAGCGTTCGTCATTGAACAAGGTATGACCGATATGCTTCATGTGTACACGTATCTGATGCGTTCTTCCGGTTTCGAGTACACATTCCACCAGCGTTACATATCCCAAACGCTCTAATACTCTATAATGGGTAACGGCATGTTTGCCTATCTCGGGATCGGAGAATACCGCCATCTGCATGCGGTCTTTAGGATTACGGGCTATATTGCCTTCAATTCTTCCTTCATCATTCTCTACTGTTCCCCACACCAATGCCTGATATTTGCGTTTGGTCGTTTTATTGAAAAACTGCAAGCCCAAATGAGTTTTTGCATTGGGAGTCTTAGCTATAAGCAAAAGACCGGAAGTATCTTTATCAATGCGATGTACCAAACCTACATGCGGATCGTTAGGATCATAATCGGGATTATCTTTTAAATGCCATGCTATTGCATTGACCAAAGTGCCGTGATAGTTTCCGCAACCGGGATGCACAACCAGCCCTGCCGGTTTGTTTATTACCATCAGGTCTTTGTCTTCATAAACAATATTAAGGGGAATGTCTTCGGGTACAATTTCATTGTCATAACGCGGGCGATCCATCATAACGGTGAGCACATCCAAAGGTTTTACTTTATAGTTGCTCTTCACCGATTTACCGTTCGCCATTACCATACCGGCTTCAGCAGCCTTTTGAATACGGTTTCGCGAAGCATTGACAATGCGTTCGAAAAGATATTTATCAACACGGACGGGAGACTGTCCTTTATCCACTACTACACGAAAATGTTCATATAGTTCCGGCGAATCGCCTACAGGCTCCACATCATCTACAGAATCATCTATATCTTCTAAGTAATCTGCCATTATGAATGATTTACGTATCAGAACCAAGAATCGTCTACCACGGCATCCTCACCGGACGAAGGGGTATCTGCGCCAAGACTATCGGACACAGCTTCGCGCTCTCCGCTTCCTACAAGCAAAGTCAGCTTTGCTCCTGTGGGAACTTTTTCGCCAAAACCAAGACGACGACCATTGTACTTCACTCCATAAACCCAATCTTTTTCACCGGCAATCAATTCATTATCGGTCAGCTTAAACCCTGCCGCAAGTAATTTAGCTTCCGCCTGACGGGCAGAGCTATTATCGGCTACATCAGGCACAGCCTGCAAAGGAACACTTAATGAATTTATTGTCAGATAAACGGTTCTTCCTGCTTTTACTTTCATTCCTGCCACAGGACTTTGATCGAGAATGCTCCCCGGAGCAACTCCCTTGCGGTAACTCGAATCGACCACTGCACAGACCAATCCTTCTTTATTAAAGATTGAAACAGCCTCATCTACAAACATACCGCTTACTTTGGGAACCGTAACCGATTCGCCATGCTGGGTATAGTCATCCAACCACTTTAGCACTCCCCAAAGCGACACACAACAGACAACCACCATTAAAATGATGTTTATCCAAAAGAAACGGTTATTCTTAAATGAAAAGAATTCTTTAAATGTCATACATAACAAATTATTCCGGGGCCAAAGATACGATAATTTCGCTTCCATTCCTACATTTAATCTTAAATATCGTTTCCTCTCATAAAGCACAACCGGTTACAACTAAATGTCACAGATTTTTTTATACCTTTGCAGCCCGAAAAAGTTCAGGTATAATATTCAGGATTAACAAAACGAGAGCAAATGACAAACGAGACAACGAACGAACAAGAGATATTGCTATTAAGACGTAAACTGGATCTCTTGCTCCGCACCGGTAAACTGCTCATGGAGAGCGCAGCGGACACTAACCGCATTGAACGAAACATGAAACGCGTAGCAGCCTATCTAGGCATTCCCGAAGACAAATTACACATTGATATCCGGTGGACTATGCTAATGGTGAATGTGAGTGACGAAAAACACTCTTTCTCCAAGTTCCAGAAGTGTGAGAAACATGGTATTAACATGACTGCTATTTCACAAATCAGCAAACTGTCATGGCACGCGATTGAAAAGGATTATTCCTTAGACCAATACGAGGAAGAGCTAACAAAGATTGCCAACAAACCGCGCAATTACATACCTTATATAGTTGCCATCGGAGCAGGGTTTGCCTGTGGAGGATTCTGTAAGCTGTTCGGCAGCGACTGGATTGCTTTTCTTTTTGCCTCAATTTGTGCTTTTGTCGGTTTCCGCGTACGCGCACGTTGCATCGAATTCGGCATGAATGTTTATATGAGTATCGCTCTCGCCGCGTTTGCCGCAACCTGTTTGGCTTATGCCTCAGCTTATACGGGATTATCGGCTACCCCATATCACCCGTTACTTGCCTGTGCATTGTTTATTGTTCCGGGAGTGCCGCTTATTAACTTTGTGGACGATATGATTGACAATCATCTATTGGTAGGTATCACCCGTGCAGCCAATACTGTGATGATGGTAGGTGCAATGACGTTCGGTATCGCTTTCGCCATGCGCCTTCTTGTTATGGAGGATGTAACCATTGACCAGAAGTTCAGCGAGTTAAGCATGGTTCCACATGATACTTATCTGACTTATGCATTGGCAGCAGCCATTGCAGCCATAGGCTTTTCCATGATATTCAATATTCAGCGCCGCCTGCTTTGGGTAGTGGCTGTTGGTGGTATCATTGCTGTTTGTACACGTAACTTTGTAAACTTCGAACTTGGCTACGGTCCTGTTATCGGTTCGTTTATGGGTAGTTTCGTTGTCAGTCTGCTTGCTGTTAAAGCAGTTCATTGGTTTCATGTCCCCAATCACGTACTCTCCATACCTTCTGTGATTCCAATGATTCCAGGTGTATTAATGTATCGTTCGTTAATGGCACTTATCAACATGCAAGGCGTGGTAGGGGAAGTAACCAATGCTTTCTCCAATGGTATCACTTCCGCACTGATTATTGTCTGCATTGCACTCGGAGTTGCCGTGCCGAATATCTTTGCACGCCGCTACATAGCCAAAGACAGACAGAAGTTCCTGAATGAAGAATTGGCAAAGCGCAAAGCACGTGGCAAGTTCATTGAATGGTAATAACAAGAAAATAAAAATAGAAAAGGGGATGAATATTAAATTCACCCCCTTTTCTATTTCTCACCGTATTGTAGAAACAATTACTTTGTTCCGTTATACTCGTCAGAAACGGTTAATTTCTTTCTTCCTTTAGCACGACGTGCAGCCAACACTCTGCGGCCATTAGCAGTTGCCATTCTCTCACGGAAACCGTGTTTGTTCTTTCTCTTTCTGTTAGAGGGTTGAAATGTTCTTTTCATTACTGTATCTTGTTTTTATGTTATTATTCTACGTAATCGGGCTGCAAAAATAGACACTTTTTTTAAATTAACCAAGAGATAAGTCTTTTTTAGTCAAAAGATTTTGCGTTTTTTATTGATTTAGATTACTTTTGCACCCGAAACCCACGAGAGACAATATTAATAACAATATAAAAAAAGAAAAGAAAGTATGATTAATGCACAAGACATTAAGAACGGAACATGCATCCGCATGGATGGCAAACTTTACTTCTGTATTGAGTTCCTTCACGTAAAACCGGGAAAAGGTAACACCTTTATGCGTACGAAGTTGAAAGATGTAGTTAGCGGTTATGTTCTTGAACGCCGTTTCAATATCGGTGAAAAATTGGAAGACGTACGTGTAGAACGCCGTCCTTACCAATTCTTATATAAAGAAGGAGAAGATTTCATCTTCATGAATCAGGAAACCTTTGATCAGCACCCTATCGCTCACGATTTAATCAATGGCGTTGACTTCTTAAAAGAAGAAATGATTGTAGAAGTCGTATCCGATGCTTCAACAGAAACAGTTCTTTATGCCGATGTTCCTGTTAAAGTTCAGATGAAAGTTACTTATACCGAACCGGGAGTAAAAGGCGACACAGCAACAAATGCTACCAAGCCTGCAACAGTTGAATCAGGCGCAGAAGTTCGTGTTCCATTGTTCATCAACGAAGGAGAAACTATCGAAATTGACACAAGAGACGGTTCTTATGTAGGTCGCGTAAAGGCTTAAACGGTAAGTAAACATTCAGATATATAAAAGCTGCTCCGATGTTCGAAGCAGCTTTTTTAATTATATTATGTGTTGTCATGCGGCAGGCGTTTCAAACAAAAACACAAAAGGCTTGCTATCTTTAAAATCCTTATATGCTTCTCCGGCATATATCTCTCCATGTACCAAATCGAGCTTCCTTACTTTTGCTCCCGGCTTGAAATCCACTTTATTCAAATCCACCCAGAATGTACTTGGACTTAGCGTGGATTCAAAATAATAAACCTTATTCTTTTGGTCGGAAATAGAACGCCAACGGGTAGAAGAAATATGCGGTTTATCGGGAGTGCTTATTCCCAATGGAACAGATACATTGCGCATCACACCTATAACTCCGGCAATGGCTTCGTGGATGTTCTCTGTTTTCGGGATTACATTAATATAAAAAGATGCACGGGCAAACCTGTCGGACGAACGATTGGTTCCGGGAAGCATATCCAACCCGCCCACGCTTTTCCAATAGTCATTCGTAGCCAACTGTTCATCATAAAAAGGTGAATTAGTCATTACCTGATATTGCTTACCTTCGTAAACATTCAGATTACCGTCACGGTATTCCAGAACAGCACTGTTTCCGGTAGGATCTGTAATAGCAAGATGCATGTTCGAACTTGCTCCGTTGGGCATCTTCGGTGCATAGATACGGAAAGTTTCTTTCTTCAACTCATCCACAGCTTCACTGACGGTAGCAAAGTTATCCAAAACATATTGCGTCCAGATACCTATTCCCATCACAGGACGATTATCGTTTGGACGGGTATAATCGGATTCGGGCAAGGCAAGCAAACTAGCCACCAGTCCTTTTTCATTCATCCCGTCACAAGTTCCGAAGTCATAAGCCGAAGCAACAAGGCTTCCATATTTAGATGTCCATTTAATGGTATTCTCCTTATCATAACCGGCACGTTGCATTCCTCTTGGGAATATCCACAGGTTACTGCCGATATCTTCTTTCCAGTCCATAGTGCGACCTGTTATTACCAAATCATCCGGACCGACATACACGGCACGGCTACAAGCCTCCACCCTGGAAGTCTGCCATGCAAAGGCTCCTGCCAACAGCAATAAGCACGAAATGAATCCTTTCTTTTTCATAAGCCAATTAATTTTGAATATCTCACTCTAACAAAGATACTAAATTAATTGTTGAACCAAAGTGGATGAATTAAAGAGATTAGATATTTATCCCGGCTTTTCGAGCCTGGGAATGCTGCAACATACGGTTAACATTATACAACTTGCCGTCTTTGATGAATTTGGATCCGGTTTGTTTGAACCAAAACGAAACTCTTTGTTCCGCACATAAGTTATGCAGTTCCATAACCCACTCAAAATTACACGGGCGGACTTCATAGCCCGACTCTCCACCGACAACCACTTGTTCAACCCATGAACCGATATTGTATTTACTTAGATCAATCCGTTCCAAAATCGGTTCACAAATAATAATCTTGTGTTTAATCGGAGCCTCCTTGTAGATAGGCAAACGGTAATCGGCTCTCTCCTGATTCTCAACAGTGCAACAGATAATTACATGCTCATATCCATCACCCCAATCATCCGGCAAAGATTCATGCAAACGGTCGATGCGTTTGGTAATCATCATAAATCGTAAATCATTGCGAGTCCGTATCATCTCCCATGCTTCTTTGCGCCACTCATCCGCCTCCTCCAAAAAGAAATCGGAAGTAAAGCAGGTATAAACCAATGAACCCGAAGGAATCTTATATTCACCGTTACGTTTCTTTTGCACAGGAAGGTCAAAATTCTTTGTTTTGGTAATTACACCGCTATCAATGCCCCGTTTTGAATCGCCACGATAGACGTAGCAATGTTTGCACCCTGCGCTTAACTTATGGCAACCATGCCACAAGTTCCACATCTTTGATTTAGGTTCGATAGCGTTTAAAGTCATCCTAATTATATCTTTTAGCAGGAACAAAGATAACAAATTACCAACGGGTTCTTACTCTTTTAGTTTTATTCTTTATCTTTGCCACAAAGAAATAACGCACAAATCCATGTTCTATTCAGTAATCATTCCGGTTTATAATCGTCCCGACGAAGTGGACGAATTACTTGATAGCCTAACCCGTCAGAGTTATAAAAGCTTTGAAGTTCTTGTCATAGAAGATGGTTCTTCCGTACCCTGCAAAGAAGTTACCGGGAAATACGCAGGTAAGCTGGATGTACATTATTTCACAAAGCCTAATTCCGGTCCGGGGCAGACACGTAACTTCGGTGCGGAAAAAAGCAAGGGCGATTATCTAATCATACTCGATTCGGACTGCATTATTCCCGAAGGCTATTTCGAAGCTGTTGAAAAGGAATTGGCAGACTCTCCTGCCGATGCTTTCGGAGGTCCCGACAGGGCACATTTCTCTTTCACCAACATGCAAAAAGCTATCAACTATGCCATGACTTCTTTCTTCACCACGGGAGGCATACGGGGTGGTAAGAAGAAAATGGATAAGTTCTATCCCCGCAGTTTCAATATGGGAGTGAGGAGAGAAACGTACCGGGCTTTGGGAGGATTCTCGAAAATGCGCTTTGGCGAAGATATTGATTTCAGCATACGCATTTTTAAAGGTGGTTACGCCTGCCGCCTGTTTCCCGGTGCATGGGTTTACCACAAAAGGCGCACGGACTTGAAGAAGTTCTTTAAACAAGTACACAATTCTGGCATTGCACGCATCAATCTATACAAAAAATATCCGGAATCATTGAAATTGGTGCATCTGCTCCCTGCAATTTTCACCGTGGGAGTATTCCTTTTGCTGATAGGTTGCGCCTTTACAATCTTCGGGCTTGCTCCTCTCCTGCTATTCTGTCTGCTCATCTTTATTGATTCGAGCTTGCAAAACAAGAGTATGAAGATAGGTCTTATCTCCATTGCTGCTTCATTCATCCAGCTAATCGGTTACGGAACCGGTTTTCTCCGCGCATGGTGGCAAAGAGCAGTACTCGGCAAGGATGAATTTTCCGCTTTCAATAAAAATTTCTACAAATAACAGGTAGTTTATTTCATTCAAGCCGTAAACTATCCATACCAAACGAGACAATTAATATTTTCGTCAGGACAACTAAAGAAAAACGTCGGCACATCTTAGCCTGACAGTGTACACTGACTGCTGGGACAGTGTACACTAACCGACAAGTCAGTGTACACTAACAAGACAATCAGTGTACACCGTCTCACCATAGATTATGCAAGACCTATGACAAATTTGCGCAAAACAACAGGACGTTTCATGTCACAACTTTTCGTGCACCCCCCTTTATACGTCATATGGGCGTGTTAAGAAAAGGGAAGTAATTGATTCTCACCGAAATGACAAATTTGTAATTTACCCCTTATAATCTATATAAAATAATCAGTTCCCAACGGAGATACAACAACCTTATTTTCGATACTTTATTCAGAGTTTCGGCAGATATTAATAAGAAAATAAATTAAAATGTTACATTTGTAGAATAATACCAACTCTTTAAAAATGAAAAACAATAAAAAGCTACTGGCAACATTAATCGCCGGATTTCTCGTTTGCGGAAATCTCTCTGCACAAGAAAGCGATTTTGATTTAGCAACACAGAGATCGGAGTCACAGGATGTTCAAATGGTATCGGGAAAAGCCTTGGACCATAAAGGGATAATCATCAATCCCACCCCACACAGCCTCATTGTCAGTGAAGGCGGTAAACTCGACATTTCCGAGGGAATACGCGTGAAAGACAACCGGAAAAGATTTTCAGAAGATCTCGGATTCATATCCATTGGTAAAAAAGGAGTGAAACTTACCATAGACTTCGGCTCGAAGGAGGCTGCCAAACTCGGAGTAAAAGACCTGTCAGGCGCATACATGCTGAGTATAAACAAGAAAGGAATATCCATTACCGGATATGATGAAAGAGGAGCTTTTTATGGCATTCAAACACTTAAACAGATTGTCGGAAGCCCGGTCGCTGCCGAAGGTAAACTTCCATACGTGGAAATTAATGACTATCCGAACATTCCTTACAGAGGAGTAGTTGAAGGATTTTACGGCACACCTTGGTCACACGAAGTAAGGATGTCACTCATCGACTTCTACGGCAAGTTTAAAATGAACAGCTATCTTTATGGCCCCAAAGACGATCCTTACCATAGTTGCCCTAACTGGCGGCTTCCATATCCGGAAAAAGAAGCAAAGAATATTAAAGAACTGGTAGAGGCTTGTAACCGGAACAGAGTAGATTTCGTGTGGGCCATCCACCCGGGACAAGACATCAAATGGAACGAAGAAGATTATAACAACCTCGTAAACAAATTTGAGATGATGTACAAGCTCGGAGTACGCTCATTCGCAATCTTCTTTGATGATATTTCGGGCGAGGGAACAAATCCCGTGAAGCAAACCGAACTTTTAAACAAGTTGAATGAAGACTTTGTGAAAGCCAAAGGAGATGTAGCCTCTTTGGTTGTATGTCCCACCGACTATTCCAAGCTTTGGGCAGATCCCACACCACAGGGAAGCCTCAGCATCTACGGAAAAACGCTCGATCCTTCTGTTAAAGTATTTTGGACAGGAGATGTAGTGTGCAGCGACCTTACAAAAGAAACTTTAGACTGGGTTAATTCCAGAATCAAAAGACCAGCATTTTACTGGTGGAACTACCCGGTTACCGATTATGCACGCCACATCATTATGCAAGGTCCTGTTTATGGTTTGGAAACCACCCTGACAGCCAATGATTTTTGTGGATTTGCAAGTAATCCGATGGAACATGGGGAAGCATCCAAACTGGCACTTTACGGAGTTGCAGACTATACATGGAACATTGCGGAATATAATCCCATTGATAATTGGGAAAGAGGTCTCGCCGAACTTACGCCCGAAGTGAAAGACGCTTACAGAACTTTCGCAATCCACTCATGTGACACAGAGACAGGCTACCGCAGAGCCGAGTCATGGGAAACCGAGACATTCAGAATCGGGAACTACACAGAAGAACAATTCAACGCGCTTCTGAAAGAGTTTGAAAAAATAGAAAAAGTTCCTGCCATTATGGAAAAAGGATGCACCAACAAGGCACTCCTCGGAGAACTACGTCCGTGGCTCAAAGAATTTGGCAAGCTTGGTACTAGAGGAAAAAGAGCCCTTGAAATCATTAAACGCACCCAAACAGCCGGTAATGCTGAATTCTGGACAATGTATGTAGAGAACTTGATGAGTGAAGAAGACAGAAAGGCTTATGAAGCCCACAAGTCCGGCACTATGAAACTTCAACCGTTCTATGAGAATGCAATGGATGATATGCTATCCGCATTCTACACGAAACTTACCGGAGAAATACCGTCATCTTATAAAGGAATAGGCACATTCAATAACCTCGGAACTACACAGAGCAAACTAATGTTCGACAATGATTCCACCACATTCTACACATCGGGAAACTCACAAAAAACAGGTGACTGGATCGGAGCCGACCTCGGATGTATAAGAAATGTTTCCGAAATAGCCATTCTTCAAGGAAGAAACTCGACAGATGATGTGGACTATTTTGACCACGCCATACTTGAATATTCAGCAAACGGCAAAACATGGACAGCACTCACGGACAGCCTTCAAAAACAATACATAATCAATTGGAACGGAGAACCCATAGAGGCCAGATATATCAGGCTGAAAAAACTCGAATCTCCTAAAACAAGCTGGGCAGCAGTTCGTTCATTTGATGTTAACCCGGTTAAAGCAGAGAAGCTCGGATTCCGCATCGAAGCAGAAAACATGAAGGAAGTACTCTATGCATTTGACAAAAATCCGGGCACTTCATTCATTAATAAGAGTGTTCTTTCATTCGGAATCCCTGAAAATATTAAAAGCTACACCATGCTTCTAAAACTCTGTCCGTCAGGAAAAGTTGCGAAACTAAAACAGTTGGCAGCAGACGGGACATTATTATCGGAAACAACCATCGACTCTCCTTTCCTCAAAGCAGATGTTGCCAAAGGCGCTACCGATATAAAGATTGAAGGAGATGTGGAAATATTTGAAATCATTTCCGAATAAATAAAGGCTGTTACTCCAATATGGAAAATAAACACAAGCTCTGCATCAATGAGTGGGCGGAAACCGACAGACCACGCGAGAAGATGCTTGAAAAAGGGATCGATGCCCTCACTAATGCAGAGCTGTTGGCTATTCTGATAGGAAGCGGCAACACGGAAGAAACTGCCGTGGAACTGATGCAAAGGGTATTGGCTTCATGTGGCAACAGTCTAAGCACATTAGGAAAGCAATCGGTAGATGAGTTATGCCGGTTCAAAGGCATAGGCAATGCAAAAGCCATTACCATTATGGCTGCATCGGAATTAGGCAAAAGAAGAAAATCGGAAGAGATTACGGAACGAAAAATGATTTCCTGCTCCACCGATGTTTATAAGCTATTTCACCCTATACTCTGTGACCTTCCCACCGAAGAGTTCTGGATATTGCTACTCAATCCCGCCTGCAAAATCATAGATAAAGTAAAAATGAGCAGCGGAGGCATCAATGAAACATCAGTCGATGTACGCAGTATATTAAGGGAAGCACTCTTACAACGGGCTACCCAGATTATTCTTTGTCACAATCATCCGTCGGGGAATGTACAGCCCAGCACACACGATAACCGGCTGACCGAACAAGTGAAACAGGCTGCCCAAATGATGAACATTTGTGTTTCAGACCATGTTATTGTTTGCGACGGAACATTTTATAGTTACTCTGACGAATGCAAACTATAAAAGATTTATATTATCTTTGTGAACAAGTAGTAAAAACATGAATGTATGGCAACACGTTTTGAAACAGAAGAAAAAATAGTGGAAATGCTTAAGACTGTATATGATCCTGAAATTCCGGTGAACAT
Organism: uncultured Bacteroides sp.; assembly: GCA_902492205.1. GTDB lineage: Bacteria > Bacteroidota > Bacteroidia > Bacteroidales > Bacteroidaceae > Bacteroides. The sequence goes on along the minus strand of CABUKU010000016.1, from coordinate 34,782 downwards.
ATATGATCTTGGTTTGATATATAAGATTGACGTTGAAGATGACGGGAACGTTTCTATCGACATGACACTCACAGCCCCGAATTGTCCGGCTGCCGATTTCATTGTTGAGGATGTCCGTCAAAAAGTTGAATCCGTGGAAGGTGTAAACTCCGCTACCATTAATCTGGTTTTTGAACCCGAATGGGACAAAGACATGATGAGTGAAGAAGCGAAACTGGAACTCGGATTCCTGTAACAGAACAGAAAACAGCTTATGAAGAAAGTCTATTTCCTATCTGACGCACATCTCGGTTCGCGAGCCATAGAACACGAACGGACACACGAACGCCGGTTGGTAAACTTCTTGGATAGCATCAAATATGAGGCATCTGCGATTTACTTGCTCGGAGATATGTTCGACTTCTGGTACGAATATAAAACTGTTGTACCGAGAGGATTCACCCGTTTTCTTGGAAAAATATCCGAATTAACGGATATGGGCGTAGAAGTACACTTCTTTATAGGTAATCATGACTTGTGGTGTACCGATTACTTCTCCAAAGAATGCGGAATGATTATCCATCGACAGCCACTCACCACCGAAATCTACGGAAAAGAATTCTACTTGGCGCATGGTGACGGTTTAGGAGATCCGGATACTTCTTTCAAATTTCTGAGAGCTTGCTTCCACAGCACAACTTTACGTACCTTATTCTCAAACTTACATCCCCGTTGGAGTTTGGAAATGGGCTTAAGATGGGCAAAGCACAGCCGCCAAAAGCGAATGAATGGAAATGAACCGGAATATATGGGAGAAGATAAGGAGTATTTGGTTCTTTATAGTAAAGAATACCTGAAAACCCATCCCGATATTAATTTCTTCATCTACGGTCATCGCCACATTTTACTTGATTTGATGTTAAGCCGTTCTTCCCGCATATTAATTTTAGGAGATTGGATCAATCAATTCTCTTATGCGGTATTCGACGGAGAAAACCTCGTATTGGATAACTTCATAGAAGGAGAATCGGCTGAAAAGTAAGGTTTTATTCATCCATACAAACCGTCTTAACGGAACTTTACAAACGACAGGTCATTTATAAAAAACAACAGGTTGTTTATGAACAAACATCAAGTCGATTGTAACAAACGACTTGACGTTTGAAAAATAGAGCTGTCAAGTAAACCTTAAACAACTCATTTTGTTGTGAATAGAAAGTGATTAATAACCTCCTTATTTACAACTTAATGAAAAATATGAATTCAGACAGATTATCAACAAAAGATCGTAAAGAGCTGGATACTTCCGAGTTCGGAATACCCGAATTGCGGGAATTCCCAATACCCGATGCAGCCCACGTCAGAGCCGCAGAAGCTTATTTCCGTTATGCACCGGAAGAGTATAAAGCACAGCTGGCAAGAAACATCTTAGCTAAAGCTCATTTATTCGGAGTAAACGTGCAAAGCCCAACTATACTTGAATGGGCAGAAAAATAAAAAAAGAGAAGGGGATGCAACCGTGTTACCGGATGCATCCCCCATTATCCCCCCTAAAAACATCGCCAATTTTTATGCTTTTACTATATTCATTGTATCGGAAGCAATCATCAATTCCTCATCAGTAGGAACAACAACTACTTTTACTTTTGAATCGGCAGCCGAAATAACAGCTTCTTCACCACGAACTTTTGCATTAACAGCATCATCAAGCTTAATGCCCATAAATTCCAATCCTTCACAAGCGGCCGCACGACATTCCCATTGATTCTCACCTACACCACCGGTAAAGACTATTACATCAACACCACCCAAAGCAGCAGCGTATTCACCGATATATTTTTTAATGCGATAGAAATACATTTTTTCTGCCAACTGTGCTCTCGGATTACCTGCTTTGCTTGCAGCATCCAATTCGCGCATATCGCTTGAAACTCCGGAAACACCAAGTACACCGCTCTTTTTATTCAAAAGGTTAGAAACGCCTGTCGGAGTCAAACCTTCTTTTTCCATGATGAATGTAACCGCACCTGCATCTATATCACCACTACGAGTACCCATTACAAGACCTTCCAATGGAGTAAGCCCCATGCTGGTATCTACGCATTTACCATTTTTAATTGCAGAGATAGAACCACCGTTACCAATATGGCAAGTAATGATTTTAGTTCCTTCAGGCTTAATACCCAAGAAATCACACACACGTTGAGAAACATAGCGATGGGAAGTTCCGTGGAAACCATAACGACGTACACCATATTTTTCATACAATTCGTAAGGAATTGCATACATGTATGCATAATCAGGCATAGTCTGATGAAATGCAGTATCAAATACTCCTACCTGAGGAACATCAGGAAGAATAGCGGAAACAGCGTTTACACCTTTTAAGTTTGCAGGATTGTGAAGCGGAGCCAAGTCATTGCATGCAGCAAACGCATCCAACACTTCTTTATCCAATTTCACAGACTTGCTGAAACGTTCGCCACCATGTACCATGCGGTGACCTACCGCTTCAATTTCATCCAAAGATTTGATAGCACCATATTCAGGGCTAGTCAAAGTATTTAATATGAATTCTACGCCAACAGTATGTTCCGGAATATCTTTTTCAAGAATCTTCTTTTCTCCGTTAGGTAAAGTCAATTTCAAGAAAGAGCCTTTCAAACCGATTTTTTCAATTCCGCCTTGTGCAAGGACTTCTTTCGTATTCATCTCAAATAATTTGTATTTGATAGATGAGCTACCACAATTAAGTACTAAAACTTTCATATTCTTATTATTTTTGTTCTTTAGCTGCAATAGCCTGATTAGCAGTAATAGCTACCATCTTATATACATCATCGATAGAACATCCGCGTGACAAATCGTTTACCGGACGGGCAATTCCCTGAAGAATAGGACCGATAGCAGTTGCATGTCCCAAACGTTCTACCAACTTATAAGAAATATTTCCAACTTCAAGAGATGGAACAACCAATACATTTGCCTTACCTGCAATTTCAGATCCCGGAGCCTTGCTTGCACCTACGCGTGGAACCAATGCAGCATCTGCCTGAAGTTCGCCATCAATCTTCAAACCGGGAGCCATTTCTTTAGCAATTCTCAATGCTTCAACCACTTTATCTACCACTTCATGTTTAGCAGAACCTTTAGTTGAGAAGCTCAGCATGGCAACGCGCGGATCAAGACCTGCAACAGCTTTAGCCGTATTAGCAGTACAAATAGCAATCTGTGCCAATTGATCTGCATCAGGAACCGGAGTTACAGCAACATCACCCATAACTACAACACCGTTTTCTCCATATTCGGGAGCATGAGTTAACAATAACATTGCACCTGACACACAAGTAATTCCGGGAGCGGTTTTGATAATTTGCAATGCAGGACGAAGTACATTACCGGTAGTGTTACGAGCACCTGCCAACTGTCCGTCAGCATCACCGGCTTTAATCATTAAACAACCTAAATATAACGGATCAACAACAAGTTTGCGTGCTTCTTCGATTGTCATGCCTTTCTTCTTACGCAATTCACATAATAATTCGGCATATTCTTCCTTTTTAGGATGGTTTTCAGGATCAACAATAGTTGCCTTATCTATATTTCCCAATCCCCATTCTTTTGCCAACCCTAAAATTTCATCGGGATTACCCAATAAAATAAGATCAGCCACTCCATCTGTCAATATTTGATTGGCAGCTTTTAAAGTACGTTCTTCAGTTCCTTCAGGAAGAACAATGCGTTGGCGGTTTGCTTTCGCACGCTCAACAATTTCATTAATTAAATCCATGATAGATATATATATTTTTTAATGTGTAAATATCGAAGAAGATGTTTTTCACGATGCAAAATTACACATTATTGCAATATCTACATTGCAAAACCGCATTTATTTTATATCCTAATCTAAAGAAAGTTGCATTGTTTAACAATTGATATAAAAAATACCATAAAAAAGTGATAGCCACAAAGACGGGCTCTCAATAATTACATAACTTTGCACCGTTTTTAATAGGATAATAGTTATGATACGTCAGTGTGCCATATTGTTTGGCTGTTTGGCTTTGGGTGAATTGATTGTGTATCTTACGGGAATTAAGCTCCCCTCCAGTATTATAGGAATGCTGGCTCTCACCCTTTTTCTTAAATTAGGTTGGATTAAACTGCATTGGGTGCAAGGGATGTCCGACTTCTTAGTTGCTAATCTCGGTTTCTTTTTCGTACCACCCGGCGTGGCTCTGATGCTCTATTTTGACATCATCGAAGCGCAGTTTTGGCCGATTGTCATTGCCTCTTTAGTCAGTACTATACTCGTACTACTTGTAACGGGTTGGGTTCATCAATTAGCACGTAAAATAAAATGATATACTTAGAAAACCGTTTTTTCCTGTTAACTCTGACGTTCAGCATCTTCTTTTTTGCCAAACTATTGCAAAAGAAAACAGGGCTTGTCATACTTAACCCGATATTGCTCACTATTGCAGCATTAATCATTTACCTGAAAGTATTTCATATCAGTTTCGAAACTTATAATGAAGGCGGGTATCTGATAGAGTTCTGGCTTAAACCGGCCGTTGTTGCATTGGGAGTTCCTTTATATCTCCAACTGGAAGCCATAAAGAAACAACTGTTACCCATTGTTTTATCCCAACTTGCCGGATGTATCGTAGGAGTTGTTTCCGTGGTACTCATAGCCAAAGTAATGGGAGCTTCCCAAGATGTAATCCTTTCACTCGCACCGAAATCGGTAACTACCCCTATTGCTATGGAAGTAACCAAAACACTGGGAGGCATACCTTCCTTAACTGCCGCGGTAGTAGTTTTAGTCGGATTATTCGGTGCCATTGTAGGATTTAAAATATTGCGAATGCTAAAAATATACAGCCCTATTGCACAAGGATTGTCAATGGGAACGGCCGCACATGCCGTCGGTACTTCCACAGCAATGGATATTAGCCGCAACTATGGAGCATATGCAAGTTTGGGATTAACAATCAACGGGATATTTACAGCATTATTTACCCCGACAATTTTACGGTTGGTAGGATTACTGTAACAATTTTACCATTATCTTTGTTATTATAGAAACAATCAATGACTACTCAATTAGTATATGATAGAATTTAAAGACATTACTCTTAAAGATAAAGAGCTCATCCAGTCTTTTACTTTAAACAGCCATCGCAGAAATTGTGATTTATCTTTTGCCAACCTTTGCAGTTGGAGGTTTATGTACCACACCAAATTCGCTATAATGGACGGCTTTCTCCTTTTGCGCTTCTATGCAGATGACCGGTTGGCTTACATGATGCCGATAGGACGGGGCGATCTCAAAAAAGTGTTGGAAGCCCTTATAGAAGATGCCGAACAACAAGGCGAACCGTTCTGTATGCTTGGTATATGCGTGGGGATGAAAGCCGATATAGAAGAAGCCATGCCCGGCAAATTCTCTTTCACCTCGGACAGGGATTATGCAGACTATATTTATTCACATGAAAGTCTTGCTACCTTAAGCGGAAAAAAGCTGCAATCCAAGCGTAACCACATAAACAAGTTCCGCAAGACCTATACCGACTACGAGTATAAGCCGATTACTCCCGAACTCGTCCCCGAATGCCTTGCTTTAGAAGCTGAATGGTGCAAAGCCAACAACTGCCATGAACAGGAAGCATTGGCTGCCGAACGCAAGTCATTAACTTACGCCCTGAATCATTTCGAAGAATTGGGATTAAGTGGCGGTGTGTTGCATGTTAACGGCAAAATAGTTGCTTTTACTTTCGGAATGCCCATTAACAACGAAACTTTTGATGTTTGTGTAGAGAAGGCGGATACCGACACAGAAGGAGCTTATACCATGATTAATTATGAATTTGTCAATCATATCCCCGAACAATATATCTATATTAACCGGGAAGAAGATTTAGGCATTGAAGGATTGCGCAAAGCCAAACTGTCTTATCAGCCGGAAACTATTTTGGAGAAATGCATGGCTTGCTTCAAAGATCATGAAAAATAACTGCTTATGACAAAAGAGGATACGAAAGAACTTTGGAAGCTTTGTTTCGATGATACCGAAGAATTTGTGGATTTATATTTCGACCGGAAGTATAAAGATGAGATCAACATGACAGTCTATGACGATGCCCGGTTGATTTCCGCCCTGCAAATGATTCCCTATCCCATGACCTATTGCGACCGGGTTATTTCCACTTCTTATATTTCCGGAGCATGTACTCACCCTGATTTCCGTTCCAAAGGAACCATGAAGCAGTTACTTTTCGAAACATTCGGGAAGATGTATGAAAGCAATGTTTTGCTAAGTACACTTATTCCGGCAGAGGAATGGCTGTTTGGTTATTATGAGAAATCCGGATATTCCCCTGCCTTCGATTATGCAATGGAAGAAATTGATGCAAATACCTTAGTTATAAGTCCTGATTATAAAATAGAAGAATATACTCCCTACCAACTGGATGTGCACTCATACCTCAACAGGAAGATGATGGAACGTCCTTGTTGCATTCAGCACCCGATGGATGATTTCAAAGTAATTCTTGCCGATTTGAAATTAAGCAACGGCAAACTTTTCGTCGCCCGCCTGAATGGCGAACTCGTAGGTCTGGTAATGTGCGTCCCCTATGAGACTACCTTATATATAAAGGAACTATTCTCTGAAAACGAAGCCATAAAAGAAAGTCTGTTAAAAACAGCAGCACAGCAAACCGGAACTTTAAAGATAGAGTGCATTCTTCCGCCTAATGGTGACAAAAAGGATAAAAAGTTGGGAATGGCACGCATTATCAATGCACAAAAGATGCTGGAACTTTATGCCGCCAAATATAAGGGGTTGGATTTCAGCATCGGGTTAACCGATAAACTGATTGCGGCAAATAACGGTTATTACTTATTGCAAAACGGGAAATGCGAAAAGGTTGGTTCGCCAAACGCCAAAGACCACATAGACCTCGACATACGGCAATTAACACAAGCTCTTTTGGGTTATCGATTGGAACTGTTACCTGATTATTTCCGGTGCTTTGCAGACCAATACCCATACATGAGCCTGATGCTGAACTAATGCCCTATTCTTCCGTGGTAAGAATACGTTCCAGTTCTTCGGCACTCAGTTTCAAAAAGAATTCACCCCGGTGAGCTACCGAGATACCTCCCGTTTCCTCCGATACAATCACTGCAATGGCATCCGTTTCCTGCGATACGCCCAATGCCGCACGGTGGCGCAATCCTAACTGTTTGGGAATATCAAGACTGTGTGAAACAGGAAGGATACATCCTGCCGCTTCTATTCTTTTGTGACTGATAATCATGGCACCGTCGTGCAACGGACTGTTCTTGAAGAATATATTTTCAATCAACCGCTGATTGATATTCGCATCAACAATCTCGCCCGTACGAACAATATCATCCAAAGGTATATTCTTTTCCACCACAATCAGTGCACCTACTTTCTGCTTACTCATGCTGATACAAGCCATTACGATAGGCATAATATCCGACTTTTCCATTTGTTCTTTCTTATTCCCGGTAAGGAACCGCACCAACGCACTCGCTCTTTTATGCGAACCAAGAGTAACAAGGAAACGTCTTATCTCATCCTGAAAAAGAATAATCAAGGCAAGCACACCCACACTTACCAACTTATCGAAGATAGAGCCGAGCAGTCTCATTTCCAAAACCTGTGAAACCACAAGCCAAATGAGGATAAACACCAATATACCCACAAAGATATTAATAGAACCGGATGCCTTCATCAACTTGTATGTGTAATACAACAAAAGGGCAACCAGCAGTATGTCAATAAAATCTTTTACTCCAAAATCAATAAACATCTTTTCAGTGATTAGCGGTTAGTTATTAGTGTTTAGTAGCATATTCTCTACAATCTTCACGGTTTGCACGGCTTCTTTCACATCATGGACACGTAAAATATCCGCTCCTTTCTGCAATGCTATCGTGTTGAGAACCGTTGTCCCGTTAAGAGCCTCATCGGCTTTGATATTCAGCAATCTCGTTATCATGGATTTCCGCGATACCCCTACCAGCAAAGGAAGCTCAAATATCCGGAATTCTTGCAAGTTATCCATCAGTTCATAGTTATGCTCCAATGTTTTGCCGAAACCGAAACCGGGATCCAATATAATATCATTTACCTTTAAATCACGGAGTTTCTGCACCTTCTCGGCAAAATACATGAATACCTCTTTTATCAAGTTATCATAATGAGGCTCTTTCTGCATATTTTGCGGAGTGCCCTGCATGTGCATCATGATATAAGGTACATTCAGTTCGGCTACGGTTTCAAACATTTTTTCATCCATTTCACCGGCAGCAATGTCGTTAATGATTGCCACACCATAATCCCTTACACACACCTTCGCCACATCGGCACGAAAAGTATCTACTGAAATAACGGCATCGGGATGGTTCTTGTTCAGAATTTCGAGTGCTGTGCGCAAACGGCGCAATTCCTCTTCCGCCGATATATGTTCTGCCCCGGGACGGGATGAGTAAGCACCTATATCTATAATGGAAGCACCCTCGTCTATAATCTGCCGGGCTCTTGCCGTAATATCTTCTATGGTCTGTGCACGGCTTCCGGCAAAAAAAGAATCGGGCGTTACGTTCAATATCCCCATTACCTGCGGGACGGACAAATCGAGCAAACGGCCGTTTACATTTATATATTTAGGAAAAGACGATTTCATCTATATTCACTTATTCCGGTTAATCCCTACAAAAGTAGGAAAAAACTATCTCATTACCGTTCTATTTCCGAATCATTTTAGGACGGATAATAAAATAAGCAACCAGACTTGCCAAGACAGCCCCGGTAGAATTAGCTGCAAAATCCATCCAATCTCCGCCGCGATAGGAAGTAAGATATTCCTGTCCCAACTCAACGCAACCACTGAATAATATCGGACAGAGGAAAGCTCCTACCCAAGCATGCCACATCTTGCCGTTCCCATCCCGGTGATTACGCAGGAACTCCAACCACAGCATCCCCGAAAGTCCCATATACATACACACGTGAACAATCTTGTCAAGATTGGGGATTTCCTCCAAAGATGTTTTGGGAGGCTTAAAGAATGACAGATAAATGACAACCGCCACTATGAGAAGCGATACCGGGTATTTCTTAATATAATAGAACATAAAATAAAACTTAATTAACAGGAAGCAAAAGTACGAAAGATTTTATACTTTTGCACCCCTAATCCATATTATATAACAATTTGTAAGATAACATAGACTTTTATGACGAAAATAGAAAGAGCTAACTTTGGTAGTAAGATTGGTGTGATATTAGCTTCTGCAGGTTCTGCCGTAGGTTTGGGAAACGTGTGGCGTTTTCCTTATGAAACCGGCGCACATGGCGGAGCGGCTTTCATCCTGATCTACCTCATTTGTGTGCTCTTGCTCGGAATGCCTATTATGATTGCCGAGTTCCTCATCGGTCGGCGTTCGCGTGCCAATACCGCCGGTGCTTACAAAAGGCTTGCTCCCGGCACCCAATGGAAATGGGTGGGTTTCATGGGAGTCCTTGCCGGATTCCTTATCTTAGGCTATTATTCGGTGGTAGCCGGATGGACACTTGAATATGTCTTTGAAGCGGGTACCAATAACTTTGCAGGTAAAACCCCGGATCAATTTGTAGATACTTTCCAAAGTTTCTCACAAAACCCTTTCCGCCCTATACTTTGGTTAATCCTCTTTATGCTTGCCACGCACTTCATTATCGTAAAAGGTGTAAAAGACGGCATAGAGAAATCCTCCAAGATAATGATGCCGATGTTGCTGGTTATCATTATTATACTGGCAATATGCTCTGTTACTCTACCCAATGCAGGCAAAGGACTGGAGTTTTTACTTAAACCCGATTTCAGCAAAGTAAATTCGAATGTGATACTTGGTGCAATGGGACAGGCATTCTTCTCACTAAGCCTCGGCATGGGGTGCCTTTGCACTTATGCATCTTATTTCGGCAAAGATACCAATCTGACTAAAACCGCATTCAGTGTAGGGCTGATAGATACGGTCATTGCCATACTTGCGGGGCTTATTATCTTCCCGGCTGCATTCTCGGTAGGCATCAATCCCGATGCAGGTCCGAGCCTCATCTTCATCACTTTGCCTAACGTATTCCAACAAGCATTCGGCGGAGTTCCCGTATTGGCTTATATTTTCTCGGTCATGTTCTACGTACTGCTGGCAGTAGCCGCACTGACATCCACCATTTCTTTGCACGAGGTTGTTACAGCCTATCTACACGAAGAATTCAAAATAACCCGGGGAAAAGCTGCATGTTACGTTACGGGAGGATGTATCTTCCTCGGCATCATTTCATCCTTATCTTTAGGCATTGCCAAAGGATATACGTTGTTTGGTTTGGGAGCATTCGACCTTTTGGATTTTGTCACCGCAAAAATCATGCTTCCATTGGGAGGTATGCTCATAGCTATCTTTACAGGGTGGTATCTCGACCGCAAGATTGTTTGGGAAGAGGTGAGCGACAACGGCACATTGAAAGTTCCTTTTTTCAAACTCTTCATATTCATTCTCAAATATATCGCTCCTATTGCTATCGGCGTCATCTTCTTCAATGAACTAGGACTGCTTAAACAATTCCTGTAAATGTGGAAAGATTACTTCTATTTCACACGAGGTGAGCGCAAAGGCATTATCATACTGATTATTTTAATCGTCTCCGTTATCGGTTTCAACTTCTATCTTTCGCAGACAGAGGTTGAAACCGATAACGTTTCAGACGAAGAGCTCGAAACGTGCAAAGACTTTATCGCTTCTGTCCGTGAGAAGGAACAAAGCAAAAGAACCAATCGTTACCACAAAGAAGAAAGAGAAATAGTCCTCGTTCCTTTCGATCCCAACATTGCCGATTCGGCAACATTTGTCCGTCTCGGTTTGCGTCCTTACATAGCGCATAACATCCTTCGCTACCGTGCCAAAGGAGGAAAATTTCCCACCCCAGAAGCCTTTGCCAAAATCTACGGTATTGAAGAAGAACAATTCCAAGCACTACTGCCTTATATAATTATAGGAGAAGAGTTCCAATTCAGAAAAGATACTTTTCGTTTGCATGCTTCCATTGAGACAAAGGATACACCCAAGCTTTTCAAATACCCCAAAGGAACGGTAATCGACCTGAATGAAGCCGATACAACCGAGCTAAAGAAGATTCCGGGGATAGGCAGCGGCACGGCGGCACGTATCGTCTACTACCGCAAAAAGTTGGGAGGTTTCTACAAAGTAACCCAGTTACAAGAGTTATCCCATGTATCGGATTCACTCAACCATTGGTTCAAGATTAAAAACATCCCTATTCATCGGATAAATTTGAATAAGGCAAATGTGGAAAAGCTCTGCGCCCATCCCTACATTAACTTCTATCAGGCAAAGGTAATTGCAGAATATAAAAAGAAGAAAGGCGGCTTGAAAAGTCTCAAACAATTGGCACTCTATGAGGAGTTTACTGCGAAGGATATGGAAAGATTAGAGCACTATGTCTGTTTTGATAAAGAACAATAGATTAAAACATACGGAAAGCTAAACCCGTTACCCCATACACCTAAGGCAAAACGACCTGACATATTCTTAATTATGCCTACACCAAATTCCATTAAACTCTACTCCTATTACATATAATCTCTACACTTAATACAAATAAGGTCTACACCTATATATAAAAACGTCCTTATGTTTATGCTTAACATACGGGACGTTTTACCTTAACTATGCCTACGTTTCACCTTAAAACTGCACACCTACGCAAAACTCCATAAAATCCGCCTTCGTAAGATGTGCTTTTACATGATAACCTATGAATATATTTCCAAGCTTGGGAAAATAATATCTTAATCCCAAACGTTCATAATAAGGCTTCTCATCTTCAGAAGAAAGATAGCCCATTTCGCGGTGAAGATAATATCCTATACTCATGGAAAGGGCAAGATTCTTATAGTAAACCTCATGTTTCAATGCAATTCCCACCGACCATACATCGTGCTTTAAGTCTCTCCCCGCAGTTTCGTCAATCTCTTTAATACGGTTGGCATAAGGGGTATAAAAGACATCTACCCCGATACCCGAACCATAACGGCGGGCATAACGGTACATGGCATCGGCGGAGAAGGTAACGGCAGGATATATTTTATAGTGATCCGTGCGATATTTCGGATCGCCTTCGGGGGTATTGTAGTAATAAAGCAACCATTCGTCCAAAAGACTCTTTCCGGCAATACCTGCGGACACATTGTAATAGAAGTGACGCTTAAAGGGCTTATACGGCAGTTTGGCAAAGCGTTGCGGTTGCTTGTCGAAATAATAACGGGCACGCACACCGATGCCTACGGTGTTGGCTCCTTTATTGGGGCGATCGAGTGCTCCGTTGGAAAAGTGTTTAAACTCCGTTCCTATACTCAGTTCCAAATGACCGCCTATAAGGTAATTCATGTAAAGCCCCGCTCCGAAATAGAACAGAAAGGAAGAACCTATCAATTCATTATCTACGTTATTCACAGGATTATAGGGGCGACTGCCATAAGCCAAACCATTCTCCAACGCATAATCCATACTGAAATTGCCGATATTAAACATTCTACGGTTAAAAGCCCCGTAAAGTCCTACGACAGTTCCCATGTGTGACGAGTAATTTACCCGGCTCGATTCCTTATGCATTCGCACTTGGTGAAAGTCACCAATCACTATGCCCGCCGTGAAAGTGGGGTAATTGAAAGCGGAAGCATACCGGTTGCTATCCGAAGGCAAAGGACGATAACCCACCGCTATATTGTAGATATGATTATTCCCCCGTTTCAGGAAGTCACTGACATACTCGTCTGCTTTGAGTATCTTACCGAAATGTGTTCCGAAATTTATGGAGAGGTGTTTCCGCAGCGAGTCGGGTTCTGCAGAACGGGTAGTTAGAGAAAAAAGAAAGAAGAACAGGAAGCATGCAAGTATCCGTGTCGCTGTCCGGCAAAGGGACGACGACTGCCAACGGCACGGCAAGCCAAGGTCTGCCGGAGAACAGAGCGTTCTCCGGTGAGCTTGCCGCCCGGAGTGAATCCGACACGGCAAATGCAACATAAGCTACTTATTATTTTATACATGTTTATCATATTCTTCCGTCCACCATGTGTATAGTTCTATCTGTAATCTGTGCCAATCCTTCATCGTGAGTAACAATAACGAAGGTTTGTTCAAACCTGTTTCTCAGGTCGAAGAACAGTTGATGCAGTTCTTCTTTATTATGGGTATCAAGACTTCCCGAAGGTTCGTCGGCAAGAATCACGGCAGGATTGTTTACCAATGCGCGTGCCACTGCCACACGTTGTTTCTCTCCTCCCGAGAGTTCACCCGGTTTATGAGTCGCCCTGTCGGAGAGTCCCATGAAATTCAGTATATCTTTTGCCCGTTCTGTCGCTTCCTTTGTCCGCACACCCGCAATAAAAGCCGGAATCATCACGTTTTCCAATGCTGTAAATTCGGGTAGCAACTGGTGGAACTGAAAAACAAAACCGATGTGCCTGTTGCGGAAAGCGGAAAGTTCTTTCTCTTTCATGCGACTCACCTCGATATTGTTCAGGCAGATTGTTCCCGAGTCGGGTTTATCAAGTGTTCCCATTATCTGCAAAAGGGTGGTTTTACCTGCCCCGCTAGGACCTACGATGCTCACAATCTCGCCTTTGGCAATTTCAAGGTCAATGCCTTTCAGCACTTGCAGCGAACCGAAGCTTTTGGTTATTCCTTCTAATTTAATCATATCTTGCGTTATAATCTTTTTATTACATATTCCGCCAGATAACAACCGAACACAGCAGGCATATAACTTACGGTTCCGTTCGTCGACTTCTTGTTTTGCTCTTCATCGGTTAATATAACAGCGGAGGGATTGGATTGTTCAATGCTGAACACCACGGGAAGTTTCCTTTTCATTCCCATTTTTTGCAGACGTTTCCTTACAGCCTTACTCAACCCGCAGTGGTAAGTTTCCCATAAATCGGCAAATCTCACCTGAGTAATATCGCTCTTTGCCCCTGCTCCCATGCTGGAAACAATTTTCAACTTCCTGATAAGGGCATTGTAAATAAGAAAGCACTTGGGACTTATGGTATCAATCGCATCGACCACGAAATCGAACTTTGCAGAGTCGAGCAATTCGGGAATGTTCTCATCTTTCAGATAAACAGGGAGAACGGTCAGTTGTATATCGGGATTTATGTCTTTAAACCTTGCAGCCAGCACATCCGCCTTAGGCATTCCAATCGTGGAGTGCAGGGCAGGCAGTTGCCTGTTTATGTTAGTCGGCTGAACGGTATCGGCATCTACAATCGTCATCCGTCCCACTCCGGCGCGACAGATCATTTCGGCAGCATAGGCGCCCACGCCTCCCAAGCCAACGACCAATACATGTGAATTACGCAGACGATTTATCTTTTCTTCTCCCAAAAGGAGTTCTGTTCTTTGTTGCCAGTTTTCCATCAGTTCTTTTTAAACCATTTATAAAACCATTTACCAATCTTGTCGTAATGTTGCGATTCGTTATGCCCACGCGGATCGGAGAAAGAAACAATCTCCTGCGGTTCACCGAACTGATCGGGATACAGGATAATCAAACTATTATTGGCAAAGTATTTGCTAAGTTGCGCCGGTAACCGCTCAAACGAAGGATTATAAGAGATAGAACCCGGACGGGCACTGACAACAACCATTAAATGATCGAAATTTACCTGCCCGGTAAGTAAAAGCAAATCATCCCAATCATCCAAACGGGAGAACTCGGTGGGCGTACCGGAGTATTTCTTCTTCACGAGGTTTTGAAGTATCGGAAGTGTCTGTTCGTTTGCAAAGAAATGCACACGGCAACTGAGCACACTGCCCATCCGGCAAAAGTGTTCCACCCATTTGGTAAAACCGGCTTCATATTCTGCCTTGGAAGGGACGGCAACTATTATGCGCCGCAGGGTATTGACCGGCATAAGGAACTTTGCAATCATCACTTGGCGGTGTGTACCTTTCAGCAGTCCTTCGGCAAGATTACCAAAGAAAGAGTCTACAATGTTTGCCTTGCGGTGCAAACCGATAACCACTTCCGTAACATCATATTCTTTCACCGTATGCACTATTCCCGAAGCAATGTTAAGATCATAACGGCTCACCATGTTGACCGGAGTATCTGCCGCAGCAGCAATCATCGCCGCTTTTTCCAGATTACGCTTGCCCTGCAACTCTTTCTCTTCGGAGTCATTATTATCATTGATGACACTCAGGGCTATAAGTTCGTTCTTTTGTTTGGGATCTTTTATGACCAATCCCAAATTAATCAATTCTTCGATCGTATCAGGGTTGGCAATCGGGATTAATATCTGCTCTTTCTCCTTTTTATCCTTACCTTCTTCCTGATGGGACTCTGCCGTAGCCACATTCCGGGCGGCACGTTCGGTTACAAACGAGCTGATAATACAAGTAAGAAGAATCAATACTACTGTTCCGTTCAGGACATCTTCATTCAAAAGACGTTCGCCACCGGGAAGAATGATATTATAGCCAACCAGCACAGCCGCCAAGGTTGCTGCCGCCTGCGCACTGCTCAAACCGAACATCAACTTGCGTTCAATGGCACGCATTCCATATATTTTTTGTGTAACCCAGCATGCCAGCCATTTACTGGACAGAGCCATAAACGTCATCACCAAAGCTACTTTCAAAGCATCACCATGCCCGAATATAATATGAACGTTGATAATCATACCCACTCCTATCAGGAAATAAGGGATGAAAAGGGCATTTCCAACAAATTCAAGGTGATTCATCAACGGAGACACGTGGGGAATCAAACGGTTAAGAACCAATCCCGCAAGAAAAGCACCCAAAATTCCTTCCATTCCGACAAACTCCATTAAGCCCGCTCCCAAGAAAACCATAGCCAGCACAAAGACAAATTGCATTACTCCATCGCTATATTTCCTAAAGAACCAACGTCCTATCCGGGGAAAGAAAAAGATAATCAGGAAACCCAGAAAGATGACTTTCACCACGAGCCAAACCCAAAACATCTCGGAAGCCTCACCTTTATACAAACCTCCGATAACGGCCAAGACCAACAAAGTCAAGGTATCGGTCACAGCCGTACCGCCTACTGCAATACTGACACTGCGTTGCCGGGAAATTCCATAACGCAACACTATGGGATATGCAACCAAAGTGTGGGAACCATACATACTGGCAAGCAAAATAGAAGTAATAACCCCGTACTGCAATATGGTAACATTACTGATAAAGCCCAGCACCATCGGAAGAACAAATGCAAGCAATCCAAGCACCACCGCTTTCCCTCTGTTCTTTTTGAAATCACTCATATTCATTTCCAATCCGGCAAGGAACATGATATAATACAAGCCTACTTTCCCAAACAGCTTAAAACTGCTATCATAAGTCAGCAAGTTGAGTCCATGTTCTCCAACCAGCACTCCTGCAAGTATCATTCCTATGATATGGGGAATATGCAAACGTCCCAATATCATCGGTGCAAAAAGAATGATAATGAGCACAAGGAAAAATATCCAAGTCGGATCTGTTATGGGAAGATTAAAAGTGAAATCAAATAAATTCATACAAAGTACAGTTAAATGCATGGATTAATCCACTGCAAAGGAACAAAAAACCACTCAGATTACAAAGTAATATATAATAAGAGTTTATGTCTTTCTCCGTAATAATCACCGGGATAAAGTGCAGGAAAGTTTATAATTCCTCACTTCGCCGCTTGGATTATAAGCCTCTGCATAAATGACATACATCCCTAACCGGCATAGTTTTCCGCTATCATCCTTACCCGTCCAGACAAAAGTCCCTTTTGATGCCAGTATTGCACAATCGGCTATGGTAGCAACCAATCTGCCGCTTGCATCATACACTTTCACATCGGCAACAAAGTTATCGCCCGAAACAGCATAAGAAATCACCAATTCATCGTTATTTCCGTCATTATTTGGCGAGAAAGATTTGTTTTCAAGCGCAAAGCCTTCAGCAATAACGGTACCGGGTTCCCTGTATTGGGAGTTCTGATAACCGGGAGTTCCTCCACCTGCCCCCGTAGAAGCAGTAAGCCAGTGTGAAGAGTTTGAGGAATTTAATGCCGGGAAACGTTTCTCAAGGGAAAAGCCTTCGGTATCCTTTAACAGTGCCGTGTGCATTTTTTCTGTATATGAGAATTCATCTATCACTTCACCTCCTGCGGTCAGCAGCACGATGCTCCCTTTATCATCGGGCAGTCCGGGCAACTTTGACAGTTCACGCATGTTTTCCCGTACACAGCTATATTGATTGGCTACTGTATTTATATCGGAAGTAAAGCATAGATATGAATGAGGAGAAAAGGATTGAGATGTTTTAGAAAGTACCATTCCATCGGAAAAAGTGCTGTCACTCCTACGGGAAGAGAAGTAAAGGCCGTTCAAGGCTATGTATTTATCTGTGTTGTTATAAAGCTCCACATAATCCACTCCTCCCGAACGAGGATTAAATAGAATTTCATTCAATAAGACATCCCCTTGCTCTGCTTCCTCATTCAACTTTGCCCGGACAGTCAATTCACCGTTTAAATCGAAACCCGAAATATCTTTCAAGCCATCCAAACGATACTCCACTAACTCACCGACATTCAAAGGTTGCTGTAACACAAGACGGACACTCTTGCCACAAGGGTATTCCGCCATTAATTTATCAATTGTCCCCGATGCAGCAGTTTGATAATAGTTGTCCATAGCCAAAAGAGTAGTCAATTGCATAGGCTTTGTAAAGTTAATGACAAAAGTATCGGGAGCAGCCAAGTAATAGTCGGATACACAGGGAAGGATATTATCCGAATTGGCTGATTTCACCGAGTTTTCCTCTCCCGGTGTACCTCCGCGTTTATCCGCAGTTGCCTTCCAATTGTCCGTCAAGCCCGAAAGATTATCCACATCTATACATTCCAAAGAGAATCCTCCCTTCTTCTTAAAGTCGTCTTTATACCAAGTATCAGAATAGTCAGTCCATGAAACAAGCTGTCCCGCTGTATCTTCCAAATAAAGCAATTTCCCTGTATTCGCCAGAATCGGGAAAGACTTCATTGGCAGCAAAGAGATTTTCCAATTTGATAATTGGGAAGCATACTTTTCATGATAGAGTATCATATAACCATGAGCTTTGATAGAAGCCTCACCTAAAGAGTAAGTCTTTGTTCCGTAAAAGAGTTTCCAACCATTCAAAGATAAAGGTTTCTCAGTACGGTTATACAGTTCTATATATTCCACCTCGGGTAATGCATAAGCACCAACCGGATTAGCCATAATTTCACTGAATACCACATCGCCGAAAGAAGCAGAAACGGAAGGAGTTTCTTCCGGAGAATTATCAGAATCATCGTTTTCATCGTCGGAAATATTCTTCACAGACACATTGCTTATGGATAGTTTGGAAGAATAACTAGGAGAATATTCCATGTAAAAGCCCATATAAGAAGATACGGTATAAGTATCGTCCAATGCTATTCCTTCCTCATACCAACCGGAATCCATGCCGGGAAGATAAGAGTATAACGTCCATTTTCCGTCCACATCACAAGTCACCTTAACCGAAACACTGAATGATGAATGATTCAACAACTTTTTTCTTCCCGTAACAAGCTTGTGGCATTCATCACCATCCTGCCGATACAAAGAGACTTCATCCGTAGTGCTGCCTAATTGAATAAAATATCCTTCGGTATTATCCGCAAAGTCATTGGAAGAAGCTACCGGATAGTAACGCACAAATGATTTGGATGAAGGATTAAAGCGAAAGTCTGCCGTGAAACGCCACACTGTTTCTTTTATTCGTCCCGATATGGCATAAAGATAAGCCACTCCTTCTTTCTCCTCGTCATTCAGTTGAAAATCGGAGTTTTCTTCTATTATAAATTTATCGGTTAATCCGTCCCATGAAATGAATTTTAATTGATTTGCATCATATAAGTTGCCTATATTCTGTGTACAAGAGCAAAAAATCAAAGAAAAACAGAGAGTTATTAGAATTCTTCTCATTAAATTGATGTTTATATTGCAAAATGTTATATTTTTGCAACGTGGTATTTACGGCTTGCGAAGGTACGTAAATCCGAGAAGATTATTCACAATTTAAACAAAAGAAAAAAAAGATGAAAGTAGCTATTGTTGGCGTAAGCGGAGCGGTGGGACAAGAGTTCCTACGCGTGCTCGATGAAAGAAACTTCCCCATGGACGAGTTAGTATTGTTCGGTTCCAAACGCAGTGCCGGTACTAAATACACTTTCCGTGGTAAAGAAATCGAGGTCAAACTTCTGCAACACAACGATGACTTTAAGGGTGTGGATATTGCCTTTACATCGGCAGGTGCAGGAACTTCAAAAGAGTATGCAGAAACCATCACCAAATACGGAGCAGTCATGATTGACAACTCAAGTGCTTTCCGAATGGATAACGATGTGCCATTGGTAGTGCCTGAAGTAAACGCAGCCGATGCAAAAGACCGCCCACGCGGAATCATTGCCAATCCTAACTGTACAACTATCCAAATGGTAGTTGCATTAAAAGCAATTGAAGACATTTCTCATATAAAGAAAGTACACGTTTCCACATACCAGGCTGCCAGTGGAGCCGGAGCTGCTGCAATGGATGAACTTTATGAACAATACAAACAAGTATTGGCAGGCGAACCTGTTACCGTAGAAAAGTTTGCTTACCAGTTGGCATTTAACCTCATTCCCCAAATCGACGTATTTACCGAAAACGGCTATACCAAGGAAGAGATGAAAATGTATAACGAAACACGCAAAATCATGCACTCCGACGTTAAAGTCAGTGCTACATGTGTTCGCGTACCTGCACTCAGAGCACACTCTGAAAGCATTTGGGTAGAAACAGAAAAGCCTATCTCGGTAGCAGAAGCACGTGAAGCATTTGCCAAAGGCGAAGGGCTTGTACTTGAAGATAATCCGGAAAAGAAAGAATACCCGATGCCATTATTCCTTTCAGGCAAAGATCCTGTTTATGTAGGACGCATCCGTAAAGACCTGACCGATGATTGCGGATTAACTTTCTGGATTGTGGGCGACCAGATTAAGAAAGGTGCTGCATTGAATGCCGTTCAGATTGCAGAATATCTGATTAAAGAAAAGAATATCGGATAATCATTCTTTTTAAATATACATTGGCAGCCGTAAAAGTTATTGAAAGACTTTTACGGCTGCTTTCTTTTTTAGTATATTTGCCTCAACTAATACATTTAACCATGAGAAAAACATTACTGACCTTACTACTATCGGCTGCATGCTGTGTCACAACATTTGCACAAGAGAACTATGCACCCACTCCCGAGAACCTGCAAGCACGTGAAGAATTTCAAGACGGAAGATTCGGCGTTTTCCTGCATTGGGGCTTGTACAGCATGCCGGCACAAGGCGAATGGTATATGCAAAATGCAAACATCAACAAAGATGAATATGCCAAACTGGCTTCGGGCTTCTATCCTATCAAGTTCAATGCAGCCGAATGGGTGGCGGCAATCAAAGCGGCAGGAGCCAAATACATTTGCTTCACTTCCCGCCACCATGAAGGCTTTTCCATGTTCGACACCAAGTATTCCGACTATAATATTGTAGATGCCACTCCATTCAAACGCGATGTTCTGAAAGAGCTTGCCGATGAATGCCACAAACAAGGCATTCGTCTGCATGTATATTATTCGCATATCGACTGGTATCGTGACGACTATCCTATGGGACGTACAGGAACGGGAACGGGCAAAGATCCGAAAAAAGCGGATTGGAAAGGTTATTACCAATTCATGAACAACCAACTGACCGAGATACTTACCAACTACGGAAAGATAGGAGCTATCTGGTTTGACGGTTGGTGGGATCAAGACCAAAACCCGAACTTTGATTGGGAACTGCCGGAACAATACTCCTTAATACATAAGTTACAGCCCGGTTGTCTTGTTGGTAACAACCACCACGGCGTACCTTTCAAGGGAGAAGACATCCAAATCTTTGAACGCGACCTGCCGGGAGAAAACACAGCCGGATTATCAGGACAAAGCATCAGCCGCCTGCCACTCGAGACCTGCGAGACAATGAACGGCATGTGGGGATATAAAATTGCCGACCAAAACTATAAGAGCACCAAAACATTAATTCATTATTTGGTAAAAGCTGCCGGAAAAGATGCAAATTTATTAATGAACGTCGGTCCTCAGCCCAACGGAGAATTGCCGGCAACAGCAGTTAACCGCTTGAAAGAAATGGGCGAATGGTTGAAAACATATGGCGAAACCATTTACGGAACCCGTGGCGGATGTGTAACAACGCGCGACTGGGGAGTAACAACCGAAAAGGGAGACAAAATGTATGTTCATGTTTTGAACTTGCAAGACGACGGACTTTATCTGCCCATTACCGGAAAGAAAGTAAAGAAAGCTGTTTTGTTCAAAGACAAATCCGCCGTTAAGTTCTCGCAAGACAAAGAAGGCGTGTTGCTGAAATTCAAGGAAGTACCTACAGACATAGATTATGTGATAGAACTAACCCTGCAAAAGTAACATTACAATAGTTTTCTTTTTAAAGCTTCATCTCCTTCACCCTGCATCAAACCCTTTCATAAAAGGAGTTACAGGGTGAAGGAGATGTTTTTTTAACAGTGAATGAACCGGGACAAAAGAAAATATTCTCTATCTTTGTTATTATCATTCAAACAACGGAACAAGAAATGAGAAAAGCAATCATCTGTATTTCCTTGTGCTCACTGCTTTGGGGATGCGGTCCCAACGGTTTGCAGGGCAACCCCGTAGCCGTTCAGGCGGGAGCATCCATCGGAGGATTGATCGGCGCAATCATAGGTGACCGTGTGGGTGGATACAACGGCTCGGCCATCGGTTCGCTTGTGGGCACGGTGGCAGGTGCAGCGGTTGGCAATGCCGTAACCACTCCCAAAGATACAGGAGACGATGGTTACTATGAGGAATATGAACCGGTGATGCAACCCGAAAGAGTTCCCGTCCGGCAATCGGGCTTACGGATAAAAAACATCCGTTTCATCGACGATAACCGCAATCAGACGATAGATGCCAACGAGAATTCAAAGATTATTTTCGAGATATTCAATGAAGGTGACGGAAACGCTTACGGCATTGTTCCTGAAGTTGCCGAAGTGTCGGGAGTGAAACATCTGCAAATCTCTCCTTCCGTAACCATAAAGATGCTGCAACCGGGAGAAAGGGTGCGCTACACGGCAACGGTTTCTGCAGGAAAGAAGCTCAAAGACGGAAATGCAACGTTCCTTATCCGTGCATGCGATGACACAGGAAGTTGCAGCCCCGAAAGAGAGTTTAGCATTGCTACGCAGAAGAGAGTAAAGAATTAACTTATCTCACCCCAACTTATCAAACACCCGGTTCAGATTAGGATAAAAAGTTTCTTCTTCCAATATCTGCCTGCATATTTGCGGATGATCCCTTAAGTCACGATACAGATCGCCTGCAAAGGTTTCGAGCATCGAGAAAGGGAAATAGCCATTATTGAAAAGATAGGCGTGAAGCTCCATTACAGCCAGATAGTCACTCAGGACAGACATCTTTTTCCTCTCCTTCTCCAACTCCTCTATCGGCAAGTTCTCGTCTTCTATATTGGGATATGTGTAAGTCTGATCTATGCATGCAAGTTGTTCCTTTAATTCCACGAACTCTTTTCTCCGCATTTTCTCCTGCACATCCAGTAAGATAGAAACAGAAAGTAGCTTGTTACTTGCTTCAAGCTCGCTAATAAGTTGCATCACTTTGTCTTCTTCCATGATATATAAAGTTTCTTGTGCCTTTCCAATTCCCGGAATAAAGGCAGTATTATATAAAACGGAGCGTGGGAACTGTGCCATTATCTTACCACAAGGTACACCACTACCCATCAACGAGATAATAAACAACAGCCCCACGCTTATTATCTATATGGATATATAAACAATATACGTGGAAGCTTGTTGCCATCATTCTCCGTTGATTACAAAGTGGTGTTTTGTGATAGAGAATAATATGGTAACGCTTCCGCATTTACAATATTTAATAGTCCTTCCTACCCCTTCACGCCGAAGTTCGCAGAAGAACCATGACAAAGATAAGGGAATTTTTCATAACAACGGCATGAATTGATATAAATCACTGGATGTATTTCCCATTTCGTAAAGAGATATTTAGCGTCCCACAATTGTGGGACGGTCGTCTCATATATGTGGGACGATCGTCTCATGATTGTGGCACGATCGTCCCACAACTGTGGGACGCCAAATTCGTCAAGTATAAACAGGAAATAGTTACTGAAGAAAGGGGGAAATTATCAAAAGGATATTCTAAAATTATACTTTAACAAGAGCAAAAATATATTCAATAGAAAAGCCATAATAATACAAAATAAAAAATCATCTATTTTTCATATCACAAATACCAATACAAAGTATCAAATTTATTAACATGATAATATATCATATTTATATATTTTAAAATAAAATATATTTCAAAATGGCTTGTATTAAAATGCTAACAAGAATACAACTATAAAATATATTCTTAATAATAAGACAGTAAATATTTGATATTAACAATTATAATAGATACATTTGTAATGTTAACTATTTTTTCATTAATATTTAAAACTATGAATAAATTAATTCCAAATTTGGGAGTATTATTATGTTTGGTAATACTTTCCATTTCATGTTCTGATGAAAATAAGTTTGATTCGAATCAAGTACAGCCCACAAACAGACTTATTTTCAACAATTTTGAAGAATTCACAAAGACTTACGATTATTTGGCATCAATAAGTAGCAAAGAGCAAGAAGAATGGGTAAAACAGAAACAAATACCTTCTTCGTTATTATCATCTAATAATGATACTTTATTTTCTCAAACACCTCTAGCCTTTCAAGCCCTATTCAATAATGAGTTAGAATTTCAAATAAAGGATTCCGTTATTAAATATAACAATGGCAATTTATATCTAATATCAACAAACAACGATAAAAATCTTAATAAAGACAAATCTATAGATTCTTTTCCTATATGGGGACAATCCAAAATAATATCTGTGGGAGCAAATACCCCTACCACTCGAACAAACGTAGAAGTTAATGGTGATTCCGGATTACATTTACACGAATTCATGTGTGATGTTACTCCTATTAATTTAAGATATATAGTCCAACTACGCTCTCATACTATCACTCAAGGATATGATTTTCATTCTTCTATCTATGTAGAAACCAAGCTAGAATATCAACACAGCAGAAAAAAATGGTACACTGCAGGAGAACATAGGAATATAATGATAGACATTTCGGGATATGTTTCTCCTCCTAACAATCCTAATCATATAAAACAGAGCTTCCAACTACGCAAAACAGTCTCAGATGTATTAGGCAATCAAGAAACTTTGTTAGCATCATGCGATGGCAATAGAAGAGTGCCAGGGACATATAAAGACTATTGGTCAGTTGGTGCCAGTGGAAGTATTAAACAAGTCATAATAGGTTATCCAGAAAGTGAATGGGGACCATTAGGACCTACAATATGGGCGGACTTATAGTCTGAACAATCAATCTCCAAAGTTAAAACTGAACTTTGGAGATTGTTTAGTATACTTAGATCTATTTTTTCTCTTGAAATAATATCTTATCTAAAGTTATGTCAAATATCAAAAGGGATCTCCCAGGTATCTTAATATTTCCAACAGAATAGTCCTCTATACCATATCCTAAGTTAAAAGGTATATAAAGAGTCCAGCAATCACCTGGATGCATTTGCTGCATCGCAGAAACCCAGCCAACAATCAAATTTCCCAATTTCATTTTCTCAGGAATTACTACGGAAGGATCGGGTATGTAGACTACATGCTGATATACATCTCCACCAATATTAGGTTTCCCTTTAAATAAAGTATCGGTATATAATGTATCCTTTATACTATAAGAAGTTTCAAAAACTTCACTATTAATTAACATACCTCTATAATCAACGTAAACACTATCGGTATATAAAGGAGTCTTTGTTCCTTCACCTACCTTATTCACATGGATATAAACATAGTCATTGATACCTTTAAAGGAATCATCCCCAAAATGTCTGTAATCTTGTATCTTTCTCCAATCGCCCTCTTTAAGTGTTTCATCAATCTTTCCGGCTTTATTCACTTTCAAATCCTGAGTTGCCTGAGATGCAATGAAGTCAAGATACTCTACATTTCTCTCCGACCAATTAGCATACTGGTCTACCGCTTCCGTTTCGCTACAAGAAGTAAGGGAAACAAAAGAAACGAACAGCACTACTGCCAGTAAATATAATTTTCTATTCATATATAAGTTAAATCAATGTCTTCAACAGACTGGTTATGCTTACTTTATCAGCGATGATATTGTTCAGGTCGGCAATCGCTACACGTTCTTGCTCCATAGTATCACGGTGACGGATAGTAACACAGTTGTCTTCCAAAGTCTGGTGGTCAACAGTAATACAATAAGGAGTACCGATGGCATCCTGACGGCGGTAACGTTTACCGATAGAATCTTTTTCATCGTAATGGCAGTGGAAGTGGAACTTCAAATCGTCCACAATCTCACGGGCCTTTTCGGGAAGTCCGTCTTTCTTTACCAACGGAAGAACAGCCAGCTTCACCGGAGCAAGAGCGGCAGGAAGGCGCAACACTACGCGGGTTTCGCCGTTTTCAAGCGTTTCCTCGCAATAGGCAGCACTCATGATGCTGAGGAACATACGGTCTACACCAATGGATGTTTCAATTACATACGGAGTGTAGGATTCGTTTGTTTCGGGATCGAAGTATTTAATGTTCTTGCCTGAGAACTTTTCATGCTGGCTCAAGTCGAAGTTGGTACGTGAGTGGATACCTTCCACTTCCTTGAAACCGAAAGGCATCAGGAATTCGATGTCGGTAGCCGCATTGGCATAGTGAGCCAACTTGTCATGGTCGTGGAAACGGTAATGGTCGTCACCAAAGCCGAGAGCCTTGTGCCACTTCAAGCGCATTTCTTTCCATTTGGGGAACCAATCGAGTTCTGTTCCCGGTTTTACGAAGAACTGCATTTCCATCTGTTCGAACTCACGCATACGGAAGATGAACTGACGCGCAACGATTTCGTTACGGAAAGCCTTACCGATTTGTGCAATACCGAAAGGTATCTTCATACGTCCTGTCTTTTGCACGTTGAGGTAGTTAACGAAAATACCCTGTGCGGTTTCGGGACGAAGGTAAATCTTCATGGAACCGTCGGCAGTAGAGCCCATTTCGGTAGAGAACATCAGGTTGAATTGACGTACCTCGGTCCAGTTCTTAGTGCCGGAGATAGGGCAGGCAATTTCTTCATCTATGATAATCTGACGTAGTTCGTCGAGGTTATTATCGTTCAAAGCCTTTGCAAAGCGTTCGTGCAAAGCGTCTCTCTTTGCCTGATGCTCGAGAACACGTCCGTTGGTGGTGCGGAATTGTGCTTCATCGAATGCTTCGCCGAATCTTTTGCGTGCTTTCTCTACTTCCTTGGTAATCTTATCGTCATACTTGGCAAGCTGGTCTTCGATCAGCACGTCTGCACGGTAACGTTTTTTAGAGTCTTTGTTATCGATCAAAGGATCATTGAATGCATCTACGTGGCCCGAAGCCTTCCAGATAGTAGGATGCATAAAGATAGCGGAATCAATGCCGACAATGTTTTCGTGCAACAACACCATGCTGTCCCACCAGTATTTTTTAATGTTGTTTTTCAATTCCACACCCATCTGACCGTAGTCATACACTGCACCGAGCCCGTCATAAATATCGCTCGACGGAAACACGAAACCATATTCTTTGCAGTGTGATACTAATTTCTTAAAAACATCTTCTTGTGCCATATCGTTAGTTTTATTTGTTTCCTTGTTACTTTGAAATAAAGTGCAAAGTAAATCAATTTTTTCAATTTAATTCGTATTTTTGTCAGCACATCGTACCTCAATGGTATAAAAAACATAATTTGTTGTTAAAAGAAGATAGAAAAGAGAGGAAGTAAAACGTTTATGAGCGACGATATTATCAAAGACGAAGGATTAGAAAACTCATCAGAAACAGAAGGACATTCAGATTATAAGCCGGTTAACCCCACCGACGAGCAGGTGAGACACCAACTCACGGGGATGTATGAGAATTGGTTTTTGGATTATGCTTCCTACGTAATCCTCGAACGTGCCGTTCCCCACATCAATGACGGATTGAAACCGGTGCAGAGACGTATCCTCCACTCCATGAGACGATTGGACGACGGGCGATACAACAAAGTTGCCAACATCGTGGGACACACCATGCAGTTTCACCCTCACGGCGATGCATCTATCGGTGATGCTTTGGTGCAACTCGGACAAAAGGATTTGCTGATAGACTGTCAGGGAAACTGGGGTAATATTCTTACCGGCGACGGAGCTGCCGCTCCCCGTTACATCGAAGCACGCCTTTCCAAGTTTGCCCTCGAAGTGGTTTTCAATCCCAAAACCACCGAATGGAAACTTTCTTATGACGGAAGAAACAAAGAGCCTATCACCCTCCCGGTAAAGTTCCCTTTGCTGCTTGCGCAGGGAGTGGAAGGTATTGCTGTGGGTTTATCTTCAAAAATACTTCCGCATAACTTCAACGAGTTGTGCGACGCATCCATTGCTTACCTGCATGAGCAACCGTTCAAGCTATA
This sequence comes from uncultured Bacteroides sp., assembly GCA_902492205.1. Lineage (GTDB taxonomy): Bacteria > Bacteroidota > Bacteroidia > Bacteroidales > Bacteroidaceae > Bacteroides. The sequence goes on along the minus strand of CABUKU010000016.1, from coordinate 6,997 downwards.
TCCCGACTTCCAGACAGGAGGTTCTATTGATGTTTCCAAATATAACGACGGCGAACGCGGCGGTGCAGTAAAGGTTCGCGCCAAGATTAACAAAATAGACAATAAAACACTTGCTATCACAGAGATACCTTACGGAAAGACAACATCTACCGTGATAGAATCCATATTGAAAGCAGTAGACAAAGGAAAGATTAAAGTGCGCAAGGTGGATGACAACACATCTGCCAACGTAGAAATACTTGTACACCTGGCTCCGGGAGCTTCTTCCGATAAAACGATCGATGCTCTTTATGCTTTCACCGATTGCGAAGTGAGCATATCGCCCAACTGCTGTGTAATTGACGACAATAAACCTCACTTCCTCACAGTGAGCGATGTGTTGAAGAAGTCGGTAGACAATACATTGGATTTGCTCCGCATGGAACTCGAAATCCATAAGAATGAAATACTGGAGAACCTTCACTTCCTGTCACTGGAAAAGATATTTATTGAGGAACGTATATACAAAGACAAAGAATTTGAACAGGCAAAGTCAATGGATGCGGCGTGCGAACACATCGACTTGCGCCTCACTCCTTACTATCCGAGCCTGATCCGTGAAGTTACCAAAGAAGATATTCTGAAACTGATGGAGATAAAGATGGGACGTATCCTCAAATTCAACTCCGACAAGGCAGAAGAAGCCATTGCCAAGATGAAGGAGGAGATTGAAGAAATAAATCACCATCTTGCCAACATCGTGGAATATACCACCAATTGGTTTACCATGCTGAAAGAGAAGTATGGCAAGAACTTCAAAAGAATGACCGAGCTACGCAACTTCGACACCATCGAAGCTGCCAAAGTGGTTGAAGCCAACGAGAAATTATACATCAACCGTGAAGAAGGTTTCATCGGAACTGCATTGAAAAAGGACGAATTCATCGCAAATTGTTCGGATATTGATGATGTTATCCTCTTCTATCGCGACGGTAAATATAAAGTGGTGCGCGTTGCAGACAAGATGTTTGTCGGCAAAAACATTCTTTATGTGAGCATCTTCAAAAAGAACGATAAACGCACTATTTATAATGCTGTCTATCGTGACGGAAAAGATGGTGTTCACTACATCAAACGTTTTGCCGTGACAGGTGTAACACGCGACAAGGAATATGACCTGACTCAGGGAACAACCGGTTCAAAGGTTGTTTATTTCAGCGCCAACCCCAACGGGGAAGCCGAAATCATCAAAGTGACACTTAAGCCGAATCCGAGAATCAAGAAGATCATATTTGAGAAAGACTTTGGAGAAATCATGATTAAGGGACGTCAGTCTATGGGTAATATCCTTACCAAGAACGATGTGCACAAGATAGGGTTGAAACAAAAAGGTGGTTCCACATTGGGAGGCCGTGAAGTATGGTTCGACCGTGATGTCCTTCGCCTGAACTATGACGGACGCGGAGAGTATTTGGGAGAATTCCAAAGCGACGACAGCATCCTTGTAGTTTGCAATAACGGTGATTTCTATACCACAAACTTCGATTTGAGCAATCATTACGAAGATAATGTAAGCATCGTAGAGAAATTCGATCCGCATAAGGTATGGTCTGCCAGCCTTTATGACGCCGACCAACAGAATTACCCGTATATCAAGCGGTTCAGCTTTGAGCCAAGTTCCCGCAAGCTTAATTATCTGGGAGAGAACAAAGACAGCAAGTTGATTCTGTTGACAGACGAATGTTATCCCCGATTGGAGGTAATCTTTGGTGGAAACGACAGCTTCCGTGAACCGTTGGTTATAGACGTTGACGAGTTTATCGGTGTGAAAAGTTATAAAGCAAAAGGAAAACGTATCACGACTTTCACCATTGAAACCATCAATGAACTGGAGCCGACACGTTTCCCCGAACCCGAAAAGAAAGAATCTGAGAATGTAGATATTGAGCCCGACACCGAACCGGAAGATCCCGATGCAGGAAAAAGTGACGGTGACATCATTGATGAAATAACCGGGCAAATGAAACTGTTCTAACATGAAAAAAGGATTGATACTGGCAGCAATACTGTTATCTTTGTGCAATGCAACATTTGCACAGGTGACAGATTCATTACAGGCTACCCGATACGTCACCCGTGCTACGATGCTGGGAGTAGGTTTCACAGATGTATATGATACCTATTTAACCCCGCAAGCGTATAAAGGAGTGGAGTTTCGTTGTTCAAGGGAAACCATGCGAATGACGAACTTGTTCGACGGAAATGTATCACTCCAAAACTTCTTTCAGGCACACGTTGCCTATACCCACAACAAAGCAGATAACAACAATTCCTTTTCGGGGCTCGTAAACTGGAATATCGGATTGCATTATCAGTTTAAAGTAGCTCCGGGACTGAAACTTCTCGCCGGTGGATTGGCCGATTTCAACGGAGGATTTATTTATAACCTTCACAACTCGAATAACCCTGCATCTGCCAAAGCATACATTAACCTCGACTTGTCGGGAATGGCTATTTACCATTTCAAGATAAAAAAGTACTGTATGACGGCCAGATACCAGATTAATGCTCCTTTCATGGGAGTGATGTTTTCTCCCAACTACGGACAGTCCTACTACGAGATATTCACTTTGGGAAATACAAGCAACATCATAAAATTTACTTCGTTTCATAACCAGCCTGCCCTCAGGCAAATGCTCACACTCGACTTCCCGGTTAGATACTCGAAAGTACGTGTCGGCTACATCTGGGATGCACAGCAATCGCATGTAAACGGGCTGAAAACACATACCTATTCCCATGTGTTCATGATAGGATTCGTAAAAAACCTCTATCGCATACGTGACAAACACGGAGTACCCTTACCTGCAAGCGTAAGGGCTTATTAACCATTAACCGATTAACGAAAAGATTTAAGTAAAAAGAAGAATGAAGAACATTAAACTCCTCTTTTCCCTGCTATGTTTCTTTCAACTGCTCATGCTGTCATCGTGCATCAAAGAAGATGACTTCGACGACACACCGGAAGGAAACTTTGAAGCATTATGGAAGATTATAGACGAGCAATACTGTTTTCTTGACTATAAAAATATCGATTGGGATGCCGTTCACACCAAATATAAGACGCGAATCAGTCGCGGGATGAACGACTATGGCTTATTTGAAGTATTGAGAGACATGCTTGCCGAGTTGAAAGACGGTCATGTAAACTTATATACCCCTTTCGATGTAGCCCGCTATTGGAACTGGTTTGAAGATTATCCTGCCAACTTCAGTGACAGCATTCAGAGAAACTATTTAGGCACGGACTATAAAATAGCCAGCGGACTCAAATATAAAATACTCGATGATAATATAGGATATATCTATTATGGTGATTTCAGTTCGGGATTGGGTGAAGGAAACCTGGACGAAGTGCTTATTAACCTGGCTATTTGCGACGGTATCATTATTGATGTCCGCAACAATGGAGGGGGAACTATCACAAATTCCGGCAAACTTGCATCACGTTTCACCAACGAAAAAGTATTGACGGGATACATACAACATAAAACAGGCCCCGGACACAATGAGTTCTCATCTCCTTTAGCTATCTATCTGGAACCATCTGACAGGGTTCGCTGGCAAAAGAAAGTTGCAGTACTCACCAACCGCCATGCTTATAGTGCCACAAATGATTTCGTCAATAATATGCGAAGTATTGAATCCGGCTTGATAACTATTATCGGTGACAAAACAGGAGGCGGATCGGGATTACCTTTTTCCTCGGAACTGCCTAACGGATGGACAGTCCGTTTCTCTGCCAGCCCTCATCTGGATAAGAACATGAATCAGATCGAATTTGGCATTGATCCTGACATTAAACAGGATATGACCGCTGAGGATTTCGCGAAAAGCAAGGATAGCATAATCGAACGTGCAAGAGAATTCCTTAAGAATTGAGAAAGAAAAACGCCTTTTCTTTTGGCAGTAAAGAAAATATTTCTACCTTTGCATCGCAAAATCAAAAAGCATACAGCTTTGCAAGCGGCTGTGGCGTAATTGGTAGCCGCGCCAGACTTAGGATCTGGTGACGAGAGTCGTGGGGGTTCGAGTCCCTTCAGCCGCACAAAAGAGGATGTCCGAAAAAGGTCATCCTCTTTTTTACAATCAACAAGTCATTTGTAAAAAACAACCTGTTATTTATGAACAAACATCAAGTTGTTTTCCACAAACGACTTGACGTTTGTAAAATCTCCCTTGGCATATTTCACAATCTCCCTTGGGAAGTCAGGCAACCTCCCTTGAGACATTGAACAAACTCACAAGACACATTTTGTGAACATAAATGAAGATTAAGTGGAGATTAGAAAAGTTAAATAGTCACTCTATCTTCCTTATACCGAACCGACTAAATGTTAAATGGACATTTGAAGGCAATTTTATAAAACTGATATTTCAGAGTGCATTCGCACACTTCGGGTAATTTGGTCTACCAAGCAAACTTTATATATACGCCCTTGGGATCATTCTCAAAACTAAGGAAATAAGTTTGGCTCTGTTTATCCCACAGGTTTTTGCAATCCATCAAAGTTTCTCCTTTCGCATTTGTCACAAGCACCTTCTTTGGTGCTGCCGGAAGCCACACCCGCATTACATTCGTTGTAAACTTCGGACTTTTTGCAATGAAAGAATAAGAACTATTATTTATTTTCTCATCCGAAACACGGGATGCCGATGCCAATACTTGCGGTTTCTTTTCGGCAAAAGCCTTATTTATATCATACAAGAAAGCTTGCACTCCGGGATTTACCGATTTCTCAGTCACAACAGGAAGTTCCGGATTGAACAAATCTATAAACAATCCTTTTACTCTATAAGCTTCAGCCGTCACACTTTCATTCATAACCGCAACCATGTGATAGGGACCACGGTCAAGAGTAAAGTTATTCTTATATTCCAAAGGTGCGCCATACAAGTTTTCCACAGCTCTCAGTAACGCCATGTCATTATTTGCTTGCATAACAAATTCTTTCGGATTATAACGCAGCACTTGAATAATACCTTTACCACAATGATATACACCTTCTGAGGGATCAGCTTCCATTCCTAACAATCGGAACAAATGTTCTGCCGGAGTCTTATAATGGTTTGTTCCTGTATTCCACCATTCTTGTACTGTTTGAAAAGGATCATCGTCTCTTGATGAATAAAGCAGTTTCCCTCCTCTCCTCACCCATTCTGCAATATGCTCATTTCCTTCGGAGCTGAGAGGCTTCATATTTGAATAAGTCATCAATAAAATATGAGTATCTCTCCATGCATCAGGATAAGAAGTATTCTCTATATGTAGGGTTTTAACAGGAACTCCTTTCTTCAACAAAGGCATTACCAAACCAAAGAAATTAGATAACTGTGGATCTTCATATCCTTCTACCGGAATATCATTACGCTGAAACATCAATGAATTTGCCATCAACACACTAATTCCCTGTGTACCCGAAACCTTGTTATCAGACAAAGGCATATTTCCCAAAGCATTAATCATTACTTGCATCTGGGTTGAGAAAGAACGTGGAACTTTCGCTTTCTCCTTGCTATTTGCCGAAACCTGATACAAGCCTTCATAAATACGCTCAGGCCAAGGCATTATCTCATAATTATCATTTCCTGGATAAAGTAACTTTGCAGTAAATGTTGCCTCATAATTCCGAATATAATCCTCCCAATCTCTCGGTCGGTCTTCTATCGGATCAGTCAAGAAGAAAACCTTCCGCCCTGTCGGAGCAGTCATTGACTCCAAAGTGCCATATTCCATAAAAGCTCCTTCAAACACTCTTTCACTCCATTTTCCATTATAATAATTAGGAACACGCGAAGTACCAGTCCACACTTGGGCAATATAACCGTCTACACAAGGCAAAGAAGCCAAGCTTGCTTCGGGACTGACAATCTGCCATTGAGAATAATTTATCAAAGAATGGGTAGGCACATAACAACGTATTTCCTTACCTATACTTTTACCATACTCTTTAGCATAAGTAAAACATTCATTGAGTGCCCGATAAAACAGATGATATTTCAGCTTGTTAGACAAATATAAATTTTCCGCAGATTCGTCCTGAGCTCGCCAGTCAAAACCATAAAACTCCTTCCACTCCCGTTTAAAAGCATCACTATAACCCGCAAAAGCCCAGAATTCAGGTTCTTCAAGATATATCGCATCAATACCGGCATCAATAGCAACTTTAATATGTTTAGTTTTCATATATTCAAGAAAACTTTTCGTCGGAACCACATAAGGTACTCCCTGATGATGCCAGATTATTTCACCATTCTGTTTTTTCTGTCCCTCATCAAGATGTTTTTTCCCATCCCATTCTCCATTAAAATAGTCCTGATATTCTCCCCAAGCCATCCCAGTCATAAAATGAGTAATATATCCTCTATCCTGCCATGAACGAAGGCGTTTCTCAAAAGTCATGGGTTTATTTCCGAATCTTAAATGCTCCTGCGTCTTCGTTCCATATATAATCGCCACATCCCCTCGTACATCCAACTCCGGTTTCCAAAAAGAAGAAGTTTGGAAAGCAGTTTTCTCCCGTTTTAAATCTCCTGCTAACAAACATGAACTACTCAGAAACAAAAAAGCGAAAAACAAATATAATTCTAATGAATATGTCCCAAACTTCCAGCTCATAAACTATCTATTTTTTAAATTAAACAACTACGATTAAGCACAAAGATAGAGATTCTATAATTAAGAATGAAAGTAAATACCATAATCACTAAATGTTATTTTTATAATATTTTTATTCATTATACTATCTCATTAAATTAACATAAAATCAAAAATAGGCATTCTTTTAATGCATAATGATTTAACAAGTATCGAATAAATGCTATTAAACATATGAAAATATAGATAAAAAGCACTTTTTGATAACATTTTCTTTCTTTTTATATTAAGAATAATTTAATATACCTCAAATCCGCAACTAAGCTCTTCAGCGTCCTTCTTGCGTCTAAACGTCCTCTC
>CABUKU010000015.1 GCA_902492205.1 uncultured Bacteroides sp. | reverse complement strand
TGGGAGACAAAGATAACAATTTATAAATTTACACCTCAGGTTTATTCATTGATCCGGTATAATCTTGCCGCACGGTGGCACATGGGGTGTAACCGGTTAGATGTTAGTAAGTTTGGCGTGAAGCGATGAGGTGAATTGAATCTTTTCTTTCCGCACATATTGGTTCATAATATTAAGTGGATTATTGCGCCTGAATATTTGGAAATCCGGGATTTTTTTCGTATATTTGTAGTATGTAAAAGGAACTAAATACTGCGGTTCCTTTTGTTATATTCCTGCCTAATCATAGTTACACTACGTCTTCTTGCCAGTTACTGTACACTGACTACCGAGTTAGTGTACACCGTCTCACCTGTTAGTGTACACTGACTTGCCAACATGTCCCGTTGTTTTTCCTTAGTTCTCCTTATGTTTTTTTTAAATGTCCCGTTGTTTTGACTTAAACATGCCGTGCAGTGACAAATATCTTCGAAGCAAGTCCTCGTGGCACACGAAATTCATTTGCATACAGCATGTTAGCATCCTTGTGCGGCAGTGCGGGAAAGTTGAACCCCTACTTCTGTTATAAGCATTTTTTCATGATGTGAAGTACCTGATGTGCAAAATAAGAGCTTTGATTTTCCTCATTTTTTGCTAATTCATGGGAATGTATTAGATTTGTGTCATTATAACAAACACATTTTACTATGAAATCACCAAAGCGTATTGTTTGTCTATGCGTGTTTTCCCTATTTCTTTCGTTGAACTTATTGGCAGATTGGAATAGTTTTGTTATTAACTACAATAAGAATTTGTATGGCAAAGGTGCCCAGACATGGCAGATTGCCGGATATAATGATAATTGGGTTTATTTTGCCAATCAGAAAGGTTTGTTGCAGTTTGATGGAAACTCATGGAATGTGTTTCCACTGAATAATGGTTCGGACGTACGTTCCGTTCTTCCATCCTCTTTGCGTAAACGTATTTACGTGGGAGGTATTAATGAATTCGGCTATTTTGAACCAGCTTTTGATGGAAAACTCTCGTATGTTTGTTTATCCGATTCCTTGCGTGGTGATGACCGTGAAATAGGGAATGTTTGGGGAATTCATGAGAGTGATGATATTTTATATTTGCAGGGAGAAGGAAAGGTTTTAAAATTCTTGAATGGGAAGTATGTCACTCTTCATTCTAATTGGAGGATTGACTGTTCTTATATGGTAAATGGAATTTTGTATGTAGGGACGGAAAATGGAGTTTGGGTGGTTGTTGGCAATACTTTTTTTCCATTGCAGGGGGCAGAGGCGCTTGCTTCGGAAAGAATTCGCGGTATAATCCCTCATGGCAAGGGAATTATTATTGCTACGGCTTATAACGGGTTGTTTTATTACAGTGAGAATAAGATTACTCCTTTTTTCACCGGTGCGGAGGAATTTATGTCACGGAATGAAATATTCTGTGCAGCGTTCTCTCCCGGTTTGATTGCTTTGGGAACTGTTCATAATGGTATATTGCTGATTGACAAGCGCACAATGCAGGTGAAATATTTTAATGAGAGTAACGGTTTGCAGAATAATACAGTCCTTTCTTTGAACTTCGACTCATTGAACAATTTATGGGCGGGGTTAGATAGTGGAATTGATTATGTTTGCTTGAATTCTCCTTTGACAAACCTGTATTCTCATTCTTACGGAACGGGTTATAGTGCTTTGTTGGCAGATGATTATCTCTATTTGGGAACAAACCGGGGACTGTATTATACTCATTTTCCTGTGCGTATGAGCGAGGGGCAAACCCGGATTTATTCTGTTCCTAATTCCAGTGGGCAGGTATGGAATATCTGTCGGGTAGGAGATGACTTGTTTTGCTTGCATGATCGTGGTATCTTTTTAATAGAAGGAGCTTCAATGACTCGTATTTCGGATATTGTCGGGGCATGGACTTGTCAGCCCGTTTTGGGCACTACCGATAAAATGTATGTCGGAGTATATGGCGGACTTTATTTAATGGAAAAGAAGAATGGCGAATGGAAGAAAGTTTGTAAGATAGATGGTTTACCTGAATCTTCCCGCTTTTTCGAACAGGAGTCTGCACGTATTATCTGGGTATCGGGGCTTAATAAAGTAGTGAGGGTGGAACTGGATGAGACTTTGACTAAGGTGTTGAATCTAAATTTGTATGATTCACATAAAGGGCTTCCTTTTAAAAGAGAAGTTTACGTTTGCAAGGTCGATGCTAAGATTTGTTTTACTACTCCCGGCGGTATATATCGTTATAATAAGGTGAAAGACTGTATAGAACCGGATGAGGAACTGAATAAACTTTTAAATGGCAGTTGTCCTTACTCTCGCTTGGTAACATATAAAGAGCGTTTGATAAGTTTGAATCATCGTGAAATCTGTATTTCCGATTTGTATAAACCATATAACTATCATGCTACTATTCCTATTGAAAATTCTTCTGTTGAATTGGTAGATGGTGCCGAAACGATAGTTTCCATTGCCGATTCGCTGTTTGTTATTCCTAACGATAATGGTTTTGCCCTATGTAAAATTCCGTCTTTGTATGCGCAGACGGATTATAGCAAATCCGTACATATAAGGAGAGTATATCTGTCATCTCCTAAAGATTCACTGGTATATACCGATAATTTTTTAGGCAGGAAAGATGAAATAGAAGTTCCGTATTCGCAGAATGCAGTTCGTTTTGAGTATGGCCTGTCATTATTTACGTATGGTGGTGATGTTAGTTATCAATATAGGTTAAACCAACAAGAGTGGTCGGACTTTACAAACTTAAAAGTAAAAGAATACAGTAATTTGCCCGAAGGTGAATATACATTTGAGGTAAAAGCTGTTTTTCCGGATGGTTCCACGTCTGTTGATGCATATACCTTTAAAATCTTACCTCCCTGGTATCGGACAGGTGTAGCCTATGTCTGCTATATTCTTTTGATATTATTTGTGTTCTGGGGTATATATCGTTGGGATGATATTCGCGTAAAGAGAAAGAAGGAACAGGCTGTTGTAGAGAAAGATAAAGAATTGCATGAAATGGAGAAAGAGTATGAGGAGGAGAAAGCCCGCAACGAACGACAGATTATGCAGTTGGAGAAAGAAAAATTGGAGCATGATTTGAAATACAAGAGTCAGGAAATGGCTAATTTAATGATAAACTTTGTTCGCAAAAATGAGATGCTGACAGAAATAAAGTCTGACTTGTTTAAAGTTATCTCGGTTTTAAGAGGTGAAAACAGCAAAGAGCCTAAACAAATGCTTCTTGTGGTTAATAATAAGATAGATTCAAATATCCAGAGCGATGATGTATTAAAAAGGATTGAAGAACAGTTTGACCTTGTTCATAATAACTTCATGAAACGTTTGGGAGAAAAGCATCCGGATTTATCTTTGAATGAACGGATGATGTGTGCTTATCTTAAAATGGATTTATCTTCAAAGGAGATAGCTCCATTATTAAATATCTCGGTTCGCGGAGTGGAAACGGTCCGTTATCGCCTTCGAAAGAAGTTTGGTCTTGAACGTGAGGAAAGTTTGATGGATTATTTGAATAAGAAGCTTTAGTTCTGCCTTTTTATATATATGACGAGTTGTATGTGCGTATTGATATATTATTGATAATTAGTGTATTATAATATATTGACGTATTAATAACGTATTATTATTTCCCGTTTGACGTATTTTGGAATAGGCGCTATTCTGTTGCTCTATTACATTTCTCCCTATGTTTGTCCTGTTCAAAAAACGAACAGAATAGTTAATCTTAATTTAAAAACTTATGAAAAAGTTATTATCAATTTTATTGCTTTTAGGAGTATACCTTACCGTATATGCACAAAATATGCAGGTACAAGGTATAGTTGTAGGAGAATCTGATAATGAACCTTTACCGGGTGTGAATGTAATCGTAAAGGGAAATTCTTCTAATGGTACAATTACCGACTTGGATGGACAATTTACTCTCATGGTTCCATCAAATGCTATCCTTACTGTATCTTATGTAGGCTACAAATCTCAGGAGGTGGCTGTGAAAGGAAGTAAATCGCTTCGTATCGTATTACACGAAGATACCGAAACGCTTGATGAAGTGGTTGTTGTAGGCTATGGCGTACAAAAGAAAGCTAACTTGACAGGAGCTGTTGCTTCTATTAAAAGTGATGATTTGCTGAAATCAAAAGCTGCCAATTCTACAAATACGTTGATTGGTCAAGTACCGGGTTTGATAGCAAAACAGGCAACAGGAGAACCGGGTTCGGATGATGCTTCTTTATATATACGTGGTATTGCAACTTTCAAAGGTGATACATCTCCGGCTTTTATTATTGACGGAATTGAAAGAACTTCTGCCGACTTTGCCCGGATGGATCCCAATGACATTGAATCTGTAAATGTATTGAAAGATGCCGCTTCTGCTGCTATCTTCGGTATGCGTGGTGCAAATGGTGTAATTGTTATTACTACCAAACGAGGCACAAAAGCGAAACCTACTATTAATTATTCGGGAAATGTGTCTATACAATCTCCGACGAAACTGCCGAAGTTTGCAAACTCATATGATTATGCACGTTTGTATAACCAATATATGGGGAAGGAGATCTATAAGCAGGATGAGTTAACGAAGTTTAGAGACGGTACCGATCCCGAGAATTATCCGAATACAGACTGGTATGGTGAAATGCTTTCTCAAAATGCAATTCAGAACCAACATAATATATCAGTATCAGGTGGTAATGAAAAAATGCAGTACTATGTTAGTTTGGGATATTTGAACCAAGGCGGTCTTTGGGAAGACTTGAATTACAAACGTTATAATTTACGTAGTAATATTGATGCAAGTATTACAAAAACAACCCGTTTGGGAGTAGATGTATCCGGTAGAGTAGAAAACAGTTTGAATACGGGTGGAAGCCAAGGCGTTTTCCAACAGTTGGTGCGTAATACTCCGGTACTTCTTTGCCGCTATGCGGATGGCACATTTGCTGTTCCCGATGCTACTCATCCTAATATTGTAGCATCTAACCAACCGGGAGGAAGTTATAGCCGTGGTAATACATTTGTTGTCGATGCACGTGTAGAATTAGAACAGAAATTGGATTTTATTACTCCGGGATTATCGGCAAAAGGAGTAGCATCTTATAATAGAAATCACTATAAAAATAAAGCATGGAATGTTTCTCCTTATGTATATAGTAAGGACAGCGATGGTGAATATGTATTAAAACCACGTTCGAGTGCAAGCTTGGGAATCACTCAAAATTCCGATGAGTATCAGGAATATCAATTTCAGGTAAATTATGCACGTAGCTTTGGCAAACATGGCATTACTGCTATGGCGATGGTTTTAGGACGTAAAGGAAATATTGAGAGATCCGGTATGAACAGAATTTCATTTGATTCTGAAATCTTGGATCAGATGAATGCAGGAAATACAAGTGGACAGAGCTTAAATGCTTATGATAAGAAGACCGCAAGAGCCAGTTACATGGGAAGAGTGAATTATAACTATGCTCAGAAATACTTGGTAGAAGCTAATATACGTCGTGATGCATCCGAAAATTTTGCTCCTTCAAAGAGATGGGGTACTTTCGCTTCTGCATCATTGGGTTGGGTAATATCAGAAGAAAAATTCTTTGAACCATTAAAGAACTCTGTAAACTTCTTGAAAGTAAGAGCTTCTTATGGAACTTTGGGTAATGATAATACAGGTGCTGTTGATTTCCCTTTTTATAGTCGTTTTGATTTATATGATTCTAGCAATGCAAATGCTTCGAATGGCTTCCCCAATAATTTAGGAGATTATGTTTTTGGTGAACTGGTAACAAAAGGTATGTTGCCCGGCCCTATTGCTAATGCTTTGGCTACTTGGGAAAAGTCAACGAAGACAAATGTGGCTCTTGATGCTACTTTGTTTAACAGGGTAAACTTTTCTATTGACTATTTTATGGAAAAAAGAACCAATATCTTGACTCAACGCAGTGCGGAAGTTCCTTCTTCATTTGGTGGCATTTTACCTCTTGAAAATTTAGGAGAAGTGGAGAATAAAGGTGTTGACTTGTCTGTGAACTATCATCAGACTATACGTGATTTCTCTTTTTCTGTCGGAGGAAACTTTACTTATGCCAGAAATAAAATTATAGAAATGGCGGAAGCAGTAGGAACATCTGAATATATGCGTAAAACCGGCAGACCTATCAATGGATATTATGGATATAAAACAGATGGCATATTTAAAACACAGGCTGAAATAGATGCTTATTCAAAACAGGAAGTTGCCGGAACTGGATATGTAACTCAGATAGGTGATATTAAATATGTGGATGTTGATGGTAATGGAACGGTTGACTCCAAAGATATGACTTATTTGGGAAATGGAAATGTACCGGAAATAATTTATGGTATTAACGGAAATCTGAAGTGGAAGAATTTTGATTTTAGTTTCTTGTTCCAGGGTGCTGCCAAAGTGCAAGTATATTTAAAGGGCGGAATTATATTGCCTTACTTTAATCAGGGTAACTTACCTGAGTTTTGGGTAAATGAAAGTTGGAGCGAGCAGAATGTAAATGCCAAATATCCTCGTCTGGCAGAATCTACACACAATTTCCCCACAACAGATATTAGTGCCGTTCAAACTTATCTGTATGATGCTTCTTATTTGCGTTTGAAGAATGTGGAAATTGGTTATAGTTTACCGTCTCAATGGCTGAAAGCTGCTCGTATTTCCGGATTAAGGGTATATGTGAATGCATCTAACTTGTTTACAATAACAGATGTTCCGCAAATCGATCCGGAGAATATACAACAGGAAGGATGGACATATCCTCAGATGAAAGCTTTCAATGTGGGAGTTAATTTACAATTTTAATTTAAATGAATTATCGTTATGAAAAAGAATAAAAACCTTTTATTGGCTGTATTGATGGTTATAGCTTCGGGTTGTTCTGATATGTTAGATATAAAGCCGACCACTTTTATTTCAGATGAAGCTATTTGGGAAGACAAAAACTTGATTGATCAATTTGTGGCAAATACTTACGGCTCCATGCTATGCGGTTTTAATCGTTGCACAGCCGGTTATGAACAAAACTGGTCAATGTCATGGGCGGGAAACTTGGATGCCGCAACAGATGATTTTGCAAGTGTCTCAGATTCACCGATTTATACTCAGTTGAACAAAGACGCTATTACGGCACAAAGTTGTCCTTTTGTAGAAGAAATATGGAATATGGAGTATAAGGTTATACGTAAGTGCAATATTATTATTGATCGTGTTTCTTCAGTAAATGCAATGGTGCTTTCGGATACGGAGAAAGAGCGCATAGAGGCTGAAGCAAGATTTTTAAGGGCATTTTGCTATTTTGAGTTAGCTCGCACTTTTGGCAAAGCTCCTTTGATAACCAAAGCTCAGGAACTGACTGATGATTTACTTGTCGCTCCTTCATCTTTTGCAGATATTGTAGCTTTCATTAAAAAAGAATGTGATGATTATGCTGATAAGTTACCTAAAACATATTCTGATAAGACGACCGGACATGCAACCAGAGGTGCTTTTAGGGCTTTGAAATCCCGTGCTTTATTGTACTTGGCAAGTCCGCTGAACTCTGCCGATGATTCACAGAAATGGGCGGAGGCTGCGCAAGCTGCACAGGATGTGATGGATTTAGGTGTGTATAAACTTTATAAATTAACAGATACTCCTTATCGCTCTATGGAATTTGATAAAACTGCTGCGAATGAAGAAGTTATCTTTGAACGTAGGTTTACTTTCCCTGAAGCACCACATAATATTCATATGATGTGGAGCCTTGATTCTGAAGATGCTGGCTCATGGAATGGATTGTATCCTACTCAGAATTTGGTTGATGCCTATGAAACAACAGATGGTAAATTGATTTCAGATCCGGATAATACGCTTTACAATGCTCAGGATCCATATAAAAATAGGGATGCTCGTTTTTATCAAAGTATAATTTATAATGGATCAGTTTGGGAAACACATAACATGTCTATGGTAACCAATACGGTAGATCCTTCGAAGGATGGCTTGTGTAAACCTAAACTAGGCAAAGCACGTTGCGGTTATGGACCTAAGAAATTTATGGAAGAATTGGATCCTTCGACTAATTTGTATGGAGGGTATGCTCAAAGTAATAATTTCCCATATTTCCGTTATGCAGAAATTCTGTTGAATTATGCGGAGGCTAAGAATGAATCCCTGACTGCTCCTGATACTAGTGTATATAATGCTATGAAAGAAGTTCGCGAACGTTCGGGACAACCTGAATTACCGGAGGGACTTTCGAAGGAAGAAATGCGTAAGAGAATAAGAAACGAGCGTAGAGTTGAACTGTTGTTGGAAGAACATCGCTTCTATGATTTGCGCCGTTGGAAAGATGCAGATGCTCTTAAGGCTCCGATAATGGGAATGAATATTTATGATGATAATGTTACATTAGAGTATAAGATTAGCAAGGTAGAAGATCGTACTTTTACTGGAGCAAATTATTATTTGCCAATTCCTTTGACAGAACAAGAAAAGAATCCGTTATTAAAAGAATAATATTTAATTATGACAAGAGGAATAAATTTATTTACTTTGTTTCTATTCACTTGCATTATTTTTTCTTGTACAGCAAGAAATAAGGATAAAGTTGATAGAATAGGAAACAGCTCTTTTGTTCCTACGGGGTATCAGTTGGTTTGGAATGATGAATTTGACGCAACGGAAGTTGCGTCATTTCCCGATTTAACAAAATGGAGCTATGAAACCGGCGGTGGAGGCTGGGGTAATAAAGAACTGCAATATTATGTGCCGGCTTATTATCAAAAAGATACTACTGCCTTTGTTCAAAACGGAATCTTAAATATCCGTGCAATCAAGTTGGAAGAACCTATTGATTCTTATCAATATATATCTTCCAGGATGACAACAAAAGAGAATTGGAAATATGGGTATTTCGAAGCTAAATTGAAACTTCCCAAAGGTATAGGTACATGGCCTGCCTTTTGGATGCTTCCGGTAAATCTGGAAACTTGGCCTTTGGATGGTGAAATTGATATTATGGAACACGTTGGGAGCCATCCTGATTCTATCCATATTTCTATTCATACTCAAAAGTATAATCATGCCATTGGTACTCAAAAGACGGCTATCTTAAAGATAGAGAAAGCACAAGATGAATTTCATGTTTATGGTTTGAAATGGACGCCTATTGATATAAAAGGTTTTATTGATGGCGTAGAATATTTTTCTTATACCAACGATGGAATCGGAGATAAAGAAACCTGGCCTTTTGATGCCCCTTTTAATGTGAAGTTGAATATGGCTGTGGGCGGAGGTTTTGGAGGACAAAAAGGCGTAGACGATTCATGCTTCCCTGCCACCTATCAGATTGACTATGTGCGCGTGTACCAAAAGAATAACTAATATAGATATTTTGATATGAAAAAAGGTTGTATAGGTATTTTATTTTATGGTTTGTGTGCATTGTTAATAGGTTGTTCACAATCTGTGGACGGAGTGAAGATCGTTAATCAAAATGGACAATACGAACTTCTCATCAATGGAGTTCCTACTTATATAAAAGGAGTGGGAGGCACAAACCGGATAGAACTGGCTGCCGGGAATGGAGCGAATGCTTTTCGGACGTGGGGAGGAAACGTAGAGTCTATTCGGAAAGACTTGGAATTGGCTCGTGTTAATAATATGTATGTGATGCAAGGTATCGGACTGACTCAGGATTCAGCTAAATATTATGATGACGCTTATAAGAATAAATTGCGTGAAGAAGTGAGAATACTTGCCGAAACTTTCAAAGATGATCCGAATATCTTTGCCTGGGGTATTGGTAACGAGATTAATTTGCATAATGCCAATATTGGTGCTGCATGGAGTTTTGTAGAAGAATTGGCACAGCTGATTAAATCTATTGATAAGAAACATTTGGTTTCAACAGTTATTTCGCATGATCAGTCTGCTCTGGATTCCATTGCCCAATATGCGCCTACACTTGATTTTGTGGGTATAAATAGTTATGGACCTATCGGAGAGGTTGGAAGTATTGTTGGTAAATCGGCCTATGAAGGTCCGTTTATGATAACAGAATGGGGACCTACCGGTTGGTGGGAAACTACAAAAACCGAGTGGGGAGCTCCTATTGAACAAACAAGTGAAGAGAAAAGAATTGTTTATGAAGATAGGTATAACAAAAATATCCTGAATAATAAACGTTGCATGGGTTCATTTGTCTTTTTATGGGGACAGAAAGAAGAACGCACTCCCACTTGGTTTAGTATGTTTGTTGAGAATGGAGTGGAGGGATTGCCGTTAAAAGGAGAAAAAACTCCGATGGTAGAAGCAATGCAACGTGTGTGGACAGGTGAAGAACCCTCACAGACAGCCCCGGTGGTTAGGCAACTTGCTATTAATGGAAGTACATTTAATGTACATATAGCTCCGGGAAAGACTATTGAGGCTGATGTTGCAGTGAAGGACAGAGAAAACGATAAACTCACTTATGTTTGGGAAATACTCAAGGAAGCTACCATCACAGCTACCGGTGGTGCTTATGAACCGCGTCCTGACAGGGTAGGCAAGGTTGTAGTAACTGATACAAATACTTATGCTACTACTATTAAAGAACCGGGATGTTATCGTTTATATATCTATGTTTTAGATAATACAGGATTTGCTTCTACAGCAAATATTCCTTTTCAAGTTAAGTAATTAGTAATGACTGATATGATGAAAACGTTGAGAATTCTTCCTGCTTGTTTATTATTGCTTCTGTTAGCTGCATGCAGCCAGACGCAGGGCAATAAAGATAAGATAATAGAAGATAAAGTGGAAAGTTTGCTTTCCCAAATGACACTTGAGGAGAAAATCGGGCAAATGAACCAGATTAGCTCTTATGGCAACATCGAAGATATGAGTGTGTTAATCAAGAAAGGTGAAGTAGGTTCCATATTGAATGAAGTAGATCCTGTCCGTGTCAATGCATTGCAACGTGTGGCCGTCGAAGAATCCCGTTTGGGAATTCCCCTGCTTATTGCCCGTGATGTGATACATGGTTTTAAGACCATATTCCCTATACCATTGGGGCAAGCTGCATCTTTTGATCCTTCGGTTGCAGAAGAAGGAGCGCGTGTAGCCGCAATTGAGGCCGCCTCGGTTGGAGTTCGCTGGACTTTTTCTCCAATGATTGATGTAGCCCGTGATCCTCGGTGGGGACGTATGGCTGAAGGTTGTGGTGAAGATATCTATCTCACATCTGTTATGGGCGTTGCAATGATAAAAGGTTATCAGGGTGATTCTCTGAATAATCCTACTTCTATAGCCGCATGCCCAAAACACTTTGTAGGATATGGTGCAGCGGAAGGTGGACGTGATTATAATTCTACGTTTATTCCCGAACGCCGTTTACGCAATGTGTATTTACCGCCATTTGAAGAGGCAGCTAAAGCCGGTGCTGCTACCTTTATGACTTCATTTAATGATAATGACGGAGTGCCCTCAACCGCAAACGAGTTTATATTAAAAGATATACTCCGTAAAGAATGGGGCTTTGATGGATTGGTTGTGACAGATTGGGCTTCGGCAAAAGAGATGATAGCACACGGATTTGCCGCTGATGATGCAGAAGCAGCAATGAAGTCGATAAATGCTGGAGTTGATATGGAAATGGTGAGCTATACATTTATGAATACTCTCCCCCGGCTTATTAAAGAAGGGAAAGTAAAGGAGTCGTCCATTGATGATGCTGTTCGTAATATCTTGCGGGTGAAATATCGTTTAGGACTGTTTGATAATCCTTATGTGGATGAAAAACAGCCTTCTGTGATGTATGCCGAAGCACATTTGGAAGCAGCAAAACGTGCGGCAGAAGAATCTGCCATATTGTTGAAGAACGATAATGAAGTTTTGCCTTTGAAAGAGAATGTACATACCGTTGCAATTATAGGGCCGATGGCGGATGCGCCTTATGAACAAATGGGCACTTGGGTATTCGATGGTGAGAAGTCGCATACACAGACTCCATTGAACGCTATAAAAGCTATGTATGGTGATAAAGTTCAGGTTATCTATGAGCCGGGGCTGGCTTATAGCCGGGATAAGAATGTGTCTGGCATTGTAAAGGCAGTTTCTGCTGCCACTCGTGCCGATGTTGTTTTGGCATTTGTTGGTGAAGAAGCTATTTTGTCCGGTGAAGCACATTGTTTGGCAGATTTACATTTGCAGGGGGCGCAGTCTGAATTAATAGAAGCTTTGGCAAAAACGGGCAAACCTCTGGTCACTGTTGTTATGGCAGGGCGTCCGCTTACCATAGGTAAAGAAGCCGAAGTGTCTGATGCTGTATTATATTCTTTCCATCCCGGCACAATGGGAGGACCTGCTATTGCGGATTTACTGTTCGGCAAAGCTGTGCCAAGTGGAAAAACTCCTGTGACTTTTCCAAAGGAAGTTGGGCAAATTCCGGTCTACTATTCGCATAATAATACCGGTCGTCCGGCAACCCGTAATGAAGTTCTGATAGATGATATTGAAGTGGAAGCAGGACAAACCTCTTTGGGATGTACTTCTTTCTACATGGATGCCGGTTTTGATCCTCTTTATCCGTTTGGATACGGTCTTTCATATACTACTTTCCAGTATGGAGAACCTCAGTTGTCTGCTAAAGAACTTTCGGCAAATGATGTCTTAACTGTTACTTTTGATTTGAAAAATACAGGTAAATATGAGGGAACGGAAATAGTACAATTATATGTACAGGATAAATTTGCTTCGGTTACTCGTCCGGTAAAAGAACTGAAACGTTTTGAACGTATTAGTTTAAAACCTGGTGAAACCAAGCAAATAACTTTCACCCTTCCTATTGAGGAGCTTGCTTTTTGGAATATAAATATGAAGAAGGTTGTTGAACCGGGCGACTTCGTTTTGTGGGTAGCTCCTAACAGTGTAGATGGAAATAGTACGGAATTCAAGGTTAAATAATCAGTTGGTTAAGTAGTTCTTTCAAGAAGTTTAAGATAATACCTTCCATAAGCTTCATAGAAAGACCTACTCTATATATTTAAAAGGTGTAGACTTTATATTTTAAAAGTCTACACCTTTTTATATTTTACTCTACACATATTTGTTAATGTAACCTTATGTTTATTCCTAAATATGTAGATGAAATATGTTAATTATCAATATGTTAGTCTTAGATAATTAGTCTTGTGTTTGTCATTGTTTGGTGAAATAATGTGTTTGAAAAGATTAATGAGAGCATAAGTATGGGCGTTTATATAAAATATATTATATTTGTCAATCTAAATGGGCTTGATGGATTGTGCGATGATATAGGACGTTAGACCCGGAAAAGCTTATTTTATTTGTTCGTAATCCTTTCAGGGATAGTCTTTTAGCAATAATATTCGTTTGAAGGAACAGTTATGATAAATAAAGGAATAGATGATTATGATCTCTTAATGGTGAGCGTTGTCACTAATGATGATGAGGCTGCATATTATAAGTTGTTCAATCTATTCTATACTCCTTTATGTGTGTATGCTTTTCGCTATATAAAAAGTCTTCAGGTACGGGAGGACTTGGTTCAGGATATTTTTTTGAAACTTTGGCGTGATAGGAAATCTATTCAAATAACTTCATCTATACGTACTTATTTGTTGGTTGCAACTCGTAATCATTGCTTAAATTATATTCAGCGTAAAGAACTGGAACAATCATATGAGCAATCTATTATTAACGAATTTGCAGAAGATAGTTCTTCGGAAGAACTTTATTCTTTGGTTGAATTGCAGGGAATGATAGACAAAGCCATAGCTAATCTGCCTGAAAAATATCGTATTGTGTTTGAAATGAACCGTTTCCAGAATCTTACTTACCGTGAAATAGCAGAGATACAGGGAATATCTGTTAAAACGGTAGAAGCTTACATGTCTAAGGCCTTGGCAATTCTTCGTGTGGAATTGAAAGATTATTTCGTGCTTCTATTTATTTTTTATCATATTTGAAAAAAAACTTCATTTTTCCGTAGGGTATATTCTGTTTCATCTGTCCTTATAGTACAAATGGATAAAAAAGTCGATTTTAAGTAATGGCAGAAAGAGATAATTCCATAGAAAAGGATCTGAAGCTGAAGTTCTTCCGGGAAGAATTGTCGGTGGAGGAACAACGTGCATTAAAGGAAGAACTGAAAGCTTCTGATGATGATCGTAAATTATTTAATGACATGCGGTTTATTTTCGATGCCACTGAAGCAATACGTTTGGAGAAATCGGCTCATTTGTCTCAAGCAGAGGCTAAAATAAAAAAAAGGTTAGTTTTTTCTTCTTATGTTGCTGCAACAAAACGGTTTGCAATGAAGATTGCAGCAATATTGGTTTTGCCTCTTGTTATTACTACTACCTTATTATATTTAGAACTGAGCAAAGAAAAAAGTGTTGCATATAATGATGTTAGTTGCTTGAATGGTAGAGTTTCATTGATAACTCTTCCAGATGGTTCTAAAGTATATCTGCATTCGGGATCTACACTGCGCTATCCTAATAAATTTAGGAATAACGAGCGCTTGGTGGAATTGCATGGAGAAGGATTCTTTGAAGTTGAATCTAATAAAGAAAAACCTTTTTTTGTTCAAGTACCTGATGGCTCAAGAGTAAAGGCATATGGAACGGCATTTAATGTTTCGGCATATCAAACAGATAATAAAGTAACAGTTTTTTTGGCGAGAGGTGCAGTAGATTTTACTTCTACCCGTTTATCTGAGGCTGTTGTTTTGAAGCCTGGAACGGAATTAGTTTATGATAAAGATGCCGGAACATATGAAAAGACAATGAAGAATACAGGTGAATACACCGATTGGATTAACGGAAAACTTGTGTTCAATAAAGCTTCGATGTCAGAAGTAGTAAACAAATTGTCTAGGCATTATAACGTGGATATAGAAGTGAAAGATGAGAGGCTGAATAAATATTTCTTTAGTGCAACATTTAAAGATGAAAATATTTACCAAGTACTTAATATGTTAAAGAAGAGTTCTCCCCGTTTAATATGGGAAATTGAGCAACCAAATGATTCGACAGTTGAGAAGCAGAAAATAAGCTTAACAATGATAAAGTAAATAGAGAGTGAAATAATATTGTAAAACCTTTGGCGTATCTATGAAATGTGAGAGTGATATTTTTGTTCACATTTAAATGTGAACAATTTTATTATCAAATCATGGGTATGTTTATTAACAAACCTTTTAAATTAATAAGTATGAAAAAAAAACACGTACACGCGGTAAGAATGCTGTGTAAAGGTGGGTTGATTTTGTCCGCATTACTTTCTGTAATGCCGTTGAAAGCAGGAGCTGTGGAAAATCAAACATCGAAAATGACTTTAACAAAATCTGATGTCACTATTCAAACTGTAATGAAAGACATCGAAAAAGCTACCGGATTTTCTTTTTTGTATAATGGAGCGTTAGTTAATACTAATGCGGAAGTTTCCGTCAATGTGAAGGATGCTTCCTTGGAACAAGTACTTGCCACTGTATTCAAAAATTCAGGAATTACTTATTCTATTGTAAACAATCAGATTATTTTGTCTGCTACTCGTACAGCAGAGGTTAGTGGAGTTCAAAGTGTAAATCAAGAACATGCGGTTTCTGGTGTTGTGAAAGATAATACAGGCTTTGGAATGCCGGGTGTTAATATTATGGTAAAAGGTACTACTAATGGTACTATTACTGATATTGATGGAAACTTTGCGTTAAGTGTACCTAGTAAGGATGCAGTTTTGGTCTTTAGTTACATTGGTTATTTAACTCAGGAAATGAAAGTTGGAAATACACAAAATTTCAATATCATATTAAAAGAAGATAATAAAACACTTGATGAAGTTGTAGTTGTAGGTTATACCACACAGAAAAAGGCTGATTTAACGGGTGCTGTGTCTTCTGTAAAAGTAGAGGATGTACGCGATATTGCAGTTACTGGTATAAATCATGCTTTACAAGGAAAAATGTCGGGTGTCACAGTATTTCAGAACAGTGGTGCTCCGGGTGCATCTGCATCAGTTCGTGTTCGTGGTTTGGGAACTATCGGTAATAATGATCCGCTATATGTTATTGATGGGATGCCTGCGGATAATATGAATGATATTAATCCAAGTGATATTGAACGTATTGATGTTTTAAAAGATGCTGCTTCTGCTGCTATTTATGGTTCCCGTGCAGCAAATGGTGTTGTTATTATTCAAACTAAGAAAGGCTCGAGATCAGAAAAAATCAATGTTACTTTTAATACTCATCATGGATTTTATTCTCCAATTAAGAAATTAGATATTCTTGATGCTGCTGGACGTAATTTAATTCATACTGAAGCTTATCAGAATGATGGTGAAAAGGTTCCTGCTTATTATACATCAGAAGTAGGTAAGGCTACTCGTACGGATTGGCAAGATGAAATATTTAGAAATGGTTACGTCGGTAATTATGATTTAGGTCTTTCTGGCGGTACTGAGAAAGCGCGTTATAATGTAATGATGGGATATCTTTCCCAGAATGGTGTATTAAAAAATTCGGGTTATGACCGTGTTAATTTTCGTGTCAATACAGAAATGGATATAACTAAAAATTTTAAAGTCGGTGAAAATTTGCAGATCACTCATTCTGTTCAAGATATGGTAGACACTAATGGAGCAAACGGTGCTGTATCATCTGCATTGCAATATGATCCTTCGGTACCTGTTTGGGCAAATGAGGCTGAAGGTATTTATAGCGGCAGTGGTGAACTTGGTGCTGACCTTCGTAACCCAGTTTCTATTCTTGATCGTATGGATAAAACAAGAACAAGAGATCGTATATTTGGAAATGTCTATGCACAATGGGAAATTAAAAAAGGTTTAGTTGCGAAAACCGATTTTGGTTATGATTGGTCTAAGTGGCAAGAAAAAGAATATTCTTGTATTGTGCCGGAAGCTGGACGTCCAAGTACAACTAATGAATTGACACAACAAGATTGGCAAAGTACTCGTTGGATTAATACTACAACATTGAAGTATGATGGTCAGTGGGGAGGACATAAATTGATGGCATTAGGGGGATGGTCATATGAGGCTTATGATATGAACTTTATCAATGCAAGAGGATCTGATTTTGCATCTGATGAAGAATCACAGAGATATATGGAGTCTGCTTCTACTATTAATTGGTTATTTACAGGGCGTAAAGAATGGGCATTGATGTCTGGTTTTGCTCGTTTGGATTATTCTTTTGGTGATAGATATTTGTTTTCTGCTAACTTCCGTGCTGATGGCTCTTCTAAATTTGCAAAGAAGAATCGTTGGGGATATTTTCCATCAGTATCTGGAGCATGGCGCATTTCAGAAGAAAAATTCTTTGAAAATGCAAAGAATACAGTTCAAAATTTGAAAGTTCGTGCAAGTTGGGGACAATTAGGTAATCAAAATATTTTTGATAATTATCCTACATACTCAAAAATTGTGAATACTAATGACAATGATGGCTATTATGTAGTATTTGGTAAAGATGAGAAACAAACTGGGGGACGCTATGAAGCTTCTATTGCAAATAAGGATATTAAATGGGAAGTTACAGAACAGCTTGATTTTGGATTTGATGTAACGTTATTTGGACATTTGGATATTACAGCAGATTATTTCGTAAAGAAGACATCTGATATGTTATTGCAAGTTCCTTTGACTTCATTGGCTGGTGCTGATGATGAACCATGGATTAATGCAGGTAAAGTTCAGAATAAGGGTTTTGAATTTAATGTAGCTTATAATGGAAGAAAGAATGATTTTACTTATAATGTATATGGTAATTTTAGTACAATCAAAAATGAGGTGCTAGCTTTAGGATCTGGTAGTGAAGCTATTTATGGTAGTTCTTATGGAGGTTCTAATATTACACGTACTATTGTAGGTGAGCCGATGGCACATTTTTATGGTTATAAAACAGATGGTATCTTTAAATCTAATGATGAGGCTAAAAATTATAAAAACAGTAAGGGAGATATTTATCAGGAGGATGCAGTCGCTGGTGATGTAAAATTTGTTGATGTTAATGGTGATGGTGTAATTGATGGTAATGATAGAACTAATATTGGAGATGGTTTTCCTAAATTTAGTTATGGATTTGGATTTGATGGTGAATATAAAGGATTTGATTTGTCTTTGTTTTTCCAAGGTGTCGCTGGATATGATATATTTAAAGCGATAGACCGTGAGGGTATGTTCGTCCGTAAGGCATATAATCAATTTGCAGATATTATGGATCGTTATCATCCGGTTAATAATCCTAATGGTACACGTCCAAGAGTGACAATAGATGATCCGAATGGTAACTCACAAATGTCTGATTTATATGTTGAGAATGGAAATTATCTGAAATTGAAAAATATAACATTAGGTTATACTCTTCCTAAAAAAATTGTTACTAAGCTTGGTTTACAAAAGCTAAGAGTATATGCTACTGCTCAGAATGTATTTACAATCACTAAATACTCAGGTTTTGATCCGGAACTAGGTGAAACAAATGCTGATAAAAATGATGATAAGGCTTATGGAGTAACGGAGATAGCAGTAGATCGCGGTCAATTCCCTCAATCTAGATCATTTATATTTGGTTTAAATATTAACTTCTAAATAACGATAACTATGAAATTATATAAATTATTATTTTTACTGCCATTATTAGCAACTTCATCGTGCTCTTTGGATAAAGAACCTTATGGTTTGGCTGGTCTTTGGGCTACAGAAGGTAATGCTCAAAAAGGTTTGGATGCTGCTTATCAGCCATTTTATGAAGAAGAAGGTTATGGGCGTGGTCAATGGTGGGCTGGTCCTTTAAGTGATGACATGGTTGTAAATCGAGATAAACCGGAAATTGTACGTTTGGCGAGATTTACAGATAAAACAAATACATCGGGCGGTATGTATGATAACTGGCAGGTGATGTATAAAGTAATACGTCGTGCTAATGATGTATTAAGTAATGTTCCTGGCATTGAAATGAAAGAGTCAAAGAAGAATATAATGTTAGGTGAAGCGAACTTCTTGTGCGCTTATGCATATTTTTATCTAGCAAAGCGTTATGGGGGACTTCCTTTCTATGATATTGAGACTCCAAACGTATATAATAAGCCTCGTGAAACAAAATTACAGACTTATATCAATATCGAAAATTATTTGAAAGAAGCTATTAAATATTTTGAGAAAGAAGATTTATGGATTCGTACTGATTCAGATTGGGGACGTCCTAATTTAGGTGCTGCTTATGGTTTATTAGCCAAGGTGTATGCACATTGGGGTAAATTTGATTTATGTAAAGATTACGCGTGGAAGGTAATAGAGTCTCATAAATATTCTTTAGATAAAACAGGAGATAATGGTTTTGATCATTTATTCTCTATTGATGGTGAGAAAGGTAGTGAAGTATTATTTAATCTGACAAATCAACCTGTTAGAAATAATGGTACTATAACTTCAACTGTAACAATGTCTGAAAAATTGACAGGTGGTAAGGGATGGTATTATTTTGCTCCGACATTGAGCTTGAGAAAAGCTTTTGTTGATGGTGATAAACGTAGAATGACTACAGTTGTTGGAGATGGTGATGTTGTTTCTTATATAGGACAAACGTTTACTTTAAGTTCAGATCCTAAAGATGGAAATATACGTGATATGTCGACTGGATTTATGTGTGTTAAATATTCGAATGCATATAAGAAGTTGGCACAATGGCAATGGGAATCGGGTGCAGATGTGCCATTGCTACGTTATGCTGATATTTTACTTCTTCATGCTGAGGCTGTTATGCAATTAGCTGGTGCAAATGCAGATAATAGAAATACGGGAGTAGCGGCAGCTGCAGAATCATTTAATGAGGTGCATATGCGTGCCGGATTATCTAAAATTGATGCTCCAACTTTTATGGACTTAGTTAATGAACGTCGTTGTGAGTTGGCATATGAAGATGAACGTCACTATGATTTAGTTCGTTGGGGATTAGCAAAAGAAGTGTATGCAAGTCCGGATGATCCATATGCAGATAAAGGACTTGGCCGTACATTCGATCCTGTAAAAGATGCTCATCTTCCATTACCGCAAAAAGAACTTGATAACAGTAATGGTGTATTGATTAACAATCCTGCTCCAGGTTATTCAAGTTTTGAAGCAAAATAATTGTTTGACTGGTTAATATATGAAAATGGGGGATAACGGACACTGTTGTTCCGAATATCCCCCTTTTTCTCTCTTTTTCATAAAAGAATCGAATTTCCTTTTAGTGGTAATTTAATGTTTGGTTGTCTTTATATAAAAGCCAATCCTAATTTTCTCATAATAATGAAGAACACAACGATGAAGAAAAAAAACTTATTTTGCGTAGTTAGTCTGATGTTAATGTTGGGAGCTTGCTCTTCAACAGAAAAATCTCCTGTTGATTATGTTAATCCGATGATTGGAACCGGGTTTCATGGACATACTTATCCGGGCGCAACTGTTCCATTTGGTGCAGTACAGTTGAGCCCCGATACACGTCGTGGAAACTGGGATGCTTGTTCGGGATATCATTATGATGATACTACTCTCTTGGGATTTTCTCATACTCATTTGAGTGGAACCGGGTGTATTGATTTGGGAGATATTTTGTTCCGTCCTACTACACAAGAAACTGATCTGACTTCAAAAGGCGATATATATCAACCTGCTGCATTTTCTCATGCAGATGAGAAAGCGGAAGCCGGATATTATTCCGTTGTATTGAAAGATGAAAATATAAAAGCTGAATTAACAGCAACTACATATACAGGAGTGCATCGTTATACTTTCCCAAAAGATAAACCGGCTTCAATTATTATAGATTTAGCTCATTTGTTAGATAACGACTTTATTTATGAAGCTGAATTGGAAAAAATATCGGATAATGAGATTGCCGGAATGCGTAGAACAAGAGGATGGGTGGATAATCAATATATCTATTTTGTTGCTCAATTCTCGCAACCTTTTGAATCAGTGGATTTTGTCAATGCAAAGGAATTGTTGCCGGCAGATGGTAAATTACAAGGTACAGATTTACAAGCTGTCCTTAAATTTAATGTAAAAGATGGTAAACCTGTTGTTGCAAAAGTGGGTTTATCCGTTGTAAGTGCTGAAAATGCTCGTGAGAATCTGGAACATGATGTGAAGGATTTCGATTTTGATGCTGTTCGTAATGCTGCTCGTACAAGATGGTCTGACGTTCTTTCTACGATAACTGTTGAAGGAGGTAGTAAGGAAGATATGACAAATTTCTATACGGCAATGTATCATTCAATGATTATTCCTAATACAGTAAGTGATGTGAACGGTGATTATCGCCGTCATGACATGAAAATAGCCCGTTTACCTAAAGGTGAGAAACAATATTCTACTTTTTCTTTGTGGGATACTTTCCGTGCTTGGAATCCACTCATGACTTTGATTGATACTACTTTGGTTAACAACATGGTTATATCTTTCTTAGATATGTATGATGCTTCGGGTGAGCTTCCTATTTGGCCGCTTTCTGCCGGTGAAACAGGAACAATGGTTGGTTATCATTCAGTATCAGTTATAGCTGATGCTTATTTAAAAGGCATTCGTGGATTTGATGCAGAAAAAGCATTGGAAGCTATGCAAGTTTCTTCAGAAAAGAATAAGAAGGGTGCAGATTATTATATAAAGTATGGTTTTATTCCTTCAAATATTAAGAAAGAATCCATTTCTTGTTTATTGGAATTTGCTTATGATGATTGGGCAATAGCTCAGATGGCTAAGGCTATGGGTAAAGATGATGTTTATGACAAATATATAGAACGCTCTCAGAACTACATTAATGTTTTTGATGGTTCTACCAAGTTCTTCCGTGGTAAGAGAATGGACGGTAATTGGGAAGCTTCGTTTGATCCGTTCCAAATCGGCCGTGCATATACTGAGGCTACGGCTTGGCAATATCGTTTCTTTGTTCCTCATGATGTAAATGGCATGGTGCAGTTATTTGGTGGAAAAGATTCATTTATTGCTTGTCTTGATTCATTGTTTACTGTTGAATCTCGTGTAGAAGGAGAAATATCTGATATAACTGGTTTGATTGGTCAGTATGCACACGGCAATGAGCCAAGCCATCACATGGCATATTTATATGATTATGTAGGGCAACCTTGGAAAACTCAGGAAATGACTCGCCGTGTGCTACATGAAATGTACCAACCTACTCCTGAAGGCATTAGTGGTAATGAAGATTGTGGGCAGATGTCCGGATGGTATATATTATCAAGTTTAGGATTATATTCCGTATGCCCGGGTAGCAATGAATTTGCATTAACTACTCCTTTGTTTGAGAAGGCAATAGTGAAATTAGCAAACGGCAAGACTTTGGCTGTAGTTGCCAATAATCCGGAAAAGAGTATCTATATTGATAAAGTTGAATTAAATGGTAAAACAATAGATGCAAACTTCATTACTTATGCACAGTTGATGGAAGGTGGAGAACTTCGCTTCACTTTATCTTCTAAACCTAACATGACAAGAGGGACTTCTGTTGAATCTTCCCCATACTCATATACTAAAGAGAGTATCGTTTCAATACCCTATGTTGATAAAGATTTAAATCTGTTTATGGATAATATTGAAGTAGCTTTATCGACAACTACAGCAGATGCTCAAATCAGATATACATTGGATGGAAGTGAACCAACGGAATCTTCTCAGATTTACGAGAAACCCTTCAACTTGGATAAAACAACTCAAATTAAAGCAAAAGGTTTTAAAGATGGTTTTGTTCCAAGTCGTACCCTCTCTATCATGGCAACAAAGGCTGAATTAAAAGCACCGCTTAATGTACAACCTGCAAAGAATGGTACTTCTTATAAATACTATGAAGGACTTTATCATAAAGTTGCAGACGTAGAAAAGTCTCCATTATTGGAGTCGGGTGTAATGCCGGAACCTTCTATTAAAGGAGCGAAACAAGAAGATCATTTTGGCTATATTTTTACGGGTTTGATAAATGTTCCTGAGGATGGAGTTTATACATTCCAAACACGATCTGATGATGGAAGTATTTTGATGATTGATAATGAAAAGGTTGTAGATAATGACGGATCTCATGCAGCTATTCCTGCTACAGGTACAATTGCTTTGAAAAAAGGCTATCATACATATACTTTGTATTATTTTGAAGATTATGAAGGAGAACATTTAAGTTGGGCTTGGAAGCTTCCGTCTTCTAAAGAATTAGTACCTGTTCCGGCTTCAGCCTTATTTGTGAAATAACCATTAATAACACATATCATGAAAAAATTATTTTTATTATTCTTGCCTTTCCTTGCAGCATCATGCGGACAAGTGAAACAACAGCAAGCTGATTCACCGGCTAAATTTAATATAATGTCTTTCAATATTCGTTATGATAATCCGGAAGATAGCTTGGATAACTGGCAATATAGAAAAGATCGTGCGGCAAAAGCTATCCATTTCTATGATGCTGATATTTTAGGAACTCAAGAAGTTCTTCATAATCAGTTGGAAGATTTGAAACAACGTTTACCCGAATATGATGTTATTGGTGTGGGACGTGAAGATGGTAAAGAAAAAGGTGAATATAGTGCACTTTGGTATAAAAAGGATCGTTTTACTGTTCTTGATTCCGGGTATTTCTGGTTGAGTGAAACACCTGAAGTAGCCGGTTCCAAAGGATGGGACGGAGCTTGTGAACGTATTGCTTCATGGGCGAAGTTGAAAGACAATACTTCCGGTAAAGAGATATTTGCATTGAATACACATTTAGACCATGTAGGAGTAGCTGCTCGTAGAGAGGGAGTTAGTCTTATATTGGATAAAGTGGCTGAATTAAGCAATGGTTTACCCGTTGTTGTTACCGGAGACTTTAATGCAGAGCCTGAATCAGACGTTATTAAACATGTAACAGATGCATCAAATCCGAAGCATTTGATAGATTCCCGTTCAGTTGCTCCTTTGGTATATGGTCCTTCATGGAGTTGGCATGATTTTGGAAAATTACCTTATGACAGACGTCCGTTGATTGATTATGTGTTTGTAAATAAGGGACTTGACGTTTTAAAATATGGAGTTTTGGCTGAAACAGAAAATGAAGCTTTTGTGTCCGACCATGCTCCGGTTCTAGTAACTGTCGAAGTAAAATAATAAGGAAAACCAAACATCTTTAATATGAAAAAGATATTATTAAACAGTCTATTATTCGCTTTTGCGTTAACATTATTGCCTGTTGCTTCACAAGCACAGAGCCGTCGTGATAAAGAACAAACTTATGTTTTAGACAAACCTTACGATGTGGTGAAGGTTGTTCCGCCTACAGGTAAGAAGATTAAGAATGTAATTTTGATGATTGGTGATGGTATGAGTTTAATGCATGTATATTCTGCATGGACAGCCAATCGTGGTAAATTGAATTTGGATAATTGCCAAGCAGTCGGTTTGTCAAAAACATATTGTGCTAACAAATTAATTACCGATTCCGGAGCAGGCGGTACTGCTTTGGCAACAGGACAAAAAACTAATTATCATTGTGTCGGTGTAGATCCTAGCGGTAAACCTCTGAAAACTTTAATTGATTATGCTGCAGCAAAGGGCAAATCAACCGGTATAGCTGTAACTTGCCGTTTATGGGATGCAACTCCTGCCGATTTTTGTTGTCATAATATAGATAGAGATCAAGAAGCTGCAATCGTGGCGGATTATGTTGATTGCGGTGTTGATTATGCTTTTGGCGGAGGCGCTAAATTATTTGAAAATCGTGAGGATGGACGTGATCTTTTCAAAGAATTGAGAGCTAAAGGTTATCAAACTCCTCGTTCTTGGGAGGAAGTAGAGAAAATAAGAAAAGGCAAAGTGTTTGCCGTTCCTTATTCTGTTGATACTCCGCTTCCGGCAGAACGTGGCGATTTATTGGCACGTGCTTCTTTGAAGGGGATTGAATTACTTAACCAGAATAAAAACGGCTTCTTTATGATGATTGAAGGTTCTCAATTGGATGATTACGGTCATTTTAATGATCTTGATTTATTAATGCAGGAAACTCATGATTTTGACCGTACTATCGGTAAGATATTTGAATGGGCTGCAAAAGACGGAGAAACTTTAGTTGTTGTTACTGCCGATCACGAAACCGGAGGACTTACTTTGGTAGACGGTGATTTGAAAGAAGGTAAAATTGTATGTAAATTCTCTACCGGAGGTCATAGTGGTGTAATGGTTCCTGTTTATGCTTTTGGACCCGGATCGGAAAACTTTACCGGTATTTTCGAAAATACTGCTATCTTTGACAAGATAAAGAAGCTTCTTAATTTATAAATATTTTAATTGCTATGAGACAAACATATCCTGTATTAAGACATTTCTTGTTCTTGCTGGCTGTTTCATGTCTGGTATGTTCCGGACTGAATGCACAAACCTGTGGTAATGATGAAAAGTATCATTTGCCTTACAAAAATACTTATTTGAAAGAACCTTTGGTTGCTGAGAATGAGTATCGTGTAGCTAAACCTGAAATTATTCAACCGAAGAGTTTTGAGGAGGCAAAGCAAATTTTACCTAATCCTATATGGGCAGGTCATGATAAAGAACTTGAAATGTATTGGAGAGCTTGGGAGATCGCCGTAGGTAATATCCGCGCTCCGCAATCCGGTTCAGGATTTGTTTCGAGCTATTTGGATACAGCTTATAACGGGAACATTTTTATGTGGGATTCATCTTTCATTTTAATGTTTGCCCGTTATGGAACCCGTTTCTTCCCATTCCAACGCACATTGGATAACTTTTATGCAAAACAGCATCCCGACGGATTCATTTGTCGTGAGATAAAAGCCGATGGTGCAGACTGTTTTGAGCGTTATGATCCGGTAAGTACAGGACCTAATCTGATGCCTTGGTGTGAAATGGTTTATTATCATCAATTTGGTGATACGGAACGTTTACATAAAATATTTTCAGCTTTGTGTGCTTATTATAAATGGTTGAAGTTGAACCATACATGGCAGAATGGCACCTATTGGTCAAGTGGTTGGGGAACCGGTATGGATAATATGCCTCGTGTTCAACCGCAATACAATATGATTTATAGTCACGGACACATGGTGTGGTTGGATACAAACTTACAGCAGTTGTTCACTGCAAACTTATTGCTTGAAATGGGATTTTATTTAGAACGTTGGCAGGAAATTGAAGACTTTGAGGATGAGGCCAAGATGTTGAAGAAGTACATACATGATAATCTTTGGGATGAAAAGACCGGTTTCTTGTATGACCAATATGCTGATGGTTCCTTGGGTACTACCAAAGGCATAGGCGCTTATTGGGCGTTGTTTACTGATGCTTTAGATAGTAAGCAGTTGGATCGTATGGTGAAAGAACTGGATAATCCGAAAACATTCAATCGTAAATACCGCATACCTTCTCTTTCTGCAGACAATCCGAAATACAAAGAAAACGGGCGTTATTGGCAAGGTGGAATATGGCCGGGTACTAATTATATGGTGATGACCGGACTTGTTCAGAAAGGTTATACGAAGCTAGCTAGAGAAATTGCTTTGAATCACTACAATCAGGTATTAGAAGTATATAAAAATACAGGTACTTTTTGGGAGTACTATGCTCCCGAAAGTGCCGAACCCGGCTTTATGGCAAGGAAAGAATTCGTAGGTTGGGCAGGACTTCCTCCTATTGCCGAATTTATTGAATTCATTATTGGTATTCGTGGTGATTATACAAAACAGCAGATTGTGTGGGACATGAATCTCACAGAGGCTAATGGCATTGAACGTTATCCGTTTGGTCCCGATGGCTTGATTACTTTGAAAGCGGATGCAAGACGTTCTGTTAACGATGAGCCACGTATTACTGTTGATTCTTCCATTCCATTTGAACTGATTGTTCAATATGGTGGCAAGGAAAAGAAAATAAATGTAACTTCCGGTAAGCAGACTTATTAAATATTGATATACCATGAAAAAAGACATGTCGCGACGTAATTTCCTGAAAGCAGGAGGGCTCGCTTTAGCTGCAATGGCGGTTAATCCGTCTTCTTTATTTTCTTCATCAGTGCTGACCGGAGATAAATATGTGTCTAAACGCCCTCTTTTGGCTAACAGGCATTTCGTCTCTACGGCTGTGGAAGCTACAATAGAAGAAACCAAGAAAAAGATTAAAGATGACAAACTTCGTTGGATGTTTGAAAACTGCTTTCCAAATACATTGGATACGACAGTTAAACATAAGATGAAAGGAAATCGTCCTGATACGTTTGTCATTACGGGAGATATTGAAGCTATGTGGCTGCGTGATTCTTCGGCTCAGGTTTGGCCTTATCTGCCTTTGATGAAGGATGACAAAAAATTGCAGCTAATGGTTGCCGGGCTTATTAACAGACAAGCTGAATGCATCATTATTGATCCATATGCAAATGCATTCAATGACGGACCACTGGGAAGTTATTGGGAAACAGACCACACGCAGCACATGGTAAAAGAACTCCATGAGCGTAAATGGGAGATAGATTCTCTTTGTTACCCAATACGTCTTGCTTTCCATTATTGGCAACTGACGGGAGATACTTCTGTTTTTGATAGCCAATGGCATGAAGCTATGAAGTTGGTTATTAAGACTTTTAAGGAACAACAGCGCAAAGAGAATTTAGGTCCTTACAGTTTCATGCGTGATTGTGACCGCCCAACTGATTCTCAGATTAACAGAGGGTGGGGAGCACCTGTTAAACCGGTAGGACTGATTGTATCTTCTTTCCGTCCTTCTGATGATGCTACACAATATGGCTTTTTAATACCGTCAAACATGTTTGCTGTGGTATCGTTGCGCCAGTTGGCAGAGATAGAAAACAAAGTTTATAAGAACAGTACTTTTGCAAAAGAATGTTCGGACTTGGCAGATGAAGTAGACGCTGCTATCCGTAAATATGGAATAGTGAATCATCCGGCTTGCGGAAAAGTGTATGCGTTTGAGGTAGACGGTTATGGCAATGCTCTTTGCATGGATGATGCCAATGTACCAAGTCTTTTGGCTGCTCCTTATTTAGGATACTGCTCGCCTAAAGACAGCATTTATTTGAATACAAGAAAGTTTATTTGGAGTGATAATAATCCTTACTTCTTCAAAGGTAAGGCGGGGGAAGGAGTTGGTGGTCCTCATGTCGGTTTGGATTACATCTGGCCGATGAGTATTATAATAAAGGCCATGACTACCGATAATCCCGAAGAAATACAGGCTTGCCTGAAGCAGCTACGCGACACGGACGGGGGAACAGGTTTTATGCATGAATCTTTCCATTCTATTGATGCATCGGACTTTACCCGTTCGTGGTTTGCGTGGGTGAATACATTATTTGGAGAATTGATTCTCAAAACTTCCCGTGAACATCCACAATTATTAGCAACAACATTATGAAAAAAAGCATAGCAGGGTTTCTGCTTGCTGCATTTTTGGTTCTTTCCTCCTGTCAAGGGGGAAAGAACAATGCTGCAACAGAGTATAATATAATTCCCTTACCCAACGAGTTAACCGCACAATCCGGCAAATTTATTCTACAAGGTGAAACAACAGTTTCTGTTCCGTCGGATAGTTTATCAACAAACGTATTTCATTATTTGCAGGATGCTTTAAAGAATACTGCTATTGCATTGAAGCAAGTGTCCGAAGGAGAGAAAGCTTCCATTAGTTTCGTTACAGATAACTCTTTACCCAATGAAGCCTACGTCTTGAATGTGTCACCCGATAAAATTGAGATAAAATCCAATGATATCGGTGCAGGATTATTTTATGGCGTTCAGTCTTTATTGCAATTGATGCCTGCCGAAATATATAATCCGGGAGAAAAGGATTTGGCTAAAATAGAAATTCCTTCGGTTTCTATTAATGATGCTCCCCGTTTTCCTTATCGTGGGGCTATGATGGATGTAGGTCGTAATTTCTTGCCTAAAGAAGCTGTCCTTAAGTTCATCGACATGATGGCAATGTATAAAATGAATAATTTCCATTTCCATCTGACTGATGATCAGGGTTGGAGAATTGAAATAAAGAAATATCCTAAACTGACGGAAGTGGGTTCTTACCGTAAGCAGACTCAAATAGGGCATTCCGATTATTACTGGCCCCGCCGTTATGATGGAATTGAGAAAAGAGGATTCTATACTCAGGAAGAGATAAAAGAAATTATCAAATATGCTGCCGATCGCTTCATTACAGTCGTGCCCGAAATTGAAATGCCGGGACATGCATCTGCTGCTTTGGCATCTTATCCGGAGCTGTCTTGCGGATTGGGAAAAACGTATGTGGTACGTGATTATTTCGATGTATTCGATGAAGTATTCTGTCCGAAGGAAAATACATTTGCTTTTCTTGAAGATGTATTGACAGAGGTTATCGACCTGTTCCCCAGTCATTATATCCATATCGGTGGCGATGAGTGTCCGAAGAAAGCATGGAAGAAATGCGATCATTGTCAGGCTTTGATGAAGAAAGAGGGCTTGAAAGACGAAGAAGCATTACAGAGTTACTTTATCCATAGAATAGAGAAGTTCGTCAATAGTAAAGGACGTGACATTATTGGCTGGGACGAAATCCTTGAAGGTGGTTTGGCTCCTAATGCGACAGTGATGTCTTGGCGTGGTGAGAAGGGCGGTATTGCTGCTGCCAAACAGAAACACCGCGTAATAATGACACCGGGAGATTATTGCTATTATGACCATTATCAGGAAGATCCGGAGTTTGCACCGCAGGAAATCGGCAGTTTCCTTCCTCTTGACAGTGCGTATGCCTATAATCCGCTTCCCGCCGAATTAACCGAAGAAGAACAATCTTATATAATTGGTCCGCAGGCTAATATCTGGGGTGAATATATTCAAACTCCCGAATATTTTGAATACATGGCTTTTCCCCGTTTGTTGGCAATGGCGGAAGTACAGTGGACTAAACCGGACAGGAAAAACTTTGAGCAGTTTACCCATAGGTTAGCCGATGGCTTCAAACGTTTGGACTATTGCGGAGTGAATGCCTGTCGTAACTTCTATGAGGTGACTTTGACGGGAGCATGGAACAAAACGGATAATGCTTATGAAGTAACATTGAAAACTTTCTGTCCCGGCACTGATATTTATTATTCGATTAATGATTCGGTAGTAACTGCTTCATCTTCTCTTTATGAAGCGCCTGTGCGTTTGTCGGAAGATGCGATTATTTATGCTGCTGTTTATAAAGACGGCAAACCTTTGGGCAAGATTACCCGTAAAGGCTTTGCTGTGAATAAGGCAACAGGATGTGATTACAAGTGCAATCCCGAAGCCGGTTGGGAACATGTGAACAAAGGCTTCGGACTGACAGACGGTATTCGTGGCTATGCCCATGATATGCGCCGTTGGATCAGCTTCTATCAGGATACAGTGCAGGTTGTTGTTGATTTAAAGAAACCGCAACCGGTGAAAGACGTTGCTTTCTCATCTTTGTGGCGTCCGCATAACGACATTTGGCCGGCAAGAGCTATGAGTGTTTCTGTTTCCAAAGATGGAAAGACATTTGTTCCGGTTGGTAGCAAAGAGTTGGCTTATGACTTCACCCTGACGGAAGGAACCCGCTTCCCTGCTTCTCTTTCGTTCCCCGAAACCGAGGCTTCATTTGTTCGTTTGGAACTGTTGAGTGGGGGCTTGTGTCCGAAAGGTTATCACCACGAAGGGCAGCAAAGCGAGTTGGCTTTAGATGAAATAGAAATACATTAACCAAAAATAGTGAGCCATGAAAAAGATATTAATCCTTATACTAGTATTGCTGGGCATTGTTCCGACCGGGATGTTTGCCGGGAGGCAGTTCTCTTTTAATAAAGACGGCAAGTTCAAAATTGTTCAGTTTACCGATATACACTGGATGCCCAATTCTCCGAAATGTGCAGAGACAACAGCTACTATCCAAGCTGTGTTAAAAGCCGAGAACCCCGATTTTGCTATCCTGACGGGTGATGTGGTGACTTATGATCCCGCACTCAAGGGCTGGAAAGCCATAGTTAAAATTTTCGAAGATGCCAAGATGCCTTTTACCGTTACTATGGGAAACCATGATGCGGAGTATCTGACTAAAGATGTAATTTATGACTTCCTCATGAAGTCTCCTTATTATGTAGGCGATAAAGGACCGAAAGAAATCATGGGATGCGGCAATTGTGCAATTCCTGTCTATGACTCCAAAGGTAAGAACAAAGTAGAAGCTGTTTTATACAGCATGGACTCCAATGATTAC
Source organism: uncultured Bacteroides sp. (assembly GCA_902492205.1). Taxonomy (GTDB): domain Bacteria; phylum Bacteroidota; class Bacteroidia; order Bacteroidales; family Bacteroidaceae; genus Bacteroides. Next base: position 41,023 of record CABUKU010000015.1, on the reverse strand, counting down.
AAGCCTGTTAATAAGTATGGGGAATATGATTGGATTCACTTTGATGAAATAGAGTGGTATCGCAACCAAAGTGCACAGTTTACCCGTAACAACGGTGGTAAGCCCGTGCCTTCCTTGATGTTCTTCCATATTCCTTTGATGGAATACAAGAATATTATCGGACGTGACACCACAGTGGGGACAGATGGCGAAGGCATAGCCGGGGCAGACATCAACTCGGGCATGTTTGCTTCATTGGTCGACATGCAGGATGTAATGGGAGTGTTTGTGGGACATGACCATGACAATGACTTCGTAGGAATGGAATACGGCATTACTTTAGGTTTCGGACGTGTAACGGGAGCAGATGCTTACGGTGAATTGCAACGGGGGGCACGTATCATTGAGCTCCGGGAAGGCAAGCACCGCTTCGATACTTGGGTGCGTACACCTTCAGGACGTGAGTTTACATACTATTATCCGTCGGAGTTGACTTCTACGGAAGAAGAAACCATGACTTATCTTCCGGCAAAGAATGTGAATCCGAAAGAACACGGAGTTGCTTATACCTATTATGAAGGAAAGTGCAAACACACAGACCAGATAGCTTCATGCAAGAAAGTGAAAGAAGGAACTATGAAGAACTTCTCCATTAAAGAAGCTCCTGTGGAAGACCACTTTGCTTACGATTTCCGCACGTTGGTGAAGATACCCGAGAAAGGCGTTTACCGTTTCTATACTTTCTCCGATGACGGTTCAAGACTGTTTATCGACGGGCAGGAAGTAGTTGACAACGATGGCGGACACAGCGCACGCCGTGCCGGAGGGAAGATAGCTCTTGATGCAGGTTATCACGAGTTGCGTGTCCTTTATTTTGAAGATTACATGGGACAGGCATTGGAAGTCAGCTTCTCCGGCCGTGAAATCATGGAAACTCTTTTACCCGACGATATGCTTTATCTTCCGAAATAACGATACAATTAAATATTCCTTATTATATTTGTCCGTAGAAACCGGATAAATATCATATTATGGAAAGACTTATTCAAACCGGTGCTCTTATAGTACCGGTTTTTCTTTTATCTGCTTGTGGCACACGGCAGAAGGATATGGCTCAAAAGCCCCTTAACATCATACACATTATGACGGACGACCATTCGTATCAGACTATCAGCGCTTACGGTCATCCCCTCTCTAAACTTGCTCCTACGCCAAACCTTGACCGCCTTGCTGCCGAAGGTATGCTTTTCCGTCAGGCATTTGTGGAGAACTCTTTATCCACTCCGAGCCGGGCTTGCCTGATGACGGGACTGTATAGCCACCAGAACGGACAGCGTCAATTGGGAGCGGGGATCGATACCACTAAAACATTCTTTTCCGAGATACTCCAACAGCACGGCTATCAAACCGGAGTAGTGGGGAAGTGGCACATGCAATGCGAACCGAAGGGATTTGATTATTATCACGTGCTCAACGACCAAGGAGATTACTATAACCCCGACTTCAAAAGCAAAGAGACGAATGGCAAGTATGTGCGTGAGGAAGGCTATGCAACTACGCTCACCACCGACCATGCCATTGAGTTCCTCGAAGGGCGGGACAAGGATAAACCTTTCTGCCTGCTTGTTCATCACAAAGCGCCTCATCGCAACTGGATGCCCGAACCTAAATACATGGACTTATACGAGGATATAGAGTTCCCCTATCCCGATACATTCCGTGACGACTACTCCACCCGGTGTGATGCTGCCCGCACACAGGAAATGCGCATCAAGGAAAATATGACGTTGGTCTATGATTTGAAAGTAGATGAACTGAAGGACGTGATGCCCTACAAGAACGAATGGAACGTGGACGGCTGGCAGGCATCCATTGACCGCATGACGCCCGAACAGCGTGAATCATGGCTCGCATCTTACAAGCCCCGCAACGAGAAGTTCATCGACAGCCGACTTACAGGCGATGACTTGCTGAAATGGAAATACCAGCGTTACATTAAAGATTACGTTCGCTGCATCAAGTCGATAGACGATGAAGTGGGGCGCTTGATTGCTTATCTTGAAAAAGAAGGATTGATGGATAACACGGTTATTGTCTATACTTCCGACCAAGGCTTCTACATGGGTGAGCACGGATGGTTTGACAAACGCTTCATGTACGAAGAATCTTTCCGCACTCCGCTTATCATCCGCTATCCCGCCGGAATGAAAGCCGGGAGCGAGTGCAATGCTTTGGTGCAAAATATCGACTACGCACCCACTTATCTGGATATAGCCGGAGTGGAGAAGCCCGATTATATGGTAGGAACTTCCCTCAAACCACTCTTTGGAGGCGAAACTCCGAAGGATTGGCGCGAATACCTTTACTACCATTACTATGATTATCCCGCCATCCACTACGTCCGCCGCCACGACGGAGTGCGTGACGAACGCTATAAACTGATCCACTTCTATGGTGAAAAGAATGAAAAGGATGAGGCTATTAATTGCAATGAACTGTATGATTTGCAGAGCGATCCAGATGAACTCCGCAACCTGTATGGCAAACCCGAATACAAGGAAGTGGCAGACCGCTTGCAGCAACGGTTGGACAAATACCGCGAAGACTTGAAGGTGGATGAGTATTAGTCCCCTTAAATGGGAATATTCCGTTTTTACCTTCAAATGTTCATTTAACATTTAGTTGGTTCAGCATAAGGAAGAAAAGGTGAACGTTTGGTTATCCTAATGTTCACCTTTTCTTTATTTGTTTTTTTATCTTATTCCTTTGAATATTAATAAGAAAAATGCTTGTGTATGTAAATTATATTTCTTATAATTGTGTGTTGTGATAATGCGATTGTTAAACCTTAAAAACTAACTATTATGAAAACTATTCTGAAATTTCTTATTTTGATTGTTCTGACTTGCCAAATGTCTATATCCTTAACAGGATGTCAAGATGATGTTGTAGTTAAAACTCCCGGTGAAATTACAGGAGAGAAGATTATGGAGTTGGTAAATACTAACCAAGCTAAAGCTGTGGCTTCTTTTGTTAGTAAAAGTGCAAACCGTAATTATGAATTTTCCTTTTATATTGAAGGACAATTTTTATATGCTAAACATCCAGAATCAAAACAATCATTTGATTTAGTCTTTGACTTAAATCATCTAACGAGTTTTTTTTTATCTTCCATTGATAAAGTGTTCACTTTCTATTTTGATGAATAATTATGAATAAAATCAATATTCTATTTTTAGTAATTATATTATGTGCTTGTTCGGATAATGAGCAATATATATTCTCTAATGACAGGTTGGAGAGTGTTACGACAAGAGTGATTACGCAAACAACTTCTCCAGTCTTTGATTGGGAAGACAATACATCTATTGCATTATTCGGTTATAAGAATGTAATTCTGCCTTGGTACAATGCAGCCGATGCCAATATTCCGAGTGAGATATTGGAAGACTATAAGAAAGAAGATGGTTGGGAGTTGGTTTATAACTTATGTACAGAGTCTGCTGCTGCTACTTATGGAAAATATTATCTTATTTTCTATAACAAACTGAGAGGCATATTAAGAGTATTCTATTATGATATTTATGATGTAACTACTGCTAATACTACTTTTTGGCAGCTATCGTTTACCAAACCTACTTCCATGCTTAACAGTATCGGGCATTTTACGACACCGATGAATACAAACAGTACATTTAATGTCTATACTACAAATATATCATCTGTAGAGTCCAAAGGCATCTCAAGAGGCTGGAACTGTTTTGATGTAGAACTCTGTTATGATCCGAATTCTTCTTCTGTTGCCCAAAAGATGGGTATCAGATCATATGATGTAACACAAGGTAAAATTACAACGAGGGGAAGTTTGCAGTTGGACTCGGAAGGCACTATTGTTTCTACCGGCACTGCTCCGAGGTTTCCTGTATTATCGAATATGATAGATGCGGGAGTTTCCGGATTTGGAAAAGAACTTGGAAAATTTGTGCATAATAAATTGGATAGTGCAAAGATGAGTCCTTTAATATCAACGCCTATATCGGAAATTGTTTCAACAGGAAGCGAGGGATTGCTTAAATCAGGCATTAATTTTTTATTTGGTTCTTTCTTGACAAAGAAGACAACTACTACTCAAACACTGAAAATTAGGACAACAGGTACAATTGAGGCAAAGTCGGATTTTACAATGAATTCCAATACAAATATAAATCCTCTTGTCAGTCTTGTTTCTCCCGGTTCGCAAGTGGAAAGTACGGATTATTTTTTGCCGTCTTATAATGAACCATTGGGGGTTTGGAATCTTTCAGAAGCTCCGGTCATAACGTTTAGTAGTGGAGCTATTTGGTCAAAGGATTCCGATGAACGTTCTTATAGTTATACAAGAATTGTACGCACTAATCCGGTAAATGTTATCGTTAATCCTGCTGCTATGGCATGTTTCAGTAAATATGAGGTTGATTATGAATTAATGTATTATAAACAGTTTGGGGGAAATTATCATTGGGGTAAAGATATGTTTTTTCCTAACTATTCTTATGCCAGTTCATTTGATGTTCCTCCTATCATAGGTAATGAAGTATGCAATGATGATGGTGGAAATGTGTTTTTAGATAGACCGAGATATAGTTATGATAGAGTATCAAGCCATTCTAATAATGCAGATGATTACAGTAGGCGGAAGAAGGAAATATGGTTTGAGGATAATATTCCCGTTAAGAATCCTAATTATGTAATCAAAGTAATGGTAACATTTTATCCCAAGGAACCATATGATACAACACCGATTGTTTCGTCAAGAACTTATATTCCTAAATATGAAACTCAAAAAGATTTGATAAACCCTAATGGATGGTAATCTTAAATGGGAATATTCCGTTTTTACCTTCAAATGTTCATTTAACATTTAGTAGGTTCAGCATAAGGAAGATAGAGTGAACATTTAACTTCTCTAATGTCCACTTTATCTTCACAAAAACTATTGTCAGCAATGACAAGGTATGTTTTCGTTTCCCCCAACTATTACCTGACTTCTTCCAATCGACTGCATGTTTATTTCAATCAACAGCATGTTTAACTGAAAACAACAGGTCATTTAAAAAAAACATAAGGACAATTAAGAGTAAACGACGGGACATTTAAGTGAGTCAGTGTACACTAACAGGTGAGACGGTGTACAGTAACTCGGCAGTTACAGTAGTGTAACTGGTTAGAAGACGTAGTGTAACTTGGGTTAGACAGGGATTTTATGAGCGAAACCGTAGGTCTTTGGCTTCTCATTCATACTGTAAATATACGAAATATTTCTGATATTTCCAAATTTTAGGGGGGTAAAAAGCACAGCAAATTACAGTGTTTCCCTCTATTTCTCATGCTTCGAAAAGAATATATGATGAATGTAAAATGAAGATAAGGTGAAGATTAACAGAAGCTAATCTTCACCTGTTTTTATCCATTTCATCGAAGAAAAGAGGGATGGTGAACAGTTGAAGGTAAAAATAGAAAACTCTTGTTTTAGTGGTAATATTGCCCCCTTTATTATTCAAATACTATATCAAACCGTCCTTCTTTGATATTCCCTCCTTCGAAAGTGCCGCTGACTATCTTTTTATCTTTATCGAAGCGGGTGAGATGTACTACACCGTCCGGTAAGGTCGTCTCTTTATCCTTGGAGATATACTGTGCATTTGTATAAATAGGTGCATCCGTTTCCGAAGGAGAGATGATGCGGAAAGTGATATATTCTTCTTGGTCTGTACGTGCCGTGATGGCGATATACTCCTTTTCTTCCTCATCGCCAGTGAAGTACCGGGCATCAGGCTTGCCATATCTGCCCGCTGTATATACCCAGCCGTCTATCAAACAGCCGAATGTGCCGGCTCCTTCAGTGGTGGCGGGTGGCATGATGGTGGGATCGATCGAAGGATCTTCAGTGCAGGATATACAGGTGAAAAGGACAAAAATCAGAGTGATGATATACTTGTTCATGGTATTTGGCTTTTAAAAGTGATAATTGATTCCGGCAGAGAAGGTCAGTAAGGATAGGACATCGCTGACAGGTAGGGGATGATGTGGATATACCTCCCATTCTTTTCCGTGATACTTAACGGTATATGCTTTTGGGAAAGCGCCCATAAAATCGAGCCTTGCCGAGGCTCCCCAGTGTTTGGTAATGAGGTACTCTCCACCGAGACCGAAGTTAATAGCCAACTTGCTTAGTTTCACTTGGCGGGGCTTGTCGTAAACCGTGCTTTTATTCTTGTAAATGAGTGCTCCCATTCCCATAACAAAGTTTATGTTGAACCTGCCCGGACGGTAGTATAAAGATACTTGCGGGGCGATGTAGTGGGAGAGGAGTTTGTCCGAACTCTCGGGAAGCCGGGCGCTGTGCCTGCTTCCCTGATAAAGTATGCCTATACCCGGAGTGAAGAGGGTGTGCATAAACAGATAGGTGTATTCCATGTTCCAGTTTACACCCCCTTTTTCGAGGCTGTTCAGGTATTGGCTGCCATAGTCGGTGAGTCCCACCGGATTGTCCATATACCATGACGGGCCGATGTGGACAGACAGCATGTTGCTTTCGCTGCGATGATTGGTTTGGGCTTGAAGCAGGAAAGGAAAGCATAGGATTCCTATCCATAAAAGGTGTTTTAGTTTTGTGTTCATAATAGTTTGGTTATTGTAACGGGGGCAAATATATGAAATAAAAAAGCCGCTTCGTCAAGCGGAGCGGCTTTTTTATCTATAAATGAGTATGTTAACACTTACTTAATCTTCTTGTATCCATATACTGCCAAGTCACCGAGTTCTTCTTCAATGCGGAGGAGCTGGTTATATTTGGCCATACGGTCGCTTCGGCTCAATGAACCTGTCTTGATCTGTCCGGAATTGGTCGCTACGGCAATGTCTGCAATTGTTGCATCTTCCGTTTCGCCGGAGCGGTGGGAAGTAACGGTAGTATATCCGTTGCGGTGAGCCATTTCGATGGCATTCAGCGTTTCGGTCAACGAACCGATTTGGTTTACTTTAATCAGGATAGAGTTTGCGCATCCTTCTTTGATACCTTTTTCAAGGAACTCGACGTTGGTTACAAACAAGTCGTCGCCTACCAACTGACAGCGGTTGCCGATGCGTTCGGTAAGTTTCTTCCAGCCTGCCCAGTCGTTCTCGCTCATACCGTCTTCGATAGAGTCGATAGGGAACTTGTTAACCAATTCTTCCAGATAGTCGATCTGTTCGTCGGCAGTGCGTTTCTTTCCTTTGGCTCCTTCAAACTTGGTATAGTCATAAATGCCGTCGTGGTAGAATTCGGATGATGCGCAGTCCATGCCGATCATAACGTCTTTACCCGGTTCGTAACCTGCTGCTTTGATAGCTGCAAGGATAGAGTTCAGAGCATCTTCCGTGCCGTCCAGTGCCGGGGCAAAACCGCCTTCGTCACCTACTGCGGTGCTCAGTCCACGGTCGTGAAGCACTTTCTTCAAAGCGTGGAATACTTCGGCTCCCATGCGCAAACCTTCTTTGAAAGACTTTGCACCAACGGGACGAATCATAAATTCCTGAAAAGCAATGGGAGCATCGGAGTGTGAACCACCGTTGATGATGTTCATCATCGGAACGGGTAATACATAAGTATTTGTTCCACCGATATATCTGTAAAGAGGAATATCGAGATAGTTGGCAGCAGCTTTGGCTACGGCGAGCGATACGCCGAGGATAGCATTTGCTCCCAGTTTGGATTTGGTTTTGGTTCCATCGAGTTCGAGCATGGCTTTGTCGATACCCATTTGATTGAGAGAAGACATTCCGATAAGTTTCGGAGCGATAACCTTGTTTACATTATCAACAGCTTTCTGAACACCTTTACCGCCATAACGTTTTTTATCGCCGTCACGCAGTTCAAGCGCTTCGTGTTCACCGGTGGATGCGCCACTCGGTACGGATGCTCTTCCCATAATGCCTGATTCCAAAACTACATCTACTTCTACGGTCGGGTTACCTCTTGAGTCGAGGATTTCTCTTGCTACAATCTTTTCGATTCTCATAATAATTACCTTTGTTTATTTGTTTGGTTCAAAGATAACAAATGAGCAGCGAACAATGTTTTTATTCCTATTGGCTTTTTCTATCGGAGTATTGAAAATACCTATTAATGGTTAGTCCTTTATGACGATCCCGAGCAATCGTGAAAGCTCCAATGCTTGCAGGGAAGTGACCACCGCACCGCGTAAGTCGGTAACTCCCGCCCTTATTCCCGCTATCTGTGATTCCGTGAGGTCGATACCTTTTAGTGATGTATGGGAAAACTCCGTTTCTATCAGGTTGCAGGTGTCGAAAGTAAAGACAGGTGCTTTGCAGTCACTGAATATTCCGTTCTGGAAGTCACAACCGGTGAAAAGAACTGTCCGCATCTTGGTAAATGAGAAATTGATGTACCGGCAGTTGCAGTTGCGCATGCTCACGTAGTTCAATGCCGCTTCGGGGAAATTGGCTCCTAGCAATTTGCAGTTGATGAACTCCGTGCGGTAATGGATGCTTTTCAGGAAGTCTATATTGGCAAGGTCGCAGTTCTCGAAAACCACATCGGTAAGCTGCATTCCCGTAAACCGGCATTCGCTGAATGTGCAGTTCGTAAACTTTGTATTGCTAATGGTTACATATTCTTTCCTGATTTGTGAAAAGACTTCGCCTTTAAATGCAATTCCACTCACACGCTCGTCTTCTGTGAGCATGGCTTCAAGAGGAACTACGCTTTCTGTGAGGTTTGTTAGTACCGGATAATACATTTTGGAAGTCTTCATAATCGTTTCTTTAAAATAAGTTCTTGCCTAACCAGATACCAGCGAAAGTAAAGATAATCCCGATAGCCACGCTCGACAGTGTATAAAGAAGAAACATTCCATAAAGCTCTCCTTTTAGTAAATTAAGGCTTTCGGTAGAGAAAGTGGAGAAAGTAGTGAAGCCTCCGCATAGCCCCACTGTAAGCAACAAACGAATATCTTGGGAAAGGTTGAAACGGTCGGATAGCGTGTAGAACATACCGATGAGCATGCAACCGATGATATTTACCACGAATGTACCAAGAGGAAAGGCAGTGATAATATTCCTGTTGATTACCATCTGCATGAGATAACGCAGGACACTTCCTGTGCCGCCTCCGATAAATACGTATATGATTGATTTCATGGTTTTCTATCTTTTGAGATTGCAAAGATAGAAAAAAGGAATGCAGTTTCCCACATTCCTTTTTTAATAAAAAGAGAATTTATTTACCTAACAGTTCTTTGAGCTTGGCATCTATTTCTTTTGTGTCTCCAATATAAATGGCTTCAATGATTCCTTGAGGGTTAACCAATATCTTTGTGGGGAAAGCGGAAATGTTATATAACTTATTGATAGCTTCCTGCCCGTTGCGCTGCTCATACATATTGAATTGAGGCCACAGTAATCCGTCTTTGTCCGCAGCTTCTTTGATAACATTGTCTTTGCGGTCGGCGGCTACTCCGATAATGTCGAATTTATCTCCTTTATATTGTTTGTATAGCTGTATCAGATGTGGATGGCTTGCCCGGCACGGTCCGCACCACGAACCCCAGAAATCAATGATTAAATATTTGCCTTTATAATCAGCTAAGGACACATCTTTACCCGTATAGATGTTTTTCATGGTGAAATCCGGGGCAGTTGCACCTGCAATAATTCTTTTTTCTGCTTTAATTTTATCGGCAATGGCTTTACCATATTCTGTTTGTTGCACAGCCGGGGTAAATTTATCATATTGAGCTTGCAGTTCGTCTATCGGGGTTCCGTTCATGAAAGTAGTCATATACAGATAGGCTGCATATTCGTTATTCGGGTGAGTTGCAATCCAGTCTTTTTTGATTTTGCTGATTTCTTTGCTCAACTCGCCTACACGCATCTGGGTTGTTTTGGCAGTCTCTTTGTCGTCACTCCAACGGGCTTCGTTGATGATGTAGTGAAGCTTGTTTATTTCTTTTTGCTGTTTTGCACCAAGGAGTTTGACAGTGATGTAATCTTCATTGATTTGGTTTTTACTGTCTTTCAGGTTGATAAGAGGGAAGTCATTGGCATCACCTGACAGTTCAATATCTGCTCCGGGATGTACAAAAGGAGATAATTCAAAACTTCCAATCATGGCAGTTGTTTTTCCTTTGCCTTTTTCTCTTGACTCTTTCATCTTTTCGGTGTCGGAAAGCATAAGGGTTCTTGTTTCCCGGTTCCGGCATTTCCCGGTGTAGGTGAATGCTCCGTTTTCAACTTTGAGCGTATCTATTTTAAAACCGTCGTTTGACATGTTGAAAAGAAGAAGTAGATGTTTATCAGTCATGTTTGCCAGTTTGCCATGAATGGTAAACGTTCCTTCTTGGGCTTGCATTGCAGTCAGTGAGCAAAAGCATAAAATCAATGTAAATGTAATCTGTTTCATAAGATTGTTTTATTTAGAAAGTTAATCATTGTTTTTCCAGTCGGTGCTGAAACTCATTACTTGTGGCGGAATGCGGAATACCAGCCTGTCTTCTGTTAAGGTATATACATCTGTTCCGTTGGTATGAGTATAATTCTTTTTATCCTCTTGGAAAAGAGGATCGTTCCATAGCCGGCGCATGTCAAACCATCTTGTTCCGGCCATCATAAATTCGCGTTTGCGTTCATCAATGACAAAACGGATGAGCTTCTCTTTAGAATCGATATTGTCTGGAACGCTTGCGACAGTTTCCGGCATACGGTTTTTACGCAGGGTGAAGAGGTCACTTTTGGCTCCGTTCAAATCATTGGTACGCGCTTTGCATTCGGCGAGCATCAGGTACAGGTCTGCCATATCTCCGGCAAGCGTATAGACCATGTGTTGAATTCGTCGGTAATAAGGCCATACAGTACTTCCCGAGTAGTCTACGTTGTGGAAAAAAGCACGCCTTAAATCCGACTGTTCATATAGATTCATGAACTCGGGTTTGACATATACCATTGGAGGATAAATGGCAAATACGATTGTCATGATGTTGTATTGCTTATTGCAGATTACTTCTGTGTTGTCATCATCAAAATTCATAGGGAAACTACCCATCAATCCCCATATATGAGCAAGGAGTGGATTGTAACCCCATTTTTCTAATTGGGTATTATAATCAAGCAATCCTAATGTGACAGTTGAATGGCGGGTTGCTTTTTCTGCTTCAGTCAAGGCGGTTAATGCTTTTTCATATTCTCCCATTGTGAGATATACTTTTCCCAACATATAATATCCGGCAGCCCGGTATATGCGCAGGCGGTGTTTGGTTTCCTGTTCCAATTGCGGACATGCTTCTTCCAGTTCACGGACAACGAAGTCATATACTTCCTGCACTGTGGCACGTGTGAAGTTCCGCTCGGCAGATGTGGCCTTTGTTACGATGGGTACACATAGGTCGTTTGCTGCCGTTTCTTTATTATATGGCTTTCCAAAGAATTGTGCCAGCAGGAAGTGCATATAAGCTCTTCCTACCCGTGCTTCCGCCTGTATTTTTAATTTATCTTCATAGGATCCGTCTTCGGCATCCATTACTCCGTTTACAATTACATTGTAACTGTAAATTTGCTGATAAGGTGCATTCCATTCTGCGGAATGATCTTCTATGTTGAAGATGTCTGCTTCATATTTGTAGGCTGCCAAAGCTGTTCTGTCCAAAGAAGCAAAAGAAGTTTGGTCTGCTGTGAGGTCGTCTCCCATATACATCATGTATAAAGGTTCTACGCCCGGGGATATGCTTCCATTTGCATTTTGTTCTGTATTGCTGATGTTCACGAACATCGTATTGTTCATCAGCCCTTGATAATGCTCGAATTTAGTGGGTGTCTCTTTTCCTTTAGGCTTCAAATCGAGAAAGTCCGAACAGCCTGATAACAAAATACAGCTTAATAAAAGCGCGGGGAGTATTTTAGTTGTATGTTTCATAATTGTATTTATTTTCTGTTATTTAAAATTGATAGTAAGTCCCACGGAGTAAGAAGGGCCGTAATGTGTAGTACGTCTTCCATATCTCAGGTTCTGTGCTTCGGGATCTATTCCTTCTTTATTGGCTGCGATGTAGAAAAGATTGGCAGCTTGCAAACGGACTCTGATACTTTCACTTGCAAACTTTGAACAAATATGCTTTGGCAAGGAGTAAGAAAGTGACAAGTCTCTCAACTTAATGTATGAAGCATTGAGTACATTAATGTCTGCATATTGATAAAAGTCATATTCCCGGCGGGTTACAGATTCTTTGGAATTGGAAACATAGGCGGGGACATTAGTTTTAAGTTCGTCACCTTCTTCTCTCCAACGGTTATCGAAATCTTTATGTATGTTACTGGTTAAGCGTCCGCTCCAAAAGCTGTTGAGATCATTACGCATTTTGTGTCCCAAATTGTATACAAACATAAAAGACAAAGTAAAATCTTTGTAGTTGAATGTGTTTGTGAGTCCGCCATACCATAGAGGTTGCATGCTTCCCATGTTACGCAATGCGGCAATGTCTGTCATGTCTTTGGATAGCTTTACTTTATTCCCCTTTTCGTCATATACTTGCGGATCGCCCATATTATCCAATCCTGCCCATTGATAAGCGAATAAACTCTGTGCGGCATATCCTGCCACGAAATTCTTTTTTATCAGGGAAGAGGGAGATTGACCGTCTTCAATATACAATTCGGTAACTTTGTTTTTATTGTATGTCAGGGTAAAATCGGTGAGCCAGTTAAACTCTCTTCCTTTTATGTTATGGCTGTTCAGTGATAACTCAAATCCGGAGTTCTTCATGGAACCGAAGTTTGCCAATGCTTTTCCCCAACCGGTGGATGGATGTAGAGCTATATCACCTAATAAGTTGGTAGTGTTCTTAAAATAAACATCTACACTACCTGATAACCGGTGATTGAACATGGCGAAATCTACTCCGGCATTAATGATGCTTGTCTTTTCCCATGTCAGTTTATCATTGGCAGGAGTGATAACCACATATCCTTGTCCTAAGCTGGAAAACAAACTGTTGTTTACCGGATAAAGTATATCATAAGGTCCGCCAAGTCCCGGATCGGGAGAATTACCGCCAAGTCCGTAACTGAACCGAAGGTTTAACCTGTTTAGAAAATCGGCTTGTTTCATAAATTCTTCCTGACCTAACGACCATGCACCGCCCACAGCCCAGATAGGTTTAAACTGCACACTGGGATCGCTGCCGAACAAATTGGATTGGTCTACGCGAATACTTGCATTTAAAGAGTATTTGCTTCTCCATGTATAAGCTGCATTGGCATAAGCGGAGACAAAACGCATTTCAGTTTCAGAGAAGCTGTTTGTTCTATTGGATAACTTGGCACTCGAACCGGTTGTCGGAATAATAGGATTCTTCACTCCTGTTGTCTGCAAAGTCAGTTCGTCATAACTAGTATAAGTCATTGTCTGAGGGTTATACCCTCTCAGATTGGTGTTCTGGATGTTTACTTTGTCACTTCTTATTTCCATACCAACCAAAGCTGTTATCTGTGAATCAATCTTATCGAATATACGATCGAACATTAATTGGTTACGAACTGTCCAATTAGTTGTGTTATTATTGGTCGTCTGATAATATCCTCCGGTGGTTGGTAAATAAAAGACAGGCGAACCGGTAGTTTTATCCACGGTTGCCAAACTTATCAGTTCTTCTCTTACCCGGTAAGAGTCTTGGGCATAAAAGGTTTCTTTCTTGTTATTTCCACGTTGATATTGGAAACGTCCGTCATAAGAAAGACCTTTCAATAGTTTAACCTGGATACCTAAATTTACTCTGGCATCATAACCTAAACTTTGGTTGAATCCTTCTTTGTTGTCAGTCAATGGTACATAGTTGAGGCTTTTCCCGCTTTTTTGTTCATAATCCAGACGGTTGGGCTCATAATAGATTAAATCGGCATGAGACAATGCATTGCCGTTGGCATCTTTGAACATCATATAAGGGAAAATGGTATTCAAGTTTGTGTTGTATGGCGATATGGCATATTTATTATCGGATAATGCAAGGTTGATTCCCAAATCAAAGCTTAACCATTTGGTCAGTTTGAGGTTTTGTTTCAGGTTCAACTGATAGTCATTGGACTTGTCACGATTTGATGTTACATCATGTTCATATCCGAAAGAACCGTAAAAATTATATTTCTCTCCGCCGCCACGGAAAGAGAGGCTGTGTTTGGTAAAGAAAGCTCCTGTTAAGAAATTGTCCTCTATCTGCTCCCTGTTGTTTTGTGAAGCTAATTGTGACAGTGCTTTATCGGCATCGGCAGATGAAATTTCACCATTGAGTTGTTGGTACATAATCATTTCATGCGGATAAACAATAGGGAGGCTTCCTGTGATACCGTTAGAAGTCGTTGTTACTGAATTCCATGTGTAGAAATCCGGATTGAATATCTCTTTTGCACTTTTGATGAACATATCGCTCGGCATATACTGCATGTAGTCATAATCGGGTTTTCCTTTGTAAGTATAAGAACCGTTGTAACTGATATGTACTTTCTTATCGGTATTGCTTCCCTCTTTGGTTGTTATGACCATTACCCCGTTTGCAGCCTGTGCTCCCCAAATGGATGCGGCAGTTGCATCTTTCAGGAAAGTTACTTTTTCGATGTCGTTGCTGTTAATCATTTTCTCGAAAGATTCGGCAGACATGGGAACGCCGTCTACTACATACAGCGGGCTGCGTGTGGAATTGATGGAAGTGATACCGCGGATAAGGAATTTATCTTGTCCTTCACCGAAATTGACACTTAGGCCGGTTGTCAGACCTTCCATACTTTCAATAATATTTCCGGTCAGTCCTGTTTTATCACTTATCTCATTTCCGGATATTACACTGAATGCACCGGCACTTCGTTCTTTCGAAATGGTTTGGTATCCTGTTACTACCACATCACTTAGTTGAACGGAGTTTTCTTCCATGACGATGTTGAAAGTACGGCGGTTGCCTAACATTATTTCCTGCGGTTTCATACCCAGCATACTGAAACAAAGCACAGTATGAGCATCGTTAGGCACTTCCAATATGAAATTACCGTCTATATCGGTAGTAGTTCCCCATCCGGTGGAAGAGTTGATAATGGCTACTCCGGGTAAAGCATTCTTATCTTTATCGGTGACTAGTCCGTTAATCTTCACCTTTTGCATTTTGGCAGGTGCTTTTTTCTTGGGCATAATCACTACTATATCTTTTTCAATGCGGTATGTCAGGTTCGTATTTGCCAAGAGTGCATCCATTACTTCTGATAAAGGACGGTTCTTCATCTCGATGGTTTTATCGCCTGCATTTTTAACTTCTTCGTGATTGAAAAGAAACTTATAACCACTTGTTTTACGGAGTTTTAAGATGGCTTGTTCCACTTTCATGTCTCTGATTTGCAATGTAACACTTTGTTCCTGCGCTCCTAATAAAATAGGAAACGATAATAAAACAAGTAGGGAAGCTATTCTTCTGATTACTTTTGCGTGTTTCATTTTCTCCATTTTTTCCATTCAAATTAGTGTTTTTTGTTAGTATTTGTATTTATTCTTATCTGGAAGTAACTTTTACTTTACGTCCTTCAATGATAAAATCAACAGAAGTAGTCAGTTGAATAAGTTTTAGAATATCCGAGAAGTCGGAGTATCTTTCCAAATCTCCTGTAAAGTGCAGGCTCTTCAAAGAACTGTCTGTATAGGTAAAATCCACATCATACCAGCGTGACAGCCTTGTTAATATCTTTTCTAAAGGTTCGTTTTCCATTGAAAGTTTACCAAAGTGCCATGCGCATATACTCTCTACATTCACTGCCATTACTTTCACTGTTGCATTGTCTGTACTTACTTGCGCCTGCTGTCCCGGAATCAGTTTATATTCCCGGTTGTCATGATATACACCTACGCTTCCTCTGGCAAGGGTGGTATATTGATAATTGTTTTCGGGATAGGCTTCTATATTAAAGGATGTACCATATACTTTTACTGTTTGTCGGTTGGTTTTCACTAAAAATGGTCTGGCTTTGTCTTTTGCCACTTCAAAATAGGCTTCACCTTCCAGTTCTACAATTCTTTCATTGCCAACAAACTGAACAGGATATTTCAATGAGGAACCTGAGTTAACCCATATCTGTGTTCCGTCACTTAATTGGATATTATATTCTCCTCCGCGGGGAACTTCAAGGGTATTGAATTTCTCCTCTTGTGTTTCTGCTTTGGCAGTATAAGCGATAGTTCCGTTTTGTTGTCGGATGAGTACCCCGTTTTCATCATATAATAATGAGTCGCTTTTTCCACTTAATGCTACTTGGCTGCCATTGTCGAGGATAATGCGTGCACGACTTTCTCCCGGAGTAATGATTTGTTGGGTGGCAGGTGTCTGGACGGCTATTTGTTTGTCTTTGTTAGAATATAACAGGATACTTATAATTAAACATGCCGGTAAGAGAATTGTGGCAGCATAAGACATATATTGCCATAATACTTTGTTGCGTTTAGGCATGATCTTACGAACTTTTGGATTGGTTTGTTCCGCAAAGCGGTCGAAACGTTCAATCAGTTTATCCAAGTCCAATGGCGGAACTTCAGTTTCTGTGCCTTGCCAGCTTTTCAATGCCTTTTCAAAATATATCCGGTGGCGCATATCTGCTTCCAGCCAGCTATTAAATATTCTCTCTTCTTCCTGAGTCAGTGTTTCTCCTGTAATCTTCCGGAGGATAAGACTCCATGATATATTCTGATTGTTTTCCATATTTAGAGATAATTTGTATTCCTTTTATATTGAATACACATGAACTCTAAAAACGGGGGACAAATAATTCTTTTTTTTGAGAAGAAAATGAAATTAGCATCCTATTAAGATGAAACACAAGTTCTCACGAAGTACGCGCATAACACGTTTAAGGTGGGTTTTTACAGAAGACTCGGCTATTCCCATTTCTTCTGAAATTTCTTTTATTTTTTTGCGTTCAACAATGTGCTCCAGCAAAATTTGTCTTCCTTTAGGGGGGAGTTGGGCTAGCACGGAATGTAACCGTTGCTTCATGTCTTCATCCACTCCGGTATCTTGCATGCCCGAGAAAACCATTGCCTCTATAATTTTGTCCTGATGATCGTCTTGTATGCGGAGTTTACGCAAATAGTTATAGCAGTTGTTTTTCACAATGGTAAGCAAGTAAGAAATAATGTTTTGTTCCGGATGATAGAAATCTATATTGCTCCATAAAGCAAAATAGGCATCTTGAACAATGTCTTGTGCATCTTGATAATCGTAAACAAACCTTTGTGCATATTCCCGCAATTTGGCAAAATATTCCATGTAAAGCACATGGAAAGCTTCTGTCTCTTGTGCTTTTATCCGGTAACCCAGTTCTTTTAATTCAGTTTCGTTCAGCATATCTTGTTGTTTGCGGGCATTGCAAAGATAATAATATTATTAAACTACCTAAACTTTTTCATTGAGCCCTTTTTCACCTTTCATTTTATTACTAACTTTGCAGCCATCTTTTAACAAAAAACATAGTAAAGACATATGGGTGGCTTCTTTGGTACAGTCTCGAAAGCAGACTGTGTGACTGACTTATTTTATGGCACAGACTACAATTCCCATCTTGGTACAAAGCGTGGCGGTATGGCTACGTATTGCGAAGGTGTAGGTTTTACGCGATCAATACATAATCTGGAAAGTTCTTACTTCCGCAGTAAGTTTGAGTCGGAACTTCCGGAATTTAAAGGGAACTCTGGGATAGGCGTTATCAGCGACACAGATCCGCAACCCATTGTAATGAATTCCCACCTCGGCAAATTCGCCATCGTCACAGTAGCTAAGATTAACAATATCCCCTCTCTCGAACAAGAACTTCTCTCATCCAACATGCACTTCTCGGAACTCAGTTCCGGCAAAACCAATCAAACGGAACTTATTGCGCTCCTGATTATTCAAGGTAACTCTTTTGTAGAGGGCATAGAGAATGTGTTCAACCGTATTCAGGGCTCTTGCTCCATGCTGCTTCTCACCGAAGACGGCATTATTGCGGCCAGAGACAAGTGGGGACGTACACCTATAATAATAGGTAAAAGGGAAGGGGCTTATGCTGCCACGAGTGAATCGAACAGTTTTCCCAATCTGGATTACGAAATAGAAAAATACTTGGGACCGGGTGAAATAGTTCGTTTACATGCCGATAACATGGAGCAACTCCGCAAGCCTAACGAGCAGATGCAGGTTTGCTCTTTCTTGTGGGTTTATTACGGCTTCCCGAATTCTTGTTATGAAGGCCGGAATGTGGAAGAAGTGCGTTTTACCAGTGGCATGAAAATGGGGCAGGTGGATAAGTCGGAAGCAGATTGTGTTTGCGGTATTCCCGATTCCGGTATCGGACAGGCGCTTGGATATGCCGAAGGTAAAGGCATACCTTATCATAGAGCTATTACGAAATACACACCGACATGGCCTCGCAGTTTTACCCCCAGTAATCAAAACCTGCGTTCGCTCGTGGCAAAGATGAAATTGATTCCTAACCGGGCAATGCTCGACGGTAAAAGGATTATCTTTTGCGATGATTCCATTGTTCGTGGCACACAGCTTCGGGATAACGTGAAGATTCTGTATGATTACGGAGCAAAAGAAGTGCATATGCGTATCGGTTGTCCTCCGCTTATTTATGGTTGCCCGTTTGTTGGCTTCACGGCTTCCAAATCGGATATGGAACTGATTACCCGCCGCATCATTGAAGAGATAGAAGGTGACGGAAACAAGAATCTGGAAAAATATGCAACTACCGGCTCGCCCGAATACGAGAAAATGGTAAGCATCATAGCAGAACGTTTCGGCTTGACTTCATTGAAGTTTAATACACTGGAAACGCTGATTGAGGCTATCGGACTTCCAAAATGTAAGGTTTGTACCCATTGTTTTGATGGTTCCAGCAAGTTTTAGTAACTAATAGTTATTTAGCATAAATAAAAAAGCGCCGCGAATTGTTTGATATTCGTGGCGCTTTTTCTACCTTTACACTCAGAGAAATAAAACTTTTAAAACTTTGATATATGACTTTAGTAGAACGCTTTTTAAAGTATGTGAGTTTTGACACACAGTCTGATGAGTCAACACGTGTTACTCCGAGTACTCCGGGGCAAATGATATTTGCCAAGTATTTGAAAACAGAATTGGAAGCATTAGGCTTAGAGGATATAACATTGGACGAGCATGGCTACTTGTTTGCCACTCTTCCTGCCAATACCGATAAAGAAGTACCGACAATCGGTTTCATAGCACACATGGACACAAGTCCCGATATGAGTGGCAAGGATGTAAAACCCAGAATTGTGAAGAACTATGAAGGAGGTGATATTACCCTTTCGAGTGAAGAAAGAGTAGTGCTTTCCCCGATGCAGTTCCCCGAATTGCTCGACCATAAAGGAGAAGACCTGATTGTAACAGACGGCAAAACCCTTTTGGGAGCCGATGATAAAGCAGGTATTGCCGAGATAGTTTCCGCCATTGCCTATTTAAAGGAACATCCGGAGATTAAACACGGAAAGATCCGTATCGGTTTCAATCCCGATGAAGAGATTGGCGAAGGCGCACATAAGTTCGATGTTGAAAAGTTCGGCTGCGAATGGGCTTACACCATGGATGGCGGTGAAGTAGGAGAGTTGGAGTTCGAAAACTTCAATGCTGCTGCGGCAAAGGTTACTTTTAAAGGACGCAATGTACATCCGGGATATGCAAAGCATAAGATGATTAACTCCATCCGCATTGCCAACCAGTTTATTTCGATGCTTCCGCGTCACGAAACTCCCGAACATACCACCGGCTATGAAGGTTTCTATCACTTAATCGGCATTCAGGGCGAAGTGGAACAAACTACCGTTACTTATATTATCCGCGACCATGACCGTAACAAGTTTGAAAACCGCAAAGCCGAAATGGCTCATTTAGTACGTAAGATCAATGCGGAGTTCGGAGAAGATACCGCAACTCTCGAATTGCGTGACCAATATTATAACATGCGCGAAAAGATCGAACCTGTAATGCATATTATAGATGTGGCATTCGAAGCAATGAAACAGGCGGGAGTAGAACCGAAAGTAAAAGCTATCCGCGGAGGAACGGACGGTGCGCAACTTTCCTTCAAAGGGCTGCCTTGCCCCAATATCTTTGCTGGAGGATTGAATTTCCACGGACGTTATGAATTCGTGCCGATCCGGTCTATGGAGAAAGCAATGAATGTGATTATTAAAATAGCCGAACTTGTAGCAAGATAAAATAAGATTAATACCATGAAAACAACACCGTTTACCGAAACACATAAAGCCCTCGGAGCAAAGATGTGTGAATTTGCAGGCTATAACATGCCGATTGAATATTCAGGAATCATTGACGAACACCTCACTGTTTGCAACGGGGTGGGAGTTTTTGATGTGTCACACATGGGAGAGTTCTGGGTAAAAGGACCTGATGCTTTAGCCTTTCTTCAGAAGATCAGTTCCAATAATGCGGCAGTCCTTACTCCGGGAAAGATTCAATATACCTGTTTCCCGAACGATAAAGGAGGTATTGTAGATGACTTCCTGCTCTATTGTTATGAACCGGAGAAGTATTTGCTGGTTGTGAATGCTGCCAATATTGAAAAAGACTGGAACTGGTGCGTATCTCACAATACCGAAGGAGCTGTCTTGGAAAATGCTTCCGACCGCATGGCACAACTTGCCGTTCAAGGTCCTAAAGCAGTAGAGGTTTTGCAAAAGCTGACTTCCGTGGATTTATCTGCCATACCTTATTATAACTTCGTAGTAGGAGAGTTTGCAGGAGAGAAAGAAGTGATTATCTCTAATACCGGTTACACCGGAGCAGGAGGCTTTGAACTCTATTTCTATCCCGATTGTGCAGAGAAGATTTGGAAAGCATTGTTTGAAGCCGGTGCAGAGTTCGGCATCAAGCCTGTGGGCTTGGGTTGTCGTGACACACTTCGTCTTGAAATGGGATTCTGTCTCTATGGAAATGATATAGATGACACTACTTCGGGCATTGAAGCCGGGTTGGGTTGGATTACCAAGTTTGCAGACGGTAAAGACTTTATCTGCCGCGATGTTTGGGAAAAGCAGAAGAAAGAAGGAACTACCCGTAAATTGGTAGGCTTTGAAATGATTGACAGAGGCATTCCCCGTCATGGTTACGAACTGATGAATGCAGAGGGCGAAAAGATTGGGGATGTAACATCGGGAACTATGTCGCCAACCCGTAAGATTGGTATCGGTATGGGGTATGTGAAGCCTGAGTATGCAAAGCTCGGTACGGAAATATTCATTAATGTACGTGGCAAAGGAGTAAAAGCACAAGTTGTTAAACCTCCTTTCCGCAAATAGGAAATAAACAAGCAGTTGTTTTATCAAAACAACTGCTTGTTTGTAAAATTTCCCTTGGGTAATTACATAACTTCCCTAGGGTAGTTGTTCAATCTCCCTAGAGAAGTTAGCCAATTACTCTAGGGAGATTTTAATTTGAGGGTGTCCGAAAAGTCGAAAGTAAGATAGTGTAAGGGCTCAACTTCGCTTCACTGCGGCACAAGGCATATAATAAGCTGAGCACCAGCTTATAGCACGTGCCACGACAACGTGACACACAAAACCGGTCATGGCACATTTCCCGTTTTTCCATTGCTGCATGTGCTGCAACAAAAACCTCCGCGACACACCATCGTGGCACACATTACATGCTGTACTTCAGTATATTATCACGTCTGTGAAGCGGTGCGGCAAACTTCATCCCCCTCTTGAAAGCTGAAAATATTATATTGAATAAAGCATGGAATTATTGGTGGTTATTTTGAAATTCCCCTATCTTTGTATGCATAATAGATAGATTGGATATGTCAGAGTTACCTACTCTTATTGCCGACTTGGCGCTGATTCTTATTTGCGCCGGCATAACAACATTGATATTTAAACGATTGAAGCAGCCTTTGGTGCTGGGATATATCGTTGCGGGCTTTTTGGCAAGTCCGCACATGCCTGTCACTCCTTCGGTGATGGATGCCGCCAATATCAAAACATGGGCGGATATAGGAGTAATCTTCCTGTTGTTTGCTTTGGGCTTGGAATTCAGCTTCAAGAAGATAATGAAAGCGGGAGGACCTGCTATCATTGCTTCGCTTACTATCATATTCTGTATGATTCTGGTGGGGGTAGCCGTAGGGCTGGGCTTCGGCTGGAAACGGATGGACTGTATCTTTCTTGGCGGTATGCTTGCCATGTCTTCCACTACTATCATATATAAGGCGTTCGATGATTTGGGGTTGCGGAAGCAACGTTTTGCGGGGCTTGTATTGAGCATCCTTATATTGGAAGATATATTGGCGGTGGTATTGATGGTGATGTTGTCCACCATGTCTGTCAGCAAGAACTTTGAAGGCACGGAAATGATAGCCAGCATCGGAAAGCTGATATTCTTCCTTATCTTATGGTTTATCGTAGGCATCTACATGATTCCCGTCTTCCTGAAGCGGATGAAGAAGTGGATGGGTGATGAAACGTTGCTGATTGTGTCATTGGCACTCTGTTTCGGCATGGTGGTACTGGCTGCTAAAACAGGATTCTCGGCTGCTTTCGGTGCGTTTATGATGGGTTCTATTTTGGCAGAAACCGTTGAAGCGGAGCAGATCGACCGCCTTGTGCGGCCTGTGAAAGATTTGTTTGGAGCCATTTTCTTTGTGTCTGTGGGGATGATGGTAGATCCTTCCATGATAGCGGAATATGCCGTTCCAATCATAGTTGTGACTCTGGCGGTTATTTTGGGGCAAGCCATGTTTGGAACATTCGGCGTGTTGCTGTCCGGGCAACCCTTAAAAATAGCCATGCAATGCGGATTCAGCTTGACGCAGATTGGTGAGTTCGCTTTTATTATTGCTTCACTCGGCGTGGCGCTTCATGTGACAAGCAGCTTCCTTTATCCCATTGTGGTTGCTGTTTCTGTGATTACAACTTTCCTTACTCCTTATATGATAAGGCTTGCCAATCCGGCTTCGGTTATGGTGGAACGAGTGTTGCCTGCTTCTTGGAGAAGCTTCTTGCAACGTTATTCTTCCGGTTCGCAAACGGTCAATCACCAGAATAACTGGAAAAAACTGTTGACTGCCATTGTCAGGATTGTCATCGTCTATTCCATTCTGAGTATTGCAGTCATTGTGCTGTCGTTCCAGTTCGTTGTTCCTTTGTTCAAGCAGAGTCTCCCGCACTTTTGGGCTTCCTTGCTTGGGGCTGTGTTTACTATATTATGTATTGCCCCGTTCCTGCGCGCCATTGTAGTAAAAAAGAATCATTCCATTGAGTTCATGGCCTTGTGGAACGATAACCGTTTCAATCGCGGGCCGTTGGTTTCCACGATTGTTATCCGCATTGTTATTGCCGTTATGTTCATTATGTTCATCATAGCCAGTTTGTTTAAAACTTCCGTGGGGCTGATGCTTGGACTGGCGGTAATTTTGGTGGTGTTAATGGTATTCTCGCGGAGATTAAAGAAGCAATCCATCCTGATGGAACGTCGCTTTTTGCAGAATCTTCGCTACCGTGACATGCATGCGGAGTATATGGGAGAAAAGAAACCCGAATATGCCGGCAGTCTTTTGTCGAGAGATTTGCACTTGACGGATTTCGAAATTCCGGCAGAGTCTCTTTGGGCAGGAAAGACACTGAACGAACTCGGCTTTGGTGAGAAGTATGGTATACACATTGTTTCCGTGTTGCGCGGAACAAGGCGGATTAACATCCCCGGAGCATCTTTTCGCATTTATCCCGCAGATAAAGTGCAGGCGATAGGTACAGATGAGCAGTTAAATACGTTTAGTGAACAGTTGACTCGTGTTGCATCTTCCGTAGAAGAACCCGATATTGAGAAACGGGAAATGAGCCTGAAACAATTCCTTGTTGATAAAGACTCAGTGTTTTTAGGTAAGAATATTCGTGAATCAGGCATTCGTGATAAATACAGGTGCTTGATTGTGGGAGTGGAGAGAGGCGGAGTGCTGAGGACTCCGGATGTGAAAGTTCCCTTTGAAGAAGGAGATATTGTATGGGTAGTAGGAGAGAATGAGCACGTGTATGAGTTGGCAGGACAGAAATACAATTAATTTTAAATAATAGGAAAGATGAATGTAAGTGATCCAAAAGAATGTTTGTATTGTCAGAACAATGAAACACTACACAATTTAATGATTGAAATCGTTCCGTTGAGTGTATCCAGAGCTTTTCTTTTTAAGGAACAAACTTATCACGGACGTTGCCTTGTGGCATATAAAGACCATGTGAACGACTTGAATGAACTGAGCGATGAAGAACGCAATGCTTTCATGGCAGATGTGGCACGGGTTACACGTGCAATGAATAAAGTGTTCCAACCTGCAAAAATAAACTATGGTGCTTATTCCGATAAGCTTTCGCATTTGCATTTCCACTTGGCTCCCAAATATGAAGGAGGACCGGACTTTGGAGGAACGTTTACCATGAATCCGGGTAAGGTTTATCTTACCGATGCCGAATATCAGGAAATGATTGATGCGATAAAAGCTAATTTATAAACATCGCTGATGAAGTTTGTTCTTTTTCTTCTTCCGTTGCTATTCGGCATTTATACCTATGCCGGAGAAAAACAGTTGTGTAAAGTAGCGCTTGTACAACCCCATTTGGCATGGGGTGATGTGGAAGCGAATCTGGCAGCTTTCGGTAAAAGGGTGGAACAATGCAAGGGAGCGGATATGATTATCTTTCCCGAATTGTTTACTTCCGGTTGCGAGATGAAGAAAAAAGATAAGGCGGATGCTTTGAAATCAAAGAACAGAATAGCGGATTGTTATCCACGTATTGTTGAAACAATGAAAGCATGGGCTGCACAAGCTCATGCTCTTGTTATCGGTTCTACCATATACCGGGAAGATGATAAATACTACAACCGGCTGATAGCAGCTTTTCCCGACGGAACTTATCAGTATTACGACAAACATAACTGTTTTAAAAAGGGAAGCTTTTCATCGGGGAGTGAACAATTGATTCTTCAATGGAAAGGGCATCGTTTTGCCACTTATATATGTTATGACCTGCGTTTCTCTGAATGGAGTCGTAACAATGGCAGGTATGATACAGCTATTTACATAGCAAACTGGCCGGAGTCCCGCCGTGATGATTGGAATAGTCTGCTTCGTGAGCGTGCCATTGAAAATAAAGCGAATGTAATTGCGGTAAATTGTGCCGGGACAGACCTTGCCGGGCTTATGTATGCAGGTGATTCGGCATTGCTTTCTCCCGCAGGTGAGGTAAAAGGGATATGTGAACCTTATAAAGAGGATATTCTTATCATTGACTTGAGATAAAGGAAAAGTATATTACTCTTCCTCATCATCGAAGTCAAAATCAAAGTCGAAATCATCCATGAATTCCGGTGTGGCAAACTCATCTATCTGCCTTCTGTCTTTCTTTGTAGGGCGTCCTGTTCCACGTGCCCTGTCAACGAATCCGCTGATTTTACTCATTTCAAGCAACTCGTACTGATCGGGAGTAGTGACATTTTCCATCATTTCGGGCACAAGCTTGGCGCCTATTCTCTTCTCGATGGCTTGCAATACTTTGAAAGAATAAGTAATAGGCGGCTTTTTCACCTGAATGACATCTCCCGGTTTCACGGTGCGCGATGCTTTTATCTGCGAACCGTTCATCATAACTCTGCCTTTCTTGCATGCCTCGGCGGCAATAGTACGAGTCTTGAAGATTCTGACGGCCCACATCCATTTATCGATTCTTGCTTCAGCCATGTTTATTAGCGATTAGTTATTTAGTTATTTAGTGATTAGTGTTTAGTGGTTAGTGACCAATTTAACTTATTAATCACTAATCACTAACCATTACTCACTATTTTCATTTCTTATTATATTGGTTCATTGTAATGGCGATTCCTGCAAGACAGAAACTTTTGATTATTTCTCCTGCGGTTTGTAATCGTTCATCCATAGTTTTCATATCTTCCTCTGTGAAGTGTCCAAGTACAAAATCTATTTGTCCGCCTCGTGGGAAGTCATTCCCGATACCAAAACGCAAGCGTGCATAGTCTTGAGTTCCAAGAGTAGCGGCAATATGTTTCAGCCCGTTGTGTCCTGCATCGCTTCCTTTACCTTTCAATCGGAGAGTACCGAATGGCAATGCAAGGTCATCAACTACAATCAACACATTCTCTAATGGAATGTTTTCTTTCTGCATGTAATACCGGACAGCATTTCCACTCAAATTCATGTAAGTGGATGGCTTGAGCAATATGAGATTACGCCCTTTGAGCGACAGGCTTGTGGTTGCTCCGTAACGTCCATCGGTAAAAACAAGATTGGACGCCTTTGCAAGGGCGTCCAATACATTAAATCCTATGTTGTGACGGGTATTCTCGTATTCAGAACCGATATTTCCCAGTCCTACAATCAAGTATTTCATTCAATAACTTTAATGTTATGCATTAGCTGCGGCTGCACCTCTTGCTGCACGAGTTAATTTAACTGCACAAACAACTGCTTCTTTAGGACTAACCAAGTCAAGACCTTCAAATGACAATTCGCCAACCTTGATAGTTTTGCCAAGACCTAAGTGAGATACGTTGATAACCAATTTCTCAGGAATAACATTGAACAATGCTTTAACTTTGATTTTGCGTAATTGAAGAGCTAATTTACCACCGGCGCGTACACCTTCTGCCAAGCCTTCAAGAGCAACCGGAACTTCCATTACGATTGGTTTAGCTTCGTCGATTTCATAGAAGTCAACGTGAAGGATATTGTCTTTTACAGGGTGGAATTGAAGGTCTTTCAAAATAGCATTGTATTTCTTTCCGTCAATAACCAAGTCTACAACGTAGATATGTGGTGTGTATACCAAGTTGCGAAGAGAATCGGCTGTTACAGTGAAATGTACAATTTCTTTGCCTCCGTAAAGGATACAAGGTACGCCGTTTGACTTGCGGATTGCATGAGAACCTTTTTTACCGAACTCGGTTCTCGGAGTTCCATTGATTTCAATTGATTTCATTTTCTTAAAATTTGTGTTACTCTAAATTAAGTTTATTGATGCTTAACTCACCATCACACGATGTGGTATATCACACGATGTTTCAAAAGCGGTGCAAAGGTAAGATTTTTGTTTGATATGGCAAAGGAGTTATTAAAAAAGAATCGCTTTCATCTATATATTAGGATAGATAAAAGCGATAAATATTAATTCTTTATGCTTAAAGATAAAGGTTTATATTCTTTTTAAAAGTCAATATCTATTTTGATTTCTTCCGCACTTAATGGCGCTTCTTCTTTGGTTTTGTTTTCAACCGCATCAGTAATTTCTTCGGTACAAGAAGCGTTTTCCACGGTTCCTTGTTCTTCATTGATGAAACGGATGGCTTGATTCAGACCATTCATAAACTTTTCGAAATCTTCTTTATATAGGAAGATTTTGTGTTTCTCAAAAGTAACTTGTGAGTCGTCGCCTTCACCGGTTACCACCTTCTTGCTCTCGGTGATAGCCAGAAACATTTCATCTTTCCGGTTCTTCTTCACGTCTAAATAATAGATACGTTTCCCTGCTTTGATTGATTTAGAGAAAATAATCTCCTTATCGTTCATGTCCACTGCACTTTTCTTTTTTAATTCTTCCATGATTATAAAAATATTCTGTTTTTAAAATCAAAAAACACTTCTGTTTGTTTCTTATAAATCGGGCTCAAAATTGAGTATTTTTTTTAAATCGTCAAAAGAAAAGAGAAGAAAGTTAATAGCAAACTCTATTTTTCATTGCTGATAAATATTTTATGCATTAAAAAATGTAATTTCTTTCTTCCATGTCATTAAAAATGCCTACTTTTGCAGCTCGTTGATAAATTATGTTTGAAAGTTATGATTAACAGAGTTCTTATTCGTCTTAAAATTGTGCAGATAGTCTATGCATACTATCAAAACGGCAGTAAAAACCTGGATACGGCTGAAAAAGAGTTGTTCTTCAGTCTGTCTAAGGCCTATGATTTATACAATTATTTGCTTGTGCTGATGATAGAATTGACGAATTATGCGAGAAAGCGCATTGATGCCGGAAAAAATAAACTTAGACCAACGAGAGAAGAGTTGGCCCCATGCATGAAATTTGTTGAAAACAAGTTTATTGCCCAATTAGAGGTGAACAAGCAGTTAATGGAGTTTGTTGCTAATCAGAAGAAGAACTGGGAAAATGAACAAGACTTTATAAAAGAGTTGTTTGATAAGATTGCCGATTCTGATATATATAAAGATTATATGTCGTCTACCGGAGATTCTTATGAAGAAGACCGTGAATTATGGAGAAAGCTTTATAAGAGTTTCATATTTAACAACGAGTCTTTGGATGAAGTGCTGGAAGAGCAAAGTTTGTATTGGAATGATGATAAGGAAATTGTTGATACATTTGTATTGAAGACTATCAAGCGCTTTGATGAAAAGAATGGAGCAAACCAGTTGCTTCTGCCGGAATTTAAAGATGATGAAGATCAGGAGTTTGCACGCCGTTTGTTCCGTCGCACGATATTGAATGCTGATTATTATCGTCATTTGATTAGTGAGAATACAAAGAATTGGGACTTGGATCGCATTGCATTTATGGATGTAATAATCATGCAGATTGCTTTGGCTGAGTTATTGAGTTTCCCAAATATTCCGGTAAGCGTTTCTTTGAATGAATATGTTGAAATAGCTAAACTATACAGTACGGCTAAGAGTGGTAGTTTTATCAATGGAACTTTGGATGGAATAGTTAATCAATTAAAAAAAGAAGGGAAGTTAACAAAAAACTGATACCTTTGTTATTATAAGTATAAAACTAAAACTGATATTTTATGAATTTATTAACTGTATTATTGCAAGCCGGTATGGGCGGTCAGGATTCTTATTTTTGGATTATGATGATAGCAGTATTTGCTATTATGTATTTCTTTATGATCCGTCCTCAAAATAAAAAGCAAAAAGAAATTGCTAATTTCCGTAAAAACCTTGAAGTTGGTCAGCAAGTAGTTACTGCCGGAGGTATTCATGGAAAAATTAAAAGCATTGATGATAATGTTATCACTTTGGAAATAGCTGATAACGTTAAAATCAAGATAGATAAGAATTCTATTTTTGCTGCTGCACCAGAAGGTACTCAGAACGCATCTAAATAAGTAAAGGAGGATTATGTTCACTTCAAGGAACATTAAATACTTTTACTTTACAATTATAAGAAAGATTAGAAACTTTTTGCTCAGTGCTCAGAGCAGAGAGTTTTTAATCTTTTTGTTTTTTTTCTTGGTAGCAACCGGTTTCTGGTTGTTACAAACATTGAAGAATGACTATGAAACGGAATTCTCTATTCCTCTAAAATTAAAGAATGTTCCCAATGATGTGGTCATGACTTCGGAGCCTGTCAATGAACTTCGCATAACAGTGAAAGATAAAGGTACGGTGCTTCTTAATTATATGTTGGGGCAGAGCTTTTATCCCATCTCCATAGATTTCAATGACTATAAGGACAGAGGCAGCCATGTAAAAATCCTTTCGGGAGAGTTGGAGAGGAAAATTCTCGGTCAGTTAAATGCTTCCACTAAATTATTGAATATTAAGCCCGATACGCTTGATTATATTTACTCGAAAGGGAAAGCAAAAAAGATTCCTGTAAGATTAAGAGGAGAAGTGACGGCAGGACCACAGTATTACATGGCCGACACGATATACTCTCCCGATTCGGTTGTTGTATATGCTCCAAAAGCTATACTTGATACGATAAAGGTTGCTTATACACAGAATGTTAAGCTGTTGGAAATAACAGATACACTTAAACAACGTATAACTTTAGAAAGGGTTCGCGGGGCAAAGTTTGTACCTAATTCAATTGAGGTTACTTTTCCTGTCGATATTTTTACAGAAAAGACTATTGAGATTCCTGTCATCGGAGTGGGATTTCCTACAGATAAGATATTGCGTACTTTCCCCTCGAAAGTGCAAGTTACTTTTTTGGTTGGCTTGCATCGTTTCAAACATATTCATCCCGATGATTTTGTCTTAGAAGTTCCTTATAATGAACTTATTAAGAGCTCGTCTGATAAATATACACTGAAGTTGAAGTCTTTACCTGCCGGTGTCAGCCATGTGCGTATCATTCCGGAGCAAGTGGATTTCCTGATAGAACAAATTCCCACTTATGGCGGCAATTAAGATAGGCATTACCGGTGGCATAGGAAGCGGTAAATCTGTTGTTTCCCGTTTATTGGAGGTAATGGGCGTCCCTGTTTATATATCTGATATTGAGTCCAAACGATTGACACTAACAGATCTTGTTATCAAGGAAAAATTAGTTTCTTTGTTGGGTGAAGATGTATATAAGGGAGGAGAGTTAAACAAACCTTATCTTGCTTCCTATATTTTCAGTCATCCTAATCATGCCAAACAAGTGAATGCTATTATCCATCCTCGGGTGAAGGATGATTTTCATAAGTGGGTATTGGAACATAATGATTGCAAGATTGTGGGAATGGAATCGGCTATTCTTGTGGAAGCGGGCTTTGCCGGCGAAGTGGATGCAGTCGTGATGGTATATGCTCCTTTAGAAGTTCGTCTGCATAGAGCGATGAAGCGTGATTTATCTCCTAAAGAACTCATACTGAAACGGATTCAAAGCCAGATGGATGATGAGGAGAAAAAGCTTCATGCACATTATGTGATAAAGAACGATGATGAAAGCATGCTTATTCCCCAAGTAATGGAGTTGATTAGTCTTCTTGAAAAAGGCATACTTTCCTAATATTTGTTTAAACAGGCATTTTTTATTGAGCTTACTTTTGTAAGTCTCGTTATGGAATGTTACTTTTGCCCTCCGTAAAGTATTAAAATAAAATTTAGACATACTATGTTAAAGACTATTTTATCAATCTCAGGAAAACCTGGATTATATAAATTGATTTCTCAGGGAAAGAATATGTTGATTGTAGAAACAATCTCATCAGATAAAAAGCGTTTTCCTGTTCATGGCAATGAAAAGGTAATTTCTTTGGCTGATATAGCAATGTATACCAATGATGCGGAAGTGCCTTTGAAAGACGTTCTTACTTCAGTGAAAGAAAAAGAGAACGGAGCCGTAGCATCTATTGATCCCAAAAAGGCTTCAGGTGATGAACTGCGCACTTACTTTGCGGAGATTCTTCCGGATTTTGACCGCGACAGAGTATATGTAACAGACATTAAAAAACTTATTTCGTGGTACAATATTCTTGCTACTAACGGTCTTACAGACTTTGCAGAACAAGAAGCAGCTAAAGAAGAAACAGCAGAATAAGCGTATTGTAAAAGATAACATATTGAGAGGATAACTTACAACTAAAGTTATCCTCTTTTTGTTTCTGAAAGAAAGAGATATGAAAAAGAACTGGTTATTCATGTTATTTGCTGTATTGTGTTTTACTTCTTGTATTAAAGATGATGAAGAAAGAAACGGAGAGTCCAAAATTTTGCCGGGAGATTCATTGCCTTCTTTTGAATTAATGGCAATAAATGGTGAAACCATATCTTCCGAAACGTTAAAGGGGAAGGTAGCTTTTCTTGTTTTTTTTGACACAACTTGCGGTGACTGTCGTAGGGAGCTTCCTTTTGTTGAGGCTGTTTGGAAAGACTTGAAAGATGATTCATCCTTTGCAATGTGGACTATATCTCGTGGACAAACTGCGAATACGGTGTCGGACTATTGGAAAGAAAACGCTTTTAATATGCCGGTATATATTGATAACGATAGAAAAGCATATTCTCTTTTTGCAGATATGACAATCCCACGTTTCTATCTTGCAGACAGGAGTGGAACTGTGAGGTGGATTGCCGATACTTCTTTAGGAATAACAGTGGAACAGTTGGAGAATAAAATAAGAAACTTATTGTCGGAATGAGCACAAAAGAAAAAGACTACACACGGCAGATTAATAAGGTTATAGATTATATCTATGCTAATCTTGACAAGCAATTAACAGTAGAAGAACTGGCTGCGCAAATTAGTTTATCTTCCTATCATTTTCATCGCATATTTTCTTCTACTATGGGGGAGCCTTTAGCTAAATATGTATTGAGAAGAAGATTAGAAAGGGCTGCATCGTTGTTACTGAGTGATGTTTCTGCTCCGGTGATGAATATTGCTTATGAGTGTGGTTTTAGTTCTATGAATGTCTTTTGTCGTAACTTCAAACGTCACTTTGGAATGACTGCAGAGGAGTATCGGAGCAATAAACTTCTACAAGATAGCAAGAATAGTTCATTCAAAAGCATAATTGATACAAACAGTCGTTCCTATTCCCGTTACTTTTGTTCCCATAAAACATTAATAGTAAAAGGAGTAACAATGAATTGTACATTTGAAATTAAGAACTTACCGGCAATCAATATTATTTATTGCCGTCATCAGGGAGCACTCGACCAAATGCAGGGGGCGTTTGCTAAGTTAATGCAATGGGCTTATCCGAGAGGGTTAGTTACTGCACCCGAAATGAAATTGATCTCTGTTTATCACGATGATCCCGATATTACAGCAAAAGATAAGTTGACTGCTGATGCCGGAATGATTGTAACTAAAGGTGTAAAAGCCGAGGGAGAAATAGGTCAATATGAAATAAGCGGAGGGCAATATGCTATTGGACGTTTCGAAATAGCGATGGAAGAGTTTCCTGCTGCTTGGCATGCAATGTTTGATTTGCTAAAGGAGCATGGTTGTCAGTGTACTAATGGACATCATTATGAGATCTATCAGAATAACCGGGACGAGCATCCCGAGAAGAAATTCATTGTGGATATTTGTATCCCTGTGAAACCTTTATAGAACAAAAAATGCTGTCTGGAATATCCAAACAGCATTTTCTTTTTATATACTTACGTATATCAGTTGCTAAACTTCAATCCGTCTCCTGCTGCATCTACAATGATCGGTTTATCCCGGTTCACATCTCCGGCAAGCAGTTTCTTTGATAAGTCATTCAATAAATAACGCTGAATGGCTCTTTTTACCGGACGGGCACCAAACTCAGGATCATAACCTGTGCTGGCAAGGAATTGAGTAGCCGCATCGGTTAACTGCAAGTTGATTCCGTTTTCGGAAAGCATCCTCTTTACACCATTGATTTGAAGCGTTACGATTTCCTCAATCTGTTCTTTGTTCAACGGTAAGAACATGATTGTTTCGTCGATACGGTTCAGGAACTCCGGTCGGATGGTTTTCTTCAGCATGGACATCACTTCTTTCTTTGTTTCCTCAATGATAACTTCACGGTTCTCGTCGTTCATCTTTTCGAACTCACTTTGGATGTATGCACTTCCCAAGTTTGAAGTCATGATGATAATTGTATTCTTGAAGTTAACCACACGTCCCTTGTTATCAGTCAGTCGCCCGTCGTCAAGTACTTGCAACAAGATGTTGAAAACATCCGGGTGCGCCTTTTCAATTTCGTCGAACAACACTACTGAATAGGGCTTTCTGCGAACGGCTTCGGTTAATTGTCCGCCTTCATCATAACCCACATATCCCGGAGGCGCTCCGATAAGGCGTGATACCGAGTGCTTCTCCTGATATTCACTCATGTCGATACGTGTCATCATCGTTTCATCGTCAAACAAGTATTCGGCAAGAGCTTTGGCAAGTTCGGTTTTACCTACACCTGTTGTTCCGAGGAAGATGAACGAACCGATAGGACGTTTCGGATCTTGCAATCCTGCACGGCTTCTGCGTACAGCATCGGACACGGCAGCGATAGCCTCATCCTGACCTACCACGCGAAGGTGAAGTTCTTCTTCTAAATGGAGAAGTTTTTCTCTTTCGCTTTGAAGCATCTTGCTGACAGGTATTCCTGTCCAACGTGAAACCACGTCGGCAATATCTTCACCGTCTACTTCTTCTTTAATCATTGCTTTGTCGCCCTGCATCTTTCTCAGTTCTTCCTGATATTGCTGAATCTCGGCATCAAGAGCTTGCAACTTACCATAACGAATCTCGGCAACTTTTCCATAATCGCCTTCGCGTTCGGCTTTGTCGGCTTCAAACTTGAGGTTTTCGATGTCCACCTTGTTTTGCTGAATCTTGTTCACAATGGTTTTCTCACTCTGCCATTTGGCTTTGAGCGAGTTCTCCTGTTCCTTCATTTCGGCAATCTCTTTGTTGAGTTGCTTCAACTTAGGTTCGTCTTTCTCACGTTTGATAGCTTCGCGCTCAATTTCCAATTGTTTGATCTTACGTGATATTTCATCCAACTCTTCGGGTACGGAATCCACTTCCATACGCAACTTGGCAGCAGCCTCATCCATTAAGTCAATGGCTTTATCCGGCAAGAAACGGTCGGTGATGTAACGGTTCGAAAGCTCCACGGCAGCAATGATGGCATCGTCTTTGATACGTACTTTGTGGTGGTTTTCGTAGCGTTCTTTCAATCCACGAAGAATAGAAATGGTGCTCATAATGTCCGGCTCATTCACAAAGACGGTTTGGAAACGGCGTTCCAATGCTTTGTCTTTTTCAAAATACTTCTGGTATTCGTCCAAAGTCGTTGCACCGATAGATCGTAACTCACCACGTGCAAGGGCTGGTTTCAGAATGTTTGCGGCATCCATTGCGCCTTCACCTTTTCCGGCTCCCACCAATGTATGAATCTCATCAATGAACAGGATAATCTGTCCGTCCGATTTGGTTACTTCGTTGATAACCGATTTCAAACGTTCTTCGAACTCACCTTTATATTTGGCTCCCGCCACAAGTGCTCCCATGTCCAAAGAGTAAACTTGTTTGTTTTTCAGGTTCTCCGGCACATCCCCACGTAGGATACGGTGTGCAAGCCCTTCAACGATAGCGGTTTTACCTGTACCCGGCTCACCGATAAGAATCGGGTTGTTCTTTGTGCGTCGGCTCAGAATCTGAAGCACTCGGCGGATTTCCTCGTCACGTCCGATAACCGGATCAAGTTTGCCGTTGCGTGCGGCTTCATTCAGATTGATGGCATATTTGCTCAATGACTGGTAAGTATCTTCACTTGATTGCGAAGTTACCTTTTCTCCTTTTCTCAGTTCCGAAATGGCTGTCCGCGTATCTTTCTCGGTCATTCCCGCATCCTTCAAAATGGTGGAGACAGTGCTCTTCACCACTAAAAGGGCAAGAAGAAGGAATTCGAGCGAAACAAATTCATCGCCTGCTTCCTTTGAGAATTGCGTTGCCTTTTGCAGAACTTCGTTTGACTCACGGCTCAGGTAAGGTTCGCCACCCGATACTTTCGGATAAGAGTCAATCTGTTTGTCCAGTACAGTGCTTATCTGGGTTCCGTTCACACCCAGTTTCTGGAAGATGAAGTTGGTTACATTTTCGCCTACCTTCAACACTCCATAGAGCAGGTGAGCAGGCTCGATAGCTTGCTGCCCACGTGCCTGTACCAGATTGACCGCCTCCTGAACGGCCTCCTGAGATTTAATTGTAAAGTTGTTAAAGTTCATATATTTTCTCCTTTCTAAATTTCTTCACGTTGTGTGTAACACTTAACAGGCGTCAAAAGATTTGCCAGCGCATAAAAAGAGACATATTTTAGTTGATTTTAATAAATATATGACAAAAAGTCAGAAAATGGTGAGAGTGTCCTGTCAAATATTCTAATCTTGCTGAATACCAGTCTTTTTTTTCAGCATGGCTAAGATGTTTTATCCGTTGTGTTTAGGCGTTTTCTTTGCATTATTAAATAACTTGACAACTGTCAATTATATACTTGACAGCTGTCAAGTTATTAATTGGCGTCTGTCAAGTATATAATTGACAGTTGTCAAGTTACTAATATGTAAGGATAAACGGAGTTAGTCGTGCGAGAAGAAAGGCTTAGCTTCGGGCAGGGAGGTGCTTATTATATGTGGCGATTATTTTATCAAATATCTGGGGTGGAGAAGTTTTTTTGCCGATAATTCGTATCTTTATCCCCATAAACGATAAAATACAATATGGAACAGAAGGCACAGTTTAATGAAACAGTGATGTTGATCGATGCATCATTCTTGAATTTTGTGGTAAATGATATAAAAAAAGCTTTTGAGGGAATGCTGAACCGACCGCTGCAAACAGTGGATTTATCGGAATTAATGACTTATCTTGCGTTGGATGCCGGAGTGGCTGAGGGCGAGAAGCAGATTCAGGTGATATTGATATATGATAAGGATTGTACAAAGCTTGTTAACTGTAACCCGTCCGGTTTGGAGAAAGAATTGAATGATACGGCTTTCAAGAACCAATTCGGAGAGTTCTGTTTCAACTCTTTTCAACCGGAGGATATGGCAACTTTGGAGCAACTTTATCTGGAGTCTTTGAAAGTAGTGGGTGAAGCAAAGACGGTGAAACGGCTTATTCTTGTTTCAAACAATGAGCTGTATGGCGAAAAAGTAATGAACAGTTTGCCTGAAAGGGAAGATATGGAAGTAATCCAGTTCCGTATGAACGAACCGGAGAGGCAGATTTCCACCCATTGGGAACTGTTGATATATCCCGTGATGCAGGCATTGGGCATCCGTGGAGATGAATTGGATTGATTATTATAAATAGATATTATGTCTGCCGATTTCAGATTAAAAGTATTTTGCAGCGTAGCTAAGAATCTTAGTTTCACGAAGGCTTCGCAGGAGTTGTTTGTGAGCCAGCCTGCCATAACGAAGCATATCCAGGAGTTGGAGAGTTTGTATCAGGTACGCCTGTTTGAGAGGTTAGGGAATAAGATTACACTTACTCCGGCAGGAAAGCTGTTGCTTGAGCACAGTGAACGTATTTTGGAAGATTACAAACGATTGGAATATGACATGCACTTGCTGCACAATGAATATACGGGTGAACTACGTTTGGGGGCGAGCACCACTATTGCGCAATATGTACTTCCGCCTTTGCTGGCAAAGTTCATAGAGAAGTTTCCGCAAGTATCGCTTTCTTTGCTGAATGGAAATACCCGTGAAATAGAAACCGGGTTGCAGGAACACAGGATTGATTTGGGATTGGTAGAGGGAATTCACCGTCAGTCTAATCTGAAATATACACCTTTCCTGCAAGATGAACTGGTTGCCGTGGTGCATACCAAAAGCAAATTGGTTAACCTTGATGAGATTTCGCTCGAGGAGTTCCAACAAATACCATTGGCATTGAGGGAAAGAGGTTCGGGCACGCTTGATGTGTTGGAAACTGCTTTGCAGGAACATAACATTAAGTTATCTTCTCTGAATGTGAAAATGCATTTGGGGAGTACGGAGGGAATCAAACTTTTTCTGGAACATACGGATTGTATGGGAATTGTATCTATTCGTTCCATTGCACAGGAATTGCATTCCGGAAGATTTAAAGTGGTGGATATTCAAGACCTTACCATGTGCCGGGAGTTTAATTTCGTTCAGGCACAGGGGCAAGAGGGAGGACTTCCGCAGGTGTTTATGCAGTTTGCAGCGAGATATAAGGAAAAGTTATAAGCCATAATTATAAACAATTAGTACATTTCAGAATGTTGGCGTACCTTTGCGACTCGAAAGATTAAACATTAAATAATAGAAAAATGATTTCAACTATTACTGCATCTTTGAAAAGCAATAACAAAGTTATTTACGTCACAATGCTGACTCTACTTACTTTCTTTTTATTGTTGGATTACATTCCGGGAATGGCTCCTTATTCCGCATGGGTAACTCCTCCCGTTGCATTGTTCCTCGGTTTGGCTTTTGCTCTGATCTGCGGGCAGGCTCATCCTAAGTTCAACAAGAAAGTATCTAAATATTTATTACAATATTCGGTTGTGGGTTTGGGATTCGGCATGAATCTTCAGGCATCGCTTGCATCGGGCAAGGAAGGAATGGAGTTTACTGTTCTGTCT
Organism: uncultured Bacteroides sp.; assembly: GCA_902492205.1. Taxonomy (GTDB): domain Bacteria; phylum Bacteroidota; class Bacteroidia; order Bacteroidales; family Bacteroidaceae; genus Bacteroides. The sequence goes on along the minus strand of CABUKU010000015.1, from coordinate 3,131 downwards.
GTTGTGGGTACAATGGCTATCGGCTGGTTCATTGGCCGTAAGTTTTTAAAGGTAGACCGTGACACATCTTACCTGATTAGTTCAGGTACGGCTATTTGCGGTGGTAGTGCCATTGCAGCCGTCGGTCCGGTTTTGAAAGCGAAGGACAGTGAAATGTCTGTTGCTCTCGGAACTATCTTTATATTGAATGCTATTGCATTGTTCATCTTTCCGGTGATAGGTCATTGGTTGGATATGAGCCAGACACAGTTTGGTACTTGGGCAGCTATCGCTATCCATGATACAAGTTCTGTAGTTGGTGCCGGTGCTGCCTATGGGGAAAAGGCTTTGGAAGTAGCTACTACTATTAAACTTACCCGTGCATTATGGATTATTCCTTTGGCGCTTGTTACTTCTTTCATATTTAAAGGCGACGGAAAGAAAATCAGTATTCCTTGGTTTATCTTGTTCTTTGTGGTAGCTATCGTTATCAATACTTATTTGTTGCAAAGCGTTCCGGCTGTGGGAAGCGCTATTTCCGGATTGGCACGTAAGGGCTTGACTATTACTTTGTTCTTTATTGGTGCTTCTTTGTCAAGAGATGTAATTAAGCAGGTTGGTATTAAACCGTTGGTACAGGGTGTATTGCTTTGGATGGTGATTAGCTTGTCTACTTTGGCTTATATCTATTGGGCATAAGTTCTATTTATTATAAACACTAAAAAAGCATCAGGGTATAAAGCCCTGATGCTTTTTTTATTTTTGATTGGTGATGTTCTGTATTTCTTTCAGTGACAGGTCTCCTTTTATTTGAATAATGGTGTATTCCTTGGGAGTCTCGTCTACTAACATCAATAGGCCTTTTATTTTATTATTCTCCCTTTTAATGTAGAACGCAACTTTCGAATCACTGTCCTTTACTTTCATCATCACTTCGTAGTCTTTATTCTTGACCAACTTGTCTGCTTCGGCTTTCATGGCTTGTGCAGCCTTGTTTTTTTCTGCTGTCAATACTTGCATGGCTTCTATTTTACCGGCTACTTTGCTGATGTCTAAGCCACCCATATCCATACCTCCCATACTGCCAAACATGCTTTTGGAGATATATACTGCGGAAACACCATCCATATCCGATAGCTTTTCGAGAACATCATCTTGTGCAAATGCTGAGAATGAACAACATAAGCATATCATTAATATAAGTTTTCTTAGTTTCATTGTCTGATTGAATTAATGGTTTTCTTTACTATTTTATCTGCTTTCTCTGTTTTTTGTTGGGCATTTTCTACCTGTTCCATTCCTTTATTCAGGTTGAGTGAAACGAGTGCCAGTACTTTTTGTGCTTCCCGGTATGCATCTTCAGGATTGGTAAAAGTATCTGCCAGTACCGGAGTATTACTTTCGTTCCTGTCAATGTAAGTCCATATGCCGAATACTAACAGAATACTTGCGGCTATGCTGCCTACCCATTGCCAATAAACTCTCCGGTTGTGCTTGACTTTAATAACCTTTTTTTCAGCTTCCTCCCATTGGTCGATAGATTTGCTCAGCTTACTTTCCAAATCAAAAGGGATGTTTATCTCTGTACGGTCTGCCAAAGCCGAGAATACTTCTTTGTCTGCAAGCAGGTGTTCAGGTACTTCCTCCGTTTCAAAATAACGGTGTAGTGTCTGTTCTTCGCTTGTTGTAGTTTCTCCTTCATAGAATTTGGCAAGCAATTTCTCTACATCTTCTGTTTTCATCTCTTAATCCTTTCTGTTAAACTGTTCACGTATCTTCTTTCTTGCCCGGGATAGCAATACCCTGATGTTGATAGCATTTAGTCCGGTTACTTTTTCTATCTCTTCCATTGAGCAATCATTCACATGGCGTAATATCATTACTTGCCGTTGTTGCCGCGGAAGGTGGAAAATGACTTCTTTAATGCAGTTGAATTCGTCTTTCATCTCTATTTCGGTTGCTACCGATGTTTCACCCGCAATGTTCAAGTCTTCGGGAGCCCGGTCGTCAATATTGTCTTTTGCCGAACGCAGAAAATCGAAACAAAGGTTCTTGAGTATAACCACACTGTAAGATTCCGGGTTCTTTACTTCTGCCAGTTCATCCCGTTTGTTCCAGAGTTTCAGATACGCTTCTTGTACCATATCTTCCGCGTCGCAAGCGTTGCCAAGCAGTCTGAAAGCTATCCGGTAAAGCTTTTCGTGACAAGGTAGATATTGTTGTTTGAAGCATTCTGCATCCATGAACTTACTTGTTAAACTTGCTTAATTCCTTTGCTGCCATTTTACCTTTTATTCTGACTATGGTGTAATCATTGTCTCCTGCTGTCAGTACCACCATTTCATCTTCCATTTTACTGCCCTGAGCGCCTTTCATTACTCTGGTCTTTTCTCCATTCTCGTTTGTTTTCACCATTATTTCATAGTTGCTGTCTTTAAGGGTGCTGAGGCTGTTCAGGAACTTTTCTTTCACATCGCCGGAGCAGTCTTTCAATTCTATTACTTCTACACAATCCAGTCCTTTGGCTACTTTTCCTACTTTGGTGTATTCTGCACCTTTTACCTTTGAGAACTCTTCAATCAATTCTTTAACTGTCTGACCGTAGCTTAATTGGCATGCTGCCAATAATACTAAGCAAAATAAACATTTCTTCATCATATCTTTATCGTTTTTAAGTTATTATTTTTTCTTCTGTTGATGCGCTATCAATCACTGTTCATTAATAGAGACGTAAGCGGGAGGAAAGTTGTTACAATAAAAAAGCGAAATAGGAGAAAGTTTTTTCATATTTCCCATATTTCGCTTCCCGGCTTACTGATAAATGCCTTTATTGTATACCAATCTCTGCAAATCCCATTGGCCCGTTTTCATTAGCCATTCGTGTTGCTTTCAGTTGGATGTATCTTGCCTTTACCGGAGTAAAGTAGACGGATTGCATGATAGGGTTGTTCTTGATATTTGAGAACTCTCCTTTGGCAACTGTTTGATTTATGGCATTGGCATCTGTTCCAACCGATAATTCATAAGAGGTGATGATACCGGATCAATGTAAAAGTCTGAGGGCTTTTCTTTTTATGCATATAATTTAGCGAGTCTGTACAAGAAAAATGCTTTATCTCTTACTCCTCTGAACTGTGCCCTGAACGCTTTGA